>NZ_BAZK01000022.1 GCF_001310815.1 Pseudovibrio denitrificans JCM 12308
AATTTCCTCGTAAGTTTCAGCGGTTGCGAAGTTGTGCCGGAAGGCCAGCCAGAGGAACAAGATGGTAGGGAAAGCAGAATTGGAGCGGGCCAGAGGCCCATGAGGACCAGAACAATCGAGTAAAAGGCCACAATCAAGCCTGCGCACCAGAGAACGATGTTCACGCCTCGGCGAGATAGTGAGCGGTGCGGGGTTAGAACAGCCTGAAAGAAAGGGGGATAAGGCTCCCGCTTTTGAAGATCATGGGGCATTGGTGCTATTTCGCACTCTGTTTCATTGCTACTCTTTATCTCTTCAGAGTATAGAGCTTTCAGAGCCTACGCAAAGTCACTTATTTCCTTCGAGAGTCCTATGGTTGACGCCACCAAAACAAAGAAGGTTGCATCTTCTTCCAGTACACGCAAAAAGCCGGTTTCCCGATCAAGGTATTCTAAAGCCGAGATTTACGAGATCTTTGCGACATTCGAAAAAGACAACCCGGAACCGGAAGGAGAGCTCAACCATTCCAATGAGTTCACACTGTTGGTGGCTGTCGTGTTATCTGCTCAGGCAACCGATGCCGGCGTAAACAAAGCGACAAAGCATCTGTTCCAGATTGCAGACACGCCTGAGAAGATGGTTGCGCTTGGTGAGGACAAGATCCGCGAAGAAATCCGGACTATTGGGCTTTACAAGAACAAGGCGAAAAACACGTTCCTGCTCTCGCAAATGCTGATTGAGCAGCATGGTGGGCAGGTTCCTCAGACACGTGAAGAGCTGGAAGCATTACCGGGCGTTGGCCGGAAAACCGCAAATGTTGTGCTGAATATTGCTTTTGGGCAGCCAACAATCGCGGTTGATACACATCTTTTCAGAATTGCGAACAGGCTCGGCCTTGCCCCCGGCAAGACGCCGCTGGATGTCGAGAAAAAACTCGAGAAGGTGATACCGCAAGACTTCATGCAGCATGCGCATCACTGGCTCATTTTGCACGGCCGTTACATCTGTAAGGCACGCAAACCGGCTTGTGACCGCTGCATCATCTATGATCTTTGCAAGAGCAAAGAGAAAATTTTGAAAAATGCTGCCTGACTAAAAGCAGAAGCGCTTAGTGCGTCTGCTTTTTGCGAAGGCGAACAACAACTTCCACGCGGGAAATTTCCATTCCTTCAGGTGGTACTGGCAAGTTGTCCAATGTCAGGCCACTGTCCGGAATATCAATCACACGGTTTTCATCTTCCAGGAAGAAGTGATGGTGCTCAGAGGTGTTGGTGTCGAAGTAAGTCTTTGTTCCTTCAACAGCAACTTCGCGCAGCAAACCAACTTCGGTGAACTGATGAAGCGTGTTGTAAACTGTTGCCAGGGAAACAGGCACGTTTGCGAGGATAGCTTCTTCGTGAAGGACTTCCGCCGAAATGTGGCGATTACCCTGAGAATAAAGAAGCTCAGCCAGAGCAACGCGCTGACGTGTAGGGCGCAGACCTGCGTCTCTTAGCATCCCTGTTACATCTTGATGATCGTTAGCAATCTGCGAGCTCATTTTTTCCTACTTTAGTTCTTTAGGGTGCTGATGTTTTAACACCTACGCACCAATTCTACCAGCATTAGATTAAAAGCAACCTATTGACCTGCACCCAAGCACTCTCAATATAAGGGAACATAACCCTTGATACATCAAGCTAAAAACAAGCAGGAATAACCGGACTGCTTATAACAATAATAAGAATAGTATAAGTTTAACACAACTGCGTACATTGAGCACACGCAAACTCACATACATCGCTCTTTCGATCTTCGGGTTCGTGTGTTAGGAAGGCCCGAACAGTTAATACTTAGAACCATCGTTACGTTTAGGTAAGGTGAACCCTACGTTTTCTGGCCTAACACAAACGACAAATTATGCGGGAATAGAATGCACGAGAAGCGTTCAAGCTACGATAAAGAAGCTCTGCTGGCCTGTGGTCGCGGTGAGCTGTTTGGCCAAGGCAATGCACAGCTGCCACTTCCTCCTATGCTGATGTTTGATCGCATCACTGAAATTTCCGAGGAAGGTGGAGAGCACGGCAAGGGTGTAATCCGTTCTGAATTCGACATTAATCCAGATCTCTGGTTCTTTGAATGTCACTTCCAGGGTGATCCTGTAATGCCTGGCTGTCTCGGCTTGGATGCGCTGTGGCAAATGACTGGCTTCTACCTTGGCTGGTTGGGCGAGCCTGGTCGTGGTCGTGCACTTTCTACCGGTGAAGTAAAGTTCACAGGTCAGGTTACTCCTGACGTAAAAATGCTGGAATTTGGCGTTGATATGAAGCGCGTTATGCGCTCCCGCCTGAAACTGGCAATCGCTGATGGCTGGGTGAAAGCTGACGGTGAGACTATCTTTGTTGCGAAAGACCTGCGCGTTGGTCTGTTTCAAGACGAAGCAAAATAAGTAATCAAATTATGCGAGGGTTTGTCATGCGGAATGACGAACCCTTTTTTGGAATTTGGTCCGTTTGGACCGCTTAGCCCACGGGAGACCTTAGATGAGGCGTGTGGTTGTTACTGGTATGGGTATTGTTTCTCCTCTTGGCAACAATGCTGAAGAGGTCAAGCAAAGCCTTTACGAAGGTAAATCAGGCATTGTTGCTGCTGAAGACTATGAGAAGCTCGGCTTCCGCTGTCAGGTTCACGGTGCCCCTAACCTGGATCCTTTAGAAGCACTTGGTCGCCGTACTGCTCGTTTTATGGGCGCAGGCGCTGCATGGAACTACATGGCCATGGAGCAGGCGATTGAGGATGCGGGTCTTTCCGAAGATCTGGTCACCAATGAACGCACTGGCCTGATCATGGGCTCTGGTGGTCCTTCTACCAAAGCGATCGTTGAAGCTGCGGATATCACTCGTGAAAAAGGTCCACGTCGTATCGGGCCAACCGCAGTTCCGAAAGCTATGAGCTCCACGAACTCTGCGACACTTGCAACTCCGTTCAAGATTCACGGCGTCAACTACTCCATTTCCGCAGCTTGTGCGACGACCAATATCTGTATTGGTAATGCTTTCGAGCTGATTCAATGGGGTAAACAGGACGTGGTTTTTGCTGGCGGTGGTGAAGAACTGGATTGGACACTCTCCAACCTGTTCGACGCGATGGGCGCAATGTCTTCCAAGTACAACGACACTCCTTCTACGGCTTCTCGTCCATACGACAAGAACCGTGATGGCTTTGTTATTGCTGGCGGCGGCGGTGTTCTGGTTCTTGAAGAACTTGAGCATGCAAAAGCTCGCGGCGCGAAAATCTATGCAGAAATCGTAGGTTACGGCCAGACCTCTGACGGTCACGACATGGTTGCACCAAGCGGTGAAGGCGCAGCACGCTGCATGAAGATTGCGTTGAAGGACGTTGATTGTGACGTTGACTACATCAACCCACACGCAACTTCCACACCTGTTGGTGACATCAAAGAAATCGAAGCAATCCGCGCCGTATTCGGTGACAAGGTTCCGCCAATTTCTGCGACTAAAGCGCTTTCTGGTCACTCACTGGGTGCTGCTGGCGTTCATGAAGCGATCTATTCTCTACTTATGATGGAAGGCAATTTCATTGCTGCTTCTGCGCATATTGAAGAATTGGATCCGGATTTTGAGGATATGCCAATCGTAAGAGAGCGCGTAGATAATGCAGAGCTAAACTGCGTTCTGTCTAACGGCTTTGGCTTTGGCGGTACCAACGCAACTGTCGTGTTTAAGCGCTACAAAGACTAAGTTTGAGGTGCTGGGCTTGCTCAGCTCCTTTGATTTCGATTACAGGAGTTTTCTATGAGCAAGCTTATGCAAGGCAAGCGTGGTCTGATTATGGGCGTTGCCAATGACCACAGCATTGCCTGGAGCATTGCCAAAGCTCTTGCAGAACAAGGTGCTGAAATGGCCTTCACCTATCAAGGTGATGCCTTTGCCCGACGCGTAAAGCCGCTAGCCGACGGTATTGGCTGCGATCTGCTTGTTCCATGTGATGTGGAAGACATTGATAGCGTGGATAACGTCTTCGCTCAGCTCAAGGAAAAATGGGGGACCATCGATTTCCTTGTGCACGCAATTGCGTTCTCAGACAAATCTGAGCTGCGAGGACGTTATGCCGATACTTCCCGCGATAACTTTGCCCGCACCATGCAGATCTCCTGTTTCTCATTTACGGAGATTGCAAAGCGTGCAGCGGAGTTGATGCCGAACGGTGGCTCCATGCTGACGCTGACCTATGGCGGCGCGACCAGTGTAATGCCGAATTACAACGTCATGGGTGTTGCTAAGGCGGCTCTGGAGGCTTCTGTCCGCTATCTGGCGATGGACTTTGGTGATCAGGGCATTCGCGTGAATGCGATTTCTGCAGGACCAGTTCGAACGCTTGCTGGGGCTGGCGTTTCGGATGCTCGTTTGATGTTTAACTTCCAGCAGAATAACTCTCCGCTGAAGCAACCAGTCACGAGCAAGCAGCTTGGTGGTTCCGCCCTTTATCTACTTTCAGAGATGTCTGGCGGGGTGACAGGTGAAGTTCACTTTGTGGATTCCGGTTACAACATCGTTTCCATGCCACGTCTGGAAGAGCTGAAAACAGCTGAAAAGATGAACCGGGAAAAAGAGACGGTCTAAGCATTTTCTGATTAGTCAAATAGATATCAAAAAAGCTTCTGAGGAAACTCAGAAGCTTTTTCTTTGATTAGCTTAGCTGGCGAGATCAATTATTGATCGTTTCGTTTTTGTAGACACCGAACAATCTGCTTTGATCCACCCAGCCTTCGAATTCCTTCCCGGAGATGCGGCAGTAACCGTCTGTGCATTCAACAACACCTGCCAGCACAAGTGGTTCAAGGAACGCAACGATCTCTTCATTTGGGCCAGGGCGCTTGCGAAGAGGGGTGGTTTCCACGGTATTTACCAGCCATGGTGTTACCAGCGCAGAGCGGTAACCAGTGAGGAGGGTTTTGAAAACCCAGCCTTCTTTACCTTCCCAATCGCGAATGCGGCGCCAGTCGTCGTATTCCTGTACAACTTCAACCGGCAGCCTGCTGCGAACAAAAGTCCAACCAATGTCGTGTTTTCTGCTTGGGCCGTTGCGGACGTTTACACGGTCTGATTTGAGGCTCACGAAACGTGGAACAGGAAGACCAGACACGCCAGAACCCGCAGACTGCGCCTGAGCAGTAATTACGGATGGGGAAACAAAGAGGAATAATAGAAAAGCAGCTGCAAGGGCACCAAGAGCACGAAAACTTTTATTTTTCATAGCGATACCAAAACTTCCCGTAGGCTAATCCGTAATTTTCACTAAAATCGAGACACAAGTATCATACCTTAGATCTCGCGATTTCCGATAGTGGCTGCTATTAGATGTAGACGTGTTTGACAAGTCTTGTTTTCACCGGAACATTTGGTAATGAAACTTTGACAGCCTCTAAGACCTTTGAGTCATTGACTCATATGGTGAATAAGGCAGGGTTAAAAAACTTCAAATTTTTGACAGAAGGCGGGGACGATGCCAAAAAAGAAGCCTATTGTGGTTGTGACGCGGAAGCTGCCGGATGTTGTTGAAACCCGCATGCGCGAGCTTTTCGACACACGCCTGAATGAGCATGACAAGCCATTTACCCAAGCTGAGCTCGTAGAAGCCGTCAAAATTGCTGATGTACTCGTCCCCACCGTTACAGATCGCATTGACGCTTCGGTTTTGGCTCAGGCTGGCCCTAATCTGAAAATGATCGCCAACTTCGGCAATGGCGTCGACAATATCGACGTGATCTCCGCAAATAACCGCGGCATCGCTGTAACCAACACTGCTGGTGTGATGACTGAAGACACCGCAGACATGACCATGGCGCTTATTCTTGCTGTTCCTCGTCGCCTTTCTGAAGGCATGAAGAAGATTGAGAACAAGGAATGGGATGGTTGGTCTCCGACCTGGATGCTTGGTCGCCGGATCTGGGGCAAGCGCCTCGGTATTATCGGTATGGGCAGGATCGGTCAGGCGGTCGCCAGACGCGCAAAAGCGTTTGGTATGTCTATCCATTACCACAACCGAATTCGCGAGCCACTGGAGCTTGAAGAACAGCTGGAGGCCACTTTCTGGGAGAGCCTCGACCAGATGCTTGCGCGTATGGACGTTGTATCTATCCATTGCCCGCATACGCCGGGCACTTACCACCTGCTTTCCGCACGTCGTCTGAAGCTGATGAAGCCGGATGCGTATATCGTGAACACTGCTCGTGGTGAGATTGTTGATGAGAATGCGTTGATCCGTCAGATCGAAGCGGGTGAGCTTGCAGGGGCGGCGCTGGACGTGTTTGAGCACGAACCAGCGATCAATCCGAAGTTGGTTGCTTCAGACAAAGTGGTTGTGCTGCCTCACATGGGGTCTGCGACCATTGAGGGGCGTATTGATATGGGTGAGAAGGTTATCATCAATATCAAAGCCTTCATGGACGGGCACCGTCCACCGGATCGCGTTCTGCCATCTATGCTCTGATAAGAGATTGAAGCGCTCCAGAAATCTGAAGCGCTTTTTGTTTGTGCCTTACTTCAGATACTTGTTCCATGCAGGGTCGGTTTTCATACCTGCGATGAACTTGGCGTGGGCTTCGATCTCTTCCTCTGACAGGGCAGGGGAGAGGAGAACAGGGCGCTGTTTGGCGGCAATGCGTTGTTTTGGCTGATCATCGCCGATGTTGTCGAGGTCGATCGCCTCGTCATCCGGCATCAGGCCGAGGTTTTTCTGCTTACCGCCGTTCATCTCCAGATAAACTTCAGCCAGCAGTTCGGCATCAAGCAACGCGCCGTGGTAGACACGCTTGGAGTTATCTATGCCATATCGGGAGCAGAGCGCATCGAGGGATACGGAGCCGGTTGGGAACTTGCGCCGTGCCAGTTTGAGCGTATCCAACACCTGAGTGTTTGAAATCTTTGGCTTATTACAACGGGCGAGCTCCATGTTTATGAAGCCCATATCGAACGGTGCGTTGTGAATGACGAGGCGGGCATCGCCAACAAAATCAAGAAATTCATCCGCAACATCAGCAAAAACAGGCTTGTCTGAGAGGAACTCAGCGGAAAGACCGTGGATGCGGAAGGCTTCTTCCGGCATGTCGCGCTGCGGATTGACGTAGAGGTGGCAGGTGCGGCCTGTCGGGATAAAGTTGATGAGCTCCACTCCACCGATTTCAACCAGCCTGTCACCATCAAGCGGATTCAGGCCTGTGGTTTCCGTATCGAAGGAGATTTCGCGCATAATTACACCGTTCTAGAAGCGATGGAGGACACAGCCCGCATGATAGCACCCACAGCGCGACGGGCTGGTTCGATACCCCGGCCAGTGTCGACAATAAAGTGCGCTCTTTTGCGTTTTTCTGCGTCGTTAAGTTGTTTCGCGTTGATAGCCTCAAATTTCTCTTCTGTCATGCCTGCTCTTTCAAGAACACGCTTGCGCTGCACATCATGTGGTGCAGAAACCACGACAACGGCATCGACGGTCTTGTGTTTGCCGACTTCGAAGAGGAGAGGGACATCGAGAACGACGACCTTGCGGCGATCTTTTTTGGCTTGCTCCAGAAACGCGGTTTCAACTTCCTGGACGAGCGGGTGGATGAGGCTTTCGAGGAGCATCATTTTGGCTTTGTCGTTCAGAACGATCTTGCCAAGGGCTTCCCGGTCGATCCGGCCATCTTTCACAGTGCCCGGAAAAGCCTTGCCGACAGGCTCTACGGCTTTGCCGGCGTAAAGTGCATGGACGGCGGCGTCTGCATCGTAAACAGCTGCTCCTGCCTCTGCGAAGAGCTTTGAGGTGGTTGATTTCCCCATTCCAATTGAGCCGGTCAGACCGAGAATAACCATTCAGGCAAGTCCCATTTCTTTCAGTATGATCTCACGAAGTTCATCGGTAACTTCCGGGCGAACTCCGAACCATTTTTCAAATCCCGGTACTGCCTGATGAAGCAACATACCCAGACCATCTACAGTCGGGTTTCCACGTTCCGCAGAGTCCCGAAGCAGTTTTGTTTGTAACGGAGAGTAAACTATATCCGTCACAACTGCTGATTTCGACAGGTTATCAAGATCAATATTTAATTCTGGCTGTCCAGTCATACCAAGTGAGGTCGTGTTCACCAGAAGATCTGCTTCTCCAAGCTTTTCCCCCAGAGTATCCCACGCGATTGCGATGGTATTTGGACCAAAATGATCGGCTAGTTTCTGGGCTTTTTCCAAAGTTCTGTTGGCAATATACACTTCTGTGTATCCTCTGGAGAGCAACGCCCAGATAATCGCCCGGGAAGCACCACCAGCCCCTAAAACAATGGCTTTGTTCCCATTGTTATCCCAGTTTGGCAGCATCTGGTCGAGATTGCCCAGGAAACCGAGCCCATCGGTGTTTGAACCGTTGAGAACGCCTGCTTCATCCAGCCAAAGTGTGTTGACCGCGCCAATCATTTTGGCTGCGTCATCAAGTTTTTCAGCAGAGTTGTAGGCATGTTCCTTGTTGGGAATAGTCACGTTGCAGCCGACAAAGCCGTGCTCAGCCAAAGAGCCGTAGAAGCCTTGGCAGTCTCAGGAGGAACGTCCTGTGCAATGTAACTGCCCTCAATACCATGCTGCTTGAGCCAGTAGCCGTGGATCAAAGGAGATTTGGAGTGGCCGATTGGGTGACCTGTGACTGCCGCGTTCCTCATTTCTTCAGCACCTCGATGTCACGAAGGAAGGACAGGAGGCTGAGGAGAGGGAGGCCAAGAACTGTGAAGTAGTCGCCTTCAATCTTCTCAAAGAGCTGAACGCCTTCTGCTTCCAGCTGATAAGCGCCAACGCTGGAGAGGATTTCGGTTCCGGTCTGCTCGATGTACCAATCCAGAAAATCTGCGGAGAGATCACGTACATGCAGGATCGCTGTTGAAATGCCTTCCCAAACAACTTCGCCGTCTTTCACCACGCAAGCTGCAGAGTGAAGGGCATGGCTTTTGCCTGAAAAGCTTTCCAATTGTTTGCGAGCCGCTTTCAGATCTTCCGGCTTAACAAGGCGTTTTCCTTCAAAAGCCAGGATCTGATCCGCTCCGACTACGTAAGCACCGTGATTTCGTGCAGAAACTTCTTTCGCTTTCGCAACGGACAATTTGGCTGCAATAGTTTCTGGGTCCACACCAGTGGAAAGCAATGGCTCTTCAATCTGACGCTCATCAACGTTAGCCGGGATACGATCAAAGATCAGGCCTGCATTTTCCAAGAGAGTCGCGCGAATTTTACTTCCGCTCGCTAATACCAGTCGAGTCATACTCTGCTTTCTCAATCTGAGGATTTCTTGTGCTGTTTATTGGGATAAAGCGCGATGCTTCTCAATATTCTTCTGTCTCTTTTTGCTCATTTTTATGCTTTCGGAGCAAATCCATGATCTCTGCGGCCGTTTCTTCAATAGAACGGCGAGTTACATCGATCAGAGGCCAGCCATTTTCAGCGCACAACCGTTTCGACATCGCAATCTCCTTGGCGATTGATTTGCGGTCAACGTAGGTGTCGTTATCAGTTTTGGCATCGAGCGAAAGAATACGGTTCTGGCGAATATCCCGAATTCGTTCTGCGGTGGCCATCAGGCCCACCACAAGGGGTTTCCTAGCTTTCAGAAGCTGGCGGGGAGGGCGCATGTTGGGAATAAGCGGAATATTGGCCGCTTTGATGCCCCTGTTTGCCAGATAGATGGATGTGGGCGTTTTTGAGGTTCGGCTGATGCCGACAAGAATAACGTCTGCTTCTTCCAAAACCCCAGCGATTTGGCCGTCATCATGCAACATGGTGTAGTTCATAGCTTCCATTCGCTGGAAGTATTCCTCATCCATCACGTGCTGTCCGCCAACGCGCCACGTTTCTGTGACGTTCAGATAGCTATGGAAGACCTGATAGACGGGTTTGAGAACATTCACACATGGCAGACCAAGATCCTGACATTTGCGCTCCAAGCGGCGGGCATAGGATTGTTCCACAAGTGTGTAGAGTACGATTCCGGGAGCAGATTCAATCTCTTCGAGGACTCTACTCAACTGTTTGTCATGACGGATCAGCGGATAAACGTGCTCAATAGGCTGAATATTCTCATATTGCGCGGTCGCAGCCCGCACAATTGTCATCAAAGTTTCGCCCGTTGAATCCGAAACCATGTGTAAATGGAAATAGTTAGAGTGGTTACCCAAGGTATCATCCTCAACATTCCTGAGAGATCAGGGATAACTACCCAAATCTCACTGTGCTTCCAAATTAATGCCCGTTGACCCTAATCCGTCAACAATTCCATATTTTGAGAATACTGATTTCGAAACGACTTGGATAAACGGGATTGCACATTGCCCACGCAAAAGATTCACAGCACAGCTTACGGGATAAACTGTGATCTGTGGTTATTTTCCAGATTGTAACCCATTGAATCTTTAGAAAAAACAATTTGTTTTCGACTCCTGTTGAGAGTCTTGGTTGAATTTGATCTTTGACTTTTCCTATTTGGGTTTTCTCAGTTAGGAATTGTGGAACGAAATTGATCCCTGCTATTCACTCACTAATAGAAATAGAAACTTCCTCTAAAGAGGATTCTTTTTAAGCAGGCTTGGGAAAAAGAGGCGATTTATGGAATCTCATGAAAGAGCGGTAATGCGCGTTTTGGCAGGCGAGAAACTTGAACGCCCACCAATCTGGATGATGCGTCAAGCAGGCCGCTATTTGCCTGAGTACAGAGCCGAGCGCGCAAAGGCTCCGAACTTTCTGGACTTCTGTTACAACACCGATCTTGCAACAGAGGTTACTCTCCAACCAATTCGCCGGTATGGCTTTGATGCTGCCATCCTATTTTCTGACATCTTCGTTGTTCCAGATGCGCTTGGCTACCCTGTAAATTTTGAGGAGGGTCGAGGACCAGTTCTCGAACCACTTTCTATCGAACAGGTTGAAAAGCTTGATCAAGCTAGGACGATGGAGCATTTGGCTCCTGTTATTGCCACAGTTGAGCGTCTGAGAGCGGAGCTACCGACTGAAACCACCCTTCTGGGCTTCTGCGGAGCCCCGTGGACGGTTGCTTGCTACTCAGTGGCAGGTCACACCACCCAGGACCAAGTTGCCGCTCGTATCGGCTCCTACAAGGATCCTGCGCTGCTTACTGCTTTCATTGATCAGCTCGTTGAAGCTTCCATCACTTATCTGGTGGCTCAGTTGGATGGCGGTGCTGATGCGCTGCAGATCTTTGACACCTGGGCAGGTGTTCTGGATGACATCGGATTTGAGCAGTGGTCTGTTGGCCCGACCCGCAAGATCGTTGATGGCGTGAAGGCTCAGCGTCCGAACGCAAAGATCATTGGTTTCCCGAAAGCATCAGCAGCTCGTTTGAAGCGCTATGTTGAAGGCACTGGCGTTGATGCTGTCGGTCTGGACTGGACTGTTCCGGCTGAAGTTGCTCAAGAAATCCAGAAAATTGTGCCTGTTCAGGGAAATATGGATCCAATGCGTCTTGTTGCCGGTGGACGTGCGCTTGAAACTGGAATAGATCACGCTCTCGAAGTTCTTGGTAATGGTCCGCACATCTTTAACCTTGGTCATGGCGTTGTTCCGCAAACTCCGCCAGAACATGTTGCTGAGATGGTAAAGCGGGTTAAAGGCCTGTAAGCAGCACTGAAGAATTAGAGGCGCGGATTATGGAAGATGCATATTCCTGGGCGAAGTCCCTACACATTATTTCTGTGATCGCCTGGATGGCGGGTTTGTTCTACCTGCCGCGCCTTTTTGTTTATCACACAACCGCTGAGATCGGTTCTGATAAGAGCGAGACCTTCAAAATCATGGAGCGCCGGTTGCTTAAAGCGATCATGGCCCCTTCCATGATGGCCACATGGATTTTCGGATTGTGGCTGGTTTATCTGCTCGATGCGTATTTTGATCTTTGGTTTATGCTGAAGTTTTCGCTCGTAATACTGATGACGATATATCACGTGATGCTTTCGCGTCATGTCACCAAGTTTGCGCAGGATCAAAATAAGAATAGTGAACGCTACTTTAGAATTATTAATGAAATACCGACACTATTAATGGTTGCAATTGTGTTCCTGGTGATATTTAAACCCTAGGTGATCCGAACTTTCGGAAACTAATATTGAAAAATTAGGAGAATTAGTGGGCAATAAGCACTTGCCGAATTGAATTCGATTAGTTATTGTCCCCGCAACTTCACGATGCAGCTTGAGTGATCACTGATCTCCTGGTGATTATCGAAGGTCGATTAAATTCGAATCCAGGTGAGCTGCAATTCCCCCCTAACGTTTAGAGTTCGAAAGTTCTTCAGCCTGATAAGCTAAAGCAAGTCTAGAACCCTTAGTAAAGACGATCCTATTGATGCGGGAAATGAAACTCAGAGACCTTAAATCCAAAACCCCAACTGAACTCCTTGCATTCGCTGAGGAGCATGAAGTTGAAAATGCAAGCACCATGCGTAAACAGGAGCTTCTGTTTGCCATTCTTAAAAGACTTGCAGAACAAGATATTGAAATCATCGGCGAAGGTGTCGTAGAGGTCCTCCAAGATGGATTTGGATTCCTCCGTTCACCAGATGCAAACTACTTGCCGGGCCCCGATGATATTTACGTTTCTCCTTCACAGATCCGACGCTTTTCTCTGCGCACCGGTGATACTGTAGAAGGTCAGATCCGTAGTCCTAAAGAAGGTGAGCGTTACTTCGCCCTTCTGAAGGTCAACAAAATCAACTTTGAAGACCCTGAAAAGGCGCGTCACAAAGTTCATTTTGACAACCTCACACCGCTTTACCCTGATGAACGTTTCAATCTTGAGATTGAGAACAACACATCAAAAGATATCTCTGCTCGCATCATTGATCTGGTTGCGCCGCTTGGTAAAGGTCAGCGCGCACTGATTACTGCACCGCCTCGTACCGGTAAGACAGTATTCTTGCAGAATATCGCGAATTCCATCACTACCAATCACCCAGAGTGTTACCTGATCGTTCTTCTGATCGACGAACGCCCGGAAGAGGTGACGGACATGCAGCGCACCGTGAATGGTGAAGTTGTGTCTTCCACCTTTGATGAGCCAGCTTCGCGTCACGTTCAGGTTGCTGAAATGGTAATTGAGAAGGCAAAACGTCTGACCGAACATGGTCGTGATGTTGTGATCCTTCTGGACTCCATTACGCGTCTTGGCCGTGCCTACAACACCGTTGTGCCTTCCTCCGGTAAGGTTCTGACTGGTGGTGTTGATGCAAACGCCCTGCAGCGTCCTAAGCGCTTCTTCGGTGCTGCCCGTAACATTGAAGAGGGTGGCTCTCTGACCATCATCGCAACGGCTCTGATCGATACCGGCAGCCGTATGGATGAGGTTATCTTCGAAGAATTTAAAGGTACTGGTAACTCCGAGATTATCCTGGATCGTAAGATCTCTGATAAGCGCGTGTTCCCAGCCGTTGATATTCAGCGCTCCGGTACTCGTAAGGAAGAACTTCTTGTTCCTGCTGATAAGCTCAAGAAGACTTTCGTTCTGCGTCGTATTCTCAGCCAGATGGGTACTGTTGATGCCGTTGAGTTCCTGCTCGACAAGCTGCGTCAGACCAAGTCCAACGATGATTTCTTCGACTCCATGAACACATAAGTTTATTGGAAACCGAATTTATCGGCCCCGCTCGCCAATTCGGTGAGCGGGGCTTTTTTGTTTTGAACTCAATGTATTTGAATAAAATTATCTACCAGCGAACTGCTGCAACTTCGGGGAAGGGTACGAAGTTTAATATCTGCCGCAAATGAGTTTTTGTTCTCAATGAGATACGCCATTCATTTGAGAACCTTGATAGCCAGTTTAGATGAGACGCATATGAAACTAGCAGCTTTAGATAAATGTCCGCGTATTGAAACTGATCGACTTGTTTTGCGTAAGTGGGAACCGCGGGATTTAGATGGTCTTTATCGTCTTAATACTGATCCAAAGGTCGGGGAATTTTTCCGAACCTTAAACTCACCGGAAGAAACACCTTTTCTGCTGGAAGTCCATTTATTGAAGCAACAGAAAGATGGTTTCTGTTTTCCTGTTATCGAAGATAAGGCTACAGGGGCTTTTCTTGGGTTCTGCGGGTTTAACGTTCCTTTGTACCAAGAGCCTCTGTTTTTTGAGCCATGTATTGAAATGGGCTGGTGTCTTATCCCTGAAGCCTGGGGGAAGGGGATTGCAGTTGAAGCGGCTAACATCTGGCTTAAATTCGGATTCGAAACACTGCAATTTGAAGAAGTTGTCTCCTTTACTGTTGTTCAAAATCTCCGATCGCGGCGCGTCATGGAGAAGCTTGGAATGATCCATGATCCAGCTGAAGACTTTGACTTTCCCGGTGTTGAGACTGATGATCCCTTATGTCGGCATGCTTTGTACCGGCTTTCTAAAGAGCAATATTTTAGGCATTTAAATGACACAGATATTGATAGAGAGGTGCCCGCGGGTTGAGACTGAGAGGCTTGTTCTGCGGAAGTGGGAGGAGCGGGATTTGGATGGGGTGATCCGCATGAATGGGGATCCGAGGGTGATGGAGTTTTTCCCATCGCTGCATTCTCCGGAGGAAGCTTGTCGGTATCTTGAGATTAGTCTTCAGCAGCAAGAGAAGCATGGGTTTTGTTTTCCCGTGGTGGAAGATAAAGAGACGGGTGCCTTCCTTGGGTTCTGTGGTCTTAATGTTCCGGGCTACAGTGATCCTCTTCCATGTGAGCCTTGTGTTGAGATTGGTTGGCGTCTTATCCCTGAGGCGTGGGGAAAGGGCATTGCTGTTGAAGCGGCAAGGTTCTGGCTTGGATTCGGATTCGAAACACTTCAGCTCGATGAAATTGTCGCCATTGTCGTTGTGCAAAATCGTAAGTCGCGACGGGTGATGGAGAAGCTTGGCATGAGGTATGATCCTGCTGAAGACTTCGACTTTCCTAATGTGCCCGTTGATGATCCCTTGTGCCGGCATGCGCTGTATCGGATTTCTGCAGAACAGTTTCTGACGCAAGCCAATGGTTGAGGCTGTGATTGACTGTTGTCCGCGCCTTACTACAGAGCGATTTGTTTTGCGGAAGTGGGAAGCGCGCGATCTGGATGGCTTGGCGGAGATGAATGCTGATCCGAGGGTGATGGAGTTTTACCCGTCGGTTCTGTCTTATGCTGAGAGTGAGAGTATGCTGGCGCGTTACATGGATGCGCAGCAACAGGATGGGGTTTGCTTTTCGGTTATCTCTGAAAAGGGAAGTGAACGCTTTTTGGGATATTGCGGGTTGAAGGTTCCCGGTTATCAGGATCATCTCGCATTTGGTCCCTGTGTTGAAATCGGTTGGCGGCTCTTACACAATGAGTGGGGAAAAGGGATCGCGACAGAAGCCGCACAAACGTGGCTTAGATTCGGACTCGAAACTCTTCAGCTCAACGAGATTGTCAGCTTCACTCCCATACAGAACCATCGCTCTGAGAAGGTAATGCAGCGTCTTGGGATGGAGCGCATTGGAGAGTTTGAACATCCTATGCTTGAGGATGGGCACAGGCTCAAAAGGCAAGTGCTCTACAAAATGACAGGGCAACGGTACTTGGGGCAGGGGCATGATTGAAGATGTAATCGATAAATCTCCGCGTATTGAGACGGAGCGTTTGGTGTTGCGGAAATGGGAGATGCGAGATTTGGAGGGTCTCGTTGGGATGAACGCAGATCCGACGGTCATGGAGTTCTTTCCTGCAGTGATGTCCAGGTAGGATAGTGAGCGGATGTTTGAGCGTCTCTTGTTCAAGCAGGAGAAGTTTGGCTTTGGTACGCCTGTGGTCGAGGAGAAGGTCACAGGGAGGTTTCTGGGGTTGTGTGGGCTTGGGTGCCGACCTATCCAGAACCGCTGCCCTTCGACCCCTGTGTGGAGATTGGATGGCGTTTGATACCTGATGCATGGGGGAGGGGAGTTGCTCAGGAAGCAGCAAGGATCTGGCTTAGATTCGGGTTCGAAACTCTCCAGCTCAATGAGGTTGTGAGCTTCACGTCCCGCATCAATTGGCGCTCTGAAAAAGTCATGCAGAGACTAGGTATGCTGCGGGATGCTTCAGGGGACTTTGATCACCCGCTGATCGAGGACGGACATCCATTGAAGCCGCATGTTTTGTATCGCCTTTCAAAGGATCAGTTCCGGGAGCAGGCACATGGTTGAGACACTGATAGATAAATGTCCGCGTGTTGAGACTGAGCGCCTTGTTCTTCGCAAATGGCAAATGAGTGATCTGGATGGGCTGATCAAGCTGAACACTGATCCGAGAGTCATGGAGTTCTTTCGTAAAAGGCCTAGTGCTGAAGAAAGTGAGAGTGCTTTAAAGCGTGCCCTTCAACGGCAGGAAGAAGATGGGTTTTGTTTTCCCGTTGTTGAGGATAAACAGACTGGTGCCTTCCTCGGCTACTGCGGTTTAGCCATCCCTGCTTATGGCGGACCGTTGCCATTTGATCCTTGTGTCGAGATTGGCTGGCAGCTGATCCCGGAGACATGGGGGAAGGGGATTGCAGTTGAAGCGGCAAACTTCTGGCTTGGATTCGGGTTCGAAACTCTTCAGCTAAATGAAGTTGTGGCGTTCACTGTTGTTCAAAATCATAAGTCACGGCGCGTGATGGAGAAGCTTGGCATGGCTTATGATCCAGCTGAGGATTTTGATTTTCCGGGTGTGCCTGTTGAACATCCGCTATGCCGACATGTTTTGTATCGGCTTTCAAAGAAGATGTATTTGGAATGTGAAAATGGTTGAGACATTAATTGATAAGTGCCCACGTATTGAGACTGAGCGACTTGTGTTGCGGAAGTGGGAAGAGCGGGATCTGGACGGATTGGTTGAGATGAACTCTGATCCACGTGTGATGGAATTCTTCCCGGATGTGATGTCTCGCGATGAGAGTGCTCATATGCTTGAGCGGTTGATGGCTAAGCAGGATGAGTTGGGTTTTGCATGTCCTGTTGTAGAAGACCGAGCATCAGGACGGTTTCTTGGCTTTTGTGGTTTGAACATTCCAACCTATCCAAAGCCGCTTCCATTTGATCCATGTGTTGAGATTGGCTGGCGACTGATCCTGATGCATGGGGAAAGGGCGTGGCGCAGGAAGCTGCAAAGATCTGGCTTGGATTCGGGTTCGAAACTCTTGAGGCTGATGAGATTGTTGCTTTCACCACTGAGACGAACTGGCGGTCACAAAAGCTGATGCAGCGTCTGGGTATGGAGAGAAACCCAGCTGATGATTTTGATCATCCAATGCTGGAGGAGGGACACCCTCTGCTACGGCATGTGCTTTATCGCTTGAACAAGGATCGTTTTGAAAGCGTATCCAAGAGCTGGAGTGATGGGAAAGCTTGAACAGGCTTCCTGTGAAATCTGTGATGTTTCACGTGAATCACCCATACTTTCAGAAGTCTAAATAGCAACGCTGACTCACGTGAAACTGTGAGTCAGCGTTTAATTTATCTGCAGATCAAATCTGATCCTTCACCTGTTCAGGTGTGGTTGCTGGCAGGGAACATCCTTTTTCGGAGCAGATGAAGACGGTGGTTTCATCTGTGTTCCAGGATGAGTTTTCCAACTCTACAGGCTTGGATGATCCTGCTGGGATGACATCCACATAGAGGGCAGGGTCAGCTTGTGAGTGCAGGGCCTGCATCATTGGATTCGAGTCCGAACCGGTTCCCAGAACAACAAGCGCTTTCTTGAAGCGAGTACGCGTATCAAGTGCTGTGAGTAGAGATGCTGTGCCGAAGATGTTGTTTGGAACATCCGCCGCAAATGCGTTCAAAGTTCCATCGGCGACATCACGGGAAGATGCATCACCTGTCAGGATCCAATGCTCTGAGAAGGCGAGGGCGGCCACTGCATTGTAGTTTGGCGTTGCCTCATCATAAGCGTGATACGGACGAAGGATGAGATCATCCGCATCCTTGTCTGTCATGTAGAAGCCGCCATTGGAGTGAGTGAAGCGCTCCTTCAGGATGCTCAGGAATTCTTCGGCCTGTCTCAGATAATTCTGCTTCTCGGAAGGATTCGGTTCCGATCTGTACAAGGCGAGCGCTGCTCTTGCGGCCCATGCGTAGTCAGAGGCGAAGCCGACTTCCAGTCGCTGGCCTTGTCGCCAGGAATGGCTGAGCTTTCCATCCACGAACATATGCTCTGTGATGAAGGCGAAAGCGGCCTTGGCAGAAGTGCGCATAGATTCACGTGAAACAAGAGCATTTGCTTTTACCAGCGCACAGATGAGCATGGCGTTCCAGTCGGCCAACACCTTGTCGTCTTTGTGAGGTGGAATGCGTGTTGCTCTGTGTTCAAGCAGGATCGCTCTGCACGTTGCCAGAGCTTCCTCTTCAGCAGCGTTAAGCAGAGCAGGGGAGTGACGTCGGTTGAGGATGACCTTGCCTTCCCAGTTGCCATCGGGTGTGACGTCATAGGTGGTGATGAACAGATCGAAGTGTTCTGCTGGGAGGAGACTCTTCAGTTCGTCATAGCTCCAGACATAGTACTTGCCTTCAACGCCTTCGCTGTCTGCATCCATGGAAGAGGCAAAGCCACCTTCAGGCAACTTCATGTCCCGCTCAAGCCAATCGACCACTTCTTGGATTCGGATGTGAAACAGTTCGTCACCTGTTTCCTGATAGGCCCAGCTCAGATGCTCGATGAACTGTGCGTTGTCGTAGAGCATCTTTTCAAAATGAGGGACCAGCCAAATAGAGTCGACTGCGTAACGAGCCAGGCCACCTCCCACATGATCGTAGATGCCGCCCTGAGAAATAGCTGCTGTGGTTTTCAAAAACTGGTCACGCATGAAGGTGTTCTTCTGCGCTTTGGAGGTTCTGAAGATGAGCTCCTGAACAGAGGCCTGAGGGAACTTTGGTGCGCCCTTCATGCCGCCTTCAACATCGTCTTGCATGTTGAAGAGTTGCTTGCCAGCAGCTGTGATCAGGAAGCTTGAAAGAGGGGAGGCTTCTGTTGGTGGTTTGTTGAGAGCCTGACTGATGGCCTGTCGGTTCTCTTCAATGGTGTCCCGATCAGCGATGAAGCTTTGAGAGATGGCAGTCAGAATATCCTTGAATGCAGGAGAGCCATGTCGTGCTTCTTTCGGGAAATAAGTGCCACCCCAGAATGGATCTCCTTCCGGAGTGAGGAACATGGTCAGCGGCCAACCACCCTGTTGACCAAGCATATGAAGAGCCTGCATATAGATCTGGTCGATGTCAGGGCGTTCTTCACGGTCTACCTTGATGTTGACGAAATGCTCATTCATGAGAGCGGCTGTTGCTTCATCCTCAAAACTTTCATGAGCCATCACATGGCACCAATGGCAGGCGGAGTAGCAACAGACAGCAGAATTGGCTTGTTTGTTTTTTGTGCTTCTTCCAGTGCTTCCTTGCTCCATTCCCACCAGTGGACAGGGTTGTTTTGGTGTTGAAGAAGGTAAGGGCTTGAAGCGTTCGTTAAGCGATTTCTGCTCATAAAGAGGTGATCCTGAGTTCAAGGTATTGCTTGGCGAATAGGGTAGGTTTAACGCAGTCACTGCGTGATAACATAGCGAATTAAGAACCGGACGTGGAATGAATACACAACAGGAAACCATCTATGCAGTTTCTAGCGGCGCACTTCCTTCAGGTGTTGCTGTTATCCGTTTATCAGGTCCTCAGTCCGGGCCAATCCTGAGAAAGCTGATTAAGGGCAAATTCCCTGTTTCACGTGAATCATGCCTTAAGAAATTATGGGACCCTGTAGATGGTTCTGTTCTCGATCATGCGCTGATTTTGTGGTTCGAAGGACCGGGCAGTTTCACCGGTGAGGACACTGTTGAACTGCATTGTCATGGTGGCCGCGCTGTTGTGGCGGCGGTGCTGCGGGCGCTTTCTACTTTTGAAAAGACACGTCCCGCAGAGCAGGGTGAGTTCACGCGTCGGGCATTTCATAACAACAAGCTCGACCTGACCGAGGTTGAAGGCCTTGCTGATCTGATTGATGCAGAGACCGATGCGCAGCGTCGGCAGGCTCAGCGTCAGATGGATGGAGCACTTGGTGATCTCTATTCGCAGTGGCGCGAAACGCTGATCCGCAGCCGTGCGATGATTGAGGCTGAGCTCGACTTCTCCGATGAAGATGACATTCCAGATTCCGTAGCTGATGAAATCTGGGTGGAGCTGGCGAAGCTTCGTGACCAGATTGTTGCCCACCTTTCTGATGCGCGGAGAGGGGAGCGTCTGCGCTCTGGTCTGCAGGTTGTTCTGCTTGGACCGCCTAATGCGGGCAAGTCCAGTTTGATGAATAAGCTTGCTCAACGTGATGTGGCGATCGTTACTCCTGAGGCTGGCACCACTCGTGATGTGCTGGAGGTGCATCTGGATCTGGGTGGTTATCCGGTCACGCTGATTGATACCGCGGGCATTCGTGAGAGTGCTGGCATGATCGAGAAAGAGGGTATTCGCCGTGCTCTCGTTCATGCTGAAAAAGCTGATCTCATTCTCTGGACCCATGCTCCAAATGTGGAAGCAGAGGAGTTGCCAGAGAGCTTGCTTAAGAGTGGGGCGGAGATCTGGCGTCTCAACACCAAGAGTGATCTGGGTCCGATTGCTGATCATGACTCCTTCGAAACGACAGAAGAGATCAATGTCTCTGTTCGTGAAGAGGGTGGCATGAACACACTGCTATCAAGTCTCGAGTCGTTTGCGGAACGAAATATCGGGCTCATCGAAAACCCGCTCATCACCCGTGAACGTCATCGCTCTCATCTCACTCAGTGCGTGGAAGATCTGGATCGTGGCATTCAGGCAGAAGGTTTTCCGATTGAGCTGAGGGGAGAGGACCTGCGCCGAGCAGCAGATCAGCTGGGCCGCATTACAGGTCGAATCGACGTCGAGGACTTGCTGGATGTCATCTTCCGCGACTTCTGCGTAGGTAAATAAAAGATGTAGAATGCCCATGTTTCACGTGAAACATTTATTGGGAATCGTGAGTCAGTGGGGAAAAATACGTGAGTCCCGTGGATAACTAATGTTGCGGCATTGGCGACTCACTGCGCTGTTTTCTTTGACCCAGCGCGTGACCTGTTGTATCAAGTCTCCAAGAAAATAGGTAGTTGCCCTTCTAATTCCCCCAAGTTTTATCTGCGGCCTTCATATGGTCCAGAGGCTCACAGAGAATGTGGCTTGTGCTTTCTCTGTATTTGGATGGGCGAAATGCAGGACCGAAATGTCTGATAATTTTGATCTTGAGTTTGACGTTGTCGTAATTGGCGGCGGCCATGCAGGCTGTGAAGCTGCAGCCGCGGCTGCGCGCATGGGTGCTCATACCGCGCTCATTACGCATCGCTTCGACACCATTGGTGTGATGTCTTGTAACCCGGCCATTGGCGGTTTGGGGAAGGGGCACCTGGTGCGTGAGATCGATGCGCTGGATGGGCTGATGGGCCGCGTTGCTGATGCCTCTGGTATCCAGTTCCGCATGCTCAACCGTCGTAAGGGACCAGCTGTGCAGGGGCCGCGTTCTCAGGCAGACCGCAAGCTCTACCGCGAAGCGATGCAGGCTGAGATCAAGGCGATTGCTAATCTGGACGTGGTCGAAGGTGAGGCTGACAAGCTGATCCGCGAGGGCGATATCCTGAAAGGTGTTGTGCTTGGTGATGGCCGTCAGGTTTCAGCGAAGGCTGTTGTTATCACGACCGGTACGTTCCTGCGTGGTCTGATCCATATTGGTGACAAGCAGATCCCGGCAGGTCGAGACGGGGAAGCGCCTGCGCTTGGACTGTCTGTGTCTCTGGAAGAGATTGGTTTACGTCTCGGTCGATTGAAGACCGGTACACCAGCTCGTCTGGATGGTCGCACGATCAACTGGGACATCCTGCAAGAGCAGCCAGGTGATGAAGAGCCTATTCCATTCTCCACGCTGACTGATGAAATTCAGATCCGTCAGGTGCCATGCTACATCACACGGACTACGCCTGAGACGCACAAGATCATCCGCGACAACATCAAGCGCTCAGCGATGTACTCCGGTGAGATCAAGGGCAGGGGTCCTCGGTATTGTCCGTCCATTGAAGATAAGATCGTTCGCTTTGGTGATCGTGATGGCCACCAGGTCTTCCTTGAGCCGGAAGGGCTGGATGATCCGACGGTCTATCCAAACGGGATTTCTACGTCTTTGCCGGAAGATGTGCAGATCGAGTTTCTGCGGACCATTCCGGGTCTGGAGAAGGTTGAGTACTTCAAGCCGGCTTATGCGATTGAGTATGACCACATTGATCCGACTGAGCTGACCAATACGCTTGAGGTGAAGAAACAGAAGGGCCTTTACCTCGCGGGTCAAATCAACGGTACAACGGGTTATGAAGAGGCTGGGGCACAAGGTCTGCTTGCCGGCCTTAACGCTGCCAGAACCGCTCAGGACGGCGCTCCGGTGACTGTTGGACGTGCTGACGGGTACATCGGTGTGATGGTGGATGATCTCATCACACGGGGCGTTTCTGAGCCGTATCGTATGTTCACATCCCGCGCGGAGTATCGTCTCACACTACGTGCAGACAATGCTGACCAGCGCCTCACACCGCTTGGTATTGAGTGGGGATGTATTGGCGATACTCGTCGAGTCGCTTTCGAAACGAAGATGGAAAAGCTGCGGAAAACAAAGGATTTGATGCAGTCCGTCAAAATTACACCCAACGAGGGTCGTAAAAAGGGGTTGCCGATAAATCAGGATGGCGTGAAGCGCTCTGCCTTTGATTTGCTGGCATATCCAAACATCACTCTCAAAGACCTTATGGGCATCTTTGATGAGTTGAAGGATCTTGATCTCAAGGTTGCCGAGCAGGTTTCCATTGACGCGATGTACGCGGTTTATCTGGAGCGGCAGGCAGCTGACATTGAGGCTCTGAAACGGGACGAAGACCTGGTTATTCCTGAATGGATTGACTATACGGCTTTGACCGGACTTTCCAACGAAGTACGCCAGAAGCTTGAAGCTGTGCGTCCTTCTACCATTGGGCAGGCTTCGCGCATGGACGGGATTACTCCGGCTGCGCTGACTTTGCTGCTTGCGTATATTCGCCGCTCAGGCAAAAACATTGCTGGTGCTGTTTAGTATGTCATTCGAAAAAAGGGCTGATTACAGCCAGATTACACCTGTCATGCGTATGTATGAGGATGCTTCACGTGAAACGTTTGAGCGTCTAAGTATCTATGTAGACCTTGTTCGCAAGTGGCAGCCAGCACAGAATCTGATCGCGCCTTCCACCATGAACGACATCTGGATGCGTCATGTAGCCGATTCTATCCAGATTCAGCGCAGTTTGCCGGATGCACGCTCCTGGATTGATTTCGGAAGTGGTGCAGGTTTCCCAGGTCTTGTGACAGCCATGCTGCTGAAGCAGGAAGGGGACGATGGCATCGTGCATATGGTTGAGAGCAACCAGCGCAAGGCTGCGTTCCTTCGCACTGTGGCGCGCGAAGCAGGCTGTAACGTCAAAGTTCATGCGGGTAGAATCGAAGCCGTTACGAAAGGCTGGGAAGCTCCAATTGAGGGCGTTTCTGCTCGTGCTTTGGCTTCTTTGCAGGTTCTTTGCGGGTTTTCTTCGCAATTTGTGCAGCGTGGAGCGACGGCTGTTTTCCACAAAGGCCAAGATTTTCGCCGCGAAATTGAAGAAGCATCTGCCGACTGGTCAATTGATCTGGTAGAAAAAGTAAGTCTAGTAGATCCGCTAAGTCGCGTTTTGGTCCTTACGAAAATTGACCCGAAAACCGCTAACTAGGGTGCTGTCGGATGAGCTTACTGCCGCAATCTCCTCGCGTCTTGACTATCGCTAACCAGAAGGGTGGCGTAGGCAAAACGACAACAGCCATTAATCTTGGCACCGCACTTGCCGCGATTGGCGAGCGTGTCCTGATTATTGACCTTGATCCGCAGGGCAATGCCTCGACTGGTCTTGGTATTGATCGTGTCGATCGCGAGTATTCCACCTATGATGTTTTGAGCGGAGATTCCACGCTTGAGCAGACTGTTCTTGAAACAGCTGTTCCGCGCTTATGGATCGCTCCATCAACGATGGATTTGCTTGGGGTAGAGCTGGAGATTTCATCCGCACCTGATCGTACATTCCGTCTTCGCAACGCGATTTCTGGTATGGCACAGGCTGCTGAAATGGGTAGAGCGCAGGGGTATTCCTACGTGTTGGTGGACTGTCCACCATCTCTAAACCTGTTAACTATCAATGCCTTGGCAGCATCTCACAGCATTTTGGTGCCGTTGCAGTGCGAATTCTTTGCTCTGGAAGGTCTCAGCCAGCTGCTGAGCACTGTTGAGCAGGTGAAACAGTCTCTGAACCCAGAGCTGAGCATCCACGGTATTGTGCTGACCATGTATGACAGCCGTAACAACCTCTCCAGTCAGGTTGTGCAGGACGTGCGCGAAACCATGGGTGATGCGGTTTATGAAACTGTGATCCCACGGAACGTTCGCGTTTCTGAGGCTCCATCTTATGGTAAGCCAGCTTTGCTTTATGATTTGAAGTGTTCCGGTTCGCAGGCTTATTTACGACTCGCTTCCGAAATTATTCAGCGCGAGCGTGACATGCGGATGGCGGCTGCCTGATCTGGCTGTCGCTTCTTAAAGACAAGAGTTTTGTTATTTGACCCGCAACCGTGCGGGAAGGGGCTGCCGACTCCGACGCTCCAAGAATGTGAATAGGTGGAATTGAAATGGCGAAAACTGAGGAAGCAGGGCGAACCAATAAGCGACTAGGGCGCGGCCTTGCAACGCTGTTGGGTGACGTAAACTCAGAGCCAGTTGTCTCCACACCAGAACGTAACCGTGATGTGCGCAAGGTGCCGATTGAGTACCTGCAGCCAAACCCACGTAACCCTCGGAAATCATTCGTAGAAGATGATCTCAATAACCTGACCGAATCCGTTCGTGAAAAGGGGATTGTGCAGCCAATTCTGGTGCGTCCTCGTCCGAACAAGCCAGGTCATTTTGAGATCATTGCTGGTGAACGTCGTTGGCGTGCTGCTCAGAAAGCTGGTCTCCATGAGGCGCCTGTTGTTATCCGTGAGGTGACTGATCAGGAAGCGCTTGAGCTCGCGATCATCGAAAACGTGCAGCGTGCGGACCTGAACCCGATCGAAGAAGCGCTGGGTTACGATCAGCTGATCGAAGAATTCTCTTACAGTCAGGTTGAGCTTTCCAAGGTTATCGGCAAGAGCCGCAGCCATGTGGCGAATACGCTGCGTCTGCTGAAACTGCCAAACTCAGTGAAGGATTATCTAGCTGAAGGCCTTCTCACCGCTGGTCATGCGCGTGCGCTGATCACCGCAGAAGATCCTGCTGCTTTGGCTGAGCTTATCGTGGAGAAGGGGCTCACTGTTCGTGATGCAGAACGCCTGGCTCAGAACCCGGATCTGTTCCAGAAGAAAGAAGCCGCTCCGAAGCCTGAAAAGGATGCGGATACACGGGCTCTGGAGAAGCGTCTGACAGACGGTTTGGGTCTTAAGGTGGCTATCGCTCACAAGACCGAAAAGGGCACTGGTGAGCTTAAGATCAAGTACAAGAACGTTGAGCAGCTTGACGAAGTCTGTCGCTTGCTGGGCATTCAGAACTAACTGATCTCATTTCCAGAATTAACAAAAGGCCGCGTCTCTTAACTGAGGCTCGGCCTTTTGGATTCGGATATGAAACTGAATTAGATTCGGAAGAGAAACAAACTACAAACAGCAGGAACCTGACTTAGGCTGACAGCAGTTTCTGGATTCGTGCGCTGACTTCTGCTCTCTTCTTTTCTGCCATAGTACGGCGGCCGAACATCAGAGCGAGGCAGATGAAGTACCAGCGGAACACCCAATAGGCGAGGATGAGAAGACTTGGGAGGCCGATAACGAGGTTCACGGCAGAACCTGCGGTCGGGAAGTTCTCCATCATATAGCCGAGCACAAGCCCGAGGCTGATCAGTGGCGGGAAGATCCAGACCCACAGAGAGGCAGCTCCAAAGAGGGAAAGCTGAGGGCGGAGAAGGGCGAAGTTGATGGCCCAGAGTTCATGCTGGGTGAACTTCAGGGCGACCCATAGCACGTATGATTTAAGCATGACGTTTTAGCCTGCGATTTCGCTTGGTGCGAATATTGTTGTTCTTAAGAGGAAGGTGGAAAGCCACCTTCCTGGTGTTTAGCGGCGTCGGTTTGAGGCCTTTGCAACCTGAGCAATTGCCAGCAGCGTGTGTGAGACGATTGCAGTTGAGAGGTTTGCATTAAAGCGTGCTTCTTTGACTGCGTCATTGAGACGGATCAGCGCGCGTTCAAGGAAATCCTCGTTCCAGATCTCAACCTGCCGGACAATCTTAGAGCGGCGCTTCCAGAAGATTGGTGGGCGGATGCCACCGATAACATCTTCTACAGCAATGCGTTGATTGGCTTTTAGGCGGCATAGGTGCAGCATTTGGAAATGTCTGAGGGCTTGAGAGGCAATAACGCCGACGTCCATCCCTGAGGCTGACAGGCGCTCCAGGCCATGGTCCAGCGTGACGGTGTCACCCAAAGCGGCAGCATCGATCAACTCATCCATGGCGAATGCGGAGGCATCACCGATGATCTCTTCGACATGGTGGACCTCAATGCGATTGTCATTCATCGCGTAGAGGCAGAGCTTTTTGAGCTCACCGCGGCTGGCAATGCGGTCTGCGCCCAACAAAGTGTGAAGCGCCATACGGGCTTCCTTGCTGATTTGCAGGCCCGCTGAGAGGGTTTCTTCATCAATCAGACGATCTACATCGCGCGCAGTGTCTGCGAAGCAGGGGATCGCCACAGCGGTTTTGCTGGCTTCGATCTTCTTGCGCAGGCCTGAGGTCTTTTTCAAGTCTCCGGCTTCGATGACGATGAAGGCCGTAAAGTCGTTGTTTTTCAGAAGAGGTTCGACTGCAGGAAGCACGCTCTTGGTGCCGTTTTCACGCACCCAGATTGTCCGCCGGC
Organism: Pseudovibrio denitrificans JCM 12308; assembly: GCF_001310815.1. Classification (GTDB taxonomy): domain Bacteria; phylum Pseudomonadota; class Alphaproteobacteria; order Rhizobiales; family Stappiaceae; genus Pseudovibrio; species Pseudovibrio denitrificans. The sequence continues at coordinate 26,960 of NZ_BAZK01000022.1, forward strand.
CACCAAAGAGAGGAATGGTGAGGGCTTCGTCTACAAGGCGACTGGGGTCTGCAGCGATGTCAGCAGCGTCGAGTTTAACTTGTGAGAATGGATCATCATTCTCAGCTGCTGCTTTTGAGATGAGGGCTTGTGCCCGCTCGTTCACCAACCCGGTGTCTGGTCCATAAACAAGGATGAGGTTTACAGAGTCTGGCGGGTTGGCGATGTACCGGTCAATTTCAGCAGCTTTGAGGGCTACCATAGTGGTCCTATTCTACAGGCTCGACTGGATGCGTTGCGAAGAAGCTTGCGATGCGGGTGTTGATGTCTGCAGCGACAACCTTGGCAGCGCGGTCTTCAGCGTCTCTTTCAGCTCTCAGGTTTGCAAAACGCTGACTGGAGAAGTCAAAGGATGCAGAGGCAAAAGAGCGACCAGTGTAGAGCGTGCGATCGCTCTGGATGTCAGAGAGAACGAAGCTGGTGTTGATGGTGATGTTGTATGCGGTTGGCACGTCGGCCAGCTGCTCAACACCCACCTCAGCGCGGCGTCTGTCACTCAGGATTTCCAGGCGGTACTTTGGAGGCAATGCATCACCACCACGGGTGAATGCGAAAATCAGCTGATTACGCAGAACCTGGTTGATGCGCTTGATGGATCCTGAGTCTCCATAGGAAGGAAAGTTCAGAGAAACTGCCGCCATTTGCGCCTGGACGGTCTGTGTCTGTTCCGTGCCATCGCTGGTGAGCGTTGGGCTTACCCCGTAAAGCGGGCGGAACTGGCAGCCAGAAAGAAGAAGGGCGCCTGCAACAATTGTTGCCCCGCCGAGTAGAACCCGGCGGGAAGGGCGACCTGATTTAGCAGGGCGATCAAACAACGACATTTACAATCCTCTGAGGTACCACGATGATTTTACGTGGGGCCTTGCCGTCCAGAGCCTTCTGAACAGCCTCATGAGCCAGAGTAGCTTCTTCTACCTGCTCTTTGGAAGAGTCTCTTGCTACAGAAAGCTCACCTTTTTTCTTGCCGTTGATTTGAATCGGAAGCGTAATGGTGTTTTCTACCAGCAGATCTTCTTCCAGAACTGGCCAGTTTGATGTGGATACCAGCCCTTCGTTGCCGAGCATGGACCAGCATTCCTCAGAAAGGTGAGGTGTGATTGGTTCCATGAGCTGCAGAATGAAGCCAGCTGCTTCGCGCAGAGCAAAAGCCATATCTGGTTTGCTGAGGTCTGCCTGAAGCGCTTTGCTGATTGCGTTGGTGAACTCATAAAGACGAGCAACAGCGCGGTTGAAGCCGAGGCCGTCAAAGTCCTTGGTGATCGCCGCCAGAGTTTTGTGAGAGACACGGCGCAGAGCAACCGCTTCGTCGCTGAACTCAGCAGGACGGGCAGTGTTTGCTTCGGTCTTCTCAGCGACTTCACCGATGATGCGCCATACGCGTTGTACGTGACGCCATGCACCGATTACGCCATCTTCAGTCCAGATGATGTCACGCTCTGGCGGGCTGTCAGAGAGCACGAAGAGACGTGCGGTGTCAGCGCCGTAGGTGTCGATGATGTCGGTTGGGTCAACAACGTTCTTCTTCGACTTGGACATCTTCTCGATGGAACCGATGGTGACTGGTGCGCCGGTTTCTGCGTGAACCGCTTTTCTATCGCCTTCGGTGCTGATGATGTTGATTTCAGCTGGAGTGACCCATTTGCCATCTGCGTCTTTGTAGGTCTCGTGGTTCACCATTCCCTGTGTGAAGAGGCCTTTGAATGGCTCTTTCACGTCCAGATGCTTGGTGATCTGCATGGCACGAGCAAAGAAGCGGGAGTAGAGCAGGTGCAGGATCGCGTGTTCAATACCGCCGATGTACTGATCGACTGGCAGCCATTCGGAAGCAACCTTTGGATCGGTTGGGTTGCTGTTCTTCGGATCGGTGAAGCGTGCGAAGTACCAGGAGGAATCCACGAAGGTGTCCATGGTATCGGTTTCACGCTGAGCGTCCTTGCCACAGCATGGGCATTTCACATCACGCCATGTTGGGTGACGATCCAGCGGGTTGCCCGGACGGTCGAAGGTGACATCTTCCGGCAGAACGATTGGCAGGCTTTCTTTTGGCGCAGGCTGAACACCACAGTCATCACAGTGGATGACAGGGATCGGACAACCCCAGTAACGCTGACGGGAGATACCCCAGTCGCGCAGACGGTAGTTGGTCTCGCGGTGAGCCTGTTGCTTGCCTTTAACTTCCTGCGCTTCCAGCTTGTCAGAAACAGCGTTCTTCGCATCTTCGATGGACATGCCGTTCATGAAGTCGGAGTTAAAGATGGAACCTTCGCCAGTGTAAGCTTCTGTACCAACTTCGAAAGTTGCTGCATCTTCGCCTGCTGGCAGCACAACTGCTTTCACTGGCAGCTTGTACTTGTGAGCAAAGTCCAGATCGCGCTGGTCGTGTGCAGGACATGCGAAGATCGCGCCTGTGCCGTAGTCCATCAGGATGAAGTTTGCCACGTAAACTGGCAGTTCCCAAGATGGATCCAGTGGATGCTTCACGCGCAGGCCAGTGTCAAAGCCAAGCTTTTCTGCGGTTTCAATTGCTTCAGCTGTGGTGCCGATACGGCGACATTCAGCAATGAACTCCTGCAGTTCTGCGTTGTCTTCAGCCAGTTTCTGCGTGATCGGATGATCTGGAGACAGGCCCATAAAGGACGCGCCGTACAGCGTATCCGGACGGGTGGTGAAGATCTCCAGAGTTTCGTCGCCGGTTGGAGCGGTTTCAGTGAACTCGAAGTTGACCTTCAGACCAACTGACTTGCCGATCCAGTTCTTCTGCATGAGACGAACTTTTTCAGGCCATTCGGTCAGTGTGTCGATTGCTTCCAACAGCTCTTCAGAATGATCAGAGATCTTGAAGAACCACTGGGTCAGGTCTTTCTGCTCAACAACTGCGCCGGAGCGCCAGCCTTTGCCGTCGATCACCTGTTCGTTTGCCAGAACGGTCATATCGACCGGATCCCAGTTTACCTTCGCGTTTTTGCGGTAAACCAAGCCAGCTTCCAGGAAGTCCAGGAACAGCGCCTGCTGCTGTGCGTAGTAGCTTTCATCGCAGGTTGCGAACTCGCGGCTCCAGTCAAAAGACAGGCCGATTGTCTTCAGCTGACCGCGCATTGCTGCGATGTTGTCGTAAGTCCAGCCCTTTGGGTGCACCTTCTTTTCAGCTGCTGCGTTTTCTGCAGGCATGCCGAATGCATCCCAGCCCATTGGGTGCAGAACGTTGAAGCCGCGTGCGCGTTTGAAACGTGCAACCACGTCACCCATGGAATAGTTGCGGACGTGCCCCATGTGTAGACGACCGGATGGGTAAGGGAACATCTCTAGTACGTAGTACTTCTCGCGCGGATCATCGTTGTCCGTCTCGAAGATCTTCTTTTCGTCCCATACTTTTTGCCAGCGCGCTTCCGTAGCGCGTGCATTATACCTATCCGTAGCCATTTATTCCGCCGTGTGTTTGATTTTTGCCTTGAACAAGCAAATTAGGTTTGCTCGGACTGTCACCAGAAATTGCCAGTTTGGTCAAGCGGTAGACAGAGGAAAAACCGAGAAGATTTGTCAGAAATTTCTCAATGAAGTGCAACTACTCTTGCTTTTGGACCTTAGGGAGCGCATTTCATGTCTCGAATATGGATTTTTCGCTGGAGTTAGGAATGAGCGACGCTGCTGCACTTCGCCTTAAAGAGGTCAAGGAAAACATCGGGAAAGCAGAGACGGATGCTGAGCGTCCGGATGGTTCTGTGACTTTGATTGCAGTTTCAAAAACCTTTGAAGCTTCAGCGATTAAGCCGGTTCTGGAAGCTGGTCAGCGCGTGTTTGGTGAAAACCGTGTGCAGGAAGCTATGGGCAAATGGCCGGGACTTCGTGAAGAGTTTGACGGTGTTGAGCTGCATCTGATTGGCCCGCTGCAATCCAATAAGGCCAAAGAAGCTATCCAGACGTTCGACGTTATCCATACTGTGGATCGCGATAAAATCGCTAAAGCGTTGAAAGCTGAGATGGATAAGCAAGGCAAGACGCCAAAGCTGTTCATTCAGGTTAATACCGGGGAAGAAGACCAGAAGGCTGGCATTCCTCCAAAGGAAGCGGATGCGTTTATCGCGAAATGCCGTGATGAGTATGGGCTGGAGATTGAAGGCCTGATGTGCATTCCACCTGTTGATGAAGCGCCGGGTATGCATTTCGCGTTGCTTGAGAAAATCGCAAAGCGAAACGGCCTTGAGAAGCTCTCTATGGGCATGTCTTCTGACTACCCAATCGCTGTGCAGCATGGCGCGACACACGTGCGTGTTGGCTCCGCCGTGTTTGGCGCGCGCGATTATTCGCAGTAAGTTTTTCTGAGAGTTTTGAATTTGGAACGGGCGAGGGACTTCTCGCCCGTTTTGCTTTTTGGCTTAGAGCAGTTGGTCGCTTAGCCACTGAACTGTGGTTGAGACCACAAGGTCGTTGTTCTGCGGGCTGATGATATCGCCTGCGATGACGTGGTTGTTGTCATCCCCTGAGCTTTCGATGAGCAGGCGCTGTTTTGGGGCGCCCCATTTGTCATAGGCGACATTGGTTAGCGCTGCGTCGATGGTTTCGTCTTTCTCGCTGTAGATGAACAGAGCAGGGATGCTGGCCTTCGCTGGGTCTTGCTCCTGCAGAACAGAGATCGCGGTTGCCATTGGCAGCAGGGCTACGCTTGGATAGCTGATGGTCCAGCCCATCTGCTCTTCCTTGGAAGGCGCTTTTGAGGATGAACGGGTTTTGCCAATGATCAGAGGTACATAGTGCCGCGCATACGGCATATCGAGCAGGAAGCCGCCGGCAGCTTTGACGCCGAAGTTTGGCGAGACGAACACCATCGCGGCGATGTCCTCTTTCAGAGGATGGTCCTGCATAGCCAGCCATGCTGCCAATGAGCCGCCTGTTGAGGTGGACATGATGATTGTCTTTTCGCCAATGCGGCGGCCAATCTCAACGGCCTCTGCCAGATCATTGATCCAGTCGTTCAATGTGGCCTCTGCCATTGCATCGCCGGAACGTCCGTGACCAGTCAGGCGGGTGTAGAAGAGATTGGCACCCATCTCATTGGCAACGCGGTCCGGAACCGGGCGGATTTCGTGTTTGCTGGCGGAAAAGCCATGGATGTAAATGATTGAAAGCGGCGTTTTGCTGTTCTTCTCGCCATTGAACCAGATGATTTCCTTGGCGGTGTCAGCGCGGATATCCTGAAATTTGGCTTCGTTGTCTGACAGATACAATTCGAGATCGTCACCCATAATTTCGGGCTTGAAGGTGATCTCTGTATCGCGTGGTTCTCTTGGGCCTACCATGAAGGCAATTGTGCCACCGACGAGCAAAATCAGCACTACAAAAATAAAATAACGAAATAGCATATGGGGTGCCTTTGTTCCTTAACGGCACCAGCATATTCCAGCTTGGGTTGAAATATCAAATCAGAGCACTTTGAAGGTGTTACTGCGAGTAGATTGTGGGCACGCCCAGAGAGCCCAGCCATTCGATGATACCGTTGGAAACCAGCAGATTATTTTCGGGATTGGTGATGTCGCCTGCGATGACATGATGGTTGCCCGAAGATTCTGTGATGAGAAGGCGATGCTTTGGAGCGCCCCAGTTATCAAAGAATCTTGCTGTGGCTTTCTCATATGAGGTTTCATCGCGAATATCGTAGATGAACATGGTGGGAATGGTTGCGTTTGCAGCATCCAGACTGCCAACCAGTTTGACTGTTTCAGCAAGAGGCAGCAGGGCGGTTGATGGGTAGGCGTTGGTCCATGCGTAGATTTCTTCAAAGTTGGCATTGGGGTCCGCAACACGGTACTTGCCCACAATGATGGGCGTATAGAACTCTGCGAGTGGATATGTGAGCAGGGAGGTTCCTGCTGCGGCTAGCTCAAAGACCGGAGACACCAGCACGATGGCTTCAATGTCTTCTTTGAGCGCGTGGTCTGTCAGATCCGTCCAGGCGGATAGTGTTCCGCCGAAGGAGGTGCTGATCATGATGACTTTGTTGCCAATGGCCTTTGCGATTGCCAGAGCTTCTGCCAGCGCATTGAAGTAGTCATCAACTCCGGGCTCTCCCATTGCGGCTGGTGTGCGGGCGTGGCCGGGCAAGCGTGTGTAATAGAGATTGGCCTGAATGGAACTGGCGACCAGATCCGGGACGGGTCTGATTTCATCCTTGCTGGCGGAGAAGCGTGAATGTAGACGACGGCGTAGTCGGTTTTGGCTTTGGTATCCGGGTTCTGCCAGATGATTTGCTTCTCCAATCCCGGCTTAATATCCTTAAACCGGCTTTCCACCCGCGCGATGTAGCTTCCGGGTCTTCGCCAATGTCGCTTGGGTTGAAGGTTATGGAGGGAGAAATATAGGTGTTGGCCCAGTAGACCAGAAACCCGGCGATCAGGATGATAAGAGACAACAAAAACAGATACTTATTTCTAAACAGCATCGTTACATCGCCTCTTTTTTCGCTGATTGAGTGCCAGCCTGACCGGAAACGGAGTGTGTCTGTCAGTTTTCCTTTTTATCCAAGCTTATACAATCTCTAGGAAATGGCAGTTTTGCTTGACTCGGCACCTGCTTTCTCGTAGATACCCGAGTTAACTCCTTCGATTTGAATTCTGGAGCCACTGACTGGGACCCGAAAAGGTATAAAGAGATCCCAGAGGTCAACACCCGACAGCGCGATGCGCCCTCGGGTGATTTTTTGCTATGTGCACTTGGTTTGGCATGGCAAATTGACTGCGGTGACACCAAATTCATTGAGGAACGAGTGTACAGCGCCGAGGAGTTTTCTTTAGGTGCTTGTGCCGAAACGAGATTTTAAAGGAACGACATGTTCGATAATCTGTCAGATCGCCTAGGCGGTATTCTAGATAAGCTCACAAAACGTGGTGCGCTTTCTGAATCCGATGTTAGTGAAGCGCTGCGCGAAGTCCGCCGCGCGCTCATCGAGGCTGATGTGGCGTTGCCGATCGTGCGTTCTTTCACCGATAAGGTGAAGCATCGCGCTGTTGGTGCAGAGGTTGTTAAGTCCATTAAGCCGGGTCAGATGGTCGTCAAGATCGTTCATGACCAGCTGGTGGAGATGCTGGGTGAGGAATCTCATCCGATCGACCTGAATGCCCCGGCTCCGGTCTGTATCATGATGGTTGGTCTGCAGGGTGCAGGTAAAACCACTGCAACCGGCAAGATTGCACGTCGTCTGACACAGCGCGACAAGCGCAAAGTTTTGATGGCTTCTCTTGATACGCGCCGTCCGGCAGCGCAGGAGCAGCTGAAAGTTCTGGGTGAACAGAACGAAATCGACACACTTCCTATCATTGAAGGGCAGCAGCCAGTTGATATCGCCAAGCGCGCGCTGAACGCAGCGAAGCTGGGCGGTTATGACGTTGTCATGCTCGATACCGCAGGTCGCGGCCACATTGATGAGCCTCTCATGGTGGAAATGGAGCAGATTAAAGCTGCATCCAACCCGCATGAAGTTCTGCTTGTTGCCGATGCTCTGACTGGTCAGGATGCTGTTAATCTGGCGAAGAGCTTTGATGAGCGTTGCTCCATCACAGGTATCATGCTGACCCGTATGGATGGTGATGGTCGCGGTGGTGCGGCTCTTTCCATGCGTGCTGTAACCGGCAAGCCGATCAAGCTGATTGGTACCGGTGAAAAGTCCGATGCTCTTGAAGACTTCCATCCAAAGCGTATTGCTGATCGCATCCTCGGCATGGGTGACATTGTCTCCCTCGTTGAAAAGGCTGCTGAAGCGATTGATGCGGAAAAAGCCGCAGAGATGGCTCGGAAGATGCAGAAGGGTCACTTTGACCTGAACGATCTTTCTGAACAGCTGAAGCAGATGGAAAAGATGGGCGGAATGTCCGGCATGATGGGCATGCTTCCGGGTGTTGGCAAAATGAAGAAGCAGCTTGCTGCAGCCAACCTTGATGAGAACATGTTCAAGCGCCAGATGGCGATCATCTCTTCCATGACTGCGCAGGAACGTGCGAAGCCTGACCTGCTGAAAGCAAGCCGCAAGAAGCGTATTGCTGCGGGTTCTGGTGTACAGGTTGCTGAAGTTAATAAGCTTTTGAAAATGCACCGCCAGATGGCCGACATGATGAAGGCCATGGGTAAGGGCAAAGGCAAGGGTATGCTTGGCAAGATGATGGGCGCCATGGGTGGCGGCATGCCAGGCATGGGCGGCGGAATGCCGAACATTGACCCTAAAGCGCTGGAGCAGATGGCTAAGTCTGGTCAGCTGCCAGGCGGCATGGAATTGCCTAAAGGATTACCGGGTGGTGGGCTTCCCGGGGGATTGCCAGGTGCTGGTGGCCCTAAATTGCCCGGTCTTGGTGGAGCGCCTGGTTTGCCAGGGCTTGGCAAGGGGAAAAAGTAATTGAGCGAGATCGATAAGACAGAAGAAGCCAAGGTGATCCTTGGTGGACTTCGTTCCAGCATCGACAACATTGACGCTGCTCTGGTGCATATGTTGGCTGAACGGTTTCGCTGCACACAGGCTGTTGGGGAGCTGAAAGCGACCCATGGTCTTCCACCGGCTGACCCGGCCCGTGAAAAACTTCAGATTGAGCGTCTGCGCCGTTTAGCGGCCGAGGCCAATCTTGATCCTGACTTTGCTGAAAAGTTCCTGAACTTCATCGTGAAGGAAGTCATTCGGCATCATGAAGCTATTGCTGCTGAACACAGCACAGACTGAATACCTAGGAGTAACTAAACAATGGCTACAAAAATTCGCCTGGCACGCGGTGGTGCTAAAAAGCGTCCTTTCTACCGCATCGTTATCGCAGACGTTCGTTCCCCACGTGACGGCCGTTTCATTGAAGTTGTAGGTCGCTACAACCCAATGCTGCCAAAAGACGCTGAAAACCGCGTTGAACTGAACGAAGAGCGCATCAAGCACTGGCTCGGTCACGGCGCGAAGCCAACCGACCGCGTACACCGCTTCCTGGACGCAGCTGGCCTGCTGAAGCGTGAGCCACGCAACAACCCTAACAAAGCAAAACTCGGCAAGAAAGCTCAGGAACGTCTTGACGAGAAACTTGCTGCAGAAGCTGAAGCAAAAGCAGCTGCTGAAGAAGCAGCGGCAGAAGCAGCAGAAGCTTCCGAATAAGATAAGCATACCCGATCTGATAAGGAGACGCCGGCTATGGCAAACAAGCCTGAAGACCGCATTCTAATGGCTCAGATCGGGGCTGCTCACGGCATACGTGGAGAAGTGCGGGTCAAACCATTTGGTGATGACCCGCTTTCTTTTGGCGATTACGGCAAGCTTGAAAGCGAAGACGGCAGTCGCAAATTTAAAGTGAAGCGGGCACGCGTGCAGAAAAACGTGGTGGTGACCAAGTTTGAAGGCGTGAATGACCGCAACGAAGCTGAAGCTCTGAATGGGTTGAAGCTTTATATACCTCGTGAGCGTCTTCCTGAAACGGAAGATGAGGATGAATTCTACCACTCTGACCTTATCGGCCTGAAGGCGCTTGATGAGAATAAAGAGCAGATTGGTACAGTTCTGGCTCTTCTGGACTTTGGTGCTGGCGATCTCATCGAAATCGCACCTAAGAGCGGCAAATCTCTGTTGTTCCCGTTCACCAAAGCAGTTGTTCCTGTCATCAACCTTAAAGAAGGCTTCGTGGAAGTTCATGCTCCAGAAGGCTTTTACGAGGAAGGTGAGAAAGAACCGTAAGACGGTTCAGAGCCTTCCTAACTGGTTGGCATATATCCCGATACGCAGGACGAGCTGAGATCATTACGGTGATTTTTGCTCGTTTTGCATTTAGACCATTCCATTGATTGCTGAAGCAGGACCACCATGAGCTTTCGTGCATCCATTTTGACACTGTATCCTGAGATGTTTCCGGGAAATCTGGGTATGAGCATGTCCGGGCGTGCGATGGAGCGTGGGGATTGGTCTCTGGATGCGAAGAACATTCGTGACTATGCCACCGATAAACATCGCTCCGTGGATGACACGCCAGCAGGCGGCGGCGCCGGTATGGTTCTGCGTCCGGATATTCTTGGCAAAGCGATTGATGATGTAACGGAAGAAGGTGATACCCGCCCACGTCTGCTCATGAGCCCGCGGGGCAAGCCGTTTACTCAGGCAAAAGCGCGAGAGTTGGCTGATGGACCGGGTGTTATTATCGTCTGCGGTCGCTTTGAGGGTGTGGACGAGCGTGTGATTGAAGGCCGTCAACTCGAAGAAGTTTCCATTGGCGACTACATCCTTTCTGGCGGTGAAGTGGCTGCACATGTGGTTTTAGACAGTATTGTGCGCCTGATTCCAGGTGTGATGGGCAATAAAGAGAGTGGTGAAACCGAAAGCTTTGAGAATGGCTTATTGGAACATCCGCATTACACGCGCCCGGTAGATTTTGAGGGCCGAGAGATTCCTGCTGTTCTTAAAAGCGGCAATCATAAACTGATTGATCAGTGGCGATTGGAGATCTCTGAAAAGATTACTGAAGAACGTCGCCCAGACCTCTGGCAGGAATACTTAAAAAATAGCCGTGGATAGGCTGTTTTCTACACTTTTTTCATGACAAACATAGAAAAATCGGCTAAACCCGCGCCGACTGGAGTGGATTCTGTCTGGCGTTTACCGTTAGGGTCTTAGTTCCACTTCACTTCCCGGCATAATGCCAAGGTTTGGTGAATACGTACCGGTGGCTGGACCATTAGGGACGCTCTGACCAATTGTATAATGGAAGAAACTGCCATGAATATCATTGAGCAGCTCAACGCCGAAGAAATGGCGCGCATCGAAGAGAAGCGTACGCTTCCTGAGTTCTCTCCAGGTGACACCGTACGTGTTCTCGTACGCGTTACTGAAGGTACTCGTACTCGTGTGCAGGCTTATGAAGGCGTTTGCATCGCACGCTCCGGCGGCGGCATCAACGAAAGCTTCACCGTTCGTAAGATCTCTTACGGCGAAGGTGTAGAGCGTGTATTCCCAATCTACAGCCCAATGGTTGAAGGTGTGGAAGTTGTACGTCGCGGTAAAGTCCGTCGTGCGAAGCTTTACTACCTGCGTGAGCGTCGCGGTAAATCCGCACGTATCGTTGAAGCAACCAACGTACGCGCAAAGCGCCTTAACGAAGAAGCTCGTGCTGCTGCTGCTGAAGCAAAAGCTGCAAAAGCTGCTGAAAAGGCTGCTGAAGCTAAAGGTGCTGAAGAGTAAGATTTACTCTCGGACCTTACTGGTTTCAAAAACCCCGCTGAGAAATCGGCGGGGTTTTTTGCGTTTAAGGCCGGGTCTTTTGCTCTTGGGTTTTGTTGTTTGATTGGTCTTGGGTTCAGTCGCTTGCGGTGTCATCCCGGGCGAAGCCCTGCGTAGACCCGGGATCCATAACCCCGGTGCCGGAGAATGATCGAAGGCTCAGTTAAATAGTAAGGCTTGGGAGTATGGGTCCCGGCTCAAAGGCCGGGATGATACCGAGGAGTGATGGCTACTTGCCTCAAAAACTTATCCCCCTGGCTTGAAAACATGCCCATACTAAAGCCATGCCTGCGCATTCGGGCAGCTGGCGGAGCGTCCGTCGGTACGGTGTGGGCAGGGCGGGGCTATCTGAAGACTTAACGCATCTTCAGGCGGGTCCGTGGAGGTTCCCCTTTCGCCAACAGTGTTGAGGGATAGCGGATGTCCGGCCAAACCAACGGGCGCCAACACTGAGCGTTGAGGCTTTCCAACAGCTGCAACGCTTCCAAGTGTCTTTTGGAGCTTGGCTTTAGCCTCCTGCAAAAACGTCCGGGCAAGGCGTGTAGTCGATGCCGAAGAATTAGTTTCAATAAGTAGCGCAGGTATTGCCTGCCGCCTTGCTCGTCCCGATAATCGGGAACTCCAGCTTCACCACTGCATGGGATGCCATGTGGTGCTATTGGTGTTTCTAATAGTCTTCCACCAACTGTTTGCAGAAAACTTCACGTAGTTTTTGGGGAGGCAGGCGAGGTGTCTGTCAGAATACAATTAATCAACGTGGGTTAAGCTGGTTTTGGTTGATGGCTGAGCAGGGGATTTGAAACAGAATGGTGATTGCACTCATCATCCTTTTCGTCGTGTTACTCGGCATCTATGCCGTTTTCGTTGAGCCTTGGCTCCCTCCTAAAATCACGCGGCATAAAGTTGTTGTCTCTCCTGATGCTCTTGGCCAGAAACCTTTGCGGGTTGTTGTGCTGACTGACCTACATGCCTGCTGGCCATGGATGCGGCCAGAGCGGATTAAGCGCATCGTTGAGCGTGCGAACAGTCTGGAGCCTGATCTCATTACGCTTTTGGGTGATTTTCACACTGCCATGCATCCTCCCTTTGCAAAACCGTTGGCTGCAGCTGCCGATTGGGCACAGCCTATGGAGCGTTTAAAGGCCCCTCTGGGCGTGTTTGGTGTGCTGGGCAATCACGATTGGCTGGAAGGTGGTGAGGAAGCCAGAGAGGCGCTGGAAGCCTTCGGTGTGACTGTTCTCGAGAATAAGGCACAGCGCGTGTCGACACGTGGGAACTCCCATGTCTGGATTATCGGGTTGGATGATCAGTATGGAGAAGCCTGTCAGCTGCATGGCAAAGGCCGACGCGATGATCTTGAGGTGGCCTTAAGTCAGGTTGAAGATGACACCGCCCCGCGGATTTTGCTCGCCCATGAGCCGGATATCTTTCTGAAAGCTAAGAAATCCGTAGATTTGACATTGAGTGGGCATACGCATGGGGGGCAGGTTCGCCTGCCGTTTATTGGTGCTTTGACAATACCATCGCGTCTGGACCGGAAGTACGCGAAGGGCGCTTTCGAGGAAAATGGAAGCACTCTCATTGTGAGCAGCGGTCTGGGATGTTCCGGACTTCCCATTCGATTTATGTGCCCACCTGAACTTTTGCTCATAGAAATATATGCTTAGATCGCAATGTATTGCGGTGATGTGATGGACCCTTTGAAGGCCTTCAATTTGCTATGATTACCTCCTGGTCTTGAGAGAATCTCAAGGCAAAGAAGCTTGATATTTTGGCGATCTGAGAGGATTAATAGAGCCAGTATAGCGGAGGCTTCTGTTGTGACGCCTTTGCATTTTCAAGATTTATGCGGCCGCAGAGAGCTGCAGGTAAAAAGTGAATGATCCTGTTTTCTCGGATCTTGAGCGCTTGGTAGGTGCGATCAGAACTGCGAGAAAAACAAGGATTAGTCGTTTCCAGGAGACAAGCGCAATGTCGCAGGCCAAAACTCTTTACGATAAGATCTGGGACCACCACGTGGTCAGCACGCAAGAAGACGGAACTTGCCTGCTTTACATTGACCGCCACCTGGTACACGAAGTTACAAGCCCGCAGGCGTTTGAAGGCCTGCGCATGGCTGGCCGTCAGGTTCGTCACCCTAAGCGTACACTGGCTGTTGTTGACCACAACGTTCCAACCACTGACCGTTCCAAGGGCATCGATGATCCTGAGAGCGCGCTGCAGGTTCAGACACTGGCAGACAATGCTGCTGAGTTTGGCGTTGAGTACTACTCCGAGCTCGACCAGCGTCAGGGCGTTGTGCACATTGTTGGACCGGAGCAGGGCTTTACACTGCCAGGCATGACCATCGTTTGTGGTGACAGTCATACGTCCACACACGGTGCATTCGGTTCTCTGGCGCACGGTATCGGTACTTCTGAAGTGGAGCACGTTCTGGCAACTCAGACGCTGATCCAGAAGAAGGCGAAAAACCTGCGTGTGACCGTAAATGGTCAGCTGCCTGAAGGTGTTACCGCGAAAGATATCGTTCTGGCGATCATCGGCGAGCTGGGCACTGCTGGTGGTACTGGCTACGTGATCGAATATGCTGGTGAGGCAATCCGTGGTCTTTCCATGGAAGGTCGCATGACCGTTTGTAACATGTCTATTGAGGCTGGCGCACGTGCTGGTCTGATTGCTCCGGATGAGAAGACCTACGAGTACCTGAAGGGTCGTCCGAAGTCTCCAAAAGGCGCTGCATGGGAGCAGGCTGTTTCTTATTGGGAAACTCTGTTCACCGACGAGAATGCTGAGTTTGATAAGGAAATCGTTCTGGACGCGGCAAACCTGCCTCCAATCGTAACCTGGGGCTCTTCTCCTGAAGATGTTGCATCAGTGACTGGCGTTGTTCCTAACCCAGCTGACATTGAAGACGAAACTCGTCGTGCTTCCAAAGAGCGTGCTCTGGAGTACATGGGCGTTGAAGCGGGTCAGAAGATCACCGACATCAAGATTGATCGTGTGTTTGTTGGCTCCTGTACCAATGGCCGCATCGAAGATCTACGCGAAGCTGCAGCGGTTGTTAAGGGCAAGAAGGTTGCTGACACTGTGAGCGCGATGATCGTACCGGGTTCTGGTCTGGTGAAAGCGCAGGCGGAAGCGGAAGGTCTGGATGAGATCTTCAAGGATGCAGGCTTTGAATGGCGTGAGCCGGGCTGCTCCATGTGTCTGGCGATGAACGCTGACAAGCTGAAGCCGGGTGAGCGTTGTGCTTCTACATCGAACCGTAACTTCGAAGGCCGTCAGGGCTTCAAAGGCCGTACGCACCTCGTTTCTCCAGGCATGGCTGCCGCAGCGGCGATCGCAGGTCACTTTGTTGACGTGCGCGACTGGAAGTAATCACTGCTAAGAATTCAAAGAGAAGCGGGAGTAGGCGACTATTCCCGCTTTTTTTATTTGCAGGATTGGCTGCGGCCTGATGGATTCTGCCGAGCTAAGCCTCTGATCTGCTTACGCTCTGTCTGAGCGGGTAGATACCGTGTTTTGATTTCCTTAGGGTAAGAGGCAGTGTCAGACTTCACATAGCTGTCATTTGGGGCCTACAATATCACAGCATCTCAAGATGATTTCCGTTTGGTACTCTAAGCCAGGCGAAACTCCGGAGTATGTTGTGAACGCAGTCGTTTCAGAAGGCGCTTTCCCAGCGCTTGTATTGAATGCAGATTATCGACCTCTCTCTTACTATCCCCTGTCACTCTGGGGGTGGCAGGAAGCGGTGAAGGCTGTGTTTTTGGATCGGGTGAACATCGTCTCAGAGTATGATCAGGTTGTCCGCAGCCCAAGCTTCGAGTTCCAGCTCCCAAGCGTTGTGGCGCTCAAGTCATTTGTCGAGACTGAGAGAAATCCGGCCTTTACGCGGTTTAACGTGTTTTTGAGAGATAAGTTCCAGTGCCAGTATTGCGGATCTGAGAGAGATCTGACGTTTGACCACCTTATCCCTCGTAGCAAAGGGGGACTGACGACATGGGATAACGTCATAACAGCTTGTTCGCCGTGTAACTTGCGGAAAGCGAATAAATCTTGGCAAGAAATGAACATGCGCCCTATGCAAATGCCATTCATCCCACGCGTTCAGGACTTGCATAACAACGGCCGCTTGTTCCCACCAAACTACCTCCACGAAAGCTGGCTGGATTTCCTTTACTGGGACAGCGAACTGGAACCGTGATTGCAGTTAATGTTTTGTTAGCCATCCGCCTCAAAACTTTCGATAAAGTTGAGTGATTAATACCCGCGATACCTCCCTTAGATTATGCTAGGCATAATTACATGGGCGTCGATGGTGGGCATCACGATGGGTTACTTCAAGCAATTCTCCGATCTATTTAAGAAGTTCAATCGCTCCGAAGATGGAGTGGTTGCAGTGCTTGTGGCCGTTCTTATGGTTCTGATGATCGTCTTTGCCGGAATGGCCATTGATTTTGGCATGGGCTTCAACACTCGAAGAGCAGTAAACCAAGCTTTGGATGCAGCTGTGCTGGCTGTGGCTAATAAGCTTTCGACGACTGATATGAGTAAAGCCGAAGTTCAAGCAATGATTGAAGAGTACTTTGAAGCGAACATCAAAGACTCTATTGGCGAAGATGTTGAAGTAACAAAACCTATAGTTAAATATGAGATTGGTGGAGATACTATTTCCGCTAGTGCGTCAGCAAAGCTAAGTAATAGCTTTTCTCCAATGATCGGGCTCTTAACAGGTGGGAGTAGTGATGAAACCAGCGATCTCGCAGTTGGTAGTAGCTCAACTGCAAGATTCCCAAGAAGCAATGTAGAGGTTTCAGTAATTGTCGATGTAACCGGATCGATGAGATCGCACATTGGTGCGCTTAAAAGAGCTTCAACTAGTTTGCTTAATGCTCTACTGCCTGAGGATACTGACATTGCAAAGAGTCGCATCCGTGTCTCTTTTATTCCGTATAGCAATGGTGTGAAGCTAGATAATACACTTGCAGAAAAAGCAACGTTTGATGTTAGCTATTATGGTTGTGTTCATGAACGCATCATGAACCAAGCTACTACCGAAGTTCCTCATGATTTCGAAGACGATGAAGGTAACACAGATTATATTGGGTCTGGCTATAGTTACTGTCCTCGAAATGCAAAGATAGTTCCTCTCACAGCCGATAGGACTAAGATTGAGAGTTCGATTAGACAGCTGTCAGCAGGAGGGGGTACTGGCAGGTCAAATCGGGATTGCTTGGGGTTGGTACACCATCTCTCCAAGATGGTCGAGTTTTTGGCCGACAAACAGCAAGCCTCTTTCATATGACACACCTAATATTCGAAAATATGCAGTGTTTATGACTGATGGCGATTTCAACGTGCATTATCGCGATAATTATAACTATGATCGTGTCGAGCGTGCACGTGAAGAAAAAATTGCTGAGAAAAAGCGTAATGGCACTTGGACGGAAGGTCCCAATCCTGACGGTTCAAACAAGTTTACAAGGGATGAGCATGAGTTTTTCGCCAATAAGATAGATTGGAGGTACTCATCATCATATGGAGAGTACGGCACTTCATCTGCTAGAGCGAAAGAAATTTGTAAGAATATGAAGGACAAAAATATCACTGTATATTCTGTTCATTTCGGAAGCTCTTATGCCGCCAAGCGAGTGATGGAGTCTTGTGCAACAAGCAGCAGTACTTTCTATAAAGCTGACAATGAGAGTGAGTTGATCCAAGCGTTTGAAAAGATTGCAAACGATATTAAAAATATCTATCTGTCTCAGTAAAATTTTATGCTCATTCAGCAACGAAAACCCCGCCAGATCGGCGGGGTTTTGTGTTTTCAGTCTTCTATCTGACCAACCTAAACCGTTTCGGCTCGGTTTTGGCGGTTGTCGATTAGGTCGCCGACTACTGTTGGGTCGGCGAGGGTTGAGGTGTCGCCGAGGTTTTCGAAGCTGTCCTCTGCGATTTTGCGGAGGATGCGGCGCATGATTTTACCGCTTCGGGTTTTTGGCAGGCTAGGAGCGAACTGAATGAGGTCAGGGGATGCGATTGGGCCGATTTCGGCGCGAACGTGCTTCACCAGTTTTTTCTTCAGTTCTTCGGACGGCTCAAGGCCTTCCATGAGGGTTACATAAGCGTAGATGCCCTGACCCTTCACGTCGTGTGGGTAGCCCACTACAGCGGCTTCTGAGACGTCTGGGTGGGCAACGAGGGCGCTTTCTACTTCTGCGGTGCCCATGCGGTGGCCGGAAACGTTGATTACGTCATCCACGCGGCCTGTGATCCAGTAATAACCGTCTTCGTCACGGCGGCAGCCGTCACCTGTGAAGTACAAGCCTTTGTAAGTTGCGAAGTAGGTCTGAACGAAGCGCTCGTGGTCTCCGTAAACCGTACGCATCTGACCCGGCCAGCTGTCTGTGATGACGAGGTTGCCCTCGGTGGCGCCTTCCTGGAAGTTGCTTCTGCATCAACGATTGCAGGCTGGATACCAAAGAATGGGCGGGTTGCAGAGCCTGGTTTGAGGTCTGTTGCGCCCGGCAGTGGTGTGATCAGGATGCCACCGGTTTCTGTCTGCCACCATGTGTCGACGATTGGGCAGCGTTGCTCGCCAACCACGTTGTGGTACCACATCCATGCTTCCGGATTGATTGGTTCACCAACGGACCCAAGAATGCGGAGTGATTTGCGGGATGTGTTGGTGACGTGCTCATCGCCAGCACCCATCAATGCGCGAATTGCAGTTGGGGCAGTGTAGAAGATGTTTACGTTGTGTTTGTCACAAACTTCCCAGAAGCGACCTGCGGTTGGGTAGGTTGGCACACCTTCGAACATCAGGGTTGTGGCGCCGTTTGCTAGTGGGCCGTAGAGGATGTAGCTGTGGCCTGTGACCCAGCCAACGTCAGCTGTACACCAGTAGACTTCGCCCGGATGATAGTCGAAGACGTATTGGTGCGTCATTGATGCGTAGACGAGGTAACCGCCTGAGGTATGCATGACGCCTTTTGGCTGACCTGTGGAGCCGGAAGTGTAGAGGATGAAGAGCGGGTCTTCAGCATTCATTTCTGCTGGTGGGCAGTCTGCGGAGACTTTTTCGATCTCTTCGTGGTACCAAAGGTCACGGCCTTCAGTCATGTTGATGTTGCCACCGGTGCGCTTTACGACGAACACTTTGTCGACGTTGCCGCATTTCTCGATCGCACGGTCGGTATTTTCCTTCAGTGGCACGGTTCTGCCACCACGAACGCCTTCGTCGGCGGTGATTACGAAGCGAGAGGAACAGTCTTCAATACGGCCTGCGAGACTATCTGGTGAGAAGCCGCCGAAAACAACGGAATGCACGGCGCCGATACGGGCACAGGCGAGCATTGCGTAGGCTGCTTCAGGGATCATTGGCATGTAGACGGTGACGCGGTCACCTTTTTTGACGCCATTGGTCAGCAAGACGTTTGCGAAGCGGTTTACGGCGTCAGAAAGCTGCTTATAGGTGATGGTTTTGCTTTGATCCGGCTCATCACCCTCCCAGATGATTGCAGCTGGTCGCCGCGTTCTGCCAGATGACGGTCAATACAGTTTGCTGCTACGTTCAGCGTGCCGTCTTCAAACCATTTGATGGAAACATTGTGATAGTCGTAGGAGGTGTTTTTGACGGTTGTGTAGGGCTTGATCCAATCAATCCGCTTTCCGTGTTCCCCCCAGAATCCGTCGGGATCTTCAACGGACTTGTTGTACATCTCCAAGTACTGCTCATTGTTGAGCAGGGCGTTTTCGGCAATCTCAGCCGGTACTGGATACACATCACCAGTCATGGTCAATCTCCCCATTTCCTCCACGGGTAATCACATACCCAACTCCTGTGGCGTATTATGGGCAGCTGCCGTTGGGGCGTCTAGCGCTTATGCTTCGAACTTTCGTAGGTCCCGTTCTCTCTAGGTTCGTTTGACCTACGAAAATTCAGCAATAGGCGATTGGTCGAAGTGTTGTTTTATCCGGAAATCAGAGCGTAAACAGCGCCTTGAACCATGAGAACGCCAAGCCAATGGCCAGCGTCGATAAAGGTCAGCATCCATGAAGCGCGTTGAAACTTGTGATTGACGATAAGGCCAGTCAGAACAAATCCGCCCCAAATCACGATAGCTGCAGTGATGCCGCTGATGATGGTGACTGATCCTGAATAAACGAGAATTCCGGCCAGTACGAAGGCCATGATCATCTCGCAGAGAAATGTGACGACGTAGGTAGATGGCGACATCTGAACATCTTCTTCAGAGATGCCGACAGCTTTCATCCATGAATATGAAAGTACATAGTACCAAATAGAACCGAAAATATATGAGGCGATTCCAGCGGCAAGCACACCCGGTAAGTAAATTCCTTCAATCATATCAATACACCTTGTATAAGATATGGTGTGCACATGATTTAGTATTTCTTATCTGGGAAATGTATTGAAAATATCTGGAGGCATCAAGGGCAGGTGAGTTGAATTATCCTTTGAATGCTTTGGGAGAGGATGGTGACCTCCACCCTCTGTTTTGCGATCGTCAGAGTTGAGCAAGTGCCTTTTCGTTGGCTTTTGCCAGAGCTGGTCGGGCTAAAACTCTTGAGAAATAATCGCTTACTGGGCCTTCAGGCCACTCGAACTTGGAAACTTTGGCCCAGAATGCGCAGTGTCCAATGATGATATCGGCAATGGTGAAGGTGTCTCCCATCGCCCATGTGTTTCCATTCAGGCGTGTTTCCAGGTATTTCATCGACCTCGCCCATTCGAAGCGACAGGCTGGTTTGATGTCGGGGACGCGCTGATCTTCCGGGTGAATGAATGAGTGTTTTGCAGCCATCCAGAGAATTGAGTCCATCTCATCCAGTGCAAAGTTTGTGAAACTGTCCTGTTGGGCACGTTCCAAAGTTCCAGCTGGGAAGGAAAGGCCTGAATGTTTGTCTGCCAGATATGTGCAGATGGCTGTTGAATCGTAAATGGTTTCATTGCCGACGATCAGGGCAGGAATTTTGCCTGAAGGATTTACGGCATAAACATTTTCATGGTGCGGTTTACTTGGAACGACCTCGTAAGGCAGATCCAGCTCCTCCAAGAGCCACAAAACCCGCATGGTTCTTGATTGCGGGTGTCCGATAACTTTGTACATGAAATCCTCCTCATTTCCCTGATCATCGGCGGGCTTTGACGAAAAGGGAAGCCTCGTTGTTTGAGACTTGAGGATAAGGGCGGATGATTTGAACGGCGAAGCAGTTGATCCGGACGGTAGATTGACAGTTGAGCTGAAAGTTATGTCTTTCCTTGCGCTCTGCATAAGTTACCCCTCACAACTGAAGGGGTGATTGCTGCAGTGTCTCTTTGATAGCCTGATTTCATAAAATAACCATCAGAAGAAATTCCTCTGAAATGTTTGGAAATGGCGATCTTTTGCTGATATTGTCACCCCCAATATTTCAGGAAAGACACCTAATTCTATTCCCGGTGTCTGGTGACATAGTTTTTATTGTTTACCGTTACGGTGTTGCCATCGATAGCTTGGGCTGTTCATGAAATTAAACTGGCAACGAAGCTATTGGCGTCAGCGATGCAAAGAGTGCTTGCTGCAGATACTGGTAGGCGTGGAGCGACAATATCGTGAATTTTTCAGTTTATTGGATTGCGCAGAAGGTTCGATTTTTTGCTGTTTTCGCGGTAGCTCTGGGCTCATTGCTCTCAACGGCTCGTGCTGATATCGCTGCCTGGTTGCTGATGGATGCTGATAATGGTCAAGTGCTTGAGCATAATGCTGCTTTTGATCGCTGGTATCCTGCTTCTCTCACCAAAATGATGACCGCTTATGTGGCTTTTCAGCATATCTCACGAGGGGATATGGCGATGAGCGATATGGTGATGGTCTCTCAAAATGCACTCAATCAGCCGCCGAGCAAGATGGGTTTCAAGGTAGGGACCACAATCACGCTTGATAATGCGTTGAAGATGATCCTTGTGAAGTCTGCCAATGATATCGCGGTTGCTGTGGCTGAGCGGGTTGGTGGGACTGAAGAAAACTTCATCACCATGATGAATGCTAATGCGCGACGCATGGGCATGTCGCACACCAACTTTGTAAACCCGCATGGTTTGCCGGACAATCGTCAGGTCACCACTGCGCGAGATATGGCTATTCTTGCGCGAGAGCTTTGGAACAAGTTTCCGCAGTATCGCTCTTACATGAGCCATCCGGGAATTCGCTTTGGACGCAGAACGTTTCGGTCTGGGAACAGAGATTTTCTGCTGCGGACAGCTGGCGCGAACGGTATGAAAACCGGCTATATCTGTAACTCCGGCTTCAATGTTGCGACCTCGGCCACGCGGAATGGCAGGACCGTTATTGCGATTGTTTTGGGGGCAGCTTCCAGTCTGGAACGGTCAGCTTTTGCCAAGAAGCTAATTGATTCCGGTTTTAAGAAGACCGTTGGAACGAACATTGGAGTCTTCCGTGGGAGCGGTAAACAAGCCCCGCCTAAAGACAGATATTGCAAGCGTAATGCCAAACCAACGGCTCAGCAGTTGGTGGATCGATTTGGCAGTAATCGTGGTTCTGCAAGCATGATGGCCTATGCGGATGCTGGCAGCCCGAGTCCGAAAGGAAAATCCATTCGCCTTTCCAAAAAGAAGGTGAACTGGGGTTTGGTTTTTGAAGAGATCTTGGGGCCTCAGCTGAAGTCCTATGCACCGGTGACCGTTCGTGTTGGTAATGAGCATCCTGTTGTTGCGCTTAAGAAAATGGGCAATGCAGTGCCGATGCCGACACCGAAGCCAGGATCAAAGGGTAGTTTGGAAAGACAGCCGATTGGCGGTATTCAGCAGCCTGTTCTCAATGTGCCAGTGGGTAAGGGGGCTTCGCTGCAGCCATTAAAGTCCAGCTCTAAACGAGATTTGTTTGGCAGCCCAGGTGGGCTCTATGCTAATACGCCTGTCTTCGGTAAAACGCAGTAACCGTAGCTACAGGCAGTGCAGAATTATGGCTAGTACCCAAGAGAGGCGGAGTCCGCCAACACCAATCCCAATGAGCGTCATTACTGGCTTTTTGGGAGCAGGCAAAACAACGCTTCTTAACCGCATTCTCAAAGAGCCAGTTCTGGAGAATACTGCCGTTATCATCAATGAGTTTGGTGAGATTGGACTGGACCATCTGCTGGTCGATACCATCGATGATGGCATCATTGAGCTCTCATCTGGTTGTTTGTGCTGCACTATTCGTGGTGATCTGATCAACACGCTGGAAGATATCCTGCGCCGTATTGATAATGGCCGGATGAAGAAGATCGACCGCGTGATTATTGAAACCACCGGTCTGGCTGATCCTGCGCCTGTGCTTCATACTGTGATGCTGCATCCTTATCTCGTTATGCGATATCGCCTTGATGGGGTGGTGACGCTTGTGGATTCGGTCAATGGACTTGATACCATTCACTCTCATGAAGAGGCGGTGAAGCAGGTTGCTGTTGCAGATCGTATTGTTCTGACTAAGACTGATTTGGAAGAGCCGTCTGACGGGCTGATGGCAGAGCTGAAGCATCTGAACCCGGGTGCAACTGTGCTGAATGCGCAGGATGGATCTGCAACTGCGGCAGCCCTCATCAATTGTGGTCTTTACAATCCTGAGACCAAGATCCCTGATGTTCAAAAGTGGCTGAAAGAAGAGGCCTATAAAGAAGGGCATAGCTCTCACGCTCATCACCATCATCATGGTGACGGGCACGGTCATGACCACCATCATGATCCAAACCGTCATGGTAAGGATGTGCGTGCGTTTACGCTGGAAACGGATCGTGCTGTTTCAAATGCTGCGCTGGAGATGTTTCTGGATCTACTTCGTTCGGCGCACGGGCCTAAGCTGTTGCGCGTTAAAGGGATTATTAAGACCGTAGAGCATCCGGAACAGCCTTTGGTGATCCACGGGGTGCAGCACGTGTTTCATCCGCCTGCACGGCTTGCTGAGTGGCCTGATGCTGATCAGAGAACGCGTCTTGTGTTCATCACCAAAGGCTTGTCTGAGGGCTTTGTGAAGAAGATGTTTGATGCCTTCACCGGTGGTGTGGCTGCAGATACGCCGGACCAGACCGCGATGATGGACAATCCGCTCTCTATTGGTGGGTTCAGCGGTACGTTTAAATAAACGACTGATTTGACCTAATAAAAAAGCCCGCTCATTTGGCGGGCTTTTGTGTTTCTGCAGTGCGCTCTTAGCGAGTTGGGACCGGCACTTCACCGCGGTAGTCATAGAAACCACGCTGGGTTTTGCGACCGAGCCAACCAGCCTCAACGTACTTCACCAGAAGCGGGCATGGGCGGTATTTGGTGTCTGCCAAGCCTTCGTAGAGCACCTGCATGATGGAGAGACAGGTGTCGAGGCCAATAAAGTCTGCCAGCTGCAGTGGACCCATTGGGTGATTTGCACCCAGACGCATTGCTGTGTCGATTGCCTCAACAGAGCCAACACCTTCATAGAGAGTGTAGATTGCTTCGTTGATCATTGGCAGCAGAATACGGTTCACCATGAATGCTGGGAAGTCTTCTGAAACCGCAATGGTCTTGTTCAGGCCAAGGGTGTAGCCCTTAGAAATCTCAAAGGTTTCATCGCTTGTTGCAATACCACGCACGAGCTCTACGAGTTCCATCACTGGAACCGGGTTCATGAAGTGGATGCCGATGAACTTTTCCGGACGGTCTGTTGCAGATGCAAGACGTGTGATGGAAATGGAAGAGGTGTTTGAACCAAGGATAGCATCTGGTTTCAGAACCGGACAAACGCTCTGGTAAACCTTGCGTTTGATCTGCTCATTCTCGCTCACCGCTTCAACCACGAGGTCTGCATCGCCAAGAGCGGAGACATCTTCAGAGGTTTTGATGCGAGTTAGAGCAAGGTCACGCTCTTCTTCGGTGATGGTACCCTTAGAGATCTGACGGGCCATATTGCCGTTGATGCTGGCAAGACCATTGTCGATACGATCCTGATCGATATCGTGAAGGATTACATCATAACCAGCCAAAGCACTAACGTGTGCGATGCCATTGCCCATTTGACCGGCGCCAATTACACCGACTTTCTTTACTTCGACCACCATTGTCAGATCCAAATTCTTACAAGCACTCTCTAAACGTGCTTTGACGTTCTCGTAACAACATACATCGCAAGTCTTGCTTCAAACAGCAAGAACCCCAGAATGAAATATTAACATCCCGGGGTTCCTGAAAAGCTAATCAAATATGATTAGAGGGCTTTTTCCAGTTCAGGAAGAGCCTCGAACAAGTCTGCGACCAGTCCATAATCAGCAACCTGGAAGATTGGTGCTTCTTCGTCTTTGTTGATTGCGACGATGATCTTGGAATCTTTCATACCTGCAAGGTGCTGAATTGCACCGGAAATGCCACAAGCAATGTAAAGATCAGGCGCCACAACCTTACCGGTCTGACCAACCTGCCAATCGTTTGGTGCGTAACCAGCATCAACTGCAGCGCGGGATGCGCCGATTGCTGCGCCAAGCTTGTCAGCGACTGGGGTGATGACTTCGTTGAACTTCTCTTCAGAACCGAGAGCACGACCACCGGAGATGATGATCTTAGCGCCAGCCAGTTCAGGACGATCGGAAGCAGCGATTTCTTCACCAACGAAGGAGGAGATTGCCGGATCAGCAGAAGCTGCAGCAGCTTCAACTGGTGCGGAACCACCTTCAGCAGTTGCTGCGAAGGATGCTGTACGAACAGTCAGAACCTTCTTTGCATCTGCAGATTGTACGGTCTGGATTGCGTTGCCTGCGTAGATTGGACGTTTGAAAGTGTCCGCAGATTCAACAGCGATGATGTCAGAGATCTGCATTACGTCGAGCTTTGCAGCTACGCGTGGCAGAGTGTTCTTACCGTTGGTTGTCGCAGCAGCAACGACAGCGTCGTAGTTACCTGCGAGAGCAACAATCAGATCGCCAACTGGTTCAGCAAGCTGATGCTCGTAAGCTGCATCGTCAGCGACGAGAACTTTAGCAACGCCGGACAGTTTGGAAGCAGCTTCAGCCGCTGCACCACAGTCTTTACCAGCAACGAGGATGTGAACGTCGCCGCCCATTTCAGCAGCTGCAGTCAGCGCTTTAGCGGTTGCTTCGTTCAATGCAGAATTTGAATGTTCAGCCACAAGAAGCGTGGTCATATTACTAACTCCTTTGACCTGTCTTAGAGAACGCCAGCTTCGTTTTTGAGCTTGTCGACCAGCTCTTCAACGGAACCTACTTTGACGCCTGCCTTACGTGCTTCAGGTTCAGCAGTGTTCAGAACCTTTAGGCGAGGGGTTGCGTCTACACCGAAGTCTGCGAGAGTTTTCTCAGCAATCGGCTTCTTCTTTGCTTCATGATGTTTGGCAGAGAAGCGTAGCGAGGCTCGTTCAGACGCAGATCGGTGGTAACAATAGCTGGCATGTTCAGCTTAACAGTCTGCAGGCCGCCGTCGATTTCGCGGGTGACGTCTACAGTGTTGTCGCCAAGGTCAACCTTGGATGCGAAGGTGCCCTGTGCCCAGCCCAGAAGTGCAGCAAGCATCTGACCAGTCTGGTTGCAGTCATCATCGATGGCCTGTTTGCCAAGGATTACGAGACCTGGCTCTTCTTCCTCAACGATGCCTTTGAGAACTTTTGCAACAGCAAGCGGCTCAACGGTGTCGTCAGTCTGAACCAGAATACCGCGGTCGGCGCCCATTGCGAGGCCGGTGCGAATGGTTTCAGTTGCTTGCTTAGGGCCGATGGAAACAACAATGATCTCAGTTGCTTTGCCGGCTTCTTTTAGTCGGAGTGCCTCTTCAACGGCGATTTCGTCGAATGGGTTCATGGACATTTTGACGTTTGCCAGTTCAACGCCAGAGCCGTCCGCCTTCACGCGAACTTTTACGTTATAGTCAACGACCCGTTTTACGGGCACGAGAATTTTCATGTTCCTAGAACCTCCACTAGAAAAACAGGGGAGTTTGCGTCGTAACCTAGTTGTTCAGACACTCTTTCCGCCGGGCTACCAGAGCCAAAAGGGAATGCAAATTGCATTGCAATTGCGGCGACCGTAATGAGCTATTTTGGGGCTGTCAACGATCGCCTAGGGTAAATAGGTATTGGGTTTCAACCAATGTATAAGGCCTAGTGGCCTTAAGGTGAAGATAGTTGTCCATAAGTGTTGATAGTTTACCTATTCGTCAAGCACCTGTGGCCGATTTTTGATCAAAAAATCGCTATCTGTTTTTGCCTGCCACCCACAAAACATCGCCTTCACCCTTCAGATTTGCGTAGCGAGACGCAACAAAGAAGAGGTCAGAGAGGCGGTTGAGGTATTGCAGGGCTTGCTTGTTGACCTTCTCTTTTTGGTAGAGCGCGGCGACGAGGCGTTCTGCACGGCGAGACACTGTTCTGGCCTGGTGCAGGTATGTCGCCAGTGGTGTTCCACCTGGTAAGACGAATGATTTCAACGGGGTAAGCTCAACATTCATCTGGTCAATTGCGTCTTCCAGAGCGCTGACCTGATTTTCTGTAATGCGGAGAGGCTCGTATCCGAGGTCTTCGCCGGTATCCGGGATTGCCAGATCGGCGCCGAGATCGAACAGGTCGTTTTGAATGCGGCCGAGCAGTTCGTCCAGCACGGGCATCTCTTTGGATGCATGCAGGCGAACAATGCCGACAATAGAGTTGGTTTCGTCAACGGTTCCATAGGCTTCGATACGCAGATCGTGCTTTTGTCTGCGCTCGCCGCTGCCCAGAGCAGTGGTGCCGTCATCGCCAGTTTTTGTATAGATCTTATTGAGGGTGACCATTTTCTACCGTTTCAAACCAAAAAATCAGGATGTGCTTGCCAAATAAACAGATAGCATAATCAATATGATAGCCGCGAACTGCAGCAGAACGCGATATCTCATCAGCTTTTGCGAGCGATTAGGATCTCCGCCGCGCATCATGTTCCAAAGGCCGAGAGCGAGGACCAGAGCGACGGCGAGAAGGGCAATAGGAACCAGAGTGGCAACAATACCGCTCATTAAAATCTCCAATCATTGAACACCTCTTGTTGAGGCGTCGGATTAATTCAGAACCACAATAGAGACATTAAGGATGGCTGCAAAGCTAACCCAAAGGAGATAGGGCAGATATAGCCATGCTGCAAAGATTTGCGCTCTATAAAACAGGCGGAAAGTGAAAAAACTTAGCGCGAGCAAGATGATAAGGACAACGAGACCTAAAGTGGGGTTTTGCTGTCCAAAGAAAGCCCAAGACCAAATTCCGTTTAAAAACAACAGAATAACGAAAGTTATCTGAAGGCTCGTTTTTGCGGGTTTCCGGGTTGCATCATTGGTACCAGTCTGTTGAAACTCAGTGGCCAGCCAGATGCTGATGGCAAGAAGTGTGTAAAGAACAGACCAAACCGGTGCGAAAAGCCAGTCTGGTGGATTGAAAGATGGCTTGGTGAGGGAGGCATACCACTCCGGAATAGCCGGCGTAGTGACGATGCCGCCGTAAGCTGCTGTGGCGTAACACAAAAGTCCCCATCCAACGAGACGACTCCAGACAACTCTGTTCTTTAACTTGGCTTTTGTGGTGTCGCTTAAGGGCACGGACATTCCTTTTGAAAGGTTTTGTGCGAAATTGCGTTTTTTACGCTTATTTCCGCGTTGGTTTGCGTTGTTACGTCAGCGGTCAGCATAACGATGTATTAGGTGCTCTACACAGCTTGCATTTTTCTAAAATATCACGCTAGATATTTATATTAGTCGTTTCTCTCTCTTCAAAGCTTTCCCCATGACACAACAAGCAGTGCTCGGTGCGCGCGATGTGAATCTTATTCGCGGCGTCTTCTTTCTTCAACCTATAGCGCTTGGCGCCTGGTTTCCACGTATCGCAGAAATTCAGCAAAGACTTCAGGTGAGTGAAGGGGAGTTTGCGCTGGCTCTGGTTGGTATGCCGGTGGGCTTGCTGATCATGTTAATGTTCGCTGGTCGGTTGACAGAAAAGTTTGGTGCGCGTCAGCTTTTGATCATCGGCTTGTTTGCGTTCATCTGCCTGATGCCGCTTCCGACTTATGCGAGCTCCATTCTGGAACTCTTCGTGTATCTGGCTGTTGTTGGCAGTTCGCTGGCGTTTGTTGAGCTCTGCATGAATGTGATTGCGGATAAGACGGAGCGGAAGAGTGGGCAGCTGATTATGTCTGGCTGCCATGGTTTGTGGAGCCTGGGCGTGCTGGTGGGAAGTCTGATCAGCTCCGGGTTTTCCTGGGTTGGTTATGGGCCGTCTGAGAGCATCCTGATGGTGAGTGGGATGGCGTTGTTGCCAGCGCTGTTTACTTCCTACAGTCTGACAGAAGGGCGTGAGCCTGATGTTGCTGAAAAGTCCGAGGATGGCTTCCAGATGCCAAGTGGGGCGCTGGTCGCCGTGTGTTTCTTTGCATTTGGCATCACCATGACAGAAGGCGCGATTGCGGACTGGTCTGCGATTTATGTGACTGATCTGTTTGATCTTTCCGCTGGATATGCCGGTATTGCCTACAGCACCTTTGCGATGATGCTGACCTTTGGCCGCCTGACGGGTGACTGGTTGCGGTCCCGTGTTGAGGTTCAGGTTGCCGCTGCAGGTATTGTTGTTCTCGCGCTCATTGGTGTTGGTATTCTGGTGTTCTCACCGAATTACGCTGTGTCTCTGCTTGGTTTTGGTCTTGTTGGCCTCGGTGTTTCCGGCGGGTTCCCACTGGCAGTGACGGCTGCTGCTGAAAAACCGGGCCGTTCTGCTGCCGCCAATGTGGGCCTGATGACTCAGATCGCGCTCGGTGGTTTCCTCGTTGGTCCGCTCGTCATCGGTTATGCGGCTGATCATCTTGGCATTCAGGGTGGCTTCATGCTGATGCTTCCTGCACTTGTGCTGAGCCTGTTTATGAGCCGGTCTCTGATTAAGCGGTGAGGGGGATGAGATGCGAGCGATAGAGATTAGGTTCCGAGGTATCCCTGCAAAGCTCACCTATAAGCTTCGTCAGCAGGTACTTTGGCCGGATTCGCCGATTGAGCGCGTTATGGTGCCGGAAGATCACCAGGCTCTTCATATCGGCGCCTTTGAAGAGGAGAATCTGATTGGCGTCGGGTCTTTCTTCTTCGATCTCCCGTCCGTGAGACTGCGAAAGCTGGCTGTTCTGCCAGAAAAACAAGGGTGTGGTATCGGAAGCAACCTCATCCGCTTCGCAGCAAGCCAGCCCGAACTGCAAAAGGCAGATTACATCTGGTGTGACGCAAGAAAAGACGCCGCTTCATTCTACCAACGCCTCGGTTTCCAGATTGAGGGAAATACCTTCGAGAAATTTGGTGTAAGTTACCTACGCGCCCGCGCCAAGATTGTTGAGCTGACTGGGGAAATAATTAAAGACGGCATTAGGGCTTGAGAGACCATAGATTACATACACCTTAACGCGTGCGGCTATAGAGGACGTCAAAGTTTGCTAGGCTGAACAATCATTACTGATTTTCTCGCCAACTCGTGAGAGATTAGGAGTAAAGATGATGTGAGTGACACGTTTTCTGATCTGGGCTTGAGGAATAATTTCGTATGCCCAATCATTTTTGGCCCAATCCGCTCCAAAATCCCTGTTCACAATCAAATAATGCTCTTCGGGAATGGTAATGTCTGTTTTACCGTTTGATTGTTTGAGTGCTGCTTCTTGCCATTTAGGACTGTGAGTAAATGACTGCTCGTTAATTGCGTAAGACGTCGGAGTGATATGAAAAATATCCCCTGAGCTTGCGCTAACTTGACGAACGTAAAAAGCCTTTTTCTCCAAGGATCTAAAAAAGACAACATCGCCAACACATGCGTTGTTACCTTTCATTTGTAAATAAACAGAACGAGGTTCCAGACCCGTAAGCGTTTTGTCGAAGCTGGTTGGAAGAGTGTCGTAGAAACGGCCAAGAAGCATTAGAGCACCAAAGAAGGCAATCCAAGGTGTGATGCCAAGCAGGTTTTCTCGTAGAAAAAATCCAGAGTCTTTCTCAGATGACATGATGCCCACCTCAATAGTTTTTGAGTCTAACAGCTTTTTGGCTCGGAAATAGAGAAGTTAAAATCTTAGGAGATGCTGCAACGATAGTGATTGCAGATGCTAAGACGTACCATGCAGTTGTGTTATCCAAAAACTGAAGGCCTGTCGCTCTGGAGATCAACTGAGACCAAATTTGAATGATGTCTGCCGCATAAAACATAGTAACAATCAAAAACAGCATTGCGAAACTTGCAGCGCTGTAAGCTCGTATAACTGAAAAAACCAGGAACACTCCTACCATAAAAAAAACAGGAGGCAGATACAGAAAGGAAACTTGCCCAGTAAACAAAACGCAGGTGTGCTTTGTTGAAACTTAGTGCAAAGGCTTGGCTTGCATACTTCCGACATTTTGAAGGACGAACGAGGAGAAAACTATTGATTGCAAGTGCGGTGTTTAGTTCTACATCATCCGGAAGGTCAGGTTGAGCTTGTTCCATCAGAGACTGAGCGCGGAATGCATCATCAACTTTGTATAATGCAATTCCGAAATTTCTTTTCAGTAGTGGAGTCTTTGGCTCTCCTATTAGTTTGTTAAGTGATTTACGCGCTTCAGACGCTTTTCCCTTAATAGCGTTTAGCGCAAATGACATGGCTTTGTGATGGTTTTCTAAATGCGGAAAATCGCGCTTGTAGTCTTGGTAGACTTTAGCTGCCTCTTTTTTCTTCTTTAGACGTAGCAATGCCCAGAACTCGCACTCACGGATATCATAATCGTCAGGCAAAATTGCCAGAGCTTCATGAGTGATTTTGAGAGCTGCTTTGTAGTTTTCAGCTTGCATCTCAATCTGGATGCGAAAGCTCCAGAATGGCGAAAATGACGGGAGCTCTTCAAGCAACTCCTCTGCAATTTGGCGCGCGCTATCGAAGTTTCCTGCATCCAGTAAGGCTTTGGCTGTGTTGAGTGATGCGGCCATCTTTACCTCGCATATTTTTTCAAGAAACTAGCTAGATCGTCATACATGCCATTTTCGTTAGCGTATTTTGCGAAACTACGTGCTTGCCCAAGCCATTCACCAACAGTCGACTTGACCTCATAAAAAGCTTCTTTGAAATGTTCGTTCGAGAGTGGCCTTAGATCTTCAGAGGAAGAACTCTCTTCGATAGCGATATCAATTGCCGTATCAACGAGTGCTGACAGATCAGCTCCTGAAAAGCCTGAACTATTTTCGATGATCGGCTTTGTGTCTAAGCCCTTCTCGACTGGCCGATCTTGAAGTAAGCGAGCCAGAATGAATTTTCGGGCAACGCGGTCTGGTGGTGGTACAAAGATCGTGCGATCAAAACGTCCAGGGCGTCGGAAAGCTGAATCTAAAGACCACGGCACATTGGTAGCACCAAGGAACAGTACGCCTTCGTTATCTTCCTGAAAACCATCCATCTCTGTTAGTAGTGCAGAAACTGTCGTGTTGACTTTAGCGCTACTTTCAAACTGCCGTTTTTGAGCTAATGCCTCCACTTCGTCAAAGAACAAAACAACGGGCCTGTTGTTTCTTGCATCTTCGAAAAGCTGCTTTATGCGCTTTTCCGCATTCCCAACAAACTGATCCAAAATATCAGCTGCATTTACATTGACGAATTGCGCGTTGCATTCACTGGCTAACGCTCTTGCAAGCATAGTTTTCCCGCAGCCCGGAGGGCCGTACATCAGGACGCCCCCACCCGCTTTCCGTTTAAAGCGGGAGAACAAAGCTCTTTTATTCTGAAAAGGATTGATGATTTTTCGGCGCACCTGCTTCTTTACGTCTTCAAGGCCTCCGACATCGTTGAATGTAATACCTTTTGGAGAAAGCTGCTGTATTTCGTCTTGAGTGTTCAGTGGGATGACATTTGTTGCGGGTGCTTTCGCAAGTGGAGGTTCCCATTTCTCTCCAAGTTCGGGCGAGCCTGCTTCACGAAGAAGGGTTGCAGCTTTTTCTCGAATTGCTTGGTCTAGGACTTGATCTGTATCGATGCTGCCAAGTGTTTCGATTATGATACCGCTATCGGGTGATTGCTCGAGCAGAATTAATACAGCCCTGAGGCTTCCGACAGAGTTTGGGTTTTGCTGCCAAATTTCTATAAGGGGCTGAATTTCTTCAGATAAACTTTGGCTCACGAACGCCTCATGTAATTAAATGTAATAAGAAATATTTCGATAGAAATACAGATATTTGCGAGTTGGTAAGTTTTGATCTTAAAATAAGCTAAAGCAAGAATATAGTCTTAAACTGGATCGAGTTGATTATCCCGTCCTATCAAAAATTATAATTTCATGATGATTGATGTGATTGTTTATACGAAGAGTTTTGCTGCTATTTAATCAGCTGTTTCTTCGATCATTTCACTCCTCCGACTTCGCTGAGCTTCTCAGGATTACGTCTACCAGTGATGTTGGGAGGATGCGGCGGAGGAAGCCCATGATGTGGGTTGGGGTGGTGACGTAGTAGCGGGCCTTTGCCTTTGGGGCTTCGATGGCGTGGGTCAGTTTTTTGACTACGGCATCGGGTTGAAGCTTGAACTTTGTGGTGCCGCCTTTGGTGAGCATGGTGAGGCGGCGGTTGTAGCTTTCGCGGAAATGGGAGGCGTTTTTGGCGTCCTCGCCGATCTCCTTGAAGAACATTTTGACGGCGGTTTTGGAGAACTCGGTTTGAATCGGACCCGGTTCGATCAAGGAAACCTGTATGCCTGAGCCATGCAGTTCCAGCCGCAGGGTGTCTGTGTAGCCTTCCAGTGCAAACTTGGTGGCGTTGTAGGCGCCGCGGTAGTCCATGGCGACGAGGCCGAGGATGGAAGAGCACTGCACGATGCGGCCGTGACCTTGCTTTCGCATCACCGGAATGACAAGGCGTGTCAATTCGTGCCAGCCGAAGAAGTTGGTTTCAAACTGGCGGCGCAAGGCATCTGTCGGAAGATCCTCAACAGCGCCGGGAAGGCCATAGGCACCGTTGTTGAAGAGGGCATCCAGGCGGCCGCCTGTGAGTTCCAGAACTGACTCAACTGCGGACTGAATAGATTCGGTATCGCAATAATCTAAATGAAAGGCGTCAAAGCTTCTGAGCGCAGGCGTTCTGCGTCCTCGGGTTTGCGACAGGTGGGAAAGACCTGCCAGCCTCTGTCTCTCAAAATGTGTGCAGCGGCATAGCCAATGCCGGTAGAACATCCGGTGATGAGGATGGAGCGTTTGTCTTTCACGTGTATGACCTAGAGCAGAATTAAAGCGGATTACCGAGGAGCAGTTTTGGGGAAGGGCCGGCCATGCCTGCTGCTTCGCCGATGAAGTGCTTTTTCAGGAACGGCATACGCTCAACAAGACCGAGGCCGAGATCGCGGACAGCGCGGACCGGGTCGATGTTGTTGGAGAACAGACGGTTCAGCACATCGGTGGTCATGCCCATCTGCCATGTGTCGAAGCGGCGCCAGCTCTGGTAGCGTTCCAGAATGTGTGCCGCACCGATATCGAGGCCGAGGCGATGCGCGTCTACAAGCACCTCTGAAAGGGCTGCAACGTCTTTGAAGCCGAAGTTGAGGCCCTGACCGGCGATCGGGTGGATGCCGTGAGCAGCGTCGCCTGCCAGCGCGAAGCGGTTGGTGACGAAGGAGCGGGCCAGCACGAGGTTGAGCGGGAAGGCCTGACGCGGGCCGTCCAGTTTGATTTCGCCTAAGTGATGACCGAAGCGGCGTTCCAGTTCGATCTCGAAGGTGAACTCATCGCCATTGACCAGGCGGTTGGCTTCGTTGGTTTTTTCGGTCCAGACGATGGAAGAGCGGTTGCCTTTCAGCGGCAGGATCGCGAATGGGCCGGATGGCAGGAAGTGTTCTTCTGCGCGGCCATTGTGTGGGCGTTCATGCGCCACAGTGGTAACGATGCCGCTCTGATTGTAGCTCCAGCGGTTGCAGTGGATGCCTGCCAGGTCACGGAGTTTGGAGCGCACACCATCTGCTGCCACGATGAGACGGGACTGGATGGTTTTGCCGCTGCCGAGTGTGATGTTGACGTGGGCAGGTTCGACGGCGAAGTCTTTGACGCTGTCTGGTGCGAAGATGTGAACACCAGCATCTGTGGCTGCATCATGCAATGCGCCGACCATGTGGTTGTTCTGCACCATGTGAGCAAATGGTTCGCCTTCATCAACATCGCCTGCGAATGTGAGGAAGACGGGGCGCACGCTGTCGTGCAGCTTGCTGTCTGTGACGATCATTTCGGTGATCGGCTGGGCTTCGTCTTCCAGCTGGTACCAGATGCCGAGCTGATCGAGCATACGGACGGCGCCTGCCGCGATGGCAGAAGAGCGTGGGTCATTCTCAATTGCTGAACGTGGACGCAGGTCAACGAGGGCGACTTTCATGGAAGGTTCTGACTGCTTCAAAGCAAGTGCGAGCGAGAGGCCAACATAACCGCCGCCGCCAATGGTGACGTCATAAAGCTCTTCAGTGGCGGTTTGCTTCTTGCTCATAGAACTGTTTCCTGTAATCGTTTGCCCGATAACCATTAGGTTAGCCCAATTGATCGTTGACACTATCGATATAGCGCCACACTACTCACATGCAATCGAAATCACTACAAAAATAGGTTTGTCTGCAATGACGAAGGCTGTTGAAAATCTACTGGACCTTTTGGATCTGGAGAAATTAGAGGAAAATCTGTTTCGCGGGACAAGTCCACAAAGCGGCTGGCAGCGTGTTTTTGGTGGACAGGTGATTGGTCAGGCCCTCGTTGCAGCCTCCCGTACGGTTGGCGCAGAGCGGCAGGCAAACTCGCTGCACGGGTATTTTCTGCGTCCGGGTGATCCGAAGGTGCCGATCATTTATGAGGTGGACCGTATTCGCGATGGTGGCAGCTTTACAACGCGGCGCGTTGTGGCGATCCAGCATGGCCATGCGATCTTCTCCATGTCCGCTTCCTTCCAGCGCGTTGAGACGGGTATGGAGCATCAGATTGAGATGCCGGATGTGCCAATGCCGGAAGACCTGATGCCGATCTCTGAAATCTCCGATGAGCTGATCTCAAAGGCGCCGGAGCCGGTGCAGAAGTACTGGAAGCGGGAGCGCCCGATTGAGCTGCGTCCTTTGGATCTGGGGCAGTATTTCTCTCGCAAGAAGCAGGAGCCGGTGCAGCATGTTTGGGTTCGTGCGGCCTCCAAGCTGCCGGATGATCCACGCATTCATCAGTGCGTGCTGGCGTATGCTTCGGATATGACACTGTTGGATACGGCGCTGTTCCCGCATGGCATCAACGTGTTTGTGCCAAATCTTCAGGTGGCGAGTTTGGATCACGCCATGTGGTTCCACAGCGACTTCCGCTTTGATGAGTGGCTGCTTTACACGCAGGATAGCCCACGCTCAGCTGGTGGCCGTGGTTTCAGCCGTGGCAGCCTTTATACGCGAGATGGTGTGCTGGTGGCGTCTGCCGTTCAGGAAGGCCTGATGCGGATGAGGGATCGTCCGGTGCCGGGTAAGGGGTAGGTAGAAAGCGATAAAGAGGAGCTTCTTGTCTCCTCTTTATCGAAGCAAAATTATGCTCTGTAGCTCTCAAGCGTTGCTTTAGCTTTGTCTTGGCGAACCAACTCAGCAAGCTCAGTGGTCACAACACGACGTCCTACAGGCCAAAGTGAGATACCCGCAAGTTTGAATGCTTGGATACCGAATGGGATACCAATAAGCGTAATGCAATTCAAAAGACCAGCGATCAGATAAGCAAGAGACAGTGAAAGGCCAAATGGGAACCAAAGGATATTGAAGATCAGGCCAAATGCACCAGACAACACAGTTGTTGTCGTTGCTTCTTTGTTGTCCAGATCGCGGATGTGAACCACTTCTTTGCCGAAAGGCCATGCAGACAGCTTAGCCATTTCAATAGCTGCTTTTGTGTATGGCAAACCGATAATCGTGATTGCAAATAAAACACCATATAGAAGCCACATAAGAGCTAGCAGCCAGCCCCCAAAAATAAACCAAATAACATTACCCGCGTAGCGCATGTTCCACTCTCTAAATTGCAAAGTACACAAACGAGACACATTTAGCTAAATATCGTTAAAGTTGCAATTTATAATGCGAGAATCTTAGGTTGATATTCTGGATGATCCACGCATTCACAAGTGCGTGCTGGCTTCTGCCGTCCAGGAAGGCCTGATGCGGATGAGAGATCGTCCGGTGCCGGGTAAGGGGTAAGATCAAAGATATTGCTCGGTGCAAAGGCTATTCTGAGATTGCAGCAATCTGTTTGTTTCTTTGATTTTCAAGATAACGGGGTGTGAGCATGTTTAAGCCCAATAGCGTTATTCTCTATGTCGACGACGTTGAGAAAAGCACCGAGTTTTATACGGACGTTCTGCAAAGTGGCCCGATTGAGAGGTTTCAGGAGTTTTCTCTGTTCTCTTTGGGGGAGGATGTCACTCTCGGGCTGCAATCTGCACAAGGAATTGATCCGAAACCTCAACCATCCTTTGGAGGGTTTGAGCTTTCGCTGAGTGATGTGAGCCGGGAAGAGGTGGATCAGGTTTACAGTCTCTGGAAAGAGAAAGGTATTCCGATCGTTCTGGAGCCCACTGATCTGGATTTTGGCTACACGTTTGTGGCAACCGATCCTGATGGGCATCGGTTGCGGGTCTGCGCGACTGATACGACGAACGTGAGTTAGTATCTCTAACCGAAAAGCGATGTCTGCCTTTTGGCGATATGCGATAGAGCCTGCTCCAGAGAATTTGAGGCAGGCTCTTCAGCTCTTAATTTGCCTGAGCGGTTTTGTGTTCTTTTTGTCCGGCCAGTGCGGCGTTGACGAGGGTGAAGGCTTCTGGGGCTGCCCAGTCGGCAGGGCCGAACATGGTGCCGATTTCGCAGCCATCTTCACCGATCATGATTGTGCTTGGCAGGCCAGGAGCTTTGCCTTTGGTGCGCAGGTCGTTAAAGGTCTTCATAGTGTGGTCTGAGAAGTAAGCCAGATCCTTCACGCCGATATCATTCAGGAACTTCAGCGGTTTCGGATTGTTCTCGCCGCGGTCCATGTTCACAGCGATGACGTTGAACTCTTCGTTGCCGGCTTCTCGCTGCAGTTTGTCCAGATGAGGCATTTCTTTACGGCACGGCGCGCACCATGTGGCCCAGAGGTTGAGCAGTTTGGTGCCCTTCAGATCCGCCATGGTGATGAGGTTGCCGTCTGCATCGTTGAATTTCAGCTCAGACAGATTCAGAGGCTTCTCAGCAGGCAGAAAAGCGGCGACTTCGCCTGTGGTCAAACCCTTGAGATTTTTTGCGGTATTCATTGAAGAAGAGCAGGCGAGGGCTTGTGGATCCTCACTTTTTTGCTGATTAAGCGCCCATACAGCTCCGCCTACGACGACAAATCCAGCTAATGCTGCAATAAGCCCTTTTCCGAGGCCGAACTTTCCGGTAACTGTCAGTTTCTTCATATTAAACCCAAATCATAATGAGGCTAGACATGAGCAACCGCATGTGGGGGGGCCGTTTTGCGGAAGGGCCAGATGCAATCATGGAAGAGATCAATGCTTCCATCGATTTTGATCGTAAGCTCTACCGACAAGACATAGCCGGATCCAAGGCTCATGTTAGCATGTTGGCTGCACAGGGCATCGTTAGCGCAGAAGATGCCGAAAAGATAGCTCAGGGTCTAGACACAATTCTGTCAGAGATCGAGGAAGGCACTTTTACCTTCTCCCGTGCGCTTGAAGACATTCACATGAATATCGAAGCGCGTCTGGCAGAACTGATTGGCCCGACCGCTGGCCGTCTTCATACAGCTCGTTCACGTAACGACCAAGTTGCCACAGATTTCCGTCTTTGGGTACGCGACTCTTTGGACGATCTTGAGGCACAGGTGACAGACCTGATGCAGGCGCTCGCTGAAAAGGCTGAAGAGCACGCTGCCGTTGTGATGCCGGGCTTTACACACCTGCAGTCTGCGCAGCCGGTGACATTTGGCCACCATCTGATGGCTTATGTTGAAATGTTTGCTCGTGACCGCTCCCGCCTGCAAGATGCGCGGGCGCGTATGAATGAGAGTCCGCTGGGCTGTGCGGCGTTGGCTGGTACGTCTTTCCCGATCGATCGTGAGATGACTGCGGCTTCTCTGGGTTTTGACCGCCCAACAGCAAACTCTTTGGATGGTGTTTCCGATCGTGACTTTGCGATTGAAGCGCTGGCGGATGCTTCCATCTGTGCGATGCACCTGTCCCGTCTGGCAGAAGAAATCGTGATCTGGTGTTCTGCTCAGTTCGGTTTCATCAAGCTTTCCGACAAGTTCTCGACCGGCTCTTCCATCATGCCACAGAAGAAGAACCCGGATGCTGCTGAGCTGATCCGCGCGAAAACTGGTCGTATTTATGGCGCGCTGAATTCTCTTCTCGTGATGATGAAGGGTTTGCCGCTGACCTACTCCAAGGACATGCAGGAAGATAAAGAGCAGGCGTTTGACGCTCTGCCAAACCTGTCTCTGGCGCTTGCAGCCATGACCGGCATGATGCGTGACCTTGAGCCGAATGTGAAAACGCTGAAGAAAGCGGCGGGTTCTGGCTACTCCACCGCGACTGATCTGGCAGACTGGTGTGTGCGTGTGGTTGGCATGCCATTCCGTGACGCTCACCATGTGACTGGTGCACTTGTTAAGATGGCTGTCGATAAGGGCGTGGACCTGCATCGCCTGACATTGGAAGAGATGCAGAGCGTTGAGCCGAAGATCACAGACGATGTCTACAGCGTTCTTTCCGTTGATAAATCTGTTCGTAGCCGTGTCTCTTATGGCGGCACCAGCCCGGTGAATGTGCGCAAGCAATCCCGCCGTTGGCTGAAGCAGCTTGAGCGTGAGCAGAAGACGGAAAAGTAAGTCTGTTCCATGGATGATCTTGCAGTCACCGTTGTTACGGTGCAGAAATAAAACTTAGAGTGGGCTCGGGTTTGTCCGAGTCAGTCATTAGGTCGAATTTCTGGTTTGGTAAGATCATCCAGATTGGAGCAGAGAAAACATGAGCTCGCAAGGCATGAAAGACATTACAAAAAGCCGTAGTTCCAAGCTTTTGATTGGCCTCACAATTGTTGCACTCGGTCTGAGTGTTTCCGCTTGTGGGCGTAAAGGCAGTTTGGAAACGCCAAGCCAAGCTCGGGCGACTGCAGATGGTGCACCGCCACCCCTGAATGATGCTCCTGCGCCGCAGATTCCGGATGAGAAGGACGAAAGTCTGTTTCTTGATCCGCTGATCGGTGCGGACGAAGATGATCCAGACTTCAATTTTTAGACTGGTTCGCTAAGCCCGTTTGGGCAGAGCCAGCGCAGAGGACCTACATTGCATTACTTTGAGTTCAAGGATGGCGTGCTCCACGCTGAAGACGTTGCGCTGACTGAAATTGCAGCGGAAGTTGGAACCCCATTTTACTGCTATTCCCGCGCAACCTTTGAGCGTCACTTCAAGGTTTTTGACGGTGCGTTTGATGGAATAGATCATCTGACCTGTTATGCAATGAAGGCGAACTCCAATATCGCCATTCTGACGGTGTTGGCTAAGCTGGGTGCTGGTGCGGACGTTGTTTCTGAAGGGGAACTGCGTCGTGCACTGAAGGCAGGTATTCCAGCCAACAAGATTGTGTTCTCTGGCGTTGGTAAGACCCGTCAGGAAATGCGGTTTGCTCTGGATGCAGGAATCCTGTGTTTCAACGTGGAATCCGAGCCTGAGCTGAAGCGTCTTTCCGAAGTTGCTTCTGAGATGGGCAAGGTTGCACCGATTTCTCTGCGCATCAATCCGGATGTGGATGCAAAGACCCACGCCAAGATCTCTACCGGTCTGGCTGCGAACAAGTTTGGCATTGCCTGGGACCGTGCACGCGCTGTTTACAATGAAGCTGCGCAGTTGCCGGGCTTGAAAGTGACCGGTATGGACATGCATATCGGTTCTCAGATCACTGAGCTGGGTCCGTTTGATGATGCTTTGGAACGCCTTGGTGTGCTGATTGGCATGCTGAAGGAAGATGGCATTGAGATCGAGCACCTTGATGTGGGTGGTGGTCTTGGCATTCCTTATGGAGGCGGAATTGAGGCGCCGCTGCCAACGGAATACGCAAAGATCGTTCGTAAACACATTGAGCGTCTTGGCGTTACGCTGATTACCGAGCCTGGCCGTTTGATCGCAGGAAACGCTGGTATTCTCGTTACCGAAACGATCTACCGTAAAGAAGGTGAAGCGAAGAACTTCGTCATCGTGGATGCTGCGATGAACGATCTGATCCGCCCAACTCTTTATGAAGCACACCATGACATTGGTGCGGTGAGTGAAGAACGCCAGAATGGTGAGCAGATGCTGGCAGATGTTGTTGGGCCAGTTTGTGAAACCGGTGACTACATTGCTCGTGACCGGGAATTGCCGAAGTTTGAGGAAGGTGATCTTCTGGCGGTTTATTCCTGCGGTGCTTATGGTGCGACGCAATCCGGCACATACAACACCCGTCTTTTGGTGCCTGAAGTTTTGGTTGATGGCGACAAGTTTGCGATCATCCGTCAGCGTCCAAGCTACGATGAGTTACTAAATCAAGACGTTGTGCCGAACTGGGTTGAAAAGGCTTAACTCTGTTTGAAAGCCCCTTAGGTTTGCCAGATTGCTGATCTACGTTAATCGCCGTATGCTCAAAAGAAAAAGCAGGCGGCGGTTAGCGAGGCCTATGTGACCCATCAGAATGAGAATGGCGGCAATAAAAACCTAAAGAATGCCATAGCTTCAGCAAGTGAATTGCGAGAGCATAAGAAGCACTATGGCGATAGCTCTGTGGCATCCGGCCTGTGGCAGTCCCTGTTTTCTCAAAGATTACCCTATCGATTGAAAAGGCTGGCTTTTAAAGCGCGGCTTTATTTGTTCTGGGAGCGGTTCTGGCCTTCCATTCAGATGCCGCTCATTGTTGCCTGTCTGTATGTGGCTGTCAGCTTTCTAGGGCTGTGGCAGTTGCTTGGATTTTATGGCTCTGCTTTTGTTTCCATCCTGTTTCTCGCTGTTTTCATCTGGAGTTGCTATCCGCTTTTACGTCTCAGGCTGCCCAGTGAGGCGGAGGGACTGCGTAAGGTTGAGCTTGCCAGTGATCTGCCACATCGGCCTTTGCTCTCTTACAAAGATGAGCAGGCAACCGGGATGGATGATGAGGAAGCGCTGGCGCTTTGGTCTGCCCACCAGAAGCGGTTGCGTGAGCGGCTGAAGAACCTGCGCGTTGGAGGTGTTAACCCGCGCGGCTTTACCAAAGATCCTTACGCCCTGCGGGTTTTTGCCGTTATGTTGCTGGTGGTTGGCTATTCTGTTTCGGATGCGAACCGTTGGTCCAGCCTGTTGGCGCCGTTCCAGTCTCAGGGTGTGGGTAGCGTTCTGCCTGCGCGTATCGATGCGTGGGTGACACCACCGGCTTATACGGGTGAAGCGCCTGTGTTCCTGAGCGGGGATGCCAATCAGCTGAGGGATTCCCGGGATGCACTCTCCATTGCCAGTGGCAGTGAGGTGTTGGTTCGGGCGCAGGGAACGGGCGATTTCTCGGTTATCTATTTCTCCTCTCGTGGTCATGAAGTTTTGGAACCGGAACGGGTGCAATCCGGTGCTGGTGAAGGTTCTGAAGAGCTGACAACGACGGAATGGCGCTTTCCTTTGAACTCCAGCGGACGTCTGCAGATTTTGCAGGATGACTCGCCAACTTACTCCTGGAAGATCGCCATTCGCCCGGACTTGCCACCGCGCATTCGGTTGTTTGATGATCCCGAAGAGCAGCTTTCCGGCAGTTTGAAGCTGACCTATTTGGTGCAGGATGATTATCGCGTGGTCTCTGCCGAAGCGATCATGGAGAAGGTTCAGCGCGGAGATGATGAAGAACAAGGCCGCTCTCTGGTGGAGGCGCCGCGGTTCAATCTGAGCCTGCCGCCAAAGGACTCCAAAATGGCGGTTGGACAGACCTTTCAGGATCTGACTGCGCATCCGTGGGCCGGATCTGAAGTGGCGCTTGTGTTGGTTGCCCGGGATGAGGCCGAACAGGAAGGCCGCTCGCAGCCGGTTTACATCAAGCTGCCGGAGCGTCGGTTCAACAAACCACTGGCCCGTGCTGTAGTGGAGCAACGCCGTAATCTGGCGATGAATGTTGAGAGCTACCCTCAGGTGGTGGATGCGCTGGACATGCTGATGATTGCGCCGGAGCGTTTCATCGATGATGCAGGCTCTTATCTGCCGCTGCGCTTTGCCTATGCCGAGTTGGTTGCCGCCAAGACGGATGAGCAGCTGACGGACATGCTGGACGTGCTTTGGAATGTGGCGCTGACCATTGAGGATGGTGGCTTATCTGCTGCTGAGCGGGCTTTGCGTGAGGCGCAGGAAGCCTTGCGGCGGGCTTTGGAGCAGGGTGCTTCGGAGCAGGAAATTGCTGAGCTGATGAGTGATTTGCGCAAGGCACTGGATGATTATCTGAAATCAATGGCTCAACAGATGCGCGAGAACCCGCAGCAGCTTGGCCAGATGCCGATGGATGAGAACTCCCAGCAAATTACGCCTCGCGATCTGGATGACATGCTCCGCCGCATGGAAGAGCTGGCAAAAACCGGCTCTTTGGAAGCTGCTCGTGAACTGTTGGCGCAAATGCAGCAGATGCTGGAGAACATGCAGAACGCGCAGCAGCAACAACAGGCCCCAAGCCAACAGCAGCAGGAGATGTTGCAGGCTTTGGAAGATCTCGGCGAGATGATCCAGAAGCAGCGCAATCTGATGGACGAGACGCACCGGTTTGATCCGGATAGCCAGCAGCGTCGGCCCGGTCAGCGCAATGAGCAGCAGAACAAGCGTGGTCAGGGTGGTGAGATGACCAATGAGGAGGCGCAGCAAGCCTTCCGTGACTTGCAGCAGCAGCAGCGCAACCTTTCTGATGATCTGCAGAAACTGCTCGATAAGATGGCCAATAGTGGCGCCAAGCCGAGCAAGGATCTGGATAGCGCAGGCAACTCCATGGAGGATGCTGGAAAGGCGCTGGGGGCTCAACAGGCTGAAGAGGCTGTCTCTGAGCAGAGCCAGGCCCTGGAATCCCTGCGTAAAGGCGCTCAGCAGCTCGCAGAGCAGCTTGCCGGACAATCTGGTGGAAGAGGGCAGGCAACCAATTCTCCGCTCAACGAAGACCCGCTGGGGCGTATGCGCCGTGTGGAAGGGCCTGAGTTTGGCAGTCAGGTGAAAGTGCCTGATGAGATTGAGGTTCAGCGGGCGCGGCGTATTCTGGAAGAACTGCGTCGTCGACTTTCTGATCCTGACCGCCCACAGCTTGAGCTGGAGTATCTGGAACGTCTGATGAAGCGCTACTGATTGGCGGCTTCGGGATGCTTTAATGAATGCTTAGAAAACTGGATTGACCTCGATGCTGGTCCTTCTGGTTTTCTTTGCCATTTGGCGGCTCCTTCATTGTGGTGCCTGCTTTAGTTCCTATACTTCGCTCCATGAGCACAGACCCATGCAAACCTGAAGTTCTGGCGCACATCATCGAAGACGTGATGGACGACTGCATCCGGGTGTTTGTGCTCAAGGGGCTGGAAGCGTGCTCCATGGAGGACTTCTATCAGGCGTGCGGGCCACATCGGGCTTATGTGGAGGAGCATTTCACCACCAAGCATGACTTCTGTGCGGCGATGCTGATGTGG
Organism: Pseudovibrio denitrificans JCM 12308; assembly: GCF_001310815.1. GTDB lineage: Bacteria > Pseudomonadota > Alphaproteobacteria > Rhizobiales > Stappiaceae > Pseudovibrio > Pseudovibrio denitrificans. Next base: position 70,900 of record NZ_BAZK01000022.1, read on the forward strand.
TGGCTCAACAGCGTGTTTGCTGAGCTGAAGAGCACGATCTCCCTGCATTCCAACCTACGCGCTGCTGTTGAGGCGGTGCTTTATGAGTTCATCGATATCTGCATAAACCATCGTGAGAGCAGGCATGCTGATAAGTTCTGCGTGCTGGACAACATGACCTTGTTTGACGAGGAGCTGCTGGCCAAGTTCGCGATGTATTATCAGGAAGGCGTGAAGCACTTCCGGCTGAAGTTCGTTGATCTGAAAAGCGAGCTGAAAGACCCCGATGATATCGAAAAGCTGCTGATCTTCTATGTGATGATCATTGAAGGGCTCTACGTGCTCGTGCGCCGTGGCTTCTCCCGCGAGATGCTCTTCGAATACGCCGACATGAGCCTGCATACACTCGAATTTTATGAGAAGCGGCCAACGGATTTGAGTTAGGTGTGGACGGTTTTAGCCAAGAGCTGTTGTGCAAGCGCCAGTGCTGGGTCTTTGCCTTGCTGGATATCTTCTGTGGTGGGCATGACCGGGTGGTCTGGCTGGATGCCGATGCCTTCGAACTGGGTGCCATCCGGAAAGGCTGTTCGTTTGGTGGAGACCATCAGCTGAGTGTGCGGCAAGGGGGCTTCGAAGTAGGGCTGGCCGGTTGAGCCTGCGGACGCCTCACCGATGATTGTTGCGCGGCCGGAATGTTTGAGAGGGATCAGCAGATCCTCAGTTGCTGAGCAGCTGCCAACATCAATCAAAACAATCAGTTGTCCCCGGAAGGGCTCGGGATCTACCGGGATGGTTTCACCGTTTGTGAGCTGCTGCATGGTCGTGGTTTGGGCGTTGGGTTGTTTGTGGTGTGCGGAGAGTTTGCCGTTTTGGAATGCGGCCAAGCCTTGTTGTGCTTTTTCCAGTGCTGTGAACTGAGGTGTGCGCTCCTGCCAAATCGGGATGGACTCAAGGCAAAGTTTCTTCATCAGCCTCATAGGTGTATCCCCACCGCCATTACCGCGCAGGTCAAGGATCAGAGGGGAGCGGTTGTCGAGTTGACTGAGGAGGGTGAAGGCCTGCTCTTCAAACTCCGGCTTTGCGAAGCTGCCGACGATCAGGCGTGGATGTTGGCCTGTGGTGTCGAGCTCAGCCTTGTTCTGGTGCAGGGACGGATTTGTTGCTCCTTTGCGGGAGATTAGCAGCTTTCTGCCATCTGCGAGGGTGAGGTCAAGCTGGTCTGGAAAGAGAAAGCTGTAACCTCTCAAGAGATTATAGGTGGCCGCTTCTGGTTTTGAAGCGCTGACGAACTTTGTGTAGTGCGAGAAGAACTCATCTGCAGGGAGTGCGTTGACCTCTTTGATCACCTCTCCGTGGTGCAAATCTGGTCGTGTGGAGCTGCAAACTGTCCAGACCTGATTGTGAGGTACTGCTGCTGAAGCGGGCAGAGGGCGGGCCCAGAAGCCAAAGCTGGCGTTCTTTTGAAGTGTATGATCAATGAAGAGGGTGTGAGCGTTTTGTAAGCGGGCCAGATAGCCTTGGGTTGCCAGCAGGAAATCTCGACGGTCCTGCGCTTCTTCCAAGGCGTTGAGGTAATCAAAATAGAGATCAGCGTTGCACAGGTCCGGGATGTTTTCCCAATGCGCAAAGCAGCTTTCAATAGCCTGATAAATCCGGCTTGCCGCGTAGTGCTTTAAGGCATGTGATATTGGTGCTGCCGGGTCATCCAGTTCTTTCAAAGCCTCGGACAGCATTGGAGGTTCTGCACAATCTGCTGATGCATGTTCCATGGAAAAGCTCGCTCAAAATCAGAGATAAAGTATGCAGATAGAAGATCAGGAAACTGTAGATTTGTACAGCTTTCTGATCCCGGAGCTTTTCGTTTGGCCTGTGCTTTAGCCGTCAACGTAGGATTGGATGGATTTGGCCAGATAGGCGATTGTTTCGGTTTGTTTTTCGTCGTTGAGGGCTGTGGTGCCAATCATGCGGCGCATCATGTCGAAACCGAGGATCTCTGAGAAGATGAGGGCGGCGCGTTGGTCCGCGTTTTCTCCACCAAGCCACTCAGCGAGTTTGCCGACATACTCTTCGTTGGCGCGGCGGCAGAGCTCCGGGCCAACCACATTGCTGCTGACAGAGCGGATCATAACAAGAGTGGAGTCCAGCTGATCGTCTTTGAGAGGGCGGGTGGCAAGGCGTTCTGCAATGCGCTGGCCGAAGGTTTCTCTGTCGCCTTCTGTTAGTCTCAATAAATGGTCTTCTGACTGGGTTGCCTTGAAAAACAGCTGTTCCTTTGAGCCGAAGTAGCGGTTGATCAGTGCTGCGTTGACGCCTGCATCTCGTGCAATATCCCGCACGCCCACACCGTCAAAGCCTGAAGCCGCAAAGTGCTTTTGTGCTGCGGACAAAATAGCCGCGCGTGTGGCCTCGGCATCACGGGACTTTTCGGCTGCTTTGGTTTCTTTGGCTGTCATTTTGATATGTAAACACTTGTTGACTTATATTTGGCGAGTTTGTAACCAAGTGTTTACTTAGTAGATTTGGAGTGGCTTGCAAAGCCCAGGCTGCGGGTTGATCGTGGTGGCACTCCAGAAAGCAGGAGCAAAACCATGGGCAAAGTTGCTTTGATAACCGGGGCTTCCAGTGGGATCGGCCGAGAGCTGGCGCGTCTTCATGCGGAAAAAGGTGGAGATGTCATTCTGGTAGCGCGCCGAGGGGAAGTGCTGCGCCAACTGAAAGATGAACTGGAAACTGCGTGGGGTGTTCAGGCTCAGGTGATTGAGGCTGATCTGGTCGATGAGAAGGCGCCACGGATGATCTTTGAGGCCGTGGAAGCAAGTGGTTGGGAGGTTGAGTATCTGATCAACAACGCCGGTTTTGGTGGTCGCGGCAAGTTTCATGAGCGTGACTGGCAGGACGAGCGGGACATGATGCAGGTGAATGTGGTGTCCCTTACAGCGCTTACCCATCTGTTCCTGCCGCAGATGGTGGCGCGGAATTCCGGGCGTATTCTGAATGTGTCTTCTACGGCGTCTTTGCTGCCGGGGCCGATGAAGGCGGTGTACTACGCGTCAAAGGCGTTTGTGACCAGTTTCAGCAACGCCATTGCTGAGGAGCTGCATGACACCAGGGTTACGGTGACTGCGCTTTTACCGGGTGCAACAGACACTGAGTTTGCAGCGCGATCAGGCATGGATAAGACCCGTCTGTTTGATAATGCTGCTTCGGCCCGGTCTGTGGCGCTGGATGGCTATCAGCCATGATGGCAGGCAAGCTCACTGTGATTTCCGGTATGTCGTTTGGGCAGAGGCTCGCGCTGCATTTAGTACCGTTTACACCGAAGAAGGTGTTGCTGCGCGAAGTGCGGAAAGTGCAGGGCGGCTGAGCTCTGATACACAAAACGCGATCGCTCGGGGGAGGGATCGCGTTTCAGAAACTTTATTGGGCTCTTTATCCGAAAATCGGATGACGCTTTTCAGCGTTATGCAAAAGCGGATTGCGGAGAGCTTTCTTCCTCACCTGCCAAAGCTGTGGTGACGGCTTTTCTGACTTCTACCAGTGAAAATGGTTTGGTCAGAACGTCCTTTACGCACTTGCCGACTTCTTCTGAGCGTTCACGCTGGTCTGCGTAACCGGTCATCAAAAGGATTGGCAGGCCCGGATAGCGAGCGCTGCTTTGCATAGCAAGTTCGATCCCATCCATCTCCGGCATTCTGATGTCGGAGAGCAAAAGGTCAAACTTGCCCTGCTGTTGCAGCAGCACAAGAGCGGCTTCGGCGCCATCTTCCACGGCGGTCACTTTGTGCCCGTCCAGCTCCAATGCACGTTTTACAAAGGCGCGGACCGCATCATCGTCTTCCGTCAGAAGTATGTGAGCCATTATAGCCCCCCTCGTTTACTCGTCACCTTCCTGCGGCACGTAGCCGATGAATGGCAACTGTCTCCATGCATGCCCCATGTCCATGCCATAGCCGACAACGAATTTGTCCGGGCAATCGAAGCCCGTGTAATCCGATTGGATATCGGCTTTTCTGTGACCAGGCTTGTCCAGGAATGCAGCTATCCGGACAGACTTGGCTCCACGATCGGCGATCATGTCGCGTGCAAACTTGAGTGTGCGACCAGATTCGAGAATGTCATCAATCAAAATGACGTCGCGTCCGGTTACATCGCTTTGGATATCGCGGAGGACTTTGATCTCTCCTGACGACACCGTCCCACTTCCATAACTTGAAAGGTGTAAAAATTCCATTTCCGGAACGGAACCTACTCTGTGCAAAGCACGAGCAAGGTCAGCTGCAAAAATGAAGCTCCCTTTCAAGACTGCTACGAGGAGGAGGTTGTGAGGGTTGTCCTGTGCGATAGCTTCTGCGATCGCTTTTACGCGACCAGCAATAGCTTCTTCATCAAACAGCACGCGGATTTCCGGGTTACCGGTCATCTAATGCTCGCTCTTTTCTTTTGGCGCTCAACAAAGCGCAATTGAATGTCGGCGGCTCGCTCTGGCGGATTATTCAACCGAGCTCTGAACCGTGTTTTATCACCTGGTGCAAGCCAATCTTCTCTTGGCTCAACAATCCAGGAGTGTATCTCTTGCGTATCCTGAGAGCGTAAGGCCAGCTTGATCGCCGGAATGTACGTCTCGCTTCTTGTAATATTCTCTACAGAGCCTTCCACAACAAGCACGACAGAGCCGTCCTCAACCTCACGGAAGGTTCTCAGATCCTTAAATACAAGACCACGCAGATTTACGGTCATACCAGCCAACTGGTAAAGACCAGCCAAATCGGGGAAGGTTCTTACTACAGATTCACGGTATTGCACCGCTGCAAAACAGAGTGCGAGTGAAGCAGCAAGAAGGCTCGCTCCCAGCAGGCCTTTCGCGCTTATAACACCTGATTTGCGGGATGACTTAGTTTTTTTTCTAGATCTTCCGTTGGGCTTTTGGGATTTGCCCTCAGATTTCTTATTGTCTTCTGCTTTGTCCTCGTCAGAACCTGCTGGATCTTCAGAAGCTTCATAAGAATTGTTGGCACCGGCTGCGGACTTTTCGCTGGTGTCCTCATCCTTAGAACCATTTGAATCTGAAGAGTCTTCTTTGGGTTTTACGGCAAGATCTTCTTCGGAGAATGCTTCGTGACGCTCCGCTTTCTCTCCGATACCGGCCCAATCGGTTTCATCAAAACCTTCGGAAAAGGAGGGTTCTTTGCGGTCGTCATCGGGTGTTGAATTGTTGTGTACTTCGCTCTGTGCACCCAGGGCTTCGGCCCAGTCGTCTGCTGTTTCTTCCTCGCGTGAGACATGCCAGATGTGGTTGCAGCTGGCGCATTTAACTTTGCGGCCAGTGTCTCCAACCTTGTCAGCGGGGATCTCATAGGCAGTATTACATTGAGGGCAGATAATTTTCATCGAGCGTGGTCCAAAGCGATTTGCCATTAATATGGATTGGCTAAACCGCTTAAATCCTTCATTTTCTAGCGTATTCTCTCAGCAGAGCAGGCAGGGAATACGTCTCAGAGCCACCAGATATGCAATATACTCACAAGTACTCAAAAGGGCAGGCTTTGACTAGCCTAAATACAGGGGCATGGAGTCAGATTGAGTGCCTAAACTAATTCTCTTGAACCTATCAGGGCATTTATATGCTTAATGAAGTGTTAATTTATTCAAGGGATATCCAAAGGAACAGGCTCGCATAAATTTGCATGGGTAATCTCACTCTAAAATTGAACGCGAGAAAATTATTTTTTAGAGTGATTTGCACGAGTTTGGCCTCATTGTTCTGATAAGGCGGAACCTCACGTCTGCTAGGGGAATTTTCGGTGATACGCTTTGAGAATGTGGGACTTCGGTATGGAATGGGCCCTGAAGTGCTTCGGGATCTGACCTTTTCCATTGAGCCGCAATCTTTTCAGTTTCTCACCGGTCCTTCAGGTGCTGGTAAAACCAGTTTGCTGCGTCTGCTGTTTCTCTCCATGCGCCCAACACGCGGTCTGATCTCCGTTTTTGGCAAGGACACCACCAAAATCACCAAGTCTGAGCTGCCTTCGATGCGTCGGCGGATTGGTGTGGTGTTTCAGGATTTCCGCTTGCTGGACCATCTGACCACCTACGAAAACGTGGCTCTGCCGCATCGCGTTGCTGGGAAATCTGAGGCGGAATATCGTCCTGATGTGATTGATCTGCTGAAGTGGGTAGGGCTGGGTGACCGTATGCATGTGCTGCCGCCGGTGCTTTCTGGTGGTGAAAAGCAGCGTGCTGCGATCGCGCGGGCGTTGATTACGCGGCCTGAAGTTCTGTTGGCGGATGAGCGACGGGTAACGTGGATCCGCCACTGGCGCGTCGTTTGCTGCGTTTATTCATTGAGCTGAACCGGCTTGGTACCTCCGTGGTGATCGCGACCCACGATTTCCACTTGCTGGAGCAGGTGGAAGCTCGGCATCTTATTCTCAACGACGGGCGGTTGGCTGTTCATGACTGATACTCAGCAAAGACGAGAGCCGCCTATGTCAGGCCCCAAGAGAGCGCCAGCTGGTCAGAAAAGACCCGGACCGCCTCGCAAAGGGCCGCCGAAAGGCAAGGGCAAGGGTGGGCGTCCGGTTAAAAAGGCTGCTCCCGCCAAGCCTTCTCCGCTGAAGTTTCGTTCCCGAGAAAAGCCAGCTCCGATTGTTCCACCGCAGGCGATTTCTGGTCAGGCGCTTATGCTCGTTGTGGCGATCATGAGCTTTTTGGCGTGTTTGACGGTTGGTTTTGTGGCGATCGTCAATGATGCAGCCAATGACTGGACCAATGATTTGGTGCGTGAAGTGACAGTGCAGATCCGTCCTGCTGATGGCGTGAATATGCTGCAGGAGATTGATCGCACGCTGGCGCTGGTCCGAGAGTTTCCGGGTGTTGGAGAAGCGCGTGCTCTCTCTGATGAGGAGACCAAAGGATTGCTTCAGCCGTGGCTGGGGGCTGGGTTGGAGCTTGAGGAACTACCGGTTCCCCGGTTGGTTCTGGTAGAGATCAATGATCCTGAACTGTTGGACCTTGCTGAGATGAAGGCCCAGATTGAGCAGGATATCCGGGCTGCATCGGTTGATGACCACCGCGTCTGGAACCGTCAGCTGTCTGCTATGGCGAATACCGCGGTTTTGGTGGGCTTTGGTATTCTGGTGCTCGTGCTGTTTTCTATGGTGCTCTCTGTTATTTTTGCGACGCAGGCAGCGATGTCTGGCAATAAGGATGTGGTTGAGGTTCTCCACTTTGTTGGGGCAGAGGTCAGCTTTATTGCTTCTGAATTTCAGCGGCACTTCCTGTGGCTTGGTCTTAAGGGCGGAATCATTGGTGGCACGATTGCGGCTGTCAGCTTCCTGATCATCGGGTTCTTTGGAAGTTCTGATGTAACCTCAGTGAGCGGAAACCAGGTGCAGGCGCTGTTTGGGTCGGCTCAGGTGGGCACGATTGGTTATCTTGGTGTTGTTGCCGTTGTGGCTCTGGTGGCGGTGTTGACTGCGCTCACATCCCGTCTCGCTGTCCACAGACATTTGGCAAATATGGATTAAGCGCCGTTTTCTTCCCATTTTCGCCAGTTCTGATATGTAGTCAGGAAATTATTCGTTCAGGTTTGTGGCTATAAGCATGTAGCCACATCATGGAGCATTCTTTGAATACGCGCGATACTGCGGCCAATTTTAAAGCACCCGGTGAGCAAGAACCGGTATCAGCCAGCGCTGGGAAGCGTTCTGGCAGAAAGTCGTTTGTGCGGCGCGCAGTCCGTTTCTTCTTTCTGTTGTTTCTGATTTGCTCCGTTGCGTTTGCTGCGGGCTTCCTGTGGTTTGTGGAAGTATTGCAGCCCGCTGTTCAGGCCGTTGTGCCGAAGCACGCGGATGGCATTGTTGTTTTGACGGGTGGTCGTGACCGGATTTCGCAGAGTCTGGATCTTCTGGAGACAGGTAGCGCGAAGCGGCTTTTGATCTCTGGTGTGCATCCGTCGACGAGTGCGAAGCAGATTGCTCGGCTTAACTCCAAGCGTATGTGGCTGTTTGATTGCTGCGTTGATCTGGACCGGAAAGCGCTCAACACGATCGGAAATGCTGAGGAGACGGCGAGCTGGGTCAGAAAAAATCAGTTCAACTCGCTGCTGGTGGTAACCAGCGCCTATCACATGCCTAGAGCATTGGCAGAATTGCAGGTTCGCCTGCCAGAAGCCGACCTCTATCCAAGTCCTGTCTACCATAAAGAGCTGGATTTAGAGCATTGGTACGAAAGTTCTTCAATAACAAAGCTTCTCCTGCGCGAATATGTGAAGTATATCCTCGTTCGGCTGCGAGTTGAGCTGGATACTGTCTTTCCGGTAAAACACTCCTCTTAACTTCGTAAAGTAAACTCTGAATTCGCTTTGGCGGGGGCCATGCGGATATGGTTGTGAAGGTATTATGATCGTCCTGCGTTCTATTCTCTTCAACGTGCTGTTTTACATCAGCACCTTGATCATCATGCTGGCATGTATGTTCCTGTTTGTGCTTCCTGTTCGGTATTGCTGGTGGCTTATTCCGTTCTGGGCGCGCACAGAAAAGTTCTTGCTGCGTTGGGTTGCAGGGGTAAAGTCTGAAGTGAAGGGACTAGAGAACATCCCTGACACCGGCTGTATCATTGTTTCCAAGCACCAATCTGCCTGGGAAACTTTTGCGCTTGCAGAGTATTACCGTCAGCCGACTTATATTCTGAAGAAGGAACTGCGCTATGTTCCGTTCTTCGGTTGGTACCTGATGAAGTTCCGCCAGATCCCAGTTGATCGTGGCAAGAAAGGCAAAGCGCTTTCAGAAATGTCCAAGAAGGCTGCTGAGGCGATTGCTGAAGGCCGGAACATCGTCATCTATCCAGAAGGTACGCGCCGCCCTGCAGGGGCTGAGCCGCAGTACAAGTATGGCATTGTGCACCTTTACAAGACGCTGAACTGTCCGGTTGTTCCAGTTGCGCTTAACTCTGGTGTGTATTGGCCGCGCCGCCGGTTCTTCCGTTTTCCGGGTACGATCACAGGTGAGTTCCTTGAGCCGATCCAGCCGGGTTTGCAGCCTGATGAGTTCTTCAAAACTTTGCAGGAACGCATCGAAGGTGCTTCGGATCGTTTGCTGGATGAGGCTGAAAAAGCGACGCCAGATAACATCATCATCAAAGAAGCTCGTGCACGACAGGCAGAATATAAGAAAAAATAAAGATTTTGCGTGGAAATCAGATGTTTCAAAGGAAGAAGGCCGCCTTTGCCTTAAAGGCGGCTTCTTTTTTGACAATGCTCTGGCTCAACTTGTAATATGTTCGCAGTTTGTTCTATAAAGTACTATGGGAAGTAGCAGGAGAAATCAGGAGAGTGCGTTGCAGTACTCGTTGTTTGATGATCACTTGCCGAGTGGAACGTCTCCACGGGTGTCAGAAGAGTTAGGAGCGGGCAGTCAGTTCAAGTACTGGTCTGGCGCCTCTGGCCATCGTTACCTCTTTACCCGGATCTCTCCGGAAGAGGTTGCTGACTACGCAGAGAACCTGGTTCTGATCACAGACAAGAAGAGCGAAGCGGTTCTTTGGCTTGGCCACCAGGGTATGTCGAATGACAAGACCCCGATGCCAGCGCTGAAACCTTCGCAGGATGCATACGTACATCTTTTGGCAGAAGACAGCGCGGAGAGGGATCGCGCTCATAATGATCTGCGTACGGGGATCTTTTCTTATATCAAGCCGGAAGACGAATAGTCCGATCTGCGCTTTATAAAGAAAGCTGCCGTGCCAGCCATTCGACGTTCTGGTCTTTAATACCCATTTCCTTCATATGCGCGTGAGTGTTGAGTACATACTCCGGATTTGCGCCAGACTGCCCCACAGCCCCCTTTACAATCTGCAATTGGTCTTCTAGCGGTAACGCACCTGCATATTGCTCGTGTTTCTGGTCGGCGACGAATGTCACGGCGCGGACTTTGGTGCCGTCTTCATCCAGCAAGCGGATGCGGCGGTGGGTTTCCAGATACACCATGGTCTGCTGTTCGCGTTCACGGAGGTATTCCAGTGTGTGATGCCAGTTTTCCGGCGCGACCCGAAATGCCATGCCGATGCAGGCACCGCCTTTATCCAGCCCAAATACCAGTCCAGGGTTGTCTTGAGTCCCGCGATGAACCCAAGAATACACACAAAGAGATCTATGGACACCATGCAAGATTGCTGGGACAGCTTGCTCATAAGTAAAGCCAGGACGCCAAATTAGTGAGCCGTAGCCAAATATCCATAAATCTCGCATAACTATTTTCTCGTAGAATTCTTTGAGTGACACGCCTATCAGGCTCGTAATCAGCATGCAACTCACAGCGACGTGTGAGGGTAACGGAGAGTAGATGACTGAACCAAAAGTATCCCGGCCTCCAAGAAAGTCGGCGTATTTCGTTTTGGCGATCCTAGTCGCCTTGATTATTGGCGGCTGGTCCGCCTATTGGGCAGTTGGACGCGGTATTGTTTCGGACGTTATTCGCAATGGTGTGAAGGTTGCTGAAGCAGATGGTGGAAGCCTTGAGTGTGGCAACCAGCAGCTGGGTGGCTACCCGTTCCGCTTTGAGTTGACCTGTACTCCGTTCCGTATGGACAAGAACGGAGAGTGGTACTTTATCAATGAGTTACGCGGTGTTGCGTTGGCCTACAATCCAACTCATGTGATCTTTGAAGCTACTGGCCCGGCAGAGGCAACCTTTGGTCAGGCTGGTCCGGCTTACTCCGCGCATTGGAAAACGGCACAGGCAAGCGTGATTGCAAAAGACAGCAAACCTTCGAAACTGGATGCTGTCTTTAAAGAGCCAAAGCTGACTTACACCATTGGTGATCAGTCCGTTGAGTTCGATGCGGAACTGACTGAAGCACATATGCGCCGCGTGGAAGGCAATGAAGATGCGCTGGACCTATCACTACTGGTGACTGGTCTGACAGCGGGTCAGGTGTCTGACGAGGTGCCGCTTGATATCAGCCTTGTGATGCAGTTGCCGGAGGGTTCCAAGCTTCTGGACGGCAAAGTTCGCAATATTGCTGATTTGATGGTTGATGAAGAGCTAAAGGTCAACGTTTCCAATCTGCATCTGAAAAGCGGAGAGTTTTCCGTCAAAACAGGTGGTGATCTGGTGATTGACCGTCAGGGCCGTCTGAACGGCACTCTGCCTTTGGTGATTACCGGCATTCATCAGTTGGAAGATGTGTTGCGCCCACTGTTCCCACAGGGTTCCAAGACGCTTGAATCACTGCAGAAGACTGCAATGAGTATTGGGCAGGGCAGTGCAGTGAATGGTGTTCCGACGCTCAAGATCCCAGTGACGATTGAAAACGGGCGGGCCCGTATCGCCTTCTTTGATCTGGGGCCAGTGCCTCAGCTGATCATAAAAGAAAGCGGCTCGTAAGAGCCGCTTTTGGTTTAAGCAAGTGCCAGACGATCAATCGGGACAATGAAGCTGTCTTTGTCGTCTGGTTCTGCCAGATTTTCAAAGAGGCTGTTGTCGACCTTGTTCTTGTTTGGCACGAGCCACCGGACGTGAAGCCAGTCACGCTCTTTACCGATCTTGGAGATTTGCTCTACCAGTGTGCGGCCAATGCCTTTGTGGCGGTGGTCTGGCATCACGTAGATATCATCCAGCTGGCCAATGCGCAGGCCGGAGATCAGGTCTGGAATATCGAAGAAAGCGGCAAATCCGACCAGCGTGTCCTCTTCAAATGCACCGATGATCTCGATTGACTTGTCTTCGATCAGACGCTCTGCGAAGACTTCGTCAGGACGACGTGGAGCTCCGCGCTTCAAAGCTTGTGCATTCTCTGCGATGAGAGGGGCCAAGTCTGGCGCATCAGCGGGTGTTAAGGCTCTGTAAGAAAGGTCAGCCATTATACCTCTTCCCGTTCCTTCGTTTGATTTTGCGTTATAGAGTGACCCCAAAAATCCCTTAAAATCAAGGTGCGAAAGTCTTATAGGACCGCGAAATTTGTGGGATGCTTCTTTCCAGTGGCTGGCTCATTGGGAGAGTACTGGTCGAGTCTGCATCTCTGCGTTGCCGCAAAAGCTGATGTTGCTGGGCAGCATAAGGCGAATTGCAGCCAAAGGCCTAGTGTTTGGCGGTTCAAAACTCGCAATTAGCCCGAATGGTGAGTAGTTAAGGCGGATTGCTGGTTCTAAACTCTGCTTTGATTTTGCAACGCAACAGGAAGTGCCATGTCTAGCTCAGAGCAAGCTCACACCATCAGACCGCGCCGTAGTGCGCTTTACATGCCGGGTTCAAATGCACGAGCATTGGAGAAGGCCAAAGGGCTGGATGTGGATGTGCTTCTGTTGGATCTGGAAGATGCTGTTGCGCCGGATGCTAAAGAGATGGCGCGTGTGCAGGTGTGTGAGGCTGTGGCCGGTGGTGGGTATGGCCATCGCGAGCTTGTTATCCGCATCAATGGCATGAAAACCCCATGGGGTCATGATGATCTGAAAGCAGCAGTTGCTGCCAAGCCAGATGCTGTGCTGTTGCCGAAGGTGGAGAGCCTTGCTGACATTCAGCCGGTTGCGGATTATCTGGCGGAGCAGGGTGCTGAGAGCGTTCGCATCTGGGCCATGCTGGAAACACCGGGTGCAATCCTGAATGCTTCTGAGATCGCGGAAGCGGCGAAAGATCCGCATAACCGTCTCGACGTGTTCATCATCGGTACCAATGACCTGAGCAAGGAAAGTGGTGCGAAGATTCTTCCGGGCCGTGCGGCGTTGATGCCTTGGCTGATGACATTCCTGGCGACGGCCCGCGTTGGTGGGGCTGACATTCTGGATGGTGTTTACAACAATTTCTCTGATCTTGAGGGCTTTGCGGAAGAATGTCAGCAAGGCGCAGACATGGGGTTGGATGGTAAGACGCTGATCCATCCAAAACAGCTGCCTGCTTGTAACTCCGCGTTTGCACCAAGTGCTGAAGAGGTTGCGTGGGCGACGAAGATAATTGCCGAGTTTGAACAGCCTGAAAACCAGGACAAGGGTGCAGTGCAGGTTGATGGCAAGATGGTTGAGCGTCTGCATGCGGATATTGGCCGGAAAACCGTTGCGATTGCAGAAGCTATCAAGCGGCACGTGAACGCGTAATTTTGAACAGTGCGCGTGTTTAAAGCTCTGGCTTCTGTCTGGTGTGACTGATAGGTTCCGCCAAGATTAAAAGAACCTAAGGGAATGGATATGCGCCTTTACCGCCTCATCACCGAACCGGATTCCGCGAAGTTTTGTCACCGCGTGACTGAAGCGCTCAACAAAGGTTGGGAGCTGCAAGGTTCTCCAACCATGACCTACGATGCCACCAGAGGCGTCACCATTTGCGGTCAGGCTGTGGTCAAGCATGTTGATGGTGAAAAGTATACGCCAGAGACTAAGCTCGGCGCTTGGTAAGCCAATAAGTTTCAAGGCCTGCAGAGATGCAGGCCTTTTTGTTATGGCTCTTCTTAGTTAGCCAAAGTTTCCTGAGGGGGCATGCAACAGTGAGAGGAACTCCTGCCGCATTGTGGTGTTGGTTTTGAAGTCTCCCTCAAAGTACCGAGTGACCATTGAAACGCCTGGCTTGCGAATACCTCTCGTGGTCATGCACATGTGCGCTGCTTCCACGATAACAGCGACACCGCGGGGCTGCAGAGCTTCCCAGATAGCGTCTCCGATCTGGGCGGTGAGTGTTTCCTGAATTTGCAGACGTTTGGAATAAGCCTCTACAACACGTGCGAGTTTGCTTATGCCGACAACGCGGCCTGCTGGCAGATAGGCAACGTGGGCCTTGCCGATGATCGGCACAATGTGGTGTTCGCAGTGGGATTCCAGACGCATGTTACGCAGAACGATGAGATCATCGTATCCGTCTGTTTCCTCGAAGGTTTGCGTCAGCAGTTGCTTGGGATCGGTTTCGTATCCGGCAAAGAAGTCTTCGTAGGCGCGTGCAACGCGGGCAGGGGTATCAAGTAGTCCCTCGCGCTCTGGATCATCGCCTGACCATTCAATCAGCGTTCTGACAGCGGCTTCGGCGTCTTCTCTTGTTGGGCGTTTGCGAGCCTGTTCTTTGGTCGGCGTTTCGCTCAGCAGCATACTTATGGTTCCTGATGGATGGAGGTATGCTGATATTATTGTAATAGTATAACATTACAATCAAGCTGATTGTTGGAGCATGGCTTCCAGTACACCCCGATAAATGGCGCGGACACGGTGATGATGCTCAGGAGAGGCCTGCCAGAAGTTGGTGAGGCCGGGACCTGCATTGAGTTCAAGCACGTGGCTGGAGCGTCATTGATGCTCAGGTCTTCGCAGAGGATATCGACACCGGCATATCGCAGGCCACAGACGCGGGCTGCTTCAACGGCCAGATCTTTGAAGCTTTGTGAAGCGATATTGGTGACGTCGACGGCTTCGCCACCGGTTGAGAGGTTGGCATTGGAGAGGAGCTGAAGGAGTTCGCCATCGCTCAGAATACTGGTGAGTTCATAGCCAGCTTCCTGAATGGCTTTGAGGATGCGCGGATCGTCGCTTTCCACCTTGTATCCACCGCTGCGGGTGGTGAGCGTCTTGATCTTCTCTGACAGAAGCTCTGCGATGGTGTGGGTGCCATCTCCTGTAATGGAGAGAGGGCGGCGTTCGATGATCGCCAGAATGGTTCCATCCAGCACGATAACTCGGTAATCGCGGCCTGAGACAGCTTCCTGTACCAACATACGATCATTGGTTTGTAGGGCGGCTGTGAGGTGTGCGTTCAACTCTGCCTCATCTGAGATCTTCTGAACTCCAACACCTTGCGTGCCTTCGTTGGGCTTGATGAAGAGCGGATAGCCAAGGGCCTCAGCGATTGCAGGGGCTTTGGTGAGCGTGTTCAGGCTTTGCGCCACATGTGGGTTCGCAGTGCTCAGCTGGCGGATGGCTTTGTCTGAGTGGATCAGCTTGAAGTCTGGGGTTGGCAGGTCCGCATCTTGGAGCAGGCGGCCACAGAAGTCTTTGTCTTTGGCGGCTTCTCCTGCAGCGTAGCTGTTGAGTGCGAAGGCTCCACCTTTAATCGGAAAGCGGTTGCCGTCTTCCGTTTCAATATAGCCGAAATAGAAGAACTCGCTGTCGAGAGTGAGTTTGATGCCCTTTTCCTGGCACAGCTCTGCAAGCAGGCGGGGAGCCAGAGGAAGGTTCGGCTGGTCGGGTGAAACCGGGATAAACTGCATTCACATACTCAAGCTAATAAAAAAGGAGCGCCGAAGCACTCCTCTTCATACATCAGAATTTGGATCAACGCTTTAGTTGTTGCCGCGTCGCTGACGGGAATTTGCGATGTAGTCGATCTTGAACAGATCCGGGTTCGTTGCGCCGTTTTCAACCACATCGTAGATGGCAACAGAGGTGTCGTACCCCTGTGCATCGCGTACGGTCCACTGCTTCAGTTTATAGTCGCGCGCATCGAAGATCAGCGTCAGGCGGCCAGAAGTGAAGCGGGTTTTGTCGTCGATGGTGATTGTGATGAGGTCTGGCTCAACAACCACGTTGGTGACGTTTGCATCTGTTTTCAGGTCGATCTTATCAGCCAGCAGGAAGCGCAGCGGGGTCTGAGACAGTGGCCAGATGTCCTGTGTCTGTAACTTACGGTCCTTCACGGAGACCATGCTGCCGTCAGCGATGATGTCGAGCGTGGACGGCTTGTTGTAGTAGAAGCGGACTTTGCCCGGACGGCTGATGAAGAACTGGCCTTCAACGCGGCCACCGGTTGGGCCGAACTGTACGAACTTGCCGTGCATGTTGCGTACGGAGTTGAAATACTTGCTCACCGCGTCAATGGCTTGCACGTTGGTGAGTGCGACTGGCTGAGCCTGCTGGGTTGTTTGAGCGGCGGAGTGGTCTGCTGTCAGTGGGACAGAACCAATAAAAAGCGCTGCAGCAATTGCGAGGCTTTTGCCAATCCTACCAAAAGAGATCGCCTGAGATGCAATCATAAATAAAACTCCGCTGTCAAAACTCGTAGAACAACCGTAAGGCGAGTTGATTAACTCTTCTCTAAATCTTCAGCCGGCGGTTGTTTGTGAACCCTCATTTTGAGAGGCTATCGTTACCATAAGGCGAAGATGGGGCATATGCCCCAAATTCCATAAATTTGCCTTGTGATCTCCGAAAAGGCTGATCAACTTTTCGAGAATGCTCTCAATTAGAACTGCTCATCATTGTCCGGAAGCAGGATTTCGCGCTTACCGGCGTGGTTTGCTGGGCTGATCATGCCTTCCTGTTCCATCCGCTCAATGAGAGATGCAGCGCGGTTGTAGCCGATTGAGAGGCGACGCTGAATGTACGAGGTGGAGGCCTTGCGGTCTCTGGCGACGATGGCCACCGCCTGATCGAACAGGTCGTTGGTTGCGTTGCCGGAGCCCTGTGTCAGTGCATCGTAGCCACCAGCTTCCTCGGTTTCTTCTGTTACGTCGGAAAGATAGGTTGGTGTGCCTTGTTCCTTCAGGTGCTTTACGATGTCCTCCACTTCATCATCTGAAACGAATGGGCCGTGAACACGCTGGGTTTTACCACCAGCAGCCATGTAAAGCATGTCACCCATGCCGAGCAGCTGTTCTGCGCCCATTTCGCCGAGGATCGTGCGGCTGTCGATCTTGGAGGTCACCTGGAACGAGATACGGGTCGGGAAGTTCGCTTTGATGGTACCGGTGATCACGTCCACGGATGGACGCTGGGTTGCCATGATCAGGTGGATACCAGCAGCACGGGCCATCTGTGCCAGACGCTGGATTGCGCCTTCGATGTCCTTACCAGCCACCATCATGAGGTCAGCCATCTCATCGACGATCACGACGATGTACGGCATTTTCTCCATTGGCAGTTCTTCTTCTTCGAAGATTGCTCGCCAGTGTTTTTATCGAAGCCGGTCTGAACCGTACGGGTGAAGCTCTCGCCCTTCTTCATGGCCTGCTCAACACGGGTGTTGTACCCGTCGATATTGCGCACGCCCATCTTGGACATTTTCTTATAGCGATC
>NZ_BAZK01000023.1 GCF_001310815.1 Pseudovibrio denitrificans JCM 12308
ACCGCCGCCGCCAAAGCCGCCGCCGGACTGACCACCCTGCCACCCATACCGCCGCCTTCACCGCGACCATCAAGCATGGTCAGCGTAGAATTGAAGCCCTGCAGAACAATCTCGGTAGAATATTTGTCCTGACCGCTCTGGTCCTGCCATTTGCGGGTCTGCAGCTGGCCTTCGATGTAAACCTTGGAACCTTTGCGCAGGTATTGCTCAGCAACCTTTGCAAGGCCTTCATTAAACACAACAACGCGGTGCCATTCAGTGCGCTCACGGCGCTCGCCGCTGTTGCGATCACGCCAGCTTTCGGAAGTCGCGATGCGCAAGTTGACGATCGGACGACCATCCTGCGTACGGCGAATTTCCGGATCTGCGCCCAAGTTTCCAACCAAAATGACTTTATTGACGCTACCGGCCATTGAATTACTCCTAAATCTGAACCAACTCATAGCTGAGCAGGTTAAGTTGGCAAGTAACCTATGCTCCGCGCTCCGCAAATCAAACAGGCTTTCGCAAAGCGGCCTCGGTTGTCCACATTTCCGAGGCTTTCCTTTTGAATATCAGGCGTCAGGAAGCAAGGCTCTCCGCTCGTTCTATATTTGTTCCAGTACAATGCCTTGTGAAACCACCAAGTTCAACTCTCAATTTTTCTAAAGGACAATTTTCCGAGAGCGAACTCAAAAAGGCTTGCCCCTTAAAATTGTTCCGTTTATGTTCCACCTGATTTCCAGCGCACATTCTCCTTCATTTTGAGGATCGCGCCCTGACTTGTTTTGCTTTTTATATGCGAACTCGGCATCCGTGATAAAGGACAGTTCCATGGCGAAGTCGCCAACACATGACATCGAAAACAATTCCACGCGCGCTGATCTAATGAAGCAGATTACTGTACGCGGCGCACGCGAACATAACTTGAAAAATGTGGATCTGGACCTTCCACGCGATAGCCTGATCGTCATGACCGGCCTGTCCGGCTCAGGCAAATCCTCCCTCGCCTTTGACACCATCTACGCTGAAGGGCAGCGCCGCTACGTTGAAAGCCTGAGCGCTTACGCCCGCCAGTTCCTTGAAATGATGCAGAAACCGGACGTTGACCAGATCGACGGCCTGTCTCCTGCCATTTCCATCGAGCAGAAGACGACCTCCAAAAACCCACGCTCTACTGTCGGCACGGTGACTGAGATCTACGACTACATGCGCCTTCTGTTCGCGCGTGTTGGCATCCCATACTCCCCAGCAACTGGGCTTCCAATCGAAAGCCAGACCGTCTCTCAGATGGTCGATCGCGTTCTGATGCTGGACGAAGGCACACGCCTTTACCTGCTGGCTCCAATCGTACGCGGCCGCAAGGGGGAGTACAGGAAAGAACTCGCCGAGCTCATGAAAAAGGGCTTCCAGCGCGTCAAGATTGATGGCGAATACTACGAAATAGCTGATGCGCCAGCACTGGATAAGAAGTTCAAGCATGACATTGATGTGGTTGTTGACCGTGTTGTCGTGCGTGAGGATATGACTGGTCGCCTCGCAGATTCTCTAGAAACAGCACTAGAACTGGCTGAAGGTCTGGCAACAATTGAGTTTGCCGATCAGAAGGACGAAAAAGGCAAAGCTAAGCAAATTGTCTTTTCCGAAAAGTTCGCCTGTCCTGTCTCTGGTTTTACGATTCCTGAAATCGAGCCACGCCTGTTCTCATTCAACAACCCGTTCGGCGCCTGCCCAACCTGTGATGGTCTGGGCACCAAACTGGCGTTTGAAGCTGAACTTGTTGTGCCGGATCAGTCTTTGTCTTTGCGCGGCGGCGCAATCCTGCCATGGTCCAAGACCGGCTCCACTTCTCCTTATTACACCCAGACACTGGAGGCATTGGCCAAGCACTACAAACAGCCAATGACCAAAGCCTGGAAGGAGCTGCCAGAAGACTTCCGCAATGCGGTCCTGTTTGGTACGGGCAAAACCAAAGTGCAGTTCGTCTATGATGACGGTACCCGTTCCTACAAAACCGAAAAACCGTTTGAGGGCGTCGTCGGCAACATCGAACGCCGCTGGCGTGAAACCGATTCCCAAATGGTGCGCGATGAGCTGTCCCGTTACCAATCCGACCACGCCTGTGACGCCTGCAATGGCTACCGCCTAAAACCAGAAGCGCTGTGCGTGAAGATTGCCGACCGCCACATTGGCGAGATCACCGCACTCTCTATCAAAACAGCACACGACTGGTTCTCCAGCATCGAAGAGAAACTCTCCGACAAGCAGAACGAAATCGCCTATCGCATCCTGAAGGAAATTCGCGAGCGCCTGAAGTTCCTCAATGACGTTGGCCTTGAGTATCTTTCCATGGATCGCTCCTCCGGCACCCTGTCAGGTGGCGAAAGTCAGCGTATCCGTCTTGCATCTCAGATTGGCTCTGGCCTCACCGGTGTTCTTTATGTTCTGGACGAACCGTCCATCGGCCTGCACCAGCGCGACAACGCACGTCTGCTGGAGACGCTGAAGCATCTGCGCAATCTGGGCAACACCGTCATCGTGGTTGAGCACGACGAAGACGCCGTTCTCACAGCTGACCATGTGGTGGATGTGGGACCGGGCGCAGGTATCCATGGCGGCCAGGTGGTTGCACAAGGTACACCGGAAGAAGTGATGGCCAACCCGGCCTCTCTCACAGGTAAGTACCTCTCCGGCAAAATGAGCATCCCGCAGCCGGATGAGCCGCGCAAGATCGACAAGAACCGCCAGATCAAGGTCTTCGGTGCTCGCGGCAACAACCTGAAAGAAGTCGACGCAAGCATTCCGCTCGGAACATTCACCTGTGTGACCGGTGTGTCCGGTGGCGGCAAGTCCACCTTCCTGATCGACACCGTTTACAAGGCAACTGCTCGCCGCCTCAACGGTGCGCGCGACAACCCTGCCCCGCATGACCGTATCGAAGGTCTGGAGCGACTGGATAAAGTCATCGACATCGACCAGTCTCCAATTGGCAGAACCCCACGCTCCAATCCGGCCACCTACACCGGCGCCTTCACGCCGATCCGCGAATGGTTTGCAGGCATGCCGGAAGCAAAAGCACGTGGTTACGCACCAGGCCGCTTCTCCTTCAACGTGAAAGGCGGACGCTGTGAGGCGTGTCAGGGTGACGGTGTCATCAAGATTGAAATGCACTTCCTGCCGGATGTGTACGTTACCTGCGATGTCTGTAAAGGCAAACGCTACAATCGCGAGACGCTGGAAGTTCAGTTCAAGGGCAAATCCATTGCAGATGTTCTGGATATGACTGTTGAGGAAGCAGCAGGCTTCTTCTCCGCTGTGCCATCCATCCGCGATAAAATGGAAACTCTCGCCCGCGTAGGCCTCGGCTACATCAAGGTTGGCCAACAGGCAACCACATTGTCTGGCGGTGAAGCACAACGCGTGAAGCTGGCAAAAGAGCTTTCCAAGCGCTCCACGGGCCGCACGCTTTACATTCTGGATGAACCAACAACCGGCCTGCACTTCCATGATGTCGCCAAACTGCTCGATGTTCTTCATGAACTCGTAGATCAGGGCAACACGGTACTGGTGATTGAGCATAATCTGGAAGTCATCAGAACCGCTGACTGGATTCTCGATCTTGGACCGGAAGGTGGCGATGGTGGTGGCACTATCGTGGCGACGGGTCGCCCAAGGGACGTTGCAGAAGTGCCGGAAAGCTACACCGGCCAGTTCCTCAAAGAACTGTTTGACCGACGAAGCGCCAACAAACTGGACGCAGCAGAATAGTTATCCAAAGGCCGGGCACTGTCCCGGCCTTTTCTTTTGCACATTTTGCGCACGCAGAGCCGCTCACTTCACTCCAATGGCATAAGTTGCCAATGCACGCACCTTTGTCTGCGACATCGGCTCAAAGCGCCTTACTCCTTGAAATATGATTAAATTTTTAGCTCTAAGTGCCTGAAAACCGGCCTTTCAGCTTTTCAGGTATGCAGATTTGTGCCGCAGATCACAAAATTGCTGCGACGCACAATCGCACTTCTTGGCATTTATGTCGTTTTGAGGAGTGTTAGCGCCATCATTCGCCACAATGCCATGCATTTTTTGCATATCGGACATGCGAAATGATGTGATGCACAATCGGAAAGTCTTTTGTATAAACCAACTCAAGGCCGCTGAGGAACTCCTCCCAATCAAACCTCGGCAGCCTAACATACAATCCTCAAGTGGCACCTCCTCCCAAGCCGCTTGATGGTTTCAAAACAGAGATTTCCTCCCAGTTCTCTGTTTACTAGCTTCGCCCGTCGTTCCTCCCATCGACGGGCGTTAGCTGTTTTAGGGGCCTATTTTTCACTGATCGCCCAAACAACTTCCCAAACCAGCACACAATAAAGAAAAAGC
This sequence comes from Pseudovibrio denitrificans JCM 12308, assembly GCF_001310815.1. GTDB lineage: Bacteria > Pseudomonadota > Alphaproteobacteria > Rhizobiales > Stappiaceae > Pseudovibrio > Pseudovibrio denitrificans. The sequence continues at coordinate 4,360 of NZ_BAZK01000023.1, forward strand.
GCACCAGCTCTGCCGATACGCTCTCATTCTCTTACTCGCAGTTTTGAGATTGAACCAGACCTACTTGTTAACTGGCTTAACCAGATCCGCACTGGTCATCGTCAACCATCTGGACATATGCAAAATGTCAGGAGGCTCGCCGTTGCTCAAACGCCAGCTGTCCACTACCCATGGAATATCTGTGGTGGTGTCAACAACAACGGCAGACGCATGCGGGTATTTGCCATCGAAGAAGAAGCCCCGGGAAGCCGGACGCGCCACGCGGTGGTACTTCAACCACCCTTGTGAACCTGCATAAGCCAGCAGGCTGGTGGTGTTGGTCGCCTCATCAATGCAATCCATCTGCCCGCGGACATTGCCGTTGCTCATGTCCAGCCCGCCAATATCGTTGGAAGAGCCAACCACGGGACCCACACGCTTTTCCTGCCACTGCACTGCCTTGGAAATTGCCGCGCGCTCTGCTTCAGGACTACGACTGCCCCGCTTCAGGATGGCGCGGAGGCGGCGCTTGTCTTTCTGGCTAAAGGTAACAGCTGTGCGATACGCGCACCCAAACCCATGGCAGATGTAAAGTGTGTCACCCTTATTTTCGATACCGCCCATCTGGGCATACCAGGTGCTTGTCGGCCGATTAATCTGGCTCATGCAGGCACTTAGCCCAACTGCAGCAATTGCAAGCACTAAGCCCCGAGAAACCTTCTTGAATTTCTTATTTGAAAAATACATGTGTTTATGTGAATCACTTTGCACAACCATGGAAGATTGATGGCCTAAATGATTGAACTGAGCAAGTTCAGAGGCTAAGCAATTCGCAAGCGATAAACACTTAGGCTTCCATGGACGCTTTAGCGCAACAGAAGCCCAGTCGATTGGATAGGAAATGACGAAGCAACCCATACACGTGGTTGGTGGCGGCCTGGCAGGCTCCGAAGCAGCATGGCAGATTGCAGAAAAAGGCCTCAAGGTCGTTCTGCACGAAATGCGCCCAACCCGTGAGACTGACGCTCACAAAACAGACGGCCTGGCAGAACTGGTGTGCTCCAACTCATTCCGTTCTGACGATGCTGAAAACAACGCCGTTGGCCTGCTCCATGCAGAACTGCGCGCAGCTGGCTCTCTGATCATGAAATCAGCAGATGCCAACAAGGTACCTGCGGGCGGCGCTCTGGCCGTGGATCGCGATGGTTTTTCCGAAGCAGTCCAGGCAGCGCTGGAAGCCCATGAGAACGTCGAGATCATCCGCGAAGAAGTGACCGAGATTCCATCAGCTGACATCGGTCAGGTTATTCTGGCGACCGGCCCGCTGACCTCCCCGGCACTGTCCGAGCAGATCCTAAAGGCAACCGGCGAAGACTCCCTCGCCTTCTTTGATGCGATCGCACCGATCATCCACACTGAGTCCATCAATATGGACAAGGCATGGTACCAGTCACGCTACGACAAAGTTGGTCCAGGCGGCACAGGCAAAGACTACATCAACTGCCCGATGGACAAAGAGCAGTATGAAGCGTTCATCGACGCGCTGATCGGCGGCGAGAAAACCTCCTTCAAGGAATGGGAAGAAAACACCCCATACTTCGACGGCTGCCTGCCAATCGAAGTCATGGCCGAACGCGGCCGCGAAACTCTGCGCCATGGCCCGATGAAGCCAATGGGCCTGACCAACGCGCACCAGCCAGACATCAAGGCCTATGCTGTTGTTCAGCTGCGTCAGGATAATGCTCTGGGCACGCTCTACAATATGGTTGGGTTCCAGACCAAACTGAAGTACGGCGCACAGTCCGAAATCTTCCGCATGATCCCAGGTTTGGAAGACGCTCAGTTCGCACGCCTTGGCGGCCTGCACCGCAACACCTTCCTCAACTCACCGCGTCTGCTTGATGAGCAAATGCGCCTCAAGGCTCTGCCGCATGTACGCTTTGCGGGTCAGATCACCGGGTGTGAAGGTTATGTTGAATCCACCGCTGTTGGCTGCATGACCGGCCTGTTTGCAGCCCATCAGGCTCTTGGCACGGACATCGCTCCACCACCTGCAACAACCGCTTGCGGCGCGATCATCAACCACATCACTGGTGGCCACATTGATCGTGAAGATGGTTCAGGTCCACGCTCTTTCCAGCCGATGAACATCAACTTCGGCCTGCTGCCGCCTTTGGACGAAATGCCAAAGCATCCGGAAGGCAAGCGTCTGCGCGGTAAGGAAAAGACCCGTCTCAAAAAGCAGGTCATGGCCAAGCGTGGTCTGGATGACTTCAAAGCTTGGGTTGCGACCGTTTAAAGAGTAAGCAACAGATACAAGATGCAAAGAAGGCCGGAAATTCCGGCCTTTTTCTATTTGCGGGACAATCTGGCAAGACGGCGCGATGTACGCCACATGTGCCACATCCGCCGAATATGCGGCGCGCCACCACAAACTTGCAGCGGTTCAAAACTGTCCTTGTCCGCCTCATTGAAGAACAGCTCAACCTGAAACACTGGCAAAAACGCTGGCAGGACAGACTTATCGATCCCTTCCAGAGCCTCTTCGCAGTCATCCAGATGCTTCCGGCTCAGCTCCACCATTTCCTCAAACACAGCCCAAACACCATCATCAGACCGATTGCCTTTCAAAGCACTCGGGTCCACGTCGTGCCGTTCCAGCACTTCCTTCGGAATAAACTGCTGCTGCCGGGAGGCCTGCCATGCCAACGTCTGCATCAGGCCGGACATGGCATAGGCCACACCGCCATGACCACACGCATCAGAGATCTGACGATCCGCCGGCTTACCGCTCAGGATCATGGAGGCAAGCAGAACCAGCGCAGAGCTTGTTTCACCACAATACCCTTCCAGATCATTTACTGTTGGCATCGGGTCAGAATAAAGATCAAACCGGCGCGCTGAAATCAGATTGAGAAACGGCTCGCGCGGCAGTTTGTGATGTTCGATGGTCTCGATGATCGCCTGCGCCACCGGATTATGCATCACATCACCGTGGTCCGTGCCACTCAGCGCATCATGCCACCATTGCAGTCGGATCTCACCGGGCATCGGCTCATTCACCAGTTCACGGATCCGCGCAATCTCACAGGCAAACGCATAAAGCGCAATCAGGCTCGGGCGCGCAGTGATCGGCGCATAAAGTGTGCTCAGATAACGCTCATAGGAGAAGCGTTTTACGAAGTCATTGCAGTAGTTATAGGCCTGGCTCATAGCTGGGTCCCATGCTCATTCAGGTATTTTCAACGGCAATAAAAACAGCGGCCACGGCCCGGTCTTCATTAAGAAGCACATTGTAAGTGCGCACAGCTGCACCAGTGGACATGCTGTCGACCATGATGCCTTTCTCGCGGAATGGCGCTTTACGGGCCTCCGGAAAGGGCTTCAACTCATCACCGGCGCCAATCAGAAGCACTTCAATGCCATCAGATTCCTGAAGCACCTGCTCCAGGGCTTCGTCGGTGATTTCCTCAAAAGTCTTAGGCTCCCAGCCATACACACCGGAAGGCACACACATCAAAGAACCACGATGGGACATATCGGCAAATCGAAACCCGCCATTTCCGTAGGCATCGATCTGAACCATGCTCGGATAATGCGCATCCCGCACTTCCAAAGGCTCACCGCGTTTTCCCATAATGACCTCCGATGGGCTGTTTTGGCCCAGTATACGCGCTAAATGATAGCCTTCTGTTTAATTACACGCGAAAGAATGTCCAATAGAAAATGGGGCTGACCACAACTGTAGTCAGCCCCATCTAAAACTCTAGCTGTTTCCGCAGGTTAAGCGGATTTTGCAGGGGATGTCTCGTCGTCTTTCTTGTCAAACACGCTGGTGCGAAGCTTCATGAGCATCAGCAGCGGAGACGCAAGGAAGATGGAAGAGTAAGTACCAATCACAATACCGAAGATCATCGCCAGCACGAAGGACTGGATCACTTCACCGCCCAGGAAGTACAACGCAAACAGTGCCAGCAAGGTGGTGACAGATGTCATTGTTGTACGGGACAGGGTCTCGTTGATGGACTTATCAAGCAGCTCTTCCAGAGAAAGGCGCTTGTAGCGACGCAGGTTCTCACGAATACGGTCGTAAACAACCACCGTATCGTTAAGCGAGTAACCGATAATCGTCAGCACCGCCGCGATACTGGACAGCGTAAAGTCCAACTGCAGTATCGCAAACAAACCAACCGTCAGCAGAATATCGTTGAACGTTGTGATGATCGCGCCAACTGCGAACTGCCATTCAAAGCGGAACCAGATGTAGAACATGATCATCAGCAGCGCAGAGCCAACCGCCAGCGTGCCTGCATACGCAAGCTCACCGGAAACGCGTGGCCCAACCACCTCAGTTCTGCGGAACTCATATCCATCAGTGAAAGCACTGCGAACATTTTCAACCACATCCTGCTGTGCACTTTCACCTTCGCCCTGAGATTCAATGCGGATCAGAACTTCGGTAGGACTACCGAATTCCTGTACCTGAACATCACCCAGATTGAGACCACCAAGGGTCCGGCGAATTTCAGAAAGGTTAGCAGGACCGTTCGTGGACTGCAGCTCAATCAGTGTACCGCCCTTAAAGTCGATGCCGTAGTTCAGGCCGACTGTCAGGAACAGAACGATGGAAAGAACTGCCGTAATTCCAGAAAACGGGAAGCTCAACACCCGCCAATGCATAAAGCGGAAGTTGGTCTGCTCCGGAACAAGTCTAAGAAGTTTCATAAAGCATGCTCCGAGTTAGATTGGCAGTTTGGATGGACGCTTACGCTTCACCCATACGGAGATGAGGAAACGAGACACGGTAAATGCAGAGAACACTGTGGTGAAGATACCGATCATCAGGGTCACCGCGAAGCCTTTAACAGGACCGGAACCGATGAAGAACAGGATCACAGCCACAATAAGCGTCGTGATGTTTGCATCCAGGATTGTGCCAAGTGCACGGCTAAAGCCCGCATCGATAGAACCGATAGCAGAACGACCTGCGCGCGCTTCTTCACGAATGCGCTCATAGATCAGCACGTTCGCATCAACCGCCATACCGATGGTCAGAACGACACCCGCGATACCTGGCAGCGTCAGCGTGGCCTGCAATGTGGTAAGCACACCGAAGATCAGGAACACGTTGGAAGCCAGTGCAAGGTTCGCAATCACACCAAACTGGCCGTAAGCCAGCAGCATGAAGATGACAACCGCAGCAGCAGCGACGATAGACGCGATCTTACCGCTATCAATGGAATCCTGACCAAGGCCCGGACCAACCGAACGCTCTTCAACAACGTCCAGACGCGCAGGAAGCGCGCCGGCACGCAGCAGAACAGCCAGATCGTTTGCACCATCAACGGTAAAGTTACCGGAAATCTGACCGGAACCACCTGTAATTGGCTGACGGATAACCGGCGCAGTGATCACCTCGTTATCCAGCACAATTGCGAACGGACGGCCAACATTTGCACGGGTCACATCCGCAAAGACGCGGGCACCGGCAGTGTTGAAGCGGAAGTTCACAACAGGCTCGTTGGTCTGCTGGTCAAACGCAACAGAAGCGTCCTGCAGCTCTTCACCAGTCAGCAGCGGAGTTTCATCCAGCAAGTATGGCTGTCCGTCATTGCCTTCAACAACCATCGTACCATTCGGTGGACGGCCCTGAAGTGCCTGAGACGCGCTCATTTCCTGGCTGACAAGGTGGAAAGTCAGCTGAGCAGTTGCACCAATGATATCCTTCAGGCGCTGTGGGTTGGATTCACCCGGCGCTTCAACAAGGATACGGTCAGTGCCCTGACGCTGAATGGAAGGTTCAGTCGTGCCGAGTTCATCAACACGGCGACGGATAACCTCAATGGACTGTCTCACAACAGAAGCAAGACGCATGTCCAGACCTTCCTGAGAGAAGGCCATGCGGAACAGGCCGTCACCTTGAGGCTCAAGAACAAATTCGTTAACCGCAGCACCGCCGAAAACGCCGGAGTTAAGCGGGTTTACCAGTTCTGCAAGGCGTCGTTCAGCTTCGTCGTAACGTGCTGCATCACGGATGCGCACCTGAACGCCGTCTCCCTGAATGCCCAGACCAGTATAACCGATACGTGGGTTTTCGCGCAGGGCCCGGCGGATGTTACCAACCAGCTGACGGAACTGTTTTTCTTTGTAATCTTCCTTATCAACCTCATAGAGCAGATAAGCACCGCCCTGAAGGTCAAGACCGAGAACAATCTGGCGCTTAGGCATGAAATCCGGCCAGGATTGAACAGTGCTTGCCGGGAAGAAGTTCGGCAATGTTGTAAGTATACCGCCCAGCACCACAACGATAATCAGGGCGATTTTCCAACGCGCGAAATGAAGCATGAGTATATGCCCGGTCCTAGTATAGGCAGACCGCCTTCCGCAAGGCCTGTGCCTCAGCAGGAAAGCGGCCTGAAACTACAAGCATCAAGGCGCGATTATTCGCCGTCCTTGACAGGTTCACCTTTGGAGCGAACCTCCTGGATCATTGCGCGAGCAATACGCACACGCGTACCTTCGCGATGTCCACCTGCAGCTCAGCTTCATCAACAACCTTGGCAACTTTACCAATCAGACCACCGGAGGCACAACAGTATCGCCACGACGCAGATTGTTCACCATTTCCTGGTGAGATTTCATGCGCTGACGCTGAGGGCGAATGATCAGGAACCACATGATCACGAAGATCAGAACGAATGGCACGATGGACATGATCACGTCCGGTGCACCACCTGCGGCCTGTGCATAGGCAGGGGTAATAAGCATTAGTTTCTCCTTACCACAAATTCCAATGGAACCTGATGGCGTTCATTAAACAATTGGCGAGGCGAGCCTCTCCAAAATTGACCTTGGCCCGATAGAACAAGGATTTTGGGCTGGACTATACAGTCCACTCCAGTGTTTTCAAGGCATTGACATGCTAACTGGGACTTTCCCCAAGAGTATTGGGCATGATACAGCTGTAAATAGGGATACTTGGCCGCAGATCAAATAGCAGAACCGCCGCTGAGACAATTTTTCACCTAGTTCATTTTGCGTAAAGCCCGCACCAGCGCACCTGAGTTAATCACGTAGATACACATGACCACCAAAGAAAATACCTCTGAAGTCGCCCTTCTTACATCAAAGCTGGACGAGATTGTCAGCCTGCTGGCAGGCTCCCTACCCAAGCCTCCGGTTCCCGTCAATTTCGACGAAGCCGATGCGTTCGTGTTTCATCCCTCTCCATTTGAGCTCGCGCCTGTTGCAAAAGTCAATCGCGTCGATATTAGCCTGCTCAAGGGCGTCGATCACTCCAAGAAAATGCTGATGGAGAACACCAGCCGCTTCGCAAAAGGCTTCCCCGCCAACAACGTGTTGCTGTGGGGCGCAAGAGGCATGGGCAAGTCTTCTTTGGTGAAATCTGCTCATGCAGCCATCAATATCGAGCACGGCACCTCTGAGGGCTACCGAAAGCTCATCCTCATCGAGATTCATCGTGAGGACATTGAAGCGCTCCCTGCCCTCATGAACGAGCTGCGCAGCGCGCCCTACAACTTCATCATCTTCTGCGATGACTTATCCTTCGATGGCGACGACACCAGCTACAAGAGCCTTAAAGCCGCTCTGGATGGCGGCATTGAAGGTCGCCCGTCCAATGTCCTGTTCTACGCCACATCCAACCGCAGACACCTTCTGCCGCGCGATATGATGGAGAACGAGCGCTCCACGGCGATCCACGCCAGTGAGGCGGTGGAAGAGAAAGTCTCGCTTTCTGATCGATTCGGCCTTTGGATCGGCTTCCACAAGTGCAATCAGGACGAATATCTGGACATGATCTACGGCTACACCGAGCACTTCAATCTGAAGATCGATCAGGAACAACTGCGCGCTGAGGCTTTAGAGTGGTCCACCACCCGCGGCGCCCGTTCTGGCCGTGTTGCCTGGCAGTTCATCCAGGATCTGGCAGGTCGTCTCGGCCAGACGCTGAGTTAAAACGCAAGAACCGCCGTGTGAAGGTCAACATCACGGCGGGTTCTGACTTTGAAAAGGTCTCCGTTAAGGAGCCCTCCCCCTTTATGAGCGCGGTAGGAAACTCATCGGATCTACCGGCTTATTATCTTTACGAAGCTCAAAATGCAGCTGAGGCTGGGTCACAGACCCGGTCGCACCAGCCATCGCAATCGTCTGCCCACGGCGCACAACATCACCCCGGCGCACCTTCAGCTCCTTGTTATGAGCGTAAGCTGACACCCAGCCATTGTCGTGGCGAATCAAAACCAGATTCCCAAAGCCCTTCAACTCGTTACCAGCGTAAACAATTGTCCCGTCTTCAGCTGCCTTGATGTCCGTTCCAGACGGAACAGCAAGGTTGATACCGTCGTTGCGAGACCCACCCGGCTTCACACCAAAGTCCGAAATAATCCGGCCACGAACCGGCCAGCGGAAGGTGGTCTCTTCAGCAGCTGCAGCAACTTTAGGCGCACTGGCAACCTTCACAGGCTGCACTGGAGCTGGTTTGGAAACCTCTGTCGGCTGTAAACGCACCACATCAGTTTCAGCTTCCCGCACAACAGGCACAATCGGAGCCTGCGGCTTCTGCACGCTGGCCGTATGAACTGGCGCAGGCGCTAAAGAATTAGCCAGCGTACGCTGCGTTGTAGGCGCAGGCGAAACCGGCAATGGCTGAGCGCTTGCAAGAGCAATCCGCTTCGGTTTTGGCACCGCACTCGCAGTCGAAGCCTTTGCAACAGCAGCCGGACGCTGAGCCACATAAGCCTGCGGCTTGCTCTTCGGCACTGCAGAAACGCGCAGTGGTGCAGCAGTGCTGCGAGCGGCCTGTCCCGTGACCGGCACACCATAAGCTGGCTGCGCACTTGCAGGCTGAGGCGACACAATCGGCGTCAGAGATTGACTGCGATAGGTTGTCGTTGGCTGTTGAGGCGCACGATAAACCTGCGCAGGCGCTGGCTGCTGGATAGGCTCCAGAGAGGAAGCTGGAACCGCAGCAACAGGCGCACGGCGTTGAACCGGATAAGCTGGTGGCGGTGCATCACTGTAAACAGGACGCGATCTCTCCCCCACGTTACCCGGAGGGATCAACGCAGCAGCAATCTTGGTCGCAAACTCATCACGAGACTGCTTGCTCGCTGCAGACTGACCATTGGCGTTGAGCGGCGTCACGTACTGCGCCGGAATGGAAGCCGTTGTCACCGGTTGCGTGCTGCTTGACGGCAGCACACGCGCACTTGCCCGCGGCTCGCGGTTTGGCTTGCGCACCATCTTCACCGGGATCACAACAGAATCGCCCGGCTGCAGCGCCGAGCTGACAGTCACACGGTTGGCATGAAGAATCTCAGTAACTGGCACACGATACTGCCAGGAAAGGCTCTCAACACTCTCATTGCGTTTCAGCGTCACAACGCGTCCACCCACGGCAGTCCAGCCAAGCGTGCCGTCATTTGGTGCTTTGGCAAGAGAGGCAGGCACCAGAGCACTCGCGCGCTTGCGCTGGCTCACTGGAACAGCCTGCTTGGAAAATGTTGGTTGCCATGTCTGCTTCGGATACGCAGTGGCCTGCGTGGATCCGGTCACAATAGGCGCATCACTCGATGTTGGCGCTGGCAGCATAACGCCGCGCTGAACAACAGATTTCGAGCTGGTTGATGGAAGTCCGGGCGTAACTACAACGGCAGTTTGTGCCGGAGATGTTGGTTCATCAACATATTCTGATTGACCAAATCGGTCCACATTGCCACTGCAACCTGCAAGACCTGCCGACAGCAAAAACAATGCGACACCGCGCCGTAATCTGGCTTTCTCACGGGAATGAAACTGCATAATCGCCCTACCCAATACAAATAAAAGGCTAACTGGCGTAAGTTTACTGACAACAGAGTTGATAAAGACTTAATCAAAGTCTCGTTTGGTTACAGTTTTGCAGCAATTCCCGGCGTCAGGGAAAGATAGCGGAACCGGCCCAACTCCGTTTCATCAAGTCCGCGCCCACCCTTGTCATACTGAATAAGCCGGCAAAGCCCGCTTTCATGCTTAATTGGCGCCAAAAGACGGCCTCCAGGTGCAAGGCGGTCAAACAAAAAGCCCGGCACACGCTCCAATGCACCATTCAGAATAATCCGGTCAAACGGACCGCCGTCATCCTCTTCATCCACAGGTGCAACAAGACCATCGGCGTGAATCACATCCACATTATGGATCTTGCAGGACCGCAGACGCTCACGCGCCAGATCAGCCAGCGTGCGATATCGCTCCAGCGAAACAATCCGATCACAAATCTTGGAAAGAACCGCGCACTGATAGCCCGAGCCACTGCCGATCTCCAGCAAGGAGTGATCCGGCTTCATCTGCAGGAAGTCCGCCACTTTACCAATCAAAGACGGCTGAGTGCTCATCTGCCCGCAATCAATGGGAAACGCACGATCTTCATAGGCCAGAAATTGCTGGCTCGCTGATAAAAATAACTTACGAGGAATAGCTTCCAGCGCGCCCAGAACCTCAAGGTTCTGCACACCCTCAGATCGCAGCTTCATCACCCATGCCGCTTGTTTGGCAAGGTTCTCAGCAGAACGACCATCTTCATCAGCAAATAGACTGTCTTCCATTTTAAACACTCCGTCTATCTGCAGTGCGGAGATTGCCAGAAGCTGACAAGCTCCAATCAATCAAGTCAGGACTTTTCGAGCGTCTTTTCCAACTGACCCATCAGCTCATCCGCTGTCAGGTTCAGGTGCAAAGGCGTGACAGAAATGTAGCCTTCCTTCAAAGCCCCGATGTCAGTGCCTTCACGGGCACTTGGAATGCGGTTGTGGAACGCAAGCCAGTGGTATGGATTGCCACGTCCGTCCTTACGGCTTTCAATATACAGTGAACCTGCATCACGCTTGCCCTGACGCACAACCTTAACACCTTTTACCATGTCAGGCGCATCTTTCGGGAAGTTCACGTTCAGCAGCGTATCAGACGGCAGGTTGAACTCCAGCAGACTGCGGATCACGCCAACAGCGTGCGCTTCAGCAGTGTCGTAGTTCGGGCCAAACTCAGAACCAAACGCATACGCCTGCGACAGCGCGATGGAGCGAACACCCATCAGCGTACCTTCCATCGCCGCAGCAATGGTGCCGGAATACGTCACATCATCAGCAATGTTGGCACCGCGATTGATACCGGAAAGAACCAGATCTGGCGGCGTATCCAAAATAGAACGCACCGCCATGATCACACAGTCAGTTGGTGTACCACGTACAGCGAAATGACGGCTATCGATTTCACGAACACGCAAAGGATCATTCAGGGAAAGAGAGTGCGCCACACCGCTCTGGTCGGTTTCCGGCGCCACAACCCAAACATCATCTGAAATCTGCCGCGCGATGCGCTCCAAAACCTCAAGACCCTCAGCGTGGATCCCATCATCGTTGGTTAGTAAGATACGCATATCGCAGCAATTCCTTATAAACGTCGCGCCGTCTTGCGGAAGGACATGACTGCCCTCTCATCAAAACAACGCTTACACCAAATTTTTAAGCACCAATGACTTCAAGGCCATTCATGTATGGGCGAAGGACCTCAGGAACAGTGATGGTTCCATCTGCATTCTGGTAGTTCTCCATCACTGCAATCAGGCAGCGACCAACAGCAAGACCAGAACCGTTCAGGGTATGAACGAACTTCAGCGCCTTCTCACCTTCAACACGGTAACGTGCATTCATGCGGCGGCCCTGGAAGTCACCACAAACAGAACAGGAAGAGATTTCGCGGTAAGCGTCCTGACCTGGCAGCCAAACTTCGATGTCGTAGGTTTTACGCGCACCAAAGCCCATATCACCACTACACAAAGTCACCACACGGTAGTGAAGACCCAAAAGCTTCAGAACCTTCTCCGCAGACTCGCGCATCCGCTCCAGCTCATCCAAAGAGCTGTTTTCGTCGGTGACAGACACAAGCTCACACTTCTGGAACTGGTGCTGACGCAGCATACCAGCTGTATCACGACCAGCAGAACCAGCTTCAGAACGGAAGCAATAAGTCAGCGCAGTCACACGGATCGGCAGATCTGCTTCGCTAAGCGTTTCACCGGAAACCATGTTGGTCAGCGGAACTTCAGCGGTTGGGATCATCCAGTGACCAGTATCCTGATCGCGGAACTGATCTTCGCCGAACTTCGGCAGCTGGCCAGTGCCGTAGAGCGCGGTATCACGCACCAGCAGTGGCGGAGAAACTTCTGTGTAGCCATGCTCACGGGTGTGCAGATCGATCATGAACTGACCAAGCGCACGCTCCAGACGCGCAATCTGGCTCTTCAGAATAACAAAGCGGGAACCGGACATCTTGGCAGCAGTTTCAAAGTCCATGCCACCCAGTTTTTCACCAAGCTCGTAGTGCTCTTTCGGCTCAAAATCCAGCTCAGGCTTCTCGCCATGCGTGTGCAGCAGAACGTTGTCAGCCTCGTCCTCACCCACTGGCACTTCATCCAGCGGAATGTTGGGGATAACAGCCAGAGCATCCTCAAGCGCAGCGTTCAGCTTGCGCTGTTCGTCTTCGCCGTTCTGAATAAAGCTTTTGATTTCGGCAACTTCAGCCTTCAGGGCCTCTGCTTTTTCCTTGTCGCCCTGGCCCATGGCCATGCCGATTTCTTTGGATGCGGAGTTACGGCGCTGCTGCGCCTCCTGAAGCTTGGTGGTGTGGGAACGGCGCGCGTCGTCCAGTTCAACGAGCTGCGCAGCGCGTGGCTCTTGGCCGCGTTTTGCGAGAGCCGCATCAAGGCTCTCCTGATTTTCACGAATCCACTTGATATCAAGCATAACTTAGTAACCCCGGCAGGTTTGCCTTCTAAATAACCCGCCGGGAATAAACGTTAGAGCTGGAAGAGAGCTTACTCCTCTTCTTCCTTTTCCTTCTCTTCGCGCTTTTTCTCGACGAGCCTTACACAATAGATGGAGACTTCGTAGAGAAGCAGAGTGGGAAGTGCAAGACCGATCTGCGAAATCGGATCAGGAGGTGTTAAAATTGCCGCAGCTGCAAACGAGGCGACAATTGCGTACTTACGCTTAGATTTCAGGGAATCTGCAGTCGTAAGACCCGCGCGACCCAGAAGCGTCAAAACAACCGGAAGCTGAAAAACCAGACCGAACGCAAAGATAAGAACCATCACAAAGCTCAGGTACTCACTCACGCGCGGCAGCATCTCAATGGATGCCTCTTCACCAACACCAAGCTGCTGCATGGCAAGGAAGAAACTCATTGCCATTGGCATCACAAGGTAGAACACCAGAGCAGCACCAATCACAAACAGAATTGGCGTCGCGACCAGATAAGGCGCAAACGCACGGCGTTCATGCTTGTAAAGGCCGGGAGCCATAAACATGTAGACCTGGCTGGCAATCACAGGGAAAGCGATAAACAACGCACCGAACAAGGCCAGCTTCATCTGCGTGAAGAACCATTCTTGCGGAGCTGTGTAAATCAACTTCACTTCCATACTTTCCCCAGCAGCCTCAGAATAAGGTCTGATCAGGAAGTTGAAGATGTCGTTGGAGAAGTAGAAGCAGACCACAAAGGCAATAGCGATCGCGATCACCGACTTCATCAGACGAGAACGCAATTCGATCAGGTGCTCAATCAGCGGCGCACGTGAATCTTCAATTTCGTTATCACTCATAAAATAGCCGCCCTAGCTTTCATCTTTGCTGGAAGGAGTGCTTGCGGCACTTTCTTTAGCTTTTTGCGTGGAAGCCAGCTCAGCAGAAGAGACAACTTTCTGCTCAGGCACTTCAGCCTTTACAGGCGCTGCCTCTGGAGCAGCTTCCGGCTTGGCCTCAGCAGAGCCCTCACCGTTCAGCGAGCTTTTCACATCGCTGGTCGCCTGGTTCATGCTGGTTTCAAGCTTCTTCTTCTCTTCCTCAAGGCTCTTTTTCAAATCACCAAGTGGATTGAAGTTCTGCGCAGCATCAGCCTGCTTCCGCATTTCATCAATGCCGGCCTGCTTCTCCGCTTCTTTGACAGCGTCATTCAAAGTGGACTGAAATTCGCCTGCCATCTTGCGCACGCTGCCGATTGCGCGTCCGATTGTGCGCAACATGCCCGGCAGTTCTTTCGGGCCAACCACCAAAATGGCAACCACAGCGACAAGCAGCAGCTCTGTCCATGCGATATCGAACATAAAGAAGCCGTTTCGTTATTGTCTCAATGACAGCCCGTCTCCAGGCTTTCATCGATGACGTGTCGTGCCGCAAACGGCACATCCACTAGGGAAAGGCGTAGGTTTCAAACTCTAGGTCAGAATAGACCGACTTTCCCTAAACAATTTGCATAGACTACCGATAAAGGAGACTTAGTCCTTTTTTGCGGTGTCTTCAGCTTTTGTCTGCGCGTTTACGCTTTCGCCTGGAGCATGATCGATAACCTTCGGATCTTCAGCCTTTTCTTTGGCTTCCGCGGTATCTTCATTCAGCCCCTTCTTGAAGCTGTTGATGCCCTTTGCAACATCACCCATCAACTCGGAAATCTTTCCGCGACCAAACAGCAGAACTACGACAACCGCGATGATGACGATTTGCCAAATACCAATTGAGCCCATCAACCAAACTCCTTAAGAACTCTGAACCGTGTTTTGAGAGACACTACATCCCCTAGATACTAATAGGTAGTATCCAGAAGAATTACCCACTATGATTTACTGCCGTCTCTCGCCCAAAAACCAAAACATTCTCTGCATTTATACACAAGTCTATGACATTTTCTGGGTAGAATTGTAATACATCCCTCGTACGAATACGTAGAGGCTGCACTATTCCATCAACTTGTACGTCCAGAAGATCTGTCTCACCTGCCATTGCGCGAGAAATGACCTTGCCTTTGAACTGCCCCTCACCATGACATACCTTTAAGTGATGTGGTCTTACACATAAGGTCGCATGAGCCCCTTCTTCAAGGCCATTGGAGGAAAAATTCCCGATAGGCGTGACCACGCGGCCACCAACAACTTTTCCGGGTATCTCATTGAGATCCGAAAAGAATTTGGCAGCAAACAAACTATTCGGGCGGAAGTAGATATCCTCTGGCGTATCCAGCTGAACCACTTCTCCGTTGCGCATCAGCGCAATTCTGTCACCCACACGCAAGGCCTCTTCCGGGTCGTGTGTCACCACAACCGCAGTCGCGCCTTGCATCTTGATCATCTCCAGCGTCTGCGTGCGCACATCATCGCGCAAACGACTGTCCAGACCTGAAAATGGCTCATCCATCAGCAGCGTATGAGGCCGCGGCGCCATCGCGCGCGCCAGCGCAGCACGCTGCTGCTCACCACCAGAAAGTCCGTGTGGGTAGTCATCCACATACTGACCCAGCCCAACCATCTGCAGCGCATCGCGCGCACGGCGTTCTGCAACATCAGCGGCCAGATCAGACAGGCCAAACTTCACATTTTCAAGAATCGTTAAGTGCGGAAACAGCGCATAGTCCTGGAACATAAGCCCAACACCGCGCTTTTCCGGCGGCAAGAAATTCCGCTCATCCGCAACCACAGAACCATTGATGCGGACACTACCCTGCTGCTGACGCACAACCCCTGCCGCAATACGCAGGAGCGTGGTTTTTCCGCAACCGGAATGGCCCAGCAAACACAGCACTTCCCCGCTCTTCAAAGAAAGCGAAACACCGCGAACCGCAGGTAACCCCCCATAATGATGGCAGATATTGTCAAACACCAGTCGTTCTGATGCTGCAACCTTCCCTGGTTCCATTAGTCCCTCTTCAAACTCGCAAGGCGGTCGACCAAATCATCGACTCTCCTGCATGTGTTTATTTTTCTCCGGCGTCTTCTTCAAGTGCGCCAGTTGCAAACATTTCACTTTCATCCAGAGGATCTTCATCCTCCGTAAGGTCAATACTGTCGTCCGGAGCCGGCACATGGAAGCTGGCCGGAATAGCGCTGTCCAGCAGCCCCGCCCCTTTCAGCTCCTCAAGACCCGGCAGATCCTTGATGGTTTCCAGACCAAAATGATCAAGAAAATCAAAGGTGGTTCCGTAAGTCACGGGACGGCCCGGCGTCCGACGCCGACCGCGCATACGCACCCAACCCGTTTCCAGCAGCACATCCAATGTGCCCTTAGATGTAGAAACCCCGCGGATATCTTCAATCTCCGCACGGGTCACAGGTTGGTGAAAAGCAATAATCGCAAGGGTTTCCAGCGCAGCACGTGAAAGGCGCCGCTGCTCCACCGCCTCACGGTGCAATATGAACGAAAGATCTTCAGCCGTGCGGAACGACCAGCGATCCTCACTGGACCGCAGCTGCACCCCGCGCTTGCGATAAAACGCGCGCAAACGGTTCAGCGCCCCGCGAATGTCCCGGTCTCCCGGAATACGCTTGGAAAGCTCAGTAAAGCTCAACGGCTCAGCACTGGCAAAAATCAGAGCCTCAACCATACGGTCGGTCTCCAACAACTCACCCGCATCAGCCACTTCAAGAGCCTCATCCTGCGAGACGGCGTCGAGAAGATCAGGTGTTTCACTCATGACAACTCAACCTCTTTCTCTTCGCGCTCATCCATTGGCTCACCCGCACCGATCTCTTCCGGCGTGCGCTGCGAAGCGCGCACATAAATGGTCTCAAACGGGCCGGACTGCTGAATATCAATCACGCCCTCCCGCACCAGCTCCAGGCTGGCCGAGAATGCAGACGCCATCGCCGTGGCCCGCTCCTGCGGATCTTCCAAATAAGCCGTCAAAAAGCGCTCAATGGGCGTCCACACAGCCACCTGCCCCACAAGACGGGTCAGAATATCCCGCGCATCCTGAAGCGACCAGACTTGCCGCTTCTTCACATGCACAGACGTCACCGAATGACGCTGACGCTGTGAGGCATAGGCCATCAGCAGATCATACAGCGTGGCAGTCCAAACACTGCGTCGTTCAACCGACACAGTCTCAGGAGCACCACGCGCAAACACATCCCGGCCCAGACGCGACCGGTTCATCAACTTGGCAGAAGCATCCCGCATGGCTTCCAACCGTTGCAGACGAAACGCCAGAGCAGCAGCCAGCTCTTCACCAGTCGGCTCATCCGTGTCCTTCTGCTGTGGAATGAGCAGGCGCGACTTCAGATAAGCCAGCCACGCCGCCATCACCAGATAATCCGCCGCCAACTCCAGCCGCAACCGGCGTGCTTCACGCACGAACTCCAAATATTGCTCTGTCAGCGCTAGTATAGAGATTTTGGTGATATCAACCTTCTGGCTGCGCGCCAGCGTGAGCAACAGATCGAGCGGGCCTTCAAACCCATCCACATCCACAAGCAGGTTCGGCTCGCCAGTCGCGGGCTGCTCTGGGGCCGCCGCGCCTGCCAACGCTTCTTCTACCTGTTCAGTGGCCTCACTGTCGCTCAAGCATCAATCCCTTTAGCTTTTGCGGTTAGCTCATCAAACTCGGCCCGCAGCGCATGTACATCCCCATCAAACACTTGGGTATTTCGCTGCATAGCCGCTTCAAAGCGCTCTGCTCGCTTGCCATCCACCTCTGGCACAGCAGAGGCGACAACTTTCATCTCGTCCAGTTCACCATTGCAATGCAGAACCAGATCGCAACCAGCGGTGACAATCTTCTCCACCCGTTCCTTCAGCTCACCACCAAGGGCTTTCATGGAGATATCATCACTCATCAAAACGCCATCAAATCCGATCGCTTCCCGGATAACCCTCTGAATAGCATAGGAAGATTGCGTAACAGGATGATCTCCATCAATCTCTTTAAAGACGATGTGGGCAGTCATCCCCATAGGGCAGTCATTCAAGAGCTTGAACGGCATAAAGTCTCTTGCCTCAAGCTCAGTAAAGTTGACATCAACTTCAGGCAACGCAAGATGGGTATCAACCAGCGCACGTCCATGTCCTGGCATATGCTTCATCACCGGCATCACACCAGCCGCCAGACAGCCATCCATAGCTGCCCGCCCCATATCGCTCACCAACCGCACATCGGACCCGTAGGCGCGCAAACCGATAATGTTGCTTGCACCCTCAATCGGCATATCAAGGCACGGAATACAGTTGCCAGTCAGCCCAAGATCACGCAGATCAAGCCCGATCAGCAGCGCATGCAAATACGCCGCCCGCTTTGCCGCTTCCGGATCTTGCCCGTAAAGCTGCCCAAGCGTTCCAGCCGCCGGATAGACCGGCACATGCGGCGCACCGAAGCGCTGCACACGGCCACCTTCCTGATCAATGAAAACAGGTGCATCCGCGCGCCCGACAGCCTCACGAAAATCCGCGCAAAGACGACGGATCTGCTCAGGCGTTTCCATGTTGCGTGCAAAAAGGATCAGACCAACAGGTTGCTGATCACGAAAAAAGGCTTTGTCCTCAGCGCTAAGCTCAGGTCCAAGGCATCCGGAAATGAACGATTTTAAAAACATGAGTAAAGCTGGTAGCTTGACGCAATGACTGCGTCAAGCTCCAAAGCGTATTCCCAAAAGCGGGAAACTCGTTTTAGTTACGGCGGACGTAACAGTCACCACCTGCAGATTTGAACTCACCGCAGAAGGTGTTCGCACTGGTCGGTCCGTCAAACGGAACCTGAATGCGGTAGTAAATGCCTTTGTCGCCAAGATCCGCACGGGTGATCACCGGGGTCACCAGCGCCATCAGATTTGGATAGCGACTGTTGTAACGGCGGATCTGACCGCGAGCATCCTCAACAGTACGCACAGACGCCACCTGCACAATGTAAGTGCCGGCAGGAATCTCACCAACAACACCTTCACCCGGTGTTGGTGTCGGCGCAACAGCCTGCGGGTTCACAGCAGCGGTCTGCGTGTTCTGGTTTCCTGTCAAGTTCAGCGGCGCATTGCTCGCACGAGACGTTGTCTGCGGCTGCAGCGGAGTCAGAGTGCTGGAGCGAACGGTATTGCTGCCAGTATTCGCAGAAGCCACCACAAACGGCTTGGACTGAGGCACAACACTCACGCCCAGAAGCGTGTTGCGCTGTTCCGTCGGCGTTGCCACTGGCGCGTTCGCAAACGCATCCTGAAGGCTGGTTGTGGTGTTTGCAGCCTGCTGGTTCGCACTCTGGTTTTCACCCGGAAGTGGATCCCACTGACCAGTGCTTGCAGGTTGCGTGGCAGGCACAACACTTGCGGTGTTCTGCGGATTAGAATTACGAACAGTGCTGGTCACAATGCGTGGCTGCGCAGGTGCAGGCGCCGCAGAAGCAGTGCCCTCACGTTGAACGATGGTTCCGTCCGGACGCACAATCACAGTGCGCACCTTCTTGGTCGGATTCACATCAAACACGCTGGACTTAGCCGTATCTGTCTCGCTTGCCGCTGGTGGCAACGGTGTCACAGGTGCGTCTTCACGCTGAACCATCTTCTCGCCAGTCGCTGGCTGAGACGCTTCTTCAGGAGTAAAGATTTTGGCCTGATCGTTGTTCTTCGGCTGCGCAGAAGGAGATGGCATCTCTTTCATTGGAGAAGCATCTGCTCGGATAATTGGTGGAGGCACTGCATCGCCACCCGTTCCACCGAAGTCGAACATGAACAGACCAGCACCACCAATCACGACAATCCCGCCGATAAGCGAAGCAGCCATCAGGCCCTTGCGTAGACCACCACTGCGGCCAGTCTCTTCTTCAACGGGAACATCAACAGAAACGCGCGGCACAGCTTGCGGAAGCACGCCGCCATCAAGACTTGGGTCTTCCTTGCGCATGGCCTGAGCAACAGCATCAAGATCATATCCACCCGGAGGCGGTGTCTGATCTTCGCTCTGTTTCTTGGCAGCGCTTAACGCTTCCTGATGAGCCGCCTCGGTCTGCGCCAGCTTTTCAGCAGCAGCAGGCCAGGACATTTCATCCAGGGACGTATCATTGGTCACGCTCTCATCCAGCTGCCAGGCTTCATCAGCCTCATTAGCAAATGGATCGATTTCCTGAGCAGCCTGCTCAAATCCAGCGCTCATGCGCTCAAATTCGTTCAGTTCAGCAGCAACTTCCGGTTCCAGCTCTGGTTCCGGCTCTGGCTCAGGTTCCTGCGCGATTTCATCTGCAAAGATGTCATCAACGCTCTCTTCAATCTGTTGAGCAATGTCCCGCTCTGGCTGAGGCGCCACTGGCTCGGCAACCACGGTCGGCTGCTCTTCCCCTTCCAGACTGAACTCAGCCATCAACGCATCTTCAAGATGCCCTGCTGGAATAACAGTTTCCTGTGCAGGCGCTTCAGCAGCCGTAATGTGCTCGCCTTCCAGCTCCGCACCGGTATCTGCCGCAAACGCAGCCATATCAGGCTCAAACGAAATATTTTCAGTCGCTGGCGCCACATCATCGTGCGTGCCGCGCAGTTGCGGCTCCACAGGAGCAGCTTCAACCTTAGGCGCAGCCTGAACAGCAGCAGCGGCGGCTGTTGCACGCTCTGCAGCACGCTCCGCACGCCAGCTGTCATAATCGCTCTGAGAAAGTTCATTGAGCGCACGCGGCTCAGCAGAAGGCGTAGCTGCTGCTGGCTCAGCAGGACGCGGTGTTGTCACCGGGCGCGGCTCAGCATTGCGGCGTTCAAGACGCTCACGCAAAGTCTGCTCAGAACGCACGTCACGCGTACCAACAGCATCCAGCGTTGGTGTCGCACGGCTAACAGTGCGCTGAGGACGTGCAGTCTGCTCACGCTCCACCTGCGACTGGTTGAGAGAAGCCACGAGGCTTTCTTCCAGATCACGGGACAGAACATCATCCATTTCTGGCTCAGCGGTAAAATCAGCGGCAGTCACCGGCTGGCGCACAGGTGCAGGCTCAGCAGGAACATCACCGGAAACAGGCGCAGAGGCAGGAAGCGGCTTAGGCTCCGGCACAGACTTTGCCTTAGGAACTGGTGGCAGATCACTCACATAATCAACCGCATCACCTGAGGCGCCGGTTGTCAGCGCAGCAGAGCTCAGATCCGCGAACGGATCCGCATGCCCGGTAGATGCAGATGGTTTTGGAGATGCAAACACGGCATCAAGAGCCGCAAATGAATCTTGAGTGGATGCAGGCTCATTCGTTTCAGCTGCACCCACTGAATAATCATCGACCTGAGGAGCGGATGGCTCAACAGGCGCACTTGCACTGCGCTCATCATTTTTGGGGAACAGCGGACGTTCAGATACTTGGCTTTCGACGCGAGAACTCGGACGGTACTGAGCTGTGCTCTCACCGACAATTCTGGCAAGTTCTACGAGCGGATCCTGATCGCCTGCCCACTGTTGCGGTTCATCGCCTGCCGTTTGCCTAGCAGAAACCTCACCCGGTCCCGGATACTTGGAGCGATTAGTCATTGCAGCGGTGTTTTCCCTTAAATAAGAGGCTCGCAATCCCCACCGCGAACCTCCAGTACTCTATAACTGTGCTCAGGCACTAGCGCATTTCATTCGGTGCTGTGACACCCAAAACATTGAGGCCAGAAGCAATTACCTGTGAAACTGCATAGACTAACGCGAGTCGAGCTTTGGTTAATTCTGGCGTTTTATCATTAATAAAGCGTAATTGCGGCTTTTCCTTGCCTCTGGACCAGTGTCCATGCAGGGCGCTTGCAAGCTCATACAGATAGAACGCAATACGGTGCGGCTCGTGGTTTTCTGCGGCTCCGTCCACAATTCGAGGCCATTGAGCCATCTTGGCAATCAGTGCCAATTCGCCCTCGTCCTCAAGTTGTGCAAAATCTGCAGACTGCAACTCTTCAGCTGTGTTGGAGAACCAATCCAGTTCCTCAGCAGCCTGACGCAGCACAGAATGGCACCGAGCATGACCGTATTGAACATAAAACACTGGATTGTCTTTTGACTGCTCTTTCACCTTGTCAAAATCGAAGTCCAGCTGCGCATCGTTCTTACGATAGAGCATCATAAAGCGTACCGCATCCACGCCCACTTCATCAACCACATCGCGAAGGGTGATGAAATTACCAGAGCGCTTGGACATTTTGAATTCCGCACCGCCCTTGAACAGCTTCACCAGCTGACAAAGACGAACGATAACATCCACATCGCCGCCGGAGATCGCGTTGCCGATCGCTTCCAGACGCTTCACGTAGCCCGCATGGTCTGCACCAAGCACAAAGATAATCTCTTTGAAGCCACGCTCAATCTTGTCGCGCATGTAAGCAACGTCAGCCGCAAAGTAAGTGTAGCTGCCATCAGACTTCACCAGCGCACGGTCACTGTCATCACCGTAGTTGGAGGAACGGAACAAGGTCTGCTCGCGGTCTTCCCAGTCCTCTGGCACTTCACCTTTTGGTGGCGGCAAAGTACCGTTGTAAACCAGATCACGCTTGCGCAGAGCATCCAGCGTCAGGTCAATCGCGTTGCCCTGACCATGCATGGTCTTTTCAGAGAAGAACACATCGTGCTTGACGTTCAGCGCGCCAAGATCCCCGCGGATCATGTCCATCATCTTGTCAACGGTGTAACCCTTCAGCAGAGCAAGACGCTCAGCCGGAGCCATATCCTTCAGGCTTTCACCATACTCTTCCGCCAGAGATTTACCGACAGGAATAAGGTACTCACCCGGATAATACCCCTCAGGGATCTGACCGATGTCTTCACCCAGCGCTTCGCGGTAGCGCAGGAAGGCAGAGTTCGCCAGTGTATCAATCTGAGAGCCCGCATCGTTGATCACGTATTCACGGGTCACGTCGTAACCGGCAAACTGCAGCAGGCTCGCCAGCGCATCACCAACCACAGCACCACGGGTATGACCCACATGCATTGGCCCAGTCGGGTTCGCGGAAACGTATTCCACGTTCACCTTCAGGCCATCACCACGTGCGGACGCGCCAAACTTGTCGCCCTTGGCAACAACGTCGCCAATCACACGCTCCCACAGGGTTTTGCTGACGCGGATGTTGATGAAGCCAGGTCCGGCAACATCAACAGCTTCAACTTCACTGTCGGCGCGCAGGCCCTCCGCAATCTTTTCAGCAAGATCACGCGGCTTCATCTTCAGCTGTTTAGCCAGCACCATGGCAGCGTTGGTCGCCAGATCGCCATGCGCAGCATCCCGAGGAGGTTCAACAGTCACACGTCGGAGATCCAGCTCCGGCGCGTCAGCAGCAAGGTCGAGGCCCTTGACTACACTGTTTACCCTTTCGGCGAAGTCTGCAAAGATGTTCATTTTTAATAGCCTAGTTTTGACAGCTCACAGGGTTTTGCAAAGCCGTAGCCCCACATAAACTCCGTGAATTAATAGTGTTTGAATTGGCGCATTACCCCAGTTCAGGGGTATCGTCAAATAATCGTCGATGTTCGTCTATGGCATAACGATCTGTCATGCCTGCAATGAAGTCACAGACCCTGCGGGCCACCACCTCATCACTCTCGCCATTCAATCCTGTACACCACGGTTCTGGCATTCTTTCCGGTGCCTTAAAGTAGGCATGGAATAAATCCCGCACCACCTTGGCCACCTGCTTGCGAACAGCCAGAACACTTTCGTGCCGGTAAAGATTGGCGAACAAAAACTCTTTCAACTCGCGCTCTTCTCGCGCCATTTCAGTTGAAAAGGCAATAACAGGACCATTTGCATCACGAATATCCCCGCATTTCTTGGGAGAAAGTTGATTAATTCGGGAAATACTCTCCGCAATCACGTCCTCCACCATGCCGGTGATACATCTGCGCCCGATCTCATGAATGCGCCGCGCATCCTCAAGGCCGGGATATTTCCCGTCCACCTCATCCAGAATGCGCTTCAGATAAGGCACATCTTTCATGGCCTCAAAGCTGAGCAACCCTGCCCGCAATCCATCATCCAGATCATGCGCGTCATAGGCAATGTCATCTGCAAGTGCCGCCACTTGCGCTTCCGCACTTGGCCACGACCACAGCAGCAAATCCTGATGCTTGGCATATTCACTTACGGCAAACGGCAGGCCCTTGTCTGAAAGCTTGCCACACGGCGCGCCGGAACGATCCGTCAGCGGTCCGTTGTGCTTGACCAGCCCCTCCAGCGTTTCCCACGCCAGATTGAGCCCGTCGAACTCTGCATAGCGGCGCTCCAGATCAGTCACGATACGCAGCGACTGGGCGTTATGGTCAAACCCGCCGTAATCCGCCATGCACTCATGCATCACGTCCTCGCCCTCATGCCCGAACGGCGTATGCCCAAGGTCATGGGCCAGTGCCAGACATTCGGCCAGATCCTCATCCAGCCGCAAGGCACGGGCCAGCGAACGGGCAATCTGGGAAACCTCAATGGTATGGGTCAATCGCGTACGGAAATGATCGCCCTCATGATACACAAAGACCTGCGTCTTGTGCTTCAAACGGCGGAAAGCGGCAGAATGGATAATGCGGTCGCGATCCCGTTGGAACGGCGTGCGCGTCGGGCTGTCAGATTCAGGATAAAGCCTTCCGCGGCTCAACTCCGGATCAACAGCATACTCGGCGCGCGGCTGAGCCCCGTATCCTAACGTCTTGACCATTCCTTATCCCCCACCCGCTATCATGAGAAAACCACAGAGCCATACCCGCTGATTTTCTTATCACAGCAATGACATAACAGATGTAAAGGCCCTGTAAACAATCGCTTTCCCAAGCCAAATGCAATTTAGCAACAAAATACTATGGAAATTAGCGTGTAGACCACCTAAATTACAAATCAAAGAAAGTACAAGCCCCCAGGCAAGACCCGATTATGACCCAGACCCCAGAAAATACCGTTGGTTTAACGGACAAGGCCGCAAAACGCGTAGCCCAGATTCTTGAAAAAGAAGCAGACGGCAGCATGCTCCGCATTTCTGTCGAAGGTGGCGGCTGTTCCGGTTTTCAATACAAGTACGACATTGTTGAAGAGCAGGAAGACGACGACCTCGTCCTGGCCAAACTCGGCGCTACCGTTCTCATCGACAGCATTTCCCTGCAATACATGGCAGGCTCAGAAATTGACTTCGTGACAGATCTCATGGGCCAGTCCTTCCAGATCACCAACCCGCAAGCCGCCGCCGGCTGCGGATGCGGCACAAGCTTCTCCATCTAATCTAGCACCTGCCGGTCTTGAGGGGATAACTTCAGCTCATTTCATCTGATTGCGATCCCACACGGCGAGGCCCACCGCCTCGCCCACACAAAAACGCAAGTTTCCCCCTTTCCTTTCAAACCAACGCACATTTCAACGCAAAGCAGTTATTCCCCTCCGGGCTCTGCTGTTATGCCCATCCACATACACTTGCTCTGCTTACCTTGCCCTCCTGCGGGACCGTGCTAGAACAAATACAGGACATACACAAAGCAAGCAGTCAAAGCTCTGCTGCTTTCTCGAAGGGAGACCCGATGAAAATCGCAAGCTGGAACATCAATGGCGTCAAAGCGCGGTTAGAAACGGTTCTCAAGTGGCTCGAAGAAGAGCAGCCAGATGTCGCCTGTTTTCAGGAAATTAAATCGGTTGATGAGAACTTCCCGCGCACTCCGTTTGAAGAGCTTGGCTACAATCTGGAAACCCATGGCCAGAAAGGCTTCAACGGCGTAGCGATCCTGTCCAAACGTCCGTTCGAAGAGGTTAACCGCCGCCTTCCGGGCGATGAGGAAGACGAACAGGCCCGCTACATCGAAGCCGTCATTGCTGGCGACAACGAACCAATCCGCGTCGGCTGCCTTTACCTGCCAAATGGCAACCCAGTAGAGACCGAAAAGTTCCCGTATAAACTGCGCTGGATGGACCGTCTCCACAAACACGCTGAAAAGCAGCTGGAGAAGGAAGAGGCGTTTCTTCTGGTCGGAGACTACAATGTCATTCCTGAGCCGGAAGATGCAAAGAAACCAGAGGCATGGGTTGGCGACGCGCTCTTCCGCCCGGAAAGCCGCCAACGCTTCCGCGCCCTGCTCAACCTCGGCTTCACAGAAGCAGTCCGCGCCACCAACAGCACTGCTGGAACCTACACTTTCTGGGATTATCAGGCAGGCGCATGGCAACGCGACAATGGCATCCGTATTGACCACCTGTTGCTCTCGCCAGAAGCAGCCCGCATCATGCAAGGCGTAGGCATCGACAAACACGTCCGCGGCTGGGAAAAGCCATCGGACCACGTCCCGGTCTGGGTTGAGCTCTCTGCCTGATCGCAGCTCACCAGTCGGACACACACTTTCAAGAACTCTGGTGGCGGCCTCGCCATCAGCCCTCCTCATTATTCCATCAAAACATAATCAAACAGAAGTCTGGGAGGACATCTGATGGCTTGGCAACCAGCTGACAATCGTTATGACACCATGAAGTACAACCGCTGCGGGAAGAGTGGCCTCAAGCTACCTGCCATTTCCCTCGGCCTCTGGCACAACTTCGGTGAAACCACGCCGCATCAGACCAAACGCGAGATGTGCCGCACCGCATTCGATCTGGGCATCACCCATTTCGATCTGGCCAACAACTACGGGCCACCTCCAGGCAGCGCGGAAACCGCCTTTGGCGAGATCCTGCGCACCGACTTTGCCGGATACCGCGACGAGCTCATCATCTCCTCTAAAGCTGGTTATGATATGTGGCCGGGACCATACGGCGAATGGGGTAGCCGTAAGTATCTCATCGCCAGCTGTGATCAGTCTCTGAAGCGTATGGGGCTAGACTACGTCGACATCTTCTATTCCCACCGCTTCGATCCGGACACACCACTGGAAGAGACCATGATGGCCCTCGACCAGATCGTGCGTCAGGGCAAAGCGCTTTACGTCGCATCTCCTCCTACAACTCCAAGCGCACCAAGGAAGCGGCGAAAATCCTGAAGGAACTGGGCACTCCATGCCTGATCCATCAGCCAAGCTATTCCATGCTCAACCGTTGGGTGGAAGAAGACGGCCTGCTCGACACGCTGGAAGAAGAAGGCATCGGCTCCATCGTTTTTTCCCCGCTCGCGCAAGGCATGCTGACCAACAAGTACCTGAACGGCGTGCCCGAAGACAGCCGTGCTGGCAAACACGTGGGTTCTTTCCAGGAAAGCTTCCTCAACGAGACCACTTTGAGCCACATTCGCTCTTTGAACGAAATCGCCCAGAACCGCGGCCAGACACTGGCACAGATGGCTCTGGCATGGGTCCTGCGCAAAGGCCGCGTCACCTCCGCCCTGATCGGCGCCAGCCGCAAGGAACAGGTGATCGACTGCGCAGCAACCATCAACAATCTGGAGTTCACGGAAGAAGAACTGACCGCCATTGATCAGTACGCCACAGAGGCCAACATCAACCTCTGGGCCCAATCCGCCGAACGCGAAGGCCCTTCCCGTCCAGCGAAGAAGTAAAAGTCTAAGATATACAAGGGGGTGCGGACAGTCAGTTCGCACTCTCTTTCATTTCAAATGAGCTTTTCTTTAGGACCGAGGATCCAGCCCCTTCTCTTCAAAGTACGCAAGTGCGGTGTTCAGGCCATTCAAAGCTGCTGGAACGCCAGCATAAACAGCCATTTGCCAGATGATCTCAAGGATCTCGGAAGGACGTGCGCCTGCATTCAGCGTGTGCTCGATGTTCATGGCCAACTGCGGTCCCGTGTGCCCACCCATCGCAGTGAGAGCGGCAATGCTGCAAAGCTGGCGGGTTTTCAGATCAACCCCTTCGCGGCCATAATGCATACCATAGGCCCAGTCCACGACACTCTCAGACATGCCGGGCACCGCCGCATCATATTTGGCAGCAAGCCTCTTTTGCAGCTCGGGATTTAAAATGCTCAGGACGTCCTCAGCTTTCATAGGCCAGTCTCCTCAGGTTACATATAACCGCTGATCACACCTGCCTATCTGCCTCCTCTTGATAATCAGTGAGTTTACCCGCGAGAAGTTGAGCTGTTTGGAAACAACATGCGCTGAGAGCTCCAGCCGCATCAGGAACTACAACACTTGAAACGATCCGCCTAACCCGCCGAAACAGTGCAGAAACTTGCCATTTACACAATTCCCGCAGGGCCTACTGTTTATTCCAGAGCAGATCTGATAGGCATTTCTACGAGGAATACCAGATGATTGCGGAGCCCCTGAATGCTTGAAGACCTTCAAACCCCTTGCCTCTTGCTCGATGAAGCTGCGATGAACCGAAATATCAAAGGCATGGCAGACAGGTTCAAGCAGATCGGAGTGCCGCTCCGTCCGCATCTCAAAACAGCCAAATCCATAGATGTCGCCCGCATTCTACAAGATCATGGAGCAGACCGCTGGACTGTCTCCACACTAAAGGAAGCAGAGTACTTTTCCTCCTTTGGCCTCAAAGATATCCTCTATGCCGTCTCCATCGTCCCACAGAAGATGGAACGCATCATGAAGCTCAACCGCGCCGGCGCTCAAATGTCCATCTGCCTAGACAGTACCGAGATGGCAACACACCTTTCTACCATGACACTGGATGGCCTTAAGCCACGCGTCTATCTGGAAGTCGACGTTGACGGTCACCGCACCGGTGTGAAGGCTGACCAGCAGCGCGCCGTTGATGTGACCAGAATACTTGCAAACGCATCTAATCTGGAGTTCGCAGGCGTCATGGCCCACGGCGGCGGAGTCAGTTATGCAGCAAACGGGCAGCAGGAACTGGAAGCCGCAGCCGAACAGGAGCGCACCTGCACCCTCGCAGTAAAGGACGCCATTCTTGAAGCTGGCCTCCCATGCCCACAAGTCAGCATCGGCTCCACACCAACAGCCCTCTTCGGAACGTCCTTTGAGGGCGTTTCTGATGTCCGCGCAGGGGTTTACGTCTTTCAGGATGTGTTTCAGACCAACCTTGGCATGTGCGCCATGGAAGATGTGGCAGCCACCGTGCTCACCAGCGTCATCAGCCACGCTCCGCACCTTAACCGCATTGTCGTCGATGCTGGCGGCCTCGCCCTGTCCAAGGACCGCTCCTGCGCAAGCCAAAGCAACGACTGCGGTTTCGGCCTTCTCAGTGACATCGACGGACATGTAGATCCGCTGCTTTACGTGCAAGGTGTGAGCCAGGAGCATGGCTACATCACCACCAGAGATGGCAGCCCGTTACCCTTCGAGCTCTACCCACTTGGATCACAGCTTCGTGTTCTGCCCAACCATTCTTGCATGACTGTCGCGGCCTATGAGGGGTACCATATGATCAATGGTGACCATGAGGGAGAGTGGTGGCCGCGCTGTAACAGATGGTAGGTCAACCCTTTCCATCAAGAATGCCTTTCACATCTCACTGAGGTGTACAGTTTGTCGCACTAGGAAATTGATTGGCAAAAGTTTTTTCCGGTTTGAGCACTCAAACTCTCCTGTGCATATCACCGTTTACCAATAAAGAAGTGTGGCCGAATTGAGTCTTTTTGGCCACCTCCACACCCCCGCCAGAAGCCCAAAAGTCGATTTTCCACTTCGCGCACTAATATTTCAAACTTCGCATGGCAGCTATGCAGATTTGAGATACCTACATTATACTTACTATAATGTACTTAGTTCGCACCTAAGTGGAAATGCGGGCGCCCTATTTAGGGGTTTCGCAAATGCAAAAAATCAACACCTCCAAAGTCATAATTTAGCAAGTAAATTCATAGGATTAGAACCATTCCAGACCCCATTGCAACGCACACAACCTGAGCGAGTTATATCACCACTTGCAATTGGTCGCCCAATATCCAAAATGTATGCATTTGTATAATTCTGCCCTGCATTTTTTGCAGGTCTGCTGGCCATTTCAGAATTGACATAGATCAAGATGCAGCCCCACTCGGGGAGTACAGTCAACGTCAACAAGCACTGGATGCAAGAAAGCGTAACACTCTGCAAGCCTTTGGAATTTACTTGTAGCGCCACGCTGATTTGCTCAAATGATGAAGGACCTAAAAATGGGCGTTCACCAGAACATCGATAAGGCTAATGCCGACACTCTTCCTTTTCTGAAAGAGGACGGACCCAAGGCTTACGCAGGTTTCAAAAAGGGCGACTGGAACAAAGAAATTGACGTGCGCAATTTCATCCAGCTCAACTACACCCCTTATGAAGGTGCTGACGACTTCCTCGCTGGCCCAACAGAAGCAACCACCAAACTCTGGGACGCTGTTCTTGAGTTGATGAAAGAAGAAAACAAGAAAGGTGTTCTCGACGCAGACACCGAAGTTGTTTCTTCCATTGTTTCTCACGCTCCAGGCTACATCAACAAAGATCTCGAAAAGATCGTTGGTCTGCAGACCGATGCTCCATTGAAGCGCGCACTGATGCCTTATGGCGGCCTGAAAATGGCAGTCGCAGCTCTGGAAAGCAACGGCTACAAGCTTTCTGAGAAAACCGCTGAAATCTTCCAGAAGCACCGCAAGACCCACAACGATGGCGTTTTCGATGTCTACACTCCGGAAATCCGCCGCGCTCGTTCTGCTGGCATCGTAACCGGTCTTCCTGATGCATATGGCCGTGGCCGTATCATTGGTGACTACCGCCGCGTTGCGCTGTACGGCATCGACAAGCTGATGGAAGACAAGAAAGCACAGCACGCTTCTCTGGACGGCAATGTCCTGAACGAAGAAACACTGCGCCTTCGTGAAGAAATCTCTGAACAGTACCGTTCCCTCGCTGAACTGAAGGAAATGGGCGCTGCACACGGCTTCGACATCGGTCGCCCTGCAGAAAACGCTCAGGAAGCAATCCAGTGGCTCTACCTCGGCTACCTTGCAGCGATCAAGGAGCAGAACGGTGCAGCTATGTCTCTGGGCCGCACAACCACCTTCCTCGACATCTACATCCAGCGCGATCTGGACAAAGGCGTCATCACGGAAGCTGAAGCTCAGGAACTGATGGACCACTTCGTCATGAAGCTCCGCATGGTTCGCTTCATGCGTACTCCAGACTACAACGCACTGTTCTCTGGCGATCCTGTATGGGTAACTGAATCCATCGGCGGTATGGGCATCGATGGCCGCACACTGGTCACCAAGAGTTCCTTCCGCGTTCTGCAGACCCTGATCAACCTCGGCCCTGCACCAGAACCAAACCTGACCGTTCTGTGGTCTGAGCACATGCCTAAGGGCTTCAAAGACTACTGCTCTAAAGTTTCTATCGAAACATCTTCTGTGCAGTACGAAAACGATGACCTGATGCGCCGTTACTGGGGTGATGACTACGGTATCGCTTGCTGTGTATCTGCAATGCGTATCGGTAAGCAGATGCAGTTCTTCGGTGCCCGTGCCAACCTTGCAAAAGCAATGCTTTACGCAATCAATGGCGGTATCGACGAGAAAACTGGCAAACAGGTTGGTCCAAAAGCACACCCAATCACCGGCGACGTGCTGGAATGGGAAGAGCTGGAACCACTTTACGACCAGATGCTCGACTGGATTGCAAAGGTTTACGTTCAGGCGCTGAACTGCATCCACTTCAGCCACGACAAGTACAACTACGAGCGCGTTGAAATGGCGCTGCATGATCGCGACATCCTGCGCACCATGGCGTGTGGTATTGCTGGTCTGTCTGTTGTTGCTGATAGTATCTCCGCGATCAAAAACGCGAAGGTCAAGATCATCCGTAACGACGAAGGTCTCGCAGTTGACTACGAAGTGGAAGGCGACTTCCCTTGCTTCGGTAACAACGACGACAGCGTTGACGTGATTGCAGAAGACATCATGAAGAAGTTCATGGGCAAGATCCGCAATCAGCCAATGTACCGCAATGCGACACCTACACAGTCTGTTCTGACCATCACATCCAACGTTGTGTACGGTAAGAAGACTGGCTCTACTCCGGACGGACGTAAAGCAGGTGAACCATTCGCGCCGGGTGCAAACCCAATGCATGGCCGTGACCAGAAGGGCGCAGTAGCTTCCATGAAGTCTCTCTGCAAACTTCCATACGAAGACAGCCAGGACGGTATCTCTTACACCTTCTCCATCATCCCAGGCGCACTGGGTAAGGACGAAGCTGAACGGATCGACAACCTGTCCCACCTGCTCGACGGTTACATGCACGACATGGGTCACCACATCAACGTGAACGTGTTCGACCGCAAGACCCTGGAAGACGCAATGGAACATCCTGAACTGTACCCACAGCTCACCGTTCGTGTCTCCGGTTACGCAGTGAACTTCATCAAGCTGACCAAAGAACAGCAGCTTGACGTGATCAACCGTACTTTCCACGGCCAGCGCTAAGAAAGCTAAGGCCAACGGTCAGCGCCAACAACGCTGACCACTCAAACTCCAAGACAAGGCGTGGGGCTCAGTCCCGCGCCTTCTTTGTTGCGACATATTCGTCATTCCCGTGCGACAGGAACGCACATGCGCCGAAAATGAATGGCTGAGTTGCACAAATTCATCTTTAAAAACAAGGCTAAAGACCTTATTTTATAAGCATTAAAGAAAAGCAGAAGCGGCCCGAGGAAAAATCCTCACTCCCTATCAGAAAAAGGCCGCTCGCAAGTGACGATAAAGGACGCCAGCCATGCAAGACACCATGGGCTATGTTCACTCAGTAGAAACAGGCGGCACCGTTGACGGTCCGGGCCTGCGCTACATTGTGTTCACCTCTGGCTGTCCGCTGCGCTGCCTTTATTGCCACAACCCGGACACGCTCAAGCTGAAAGCCGGCAAACAATCTTCCGCCTACGAACTCCTTAAAGACATCTCCACTTACCGCTCTTACTTTGAGACTGGTGGCGGCGGCCTGACCGTGAGCGGCGGCGAACCAATGGCACAAAAAGAGTTCCTCAAAACTCTGCTGTGGGGCTGCAACCAGATGGGCGTTCACACCACCGTGGACACCTCCGGCTACCTGCACGCCAACCTCGATGATGAAACAATCGATATGGCGGACCTGTACCTGCTCGACATCAAGTCTTGGGTGCCGGAAACCTATAAGAAGGTCACTGGTGTGGAAGTTGGCCCTACCCTTGAGTTCGCAAAGCGTCTGGAACGGATGGACAAAGACGTCTGGATCCGCTTCGTGCTCGTTCCTGGCCTCACAGACGCGCCTGAGAATGTGGAAGGCGTTGCCAAGTTCGTGTCCGAGCTCGGCAATGTAAAACGCGTTGACGTTCTGCCATTCCACAAAATGGGCGAACACAAATGGCAGTCCATGGGTAAGTCCTATCAGCTCAAAGACACCCGCGAACCAACTGCTGAAGAAACAGAAGCCGCTAAGGACACCTTCCGCAAGTACGGACTGGACGTGCACTAAGATCTGGCGCTCTAAGAGTGCCACGCTTCAGCCACAGGCGCCGCAAAGATACCTGTCGATTACATAGGTTCTCCTGAATTTCAGGAAAAAGTCGCCACAATACCTTCCCAGACTAGCCCTCGAAAACACGGGGGCTTTTTCATGAAACAACGAGTTATCCTCGGTGGGCTGCTTATGCTCGCCGCCAGCACATCAGTTGCAAATGCAGGCTTTAACCAAAGCCGCGCAGAAAAGTTTGCGAAGAAAAACGAAGAACACATCACCTGCTACTACCTCTACGGGCTGACTGAACAAAGCGGTAAACAGGACATCGCCAGAGGCATCATCACCGCCATGGCGTACGCGAAGGGCATGAACAAACAGGAAGCCGTCTACGCCCTCGGCTACGGCTCCGGCAAAATCGCTGCACTCCTGGAAGCCGACCCAGACCACCGCGAAGACCTCATCCAGGAACACAGCAAAGACTGCAAGTAACAAAAAAGGCTGCCATCACATCGATAGCAGCCTTTTGAATTCTCAATATAATCAGCAGACTACTGCGGTTTTCCAAGCACTTTCAACACGTCATCCTTGGAAACAGCACCTTCATATCCCATTTCACCGCGGATATGAGAGACAACCTGAATACGCTCCGCATTGTCCTTTGCCAGCTTGCCAGAACCATGCCAAAGGCTGTTCTCAAAGCCAATACGCGCATGACCACCATGCCCAAAGGCCAACGCCCCACACGCCGTTTCAGCACGACCAAACGCACAGAGCATGAACGGGTTGTCCTGTGCGATGTGCTCAGCAGCATCGCGAGCAGCAAGGAAACCAAGCAGATCCCGTGGATCGCTCTCCTGATCCTTTGCATAGCGACCCAGCACATAGAGCTGGCTACCATACCCGGCAGGCACAATGCTCTCACCCATCAGCTGATCAAGACGTGCCACATCTTCCGGTGCATACAGAATATGCTGAACCGCACGGCCAGCTTCCTGAGCCTCAAAGTAGAACCGACGCGCCAGATCCATGTCACCGCCCTCAGGCGCCATTTCACGCATGGCAACAGAAACTGCTTCCGGTTCTACGGCTGCAACAACATCATACTGTTCCTGCGCACTGTAACGTCCCACAGCCTCAGTAGTGATCTGAACCGCCAGATCAGGACACTTGGCCGTTACTTCCAGCAGGAGCTCCTTATAAAGACCTGCATCCAGAACATGCTGCCCCTCCGCATCACGAACGTGTGCATGGAGGGCATCAGCGCCCTCCGCTTCCACGCTCACCGCACATGCGGCGACTTCTTCAATCGTCACCGGCAGTTGCGGATGATCTGCTTTGCCACGACGCGCTCCATTAGGAGCGCTCATGATGAGCCGTTTTGTCATCAGACAGAAACTCCGACCTGAGTGAAACTTTCCTTCATAGCAAGGCTTAGCTTCTCAACGATCTCAGCGATATGACTGTCATCAATGATGAACGGAGGCCCCAGCAGAATGTGGTCGCCGGTTTTACCGTCGACAGTACCACCCATCGGATAGCACATCAGACCAGCCTTCATGGCGTTCTGCTTCACTTTTGCATGAAGCTTGAAAGACGGATCCAGAGGTGCTTTCGTGCCACGATCACTCACCAGCTCAAGCGCACGGAACAAGCCGCGACCACGAATGTCACCAACATACGGATGCTGACCAAACTCATCATGCAGAGCTGCAGAGAGCTTCTCACCCATAGCACGCACGTGTTCCATACGGCCCGGCTCAGTGAGCTGATCCATAACAGCAGAACCAGCGGCAGCAGCCAGAGAGTGGCCCATGTAGGTATGACCATGCTGGAAGAAGCCGGAGCCTTCAGCAATGGTGTCGTAGATCTCTTTAGAGCACAGCATCGCGCCAAGCGGCTGATAACCAGCACCGATCCCCTTCGCAACAGCAACGATGTCCGGACGAACCTCATCTTCGTTACACGCGAAAATATGACCGGTACGACCCATGCCACACATCACTTCGTCAAGCACAAGCAGAATGCCGTACTTGTCACAGATCTCGCGAATACGCTTCAGATAACCCTTAACAGCCGGAACCGCACCCATGGTCGCGCCAACTAC
The DNA here is from genome assembly GCF_001310815.1 of Pseudovibrio denitrificans JCM 12308. Classification (GTDB taxonomy): domain Bacteria; phylum Pseudomonadota; class Alphaproteobacteria; order Rhizobiales; family Stappiaceae; genus Pseudovibrio; species Pseudovibrio denitrificans. Next base: position 39,525 of record NZ_BAZK01000023.1, read on the forward strand.
TGGCTCAGCGAAAAACGCAGCAACCTTTTCAGGGCCAACACGCAGGATCTCATCTTCCAGAAGGTTCGCAGCACGCAGACCGTACTCTTCTTCCGTTTCACCTTCCTGCATGTAGCGGTAGGTGTAGCACGGGTCGATGTGAGACATTTCAATCAGCAGCGGACCGAACATTTCGCGGCGCCACTTGTTACCACCAGCAGAAAGCGCTCCCAGCGTGTTTCCGTGATAGCTCTGCCAACGCGCAATCATGTGTGAGCGTTGGTGTTCTCCCTTTTCAACAAAGTACTGCCGAACCAGTTTTACAGCAGACTCCATTGCCTCCGATCCACCTGAAACCAGATAGACACGGTCAATTCCTGTAGGAGCTTGGGCCACCAGTTTATTGGCCAGTTCCTCCGCCGGCTCACTGCCAAAAAAGCCAGTGTGCGCAAACGAAAACTTATCCAGCTGGGTCTTGATAGCTTCGATCACTTTTTCATTGGAGTGACCAAGACAAGAAACCGCAGCACCTCCACAGGCATCAAGATATCTCTTGCCAGTAGAATCAATGAGGTAGCACCCGTCGCCTTTTGCAGCTGTTGGTAGCGTTACACGGGTATTTCTAGGAAAGATGTGGCTCATTATACAGCCTCCGGGCTGTAGCTCTGTTGTTCGAATGACCGTCCATAGACACGCAAAACTACGCGTGACAATTTGCACAGGCACCACATTGCCTACGTCAAAGTACTTGTCCATAAAAAACTATGAAATATCTCCAGATTGTGATCAGGAACACCCGCACAAAAGAGAGACAGGATATTTTACTACAAATTCCGGCAATAAAATTAGACGGGGCCTTGCTCATGTAAGCAAAACCCCGTGCGCCTTACGTTAAAGTTACTTTGCCGCCAAAAGACTCACTCAGTAAAATTCGATTGATCTAAGCAGCACCGGAGGCTGTGCGCCGACTCTGCCAAAGTATCCAGTGCGGCTTTTTCTGCGAGAACATCAAAAGCGTCATACCAAGCGTCAGCGCTTCAGCCACAGGCAGAGCATAGAACACGCTCATTGGGCCAATGAAGAACCACAGTGCAACAATCAGCACCAGTGGCATTACAAGTGAACGCGACATGGCAATCAGCGCCGATTGGGTTGCACAATGCATGCCGGTAAAGTAACCGGAGAACGCAATATTGACGCCGTTGAACAGGAACACTGGCCAGATCACACCAATAATCTCGATGGTGAGCTTCAAGGTGGCCTCATCCGCATCGCCAACAAAGGCGCTTGCCAGCAACATAGGCTGGAAGATCAGCAGGCTCGCCAGCAACAACCCAACAAACAGATTGGTGCCCACCCCAAGCGACAGGAACTGATAAATCCGTCGAGGCTTTCGTGCGCCGAAATTAACACTCACCAGAGGACCAAGCCCTTCACTCACACCGTAAAACACCATGATGCCAGTGAAGAACAGATAGTTCACGATGGTGAAAGCCGCCACACCCTGCGCACCGACTTCGGTGATCAGGATCCAGTTGAACAAAAACGCCACAATACCGCCGGAGCTTTCATTGATGAATTCAGACAGACCGTTATAGGCCGCTGTGTACATCGCTCTCCAGGAGCCATAGGCTTCAGGAAACGCAGCTTGGCTTTCTTGTTGGCAAAGTGCAGCAGCAAGAACAGCATCCCCGCCTGACTGGCAAGGCCGGTCGCCAGTGCAGCGCCCCAAACGCCCCAGCCTAGATATCCGATCATCCAGCATCCAGCACAATATTGACCACGGTGATCATCACCATACCCGCCAGAGAAAAGTTGGGCCGCCCGTCAACACGAACAAAATGCGACAGGGCAACTGCAAGGCTCAGGCCGGGAAAGAACCACGCCACCGTGAAGATGTAAGTCTCCACCATTTCTGCTGTTTCTGCATTGGCACCAAGAATACGCGCGGCAGCAGGCGTAAACGCCAGCAACAAAAACGCAAACACAATGGAAAACACCAGAACGCTGATCAGGGCTTTCATGAATATGTTGGAAGCATCCCGCTCCCGCTTCTCACCAATGAATTTGCCCGCCATCACAGCAGCGCCCACCGTCAGCATCACCACGACGCCGAAGTAGAGCGCAAACATAGGCGTAATCAGACTGATGGCCGCCAACGCTGTAGAGCCAACAAAATTGCCGACAAAGATGCCGTCGACAATACTGGCTGAGGCTATGGAGATCATGCCAAGCACAGCCGGGACCGCAAACCGGAAAAACTCTTTCGCCGGATGTCCCTTAGTCATCTTTTCATCTGCCATAGCCACTGACATGGTTTCACCTTTACGTCCGAGAGCACTCTCCCGCGTTTCCATCAAAATTGAGAAGAAATATAAATTGAACAATTGATCAACTTGGACATACGCTCAAATTCATGATATGTCAAGAATGACAGATCTGAAGACGCGAAACGGAACGCTATATGGCCTATCTGGCGAAAGAAGAACGCCGCAAAGCAATCATTCTGGCAACGCTGGAGGTTGTGAAGGAAAAAGGGTTCGCCGGTATCACCACCCGCGCGGTAGCCACACAGCTCGGCGCAGCAACCGGCATTCTTCACCACCACTTCAAATCTCTGACAGATCTGAAATGCGAAGCTTTGCGCTACCTTTCACAAAAGAATGGCGACAGTTGCATCTCAATCGCGAAAGACCTGACGCCAACGCAGGCCCTGCTCCGCCTCATCAGCTTTAACGCTACATCGGAAGAAAAAGCCGAAACCACCATTTGGATCAGCGCGGCAGATGAAGCCACCAGAGATCCTGAGCTCGCACGCGTCTATGCAGAAGAAACCAACAAAAGCCACCAATGGCTCTGCAGCAATCTGCGTGAAGGCGTAAAGACTGGTGAATACACCCTCACCCTGCCCGTTGAGCTCGCCGCGTGGAAACTCATGTCCCTTGCGTTCAATCTCTATGATGTGTCCAACCTGCCGGAAACAGAGCTGACACCAGACATGGCCGTGCAGATCCTTAAGGAAGAACTGGAGTCTACGCTCGGCCTCGACAGCAAAGACCTTGCGTCTCAGCTGCTTTCAAGCCATTAAGGTGAGACACGATCACCGTACAACTTCAGAGAGCTTTTATGAAGAAGATCCTCATCCTCAATGGACCGAACCTCAACCTGCTTGGAATGCGCCAGCCGGAAGTTTACGGCTCCACCACTTTGGCTGAGATCGAGGATCAGTGCCGCGCCCACGCAAAGCAGCTGGGTGTGGAGGTTGAGTGCAAGCAATCCAACCATGAAGGTGAGCTGATCGACTGGATCCACGAAACCCGCCAGTCCCGCACTGCAATCGTCCTCAATGCAGGTGCCTACACACACACCTCCATCGCCATCATGGACGCGATCGCCAGCGTTGAGCGCCCGGTCATCGAACTCCACCTCTCAAATATCCATCAACGGGAAGAGTTCCGCCACACCTCTTACATCTCCAAGGTCGCAAAAGGCATGATCTGCGGCCTTGGCGCCCACGGCTACACACTCGCCATGGACGCGGCCCTGCGCATTCTGGAAGAAGAAGACTAATCAGCCGGACTATCTGATACTTCGCCACAACAGCAGAGCAGTTGAGCCTCTTAAGAAAACAAGAGGCTTAAGCTCATGCACCTTTGTACTCAGCAACGACAACAAGTCCCTGAACCGGCTCTCCATTCTCAAAGCGCGGCGTAACTTTTTCAATTTCAACCAGCGTAAAGCCACTGGCCTCCAGCAATTCACGCAGATAGTGGGCAGAATGAGCAAACCGTCCCCGGCTGCCCATTACATAAGGTTTTTCCGTAAAAGCCTCATCTGACGCTGTCTCGGTTGTGAAAATGACTTTGCCGTTCGGTTCTATATTTTTCGCAAGGCCGGCAACCGCATCCTCCAGAGCACCAAGATACGGAAAAGTGTCGCCAGCGATGACTAGATCCCAACGTGGCTCCCAGTCATTCCCTAAGAACTCCGTGACATCTTTCAAATAGAGGTCATCATAAAGCTGCTTCTCATCAGCCTGAATGAGCATACCTTCAGAAAGATCGACACCAGTCTTGTGTAATGCGCGATCACCAATAGCTTCAGCACACAGGCCAGTACCACACCCCAAATCCAGAAGCCGCTTAAACTGGTCCTCTGTAAACTTGCTAATCTTGTCCTGGATAATCTCCGGCACTGCATAATGAAGCTTCTTAGTCAGGTGCTGATCAAAATTGTCTGCATACTTATCGAAAGTCGTGCTCACACACTGCTCAGGCACGGTGTCCGGCGTGAAATTCTCATCATTTGAACCAGACGCGAGCTGCTCTTGCTCAATAGCATTTAAGTCTAGATCTGCATGTTTTAGGGCAAGCTGCTCAGCTTCTTCGAACTTACCGGCCTCTTTGAGGTCTTGTATCTGACTGTCAATCAGGAATTTCTTGAGCGCGGCATGAATGGGATTGTCTTCATCGTCTGAATTGAAATTGATATTCATCATCGCGATGGGCCTCTGCCTTAAGCAAACATTTTGATTTTCATAAAGTTTCTAGATCAAAAAGCATGCTGAAGACTTACGATACACGATAAATATCTCTTTGTATTTTTGGTAGGTAATCTATGCAGATCTGCACTACATGATTGCCATTCACCTCAATCATAATTTTTGGAGCTGCGCAGTTTCTTGATGTTGCCACGCTGTTTCTTGCCTTCCACCCGACGGCGTTTGGAAGCAAGTGTTGGCCGCGTGGCTTTGCGCGTCTTCGGCACATAGGCCGCTTTGCGAATAAGCTCCAGCAAACGCTCCAGAGCATCCTCCGGTTGCGCTCCTGCGTACGGAAGCGATCAGCTGTCAGAACAATCTCTCCCTTCAGCGTCAAACGTGAGCCCGCAATCTTGCGCAAACGACTCTTCAGATCATCCGGAAGAGTCGCATTTCCATCCAGATTGAATCGCAATTGCACGGCAGAAGACACTTTATTCACGTTTTGACCGCCCGGCCCCGACGCCCGGATGAAATCTTCTTTGATGTCGCGCTCCTCGATCGAGAAGCGCTCGTTCACCTTTATTTTTTTTGCGCTCACTCATCTTGCCCGCCCGTAGCACCACTCATGCATAGCATTGATTGAAATAGGAAATTTTACTCTTTGGTCAAAAAACAACCTTTAAAGCAACACAGCACGCTATAATACTAGCCCCTCAGTTTTGCAAAGTTTTAGCCAACAAAACCGCACGCCACCGCAGGTATAGGCGAACGTATAATGCACGTATATGTTTGATATCGCTTGATTTAGTCAGGTCTTCTACCTAGTCTCGATCCCATATCCTACCAGAGGGTAAAATAATTACGGCACTCAGCCGACCAAGCAATATTCGTCTCAAGCGTTATCGGAGGGGAAATGACAGAGGCTAACACATTGGCGCGGGGCGAGATCGAACAGATCACCGGCCTGACCACGAACAACCTTGATGCCTACTGGATGCCTTTCACGGCAAACCGGCAGTTCAAGAAAGACCCACGCCTTCTCGTGAAGGCAAAGGACATGCACTACACCTCCGCCGATGGCCGCCAGATCCTGGACGGCACAGCAGGCCTGTGGTGCTGTAACGCTGGCCATGGTCGCCAGAAGATCGTTGAAGCCGTACAGCAGCAGGTTGCTGAGCTGGACTACGCACCAGCCTTCCAGATGGCACATCCAAAGTCGTTCGAGCTCGCAGCCCGTCTCGCAGCGCTGATGCCAGACCCGCTGAACCACGTGTTCTACACCAACTCCGGCTCCGAGAGCGTTGAGACAGCCCTCAAGATGGCGCTTGCTTACCACAAAGCCAGAGGCGAAGGCTCCCGCACCCGTCTGATCGGTCGCGAGCGTGGCTATCACGGCGTGAACTTTGGCGGCATCTCCGTGGGCGGCATGGTTGCCAACCGCAAACAGTTCGGCGCAATGCTGGCTGGCGTGGACCACATGCGCCACACCCACGGCATCGCAGGCAATGAGTTCAGCAAAGGCGTTCCGAAAAACGGCATTGAGTACGCTGAAGACCTCATGCGCCTCATCCAGCTTCACGACCCATCCACCATTGCAGCGGTGATCGTGGAACCGGTTGCTGGCTCTGCAGGCGTGATCCTGCCGCCAGAAGGCTACCTGAAGCGCTTGCGCGAGATCTGTGACGAACATGGCATCCTGCTGATCTTCGACGAAGTCATCACCGGCTTTGGTCGCCTCGGCACCCCGTTCGGCGTAGACTACTTCGATGTCATTCCAGACCTCGTCACCACCGCGAAGGGCCTCACCAGCGGCGTTGTGCCAATGGGTGCAGTATTTGCAAGCTCCAAAGTCTATGACGCGTTCATGACCGGCCCAGATCATCTCATCGAGCTGTTCCACGGTTACACCTACTCAGCACATCCACTCGCGTGTGCAGCAGCACTGGCAACGCTGGACGTTTATGCTGAAGAGGAACTGCTGACACGTGGTGCCAAGATGGCAGAGTACTGGCAGGAGGCACTTCACTCCCTGCGCGATTGCCCACACGTGATCGACATCCGCAACATCGGCCTCATTGGCGCAGTCGAGCTGGAACCGATTGCAGGCGAGCCAACCAAGCGTGCGTTCACCGCCTTCCTCAAGGCCTACGAGAAGAACATTCTCATCCGCACTACCGGCGATACCATCGCAATGTCACCACCGCTCATCATCTCCGAAAGCGAGATCGACACACTGGTCGGCACCTTGCGGGACGTGCTCAAAAGCCTGGACTAGCAGTCCAGAACACGAAATAGAAAGGGCGCCCTCAGCGCCCTTTTTTATTGCAAAAACAAATCACTAAACAGGAGACATAAATCATTGCATGATGCACTTCACTCTTAACTACACACCGAGTGAGCTTCTGCCTTAAGCAGGCCTGCGCAGCACCTTAGAGCTTCCCGCCAACAAAGCCGTCACCAGAAGCGCAATCGTCACCGGCAACCCAAGTTGACGCTCCGCTTCTGAAGATGTGGCAGCATTCCCAACCACGCTAAGCGTGCAAATAGCTATCACAAGCCAATAACTCCACGTCGGCCACTTGAACGCAACCACTTCACCGCGCTTCAAGACAGAACAAGCCATGAAGACAGCAATAAAGGCCTGAAGCAGAGACAATGCCTCATAGGCAACGGAAGGCTGCCTTCAACGAAACCTCCCATCGTCAAAGCACCCCAGGGCATCCCCAAAACCAGAGCCATATGAAAGAACACCAAATAAACCGCAATGCAGGAAAACAACACGGCTGAAACCTTCGCAATCATCTCAGATCACCCACCCAAATATAGAATAAACCCACCATCCATCGTAGATTCCTGAAGCACAGTAAAACAACAAAGCCCCCAAACGCAACGCAACCCCTCAACACTAAAATTTTAAAAATCAATATGTTACATACATTTATTAAAGTTAAGAATTATTAACTTTAACCAGCACCTCAACCCGAACAAATACAGGTGAGAACAGTCACGCAAAATCCCTCGCCATCGCCCCACCGCCCTGATAATGTGCCGCCAAATTCAGGCATTACTCATCAGGACACACATGCTTCCTTCCCAAGACATCGCCCGCCTCATCGAGATCATGAAGGCCCTGCGGACACCAGAGACCGGCTGCCCATGGGACCTGGAGCAGAACTTCAAAACCATTTCGCCTTACACAATCGAAGAGGCCTACGAAGTCGCTGATGCCATCGAGCGCGAAGACCTGCACGACCTGAAGGAAGAGCTGGGAGACCTCCTTCTGCAAGTTGTCTACCACTCTCGCATGGCCGAGGAAGAAGCTGCCTTTGCCTTTGGCGATGTGGTGGAAGCCATTACCAAAAAGATGATCCGCCGCCACCCACATGTGTTTGGCGATGAGGACCAAAAAGCTGCTGGCTTTCCAAAAGGCACCTGGGACCGCATCAAGGAAGAAGAAAAGCAGGAACGCAAACAGCAGCGTGCCCAAATGGGCTTGATGGAAAAGCTACCCCGCTTTTTGGACGAAGTTCCTTCCGCATTCCCGGCTCTGACTGAAGCTGAGAAACTCCAACACCGCGCCTCAAAAGTCGGCTTTGACTGGGGAGCAGCCGAGCCTGTTCTGAACAAGATCAAAGAGGAAGTGGAAGAACTTACTGACGAGGTAAAGGCCGACGCACCGGACCGTGCTAAGATAGAAGATGAACTCGGCGATGTTCTCTTCGCAATCGCCAACCTTGCCCGTCATCTGGAGATCCAGCCAGAAGCCGCCCTCAAACGCACCAACGCCAAGTTCCGCCGCCGCTTCGCCCACATCGAAGACGCCGCCCAAGCCGAAAACCGCCCCCTGGCAGACCTGTCCCTTGATGAAATGGAAAACCACTGGCAAGCAGCGAAGAAGTTTGATCCGACCAGGTGAACGGAGCCAACACAGCACCTCACGGGCTTCAAACACCCACTACTATTTCTAGCTGTATGAAACTGACCGGCACGATATAGTTAGCAGGTCAGAAGGACTTCACCTTCGGCAAAAAAGAAAGGAAGGTGAGACGCATATGAAAATCCGGAAGGCGGGTTTTAAAGTCAGGTTCCTCGGTGTGACAATCGAATTCACCCTGATTTTCAAAGCCTAAGCTAACGGGGTAAGGGCGAAAGCCCTTCCCTACCGGATCAAGAAAAGCGTCTTACCTTCCTTCTCTGATCTGAGAATACCACAGATAACCCGAGATTTTCAATAAAGCGCCACTCAGTCAATTATCGGGCAAGTCTCCGGATTGAGCTCACGCACATACCCTATCTTTAGATAGGGCTGTATCTTGCCCCACTCATCCAACACTTCACACGCAAACCCTGGGTGCAAAGGCCAATCTGCGACTGAGACCGGGTATTTATTGGCGGACGCAAGCATCTTGATGACCTCAGGCCAGTAGCGCTCCAACGTCATGAGATAGCGACGGGAGGCACTTACGCTGCCAACAGCAATTACCGACTGAATGGCGTCATAAATGCCAAGCTCTTTCAGGAGCTCAACAGAGAACACCACATTCTCGCCCGTGTTGGTTGCCCGCGCTTCCAGAATAATGTGAGATTTGGGAACACCTAGCGCAACCAAAGCTTCACCCATTTCGCGAGCCTCACACTGACCGGTCTCCGTACACTCTCCTCCACTGACCAGAACTCGCTCAACCAGCCCGTCACGCCACAGCTGCACAGCCACCTGGACCCGTGCCTCCGCACTCTTATGTGAGCCGAATAGCAAACACAGATCAGCCTTGCGGATCTCGGTCCTGACAAGCAGATACCGATTAATCTCAGCGATCAGTTGAGGTGTAAGTTTTGGGGGCAAATTAGCGGCGCAGGTCATCACCCACTCAGTCTAGCGCCGCACCCTCATGAAGTCACGGAAGATCAATCGCAAACGCGCGTGGACGTCTTCTCCGAGCTTTCTTCAGTCACAATCAGACCACGCATGGTTTTCGCAATCTCTGACTGACTGGAGGCTTCTGTATGTACGCAATTATCTCCACGCTTTCGATAAGTATGGGAGACGCCGGACTTATTGTAGGAAACAACAGAACCCGACTTGCGCGACGCCTTAGCAGGTGCCGGTTTAGAGGTATCCGGCGGCAACACCGATGGCAGGATCAGCGGCTCAGAACCAGAAGAGGAGCTGGAAGCGACTCTTTTGCGCTCCGCCTCACTATGCTCAATAGCCTCCGCAACAGCTAATGCCCCAGCCATCAAAGCAGCAACATCATTCACAGTTCCGTATGTAGAAGCAGCTGCGCCATAGTACCGGAAGGAGAAGCCCCCGGGTCACCAGTCCCCTGACATCCGGCAATAAGAAAAAGCACGCCGCCACTGACAATTATATTTCGAAACATAATCAGTCCCAATAATCATATCATTTTTTACTAAAATTATATTTTTTGAAAACTTATTGAAACAAAGCACCATTAACAACTGACAGTGCGTAATATTTTCACATGAATTTGTACGATCAGCCCAGCAAAAAGCCCCACTCACCAGAGCGGGGGCTTTTGGGTAGTATCAATCGGTCAGACCAGATCAGATTGGCGAGTAACCGCTATCATCCGCATCATCATCTTCCTCCGACACAGGCTCATCAGGCAGCTCAAGACCAGTCACGAAGTACTTGGCAAAGCGCTCGCGCACACGAGAGCGATGCGCATCAGGAACGCGCACAGCAAGGCGAATACCGTCTTCCACATCATCACGTGAGAGGATCTCGCAGTGCTGATAAAGCCATGCATGCCCCTGCCCGTCGCTGTGCGGCAGAACCATGGTCACCGTGTCCAGCTGCTCGGCCAAACGCGCTCGATGCGAGCCAGCAAATCAGGAATGCCATCACCGCTGATCGCAGATACCGAAATCGGCCCCTCATCAACACTGTTGCTTTCCAGCAGCTTTTCGCGGTGCGCCTCATCCAGCTTGTCGATCTTGTTATAGACCTCGATGACACGATCACTCTCAGACACTTTAAGACCAAGCATCTCAAGAGTTTCGTTCACGTCCAGAGACTGCGCCTTGGTGTCTTCATGAGCAATATCGCGCACATGCAGCACAATATCGGCCTGAATAACCTCTTCCAGCGTCGCGCGGAACGCAGCCACCAGATTATGCGGCAGCTCAGAAATGAATCCCACAGTGTCAGACAGGATCACCTCACGGCCATGCGGCAGCTTCAATCGGCGAAGCGTTGGATCCAGCGTCGCGAACAGCAAGTCCTTGGCAAACACCTCCGCATTGGTCATGCGGTTAAACAGCGTGGATTTGCCCGCGTTGGTGTAGCCCACAAAGGCAATAACCGGATGCGGTACTTTCTTACGCTGTTTGCGGTGCAGCTTACGGGTCCGCTGAACCTGTTCCAGCTGCCCCTTCAGCAAGGTGATACGATCCTGAATGATACGCCGGTCAGCCTCGATCTGCGTTTCACCCGGACCACCAACGAAGCCCAGACCACCGCGTTGACGCTCAAGGTGCGTCCACGAGCGAACCAGGCGGGATTTCTGCCAGGTCAGGTGAGCAAGCTCCACCTGCAGGCGCCCTTCCTTGGTCTGCGCACGCTCACCGAAGATCTCAAGAATAAGACCGGTCCGGTCGATGACCTTGGTGTTCCAGTCTCGTTCCAGATTTCGCTGCTGGATAGGAGTAAGTGGATGATCGACAACAACCAGCTCAATCTCTTCGATTTCAATCTGGCCGCGGATTTCCTCCACCTTACCAGAACCGAACAGACTACCCGGCTTTACATTTGCCAATCTCACCAGACTTGAGGAGACAATCTCCAACTCGATTGCAGCTGCAAGTCCGACAGCTTCTTCCAGTCTGGCTTGAGGGCTACGCTCAGCACCAAAGGGGCGCTCAGGAGCACCTTTACCTCTTGCCAGAGCTCTGCTTGAAATGATCGGTACGATGACGAGTGACCGGGTTCCCCGGGTCACCTCGTCTTCGCCGGCCTCAACATTCGCATCGCGTTGCTTGCGGTTCAGACCGGCCTCTTTCTTAGATTGGGGCTTCATCAGCCTCCTGCTTTTTCGCCTTCTTCTTCAGCTGGTTCAAACAGCTGTATAGGGCTATTTGGCATGATTGTTGAGATAGCGTGCTTGTAAACGAGCTGGGAGTGCCCGTCACGACGCAATAATACGCAGAAATTATCAAACCAAGTAACTACACCTTGCAGTTTTACACCATTGATCAAAAAGATTGTCAGTGGCGTCTTCTGCTTCCTGACATGATTTAAAAATGTATCTTGAAGATTTTGAGCGCGGTCAGCCATAACTATTTTTTTCCTGTTCTCAGTGGACACGGCCGCGGCATCCACCATTTACTGTTCCCATCCTCGAAACGGCCAAGTGACACTCACAAACACAAGAGAGATGCCCCAACACTAAGGTGCGCCGTCCTTCGTAAGTTCCCTTCAGCAAACACCGGAGGCACTTAACCCCCGGCAACCTCCAGTTTAATCAACTCTGACGCTTCATGGAATGATTTTCTTAAGTCTTGAACGATTGGACCGGGTCGCCCATCACCAAGAATTGTTTCGTTTATTTTCACGACAGGCATGACAAGCCCGGAAGCGCTTGTTAAAAATGCCTCTTGCGCACTTTTTGCCTCTTCCAGAGAGAAACCGCGTTCTTCTACGGAAAATCCTTTCATTTCCGCCAATTTTAGAACGCCCGCTCTGGTAATTCCTTTTAGAATTCCGTGAGTAGCAGGTCGCGTAACCAAAGTGCCGTTCTTTAGAATTATCCAAGCATTGGTTGAACCGCCTTCAGTTATAAGGCCATTTTTATCCACAAACCATGCTTCGCGAGCCCCGGCCTCCTTAGCCTTTTGTTTAGCAAGAACATTAGGCAAAAGACCAACAGTCTTGATATCAACGCGGTCCCAACGATTCTCTTCAACCGTAATAACGCCAACACCCTGCTCCGCAACCTTGTCCATTTTGCCCGCTGGCACGGACTTTGCGGTCATAACCACAGAAGGCAATGTTCCCGCTGGTGGAAAATAGTGATCACGTGGCGCCACACCGCGCGAGACCTGCATGTAGATCAGGCCATTTTTGACGCGGTTCAGGGAGATCACTTCCTTCATCACCTGCACCAGAGCGGCGCGGGACATGGGTGAAGCGATCTGAAGTTCGCTCAAGGACCGGTCCAGTCGGTCAAGATGCGCAGTCATATCAACGATCTGCCCCCGCCAGACCTCGCAGACCTCATAAACACCGTCAGAGAACTGGTAGCCCCGATCCTCAACGTGCACGGCTGCATGTGAATGCGGCACATATTGTCCATTTACGTAGGCAACACGGCTCATCAGCCTCTCCATTCCCCGAAATATTCAACAAATTACATCTAAGGGCATTTACTGAATACTATCAAGTGCCTACCGCACCATAAAACTGGATATTTCCGGTTTGGATCACTGAGAAAACCTGAGCAACACGAAGACAGATCATCGCGACGTCCACCACTCAGGGGTTTATCATCATTTACACCCACCATCTCAGGTTTTAGCGCTGTGCCGTACGGCACACCTGGCGCAAAATAAAAGAAAAGCCTGACACGATCCCGCATCAGGCTCCAAATCATTTCGGCTATGATGGTTCAGACCTCAAGAACCAAAATTATTTCAGTAATTCGCCCTAGAAGAACTCCAGAGATACGCGGAACATCTGCTCCACCTGACGAACCTTGTCCGCAACAGCGAAGATGACCACACGGTCATGCGCCTGAATGCGCTCATCACCGCAAGGTGTGATCACTTTTCCATCACGCAAAATACCGCCGATACGGATCCCTTCTGCCAGCTCAACCTCTCGCAAAGGACGCCCAACAAGCGGCGACGTATCCAGCGCTTCCGCTTCAATCACCTCAGCAGCACCATTCTGCAAGGCATGCACCGCACGGATACGGCCACGACGCACATGCTGGAGGATCTTGGAGATCGTCACCTGACGCGGGTTCACAAAGGCATCAATGCCCAAAGCGTGCGCAAAGGCTGGGTAACTGGTGTTGTTGAGCAGCGACAGGTTACGCTCGCAGCCCATCTTTTTGGCCATCACACAGGACAGGATGTTCACCTCATCCTCGTTGGTCAGCGCCACCATCATATCGGAGTCTTCAACGTCCGCTTCCTGCAACATGACCTGATCCAAAGCACTGCCATGCAAAACCACAGTTCTGCGCAGCTCATCAGCAATACGAATAGCCCGGTCGCGGGAATGCTCGATAATCTTTACTTTGGTTCTGCTCTGCTTACCCTCAAGACGTCGCGCAACGTAAGCACCAATATTACCGCCACCAGCGATAAGAACGCGCTTTGCCTCTGGCTCTTCATGACCAAAGATGCTCAGCGTACGGCGCACCTGCCCGCGCTCACAGCACACATAAACCAGATCACCTTCGCGCATCATATCAGAGCTGTGCGGAACGAAGACCTTGCCATCACGGGCAATGCCAACCACCACAGCAGACAGATCCGGGAACAGCTCAGTCAGCTGACGCAGTGGCGTATCCAGAACCGGACAGTCACCACCACAATCAATGCCAACAATAATCATGTTGTCGTCGGCAAAGCGCACAGTTTCCATAGCACCCGGCAGCGACAAGCGCCGCAGGATCATCTCACCCACCTCAATTTCAGGCGAAATAATCACGTCAATCGGCATGTTATCGCGCGAAAACAGGTTGCGATAATGAGATTGCAAATAGCTTTGCGCACGAACACGCGAAACCTTGATCGGCACGTTAAACAGCGAGTGCGCCACCTGACACGCGACCATGTTGATCTCGTCATACAAGGTCACGGCAATGATCATGTCAGCCTGGTCAGCACCTGCCTGTGCCAGCACATCCGGATGCGCACCATGGCCAATAAAGCCGCGCACATCCAGCGTGTCTCGAATGGCATGAACCAGCTGCGGACTGGTATCAATCACAGAAACATCGTTCTGTTCCGCAGCAAGCTTTTCGGCAATGCCGTACCCAACCTGTCCGGCGCCACAAATAACAACCTTCATAATTCCAGTCCTTTGCTCTGCCTCTTAACGGTCACCGATCAGGTGAGACCAAGAGACTTGAGCTTTCGGTGCAATGCTGACCGTTCCATACCAATATATTCGGAGGTACGCGAGATATTACCGCCAAAACGCTTAACCTGTGCTTGCAGATATTCACGTTCAAACTGCTCACGTGCTTCACGAAGCGGCAAGGACATCAGCTCTTCACCACCGGAAGAACCCGGCATACTTGGCACGGTAGAAGCCACTTCCGCAGGCAGAAGATCAGCCGTAATCACAGCATCCGGATCCGCCCGGGTCAGGATCATCAAACGCTCAACATTGTTGCGCAGCTGGCGCAGGTTGCCCGGCCAGTCATGGGTCTGCAGCACAGCCATAGCATCTTCACCAATCCGGCGCATTGGCAGGCCGGTGGAGTTGGAAATCTGCTTCATGAAGAAGTGGATCAGCTGAGGAATATCCTCACGCCGCTCTTCAAGAGCCGGCACCCGCAACGGCACAACGGCCAGACGGTGATACAGATCCTCACGGAACAGACCTTCTGCAATGCGGTTTTCCAGATTGTAGGCACTGGAAGACAGAAGGCGCACATCCACCTTCACCTTGTTGTGGCCACCCAGACGGGTAAAGGTCTGGTCCACCAGAACACGCAGGATCTTGTTCTGCGTTTCCAGCGGCATGTCCGCAATCTCATCCAAATAGATCGTGCCACCATGCGCTTCTTCCAAAGCGCCAACCTTACGCGGTGTGGTTTCTGTCTCTTCAATACCGAAGAGTTCTTCTTCCATACGCTCCGGCGTAATGTTCGCAGCAGAAAGCACAACAAACGGAGACTTGGACCGCGGCGATGCCTCATGGATCGTGCGCGCAACGGTCTCCTTACCTGAACCGGACGGCCCCGTGATCATCACACGGCTGTTGGTCAGGCAAATACGCTCAATGGTCAAACGCAGGTTATTGATGGACGAGGAACTGCCCACCAAGTTGGAAACGTCACCAGCACGCTGTTTCAGTTCCTTGATCTCGCGCTTCATGGAAGAAGCTTCCAGAGCACGCTCGGTGATCAGAACCAGCTTGTCCGCCTTGAACGGCTTCTCAATGTAATCGTAAGCACCTTTCTTGATCGCAGAAACAGCTGTTTCCACGTTGCCGTGACCGGAAATAATCACGACTGGCAGGTCTGGATTTTCTTTCTTGATCACTTCAAGAACTTCCAGCCCGTCAAGCTTGCTGCCCATCAGCCAGATATCGAGGATGATCAGAGACGGCCTGCGGTCCGCAATAGCAGCCAGCGCTGCATCGCTATCACCAGCGGTCCGCGTATTGTAGCCGTCATCCTCCAAAATACCGGCGATCAGCTCACGAATATCTGCTTCATCATCAACAATCAGAATGTCACTTGCCACGGCTTATCACCACCATTCTTAAGTTTCATCTTTGGGAGTGGAAGGATCATCGAAACTGCGCAGTGTCAGTCGAACCATGGCGCCATGCCCGCCCTCGGCAACAGATGGCGCATCCAGCAGTTCAATACCGCCCCCATGATCTTCCATAATTTTCCGCACAATCGCGAGCCCCAGACCCGTCCCCTTCTCTCGGGTGGTCATATAAGGCTCCAAAAGCCGTGTGCGGTGTTCAGTTGGAAGGCCAATCCCGTTGTCGATCACATCAATCGTGTGAACCGGCCCTTCCGAGTAAAGCTTCACCAGAACAGAGCCCTGCTCCGGATTTTCTTCTTTCGCCAGATAAGCCTCAACAGCCTCTGACGCATTCTTGATCACATTGCCGACAGCCTGCCCCACAAGGCGACTGTCAAATGTCGCCCGAACGGCCTCGCCCGGCACATCCGTCTCAAAGTGGATCTGCGAATTGGCAACGGAAACCATGAAGGTGGACTCACGCACCACAGAACGCAGGTCAGCAGATTCCATCTTCGGCTTAGGCATGCGCGCAAACGAGGAGAACTCATCCACCATGCGCCCGATATCACCCACCTGACGAATGATCGTATCCACGCACTGGTCAAACACCTTGCGGTCATCATCCTCAATGCGCTTGCCATACCGGCGGCGAATACGCTCCGCAGAAAGCTGGATCGGCGTCAGCGGGTTCTTGATCTCATGCGCAATCCGGCGCGCCACATCAGCCCAGGCTGAGTTACGCTGCGCAGCCACAAGATCCGTAATATCGTCCAGCGTCACCACAAACCCATGCTCAGAACGTGTTGCTTCCTCGGTCGTCACACGCACGTTCACAGTGCGCTCACGCCCTTTACGCATGATAGCAACCTGCGCCACCTGAGCACTATCCTTGCTTTCCTCAAGCGCCTTGGAAACAACCTCCTGAACCTCAGGGATCGTCTCATAAATTGGCTTTTCAAGAAGCTCTTCTTCTTCCTGGCTGAGAAGGCGCTTGGCGGATCGGTTGACCATGGTCACATCGCCTTCATCATCAATCCCGATCACACCAGAAGACACACCTGCCAGCACAGCCTCACTGAAGCGGCGGCGGCGATCGATCTGATCATTCGCTGCCAAGAGCGCATCACGTTGCCCACGTAGCTGACCAGTCATGTTGTTGAAGGTCCGGCCAAGGTTCTCAAGGTCACCACTGGCTTTTGCTGCTTCAACTTCAACATAGTAGTTGCCTTTGGAGACCTGATCCGCAGCACCAATCAGATTGCGGATCGGCAGCACCAGCTGGTTCGCAAAACCAAAGCCAACCCAGATGGAAGACAGAAGCAAAACAAGCGCCACGCCCACATAAACAAGCGCAAAGGCCAGCTGCACCCCAAAGCGCCGCTGCTCCAGCTCTGCATACTCGTTGACCCCGGCTTCCGCCAGACGCTGATACTCAACCACACGAGGATCAAGCGCGCGGGTTACATATAGATAAAGATCCTCATAGGCAGACAGCTTCATCACACCGCCCACAAGGTTGGAAACGCCCGGCGCGATCAGAACCGGAGCCCCGTCTTCCGCCTGATTCATCGCCACCTGAGGCGGTAGCAGCGGCTCCACCTTCGGGTCGCGCAGCACGCGCATCACAACGGTGCCATCGTTCTTCAGGATATAAGCGCCCAGCAATCCGCGCACCCATGTCTGGGTTTCAAAGAAGCGATCAAAGCGGGTCGGGTCATAAAAGTAAGAGTTACGGTTCAGATCCACATCACTGGCCATGCCAATCAAAGTGGAGCGCAGGGAGTTCCCGTGCTCCTGAACATAAGCAGCCGCCACAGACTGCGCATTGGTGATGATGTTGCGCGTACGCGTCTCAAACCAGCGATCGAGCCCCTGATCCAGCGTAATCGTCGCCACCACCGCAACAATGAACGCTGGCAGCGCCGCCACAAGCGAGAACATGGTCACAATGCGCACATGAAGTCGGGCCGCAGCACGCCCACGGCGCCGCGCCTGCAACAGCTTCACCAACTCAAAGATAATCAGCCCGATGAGCAGCAGCACCAGCGCGCCATTGATGCCAAGCGCGATATAGACAACCTTTTCAGATGGAACGATAGGCGTTACACCCATCAGCACCAGAAAAGAAACCCCGATAGAACACAGCGCCAACAACACTACTGTCAGGCCAAACATCCGGGATTTCCGCCCCTTAGCATCAAGCTTTCGGGTATGTTCTTCTGTTTTTGATCTGAAAATCATGAAACGCGAACCTGCGCACCTGCGATAACTTTATTAATTTTGGAAACAGACTATTAGCACGAATTGTTGCCAAAATGCGACAATGGGTTTTATTAGTCACACTCTTGATGGGGAAAACCAGAGAGTCTCACCTTAAATGAGTTTTAGCTGAACTCATTTCACTCAAACTTTTCATCGTATAATTTACCACAATCTAAACTTGTAATTTCATAAAATTCGACTGATAGTCGCGCCACGTTTCAACGCAATTTCAATGATATAGGTAGGTTTCTATGTTTTTAGCACTTGCGCTTCTTGGCCTCTTATTGCTTGTAGCAGGCATAATCTCAATCATAGTTCCGCTCAAATTTATCGGAATTTCATCCCGTAAAAAGGCACTGATACCATTACTGGCGGGTTTTGTTGTTTTAGGAGTAGCCTCATCCCAACTTGACACTGAGCACAACCAGGCAGCCCAAGAAGCTGGCTTTGATAGCGTGAAAGACTATAGGCACGCTAAAGAACTTGGCATCAGCTCCCCTGAAGAATATGCTCCAATCAAAGCAAAAGCACTCGCTGAAGAAAAAGCAAAAGCAGAAGCTATCGCAAAGGCTGAAGCTGAAAGAGAAAAAGAAGAACGAGCAAAACAGCTAGCACTGGATACACAAAAGGCCAAAGATGCAGGCTTTGCAAGTGTCGAAGAGTTCGAAGCCGCAAAAAAAGCCGGCTTTGATACCGCAGATGCCTACGCCGAACACATGAAGAAAGAAGCATTTTTCGCGGTACCTGCAGAACAAACACAGTTTGTAGCAGCAGTACAAAAGGCGACTGAAAGTTACCGTGCAGCAAAAAATGAGCTAGCTCAGGGCGGAACAAGATCAAAACGAAAAGAGAATGTTTGCGCAGTTCTTTCCAGTCTGGAAGTTCAAAATTGGGTAGGACAGCTTGAGCAACTTACCTCCAACTCAGATGGACTGGGTGTTATCAGCGTGCGATTGGCAGACGGTGTTACCGTTAAGACTTGGAACAACGCATTCTCAGATATCGGCGACAACACACTTATCGAACCTTCATCTGCATTGTTCTCTAAAGTTGCAGAATTGAGCAAAAACCAACGCATCAGGTTCTCTGGTCGTTTCTTTAGCTCAGATCTTGACTGCATCAAAGAACCAAGCATTTCTTTGCGTGGCTCTATGACAGATCCAGAGTACATCATGCGTTTCTACAATATCGAAACACCTTAAATTTTGATCACAAAAAGCAAAATGGCGCCTGCAACAGCGCCATTTTGAAAATCTCACACGAATAAAATCGATTATCTCGAACTGCGGATCACTTGCACGTCCAGATCGCGGATTTTCTTGCGCAGGGTGTTTCGGTTCACGCCCAGAAGTTCCGCAGCCTTGATCTGGTTGCCTCGGGTCGCAGCAAGCACAGCGCTGATCAGCGGATACTCCACCTCACGCAAGATGCGGTGGTAGAGGCCTGGAGGTGGAAGTTCTTCACCAAATCCGCTGAAGTAATCCCCCAGATACCGCTCAACAGAACCACTCAGATCCTGAGCAGAAGGCGCATCAGCCTCACTGGTCGCAGCACTTGGCTGTGACAGCTCCAGATCGATCAGGCTCGCTGTAATGTCGTCTTGCGGATAAAGCGCAGCCAGACGGCGAACAAGGTTCTCCAGCTCGCGCACGTTGCCCGGCCAGCGATAGCGGCGCAGTTTATCAAGTGCGGCCACCTCAATCTGCTTGGCTGGCAGCCCTTCACTCTCCGCCATGGCAAAGAAGTGCCGGACAAGATCCGGAATATCCTCAGTACGCTCGCGCAAAGGTGGGAGGCGGATGGGAACCACGTTCAGACGGAAATACAGATCCTCACGGAACAGCCCCTGATTGATCAGCTGGCGCAGATCTTTGTTGGTCGCTGCGATGATGCGCACATCTGTCTGGATCGGCGTACGCCCCCCCACAGACGTATACTCCCCCTGCTGCAACACACGCAGCAAACGGGTCTGCGCTTCCATCGGCATGTCACCGATCTCATCCAGCAGCAGCGTACCGCCATCAGCCTGCTCAAACCGGCCAGAAGATCGCGCCTGCGCCCCGGTAAACGAGCCTTTCTCGTGACCGAACAGCTCAGATTCAATCAGATCTTTCGGGATTGCAGCCATGTTGACCGCAACAAACGGACCATTCCGGCGCTTGCCATAATCATGCAGCGCTCGCGCAACCACCTCTTTACCGGTGCCGCTCTCGCCGTTGATCATCACGGTCAGATCAGTCTGCATCAAACGCGCAAGCACGCGGTAGATTTCCTGCATGGCAGGAGACCGGCCCACGAGCGGAATATTGTCGTTCCCCTCACCGCCCATATCAAACTGACGCCCTTTAGGCTCTGCAAGCGCGCGCCCAACAATGCCTGTCAGCTCTTTCAGATCAAACGGCTTGGGCAGATACTCATAAGCGCCCTGCTCAGAAGCTTTGATGGCGGTCATGAACGTGTTTTGCGCACTCATGATGATCACCGGCAGTTCCGGGCGCAGCTTGCGGATGCGCGGCAGCACATCAAACGCATTCTCATCCGGCATCACCACATCAGAAATCACCAGATCTCCCTCACCCGAGCTCACCCAGCGCCACAACGTGGTCGCGTTGGACGTCAGCCGAACAGTGTACCCTGCACGAGAAAGCGCCTGATTGAGAACGGTACGGATCGCAGAATCGTCGTCAGCAACAAGAATGGTTCCACTCGGCATACTCTTAGTCCTCAATTCCAGAATGAACAATTGGCCCGGTAAAGGCAGGCATCAGAATGCGGAAGGTCGTGCCCCGAGTGCCGCTTTCACATTCCACCACGCCGCCATGATCACCCACGATCTTGGCAACCAGCGCCAGCCCAAGGCCAGAGCCATTCGTCTTTGTCGTGATAAACGGGTCAAACAGATGTGGCCGCAGATCTTCTGGCACCCCATAGCCGTTATCGCGCACACAAAACTCAAGCGGCAGGCTCACACGCTCCTGCACACCCGGTACAGAAAGGCGCACACCTGGACGGAAGGCCGTGGAGACAACAATCTCCGGCTCATTCACACCGCTGAGTGCTTCACTTGCATTCTTGATCAGGTTGATAAACACCTGCACCAGTTGATCCCGATTGGCATAAACCGGCGGCAGCGATGGGTCATAATCCTCGACAATGCGCACCTTGGACGCAAAGCCGTTCTCCGCAACTCTCTTCACATGATCCAGCACCACGTGAATATTCACTGGCTCTCGGTCAATCGGACGCTCATCGGAAAACACTTCCATCCGATCCACCAGCTTCACGATCCGGTCCGTCTCCTCCATGATGAGGCGGGTCAGCGAGCGGTCATCTTCACTGGCTGATTGCTCCAGAAGCTGAGCCGCACCGCGAATACCGGAGAGCGGGTTTTTGATCTCATGGGCCAGCATGGCCGCAAGACCGGTCACCGTGCGTGCAGCACCGCGGCTGGTCAGCTGCTTATCCAGCTTCTCCGCCATGGTGCGCTCCTGAAACAGCAGCACAACACTGCCCGGAGCATCACTTAAGGGAGATGCGTGAATATCAACCAGCTTCTCCTGCCCGATACGCGGAGACCCAATATCCACCTTATACTCGTTGACCGGACCACCACGATCGCGAACCTGCGCAATCAATCCCAGCAGCGGACTGCCAAATGGTACGAACCACGAAACCTCACGGCGCTTCATCACCGATAGGCTGGCGTGGAAGAACCCTTCCGCTGCACTGTTCGCACCAACTATCTTGTCATCTCCGCCCACCACAACAACAGGGTGCGGCAGAGAATCCAGAACGGCCTGCCCCGGCACACCATTACTCAGTGTAGCCTTGGCATGTGTTAGAGTGTCTCCTCCCGTCTCCAACATCAGGCAGCGCTCCTCAAAGGTGTTTGAACAAACCAGTCATAAAGGGTTGCGCGCACCTGATCCGCGTCCAGACTGGTCATCAGTCCGCGCATGAACCTTGCGGCGCATCATCCACCGTCCGGCGGCCTCCAGATACCAACCCATGTGTTTACGGAAAGCCCGAACGCCAATCTCAAAGCCGTAGTGCTCCAGCATGGCGTCGTAGTGCCCCACAACAAGCGCAGCCAACTCTTCCCCATGCGGGTCAGCCAACCGTTCGCCTGTTTCCAGATAATGCGCAATGCGCCCCGGCACCCACGGGCGACCATAGGCACCACGACCCACCATCACCAGATCAGCGCCGGATTGCGCCAGCATCTCATCTGCATCATCAAAGGAGCAGCAATCCCCATTAGCAACCAGCGGCACATCAGGAATGACATCCCGCACTTGCCGGATCGCACGCCAGTCCGCTTTACCTTTGTAAAACTGAGAACGTGTACGGCCATGCACAGTGATCATCTTCACACCCGCATCAACCGCGCGTTTAGCCAGTTCAGGTGCATTGATGGAAGTCTCATCCCAGCCAAGACGCATCTTCAGCGTCACCGGAACGGACACCGCCTCAAGCGTTGCCTCAACCAGCGTCATGGCGTGATCCAAATCTTTCATGAGAGCAGAACCGGAATAGCCCGAAGTAACCTTCTTCGCCGGGCAGCCCATATTGATGTCGATAACATCTGCACCAGCTTTTTCAGCCATGCGCGCGCCCTCACCCATCCAGTGAGGATCCTTGCCCGCCAGCTGAACGATGTGAGGATCAATCCCCTCACCCTCAGCACGCATCAACGATTCTGGATGTCCGGTACACAGCGCTTCACTGGCAACCATTTCACTCACCACCAGCCCAACACCGTAGCTCAAGGCAATACGGCGGAACGGCAAATCCGATACGCCGGACATTGGCGCAAGAATAACTTTGTTTTTGAGAGGGATATTACCTATCGTCAGCATTACGCATATTTCTTGAAAGAGCCTAGTTGCACATCAAATGAGCAGCATATGAAGTTGCACATATTCTAACCAAACTAAAAATTTAGGCAAGGGAATATTAAAGAGAAGCTATTGAAGTGTTGAGCTTCGGCGCCAAATCCTCCAAAACCCTCACCAACACAGTTCCATAGAGTTGCTCTCTGCCACACAGGCCATGTGCAGCAGCTCCTACTCAATCAGGTGATCCAGTTTTGCAGTCCACTGAAAAAATTGCATGCATCATAGTTGCGGCAGGGCGCGGTTCACGCATGTCCACGCAAAATGACAGCAGTCCAAAGCAGTATCGCGACCTTGGCGGAAAGACTGTTCTGCAAAGAACACTGGAAGCAATTTTGTCCTCTCCGCAGGTCGATCTGGTCCTGCCCGTCATTCACGCAGAAGACGGTGACGCCTACCAGAATGCCGCCAGCACCATCACCGACCCACGCCTGATCGCACCAGTCACCGGTGGCGCAACCCGTCAGATCTCTGTCGCATGCGGCTTGAAAGCATTGGAAGAACAGGCACCGCGCTACGTCCTCATCCATGATGCAGCACGACCATTCATCACCCCAGCTGTGATTGAAGACGCTGTCTCAGCTCTGCAAAACGGCGCAGAAGCAGCCCTTCCTGCAGTACCCGTCGCCGACACGCTGAAACGCGCAGACGCAAACCAGCACGTTCAGGAAACCGTTGACCGCACCCACCTGTGGGCTGCACAGACTCCACAAGCCTTTCCTTACTCCCTCATCTGGGAAGCCCATCAAGAAGCCATCAGTCAGGAAATCGACAGCTTCACGGACGATACGGCCTTGATTGAATGGCAAGGCAAGTCTGTCACCATCACTGCTGGCGACCCGCAAAATATCAAGCTCACAACCCTAAAAGACATGACAAACGCACAGGAACAGATCGCCATGAAAAACCTCGCAGACCTTGGCGACATTCGCGTAGGCACCGGCTACGACGTGCACGCATTTGAAGATGGCGACGCCGTCATCCTCGGCGGCATTTCCATTCCGCATACCCAAAAGCTCAAAGGCCACTCTGATGCGGACGTAGGCCTGCACGCCTTGACCGACGCCATCTTTGGCGCGCTGGCAGATGGCGACATCGGCTCTCACTTTCCACCCTCTGACATGCAGTGGAAAGGAGCGGCATCTGACCAGTTTCTGAAATACGCAGTTGACCGGGTTCACAAGCGCGGTGGCATGATCGCACACTTGGATTTAACGCTGATCTGTGAAGCTCCGAAAATCGGCCCACATCGGGAAGAAATGCGCAAACAGATCGCGCAGATCTGCGACCTGCCCATTGGCCGTGTAGCGGTCAAAGCCACCACCTCTGAAAAGCTGGGCTTTACCGGTCGCAAAGAAGGTATTGCCGCGCAAGCCTGCGCAACCATCCGGCTTCCGTTCGAAGACTGAACATCGCCGAGACTGTAAAGGGAGACAGATCCATGACCGACATCCTGAGCCTTAAGGAAAGAGCCCGCGTTCTTGTCTCCAGGTACGCAGAAAAAGAAATCAAGATCGCCACAGCAGAAAGCTGCACCGGCGGCCTGCTCGCGGGCCTGCTGACAGAAGTACCCGGCTCCTCTGCTGTGCTCGACCGCGGCTTCGTCACCTATTCCAACGAGGCCAAGCACGAGATGATCGGCGTGCCGGTTGACTTACTCATGAGCTACGGCGCTGTCAGTAGCGAAGTGGCCAAAGCCATGGCCAGCGGCGCCCATTTCTGCTCCAACGCCAACGTCGCTGTCTCCATCACCGGCATCGCAGGACCTGATGGTGGAACCAAAGACAAACCCGTCGGATTGGTCCATTTTGGCCTTGCAGCTGACGAAGAGGAAACCCAGCACGTACAGTGCCTCTTCGAGAACACAGGGCGCGACGGAATACGCTTTCAGGCACTTGAACAAGCATTAAAACTTTTAGAAAATTTTATTGAAAGTAATTAATCGAAATTTACCTTCTCGCTAAAAGGGTGCCGACTAAGGAATACACCTTAAGACATTCTAAGAAAACTTAGATAAAATCTGTTTTAAATTTAGAACGGAATGTCACGGAATACCCATGAGATATATAGCTAGTTTGTTTTTGGGTCTAAGCTTGAGCACTTCTGCGTTCGCAGCTTCAGATGTATTCCTTATTTCAAGAGGCCTTGATGACGAGTTCATCGGGTCTCATGAAGTCCAGAAGATGCCGCGCGCCGGCTATAAAGAACTGCGCCTGTGTGGCCAGTCCTACTGGGTGCGCCCTTATTCCGTCGCCTGGACCAAATGGGAAGAGCAACTCGGCCATAAGATCCGTCTTGAGGTCAATCAGGCTACGGCTGGGTGGTGCTGTGCACCAAACCAACCAACGCACTCAACCTCAAAGACGTTGGCATTTACGCTTCTCTTGAAAAGACCATGGAGCTGGGAGATCCAGATAAGGAGCTCACCAATCGCTTCCAGGCCATCCGCCGCACCTTCGTCATGCGCAACGGCCTAACAGCAGAACAGGCAGAAGCCGAAATCACCAGCAACTATGAGCCTAAAGGCTCCCGTTTGAGCCAGTTCTTGAACAATCGCGACAAGAATTAAGCGGTATTTCAGGGAAATTTCGCTGTCCCAAGACGTCGAGTGGGCTTAAATCATCGCCAAAAGCCCGCTCCGGAGACCTTCAGAGCCCGCTTTTCATACATGAAAGTTTTGCATCAGGGGCGAGCTCAAATGCACACATGGCGACCTGCACAGACCATCAAAGTGAAGTCCCTCGGGCTCCACTGGCGCGGCAACAGCCTTCTGGCCGCAGAAGTTTATGATGACGCAGGCACCCTCAAAGGCGTTCGCCCGCTTGGAGGTACCCTCGAGTTCGGCGAAGACTGGCAATCAGCTCTGATCCGCGAGTTTAAGGAAGAGCTGGACATAGACGTCACCATAACAGGCGCCCCTCTGGTCATGGAAAACATCTATGAGCACGAAGGGCAAACCGGCCATGAAGTCCTCTTCATCGCCACCGTGACCTTCCCTAAGGATGCTTTTGCATCTGAAGAGAAGATCATCTTTCAGGAAGACAATGGCGCGGAAATCACCGCCCGCTGGTTCGATATCGATGCACTAAATGAGCGCGGCATCGATCTGTTCCCTACCGGATTAAAGGAGCAACTAAAGTCCCGACCCATGCCTGAGATCAGCTGAACAGGCAGCTCTTTAGATTATGGAATATTATAAAATTATCTCTATAATCACAGACCGATGAGCATCAAGCCTAGCTTACTCAGGTGCCGTAGATCTTATCCGCACGGTCTTCAAAGGCCGCGGAGAATTTTCGGAAGGCACGGTCAAACATGGCGCCCATCATGGAGCCCAGTGTCCGGCTTTTGAATTCGTAATTGATATAGAAGCTCACATCACATTCCTTTTCGGAAACCTGATCGAAGCTCCAGACGTTTTCCAGATGGCGAAACGGGCCATCAAGATACTCAACCGTAATTTTGCTCGCCTCGCGATCAAGCGTCACGCGGCTGGCAAATGTTTCTTTGAAGACTTTGTAGGCCACGGTCATATCCGCCACCATCATTTCACGGTGGTCATCAATCTTCCGGCGGCCACGCACACGCAAGCCCTGACACAGCGGCACAAACTGGGGGTACTGTTCCACATCTGCAACCAGGTCAAACATATCATCAGCACTGTGCTGAACTCGATGTGTGCTTTCGAAAGAAGGCATATGCTCGCGTTCTTTTTCTTCTAGTTTTTCAAAAATTCTTCAGGATGCTCTAAGCGACCTTTTTCGATTTGCCAAGAAAAATCTTAGTGTTCTCATTCTTCAGCGGGCAACAGTGAGCCAAAAGCATCAGAAATTTTCACCTCGCAAATATACCGCGACGATCTAACGCAACCGTTTCAATCTCAAAACTCTGGTCAGTACTCAAAACTCAATTCTACACTATGCGCTAATACTTAGCTCTTTTTGAAAGCAAACCCAATGCTTAGTCCTTTTAAAATATCCCGCCTCGCCAAAGAAGGCGGAGAACAAGATTACTTAAGAACCACCAATGCGCTCGCTGATACCCCTGTACAAGTTATCAGCCGTGAAGAAACCGCCAAGTTCCAGCAGCTCACTGTCGTCGAAGATGGCATCGAGCGCATCAGATACATTCCCCACCAACCCAAACATAAAACCCCGCTCATTTTCATTCACGGCATGTGGCACGGCGCCTGGTGCTGGAAGAACTATCAGGAAAAACTCGCCGAAACCGGTTGGGAAAGCGTCGCCATCAGCCTGCCCGGCCATGGCCACTCACCAGAGCAGCGCCCCATCGCCGAAGCCACACTAGGCTATTACCTGCGCTTCATCGCCGATGAGGTTCAGCGCCACGAACGACCACCCGTCCTGATCGGTCACAGCATGGGCGGCGCGTTGGTACAATGGTATCTGAAATACGTGGGCGGGCTGAAAGCCGCCGTCTTTGTCGCCTCATGGACCGCAATCGATGTGCTGCAGGATTGCCTGAAAAACGCAATGACAATCGACTTGCTTGGAACAGCCTTGTCGCCCTTCCTCGGCTACAAGTTCCAGTTTCGCTCACCCAAGGTAGCCGCCAAATGGTTTCTGGCAGAACAAACCAATCCGGTCGCGCAATACATTCAAAGCCAGCTTGGGCCGGAATCTGAAGTGGTACTCATGCAGCACCGCCCGCCTCAATGGTTCCCGCCTCTGGATGATGAAACACCAAAACTATGGCTGACCGCCAGCGAGGACGCCATCGTCCCCTTCAACCGCTCTCTGCACTCCGCAGCCCTCTACGAGGCCACCCACAAGATCGTGCCACATGCCGGTCACGACCTCATGCTGGAAGACAACTGGGAGGAAAGCCTCTCCTACATCACCACCTGGCTACAAAACATGAGCACCACCAAAGCACTGGCAACAGGTTGATCAGAGGCCTAAAAGTTGATCAGAGGCCTAAAACAAGGAGCGCCCTATCAAGCAAAGCGGCGTTAAGTTCACATCTGCAGCCGCACAACGCATCGGGCAGCCTCTGCGGCGTCTTCAGCATAGCTGGGGTCCCGATGGATCAGCATGGTTGAGAAGGCGCCTTCCATCAGCAAAACCACACGGCGCGCCAACATCTCTGGCTCCATCAAACCGGCCTGCTGATAGCAATCTCCCAACCACGCCTCAAACTTCTTCTTATGCTTTGCTCCCACCACCACAGCCGGATGTCCCGGCATATTGGCAAGCTCAGCAGCGGTGCGGATGAACCCGCAGCCTTTCCATTTGGGATGGCGCGCATTCTCTGAGAGCCTCAAGAAGATCGCAGCGGTCTTATCCGCCACATCACCCTCAGCTTCCTCAAACCACGTGGCAAAAGCTGTCAGGTTCGGCTGATCTCGCGAAACGAGATACTCAGCCACCAGATCATCCTTACTCTTGAAATGGTAGTAGAGGGTTTTCTTCGTGATGCCGGCTTTCTCAGCGATCGCATCCACGCTGACAGCGCGAATACCCTCGCCGTAAAACAGCCTGTTGGCAGCATCCAATATGCGATCTCGGGTCGAACTAGGAGGTGTCTGAGCCATATATACTAACCAGTGAGTTTACTGAAGCATGCGCTGTTCCTACCCTTGTGTCAATCCAGATCACCATGAGGAACACACCATGAAAAAGCTCGTTCTGTTTGAAGTCAGAGACCGGATCGCCCTACTCACCCTGAACCGCCCGCACAAGCTCAATGCCCTGAACTACCAGACCAACGACCGCCTACTGGCACTGCTGGACCGCATCGAGGATGACACTGCCATCCACGCAGTGATCATTACGGGTGCAGGAGATCGCGCCTTTTCCGCAGGTGGGGACATTCACGAGTTCTCGCAGAGCATAGAAGCAGGAACCGACATTGCATTGAAAGAGTTCGTAAGGCGCGGTCAGACCATGACCAGCCGCATTGAAAACTTCACCAAACCAATCATCATCGCCGTCAACGGCATCGCCTTTGGCGGCGGCTGCGAAATCACTGAAGCCGCTCATCTGGCCATCGCCTCTGATCGTGCCGTCTTTGCAAAGCCAGAAATAAACATCGGCATCCCGCCCACCTTCGGCGGCACCCAGCGCCTACCTCGCCTCGCTGGCCGTAAACGCGCACTGGAACTGCTGTTAACCGGAGATCCTTTCGGCCCTGACCGTGCCTATGAGCTCGGTCTCATCAACAAAGTCGTCCCGCATGACGACCTGCTCCCCGAAGCCTTCGCCCTTGCCGAACGCATCCTGCGCCACTCCCCGCTTGCCGCCGCCCGTATCCTCACCGCCGTCACCCGCGGCCTCAACACCACCATCTCAGAGGGCCTCCAGATAGAAGCCAGCCAATTCGCCCGCATGGCCCCCACCAACGACACCAAAGAAGCCCTCTCCGCCTGGATCACCCGCCGAACCCCGATCTACGAAGGCACATAAACACAACAAAAAAGAGCGCCCCACCTTCCAGCGGGACGCTCTTTCAAATCTCACAGTATCAAACCAGACTTAGTTGCCCTGCTTTGCCTTACGGGCGGCCTTCAGCTCGGCGAAGTCTTCGCCGGCGTGGTGGGAAGAGCGGGTCAGAGGGTTTGCGGAAACCTTCAGGAAGCCTTTCGCGTACGCGATCTTTTCGTAGGCCTTGAAGTCTTCCGGTGTTGGGAAGTTCATCACTGGATGGTGCTTCTTGGTTGGCTGCAGGTACTGACCAACGGTCAGGAAGTCCACATCAGCAACACGCAGGTCATCCATCAGCTGGAGCACTTCGTTGCGCTCCTCACCCAGACCAACCATGATGCCGGACTTGGTGAACATCTCAGGATCAATCTCCTTCACGCGCTGCAGCAGGCGGATGGAGTGGAAGTAACGGGCACCCGGACGAACCTTCAGGTAGTTGGAAGGCACAGTTTCAAGGTTGTGGTTGAACACGTCAGGCTTGGCTGCAACAACAATCTCAAGCGCACCATCCTTACGCAGGAAGTCAGGTGTCAGCACTTCAATGGTTGTTTTCGGGGAAGCCTTGCGGATCGCCGCAATCACGTTGGCAAAGTGGGTTGCACCACCATCATCCAGATCATCACGGTCCACAGAGGTGATCACCACGTGCTCAAGGCCCATGGAGGACACAGCCTTACCGATGCTTTCCGGCTCGCTCTGGTCAACAGCGCCTGGCATACCGGTCCGCACGTTACAGAACGCACAGGCACGGGTACAGGTGTCGCCCAGGATCATGAAGCTTGCATGCTTCTTAGACCAGCACTCACCGATGTTCGGGCAGCCAGCTTCCTCACAAACCGTCACAAGGTTGTTCTTGCGAACCAGTTCGTGGGTTTCTTTGTAGACAGGAGAAGTCGGAGCCTTAACACGGATCCATTTTGGCTTGCGCTGTACAGGATTGTCCGGGCGATGCGCTTTTTCCGGATGGCGCGGACGCTCTTTTTCCTGCACTGCAGACGCCGTTTGGCTTTTATGATTAGGATCGAGTGTATTTACCAGTGTAACCATATCAGTTCCGTCAGGTCCGAGACTTTGCTGCACACTTGCCTTAAGGGTCAGTGTCCCTGTCTCTTATAAATTTAGTGGTCCATAACAGGAAATGAAGCATCTCTCAATGCTACACACTGGTATTCAGTCAGTTCTGCGCCTCAGGACCACGCCTATTCAAAGCCAATAGCATCCCCGCCAATCAGTGCTGCAATGAAGGCAAACGCGATTGCGCCAACCAGTGCAACAACGGCTTGATCGAGATACTCATTCCCCAGGGAAACTTCCACGTCCGCAAACTCGAACAGGTAAACCCCTGAAATACCACCGAGAAATCCGGCAATAATGATAATGGCGAATTCACCGCCAACAGTGAACATCACCAGCAAGGTCGCAATCACGGCACAAACTGCTGACGTTACCAGCCAGATGATAGAGTTCATAAAGTCCACGGGTCTTCTCCTTTTTTAAAAAGAAGAGTACCCGCGAAAAATTAAGTCCCTCTCACTGGTAAAATTCCAGTGAGAGGGATTTGATTTACATATTCAGAGCGCGGCCGTAGGCGTCCAGAACACTTTCCTTCATCATTTCGGAAAGGGTTGGATGCGGGAAGCAGGTGTGCATCAGCTCTTCTTCGGTGGTCTCAAGACCCATCGCAACAACGAAGCCCTGAATGAGCTCGGTCACTTCAGCGCCAACCATGTGCGCACCCAGCAGCTGACCAGTCTTGTTGTCGAACACAGTCTTCACAAGACCTTCCGGCTCACCAAGAGCAATCGCCTTACCGTTGCCCATGAATGGGAAGCGGCCAACGCGAACCTCGTAACCAGCATCCTTGGCTTTCTGCTCGGTCAGACCAACTGAAGCAACCTGCGGGTTACAGTAGGTACAACCCGGGATCTGGTCACGCTTCATTGGGTGAGCGTCAAGGCCGGAGATCTTCTCGATGCAGATCACACCTTCATGCTCAGCCTTGTGCGCCAGCATTGGGGGACCAGCAACGTCACCGATAGCATAGATGCCAGGAACATTGGTGCGGCTGAACTCGTCAGTCACGATGCAACCACGGTCAGTCTTGATGCCAAGAGCTTCAAGGCCGAGGTTCTCAATGTTACCAACAACACCAACAGCAGAAATCAGCTTCTCAGCGGTGATTTCCTGTGCCTTGCCGTCTTTGGTCTCAATGGTAGCAGTCACCTGCCCCTTGCCTTTGACAACCTTGGAAACCTTCGCTTCCATGACGAACTTGATGCCCTGCTTCTCCATCTGCTTTTTCGCAATCGCAGAGATTTCAGGATCTTCAACTGGCATGATGGTTGGCATCATCTCAACAACGGTCACATCAGCGCCCATTGTTTTGTAGAAGGATGCAAACTCGATACCGATCGCGCCGGAACCCATAACGATGAGGACTTCGGCATCTTTTCAGGAACCATCGCCTCAAAGTAGGTCCAGATGTTTTCCTTGTCAGGCTCAAGACCTGGGATCACACGTGGCTTCGCACCAGTTGCAACAATGATGTGCTTGGCGG
Source organism: Pseudovibrio denitrificans JCM 12308 (assembly GCF_001310815.1). GTDB lineage: Bacteria > Pseudomonadota > Alphaproteobacteria > Rhizobiales > Stappiaceae > Pseudovibrio > Pseudovibrio denitrificans. Next base: position 71,607 of record NZ_BAZK01000023.1, read on the forward strand.
AGTAAGAACCGTGACCTTTCACACCCTTTGGAGTTGGGTGCTGAGGCTGCATAGCGTCTTTGGAAGAAGGACCAACAGCGATCTCACCCGGCTTGGTGAGTTTCGCTTCACCCCAGATGATGTCCACTTTGTTCTTCTTCATCAGGAAGCCGATACCGCCATTGAGCTGACCGGAAACACCACGGGAGCGCTTCACAACAGCAGCAGCATCAAAGCTCACGCCTTCAGCGGAAAGACCGTAGTCTTTGCCGTGCTGCATGTAGTGGTAGATCTCAGCAGAACGCAGCAGCGCTTTGGTTGGGATACAGCCCCAGTTCAGGCAGATACCGCCCATATGTTCACGCTCAACAATCGCAGTCTTGAAACCAAGCTGCGCGGAGCGGATTGCGGTTACATAGCCACCAGGACCAGAACCAATGATAATCACGTCGTAGGCGTTGCCACTCATCTATTTAACCTCGCCAAATCGGCCTCAAGGAGCTTGAGGCTCCACATAAAGGTGGGAGAACTTCGCAAAATTCTCCAAAACGTAGTCGGGCAGTTCTCCGCTGTCCTTGGTGACCAGCTTTCCTCTGCCATCGCCCGCATCCAGACGGTCCAGCGTTCGTTGCGCACGGCCCAGATAGGCATCATTCATGTGTTCGGTGTGCGAGTAAGCCTCGAGTTTTGTAACCACCTTCTCCATGTCCCCCAGAAAGCTGAAGTGCCAGCTGGAAGAACGAAGCAGTTGACGTCGCATAAGTCGCTGTGCCGTGTGAGAGCTTTCCAGTGCCACAAAGCAGTCTCGAGAACAGGATGGAGACTTTTGCTTTGATAAGCCCGCTCACGCCGCAAAGCCTGAGCTCCCTTGAAAAACATCGCACCGATCATTCTTGGGCAGGAGGTAAAATCCGAGACATGATCTTTAAAGTTCAGTCTGTAGCGGAAAATATCAGCGCCAAAGAATGTCAGGCTCTTCGAACTCTTGGGGTCATTTTTAACTCTGAGCAAAACATCCGGCTTTGGAATTTCATCCACGTCGGACACAAGGATCAGATCATTGACCGCAAGGTCTTTAAGGCCGCGCTCTATGCCGTCGCGTTGGTGGTACTCCCTCGACCAGGCGCTCTGCGGGTTCTGCGGCATATCCTCCACAATCACGTGTCGGATCTTGCTTAAGAACGGTGCAAACCGCGACTTGTTATCAGCAAAGTAGAGAGGTTTTTCGGCTCCCGTAAAGGTCTTGGTTGCCTCTACAAGAATGAACTCATCCACCACATCAAACAGTTCGCCAAGGCGAATTTCAAGGGTATCGAGTTCGTTGAAAAACGTGAAGCCATCGACAACTTTGACCATTGATCAGGTCTCCTTGCTCAAACAGTCTTCAGCTTACTCCACTCTATTTGCTCACACCTACCACTTGGATTTACCGGCGAAAAAAGCAGGGGTTTCCTGCTTTCCGCCGGTACATCCTGATTAAACCAGCATGGACATCGGGTTTTCGATGTAGCCTTTGAAGGCCTGCAGAAGTTCTGCACCCAGCGCACCGTCCACCGCGCGGTGGTCAGTGGAAAGGGTCACAGACATCACAGTTGCAGGAACGATTTCATCGCCCTTCACAACCGGACGCTTCTGACCAGCGCCAACAGCAAGGATGGTTGCGTGTGGTGGGTTGATCACCGCCGCAAATTCCTTCACGCCGAACATGCCAAGGTTGGAAACGGAAGTCGTACCGCCCTGGAATTCGGTTGGAGCCAGCTTGCGCTCACGAGCACGCTTCGCCAGATCTTTCATCTCGATGGAGATGGTGGAGAGCGTTTTCTCTTCAGCGCGGCGGATGATCGGAGTGATCAGACCACCATCGATGGAAACAGCAACACCAACGTCAGCATGCTTATGCATAACCATGCCGCTCTCAAGGTAAGATGCGTTTGCAGCTGGAATTGCTTTCAGTGCCAGCGCATGCGCCTTGATGATCATGTCGTTGACGGAAAGCTTGTAAGCAGGCTTGCCATCAGCGTCAGTTGGAGCGGAAGAGTTCAGCTGAGCACGCAGAGCCAGCAGAGCATCCAGCTCACACTCTACAGTCAGGTAGAAGTGTGGAACGGTCTGCTTGGATTCTGTCAGACGCTTCGCAATAACCTTGCGCATGCCATCGTGAGGAACCAGATCGTAAGAGCCTTCCTCAAACAGCTTGAGGGTCTGCTCATCAGATGCACCAGCAGGTGCAGCCTTTGGAGCCTCAGCCGCTTTTGGAGCTTCAGCAGCCTTAGGAGCAGCATCCGCTTTACCGGTGCCAGCAGCAATCGCAGCTTCAACGTCACGCTTCACAACGCGCCCCTTAGGGCCACTGCCAGCGATCAGAGCGATGTCCAGACCATTCTGTTTCGCCAGACGGCGCGCCAGAGGAGAAGAGAACACACGCTCACCAGAAGCAGCAACCGGAGCCGCTGGAGCTGGTGCAGGAGCCGCCGCAGCCGCAGGCGCAGCTGGCGCTGCAGGAGCCTGAGGTGCAGCCGCCGCAGGCGCAGGAGCCGCAGCTGGTGCTGCATCCATTGCAGAAGCGTCTTCGCCCTCTTCCAGAAGGATCGCGATCGGCGCATTCACCTTCACGCCTTCGGTTCCTTCAGCAACCATGATCTTACCGATGGTGCCTTCATCGACAGCTTCCACTTCCATGGTCGCTTTGTCGGTTTCAATTTCTGCAATCACGTCGCCTGCAGAAATCGCGTCACCTTCTTTAACCAGCCACTTGGCCAGATTGCCTTCTTCCATGGTTGGAGAAAGCGCAGGCATCAAAATGTTGATTGGCATACCACTTGTCTCCAATTAAGCGGTGTAGGTCACAGCCTTAACAGCGTCGATAACTTCCTTGGCGTTTGGCAGAGCCAGCTTCTCAAGGTTTGCTGCGTAAGGCATTGGAACGTCTTTACCGGTTACGCGCAGAACTGGCGCATCCAGCCAATCGAAGGCTTCGCTCTGAACCTGATAAGCAATTTCAGAGGAAACGGAACAGATTGGGAAGGCTTCTTCCACGGTCACCAGACGGCCAGTCTTACGAACAGAAGCCAGAACAGTGTCCATATCCAGCGGACGAATGGTGCGCAGGTCGATCAGCTCAACGGAAACGCCCTGTTTCGCCAGCTCATCAACAGCCTGCAGTGCGTAGGTCATGCCAATGCCCCAGGAAACCATGGTCGCATCAGTACCTTCGCGAACAATCTTCGCTTTACCGATTGGCAGAACCAGATCTTCAACATCCGGCACATCAAAGTGCTGACCGTAAAGGATTTCGTTTTCAAGGAACACAACCGGGTTAGGATCGCGGATAGCAGCTTTCAGAAGGCCCTTCGCATCAGCTGCGGAGTAAGGCTGAACAACCTTGAGGCCCGGAATGGAAGCGTACCATGCTGCGTAATCCTGAGAGTGCTGAGCTGCAACGCGCGCTGCTGCGCCGTTTGCACCACGGAACACCATAGGAGCACCCATCTGACCACCAGACATGTAAAGCGTCTTGGCAGCAGAGTTGATGATGTGGTCAATCGCCTGCATTGCGAAGTTGAAGGTCATGAACTCAACGATTGGGTTCAGGCCAGCCATCGCAGCACCAACAGCAAGACCGGTAAAGCCATGCTCGGTGATTGGAGTGTCGATCACGCGCTTTTCGCCGAACTCATCAAGGAGACCCTGAGAGATCTTGTAGGCGCCCTGATACTGAGCAACTTCTTCGCCCATCAGGAACACGTTCTCGTTGCGGCGCATTTCTTCCGCCATCGCGTCGCGCAGAGCTTCACGAACGGTCATGCTCACCATTTTGGTGCCCGCAGGAATTTCTGGGTCAGCAGGTGCAACGCTGGCAACTGGAGCTGCAGGAGCCGCTGGCGCAGCCGGAGCTTCAGGAGTTGCCGGTGCAGCTGGCGCTTCAGCAGCAGCTGGTGCAGAACCAACCTTGTCAGCAGCAGAAGCGTCTTCGCCTTCTTCCAGCAGAACTGCGATAGGAGCGTTGACCTTAACTTCTTCAGTGCCTTCAGCAACGAGGATCTTGCCGATCACGCCCTCGTCCACGGCTTCCACTTCCATGGTTGCTTTATCGGTTTCGATTTCAGCAATCACGTCACCAGCAGAAACGGTGTCGCCTTCTTTTTTAAGCCACTTGGCCAGCTTGCCTTCTTCCATGGTCGGAGAAAGCGCAGGCATCAAAATTTCAATAGCCATAATTAATTATCCCGACCTTAGAGAACGATGTCCGTGTACAGCTCAGATGGATCCGGCTCAGGATCGTTCTGTGCAAACTCAGCAGAAGCAGCAACAACGCCGCGCACTTCTTTATCGATCGCTTTCAGTTCGTCTTCGGTAGCCCATTCTTTTTCAAGAAGGCGAGCGCGAACCTGTTCAATCGGGTCATGCTCAGAGCGCATCTTCTGGACTTCGTCTTTACTGCGGTATTTTGCAGGGTCAGACATGGAGTGACCGCGGTAACGGTAGGTGATCATCTCAAGGATGTAAGGACCGTTGCCTTCACGGCACCATTCCATCGCATAGTCGGTCGCAGCTTTCACCGCGCGCACGTCCATGCCGTCAACCTGAACACCCGGAATGCCGAAGGAAGCACCGCGCTGAGACAGGTCTGTTGTGGAAGATGCACGTTCAATGGAGGTACCCATGCCGTACTTGTTGTTTTCGATCACGTAGATCACAGGCAGGTTCCACAGCTTCGCCATGTTGAAGCTCTCATAAACCTGACCCTGGTTGGCAGCACCATCGCCGAAGAACGCCATGGAAACTTTGCCGTTCTCTTTATAGCGGTTAGCAAACGCCAGACCGGTACCAAGAGCAACCTGCGCACCAACGATGCCGTGTCCGCCATAGAACTCCTGTTCTTTGGAGAACATGTGCATGGAACCGCCCTTACCTTTAGACAGACCACCGCGGCGACCAGTCAGTTCGGCCATCACGCCGTTCGGGTCCATGCCACAAGCGAGCATGTGAGCGTGGTCACGGTAAGAAGTGATCATCTGATCACCTTTTTCCTTGGCCATCTCCATTCCAACAACAACAGCTTCCTGGCCGATGTAAAGGTGACAGAAGCCACCGATCAGACCCATACCGTAAAGCTGACCCGCCTTTTCTTCAAAGCGACGGATAAAAAGCATTTCGCGGTAAGCGTTTAGCTCTTCTTCTTTGGAAAATTCTACAAGGGCGGGCACGTTTTTCATCGCACCGCGGGCTTTGGTAGCGCCTTTAGCGCGACCGCCTGAAGACTTGGATTGAGTTCCAGCCATGAGCCTCGTCTCTTTTGACGTGAATTGGTGAAAGCACACTAGCCCCCGCAGCGCTGAATGCCAATATGAGCAAAAACACTTGGGGATTTATGTAAGGCGTTGATTTTATTGAAATATTCAAGTTAACTCAAATTAGGTTAATTCATGCAAATCAACCTAATTTGAGTTAATGCACGCTGATGTTTCAGTTACGCATGATCGCAACTTCATTCACGTGCGCCAGATTCAGGGAAGCACGAGCCCGCTCATCCACCATATCTGGATCAAGGCTCTCCGGGTCAAGCAGCATGACACGGCGTTGTAATTGCAGGCGTTCTGCCCGCAATTCTTCAAGCTCAACTTCCAGAGCAAGGATCTCATGCTCGATCTGTGGTCGGCCCACAAGACCCAGCTTACCGTTGAGCGCATGAAATGCAAAGTAGCAAAGCGCACCAATGGCAATTCCCGGCACCAGGAGATTCTTTAGATAGGAGTGTTTTCGCTGACGTGTGGTAGCTAGCACTGATTGACCTACTCATTACAAAAATGGTCACATGCCCGCACTATTTCACAACGCCCTTAACCAAGAGTTTCCGATAAAACTGAAAGTTGGCCATATCTGTTATTTTTTGGAAATTTAATCAATCGCGCCCTGCAAGGACGTTACGATAATGAGTAGTCCGAATGGCACGCTATTGAAGCTCTATTCCTTGAGAACCTGTGCATGCCTCCTAAACAATCTCTTTAATCGTTTGCAACTCCTATTGAGCACATCTCTTTTTGAGCACGAATATATCCTCAAACAACTCCCGAGAAACCGTCAAAGGAAAGAGGACAGCATATGTTGTGTCAAACAGTGGAGCACTGTATGTCGTGCGACCAGAGCAGCTGGATGTCAAAGACCTCGTTGACAGCTTTTTCTTATCAATAAACTCCACTGCGACTAGGCTTATTTCATCAATCGTTTGCTCATACACAATCTCAGTCGGACCAACGTCCACTTTTCCCTCGCGAACTCGCTTTTCCTGCTTTTCTTTATATAGCCTACTCAGCTTTTGTCCCGCCTCCTTCGCGATCTTTGCTGAACTGGGATTTAGCCGGAATGATGCAAGCACTTTGTCTCTAACCTGACTAGCTTTGATAGACTCAATCTCTGCTAAGTTGATGACATAGTTCGTACCCAAGTTCTGTGCAGGGAGCTCACATAGACTACGATACTCATTATAAATTTTAAGAATGCATTGATCAGCTTCTAGAGAGAAGAATCTGTCCGATTTTGAGAAGTCGTCTTTGGCCTTTGCGTTAATTTTCTGAGTAAGCTTATCCTCACCTACCAAGCTGTCCTCGGCATACGCCTGCCCCGATGAGATCAGCAGGCCCATAAGCAAGAAGCTAGCAATTGACAGCCAAGACAATTCGATCGACTTCAGAGACAGAAAACTTGGCTTAACCGGCATACTAAATCCTTCTTACGCATTTGCCGCCAAAGCCATCAGCAATGAACACGACAACATACTTTTGATATGCTGCGCACATACAATGAAAGTGTTCCGAATGCTATTCAGAGCAACGCAACAACACAAATAATTGCCCCAAATCTGCAGCGCGTTCACTTTTCGTTCTCAAATATGTTCGATTTGCTGGAAACAGATAACAACTCCAGCTTCCCTAAACTAAAAAACGCAGAAATAACACAATCAACGCAAACGAACGCACATAGCAACGCAAAACTGGGATTTCACCGAAACCCCAGTCCATTTAAGCGCTCAAGACAGTGTTTTAGGCGTTTTCAGCAAGGCGGGAGAGTTTGATCAACACAGCAGCGGTGCCCTTCAACCGATCATCCGCAGACGGCCAGTCGCGGGTCAGCACCACCTTCTGGTCCGGACGGATCTTGGCGAGGATACCTTGTTCCGCGATGTAGGATACCAGCCCAGCCGGATTGTTGAACTCGCCATTGCGGAAGGCAATCACGATGCCCTTCGGCCCAGCGTCAATCTTTTCAACATTCGCCTTGCGGCACAGCCCCTTGATGTAGACGATCTTCAGAAGGTGTTGAACTTCCTCAGGAAGTGGCCCGAACCGGTCAATCATCTCCGCGCCAAACCCATCAATGTCCGCAAGCTCTACAAGGTCTGCCAGACGACGATAAAGCTCAAGGCGCAGCTGAAGGTCCGGCACATAGGTATCAGGGATAAGAACCGGCGTACCGATAGCAATCTGCGGTGACCACTGCTCTTCCTGGAAGTCCTCTCCGCCCGATTTCAGCTGAGCAACCGCCTCCTCCAGCATCTGCTGGTAAAGCTCAAACCCAACCTCTTTAATATGTCCGGACTGTTCTTCCCCCAGCAAGTTACCCGCGCCGCGAATATCCAGATCATGCGATGCAAGTTGGAAGCCTGCACCCAAATTCTCAAGACTTTGCAATACTTTAAGACGCCGCTCTGCCGTAGCAGTCAGCGTCTTGTTGGCAGGAACTGTAAACAAAGCATAGGCTCTTGTCTTGGAACGCCCGACACGCCCACGGATCTGATAGAGCTGCGCCAGACCAAACATGTCTGAGCGGTGCACAATCAAAGTGTTGGCGTTTGGTATGTCCAGACCGGATTCTACAATAGTCGTCGCCAGAAGCACATCGAACTTGCCCTCATAAAAGGCATTCATGATGTCATCCAGTTCCCCCGGAGGCATCTGGCCGTGGGCAGAAACCACTTTAACTTCAGGCACATTCTCTTCCAGGAACGCCCTCACCTCCGCCAGATCAGACACGCGCGGACACACATAGAAGCTCTGCCCCCCACGATAATGCTCACGCAGCAAGCTCTCGCGGATAACCATCGGGTCGAACGGGGATATAAACGAGCGTACAGCCAGACGATCCACCGGCGGCGTCGCAATAAGGGAAAGCTCACGGACACCCGTCAGTGCCAATTGTAGGGTACGAGGAATCGGGGTCGCAGAAAGGGTCAGAACGTGAACATCACTTTTCAGCTCTTTCAACCGTTCTTTATGCTTCACCCCAAAGTGCTGCTCCTCATCGATAATCAGAAGCCCCAAATCCCTGAAACCAATAGCCTTCCCGAGGAGCGCATGCGTACCGACCACGACATCGACAGAGCCATCCTTCAGGCCCTTCTTGGTCTCAGACAGCTCCTTACCGGTGACAAGTCGTGAAGCCTGGCGCACAACAATAGGCAGCCCGTTAAAGCGATCCGCAAACGTACGGTAATGCTGGCGCGCCAAAAGCGTCGTCGGCACAACAACCGCCACCTGCCTTCCCGACATCGCCGCCAAAAATGCAGCTCTCAGAGCAACTTCCGTCTTACCAAAGCCCACATCACCACAAACCAACCGGTCCATAGGGCGCCCAGACGCCATATCATCAAAGACAGATTCAATCGCCGTCAGCTGATCATCGGTCTCATCATAAACAAACCGCGCTGCAAACTCGTCATACGCCCCTTCAGGTGCTGTAATCGCCGGAGCTGTCCGCAATGCACGTTCCGCCGCAATCTTGATCAGGCCATCGGCAATCTCAAGAATGCGCTTTTTCATCTTGGCTTTACGGGCCTGCCATGCCCCGCCACCAAGCTTATCTAACTGAACTTCCTGATCTTCTGAACCGTAACGCGTCAGCAGCTCAATGTTCTCGACTGGAAGGTAAAGCTTGTCCGACCCCGCATATTGCAGCTCCAGACAGTCATGGGGTGCCCCAACAGCTTCAATGGTCTTCAGCCCAATAAAGCGGCCAATACCGTGCTCCACATGCACAACCAGATCACCCGGCGAAAGCGCAGAAGCCTCAGTTAAAACATTGGCCCCTTTGGATTTTCTCCGCCGCTGACGAACAAGACGATCACCAAGAATATCTTGCTCCCCGATGAAGGCCAGATCATCAATCTCAAAGCCGTGCTCAAGTCCAAGGATGATGAGTGCTGTCAGCCCAGCGGGAACCTTGCCAAGCTCTCCAGAGTTCCCCGCATACCCAGTGCGGTCCAATCCATGATCGCTCAGAACCTGCGTCAGACGTTCTCTAGAGCCTTCACTCCAACAGGAAAGAACAGCCCTCTTCCCATCCTTGGCAAGCGCAGACACATGCGTGGAAAGCGCGTCAAAGATATTCACGTCACCAGCAGCACGTTCCGCTGCAAAGTTGCGTCCCTGACGACCACCCATATCAATGGCGGTCTTCCCAGTTCCCGGAGGCATAGCAAACGGGGACAACTGCGCAGAGGCTCTGTCCGCCACACATGTATTGAACTCAGTTTCCTGAAGATAGATCGCTACCGGTGGAATAGGCTTATACGGTACACCTGAAGAAAGCGCTTTGTTGTTTAGGCCATCCTGACGCGCGCCAAAGTGCTCTTCTATCTGTTCCAGCCGCTCTTTGATCATATCCTCGGCATTGGCATCCAGAACAACTGGGGTTTCGCGATATAATCAAACAGGGTCGCAAGGTTTTCATGGAACAGCGGTAGCCAGTGTTCCATCCCCGCATAGCGACGCCCTTCACTGATGGACTGGTAGAGAACATCATCCGGCCCAGAGGCCCCGAATGCAGTCACATAGTTTCGGCGGAAGCGTGAGATTGTCTCCGGTTCAAGGATGATCTCGCTCATAGGAACGAGAGTAAGTCCTTTCTTCTGCGCAAGCGTCCGCTGACTATCCGTATCAAAAGACCGGATGGATTCCAGCGTATCGCCAAAGAAGTCCAGACGAACCGGCTCTTTGGTGGCAGGCGAGAACAGATCAATAATCCCCCCGCGCACGGCATATTCACCGGTCTCCCGAACAGTAGGCGTACGGGCGAAGCCATTGACTTCCAACCACTTGATAATCTTGTCCGGATTGATGCGATTGCCCGGTGTGAAAGACAGAATGTGATTGGAGGTCCAGTCTCGCACCGGCATCCGCTGCAAAGCCGCATTGACCGTTGTGATCAGCACAAACTTCTTTTTCTTCGGCAGCCCCTTCGCCAGCCGAAGCAGTGTCAGCAGTCTGCGAGCAACAATCGCGCCATGCGGGGATACACGGTCATACGGCAAGCAATCCCACGCTGGCAGCTGCAGCACTTCCACATTCGGCGCAAAGAAGCCAAGAGCCTCCGTCAGCGCCGCCATCCGCGTTGCATCCCGCGCCACATAGGTCAGCGCAAGGCCGCCCTCCTCAATCTCAGAGAGGATCTTTGAAAGCACATAGGCTTCAGCTCCATCCGGGACAGAAGCGAGCGTTATGTTTTCACTTTTCTTGAGTAAACTTTCAAACACGGGCGGGGCAACCTTATTATTTCAAATCTTTCTCGGACCAATATAGGACCTGAACAACGCGTATTCAGATGCCAAAGAGCACTTAGCTTTCGCTCTTATCCTTGTAGTAATCCAGGATTTTGCGGAACAGTTCAGTATTGGCCTCATCCGGCACAGGTTTAGTGCCAATGAACCAGGAGAACAGATCCTGATCATGATGCTGCAGGAACACTTCCAGCTCATCCAGCTCTTCATCACTCATCTGCGCAATATGCTTCTCAACATAGCCACCAAGCATGATATCCATTTCCTTCATGCCACGATGATGACAACGGAAAACGATACGCTTTCTCCGGTTATCCAGCTCAATGTTCTCGTTTTGATCTTCGCTCTGCGCACTATGATCCATCGTCATTCCCCTAGAAGGTCTCTGATCCCTGTCACTATCTGCAAATAGATAGGGCCAAATCGTTTCGCCTGTATACAACCCTTATTTTCATCTGTCAGTGTTTTCTTAAGGGCGTTGCACAAATCACGGGAACATGGCACAGATCAGGCTAGCTGTTCACGTTATGGTCTATATGGTATGCGCCCTACTCGCCTTGATCCTCTTTTCGCTTCTGTCACCAAGCTCCCGGGCATTGGCCCCAAGATCGCGAAGACCATAACCAACCTGCTTGTCGGCAGCCCGGATCGCGAAGCCCGCATTTCAGACCTTCTCTTCCACGTACCGGTCAACGTTATCGACCGACGCTTGCGTCCAGGTGTCGCCGCTTCTCCGGAAGGCGAAATCGTAACGCTGGTCCTTCAGATAGATCAGCACCGCGCACCGCCACGCAGCAGCCGTGCTCCCTACAAGGTTCTGGCGCACGATGAGACCGGAGCAATTGAGCTGGTCTTCTTCCACGCACGCGGAGATTATCTACAACGCGTTCTGCCGGTTGGCGAAAAGCGTATCATCTCCGGCAAAGTTGAGTGGTTCAACGAACGCGCTCAGATGGTGCACCCGGACCATATGGTCTCTGAGGAAGAAGCCGAGAATCTGCCGCTTGTTGAGCCGGTTTACCCAATGACAGCCGGTCTTGCCTCCAAAACGCTCCAACGCGCCATGGGCACCGCGCTGCAGTTCCTGCCTCAAATGCCAGAGTGGCAGAACAAAGAGTTTGTAGAGCAGCGCAACTTCCCGCCATTTGACGTCGCCCTACGCTCCATTCATAAGCCGGAAGACGCAAGAGATCTAGCGCCAGAAGGATTGGCTCGCTCCCGTCTGGCTTATGATGAGTTCCTCGCCAACCAGCTTGCCCTTGCACTGGTTCGCAACTCTTTGCGCCATATGGGCGGCAAAGCCCGCAAAGGCGATGGCTCCCTGCGCCGGAAAATCCTTGCTGCGCTACCGTTTGAGCTGACTGGCGGTCAGGAAGACGCGCTGAAAGAGATCTTCGCTGATCTGGAAGAGCCAACCCGCATGCTGCGCCTCCTACAAGGCGATGTGGGCTCCGGTAAAACCGTCGTCGGCCTCATGGCGATGGCAGCCGTCATCGAAACCGGCGGACAAGCCGCCATGATGGCACCAACCGATATCCTCGCCCGTCAGCACTTTGCCTCCATGAAACCGCTCTGCGATGCCGCTGGCATCCGGGCAGCTGTCCTCTCTGGCAAAGACACGGCCAAAACCAAGCGGGAGATCGGGGAAGCATTGGAAGCGGGCGAAATCGATCTGATTGTCGGCACCCACGCCCTATTCCAGTCCACCGTCAACTTCAAAGACCTCGGCATCACCATCGTCGATGAACAACACCGCTTCGGCGTTCACCAGCGTCTGGCACTCTCCTCTAAGGGCGCTCATGTGGATGTGCTTGTCATGACAGCAACCCCAATCCCGCGCACGCTCGTCCTCTCTTACTTCGGTGACATGGACGTCTCCCGCCTGACCGACAAACCCAAAGGCCGCCAGGAGATCAAAACAGTCTCCATTTCACTGGATCGCATTGGCGAAGTGGTAGAACGCCTGCGCGCTATGATCGCTCAAGGCCAGAAGATCTACTGGGTCTGCCCGCTGGTGGAGGAATCTGAAAAGATTGACCTTGCAGCCGCTGAAGAACGCTTCAACGACCTGCAAAACGCACTAGGCCCAGTGGTTGCTCTCGTTCATGGCCGACAGAAAGCCGATGAGAAGCAAGCGGCCATGGAAGCCTTTAAGAACGGCGACGCCCGCGTGCTTGTCGCCACCACAGTGATCGAGGTTGGCGTTGATGTTCCTGACGCAACCATCATCGTCATTGAACACGCAGAGCGCTTTGGCCTTGCCCAGCTTCACCAGCTCCGTGGCCGCGTAGGCCGTGGCAGCCTTGCATCGTCCTGCTTACTGCTCTTCAAAGCTCCACTGAATGAGACAGCAGCTTCCCGCCTCAACATCCTACGCCAAACCAACGACGGCTTCCTGATTGCGGAAGAAGACCTGCGTCTGCGCGGTGAAGGTGAACTTCTCGGCACCCGTCAGTCCGGTTCTCCGGGCTTCAGACTGGCTTCCATTGAAGATCACGCCGACCTGATGGAAATCGCAAGAGATGATGCCAAGCTCATTATGGCTACAGACCCGGAGCTGGAAACAGAAAGAGGCGACGCCTTGCGCCACCTCCTGTATCTCTTCGCCAGAGACGAAGCTATCAAACTGCTCAGAGCGGGCTGAGTTATTCAGCAGCGACGGTCTCAGAACCGTCGCCGTCTTTCTTCGCCTTCTTACGCTGATGCGCTTCAACAGCCTTCTTGTCTTCACCTTCCAGAAGCTTCGGATACTCCGGACTGACTAGACCAGCAGAAATCACAAGCTTTGCAGCATCTTCAACGCTCATAGAAAGCTCGATGATGTCATCACGCGGCACAAACAGCAAAAAGCCTGAGGTTGGGTTGGGCGTTGTTGGCAAGAAGACTGAGACGGTATCAGCCTCATCTTTCAGACGAGCAGCCACTTCACCTTTGGTATCGGTGGCAAGAAACACAATCGCCCACAAACCTTTGCGCGGATATTCAACCAGACCGGCTTTGGTGAAGTTACGCCCGCTATCATTCAAAACAGTCTCAAAGATCTGCTTGAGCGCGGAATAAAGGTTACGCACCAGCGGCATGCGGCCCAAAATGGACTCGCCAAAACTGATGAGCGACCGGCCGGCAATGTTAGCTGTCAGAAAACCGATGACGGTAATCGCAAGCAGTGCTGCAAACAGCCCAAAGCCAGGCACTTCAACCGGCAGATAATTATCTGGATTGTAAATAGATGGCAGAAACGGCTTAACCCAGCCATCAATCAACTGGATAAGCGACCAACTCAGGTACAAGGTGATACCCACCGGCCCCGTAATAACAAGGCCAGTAAAGAAGTAGTTCCTGAGCCGCGTCATGAAACCAACGCGCTTCGGCTTTTTATCCCCGTCAGATCCCATCGGCCATACTTTCTTATTTCGGGAACCATCCGCATTATGTCTGCGGCAAGCTGCAGATATATCCGTGCTTCTTTACGAACTAGTGTATTTTGTAGGTTTTGCAAGTTCCCCTTGAAAAAGAATTCACGCTTCTCATGTAATGGGGTGGATATGTTAGCCACGGTCGCCTTTTGTCGCGGCAATAGCCAGATTCCAACTATTGTCAGCACTCGCAAACAAGGCGTATAAGGCAGAAACTGCTTGCCAGAAGTGGAGCACCCTGTGAAAAAGCTATTCTACATGACGCTTGGATTAGCCTTGTGGCCACAGGGATCATTGGCATCTTCCTGCCACTGCTGCCAACAACGATTTTCTTCATCCTCGCAGCAGGTTGCTTTGCAAAATCAAACCCGCGTTTAGAAAACTGGATCCTGACACACCCGAAGATCGGCCCAAGCGTCATCCAGTGGCAGGAACATAAGGTCATCCCGAAAAAAGCAAAGATCTTCGCCTTCACCGGCCTGACCTTCGGCTACCTGATGTTCCTGAAGATGTCCCACCCAACAATCCTGCTGGCCGTCACCGTCGCCTCATCATGTGCGCCATAGCCGCCTACATCGCCAGCCGCCCCTCAAAGCCAATGCCGACCTGAAAGTCAGCTGGCAAGCCCGACAACTCAACACCCACATCTCCAAAACAAAAAAACGCGGAGCAATAAGCCCCGCGCTGTTCTCGATCAAAGAAAAATGGCAGTCAGGTTAAACTCTGACCGCCACCTATATGATCAACCTCTGAGCACATAAAGTGTCATAATTACTGCATTAAGTTCAAATCAAGAACTCGAAGTTATCAGCCTGAAGATTTTCGATTTGAACACCAGTTATTGTTACCGTGTTTTCTTCATCTAACTGTATTACAACCGCATTTCCAACGTTGCTTGCGGCATCAAGAACCGCATCGAAGTTAGCAAACACTTCAGTATCAAATTGAATAGTTTCAGCACCGATATTGAAGTCAGTAATGGTATCCTTTCCGAATTCACTTCCTTCAAACTTAAAGGTGTCATCACCACCTTCACCTCGAAGATAGTCATCTCCCTGACCACCATTCAGTACATCATTGCCGTAACCACCATAAAGATAATCATCACCCTCTCCACCTGTCAGTGTATCATCACCATACTCACCGTAGAGACGGTCATTCCCGATACCG
>NZ_BAZK01000024.1 GCF_001310815.1 Pseudovibrio denitrificans JCM 12308
CCCAACGCCACCATTCAGTCTATTGTTAGCGATATTTCCGATGATAGTGTCGTTTCCATCGCCACCGACTGCGTTTTCAATTAGTGATCTAGAGTCTCCTTCGTAAAGAAGTGCATTAAACACGTTCGCACGGGCATAGTTGCCATCTCCAAGGTAAGCTTGCTGATTTTCAGAAAATAATGACCAGCTACCGGGGGATAGGTCTACATTTATCCCTGTGTTATAGTTGGAGAAATCATAAGTATCTTCGCCATTACCATCCCAGATTGTTCTGAAAATTCGGTTGTCTCCAGGTGTGCCCTGACCGACGCCATTAACAAACATTTCTCCCGTGATGCTAGAGAAGGTGTAGGTTGTATCGCCGCTATTAGTCTCATAATTGGCACCATACATTTCTTGAATGGCAGCTATGTCATACATCATCAAACTTTGAGCATAACCATAATCTTCGTTAGAATAGCCGCCATCTAATGGATCATTTATGTATGAGCGATATGTCATGATCGAGAATTCCATGGAATCTCGGTTTGGATCCATAGCTTTGCCAGGAATTGGTTCGTCTGGAGGGGAGTCACGGTCTACTTCATGACCATGTGCGAGACCAAGGCTATGGCCAGTTTCATGTATGAGAGTATGCCAAGTATAGCTACCTATTTGGGGGGCGTGGTCATATATATTAGCATTGTACCATTGATTGACATCGTTGCCAGCGGGCAACTCACTTGAAGCCGTTGGAGTTACAGCACTATTTGTTGTTCCCGCGATAACGATATTTGCTTGTTCATTTGAGTTAACCTTGGTGAAGGTAATCTGAGCAATGGCCTCAAAGCCGTCAAATACTTCTCGCATTGCGGTTTGCTGTAGGTTGCCAAAGGAAACTAAGTTGTTTCTCGCAGCAATGTCATCAAGTGACATATGGCTTTGAAAATCAAATGAATTTTGAGGGAAGCTATATGAGATTTCGGTGTGCCAAGGTGTTAATGAATCGGGATCATACCATACTCCACCGGAGATCAGACCATCTATGTTGTTGTCGCCTGTTACACCAGTAAAGTAATACCCCCTCGAATTTGAGGCTTTGGGGCTCCCAAGTGTACCCTCAGGAATTTCGCTAGAAAAATTGTCTGGTAAAAAATTAGATTGATAGTCTAACGTTGCGGAGCTCATGGATAGACCCTAATTGCTATTAGAAGGCGGAATTTAGATAAACGAGTTGGGGGAACAAGCTTGATTAGCGAATACGCTGAGAGGATTTGTACTCAAAGCGAACCAGCTTTACATCTTTCAAGTGATATCTGTTGATTTGTAGTTGTTTTAAACATGCATTGTATACACTCGTAAGAATAGAGAAACTTAGATTCTATTAGATTTTATATATTAGATTATTGCTATGTTCGAGCATTTTCAGACTAAAAGTAATTAGTTTCAGTGCTTTATCCATTCGAAGGGTAAATCAGTAGATATTAAGTAAGTTAATTGATTAATTTGCCTAATCTATCGATGCCTCCAAAATGTGCGGTGCCGATTTTTCGACATAAATGATTAAGTATTTTCAACTTTTAATTGCGTTAAACTTTTTTATGAACTTGCTAGTTTTTTAACTAATAGTTTTAAAAGCGAAACTTTCGCATCCTCTCAATCTTCCATTTTAGCTTTGGTGTAAAAATAAGGCTCGTCTGCACAACATCTGAGAGATAAGTGCGATCAATAAAAGATGCCAAGTTTACTCAGTTGATGATTTTACGGTGGAGCAGGGATATGGAGCCGGAAGATTTTCGTCGTGAGCTGGATGGGTTGCGGGCTGCTGTGGAGCGGAAGCCGGGGCGGGGATGGGTGATTGTGGCTTCGATTGTCACGACGCTGCTGGTTCTTGTGGTGATTGTCGCGATTATGATGTTTGTGATGATGAGCCGCATGCATAATGTTGGGTGGGGCGGTCACGGGCCTGACAGATATTTTGATCAGCCATTGCGGCAGCCGCCTGCGCCGCCACCGGGGCAGCCGTTGCCTCGGTAAACCCTGATGGACGTCCTTTGATTTGAGCACCGGCCGGTGCCTATGACGCTGGCGGATCGTGGCCGGGGTTGTCTCCGCATTTGCGGCACATGCTGTCTCTCCTCTCGAGCTTAGGTCATCTTTGGCATTTTGAACGCTGCGATGGCGGCAAGGCTGGAGATGAGTGCCATGATGAGGAAGACGAGTGGGCCGGACGAAGCTGCATTTTCCAATGTGATCAGATCTTCCGCACCGGGGATGGAGAAGCCGGTGAGGCCTGCAAGAAGGCCAGCCAAGGCCGCGCCGATCGCCATGCCTGCGGATTGCAGCGGACCGATGAAGCCAGAGGCTCTGTCGCGCTCATCATCCTGCTCCGCGTAGATAATTGCCTTCTTGAGGAACTGGCTGCTCATGCCAAATCCTGCTCCGGCAAAGATGGAGGAGACGAGGAAAATCCAGAGAGACATGGCGGAAAGAGCCACATGGTGAGCAGTGAACCTGCGATGATGCTCAGGGTTCCCACACGGATCAGATAGGTCTGTACGTGGGGTGTTTGCACGCGCGCGACGATCCATGCTGCGGCTGTCCAACTGAAAGCCGTGATGGCCATGGCGTAAGAGGCCTGCGTGACGGTGAGGCCCCAGAGAACCTGCCCCATGGCTGTGCCGTAGACAACGCGGGCGGCGCTGGAGATGGAGAGCAGAAGTGTGACCCACATGCCAAGGCCGATGATGCCGTTGAACCGGAATGCACTGCGCGGAATGAACGGTGCGCTGCTTTTCTTATCCCAACTGACGGCCATGAACAGCAGGGCTACGCCGACGACCAGTGCCAGTGAGATGTGTCTGAGGTCGCGCAGCTCGCCCACATAGGCGATCAACAGCACGGCCACTGCGAGCAAGGAGAGGCGCGGGATGATGTTCTTTTTGCCTGTGCCAGCGGATGTCTCTGTCTTCTCCCTCGTGGTCGCGGGAATGACGGTGATTGCGAGTATCAGCAGGAGCAAAGCGAGCGGCAAGTTTGCATAGAACACAGCACGCCAGGACCAGCTGTCGGTCAGCATTCCGGCGGTGAGGGGGCCAATGCCTGCGGAAACAGCCCAGACACCTGAGAGGAGTGCAAAGACGGAGGAAACGGCGGTTTTGGGATAAAGGTCAGAAATCAGAGTGTAGCAGAGAGAGACGATCATGCCTTCGCCAAGGCCCTGAAGCATTCTGCCAAGCAGCAGGTGTTCCAGCGAGTTGGCTGCCCCCGCAACAAAGGAGCCGGCGAGGAATGACAATGCAGCGGCGATGAAGAGTGGGCGAGCACCAATGTTGGCTTTCAGGGATCCTGTGACGGTGCCAGCCAGAATGGAGCCGATCTGAAACAGGCTGAGCACCCAAAAGGCGCGCTGCTGGCCGCCAAGATCACGGATGATATCTGGCATGATGGCGGAGGACAGGAAGCTGTTCATGCTGGCAGAGCCAACGCCGAGGATCATAATGAGGGACGCCAACCAGCGACCATCCATCGTCAGGTTCTTTAAGGGAGATAAAGGAACAGATTGTGCGGGATTGGATATGGTCACGAGTATCACCTATTTAGAAATATATCTCTTTCTTAATTTGTGGGATTTAATAAGTAAAGTATTTTCTTATTAAATGGAGAGGCCTGTTAAGACCGGCAGAAATCGATTCCGCATAAATTGGCCCCGCATAAATTGGCGGATTGTTCCTTTTGTTTCGTGGGCTTAGCCTTTCCTTAGCACGGGGAGGCCCTTTTTTCGGTAAACATCAGGGCAAATCGAGAGGCGTGGTTTGGTGCGGGCATATGGCGGTGTTCTGCACATAGTCATGCTTGTTTTATGACTTGTCAAAACTGCCGGATTTGGGGTGGTACGCAGCCTGGGAAAGTGGAGGTCGCTTTTCCTGCTGCTGATGAGCGTGGTGTTGCCAAGTGTAGCATGGCGCTTTTCTTGTTGCACCAGTTTGGCTGACAGGAAATGCCGGGCTGGAAAAAGAAAACCCCCGCGGGGCGCGGGGTTTTGAAGGTGGTGTTGGAGGCTCGTGTTTATTGCACAAGCTCATATGTTATTGTCACAGATGACGAGAGGGTTTCTTGCCCTGCTGCAATTGGAGGGGCGCTGTCCATTTTTGCAGCTCTCATCGCCATCATTTCCGGATATGGGCTTGGGTTGTATCCAGCTTCGGAAATGCTCAGGACCTTGCCGAGTGTGACACCAGCAGCTTTTGCGTAGGTTTCGGCCTTGGTGCGGGCATCCTTCACTGCGCTTTCCCGCGCTTCATCAATGTATTTCTCAGGATTGGACACGCCGAACTGGATCTGGCCCACATCGTTGGAGCCATTCTGTACCAGCATGTCCAGTGTTGTGCCGAGTTTGGTGATGTCTTTCAGATTGATGCGGATGCCGTTTTGTACGCGGTATCCAACAATCTCAGGGGCTTTGCGCTCACCGTTGTTGAGACGACGGTTGTCGTAGATCGGGGAGATATCAAAGCCCGTGGTCTGGATGTCTTTTTTGTCGATGCCAGCGTCTTCAACATCCTGCAGGATGGCGCGCATGGTGACTGAGTTTTGCTGAAGTGCAGATTTTGCGTCATCGCCCTGCGTGATGACGCGGGAGACCAGCGTCGCCATATCCGGTGCCACGTTGACGGAGCCCTGTCCAGAGATGGTGATCTTGCCGGACTGCTCAGCAGCCTTGGCATTCACACCACTGGAAACAACAAGGGCGGCGGCAACAAGACCGGCAACGGCCAGCGCGCTCATGCTTGGAAGACGCAATTTCTTCTGTTTGTTCTGCATTAAAAACTCCAATGTCAAAGTCGTTTGGGCTGATGCAAGATCAGGGGGCCTGACTGTCATTCTTGATCAGCCGAATATCGAGAAATGCAATTAGAAGTTACAATTGCGGCGGCTCTCGGGCGTGATCATGTCAATTCACGGGTTTGATTTTGATGATCAAGAATAATTGGATCACCCACGTTTCCATCTCCCGACAGCAGGATTGCAATGGGGCGGGAAGACGGGAATTGAGCGCAAATGATGATGGCGAGCACGACAAGCGGCACGCACAGCACCATTCCAATTACACCCCATAATGCGCCCCAAAAGCTCAAAGAGATCATAATAACGAGGGGTGAAATGTTAAGTTGTGTGCCCATCAGACGTGGTTCCACCAGATTGCCAAGAATGAACTGAACTGCTCCGAGGCCCAATGTAATGGCGATAAATGGTGTGAGGGTGTCGAAGTAAACCAGTGACAGCAGGCTTGGGAAGATGACTGCGATCAGAGAACCGATGGTCGGGATGTAGTTGAGCAGGAAGCAATGAAGCCGAAGAGCGCTGCATAGGGCAGGCCTGCCCAGGATGTGATGGCATAGGTGAGGAAGCCGGTGATGATGCTGACGCCGGTTTTGATGCCCATATAATGACGCATGCGGCGGCCAATCTCTCCACGAATGGCAAACGCCAGCTGTACACGGTCGGAATCTTCGAAGAGCGCGGCCAGTTTCTTGTCGAATGTGGCGGCTTCAAAAATCATGAAGAGCACGTAGATGAAGACCAGTGAGCTGGAACCGGCAAGGCTGGTGAGGACCGATGCTCCAGTGCTGAGGGCGGCGCTGAGAGAGAAGTTGGGCAGGATATCTGACAGCTGGAGCGGCTTTTCCATGTTCAGCTGATTGGCCAGCTTGAGCAGCAGTTCATCCAGCCGACCCTGATATGTTGGGGCGTCGAATGCCAATTGCTGCAGGTTGACTGAGACGATGTTGAACAGGATGCCGACGACATAAAAGATCGCGAACAGGGCCAGCAAAATGGTGAGAGGGCGCGGCAAGTAGGTGCCGATCACCGGCAGATGTCGCAGGGCGGAGGACATTGAGTTGATGATGTACCAAAGCACCAATGCGATAATCAGGGGGATGATGAGGGAGCGCCCTATAAAGAGTAACCAGCCAATAACGACAAGGAGAAAGAGGGAGGCGGTGAACTTTATGAGGGGCTGGCGCATCATGCACTCCAAGGGGGTAGGCTGTCGGTGGCGTGTTGAGTTTTCACATATTCTCTTAAAATCAGGTATTTATAAAGCATTGTGATGAATCCTCTGTTGATCTGACGGGGAAAAGACACATCCCCAAGTTTCAACAGGATCTGCCGGACTCCCGGCTTTAAACAATTTACTCCACGGCGGTTGTTGGTGTAGAACCTGTCCTCGGTAAGGGCCTGTAGCTCAACTGGTTAGAGCCGTCCGCTCATAACGGACTGGTTGGGGGTTCAAGTCCCTCCGGGCCTACCACCTCTCCCTATCTTCTTTGTTTCTCTTTAAAACTCGCTGTTGTGGTGCAGGTTGCATCTTGTGGTGGAGTGCATTTTGCCTGCCTGCTGTAATTATTTGGGCGCTATTAGAATTGATAATAATGCCACCATGAATTCATGGGTGATATATTCTATCAATAATCCCTTAGGTGAAATTAGTTCATAGTAATTACTTGGTTCTTACCTTGTTAAAAGAAACTAATACCTCGATATGTCGAGAGATGACACAATAGTAATCCCCTAATATACCAAAGCTACATCGATACAACTGACACTTTCTTTCTCAGAAATTTATCGTGAAGTCCTCGTTAGATTAGGGGTTGCTATGAGACTAACATCTGCTCTCGGGCTTATGCTGGGGTGTGCCCTCAGCGTGGGCTCTTCTCACGCACAACAACTTATTTATCAGCCGACTAATCCAAGCTTTGGCGGATATGCGGCCAACACAACGCACCTGTTTGCAACAGCCAACGCGCAGAAAACGGCGACTGTTGGGGGAAGCAACAAGTATGGGTCCGGTTCTGGCAGTGGGGCGGACGGTTCCGGCAGCAGCCTTGCCGACCTGTTTGTTCGCCAGTTGCAGAACCGTTTGATTTATGCGCTGGCGGATCAGGTTTCCCAGGCGATCTTTGGTGATGATCCAAAGGACAGCGGCACCGTTAGTTTTGGCGACCAGAAAGTTTCATTTGTTCGCGGTTCAGATTCCATTCAACTGCAGATTATTGACGAAAGCACAGGCGCGATTACCGATATTACGGTTCCGGTTCTGCAGACTGATACTCCTATAAATTAATGCCAGGTTATTGATATGATGAAGAAATCCATTGTGGTTGCCATGGCGTTGTCGTTGTCTGCTTGCGGGCCGGTAACACGCATGGCTTTTAGTCCCGGACCTCAACTTGCGACGGTGTCTGTTCAGGCCAGCAAGTTGAAAAAGCTGCCTCCTCCGAAAGAGCCCGTCTATGCTGCGGTTTACAGCTATCAGGATCTAACGGGGCAATATAAGCCCTCTGATAAAGTGCAGACCCTGTCGCGTTCTGTGACGCAAGGGGCGGACACCATGTTGGTTCGTGCTTTGCAGGATGCGGGGGATCGCAAGTGGTTCCGTGTGGTTGAGAGGGGCAATCTGGATGCCTTGCTGAAGGAACGCCAGATCGTCACGCAGATCCGTAAGATCTATCTGGGTGAAGACAAGGTGGACCCGAAGGTTCTGCCGCCGCTGCTTTACGCTGGCGTTTTGTTTGAGGGCGGCGTTGTTGGGTATGACAGCAACACCCGAACAGGCGGTGCCGGGGCTCGTTATCTGGGCATTGGTGGCAATGCGGACTACCGGCAGGATGATGTGACCGTATCGCTGCGTGCTGTGAGCACGCGGACCGGTGAAGTCATGGCCAACGTGATGGTTCAGAAGTCTGTGGTCTCTGTTGGCCTGAAGGGCGGTGCGTTCCGCTACATCGCTTTGGATGAAATTTTAGAAGCTGAAGCTGGGATCACCAAGAACGAGCCTGTGACACTGGCTGTTCAGCAGGCCATCGAGAAGGCGGTTTATGCCATCGTGATGGAAGGTGCCCGCGTTGGAGCCTGGAGTTTTGAGAACCCGGCGCAAGCCAATGCTTTGTATCAGGAATACACATCGGAGAAGGCACAGGTCACTCAGCGTGTAAAGGTTAAAAAGGCACGCCCCCCATCGAATATGGGTCCTTACAGAGGCAGTGTTCCACTGGCACGGTCAAACCTGTGGGCGAATAAGAAATCTTAGGATGTTGCGAAATGTTCAGCAGTTCTAGAACAGCATCCAACTTTTTTCTCCTGCACTCCAACATCTCTAACTCATTGAAAATAAGAGGCTATGAGAATTGGTGGCAAGAGATCTCGGTTACCGTAAAAACGGTAATAGAGGGTGTGCGACCTCGCTAAAACTCACACACCCTCATGTCGCAACGGAGCAAATTTTGATTGGTTGCAATCACCTTTGCTCACCCGAACTATTATAGGTGAAGGTTCGAAATTATGAAGCAAATTCTTATTTTGTCTTGTTCGGCTTTAGCACTTTCAGTCGCTGCCGCACATGCAGGAGACGGCAATGCCTCCCAGCTGCAGCAGGTCAATCTTGGCGGCGATGGCAACACCGGTGTTGTTACCCAGATTGGCAGTGACAACCAGTCTATTGTTATTCAGACAAACTCATCTGGTAGTACTGGCAACAGCGCCACTGTTTTGCAAACTGGTGATGGCAACATTGCCGGTGGCTGGAACCCAGCTCATCTTGCTGGTGAACTGAGACAAGATGGTGGTGGCAACAGCCTTTCTGTTGACCAGGACACCGAGCAGATGGTCAGGAACGTGTTGCAGCAGGGTGATAACAACACACTGACGATTAAGCAGCGTGCAACCGCAGTACCAACTCGCAATCCAAATCATCGCGTTTGGAATGTGACGCAGGATGGGGTTGCGGGTGCAACAACTGCACAGAACGAACTGGATATCGATCAGCGTGGCAACACCAATGTTGTTGCAACTGTTTATCAGGAAAACACGTCTGGTGCGGGTGCTGTGAACACAGCCGAAATTCGTCAGCGCGGTGCCTATAATGGCTCCAACATCAATGGTGTACCACCGGATCCACAGTCAGGTTCACATGGTGCGACGCTGAAGCAAACTGGTTCTGGCAACGATACCTACGCTTTCCAAGCGGGCTCAAACAACAACTTCTGGCTTGAGTCAATCGGTGACAACAATGTTGTCGAGTTGACGCAGGACGGCGGGTCTAACGGTTCTTATGCGAAGTCTGTCATCGAAGGCAATATGAACAATGCCGTCTACTTCCAGACAGGTGACTCGCAGGATGCTGATGTTGCTGTGACAGGCGATAACTTCATGATCAGAACCAAGCAGTCTGGTGCTGATAACGGCATTGACTATGCTGGCATTGGTACTGATGGCCGTGTTTCCATCCACCAGATCGGTGCTGGTAACACTGCAACTGCAAACTCTAAAGGCGATGACCAGTACATCGCGCTTAAACAGCGTGGTGACAACAACTCCATTAGTATTGCAGGCTTGAATGGTCCTAACAAAAATAAGTTCTACGTGCTGCAGAAAACGAATGGTAGCACTGTGAGCGTTGGTACCGTTGAAGGCAGCTTCAACCGTCTGCAGTTCATCCAGAAGGGTGGCGATAACAACCAGATCATCTGGGGTGACGTTTACGGTGATCAGAACAAAGTGTTCTTCACTCAAAACGGTGCTGGCAACATCATCGAAGGTAACATCGGTAATCTGAGTGATCCTTCTACCAGCAACAACAACCGCCTGCAGGTTGCTCAGATTGGTGATGATAACAAAACCCTGGCTGTGATCATGGGTAATAACAACAACGCTCAGGTTGGTCAGAAGGGTAACATGAACTCTGCTGATGTTAGCCAGACTGGTGACAATAACTCTGCGACCATCATGCAGGGTGCTGCCAACGTGAACCTGCCAACAATCATGACTGACAACTCGGTTCCATTCCAGACACTGGATGGTTCTTCTACCTGGTAAGTCATAGAGCCCCGGCCTAAGGGCCGGGGTCTTTTCAGTTTTAGTGACTGAATCCAGAAAAAATAGAAAACGCTGTGATGTGATGGAAGTGGCTTAGTCCACTTCCGGAGCATTGTCATGTTGGGTCGATCTGTTGGTTTTCTTGGTTTTTGGGGTGCCCTGTTGATCGGGCTTTCCTGGAGTGCCGCGCAGGAACTGGCGGTTATTCCTCAGGTGAATGTAACTGGTTACCCGCAGGACAATCAGAGTTTTCGATTTCTGGAAGAAAAGAGCGCAAAGGTGTTTACCGGCAATATTCCGCAGGTGACGGAGTACGGTGGCAACACCATCAGTCTTCGTGGTCTTGAAGAAAGTTTTGCCAGTTTGATTGTACCAGTAGAGCCCTCAACGATTAGCGGTGTGCCGAACTCACCGGTCGCCGGACAAGGGCTCATCATCGGAACGGAGAACACGGTGCTTTATGAAGCGCAGGGAACCGGGAATGGTTTTGGTTTCATTCAATACGGGTACGGCAACTCGCTTTCCGGCAGAGTTTATGGCCACGACAACAATGCGCTGGTGGGGCAGTTTGGGAGCAACAACCGGGCGCTCTTCAATCAGTTCGGGAATGGAAATTCTCTGAATATTATGCAGGGGCAATAGCCTTAGGTGGGCTCATCGCTCCGATTTTCGGGTGATGGATATGTATAGAAATTTCGTAGGAATGATGCTGTCTGCCTTGCTGATGCCGTGTGCGGCGTTTGCGGGTGACGGGAACTCGGCGCTTATCCGGCAGGTGGGTGACAGTCACAAGGTTCAAGTGACACAGAATGCCAATAATACTGAGGCAACCGTTCTGCAGGGCGGTGATACCTTGAGCGCAGGCCTTGGGCAGCATGGTTTGAGGGGGACATGGCTTGTTGGCAAGATTTTTGGTGCCTCGAAGGATCAGCTGGATACGGCGGATGACATAGCAGCGCTTGCTGTGCGCAACAGCTTTCTTGCGCCCAATGGCGGCGGTGTTGGGAATGACGCCACAGTGGTGATCTCGGGTGATAACTCAACGGGCAATCTGTTCCAGACTGGTGATGGCAATCAGGGCTCCGTGGAGGTTTCCGGCAACAACTCCAAAGGTACCTTATGGCAACACGGTAACAACAATGAAGCTGGGCTTGCTGTGACGAGCAATGGAACCAATGTGCTTTACACTCAGCGCGGAAATGGGCTCAAGACTGCGGATACTGGTGCTGGCAACACGTTGACGGTTCATGCGCCGGGCAACACGGTGATGGTGCATCAGCAGTAGAAGCTGAGAGCCAGTTTGGGTTTGTTTCCTGAGGCTCAGGTGTTCAGCGCGTTTTCCCGTTCGGCCATAGCTAGTGCGCCGCGCAGGGCGTCGTTTTTGGCAGGCACGATGAACTGCTTCAGGTCTGGCGGGAGGAATGCGTCGTAGGCGTGGCTGAGGCCGCCGAGAAGGGCGATGGGGAGTTTGCCGTCATCACTCAAGAGGCGCAGAGCTGAGGCCACGTAGGTGGTGCCTTCTTCGACAATGTCGAGGGCAAGGCTGCTCTGCTGTTTGGCGTAAATGAGGATGATGGGCATGAACTCGCCGAAGTCCTTCGGCTTTGCTGTGCGGGCGAACTCAGAAAGCTTGCGCGGGTCATCGTCAAACTGGCGCAGGATGTGTTCTGTCAACGGGCAGAGTTTGCGCAGGCCGTCGTGGGCGAGCAGGGCTTCTTCCAGTGCGCGTTCGCCCATTTTGGCGCCGCTGCCCTGATCCCCGCAGTGAAAGCCCCAGCCGCCGAGGTAGTAGTGCTTTTCGCCTTTGCGGGCCATGAAGTTGGAGCCGGTGCCGAGAATACCGATGACGCCGTCTTCGGACCCGTGCGCACCTTCCAGAGCGATCAGGCTGTCGGAGACGACCTGAACTGCGGCGAAGGGCAGGTTTTCGGCAAGGCCGACGGGGTCGTTGTGGGCGTTGGCGCCGGCGAGACCCAGTACGGCGAAGGTGTGCTGCAGGGCGTCTTCCGTGAGGCCCGCATCTTCACAGGCTTCTTTTGCAGCGTGGAGGATGGAGCTGAGGCTTTGGGTCGGATCGCTGTAGATGTTGGCTGACCCTGCTTTGCCACGGCCCAGCAAGCGTCCGTCGGCCGTCGCGATTGCTGCACGACATGTGGAGCCGCCGCCATCAACACCCAGAATGTAATCCATGAGGTTTGCCTCTGTTCGTTCCAATCCCTGTGCTGTGTATGGCAGCAGGTGTTTAATGCATGGTTGAGGCCTGTCAGTTTTAGCGGCAGTGGTCCCGGCTAGATGCAGAGATTTAAGTTGCTAATCTGCATAAGTCCTGATCTCTTTGCATAAGTCATTGAGAAGGAATTACAGTGAGCGGACCAAACATTCATATTTTAAGAGAGGATGAAGTTGATCGCAGGCGTGAGGCTGGCCTTGTGACCCTGCTGGATCAATGTTTTCCTGGTTTTTTTGAAGGTCGGACTTTCTTCAAGCAGCTTCCTCATTTCAGGCTGATTGCTGAAGAACACGATGAAATCATTGGTCAGGCCGGGGTTGATCACCGGATGATTAAAGTTGGAGACCAAAGCCTGCGGGTTTTCGGGATGATCGACGTATGTGTTGCTGAAGCGCACCGTAATCGCGGTATCGCAGGGGCTATGCTGCAAAAAGCAGAGGAGCTGGCCAAGCGGGCGGACGTCGACTTTATGGTGCTGATTGCGGATAAAGGCGGGTTGTACCTGAAACACGGGTTCCGCCATGTTTCTCCCGCTCCAGGCAAATGGCTAGCCATTCATGAGTTGGCCAGCATCATGCTGCTTGAAAAAGATTTACCTGAGTATTTTATGATTAAGCCCGTCGGCGACAAAACGTGGGCTGAGGGGCAGATCGATATGATGGGCTATCTATTCTAAGTGCTTTCCTGAGAAAACTGCCAACACCATTCGAGCGCGGCAAAAGCCGTTTGCGCTGCGTTTTGTTCAGGCAAACGGCTTTTGGGAAATGTTCGTTCTGGTGGCATGCTCTTTGAAGGAGCATGCCACCATGACCGGTCTTACTTCGTGTTTACACGAGCAGAGAGTTCTTCGGCGGTTTCTTTTCGCTCAGAGTATCTGTCGGTGAGGTAGTCGGCGTGGCCGCGGGTGAGGTGGGTGAACTTCATGAGTTCTTCCATGACATCCACCACCCGGTCATAGAGAGAGGACGGCTTCATGCGGTCGTTCTCGTCAAACTCCAGAAACGCTTTTGGAATGGATGACTGGTTTGGAATGGTGACCATACGCATCCAGCGGCCCAGCACGCGCATCTGATTGACGGCGTTGAAGCTTTGAGAGCCGCCACTGACCTGCATCAGCGCCAGAGTCTTGCCTTGTGTCGGGCGGACTGCGCCGACGGAAAGGGGCACCCAATCGATCATGGTTTTCATGATGCCGGTCATGGCGCCGTGGCGTTCTGGTGAGCACCAGACCTGACCCTCGGACCACATCATCAGCTCGCGCAGTTCCTGCACCTTGGGGTGGTCCGGTTCTGCATCATCAGCCAGTGGCAGGCCGCTTGGGTTGAAGATGCGGGTTTCGGCGCCAAGCTGCTCCAGAATGCGTTGAGCTTCTTGTACCGCGAGGCGAGAGAAGGAGCGTTTGCGCAAAGAACCGTAGAGCAGCAGGATGCGCGGGGCATGGTCCGGCGCATCGTTCTTGCGCAGGGTGCCGGATTGGATCGGGTGGAAGCTGTCAGCCTCCACCTCTGGCAGGTCAGTCAAATCAATCGGGGTCTCAGACACGGCTTAACCCTTTGCCGGAATGACGATTTCGCCATCTTCTTTGGTGAAGGCACCGATCTGTTCCTCATCGAGAATTTCCAGCAGCACTTCAGATGGGCGGCAGAGGCGGGTGCCTTTGTCGGTGACGACGAATGGGCGGTTCATGAGGATTGGGTGTTCCTCAATGAAGTCGATCAGCTGGGTATCGGTCCACTTTTCATCGTCCAGGTCGAGTTCCTCATAGGGCGTGCCTTTTTTGCGCAGGATTTCACGCACGGTCAGGCCGCTGTCCTTGATCAGCTTTTCCAGCGTTTCGCGGGAAGGTGGGGTTTTGAGGTACTCGATAACCTCCGGCTCGGTGCCTGCCTGCTTGAGCATGGCGAGGGTGTTGCGGGAGGTGCCGCATTTTGGGTTGTGGTAGATGATCGGGTTCATTTGGTCTCTCCGATGGGGTCGGTCAACGACAGGGAAACGGGTTGAAGTCCAGACACATTGTCGGATCGCCGCTGCAGCAATCCTCGGTCAGAAAACGAAGCAGGCCGCGCATGGTGTGCGGGGCAATGGCATAGCGCACCACGCGGCCTTCGCGCTGGGCGGTGAGCAAACCGGCGCGTTCAAGCGTTGCGAGATGGAAGGACATGCGGGTGGGGGCGATGGAAAGGTCTTTGGCAATCTGCCCGGATGGAAGACCGTTTGGCATGGCTGTCAGGATGAGGCGGAACGCGGCCAGCCTGTCCTTGTGGGCCAGAGCGGCGAGCGCTGCAACGGCGTCATCTTCCTGCAGATTTGTGGGGGCATCACCTGTAGAATTCTCAGTCATGCGAATATACTACAAATATCCTTGTAGTATTGCAAGGTGAGTCTTCAGCGGAGAAAGAGGATAAGGGGAGGGAGGCTTTTTGTTATTGAGGAGTGCCTCCCTCCCTTTGTGCCAATGCCAACCTGTCAGGCATTGGCTGGTTCAGATGGGGGATGTGCTGTTTTGCTTAGCGGCGTGGGGAGAGGTGGAAGAGCACCACTTCTGCGTTCTCGCCGTTGGTCAGCTCCAGTGTGCCGTTGCCTTCAGCTTCAATGGCATCGCCGTCTTTCAGCGTTTCACCGTTGATTTGCACCTCACCGCGGGCCACGTGCACGTAGACGACGCGTTCGTCGGCCAGTTCAAAGCGGATGGTGTCATTGCTGTTCAGCTTGCCGGAGTAGACGTCTGCTGCTGCCTCTGTGCGGATGGAGCCGTCGCGGCCATCGTGGGAGAGGAAGAGCTGCAAGTTGCCATCGCGGGCGATGTCATCCAGCTCCAGCATTTCATAGCGCGGTGTGGTGTTCTTGCGGTCCGGGATCAGCCAAATCTGCAGCAGGTGGGTTTCATCTGTGCTGGATGGGTTGAACTCGGAGTGCTGCACGCCGGAGCCGGTGCTCATGAACTGGATTCCGCCTTTGCGCACGGTGCTGCCGTTGCCCATGGTGTCCTCGTGGGCCAGAGCGCCTTCCAGCATGTAAGAGAAGATCTCGAAGTTCTCATGGGGGTGCATGGGGAAGCCGCCACCGGCTGCGACCCAGTCATCATTGATGACCCGCAGATTGTGGAAGTTCATGTTATTGCGGTCAAAATAGTTGGCGAAGCTGAAAGAGTGGGCGGATTTCAGCCAGCCTGCATCAACGTGGCCACGGGCTTCGGATGGGCGAACTTTTACTCTTAAATCAGATGCGATCGTAGACATGGGACTCTCCTGATTTCTTAATATTTTCAATGCGGTCGTCTTGCCCTTAAAGATATTCCTCTTCTCAGAATGAACAAGGTAAGCTTTGGTGATTTGATTGTTCACTAATGGTGAACGAAGAGATTCGGGTGGGCTTTGCGGAAGCTGCGAAAAGGGGCTCACAAATTCACGAAAATTACGCGCGGGGAGGTGGGGAAACAGATTCCTGTGAGCTACTTGTGCCAAATCCCCTAAATCTGTGGGTTAGCGCCACGCTTTAAAGACTTCTGTGTAAACCCTATGCCTAATTTGCGGATTGGTTAATGAATCATTTCCGAGTCATGATGCTGCGGTCCTTCAAGTTGACTGTACTCATGGCCCGGAGCGTGGAACAGGTAGTATGGCGTTGAAAATCCTGCACACAGCAGACTGGCATATTGGCCAGAGTCTGAACGGCTGGTCGCGCACCTATGAGCACCAACAGTTCTTCAAGGAGCTTGAAGAACTGATTGAGCGCCATGAGGTGGACGCGCTGGTTGTGGCAGGAGATGTGTTCGACAACCAGAACCCATCCGCAGACGCTACGCAGATGCTTTATGAGGCGCTGGCCCGTTTTCGGGAAAAGCGCCCGCATCTGGTGACTGTGCTGACTGCGGGCAACCATGACCCTGCCGGGCGTGTGGAAGCGCCGGGTGTGCTGTTTCAAAAGATTGGCGTGCAGGCCGTTGGCATGGTGCGCCGACAGGACGGTTTGCTGGATCTTTCCCACCACCTTGTTCCACTCAAAGACAGCGCTGGCGCTGTGAAGGCCTATGTGCTGGCGCTGCCGTTTCCTCGTGCAACAGATCTGCCGGGGCTGAGCTTTTCTTCTTCTGAGGAAGGTTCGCCAGTGGTGCGGGCTGTGGCGGAACTTTATGAGGCGGCGGTTCAGCAGGCTCGTGAGCAGATTGGTGAGATGCCGTTGATCGCGACTGGCCATTTGCATGTGGCAGGTGGTCTGGAATCGGAAGGCGCAGAGCGGCGCATTCTGATTGGCGGTGAGCATGCCATGCCGTGGGAGCAGTTTCCTGATGACCTGACTTATGTGGCTCTTGGGCATTTGCACAAGCCGCAGAAGGTGGGCAAGGAAACCATTCGCTATTCCGGTTCGCCGTTTCCTCTTTCCGTCACTGAGCAGCATTACAAGCACGGCGTTAATCTACTGAGTTTTTCTGATGCCGGTGTGCTTTCCATTGAGCGTCTGGCTTTGAGCCGGCCTGTGCCGTTCCACCGCCTGAAAGGGGATGGTGGCTTGCTGCTGGAAGAGCTGGTGCCTGCGCTGGATGCGCTGGAGTTGGATGGAAATCTGCCCGTTGAACAGCAGCCATTTGTACATGTGGATCTGAGACCACAGGTTTCAGCTGGCGGGCTGAAGGCTGAGGTGGACCAGATTTTGGCAGAGTACCCGGTGCGCAGTGCCGGTGTTTCTGTGCTGCGGCCCAAACAGCAAGAAGTGGTGAGTGCTGAGGCCGAGAGCCTGATCCGCCTTTCTGAAATTCAACCGGATGAGCTTTTCAAATCCGCTTTTGAGCGGGTGCACGGCATGGAGCCGGAAGCCAAGCATCTGGACTATTTTTATCGCGCAATCGCAGAAGCGGAGGTCGAGTAATGCGTATTCTAGCGGTGCGTGGCGAAAACCTTGCCAGTCTGGCAGCTCCGTTTGAGATTGACCTTGAGCAGGAGCCTCTGGATGGGGCTGGTTTATTCGCGATTACCGGAGAAACTGGAGCGGGCAAATCCACCTTGCTGGATGCCTTGTGCCTTGCCCTGTTTGGGCAGTGCCCGCGTTTGAGCGCTGCAGGCAGCAGCGACAGTGTGCCGGATGTTGCCGGTGCAGACCTGAAAGAGACGAACCCACGAACCGTGCTGACCCGTGGTGCGGCCTCTGGCTTTGCCGAGGCGGACTTTATCGGCGCAGATGGAACGGGATATCGCGCGCGCTGGACAGTGCGCCGTGCGCGCAACAAGGCATCTGGCCGCTTGCAGAATGTGGAGCGGTCGCTGGTTCGCATTGAAGACAATGCTGCGGTTGAAAGCGGCATCAAGCAGGTGGATGCGGCTGTCGAGGAACGGCTTGGGCTGACCTATGACCAGTTCAAACGCACGGTTTTGCTGGCGCAGGGCGATTTTGATGCTTTCCTGAAAGCCAATGACAATGAGCGGGCTGCACTGCTTGAAAAAGTGACCGGGACCCAGCGTTATAGAGACATTTCCAAGCAGATCTTCCAGCGATTTTCTGAGGCTAAAGACGCTGTCGGCAAGCTGGAAGAAAAGTCTGATGTGGCCGGTCTTCTGGAAGACGAGGAACGCACCGCGCTTGTTGGTGAGCAGGGTGAGCTAGAAAAGCAGTCTGCCTCCGTTCAATCGGATATGGATGCCATTGCCAAGTCTTTGGGGCACCTGCAAAAGCTGGATGAAGCCAAGACCAAGCTGGCTTCTGCCCATGATGAGTTTGTTGCCCTGAAAGCGCGCCATGAAAACGCGCAGGCCAAGCGGGATCTGAAGGCGCAGTTTGAGCGCATCAAGTCTCTGGAGCCTGTGAACCAGCGCGTGGTGGATGCGGAGCGCGATGTTGCTGGCACGCGTGCGGCTGCTGAAAAAAGCCAGGTGATGCTGGAAGCTGCGCGTACGGATCTGGCTGCCAAGGATGAGCAGGCCAAGCAGGCTGATGCGCTGTTCAATGAGCTGGAAGCTGAGCTGACCAAGCTGACGCCGGAATGGAGTGCTGCTGAGCAGCTGGACACCAAGCTGGGTGAGCTGGAAACGGAAGGCAAGCAGCTGCGTGAACGCTCTGACGCGGCCAATCTGGACGCCAAGCAGGCGGAAGATGCACTGGCGGCGCACACCAAATCTCTTGAAGAGCAGAAAGCCTTGCAGGCCACTGTGAAAGAACAGATGGCACGGCTGAGTGCGACCAAGGTGTTGAAAGAGCGCCGGGACAGTCTGTTTGCTGATCTGGAAGAATATGACCGGGTTCAGATTGCGCTTTCCAAGGATGCTGAACGCCTTGTTGAGATGCGCAAGCGCGAGAACGAGCTCTCTGAGATCCAGAGTAAGCTTTCCGCTGAGCTGGCGCAGTTTGCATCTGATCTTGACGGCTGTGAGAGCGATGTTGCCTCCAAGAAAGGCGAGATTTCCGCGCTTGGGGCCAATGATGCCCGCAAAAGCATGGAGCAGCTTTCTGCCTTCCGTCAGCGGGCTGAGAAACTTCAGGAGACCTCCCGCAACTTCGTGAAGGCCAAGCGGAACAAGCAGGCTGAAAGTGCGACCTGGCAGAAGCTGGTGGACCAGATGGAAGGCCTGCAGGAAGCCAAGGAGAAAGCGACGCAGGAGCTGACGTTTCGCGACGAAGCCCTCGAAAAAGCGCGCGGGCTCTCCACCCTTGCTGAAGCGGCGCAAGGGGATCAGGTAAAGCTGCTGCGCGCCGGATTGGTTGAAGATGCACCTTGCCCGGTTTGTGGCTCTGACGATCACCCCGTAGATACACAGGAGGGCCGGGCTGCGCTGGATGCGCTGTTCGGCGACGTGTTTCTACAGCGCAAGGAAGCGGAAGAAGCTCGCACAGCTGCGCAGCGAAACCTAAGTGATATAGAGCGAAAGCTTGCTGCCTGCGAAGCTTCAAAGAAAAATGCTTTGGAGCAGGCGGAGCGGTTTGAAGCAGAGACGACTGCTCTTGAGGCTGACGCTCAGCAGCAATGGAGTTCGCTTGCAGCTCCGTTCGACCTGTCGTTTGCGCTGGATGCTTTGCTTGATGCACCAGAGTTGCTGGATGCGGTGCTGGCTCAGGTGACGTCCAAAGCCGATGCTTTGCGTGCTGTGCTGGCTCAGGATGACGCACTGCGCAAAGAGCTGGAGCAGTTGGAGGCCAAGCTTCGTGAGCTGCGTGATGCACACAAGAAAGCGACTGGTGATCAGGCCGGAAAAGCTGAAGAGGTTTCTTCCATCAAGGTGGAGCTTTCCGGTGTTGAGGGTCGTCACAACGAGAACTCTGAGGCACGGCTGCGACTGGAGCAGCGGCTTAGCGAAACGCTGCTGGCTGGTGGCATGGTATTCGGGTCCCTTGGTGATGAGTTACCAGCGCTGAAGGCGAGCTTGCAGGAGCGCATCAGCACATGGGAACAACTTGAGCAGCAGGAGGGGACAACTTCTGCCGCGCTGCAATCACTGGAACAGAAGACCAGCGGTTTGAGCGAGCGGCATGGTGGCTTCACTAAGATTGCCGCTGACTTGCTTGGTCAGTTGGAGACGCTTCGGGCGCTGCATCAGGAGCGATTTGCGGAGCGCAAATTGCTGCTGGGTGGCATGGCGACCGGGGCGCATCGGGCTGCATTCACTGAAAAACATAGCAACGCAAAAGAACGCATAAAAAACGCAAGTAACGCACATAGCAACGCAAAGGCCGAATTTGGCCGTGCGGAGGCTGGATTGGCTGCTGCGAAGGATGCTGAGGCGAAGGCTGGCGCTGCGCTAACTGGTTGTATGGAAAGACTAAATGCTGAACTTTCTGGGCTTGGTCTGACCAAAGACGCCTATGACGGTTTGCGAGAGAGGAGCACTCACGAGCTGGAGGCCCTGTTGGCTGAGCTGAAGGCGCTGGATGACGCTTACGTTGCAACGCAAACGGCTGTTTCCACTTGGGAAAAGGAGCTGGCGGCGGTTCAGGCGCAGCCCTTGCCGGATAAGTCGCTGCCGGAGTTATCCTCCCAGCTGGAGGCCACCAAGCAGGCGCTCTCTGAGTTGCAGGTGAAGCGCGGCGTTCTTTCCGAGAAACTGCGTGTGGATGCTGAAGCGCGGGAAAAAGCCCAGCAAATCATGGGCTTGCTGTTGGAGGCAAAGGAAACCGCCAAGACGTGGGGCGCGATTTCTGAGGCGATTGGCTCAGCGGATGGCTCCAAATTCCAGAAGGTGGCGCAGGGTGTTACTCTCGATTTGCTGGTGGAACTTGCGAACAAACAGCTGCATCAGCTCAAACCACGGTACCAGCTGAAACGGGCTGACTTTGGTCTCGGCCTCTTCGTCATCGACCGCGATATGGGCGATACACCTCGCTCCACGCGCTCGCTAAGTGGCGGAGAACGCTTCCTTATTTCGCTCAGCCTCGCTCTGGCGCTGTCTGGTTTGGAGGGGCGTCAGTCGTTCGTTGACACGCTCTTCATCGACGAAGCTTCGGCTCTCTGGACGCAGAAAGTCTTGACCTTGCCATTGATGCGCTGGAGATGTTGCAGGGGCAGGGGAGAAAAGTTGGCGTCATTAGCCACGTGGAAGCGCTGAAGGATCGAATTCCGGTTCAGGTTCAGGTGGTTAGGCAGGGTGCCGGACGCAGCCGTGTGGCGGTAAATGCGCCAGCAGACTGGTGATAAGTCCTGCTGGCTTCTTGTTGTTTTGCTAGAATGCTGCGGGTTTAGTCGCCCGCATCACTCATTTCCTGACTTTGCATAGCTGCTTGTTTTTCTTTCTCTTTTAGCTTCAGAGAAGTTTCCTGCAGCGCAGCGATGTACTGGTCCAGCGCCTGAATTTCCAGATTGGCATTGCTGACATGCTTCGCGGTTTCCCCGTCCATAATCTGCGGACGGCCAATCAGGTAGCCTTGCACCTCATCACAGGATTCATTGCGCAGCAGCTCTAATTCTGGTTCAGTTTCAACACCTTCGGCGATAACTTCCATTCCCAGAGCCTGTCCCAGATCGATGACGGCGCGGATGATGGCTGCCAGTTCTGGTGTCTGAGTTACCCCACTGACGAAGCTGCGGTCGATCTTGAGGCGATCAAACGGGAAGCGGCGCAGATAGCTGAGGGAGGAGTAGCCGGTACCAAAGTCGTCCAGCGCGATGGTGATGCCTAACTCCTTGAGTTGTCTCAGGGTATTGAGGGCGCGGCGATCATCGTGGATCAGGACGCTCTCTGTGATTTCAAGCTCCAGACGCTCCGGTGTCAGGCCACTTCGTGCCAATGCGCCTTCCACTTCCTGGATAAGATATTCATCACAGAACTGCACCGGACTGAGGTTCACACCTACACGATAGCGCTCTGGCCACTGAGACGCCTGCGCACACGCTTCGTTCAGCACCCAGCGGCCAATCGGAATGATCAGACCACTCTCTTCCGCAACAGGAATGAAGTTGTTTGGAGCGATCAGGCCTTTCTCTGGATGGTTCCAGCGCAGCAGTGCTTCAAAGCCGACGATGGAACGGGTGTCAGAGCGGGCCTGAGGTTGGAAGTGAAGCTGAAGTTCTTCATTTTCCAATGCGTTACGCAGATCGCCTTCCATGGTTCGTCTCAGCAGGATGGCTTCTTCCATCTTGTCTTCGAAGAATGCAAAGGTGTTTCTGCCAGCCTCTTTTGCCTCATAAAGAGCTATGTCAGCCTTGGACATGAGCTCGTCAGGATCAGTCCCATGCTCCGGAATAATCGCGATACCGATGCTGGCGCTGGTTCTGATCGTGATGTTGTTACCGACATGGATCGGCTTGGACAGGACTTCGATGATCTTGTTGGTGAGCAGGCCAACTTCTGCCGTTGTCTTCAGATTGACCTGAATGATTGCGAACTCGTCCCCGCCCAGACGAGCGACGGTATCGTGGTGCGTGACACAGGCATTGAGACGGCGGGCGACAGTCTGGATGAGTTTGTCGCCGACGGGATGTCCGTATAAGTCATTGATATCTTTGAAGCGATCCAAATCGAGAACCATGACGGCGGAGATGGTTTCTTCTGCGCAGGCCTGGTTTTCGATGGCTTGCTGGAAGCGCTCGCGGAAGTAGGTGCGGTTCGGCAGACCCGTCAGCATGTCGTGCTGGGCAAGGTGCAGAATACGGGCTTCGTCTTCCTTCTGCTTGCGCATGTCGCGCACAGCGGAAACGCGGAGGTTCTCGTCTCCCACTTCCATCAGGCGGCCACGCACTTCTATCGGAATGCGCTCGCCGGTCTTGCTGAGCAGGATGACTTCATTCGGTGTTGGCTCATTGGCTTGAATGGCCGCGCGGGCTTTCTCACGGTAGTCCGGGGCCACGTGAGACAGCAGACTCGAGCCGCGCATTTCGCCTGCGGAGTAGCCGAGAAGTTCGTAGAGAACGTGGTTACATTCGACGATGATGCCATCGGTTGAGATTGCAAGGCCTTCGAACGCACCTTCTGCGAATGTGGCGAGTTTGCTGAGTTCTTCCTGCTGTTTACTGTCTGAAGTTTCGCTGATTTTTCGCCGCTTCTCATCGCTCTGCAGCTTGTCGAGGAACGAGTTGAAGAGGGATGCGAGGCGTTCTTGCGGGTCCGTATCGCGAACAGGCAGACGCTCGTCCAGCTTGGCGTCATGCCATACCAGTTTGCCGATCAGGTTCTCCATCTGGCTGATGGTGCTGACGATTGGAGAGTCGTTCAGATCAATCTCATCGGCTTTCTGGAACATGCCAGAGTACTTGAAGACTGAGAAAAGGATCAGACCTGTCATAAAGGCCCAAAGGGTCGTCAGAGAAGCGCCAACGGCTTGGAGAACGAAGTTGTCGAAGGTCCAGCCCGCCAGAACATTATCTGATGGAAGTGCCAGAGTGTAGCCAAAGAGGCCCACTAATGAGCCGATTCCGAGGCTCGTATAGTAGATCGTGACTTTGTGGGTCTTGGTTCGGATGAAGACAATACGGGCAGCTGTGACTGAAAGGGCGGAGGCCACGAGTGATAAGGCTGCTACGCCTTCGATCGTCAGGTGTTGCGCATTTCCAAGTGCCGATGCAAGACCGCCGATCAGGCTCAGCAGAATGGTTGGGTACATCACCTTTCTTGGCGCAAAGAAGCCAAAGAGAACACCCAAGGCAACAGAGATGCCCGCAGCGACCAGAACGTTGTAGATCGCAGCGCCCAGCTCACCAGAGTAAATGCTTGTGTTGCCAACTGAAAAACCAATGCCACCGACAGCATGAGAGCTGCACCAGCTTTGATCTGCAGCACATTGTAGTTTTGTGTATTGCGCAGGATATACTCAGGCAGTGCAGGCGAGTTCTTGATGCCGGTGACGAAAATGCCGGAGAATGCCACAAAGGTTGCCAGTAGGGTGACGACCGTTCCACCTCCGATTTGCTCAAAACCTACTGAAAGAACAGTGCCCTGACTGATTGGATGTAAGAGCAGCCCCTGTACGCCTTTCAGGTAGGCTGGGTAGATGACAGCACCAACTGAGAGTGCAAGGATGATGGTTGCGCGGAGTGTGAGCTGATGTGACAGGGGCAAGTATGCGATCACTGCAATCATGGCGGCCATTGCGGCGTGGATTGCTGCGGCATGGACCTCGCTCTGAGGGATGAACTCGACCTCTGACTGCCAAAGGGTCAGCTGAGCTGTGACATCCGGCAGGTTCAGAGTGGTGTCAATCAACAAGCATGCCGCAGAGCTGATTACGATCAGAAGCAATGCGCGGTTGAAAAAGCGAGATGCCCGCATGCGTTCCTGAATGAACAGGCTGGAATACACGACAAGTATTCCAAGAACACCAAGCGCAAATAATCCCACGGACAAAATGGTCCATAGGTTCTGCTGCTGTGTCAGGAGTTCTGCCTGATTTAACGAGCCTTGAAGGCTGGTGTTCGCTGGATCAAAAATTGACGCATACGAAGACACCGACATGAAGTGTAACGATAAACCAATCAGCGTAAGTAAGAGCAATACTGGAAGTAAAAGGGCTCGGAAATGCATTTTGGTACCCCAAGAAATTCCTGGGCATAATTGTTTGAAATTGTTGCGCATTTATTAAGAATTCTAGGGAGTTGAGGGTTTCATCCTAAAAAGTATCGAAAAGAGAGGCGTATATGGCGTTTATCTGACGCTTTCAAAGCAAATTGATGAAAATTGTAAGTAAAAGTTTCGGTGATTGAAATTACTTATATACGTGAATACTCGTATTTGTCTTCAAGTTGAGAGAAAAGAGATTCCGCCCGTCAATCATGATTCTCTTCTCTTTTCACAACTGCATTTAGTTCATTTTTTATGGGCAATTGATGTGCATTGTAGGTCTCCATCTTGCTTGAACAGCTTCTGGGTGATCTTGAGCGATGCAGTGGTCCAGCTTGTTTTTATACTCCGCAGTTTCAGTCATGCAGCCAACCGGTGGTGAGCGGGATAACATCCTGCCGAGCTGGAGTTCCACCACAGCACGCCACGGGATTATTGAGAGCATTGAGCGCATGGGGCGGACGGAAAGCCCGGAGTTCGTGGCGCTGGAAGACCGAGTGGCCGTGCTTGTGGGCGATGGGGCATTGTGGAGTACCGCTGTACAGAGCGCTGACAATAAGGTCGTACCACCCAATGCTGACGGAGATCTTGGCAGTTTCGCTGACTACAGCGAAAGCGTGCGGGCTCATTTGTCCCTCAACGGGCCGAAAGCGGTTGGTGCCAAGTATCGGGAGTTCGCCTATCAGCCTTTAAAGGAACTGGTGGGTTTCCTTAAAGAACATCACTTCGAAATCTGGGTGCTGAGCTTTGGTGATCATGAAGTGGATCGCACCATGGTGGAGCTGAACTATGGTCTGCCGCGCTTCCGGGTTATTGAAGTGTCAGCGACCTCCAGTGAAACCCCGTCTTTGGAGTTGGCGCGTGCGATCTGGGATCGGATTGGTGCAGCCCCCACGGTCTTTCTGGGTCGTACTCAGACAGATCTGGGACTGTTGAAGCTGGCAGGGAAGGGCGAGGGCACTTTGAAAATTCAGATTGCGTCTGGTCAGAGTGGGGTACAGGAAGCCTCCGGCACAACTCCAGATAAGGTCTCCGGAAAGGTTGATTCATGGAGCTTTGTGATTTCACCAGAGAGACATTGGCTCAGGAAGTTCTCGTGGCAGGCTCCTTCAGTAACCAGCCTGAGTAAGAATTAGTAGAAAATACTGAGACTTTCGTTGAGGTCCCTCAGAGATATATTTGAGTTGTTCTAGTTTTAATCGATTGAAGGACTGACTAATTTTGTAACAATGAATAATTTCTGCTGTTTCAGAGGTAATTTTATTTATTTTGATGAAGATCAATGAAGGGATGGGGCACTCTGATATCTCTAAATGCAGCTTCGGCTGGCACTCGGATGGGGGAGTGTCAACTTTCTTAAAGGCGTGTACCACCGGGTACACGCCTCTTTTTTTGCCTGCAGCTTGCAGTGGCTTCTTCTGAGTAGAAACCTCAGGAGTTGAGCGTTTTCCCAACCTCCTCTTATTTCTAGTTGTGTCTTCTCCTGGAATTTACGATATTCCGGCTGTTGGGTTCTATAGAAGCCAAGCTTCTTGGATGAAAAGGGAATGCGGTAGGGA
Source organism: Pseudovibrio denitrificans JCM 12308 (assembly GCF_001310815.1). Classification (GTDB taxonomy): domain Bacteria; phylum Pseudomonadota; class Alphaproteobacteria; order Rhizobiales; family Stappiaceae; genus Pseudovibrio; species Pseudovibrio denitrificans. The sequence goes on from NZ_BAZK01000024.1 coordinate 25,620, forward strand.
TGACCAAAGATGGGCCCGAGCCGCAGCTGCCCCCGCAACTGTTACGTGGTGCGTTCCTCATAAAAGCCACTGGAGATGATCTCTGGGAAGGCGAGTGATGCAAAAGCCATGAGCCAGGAAACCTGCCCGACACAACATAAACTCAAACCGCACGGTGGGTGCGAAGAGGAGCATATTAAATGCATATTGAACCGGGTTACGTTTCTGCGGCCAAGGTTATTGCTGCCAATGCAGGTGCCGTCGGCGTTTTTGTTTGGGGCTGTAAAGAGCAGATCTCTGAATTTCTGAAAGAGCCGCTTACTCTGCTGAAAACACTTTTGGCTGCTGGTTTCTTCTCCATTTTCATGCAGAGTTTCCATTTGTCTGTCGGGCCATCCGAGCTTCATTTTATTGGGGCTATGGCGATGTATCTGACGCTCGGCTTTACACCTGTTCTGCTAGGGTTTGCGATCGGCCTGTTGTTTCAGGCACTCGCTTTTGATCCGCAGGACATGTACCACCTTGGCGTCAACAGCCTGTCTTTGATGCTGCCGCTGATTTCCGTTCATTATCTGGGTGGTAAGCAGCTGTTTGACAAAGACCTGACCAAGCGTCTGAGCTTTGCCAGATACTGAAACTAGATGCGATGTACTATGCTGGTGTGACCGGTATGGTTGGCTTCTGGTTGATGATTGGCGAAGTGGCAACACCATTTACAGCATGGGCGCAGTTCGCTTTGTCTTATCTGGCAATTGTTGTCTTTGAGCCGATTGTGACGTTCATTGCTGTGAAGGGCCTGAAGGCCATTGAAGACAATGCTGTGGTTCGGAATCTTACCGTGGTTCCGCAGCTGAAGATGGCGTAAGTTTCTACGAGTTTACTTGTAGCAGGGGCGGCGGTTTTTACTTGCTGCCCTTTTTCTTGCTTTCGCGAAGCTGGCGGCTTTACAAAAATCCTGATTTTGGAAGAAAAAAGCGGCGGATTTGATCTTCGCTGAAGTGTTATGGATTGCCCCTTGGCGCAGCTTCCACTATGAGTGCTTCCCAGAGAATTCTTAGTTTACACAGATCAGGAGATGCAGGCAGTCCATGGCGCGCCAGTTCATCTATCACATGCACGGGGTCTCCAAGGCCTACGGTGCTAAAAAAGTACTCGACAACATTCACCTGTCTTTCTACCCGGATGCGAAAATCGGTATCCTTGGTCCTAACGGTGCAGGTAAGTCCACTCTTTTGAAGATCATGGCTGGTCTGGATAAAGAGTACACCGGTGAAGCCTGGGCTGCTGAAGGTGCCAAGGTTGGTTACCTGCCGCAGGAACCACATCTAGACCCGGACAAGACCGTCTTTGAAAACGTGATGGAAGGCGTTGCGCACAAGCAGGCAAAGCTGGACCGTTACAATGAGCTGATGATGAACTACTCGGACGAGACTGCCGAGGAAGGTGCTCAGCTTCAGGACGAGATCGACGCTCAGGATCTGTGGAACCTGGAAAGCCAGGTTGAGATGGCAATGGAAGCGCTTCGCTGTCCTCCATCTGACAGCCCTGTGACCAACCTTTCCGGTGGTGAGCGCCGCCGCGTTGCGCTTTGTAAGCTTCTGCTTTCCGAGCCAGATCTGCTGCTGCTCGACGAACCAACCAACCACCTGGACGCTGAAACCGTTCACTGGCTGGAGCGCCATCTGCGCGAGTTCAAAGGCTCTGTACTGATCATCACCCACGATCGCTACTTCCTTGATAATGTGACTGGCTGGATTCTGGAGCTCGACCGCGGTCAGGGCATCCCATATGAGGCAACTACACCACATACCTTGAGAAAAAGACCAAGCGTATGGAGCAGGAAGGCCGTGAGAACATGGCTCGCTCTCGTGCGATCAAGCGCGAAAAAGAGTGGATGGGTATGTCTCCGAAAGGCCGCCAGACCAAGTCCAAAGCCCGTATTAAGGCTTATGACGACCTGCTGGCTGCTCAGGAAGAGCGTATGCCTACCATTGAGCAGATCATGATCCCGGTTGGTGAGCGTCTTGGTAACAACGTGATTGACGTTGAGAATGTCTCCAAGGGCTTTGGTGATCGTCTGCTGATTGACGATCTGTCCTTCAAACTGCCACGCGGTGGTATTGTTGGTGTGATCGGTCCAAACGGTGCTGGTAAATCAACCCTCTTCAAGCTGCTGACCGGTCAGGAAACTCCTGACAGTGGTAAAGTTGAGCTTGGTGAGCGCGTGCATCTTGGTTACGTAGATCAGTCTCGCGACAAGCTGGATGACAGCAAGACCGTTTGGGAAGAAATTTCCGAAGGTGCTGAAGTTATCTACCTGGACAAGAAAGAGATCAACTCTCGCGCATATTGTTCTTCCTTCAACTTTAAGGGTGCAGGACAGCAGGCGAAAGTTGGCGACCTTTCCGGTGGTCAGCGTAACCGCGTGCACCTCGCTAAGGTTCTGAAGTCTGGCGCTAACGTGCTGCTGCTCGATGAGCCGACTAACGACCTTGACACCGAAACCCTTGCTGCGCTGGAAGACGCTCTGGAGAGCTATGCAGGTTGTGCCGTGGTTATCTCGCACGATCGTATGTTCCTCGACCGTCTGGCAACGCACATGCTGGCCTTTGAAGGTGACTCCCACGTTGAGTGGTTTGAAGGTAACTTCGAAGACTACGAGAAAGATAAGGTTCGTCGTCTGGGCGCACACGCTGCTGACCCACGCCGCATCAAGTACAAGCCACTTACCCGCTAAGTATTGCTTTCTATAAAGAATTAAGGCCCGCATTTGCGGGCCTTTTTTGTTGGGAGGTTTAAATCGTGAGAAGTTCGAAAACCGGTTCCCGGCGCAAAGCCTCTGTCTGGGCGACGCCACCTTCACGATCACTGCGAAGTTCATTGCGGTAGCTGGCAAACTCCCAATGGTGAGCAGAAACATCTGAGGCCGGACGTTCGCCCGGTTGAATGCCTGCATGGGTGAGCTTTTGCTCGATTGCTTCAACGAAGGATTTATCGTTCTTCAGATCCTGTGCGGTGTATTGGGAATCTTCGGAGGTTGGGCGTAGATATAGAGTGAACTGCGCTCCGACCTGAACACGAGAACCTTCTGTTACACGGGTCATGTCTGTGACTTTCCATTTGTCGACAGGAGAGTCCTCAGAGAAAAGCAGGGTGTTAATGGCGTCAAATGCTGCTGGTACCTGGCTCGGCTCGATGCTCAGGTGGATTTTATCGCCAGCATACTCACCCTGAGCTTTCGCATCGATGCGTTTGGTATGGATGAAACTATCCTGGTTCTCGATGTTCAGAGTGCGCCAACCGCTGTTTTCTGAGCCCCAGCCGCTACCACGTGCACCTTCAAAAGTTGGTGGATTGGATGCTGGGCGGAAGACAGGTGCCGGGAGATCTTTCACCTGCTGTGCAATAGCGTCTTGCTTTCCCGCAAGACCGCCTGGCTTGTTTGCCTGATGATTTGCAGCAGGCGCCTGTTGCGGCTGGTTCAGTTGAAGTGGTGGGACTTGAAGCTTAAGAGATAGTCCGAACTTTGGCATGTGATCCTCTCCTCATATTGAATTTTTTCAGGCTGCATCTTCGGATGGAGGTGTTTTGCCATCGTGCTTTTGCAACCATTGAGGGAGACCCTAGGGAATATGCATCGTGCATTACGTGCTGCTCGGCACTGATCACGAAAAAGTTTTTCGGACCAGGAGTTGTGAGGGTGCTCTTTTGAGAGAAATCTATTGTCTGGAGTTAAAACTTTGCTGCTGAGCGGCGGAGCAAGATTTGCTCCGCCGCTCGCTAATTGGTCAGGATCAGTTGCCTAGTGCTTTTGCCATGGTTTGTGCCCAATCATCTGTACCCGTATCTGAGCCGTACTCAGTGGGGTACTGCCACCCCATCATACCGGCAAAATCGGGTTCTTTAGCCAGTAGTGGTGAGATGAGATTATCTACGATCTCATCGGCAGACAGATAGCCATTTACGGAGGCTGAGCCGGTGACATTTTGCAGTGTGGTCGGTTTGCCGAGGATAAGCTTGGAGATCGGAACGCCAGTTGATGCGATTCCGATAATGCTGGAGGGGAATGTCTGACCATTTACCAGCTCAGTACCTGCAACTTTGCCGGTTTCTTCTGCTGCAGTTTCCCCAACATACCACTGATTGTTGTAGTACTGGATGTTGTAGAGATCGATTGCGTCTCCGGCATTCTTGGCCACATCTACGTACACTTGTGTGTAGGAACCTGGAGCGCCGCCATAAAAGTAGGGTGCTTGCGGTGCATGGGTAACGAAGTTATGACCGTCCGGCAGCTGGTCCTTCAAGGCTTTGGAGAGGTCCACGAGGAAGGTTGGGGCATCATACCCCGTGTAGTTGGTATCTTCCCAGTCAATATCGACACCATCGAGACCGTGGTCGGTTACCATTTTGGTCAGCTGTTGCACGGTGTTGTCGAGGTTGTTTGCCAAGGCAGCCCAGGCTGGGGTTGAGAAGACTTCTCCACCCATAGAAATCAATACTCGCTTACCTGCAGATTTCAGGTTGCTGATGAGATCTGGCGCATCGAACATTGCTTGAAGTTCTGTGCTAGGGGAGAGATTTCCTGCTTCATCACCGACAACAAAGCACAGAATGACTGTTGTGTAATCGCTTTCCGCCATCTTAGCGATGAGCTGCGCATTGGTGCTGAGTGCGTACCCGACAATTTCTTTATTTGGCATCTTGTTTCCTTTTTCCTGCGGCCAAAGCGGCTGCGTTTAGCTGACGAAAAGAAGGAAAGATCGTGAAACAGAAACGGTGCCGTGGTTAATGTTATGCAAGGGGCTGATTTAGAAGAGCAGCAGTCTCATTCTATATTCATGCTTCATACGTAGATGTGCTGATGTGACGCATGCGCGCAACTGCTAAATTGATGTAAGTCAAGACTGTGTTCTTCCCCATCAATCAAAAACGGGCACTGTAATGAGCGATACAACTTTGTCTTCTGCTGAGGCTCAGCAGGATAGCGATCCGCTGTTCTTTAAAATACTCTTCCTCGTCCCAATTATTGGCTGGTTGTTTAAAGACGCTGTTCACGGGAACAGTGAAGCGAAATACTATTTCTGCGCCAACTTCTTTGTTGGCTGGGGCCTTGCAATTGCGTTCTTCGGCTATGCTGCGATTATTATTCCAGCACTGTGTCTGGTAGCACTTGCCTTTACTTGGATTATTGGTGTTTGCCGATAATTTATAGCTACTGATCGTGCTCGCCGCTTCCACTGGGAGCGGCCAGCAGTTCATCCGCAGTTATGGTGCCACCCCACGATGTGATGGTGGCTTCCATTTCGTCAGCCACGCAGTAGCGTGCGGCGTCGCGGTCCAAACCGTCTTCTAGCAAATCATCATAATCCGTGTATTGGTGGCGCACATAACTGGTTGTTGCCAGCAGAACGGCGATATGTGCCGGTAGGTGGCGCAGATGTTGCTGGTTGGCTTTGCTTCTGATTTCAGCTGCATCCAGAAATGGTACGTGTGGTATCAGCGCGCCGAGTGCATCACTGATTGCCCGTTGTCTTTTGGTCTTGCTCACACATGATCTCTTGCGCTGATGTTTAAACGCTAATTTATCATGGATGACGGCAGACGCGACACTCTTCTATGTGCGATGCTTGATTTTGCTCTCTGGATTGGATCCTGAGAGATACCCAGCACATGTTTCTTATAGATTTCCGAGAAGCGTTGTTCTGGTGCATAGAACTCTCCCTGAACATACTCCGCTCCAAGCTCTTCTAGCTTTTCTTCGGTGTGAGCGTTCTTGATTTCTGAGAGAATGATCTCGATGTTCAGAGCATGTGCGAACTCGGTTGCGGCGATGAGCAGGCGGGCTGTCTTTTCGTCTTCAAAGAGCTTCTCAACAGATCCTGCGTGCAGCTTGATGTATGAGATGTTCAGTTTCTGGAAGTGCTCGATCTTAAGACCGCCGGAATCGAAATGGTTGATGCAGAGTTTAACGCCAGTGCTGGTGAGTTCATTGAGCTGACTGATCAGGATGTGTGCGTTGGCCCGCAGGAGAACCCGTGAGGGGATCTCTAATGTGAACTTGTCTGGTTGGACGTTGTTTTCCTGAAGCAGATAACTGAGATCATCGCAGAAACCTTCCTTCAATAGAGATGGCACTGGCACGCGGAACAGGAACTCCCAAGGTTCCATCGATGTGTTCTGGCAAGCGCGCATGGTGTGAATGATAGCTGCAATTGTAGTATCGCCGAGAATGTCGCTGAAGCTGGCGCTGTCGAAGATTTTGGAGAGATCGCTGCCACGTGCAATTTCAAGGATTTGTGTAGGCCAGTCTGGGCGGGCTTCTAGCATTTTGATCTTGCTGGTCTTGCAAGTTCTTATGGGTTGGAACACGGTGCCAACCTGATTTTGCATGAGTGCCTGTTTTGCGGTGCGCTGCAATGTGACCTGTCGATCCAGCCGCGTGCGCATCACCTGATTGAAGAGGCTGGCGCGGTTCCGGCCTCGTTTCTTTGCATGATACAGAGCTGTGTCGGCACTCTCTTGCAGTTCTTTGACGTTGTTCGCATGACGCGGAAACACGGCAGCACCGATGCTGACCTTGGGCCGGATCTCGCTATGCTCGTGATAGATCGGATGACTGAGGGTTGCAGGCAGCTCCTCCAGTAATGCTCTGATTTGGTGACACGAGGTGTCTTCCAGCAGCAGGGCAAACTCGTCGCCACCTAAGCGAAGGGCGGTGATGTTCTCACATTCCATCTGTTTGAGGCGATCGGAAATAGCAACCAATGCTGCATCACCTGCAGCGTGGCCGTGGGCATCATTGATGACTTTCAGATGATCCAGATCCACATAGAACAAAGCGACGCGTTGGTCTGGATCGGTGACGCTCTCGATTGCATCCGAGATCAGTTGCTCAAAGCTTTCTCGGGTGCGCAGGCCAGTGAGTGGGTCGATGTTGCAGACTGTGAAAATCTCACGCGGATTGGACTGCTGTGGGGGAAGCAAATATCTTGCGGAGGCTGGATCGTGAATGCGAAGTGTATCGTTCAGATCGTTGGCTGAGAGGATACGCAACAGGCCGGGAACCAGAATGCGTGCCAGGTTTCTGAAGCTTTTCAACTTCTTGGTGAGGTCCGCATTGATGAGCTGATCAGAACCACTTTGAAAGTGTGCTCTTGGGAAGTGCGTGGATGTGTTTGTCTCTGCGTTGCAAAGGATGCCAACGACTGCGATGACGCGGTCTTGCAGAGAAAGCGGCATGAGTGCAATGAACTGTGTGGCAGACTGAGATGGCGTGGCAGAGGTGCTTTCACTTCTAAATCGGTGTGGGAAGATCTGGACATCATCACCGCAGATTGGCAGCTCGGTAATTTTGGTCAGTAGGGCTCGTAGTTGTGCTTCCAGTGGAAGGATACTGTCAGAAACGAAGAGCTCTGTATCGTGGAGATCATCCTGCGGGTTGATCATAATGAAGGTGGGCAGCTCGAACAGTTTTTCATAGACGCGCAAGACAGATTGCGCGAAAGGCTGTTGGCGCGTCTCAGCAGAATGAGGGTTCGTTCTGTAAACGGGGTACTCGATATTGTATTTTGTGTTGCCTGCTTCAGACATCATTCCCACCACTATCAACCAATTGTTTACCACGCCTCTATTGATAGGGATTATGGGCTTTTACGCAAAAAGAAAGCGGGGGGCTCTCTGAGAATTTGGGGGCATGTTGTGCGGGAATACTATAAAAATACTAGGTAAATTTTAGGAAAATGGGGATAAGCGTCTTCGAATTTTTCAGTTTATATGAAAAGTGAAATTTCTTATTTGCGCATTACATATGTAGGTGAGTAATTATGATGCATAATCTCTTCTACGGCAAAGACAATACTATTTTATGGGTAAGTTATCAGTGATTCCTTGCTGTGGTTTACAGAGGGCACAAGCCCAGTAGCTTTTGCTTTATTAGGAAAGCTAAAACTTTTCATATAATTTCTAGTGTGCTATGAGTTTCCTATGAGTGATCGCACAAAAGACAGACTGATGTACGCGCTTAAATCGCGTGGACCTAACACAGCGGCAACCCTGGCTAAACACCTGGGCGTAACGGCTGTGGCTGTACGTCAGCATCTGGATGCGCTCCTTGAAGCAGAGCTTGTTGAGTTTGAAGATCTGAAGGGTACTGTTGGCCGTCCGCGCAGGACCTGGCGTCTTTCGGATAATGGCAACAAGAAGTTTCCTGACAACCATAGCGGTGTGCTTGTTGATTTGCTTGGCAACATCAAAGACCTCTATGGAGAAGAGGGGCTTCAGCGCTTGATTGATGCGCGTGCTGATCAGTCCCGCAAGTCCTATGTGTCTGCGATGAAGTCTGCCAAGACGCTCTCTGAAAAACTGCATTGCCTTGCTGAGCAGCGCAGTGAAGAAGGCTACATGGCTGAGGTTCTTAAGGATGGGGAGGAGAGCTTCCTGTTTGCCGAGAACCACTGTTCCATCTGTGCCGCAGCCCGGTCCTGCCAGCATTTCTGCCAGTCTGAGCTGGATCTGTTTCAGGATGTGCTGGGTGCGGATGTGCGTGTAGAGCGCGTGGAGCATATCCTCAAAGGGGATCGCCGCTGCCTCTATAAAGTTTCGCCGAACTAATCGGGCCTTTACTATTACACCAGAATTGAGAGAAGCATTGCCAGCTCTACACGGCTGCTTACGTTCAGCTTTGCGTAGATGTTCTTGCGGTGCGTGCGCAGTGTGTTCTTGGTGATGTCCAGATCTGCTGCGATTTGAGGCTCTGTTTGTGTTCCTGACAGCTGTTCCAGAACGATTGCCTCCTTGTCCGTCAGGCGGAAGAGGGCGGTTGCTTTCTGGATGTTGATCTGCTGTTGGATTTCCAGATCGGTGATGAAGAGGAAGAACAAGTCCTCATAATCCGTATCAACCAGACGGATATCGATATGGATTGGGCGCAGGAATGCCTCGTCACGGCGGAGCACCAGCTCCTGCTGCACATCCAGATCAATGGTGGCTGTTGCCAGGCTTTGTGCGTTCTGGAACTCGCGCTGATGGCTCGGATCCGTGAACTCCAGCCTACCGGTGCTGATCTTGATTTGAGGCGTTTGCTCAAACAGGCGTTTGGCGAACTCGTTGCTGCGCAGGATCGTGCCATTTCCCTGAATTATGGCCACGCCCTTTTGTAGCCGGTCAAGGCTGTCTGCAAGGTAGCTGCAGAAGGCTTGGTCTACAATGTGGGCGATCTCATTGCTCAAGGTATTGGATTCCTGTTTTACACCGAGCAACAAAAAATGGCTGATGGTGTAATAGCGTGCGTTTGAATGGAAGGAAGTTCATTTAAATAAGAGTCGTTCTTCTATTCCATATTCTATAGCTTAGTGAAAAATCGATAATGCGTATGCAGTCATACGGCATATTTTTCGGTTATTCACAGCAACGGGTTGAATTAACTACTTTCATTAGTTGGTGACGTTACGCAAACACCTTGCGAGCGCCATGTAATCCTCGCTTTTAGGCGAAGTTTTTCGCCAGATTAAACCTATCCTACGGGAAGGTTGGGGCTCTGCAAACCGCAAAAGTGTTATGCGATCATCTGCGATTTCTGTATCTGCGCAAATTTCCGGTAGTACGGTTACCCCATATCCAGCGGCCACCATGTGGAGGACTGTGGCGATACTTGTGGCGCCCACATTAGCTGATTGATTTTGACCAATTGATCCACAAAAGCTTAGTGTTTGATCTCTGAGGCAGTGACCTTCTTCCAGTAGCAGCAGGTTCTCACCGTGCAGATCGTCAGGGCCCATGCGTTTGCGTTCGTCGATTTCGCGTGAACTGGCTACAGCTAAAAGGAAGTGATCTTCAAAGATTGGTGCTTCTTCCAGATCGGGCTCTTCAACAGGCAAAGCCACGAGGACAGCGTCCAGAGTGCCGTGTTTGAGTTCGCTGAGCAGGGTGGCAGTCAGTGTTTCGCGAAGATCCAGCTGCAGTGCAGGATACTGCTTTGTGAGAGCTGGCAGCAGTTTCGGGAGGATGTAGGGGCGAGTGAGGGGATGACGCCGAGGCGGATGGTTCCGCTTAAAGGGGAAGCGGCGTGTTCTGCATAGGCCTTAAGGTCTTGCATCTCCCGCAGGATCTGGTTCGCACGCTTTGCGATCTCTTCGCCTTCCGGTGTCAGACGGATGGAGCGGGCGTTCCTCTCGATCAGGCACAGGCCGAGTTCTTTCTCCAGGTCGCGGATCTGCATGGAAAGGGCGGGTTGGGAGACGCAGACTTCTTCCGCGGCATTTCCGAAGTGGCCGTGCTGTTGGACAGCAACGAAATAGCGAAGTTGTTTGAACGTAAGCATGAGATAAAAATATCTTATTGCGGGTTGAAACTGAATTCACATTTGCTGATGAAATGTTGATGCTATTGCCGCTCTGAAATTGTTGATTTTCTTAGGTGGCTTAGAAACTTAACCTCGGGCGACTCAAGGGTGCTTCATCCGGAACTTGACCTTTTGGTAAGGAATTAACGTTTTGAGCGCCGTAAATGTTGATGAAGCCACTCAAAATTTGGGGACGTTCTGACAAAAAGAGAGTGTGTCACAAACAGGAAGTTAACGAGGCTTGGAGCATGTGCCGAACAGATGAACGTGGTTAAGGATTTGTGATATTTTTGTAAGCCCTTGTTGTTGCTTATTTTTTTAATTAAATTTCTGAGGTCCTCGCTAGAGCCCGAAAACTTATTGGTTTTTTTGTTATTCAAAGCATGCAAATCGCACATTAATTTTTCTAAATTAACTAAAAATAGAAGAGATTGAGTTAGGTTTTGTTTAATCCTGTTTCTTAGGTTTTTATCAGTTTGCGTATCCCATCGGTGTTTTAAATGTCATCTGACTTGGCTTCTCATATCGTTGACTTCAAATCTCTGGCGCTTGAAAAAAATATCGAGCGGCGCTCGGAGCTTGCCCGCCATGTGGCACTTTTGTTTGCCCGGACGTGGGAGCGGTGCTCTGATGATCAGATTGATATCTATGATAGCGTCATGCTCCGTCTCTCAGAAATGGTTGAGCGGCATGCGCTGAGTTATATGGCTGAGCAGCTTTCTGAAGTGCGTCGTGCTCCGGAACAGACTGTTCGCAAGCTTGCCTTTGATGAGATTGATATCGCTGAGCCGCTGCTGCGGAGCTCTAACGTGTTGCGTGAGAGTGATCTGGTGAGCATTGCGCGCAGCAAGAGTGATGATCACCGTCTGGCGATTGCAAAGCGTGATGTGATTTCTGAGAATATCAGTGAGGTTCTGGTCGATCTTGGAAACTCCGAGGTGAAACAGACTGTTGCTGGCAATGATGGTGCGGTGCTGGGTCAACGCAGTGTGAACTCTCTGATGAGTGAAGCGCGCGGGGATGAGGTGCTGCAGATGGCGCTTGGTCAGCGTGCAGACCTTGCTGATGCGCATATCGAAGCGCTTATTAATTTCGCCAGTGAGCAGGTTCGCAAGCAGCTTATTAAAGAAGGTGCAAGCGATGTTGCTGGCAAGCTTCCAAAAGCTGCGCGGATTGCGGCTGGTAAGCTTTCCAACGAGTTCTGGCTTGGTCGCTATGACTTTGAGACTGGACGTGGCCGTGTGATGGAGCTGGTTCGTCAGGGCCGCCTCAATGAAAATGCTCTGCGTGCTTACGCGGAAGAGGATCGTTTTGCCGAGGCTGTTGCTGCATTTGCTATGCTGGCAGGGATTGGTCATTCTGAGGCGCAGCACTGGACAGTGCGTAACGACACGGAGCCATTCCTTGTTGTGTGCCGGGCGTCTGGCTTTGGCATGATGACTGTTCAGGCGCTCTTGAAGATTGGGCCGTGGCGGTATCGCCTTTCCAACTCTCAGCGACAGGCTGCGCTGAAGACTTATCAGGCTTTGGATCAGCAGGAAGCTTATAAGCAGTTCATCACCTGGAAAGAGCAATGGATGGCTTAGAGCCCGCTCTTTATGCATTGGTTATTCAAGGGTCGCTTTGGCGGCCCTTTTCTTTGTCAATTTAATCCAAAAGTCGAGTGGTTCTTCAAAAGCAACTTTAGGTACTCGTCGTGTTTACTCCTGCCTGATTGGGTCGTGTAGCCAAAGCAGGATTGATGCAAGTAAGAAAAAGCAAAAAAGTTTCTTCTGACAGTGCTAAAGCGGATCGCTTCCTTAATTTCCTTATCTCCTTTCTGACGCTGCTTGTTCTGGTTGGTATGGGGCTCCTGTTGCACATCAGTTTTGTGGCCGCGCAAACGGCGGAAACAGGAACTTCCGCTGTTGCAGCTCCCATGGTTGAAGAGCAGGAGATGATGGTGCAGAGCGCACCTGCTGCTATGGGCAATGAAGAGCTGGTCTTTGGACTGTCGAATGGCCTTGAGCTGTTCTCGCTGGAGAATATCGATCGTTCCAGCGAGTCCCTGAATGCTGTCTTGTTGGATCTGGGTAACTTTCCGGTTCATGTTCACAACGCTTTGGAACGGGCGCGGCCTGATACTAACGTTTCCTGGGTCTGGCAGATTTTTGCGTTGACGCTGTTTGCTGTCACCATTGGCTTTGTGGTGGAGCTGCTGGCTGACAAGTTGTTTGCCAAGCGGTTGCTGCGGTTTTATCGGGGTAAGCCAGAGAGCAGGGCGGAGAAGATTGGTTTTCTGTTCTCCCGGTCACTGGTGCAGGTGGCAGCGATCTTTCTGCATGTGATTGTGACCTTCGCACTTATCCTCGTGATCTCGGATAACACGGAGAGTGTGCGGCATGCGGCGTTGATCTTCGCCAGCTTCTACTTCTTCTTCCGTCTGCTGCTTGTCTTTACGCGAAACTTTCTGGCTGTTGGAAATGAGCATCACCGGGTGGTGCCGCTGGATGATCAGGTGGCGCGATCCTTTCTACATGCCATTGTTTTCTGTGGTGGCGTGGCCTTCTTTCTTCTGGCGTTTGGCAGGTGGATGAGCCACTTGTCGCTTAATGCCAATGCGCAGCGTATTCTGGATTTGCAGAGTGGGTTGTTCCTGGCCGTGTCCGCTGCAGTGATCTGCTACATTTATCGCAGGCCGATCGGGAACTGGTTTTCAGGTCAGCAAGATCCAGCTCAACGGCGCCGGGTCTGGCGGCGGTTGTTTAGTCAGAACTGGCATCTGGCAGCTCTGGCTTACTTTCTGGTGGCGTGGCTGGTGTTTGCGCACCGGCTGCTGTTGGGGCTGACCTACGACAGTTTGCTGCTGCTTGCTCCGATTGTTGCGATCTTTGCCAGCGTGTTGCTCTACGGCATTCTTCTTCTCGTCATTGATAAATGGCTGTTACCGCCGATCAACATCGACAAGCTGCAAGATGCGTTTGTTGAAGAGATTGTGCAGGTAGAGGAAAGAGCGGGGCACACTTACAACCAAGAGGAAGTCAACGCTGAGGCGCGGGCGTTGGCCGCGGACAAGGAAGCTGGGCGACAGCCCTATCGGCAGCTACTAGACCATGGTGCCCGTTTGGTGACGCTGATGTTTGGTCTGGCGGTCATCATCGAAGCGTGGGGGATCAATCTCTTCAAGCAGGATGGGCTGTTTGGCAATCTGGTTGAAGTGGCGTTGATCGTGTTCTTTGGCTACATGGCCTATCAGGCTGTTCACATTACCATTCAGCGTCAGATCGAGATCTCTGAAAGCGACAAGAGTGGGCAGGCCAAGATGGGGCGGTTGGCGACGCTGCTTCCAATCCTACGGAACTTTCTGCTGATCTCTATTGTGGTGCTTTCCGGCATGGTTGCTTTGTCAGAGATCGGGGTGAACATCGGCCCGTTGTTTGCCGGCGCTGGTGTTGTCGGGCTTGCTGTTGGCTTTGGGGCACAGACGCTGATCAAAGACATCTTTTCAGGTGCGTTCTTCCTGCTGGATGATGCTTTCCGCACGGGTGAGTACATCTATGTGACCAACAATGTGGAAGGGACGGTTGAGCGGATCTCCATCCGGTCCATGCAACTGCGTCAGTCTGATGGTCTTCTGAACACGGTTCCCTTTGGCAACCTGTCTTTCGTGAAGAACTCCTCCCGTGACTGGACCATGATGAAGCTGGCGTTTCGGGTTACTTATGATACGGATGTAGACCGGATGCGGGAGTTGATCTCTCAGCTTGGAGACAAACTGCTCAATGATCCTGAGTTGGGGCCGAAGTTTCTGGAGCCGCTTCAATCACAAGGCATCACTGCGCTGGAAGATTCCGCGATGATCGTGCGCGTGAAGTTCACGACGCGGCCAGGGGATCAGTACATTCTGAGGAAGGCTGTGTTTGCAGGCATTCGGGAGATCTTTAACCGCGAAGGCATCACATTTGCCCACCGTGAGGTGAAAGTGAGGATCGATGAAGGGGCTGTGAGAGGCCAGTCTTTCTCTGACTCACAGAAAAAGGCGATGGGTGGTGCTGTTTTACCGATTGTTGAAGACGATGACCCGGATAATCCTTCCAAGGCATAAACGCCGCAAATTGGCGGTTTTTCGCTCTGTTTGACCCATGGGAATGTCAGAGTTGAAATTTGATCAGCCAATTTTCAAGGAAAACTCAGAAAAACTATTCCTCTTTTGGTGCGAGAAGGGAATGTTCCTCCTTGTCATCGAGTTCTTATACGTATAAAGATATCTTTATATCATATTATTCGATCAGTTGGCGGCGGTAATAGGCTTGATAACGACAGTAAATAATGAACCAGAAGGCAAACTCCCGGTAGAGGATTTGGTGGGCTGCTTGCGTGCCTGTGGTGAGACGACACGTATTCGTCTGCTTGCTTTGCTTGTGCTTGGCGAGCTAACCGTGAAGGATCTGACAGTCATTCTTGGGCAGAGCCAGCCTCGGATTTCGCGCCACCTGAAGCTTCTGTGTGAGGCCGGGGTGATCAAGCGTTATCCGGAAGGGGCCTGGGTTTATTACCGTCTTGGTGAAGGCGGCCCGGCAGAGTTGGCACGGCGCATTGTTGCGCAAAGCCAGCAGAGTGATCCGGTGCTTGCTGCTGACCATGACCGTTTGGTGTCGTTGCGTCGTGCGAAGGCGGAGGAAGCGGCGGCTTTCTTTGCAGCACGTGCCAACAACTGGGACAAGGAGCGTAGTCTTCATGTTCCTGAAGTTGCTGTCGAAGCTGCTATGCGTGCGCTTGTGGGGGCCAAGTCCTTTGATACCCTCCTAGACCTTGGGACTGGAACCGGACGTTTGCTGGAACTGTTCAGCGAGCAATATGAGCGTGGCATTGGCATTGATACCAGCCAGAACATGCTTTCTGTGGCGCGGGCCAATCTGGACCGTGTGGGCTTGCAGAAAGCACAGGTGCGTCAGGGCGATATTTATGCGCTTCCGATTGCACCGGACACAGCTGATCTGACGGTGGTTCATCAGGTTCTTCACTATCTGGAAGAGCCTGGGCGGGCGATTTTGGAAGCTGCCCGTACTTTACGGCCGGGTGGTCGCCTCTTGCTCGTTGATTTTGCTCCTCACGAACTGGAGTTTTTGCGGGAAAAGCATGCGCATCGTCGTCTTGGCTTTTCTCAGGAACAAGTGGGCAATTGGCTTGCAGAAGCTGATCTGGAGCTTGTTTCAACGAATGATCTTACCCCGGGCGCGGGGGAAAAAGACAAATTAACTGTTACCCTTTGGCTCGCTCAGGATCGTCGGGTTGTGACCGACCTGCCTGTAGCGGATCCGACCAAGGAGCTTGCTTAGTTATGAGCGAACATAGTATCGATCGCCGTTTTAGGCTCAATGGAGCCTCTGACATCTCCGTTTCTTTCGAGTTTTTCCCTCCAAAGAGCGAGAAGATGGAGCAACAGCTTTGGTCGTCAATCAAACGGCTTGAGCCTCTGAGCCCAAGCTTTGTATCCGTCACCTACGGTGCTGGCGGATCGACCCGTGAACGTACTCACTCTACCGTTTCGCGTATTGTAAATGAGACTGCTCTGAAGCCAGCGGCTCACCTGACATGTGTAGATGCCACCAAGGAAGAAGTGAACGAAGTCATTCAGGCTTACTGGGATGCTGGCGTTCGTCACATTGTGGCGCTGCGTGGTGACCCGGCTGCTGGTCTTGGTGAGGCCTACCATCCGCATGAGGGTGGTTATCAGTCTACCGCTGATCTGGTGGCTTCCATCAAGACGATTGGTGATTTTGAGGTTTCTGTTTCTGCCTATCCGGAGAAGCACCCTGAATCTCCAAGCTGGGACGCTGAGCTGGATGTGCTGAAGGCAAAGGTGGATGCGGGTGCGACCCGTGCGATCACTCAGTTCTTCTTCGATAACGACCATTACTTCCGCTATGTGGACCGCGTTCGTGCGGCTGGCATCAACATTCCGATCATTCCGGGCATTGTTCCTGTGACCAGCTTCAAGGGCATTTCCGGGTTTGCGAAGAAGACTGGTGCTTCTGTACCAGGATGGTTGGCGCATCGGTTTGATGGTTTGGATGATGACCCTCGCACCCGTGAGCTGGTTGCAGCAGCGGTGGCGGCTGAGCAGGTGATGAGCCTTGCCGATGACGGTGTTGAGGACTTCCACTTCTACACCATGAACAAGGCGGACCTCGTTTACGCGATCTGCCACATGCTTGGACTTCGGGCAAAACAGGATGTGAAAGCATCTGTAGCCGCCTGAACCTAATCCACGTCAGCAGAGATAATTATCGGGTTACGGCCCAGCCGTGACCCGCACAAAATAAAGTACTAGAAAAGATCGGATCCCATGAGTTTGCAGGTGAAAAAGACCGGTTCGGACATTTTTGCAGCCCTAGAAGCAGCCGCCAAGGAGCGTATCCTTGTTCTGGATGGCGCCATGGGAACTATGATCCAGAATCTTCAGTTTAGCGAAGAGCAGTTCAGAGGTGAGCGCTTCAAAAGCTGGAACCAGGACCTGAAGGGTAACAACGACCTTTTGATCCTGACGCAGCCGGATGCCATTCGGGACATCCACCTTCAGTATTTGAAGGCGGGCGCGGATATCATTGAGACCAACACCTTCTCCTCAACCTCCATTGCGCAAGCTGATTATGCGATGGAGAGCATCGTCTATGAGCTGAACAAAGAAGGCGCGCGCCTTTGCTGTGAAGCTGTTGAGCAGATGAAAGAGATCGATCCATCCCGCCGCCGCTTTGTGGCTGGTGGTCTTGGACCAACCAACCGGACAGCTTCCATCTCTCCTGATGTGAACAATCCGGGTTTCCGTGCGGTTTCCTTTGATGATCTGAAAGACTCCTATGCTGAAGCAACACGTGGTCTGATCGACGGTGGCTGTGATCTGATCCTTGTTGAAACCATCTTTGATACACTGAACGCAAAAGCGGCTTTGTTTGCGATTGATGAGGTGTTTGAAGAGAAGGGTGTGAAGCTGCCGGTGATGATCTCCGGTACGATCACTGACCTTTCCGGACGTACGCTGTCCGGCCAGACTCCTGAAGCATTCTGGAACTCCGTTCGCCATGCAGCGCCGTTTACAGTTGGCCTAAACTGTGCGCTGGGTGCGAAAGAAATGCGTGCGCACGTGGATGAGATTTCCCGTGTGGCTGATACGCTGGTCTGTGCTTATCCAAATGCTGGTTTGCCGAACGAGTTTGGTGAGTATGATGAGAGCCCGGAATACATGGCTGGGCTTTTGAAAGAGTTTGCTGAAGCTGGCCTTGTGAACGTGGTTGGTGGGTGTTGTGGTACGACTCCAGAGCACATCAAAGCAGTTGCAGATGCTGTTGAAGGTTTGCCGCCACGCGCACTGCCGGAAGTTCCGCGCCTGATGCGTTTGTCTGGTCTGGAGCCATTTACCTTCACCAAGGACGTGAACTTTGTGAACGTGGGTGAGCGGACCAACGTGACGGGTTCCGCGCGGTTCCGTAAGCTGATCAAGAATGATGATTACACCACGGCGCTGGATGTGGCGCGCTCTCAGGTGGAGAATGGTGCACAGATCATCGACATCAACATGGATGAAGGGCTTCTGGACAGTGAAGAAGCCATGGTCACCTTCCTCAACCTGATTGCGGCTGAGCCGGATATCGCGAAGGTTCCGGTGATGATCGACAGTTCCAAGTGGACTGTGATCGAAGCTGGTCTGAAGTGCGTGCAGGGCAAGGCCGTGGTGAACTCCATCTCCCTGAAAGAGGGAGAGGAGAACTTCATCGCGCAGGCTAAGCTGATCCGTCGTTATGGCGCTGCTGTTGTTGTGATGGCGTTTGACGAGACCGGTCAGGCGGACACGCTTCAACGCAAGATCGAGATCTGTAAGCGCTCTTATGATGTGCTGGTCGACAAGGTTGGTTTTGGACCGGAAGATATCATCTTCGATCCGAACATCTTTGCCGTTGCTACCGGTATTGAAGAGCATGACAACTACGGCGTGGACTTTATTGAAGCGACGCGCTGGATTTCAGAGAATCTGCCTTATGCGCATATCTCTGGCGGTGTGTCCAACCTGTCGTTCTCCTTCCGTGGTAACGAGCCTGTTCGTGAAGCGATGCACTCTGTGTTCCTGTATCACGCCATTCAGGCGGGCATGGATATGGGCATCGTGAATGCGGGGCAGCTGGCGGTTTATGATGATCTGCCTGCGGAACTGCGTGAGCTTTGTGAAGATGTGGTGCTGAACCGTCGTTCTGACTCCACGGATCGCCTGCTGGATGCTGCTGAGAAGTTCAAGGGTGCTGGTGGCAAGAAGCGTGAAGTTGATCTGACCTGGCGCGAAGGCACCGTTGAGAAGCGTCTGGAACACTCTCTGGTTCACGGTATCACTGACTTCATTGTTGAAGATACGGAAGAAGCCCGCCAGAAGGCGGATCGTCCGCTGCACGTGATTGAAGGTCCGCTGATGGACGGCATGAACGTGGTGGGTGATCTATTTGGAGCGGGTAAGATGTTCCTGCCGCAGGTGGTGAAATCTGCCCGTGTGATGAAAGCGGCGGTTGCTTACCTGATGCCTTACCTTGAGCAGGAGAAGAAGGAGCTTGGTCTGGATGAGAGCTCATCCAACGGCAAGATCCTGATGGCGACTGTGAAGGGTGATGTGCACGACATCGGCAAGAACATCGTTGGCGTTGTTCTGCAGTGTAACAACTTCGAAGTGATTGACCTTGGCGTGATGGTGCCGACAGCGAAGATCATTGATGAAGCGAAGAAGCACAACGTGGACATCATCGGACTTTCCGGTCTGATTACGCCTTCGCTTGATGAAATGTGTCACGTGGCCTCCGAGATGGAGCGTGAGGGGCTCGATATTCCGCTGCTGATCGGTGGCGCGACGACCTCTCGTGTGCATACGGCGGTTAAGATCCACCCGAACTACTCCAAGGGTCAGGCGATCTATGTGACGGATGCTGGCCGTGCGGTTGGTGTTGCGTCTCGTCTGATGGCTGAGGGTGGTCGTGAGGAAATCTACGAGAACACTCGCCTTGAGTACGTGGATGTTGCTGAGAAGCATGCGGCGGCGCGGAACAAGAAGGTGCGCGCGAGCATTGAGAAGGCGCGGGCAAACCGCTTTAAGCCGGATTTTGAAACGCACACGCCAACCAAGCCGAAGTTCCTCGGCACCAAGACCTTCACAGACTTCTCTCTGGAAGAGCTGGTGGACTACATCGACTGGACACCGTTCTTCGCGACCTGGGAGATCAAAGGGGCTTATCCGGCGGTTCTGACGGATGATCGTTACGGACCGGCAGCTCAGGCGCTTTACAATGATGCGCGGGAGATGCTGAAGGAGATCGTGGACGGCAAGCTGCTTCAGGCAAATGCTGTGGTTGGTTTCTGGCCATGTGCGCAGGATGGCGATGATCTGGTGCTTTACACTGATGAGAGCCGTACAGAAGAGCTGAAGCGTCTTTACACGCTTCGTCAGCAGATGGACCGTTCTTCCTCTGATCGTGGCAATGTGGCGCTGGCGGACTTTGTTGCGCCGGTTGAAAGCGGCATTCCGGATTATGTTGGTGGCTTTGCTGTTACTGCTGGTATTGGTGAGGACGTGCTTGCCAAGCGCTATGCGGATGCAGGTGACGACTACAACAAGATCCTCAGTCAGGCGATTGCGGACCGTCTTGCGGAAGCGCTTGCAGAACGTATGCACCAGCTGGTGCGTACTGAGCTTTGGGCGTATGCACCAAACGAAGGCCTTTCCAATGCTGAGCTGATTGCAGAAGGGTATGACGGTATTCGTCCGGCTCCGGGGTATCCGGCACAGCCTGATCATACTGAGAAGGGTACTCTGTGGGAGCTGCTTGATGCGGAAGCGCAGACAGGTATTTCTCTGACCGAGAGCTATGCGATGTGGCCTGGTTCAGCTGTGTCCGGTCTCTACTTCTCGCACCCCGACAGCCATTACTTTGGTGTTGGCAAGATCGAGCGGGATCAGGTTCAGGATTATGCGGTTCGTAAGGGCTGGGATCTGGAAACAGCAGAGCGCTGGTTGGCACCAATCCTGAATTATAATCCGATGGCTCGTGAAGCTGCGGAATAACGCGCTGAAAATTAAAGATTAATCAGGGCTGCGAGGAAACTTGCAGCCCTTTTTCTTTGCTGGGATTGTCGATGATGCGTGCAAAGACTGTTTCCAAATAGTGATCTAATCATTCGCTGTGGTTCGACTATGTATGTTCAGGAGAAAACAATCGCTCCTGTTCAGGGGCACTGAGAATGTCAGGTATTCCTCTCCGAAAGCCGGAGTCTTTTTTCAGGAATACGCTATTGGAGATGACAGATGAAAAAGACAATTCTGAAGATCGACAGTTCAGCCGCAACTTCAACCTCCGTCACCCGTCAGCTTGCGGATGAGCTGGTTGGCAAGCTTTCCAACGTCGGTGATGAAGTTATCGTGCGCGACCTCAACCAGCCTGTCTCATTCATTGATGAGAGCTGGATTGGTGCTGCTTACACCCCTGAAGAGCAGCGCAACGAAGATCAGAGAGCTGGTCTTGCTCTGTCTGACACACTCATCTCAGAACTGAAGGAAGCTGATGTTCTTGTGATTGGTGCGCCGATCTATAACTTCTCTGTTCCAGCTGTGCTGAAGGCCTGGGTTGATCAGGTGGCGCGTGTTGGTGTGACCTTCCAGTACACAGAATACGGCCCAGAAGGCCTGCTGAAGGGCAAGAAGGCTTACATTATAGCAGCAACTGGCGGCGTGCCTGTTGGCTCCCCTGCGGACTTTGCAGTGCCTTACCTCAAGCAGGTACTGAGCTTCATCGGTATTACTGATGTGGAAGTGATTGCAGCGGAAGGCGTTGCTGTTGATCGCGATGGTGCGATTGAGAAAGCGCAGAACACAATGGCGGGCCTGACAGCAGTGGCTGCATAATACCCCGACAAATCAATGTCTCATCTGGAGCCCACCTTGGAAACAAGGTGGGTTTCTTTGTGCATCTGGATTGTTGGTGCCTTCTGATTTTTGTTCTTGAAGGACTTCGTAAGCATGGGGGGAGGGGTCTACAGTAGGCCGATAACAACCGCGGCAACAAATGCGAATGCAAATGTGATTGCGATGGCGTTAAAGCTTCGTGTGACAGTCATGGATTTATCTCCCGTTACTCACTAGCTGCTTGAAGCTTATGTGACGGGAGCCACGTTAGGAAGCAAAAAAATGCCATATTTCATGGCGCTGCTAGAAAACAGGCGAAGATCACTTAAAATTCCTACTGCAAATAATTTGTGTAAAGCCGGAGGATACATTCAGGTTGTTTTGTGAAAGACCAAGGGAATTCTTGCGTTTCCTCTGTCAAATCAATAAGCAGGATTTTTGCAACTCCCGGAATACTATTGGGGTTGTGATATTTTTTCTCCTGCGGTGAATTGGACGTGGATAGTTTAAAACATTCATGACATTTCGGGCCGCAATTCAGAAACATTCAGCAATGAATCAGGAACAGCGCCGGGCAAACAGCTGTTCAAATCGGGGATTTCGAGGTGGGTTACACGACAGGCGCGCGCGCTGCGCTCAGAACACTTTCGGCCGCGCTTGTTGCTGGCATGTGTATTGGTGCTGCACAAGTTGGTGCTACACCGATGCCAAAAGCTCGCCCTTATTTCGGCAACACAACGTTGCTGCCTCCGATGCCTCTTCCGCAGAGCAAACTGCCAGCTCAACAGTTTCCGACTCCAACCGGAAAACCGCTTTCGCTGGTTCCTGTGCCGATTGAAAACCAGCGCGTCTTTCCGCCTGCCGGCAATGCCAAGATGTGTGTGTTGCGCGGGTGGAGTGTTGAAGTGCTGGAAAGCGTTGATGGACCGGGCGGTTGCGGTATTGACCAGCCCGTCTCCTTACGCTCTGTTGTCGCTGGCGGGCAGGAAATTGGCCTGACTATGCCTGTGCAGATTGAATGTTCTCTGGCTCAACAGCTGGATGGCTGGCTGCAGGATGTGGCCGTGCCTGCTGCACGCCGTGAACTGGGAGTTTCCATAACCCGCATTCGTACGGCGGCGGGGTATGCTTGCCGCGGTCGGAACAATCAGCGTGGTGCCAAACTCTCAGAACATGGCAAGGGCAATGCAATTGATATTGCCGGTTTCCATCTCTCTGATGGTCGTGAAGTGACGGTTGAAGAAGGTTGGGATGGGTCTTCTGCTGAAGTGCGTTTTCTGAGCAGCCTGCACAAAGGAGCGTGTGAGCGCTTTACCACTGTGCTTGGGCCGGATGCTGACCGATACCATCGTGACCACTTGCACTTTGATCAGGGGTGTCACGGCAAGGATTGCAAGTACCGGGTTTGCAAATAGGAGACGCCCGCCTGATCGAGACGGGGCTTTATCTCTCTCAAGCGGGCGTTTGCTGTGATGACAGGACTTACTGGCAGAAACGGTTTTTGCCAGAGTAGGTGCGGTAAGTGCCGGTGTTCGGGTTAAAGCTTCTGTATTTGTTGGTGCAGTATGCGAACCATGCTGGTGACCACGGGGCTGGGGCTACAGCCTGTGCGTGGTAAACCGGGGCTGGCTGATGCACGACCACTGGTGGACGGTACGCAGGTGCCGGTGGGCGATACGCTGGCGCTGGTGGACGGTAGGCCGGGCGTGGTGGTGCAACGTACTGTGGCTGTGGTGTGACGGCATTGCCAATGATGAGGCCAGCTGCCAGACCGATGACGCCGATTGCAGCTGCTTCACCTGCATTGATACCGTGCTTCTTGTGCTTTTTCTTCTTCCGCTTGTGGTAGTAGTGGTTCTCTACATAGGTGTTGTTTTCAATGTAGGTGTTGTTTCTTTGGCCTGCCTGAGCTGCAGAAACGACTGGCAACATCATTGCCCCTGCAAGCGCTACTGAAATTACTGCTGATGCTTTAGCCATTTTCGTCTCCGTAAACGGTATTTCGTGTTTGTTGAGACTAATTAACCAGAGACGGCCTGAACCTTCTTTGAGAGCGCCATTCATCTTCTGTTCATGTAGATGAATGAGATGGAAAAGCTATATAAATCAATTTATTAGTTGCCAGAAAAAATGTTCAGCACCTGTGTTTCTTACCGAATTTTAAGTTGAGTATGCTTTTCATCTTATTTAGTGCAGATAGACAACAATGAAGAATCTGAGCAGGGTCAGAACCGGATAAGTGAGGTTGGTATGGAAAAGAAGATAGATCCAATTCGTGAGACCACCGATGAAGCATGCGCGCTTGCCAGAAAGCTGATCAGAACGGTTCGATTTGCTTCCCTTGCCGTGCTTGAGCCGGAGACCGGATATCCTATTGTCAGTCGTGTGGGCGTTGGCTCGGATGTTGTTGGCGCTCCATTCATGCTGGCCTCCAGCCTTTCCAACCATTCGCAGTGCCTTGAGCAGGATCAGCGTGTGTCACTGCTGATTGGGGAGCCGGGTAAGGGGGATCCTTTGGCGCACCCACGTCTGACTGTGATTGGACGATTTGAACGCTTGAGCAAAGGCGATCCGCTGTGCACGGAGCTGCGCAACCGTTATCTGATGCGCCATCCAAAAGCCAAGCTCTACGTGGATTTTGCTGATTTTGATTGGTACCAGCTGCATGTTGAGCGGGTGAACATGAATGGCGGCTTTGGTAAGGCCTTCTTGCTGACGCGTGAAGATGTTCTGAGTTCTGAAGAAGGACGCGAGCAGCTGGCGGCGACGGCGCATGATCTGGTTATTCGTATGAATGAACGCCACGCCGATGAGATCGGCAGCTTTGCCTCCAGAACCTTCAAGGTGGGTGCCTCCAAGTGGGGGCTGGTGAGCATTGATGGTGAAGGGGCTGAGTTCTTTGATGGCGAGACGGTTTACCGTCATTTCTGGGATGAAGTGACACCAGCAGGTGAACTTGAAAAGCTGGTGCTACAAACTCTCGGTTGTTCTGTGTAAAACCATGACGTAGGGTTTTGCTTGCCTTATAGTTCTTGTAAGGCGACTATCTATGCAAGGCGCAGAACAGGGTTGGAGCAGAAATGAACAAAGAGAATCTGGACAGCACAGCGGGTGCAGAGGTCTATTCCGAAAAGACTTTGCGGATTTATGACTTGCTGGTTTTGCGGTTCTCCAACACGTTTCTGTGGCGTTGTTCTGCTGCTAAGGCGCTGAGTTTCTTCAACCGTAATGTCAGCGGCAACCATTTGGATGTTGGTGTTGGCAGTGGTTATTTTCTGGAACATGGCCGTTTTCCGCAGGACACGCGTCTGGTGCTGATGGACCTGAACCCGCAATGTCTGGACTATGCGAAGGCACGGGCGGTGGTTGCGAATGTGAGCACAGCGCAGGCGGATGTTCTGGAGCCGATCGAGTGGTCGGAAGACAAGTTCGATAGCATCAATCTGGGCTATCTGTTGCACTGCCTGCCGGGCAGCATGAAGCAGAAGTACATGGTGTTTGAAAACCTGAAGCCACTGATGAATGAAGGTGGGGTTCTGTTTGGCTCCACCATTCTTGGGGAAGGGCAGAAGCCAAACTGGGCTGCGCGTAAGCTGATGGCGTTTTACAACAGCAAGGGCATCTTCTCGAACCAGCAGGATAACCTTGAAGACCTTCGGGCCAATCTGGAGAAGTACTTCAAGGATGTGACCATTGAGGTGATTGGTGAAGTGGCGCTGTTCAAAGGACGTGTGTAGCCGCTTCTTCCGGGAAGAGCACAAGGTCATCTTCGGGTGACCATGGCTTCCACTTTTTGCCAAAGACGGTTTTGAAGTCTGGCTGGTCGATGCGTTCGAGCAGCCATTTTTTTACGCTCTGCGGGGCTTCTCTCTCAAAGCGCTCTTTATCTGAGTTGGCGAACTGGCGCACGAAAGGGAAGAGTGCCTGGTCTGCCAAAGCAGGGCGGTTTCCGAACAGGTATGCAGACTTTTCCAACCGCTCAGAGAGCTTTGAGAGCTCTTTGATGGCGAGGGTGTAGTGCTCGTCCGGGTCAGCATCTTCGTAGCGCGTGGAGTATTTGTATCTGTCCAGATTGCGTTTGAAGTCGCCGTCCATCTCTTCGATGAGCTGCAGCATTTCTTCCAGTGAGCCGGTTTCCGGTGAGAGCCAGCTTTGTGGGTCGTTTTGCTGAAGTGCCCAGAGCATGATGTCCAGGCTTTCTTCAATCACCGTGCCGTCGTTGAGCAAGAGGACAGGCACGGTTCCTTTAGGCGAGATTTCCAGCATGTGGGCGGGCTTATCCCGCAGAATGATCTCGCGGAGGGCGACTGCCCGCTGGCTGGCCACCAACCCCAATCTTGCGCGCATTGCGTAGGGACACCGACGGAATGAATACAGGATCGGGAGGGACGTCTGCTCAGCCATGCTTTCTGTTGTCTGCCTTTGATTGATCGTTTTCAGCAGCTGGTATTTCTAATGAATCTATTGGAGCAATGCCAGCGGATTTGCGTTCATAGGCCTGAATTGCCTTCTCTTCTTTCAAAAAGGCCTCGATATGCGGCTGCAGTTTGAGCTCTCGGACAGGGGTGTCGGTTTCTTGCAGTACCGTTGTGGTTGGCACAAATGCTTTCTGCGCGCGGTCATACATGCTGACACGGACGAGGCCGGTTGCTGCGACGATACCCTTTTTCTGGCCTCGGGTGAAGATGAAGCGCTGTTCCATGACCGCGGCTTCTTCCGTCCAGTAGACGATCTCGCTTTCCAGCTTAAAGGGCTCCATGAATGGCAGTTCACGGCGGAAGCGGACGGTGGCGTGGTTGGCCAGCGGGGTCCACTTGTTGCGGAAGATGGCTTTGCCCAGCTTGGTGCGGCTCATATGATCCACTCGGCCAAAGTCCATCATGGCCAGATAGCGGCTGTTGGTGAGGTGGATGTTCATGTCAATATCGGAGGGAAGAACGCGCAGGCTCACAACAGACTTGCTGAACATATCTGCTAGTTTTTCCCGAAAAGGGAACTTAAGGAAATAAAGTATAAGTCTGAACCAGAGTTGCATTATCTCTCCACGTGATAGCTCACGGGCTCTCACAAAAATCTAATGGATTTTCCAATAGGGAATAAGGTTTCCTATTACGTTAGGTGTGTTGTGCCAGATGTTGAAAGAATTTTCCAGTTATCTCTTTGTGTGGGAGATTGCGTATAGCTCAACTGAACTCGCCGCGATTGCCGGGGCTTTTTTCTTCGCGGCGTTTGTTAAAGGTGCGACTGGCCTTGGGTTTTCAACTACTTGCCTGCCGTTTCTGGTTTATGCGGTGGGATTGAAAAGAGGAATTCCTCTCATCTTACTGCCGAGTATTACCAGCAATATTCTGGTGATGATCGATGCGGGATATTTCGGGGAAATGGTGAGCCGCTTTCGCTGGATGCTTTTGGCGACCATTCCGGGGATTCTGTTGGGGCTGTGGTTTCTGGATATCGCCCCTGCGCAGGAAGCTGTCGTGGTGCTGGGGTGTGTGCTCATCAGCTATGCTTTGTTTGCTTTCTTTACACCCAATCTGACCCTCTCACGGGAAATAGAGCGTCTGTTGGGGCCGGTGAGTGGGTTCATCACTGGTGTGGTCAACGGCATTACCGGATCGCAGATCATGCCGGTGATGCCCTATCTGCTGTCGCTGAACCTGAACAGTGAGCGCTTCGTGCAGGCGATCAATTGCTCCTTCACGCTGTCGTCTTTTGTGATGGCAGGCGGACTTTACTATCTTGGCTTACTGGATCTCAGTGCGCTGGGTGTTTCCGCATTGGGGCTGGTCTTTGTGTATTTCGGCACCAAGCTGGGGTCTCTGGTGCGGCAGTTGATGTCGCCTTCGGTGTTCCGGGCCACTGTTCTGCTGCTGCTTTTCGGACTTGGGGTGAGCTTGTTGTTTAAGGCATTCTGAGCAAGCGCGTTCAGATGCTTCCACACGCCTTAAGCTAACTGGTGGTTTATGGATCTCCTCGGTTTGTGCCGGGAGATGATAGAGATTATTGCAGGTTCGCGCCTAGGCTCTGCTTCATGATGGAAATGGAAGCAGACATGGCGATGGCCGCAGAGTATCTCGGGTATACGGCCTTTGAGATCGCTATCATCATGTTCACGTTCTTCTTTGCGGCCTTTGTGAAAGGGCTGGC
The DNA here is from genome assembly GCF_001310815.1 of Pseudovibrio denitrificans JCM 12308. Taxonomy (GTDB): domain Bacteria; phylum Pseudomonadota; class Alphaproteobacteria; order Rhizobiales; family Stappiaceae; genus Pseudovibrio; species Pseudovibrio denitrificans. Next base: position 52,997 of record NZ_BAZK01000024.1, read on the forward strand.
GGGACTGGGCTTTACCACAATCTGCCTTGCGATCCTTGCCTACACAGTGGGGTTGAAGAAGGGCATTCCGCTGATTGTGGTGCCGGGGCTGATTAGTGATCTCATCCTAGTTTATGAGGCTGGCTACTTTCGCGAGTCCTTCAATCGGTTCTGGCGGATTTATCTCTTCTCCATTCCTGGGGTGATGATTGGTCTCTGGTTTTTGAGCTGGGCGTCCACTCACTGGCTGACGATCCTACTGGGTTTTGTCATCATGGCGTTTGTTGGCTATGCGCTGTTTTCAAAGAACCTGCGACTGCGGACTCATTGGGAGAAAGCAGGCAGTTCACTTTCTGGTTTCTCAACAGGCTTGCTGACGGGGATGACAGGATCTCAATTGATGCCGATTACGCCCTTTCTTGTGTCGCTAGACCTGCCGCGCAGCCATTTCATTCAGACGATCAATAGCTTCTTCACGGTGGTGACAGCCATGATGATCCTGGGGCTGACCTATCTGGGCCTGCTGCATCTGGGGGCGTTTGCGATTTCTATCACGGGGCTTGTGTTTGTCTACATCGGAACCAAGAGCGGCAACTATATCGGGCGAAGGTTCAGCCCGGCGGTGTTCCGCTATTGTGTATTGGTGATGATGTTCTTTTCCGGTCTGGGGCTCATCATCAAAGAACTCTGGCTGAATGTGATGTGATGGCCCGTCCACTTGCAAACCCAGCGAAGGATCCCCAATCCCATCTCTGTCTAAACGATAAGCGCAGATGGCGCTTCAGAGAAGTTTTCGGAAAATGGTGATCCTTCAACTGATTGGGGGGCTTGTGCTGCTGCTTGTTGGCGGCGAAGCGCTGGTGCGCGGAAGTGTGGCTGTTGCCACGCGTCTGGGTGTTTCCAAACTTTTTATTGGCCTGACGCTGGTGGGCTTTGGCACCTCCATGCCAGAGCTCGTGGCCAGCCTGCAAGGCGCGTTTGCCGGATATCCCGGTGTTGCAATCGGGAACATAGTGGGCAGCAACATTGCGAATGTTCTGCTGATCCTGGGTATCACGGCGTTGATCCTGCCGATTACGGTGAAGCGGGAAGCCTTTCAGCGTGATGGGGCTGTGTTGCTCCTCTCCAGCCTGATCTTGCTGGCGGTGATCCTGACGGGATATCTCTCCCGCTGGGCTGGCTTCGTTCTGGTTGGGCTGCTGCTGGCCTATACCATCTACACCTACGTGGTGGAGCGGCGGGCGGAGCAAGCTTCCGGAGACGTCTACGAGGCTGAAGCGGATCAGGCGAGCTATCCGAACATCTCCATCCTGTGGGGACTCGGGATCTTCGCAGCTGGTGTGATTGGCATCATCACCGGTGCAAGTCTGCTGGTGAGCTCCAGTGTGGCTATTGCTCATAGTATTGGCGTTTCTGATGCGGTGATTGGCCTGACGCTGGTTGCGATCGGCACCTCTCTGCCAGAGCTTGTCACCTCAGCCATAGCGGCGATCCGAGGCCATGTGGAGGTTGCGTTTGGCAACATTGTTGGCAGCAACATCTTCAACATATTCGGCATTGGCGGAGTGACTGCGCTTGTTGTGCCCATTCCCGTTCCCCCTGTGATCGCGCAGGTCGATATCTGGGTGATGGTGGGCACGGTGATCTTGATGGCGATTGCCTGCGTTACGGGATGGCGTGTTAGCCGCAGGGAAGGGCTATTCTTTCTGCTGTGTTATGCAGCCTATATGGCGTTTCAACTCCTGCCGGGATTGCGGGCTGCAGTTGGGATTGTCTGATCACAGGTTATCTTTGAGGCAAAAACTTATCCTCCCTGGTTCTGGAGCATCTATGCTTTTTACAGGTCCACGTAACGGGCTGCTGGCGGACCGTCCGTCAGTTGGTCGTGGGCTGGATGGGGCTACTGTGGAAGGTAACGTATTTCGCAGCAGGTCCGTGGAGGTTCCCCTTTCACCAACAGTGTTGAGGGATAGCGGATGTCCGGCCAGATCAGAGGGCGCCAGCACTGAGACCTGAGGCTTTCCAACGGCCTTAAGTCTTCCAAGTGTCTTTTGGACCTTGGCCTTAGCCTCCTGCAAAAACATCCGGGCGAGGCGTGTAGCCAATGCCGAAGACTCATTACTAACAAACAGCGCAGGCATTGCCTGCCGCCTTGCTCACCCCGATTATCGGGAACCCTAACTCCACCACTGCATGGGATGCCATGTGGTGCTGTTGGTGTTTGTTGATGAAAAGGCAGAGGCCGGATCAAGCCAAGCGATATGAGTACACGTTGTTCAGATACGCTTCATCAGCAATACGGAAGTGTGTCTCTCCAACATGCTCGAAGCCCTGAGCGAGATAGAACTCAATTGCGGGATCATTTTCTGCATTTGTTGTTAGCCAAACAGACTCGGCAGCTTCATCACGGCAATGCTGAAACGCTGCATATAGCAGACGTTTACCGATGCCTTTCCCATGATGGCGTGGCTGAACATAAAAGGTTGAGATTTCAACTTCCGAACACCCTGATACAGGTGCTTTGCTATCTGAAGATACCCGAATGAAACCATCGATGCCTTGCTCATTCTCAGAAACGACGATGTGTTGGCTAGAGTCAGAGATAAGTCGTTCGATCTTTGAGGGGGTGAATTCGTCTAAGGCGTAGTCTGCAAAAAAGGCGCTCACACCACGCTTAAGGTAGGTGCCTATCCAAACCTCAATCGAGATTGCTGCAATGCTTGAAGCATCTGAAACATTCGCTTTGCGTAATGTCATAGGTAATACATGCCGGATTTTGGGAGGGTGTCAAAGCCAACTCTTTGGATCGCAACCTACTGAAAATTATTTTGTTTGTCTCGTTCATAAAAAACGCCCGGCTGGATGGGCCGCGTAGGTGTTTAATGGGAACTTATTTTGCTTATTGAGGGGTGCCCCAGCCGCCGCTGGTTGGGGGGACGACTGTTATTGCTTCGCCTGCTTCGAGGATGGTCTGGTCGCAGCCTTTCAGCTCTTCCATCTGGCCGGAGTTGCGGCGCACGTAAGTGCGGCCTTTCTGGCCATCTTCGCCGCCCTGCATGCCCTTTGGTGCGATGGTTCTGTGGGAGGCAAGGATTGCGCAGTCCATCTTCTCCAGGAAGCGGATGGTGCGTTTGGTGCCGTCACCCGCATGCCACTTGCCTTTGCCGCCTGAGCCCTTGCGGATGTGGAAGTCTTCCAGCAGCACAGGGTAGCGGAACTCCAGAACCTCAGGGTCGGTGAGGCGGGAGTTGGTCATGTGAACGTGAACGCCGTCGGTGCCGTTGAAGCCTGGGCCTGCCGGAGAACCGGAGCACAGGGTCTCGTAGTACTGATAGGTGTCGTTGCCGAAGGTCAGGTTGTTCATGGACTTGCGAGTTTGCCATGGCACCAAGCGCTGCGAATAGCGCGTTGGTGATGTGCTGTGAGGTTTCCACGTTGCCTGCCACAACAGCTGCCGGGTAATGCGGACGCAGCATGGAGCCTTCCGGCACCACAATGTTGATTGGACGCAGGCAGCCTGCATTCATCGGAATGTGGCCTTCGACCATGACGCGGAAGCAGTAGAGCACTGCGGCGCGGGTGACAGGTTCCGGCGCGTTGAAGTTGTTGGGCTTCATCTCACTGGTGCCGGAGAAGTCCACGGTTGCTTCGCGCTTTTCCTTATCAACGGTGATCTTGACCTTGATGGTTGAGCCCTGATCCGTTGGGTATTCGTAGGTGCTGTCTGCCAGAGCCTCAATCACGCGGCGCACGCTTTCTTCAGCGTTGTCCTGCACGTGGCCCATGTAGGCCTGCACGGTTTCCAGACCAAAGTGGTCTGTCATCTTGCGCAGTTCCTGAACACCCTTTTCGTTTGCAGCGATCTGGGCTTTCAGGTCAGCCACGTTCTGGTGAACGTTGCGGACTGGATACTTGTGGTTGGTGAGCAGCTCGACCAGCGCTTCTTCGCGGAATTCGCCCTGATCCACCAGCATGAAGTTGTCGAACAGGACACCTTCTTCATCCACTGTTGTGGCAAGCGGGGTCATGGAGCCCGGAGCGGAACCGCCCACGTCTGCATGGTGACCACGGGAGGCAGCCCAGAACAGGATTTCTTTGTCGTCCTCATCAAAGACCGGAGAGACAACGGTGATGTCGGGCAGGTGGGTGCCGCCATTGTAAGGGGCGTTAAGTGCGAACACATCGCCCGGTCTGATCTTGCCTTTGTTGAGGGAAATGATCGCCTCAACAGAACGGTCCATGGACCCCAGATGAACTGGCATGTGCGGAGCTTGGCAACCAGAGCGCCGTTTTGATCGAAGACCGCGCAGGAGAAATCGAGGCGTTCTTTGATGTTTACGGAGTATGCGGTGTTCTGCAGGGTGACGCCCATCTGTTCCGCGATGGACATGAAGAGGTTGTTGAACACTTCCAGCATCACCGGGTCAGCGGTGGTGCCAAGTGCAACTTTCTTCTCCAGCGGGATACTGCGGGTTAGAATGATGTGGTTCTTGGCGTTGACCTCTGCCAGCCAGCCCGGTTCCACAACGATGGTCGCGTGCGGTTCCATGATGAGGGCAGGGCCTTGCAGCTTCATGCCCGGCTGGAATGCATCACGCTTGAGGATGGACGCGTCCTGCCATTTGCCGTTTGCGTAGAACTGGGTCTGCTCTGCGATTGCAGGTGCCTGTGAAGCAAGTGCTTCATCTGGTTCAAGCAGACCAGCGCCGCCGCCGACGGCTTCCACTTCGAGTGCTTCGACCACGATGGTCTTGTTCTCGTAGGCAAAGCCGAACTGTTTGATGTGGTTCTGAGTGAAGGACGCGATCATTGCGTCCAGATCACCGGTGTTCAGATCCACTGCGATTGGGGTGTCGGTGCCATCGTAACGCAGGTGCGCGCGTGGGATGACGGTGAGCTCGTCTTCCGCAACGCCCTGATTTTCGACCTCGGTCTTGGCGTCTGTTGCTAGGCGCTGAGCCAGCTCTTCCAGAGCGGAGAGGTTGTCGGTGTTAAGGGTTTTGACGACGGCCTGCTGACGGGTGGCGCGGATATCCGCAAGGCCCATGCCGTAAGCAGAAAGGATGCCGGAGAGCGGGTGCACGATCACGGTTTTCATGCCGAGGCTGTCCGCCACCATACAGGCGCTCTGGCCACCAGCACCGCCGAAGCAGGTGAGGGCATACTCGGTGACGTCGTAGCCGCGCTGAACGGAGATCTTCTTGATGGCGTTGGCCATGTTCTCAACGGCGATCTTCTGGAAGCTTCAGCGACTTCCTCGCCGGTGCGGCCATCGCCGATTTCAGCAGCCAGTGCGTTGAAGGCGTCTTTGACTTCTTCGATTGCCAAAGGCTCATTCTGGTTCGGGCCAAAGATTTTCGGGAAGTAGTCCGCGTTGAGCTTGGCTGTCATGACGTTCGCGTCGGTAACAGTGAGCGGGCCGCCGCGGCGGTAACATTTTGGACCTGGGTTTGCACCAGCGGAATCCGGGCCAACCTGGAAGCGTCCGTCTTTGTAATGGAGGATGGAACCACCACCCGCAGCAACGGTATGGATCATCATCATTGGCGCGCGCATGCGGACACCAGCCACTTCAGTCTCAAACGCGCGCTCAAACTCGCCGTCGAAGTGGGACACATCTGTGGAGGTGCCGCCCATGTCGAAGCCGATGAGCTTTTCGAAGCCTGCCATCTTGGAGGTTTCAACTGCGCCGACAACACCGCCAGCCGGGCCGGAGAGGATTGCGTCCTTGCCCTGGAAGAGGGAGGCATCAGTCAGACCGCCGGAAGACTGCATGAACATAAGACGCAGTCGGTGTTCTTGATGTCGAGCTCGCCAGCCACCTGATCAACGTAACGACGCAGGATTGGAGAGAGGTAAGCATCGACAACAGTAGTGTCACCACGGCCCACCAGCTTCATAAGCGGGGAGACTTCGTGGCTGACGGAAATCTGCGGGAAGCCGATCTGACGGGCGATGTCTGCCAGCTGCTTCTCGTGCTCCGGGTACGCATAGGCGTGCATCAGGACAATAGCGATGGAACGGATGCCGTCTGCGTAGGCGGCTTCCAGCTGTGCTTTGACATCGTCTAAGTTCGGTGCGGTTTCAACAGTGCCGTCTGCGCGGACGCGTTCGTCGGCTTCCAGAACCTGGTCGTAAAGGAGCTCAGGCTTGATGATCTCTTTGGCGAAGATGTCCGGGCGAGCTTGATAACCGATTTCCAGCGCGTCGCGGAAGCCTTTGGTGATCAGCAGGAGGGTGCGATCGCCTTTGCGTTCCAGCAGCGCGTTGGTTGCGACGGTGGTGCCCATCTTCACGGTGGCGATCTGGTCGGATGGGATGCGGGTGTCTTTGGCAACGCCCATGAGGTCACGAATGCCCTGAATGGCGGCGTCTTTGTAGGCCTCAGGGTTTTCTGAGAGGACTTTATGGGCGCGGATTTCTCCTTGTGGTGTGCGTGCAACGATATCGGTGAAGGTGCCGCCACGGTCGATCCAGAAATCCCACTTACCCATTGTCATGTTTTGTCCCACCTCGGTATAAAATATTATTCTGTGATACATCTACAAAATGTAGATAAATTGTCAATGTAATTATGGGAGTGTAGCGCCGAACCTGCGAGAAACATGCATGAATTTTTCGTGGACCGGTCTTTTTAGAGAGCTTGTGCCCTGCGCGTAAACTATTGACATTATGTTGCGCGAGCCGGAACGAATCTGTGCTTTTCGAACTTTTGCGGTTGTGAGGTCAAAAATGAGTGATGCTGTTGAGCAGAAGAATGCTGATGGACTTGGCGTAGGGCCGGTCGTGTCCTCATCTCACCTTGCCTCCGGTGAACTGCCTGCGTTGTCTGAGGTGGAGTTTGCGGTGACGATGATGGTGAACGCCTATCACCGCTGGATGGTGCGCTGCATGGCGGCGGCAGGACAGGAGGGATTGTCCCCGCTGGAGACGCTGGTGCTACACTCAGTTAATCACCGTGAGCGCTCCAAGACGCTGGCTGATCTGTGTCTTGTGCTGAACATTGAGGACACGCACACCGTTTCTTATGCTTTGAAGAAGCTTGAGAAGGCGGGGCTTATTCAGTCGGGTAAACGCGGCAAGGAGAAGACCGCGGAGATTACCGATGCTGGCCGTGATCTATGCGATGCCTATAAGCAGTTGCGGGATGCACTGCTGGTAAAGCCGGTGAAGGAGCTGGGACTGGATGAAGCCGAGCTGTCCCGGCTTGCATCTGTTTTGCGCAGTGTTTCCGGCCACTATGATCAGGCGGCGCGTTCAGCTGCGGCGATGTAAAATGGATGCGGCAAGGTTCTGCCGTTCCGACATCAATCGACGTGTTCGTTGTGGGCGAGGCCTGTATCGCCCATGAGCAGCTTGATCCATCCCGGCATCCGGCCTGTTCTGCGCAGTGCCCCATCAAGTGAGAACTCCCCAGCACCCGTTGTGGTGAAGCTGAGGTAAGACGCGAAGAGGATGAGTGGCAGCTCCCATGATACGGCTGTGGCGAATGAGACGAAGCCGTGCTCCAACGCTCCGCTGAGTGTTGCGGCAAACAGTATGTAAGCTGCTGCGAAGAAGCAGGAGAGACGGGTGAGCAAGCCGAGGCCGACTCCAATCGCGATTGCCAGTTCGGCCAGACCAGCAGCATCGATGATCATGCCCGGGTCGGGATAGCCAAGCAGAGAGAAGAATTCAACGTGCTCCATGTATGGCAAGGAGCCTGCAAACAGCTTATCGGTGAAATGCGGAACCATCACGAAGCCCACCAGAATGCGGAAGAAGGTGAGCTGCCATTGCCAAAGTGTCAGTCCACGGCCAGCGGTTTCAAATGAGTTGCGCTGGATGGTGCTGAGGAACCAGATGAGGTTGATGAAGAAGGCGAAAGCAAGTGGCCAGCTGAGCAGGTAGGCATAATACAAAGACGCGATGCGCCATGCCACGAGCTGACAGAGCAAGAGGCAGAGGAAGCCGATTGTGAAGTTCTTTGGCACCACGATGACGACAAAGAAGAAGGCCAGACCCAGCGAGATCAGCATTGGATGCAATGCGGATTCCGGGAGGGGTGACATGAGCACTTCCAGCGAGATAAGTGCTGTGACGCCGAGCAGAAGGGCGGTGATGAGGGACTGAAGCAGTTGGAAGAAGGACAGGTAATGGAAGGGCCGTGCGGTTTCGGCAAGGTCCTCTTGTTCGCTCATGTCATCAGTATTTGCATTGCTCTTATCTGCCATAGCTACCTCGCAGCGAATCCCAAGCGTGGGTCATTTGTGTCAAGGTAACGTGGGGCGCCTAGCAAGAGATATCCTGCTATTCTCGCTAGGCTTATTTGAGAGGTTAAGCGCTCTGTGTGGCTTCTATCTGCTTTGTATCGTTCAGTCCCAGCGTGCAGCGGATGTTGGCGTGTGGGTTGGCCGGGTCCACATTGTTTGGTTTGCCGAAATAGTAGCCCTGAACGATATCGCAGCCACCAGCCCGCAGGATCTGGGCCTGCATTTCGTCTTCGACGCCTTCTGCGGTGATCAGTACGTCCAGTGAGCGACCAAGACCAATGATGGCAGCCACGATCGCATCGGTGTGAGCATCCTTGCCGATGTTCATGATGAAGCTGCGGTCGATCTTGATCTTGTTGAACGGGAAGCGGGAGAGGTAACTCAGAGAGGAATAGCCCGTACCGAAGTCATCCATGGCAATAGAGACGCCCATGTCACCAATCTTCTTGAGCGACTTCACCACGCTGGTGGTGTCAGCAATCAAGAGGCTTTCAGTGATCTCGATCTCAAGGCGTTCCGGCGCCAAGCCAGATTCTTGAAGGGCTTCAGATATCTTCTGCTCGATCTGCCCGGTTTTAAACTGGGCAGGTGAGAAGTTGACGGCAACCTTGAGGGTTGGATCAGACCAGCTCGCTGCGTCAGCACAGGCTTTCTTGAGGACGTACTCACCCAGTGCTTCGATAAGGCCGGTGTCCTCAGCAATCGGGATGAAGACTTCCGGTGAGATGCGGCCTTTTTCCGGGTGCACCCAGCGGAGCAGGGCCTCGAAGGCTTTGAGCTTGTTGTCTGCCAGACCGACCTGTGCCTGGTAGACGACCGAGAAGCCATCTAGTTTGAGGGCGCGGATCATCTCTGCTTCCAGCTCACGGCGGCGCTCCAGCTCTTCGTCCATGCTGGACTCGTACCACGTGTAGGTGGAGCGGCCCCCGTTTTTGGAGCGGTAGAGTGCAAGGTCAGCACAATGCAGTAGGCGGGATGAGCGCCAGGCTGCATCAGTTGCCTGCGCAATGCCCATGGACAGCGAGATCTGGATCTCCTTGCTGTCGATAACGCAGTTGGAATTGGTTGTCGCCAGAGCGCGCTGGGCCAGAACGGTGATGTCGTGGCTGGTGTACTCGCCTTCGATCATGACTGCGAACTCATCGCCGGAGAGGCGGGAGACGAGGTGTTCGGAGAAGACAAGGCGCAGGCGGTCCGAGATGATCTGAAGGAATGTATCCCCGGCGGCATGGCCGTGGTTATCATTCACTTCCTTGAACTTATCGACGTCAATAGCGATGACGTAAACATTGGAGGCGGTGATGGACGCCTTGCGCAGGGCTTTGTTCAGCTCGTCAGAGAAAACGGCGCGGTTTGGCAAATGGGTCAGGGGATCGTTGTGAGCAAGGAAGCGGATCGTTTTGGAGGTCTTCCAGCGATCGTGCAGTCCTTTCCAAGCGAACATAATGGAGGCGATGGCAACGACGAGCACCAAAAGGAAGGCAAAGGCTGACCCAAAAGCAATTGCATCCATAAACACTACGGTGTTGATTGCCGGTTTGGTGGAGAAGATGAAGCCACCGCGGGCTTTGTTCTCTTCATTCACATAGGGAATGATGACACCAAACTCAGGTATCTGCCATTCAAGCCAGTGGAAGTTGGAGTAGATCTCCAGCTGTCCGGATTTGAGGGCAGAGTGCCAGGCATCATAGGCGGAAGGATCTGAGAGGATTTCATTGACACGGTCGGTGGTCATATCCCGTGGATGCACAGCCAGCGGGCGGCCGGGAACATTGACGACCAGAAGCTCAAACTCCTCGAACTCCTCTACCAGTGCCTGTTTGACAGCTCTGGCTTTGGCTGCTGGCAGTTTCCAGCTTGGTGAGACGATCTCTGGTGTTGGATCAGAACTGGAGCCGCGCAGGCCGAAACTTAATGGCGCAGAAGATTTCTGAGTTCCCGTGGTTTCATGGGCTGGCTCTTCTTCAAGCGGATGGTGAGATACGATGATGTTTCTGGCGGTGTCGAACTGTTTTTGGGCTTCACCCTTGAATAGATAATATAGAGTTGCCTGATCAATGGCATAAAAACTTGTAGCAATGGCGCCAATCACAGCAAACACTATGGTGGCATAAAGTAATTTGCGATGTGGAGGTATAGTTTCCACTTGAAATTCCCCATCCCGAAACGCACGAAATGGTGTGCGCTGGCAGCAGGCAACTGAGAAGTTAGTTGGCGCTGTTACCTGTATGTGTACTTAATTGATAACGAATATAGCTGTAAAACATTACCCATGTGTTTCATGGGGTGATAATTTGAGGTGAAGCTTGGCCGGGCCTTGAACTGAATTCATGCAATGGGCACTTATAGATAGCCTTTGGCAAATAAAACCCAAGGGAAACAAACTATTCGGATTGATAAATAATTTGTTAGGTATAAACCTGATTTGCGGTGACTAATTATTTTGCTGTCTATTCAGGCAAAATTGTCGGGCGAATTGGACAGAGAGCAGGATGCCTATGAATTTTTGGAGCAGCTTTGACAAGATTGTTGGCGCACTGCAGGCCGGTGGCGCTCAGTTGGTTGATCGTCTGCAGCAGCTTGTTCAATCTGTCGGTGAAGCGCGCCGGAATGTTGCTTTTACTGTCGCCATGATCGCCCTGTCTGCCAAGATGGCTAAGGCGGATGGCGTAGTAACGCACGATGAGGTTGTTGCGTTTTATGATCTGTTTGAGATGCCTGCCGGAGAAGAAGGCAACGTTGCACGGCTCTTTCATTTAGCACAGCAGGACGTTGCCGGCTTTGAAACATATGCTTCCAAGCTCTCCGTTTTGTTTGCTGATGATGAGACAACCCGGACAGATGTGCTCGATGGGCTGTTTTACATTGCCAAGGCTGACGGCATTATTCATGAAAGAGAGATTGCGTATCTGAGCCGGATCGCGGAGATCTTCGGGATCGACCCAGTCGGCTTTTCTCAGATCAAAGCCCGTCATATAAGAGGCGGCGGGGACCCTTATCTGGTTCTTGGCATTGATATGAGCGCCACTGATGATGAAGTGCGTTCCTGCTATCGCCAGCAAGTTCGGGAAACACATCCTGATCGACTGATCGGTCGAGGTGTTCCTGAGGAGTTCGTTAAGATCGCCAGCGACAAACTGGTTGCACTGAATAAAGCGTATGAGCAGATCTGCGCAGAACGAGGAATATGAGCGTTAAAACTGAATGCGCAGTCCCTGCGCGTCTTCGTCCATCTCCCAATCACAATGAGCGACGCGTTCCAGCTGCTGATATGTTGATCCTGCATTACACGGCGATGGAGAGTGCGGAGAAGGCTATCTCCTGGCTGTGTGATCCACGCTCTGAAGTTTCCTGTCACTATCTCGTGGATGAGATGGGTATGGTGACACAGATGGTGCCGGAAAGCCGCCGGGCCTGGCATGCAGGCGTTTCCAGCTGGAAGGGCGAGGATGATCTGAACTCCCGCAGCATTGGCATCGAGATTTCCAATATGGGAGATCTGGAAGAGGGAACGCAGGATTATCCGGAGGTGCAGATCGAAGCTGTGATCGCATTGGCCAAGGATATCTGCGAGCGTCACAACATTGCGCCAGAGCGTGTGCTGGGCCACTCAGATGTTGCGCCATCCCGCAAACAGGATCCAGGGCGTCATTTCCCGTGGGCTCGATTGGCTGAGGCTGGGGTAGGGCATTTTATTGAGCCCGTGGACATTGATGCGTCGAGTTTCTTTCAGGAAGGGGATGAGGGGCAGCCGATTGAGGCACTTCAGTCCTTGCTGGGGCTTTACGGATATGATGTGATGGTGAGCGGCGTGTTTGATGAGAAGACACGTTTTGCCGTCGAGGCGTTTCAGCGACACTTCCGGCCTGCAAAGGTTGATGGGATTGCTGATGCGCAGACCATCGCAACGCTTCATAGCCTGCTTAAAAAACTAAAATCCTTCTGATTGTGACGGATGTCATTGAAATATCAGTGAAATAGGTTTTTGTACGTAATAAGAATATGTTTTGATTACGTAGGGGAATGACTCTGTTTTGCTGAAAAGTTTCCCAAAGTAAGGCTGATGCGCCCTGCATCGGCCTTTTTTGTGCCATGAACTAAGGTTTATGCCAGTTTTTAAACATTAAAAATGTAACTTTTCGTGATCGAACCTGTCTGATTTTCGTCTCATCTTCTGAAGATAAACACTCCTGCTCAAAACATGATTGCCAGGACATGAAGATGAACCTTACAAAAATAAAAAATATCGTAGTAATCCCTGCCCTTGCTGCAAGTGTTATGCTTGGTGGTGTTGTCAATACCAGCGTGTTCTCTGATGAAGCAGAGGCTGCTACTAAGAAAAGCACCTACGTCAAGCTGATTGAACAGAAAGCTAAAAAGCACGGCGTACCGCACCACATCGCGAAGGCCGTTGTTGAAGTGGAAAGTAACTTCAACGAACGAGCTCGCGGCAGAGCCGGTGAAGTTGGTCTTATGCAGATCAAGCCAGCGACTGCGCGCGGTATGGGATACCGTGGTTCAACCAAGGCTCTTTATAAACCAGAAAATAATCTGGAATGGGGCATGCGCTATCTTGCTGGTGCTTATAAGCGCGCCGGTGGTGATCTGTGCGGAACCATTTTGCGATACAACGCTGGCCACTATGCCAAGCGTATGAACCGAATTAGTGCCAAGTACTGTAAGCGCGTTAAGGATATTATTGCTCGCAGTTAAATGCATCTTGCATATTCGGGTCGGGACCTGTAAGTTCCCAATCAAAGTTTCCTAGAATTTTATGAATGTCTGACCGACGGTCAGTCTGTCTGCAAGGACACATCAGGGTGGTTGACCGGGCAAAGTCAACCACCCTAACTCTTAAAATTTTAGGCGAATTCCCCGAAAATTAGGCGAACTTCCGAGCGGCATTGGCTGGTGAAGCCGGTAGCTTGACGCCGTCTAGAACCTTTCCGTCATCGATTGGCTTTCCGAGGGATGTGGTCACAGGAATAACGCCTGCCCAGAGAGGAAGGGCGTAATCCTCTGTATCATCCACTGGCCCGCCCTGACGGATTTTGGCTGAGGCATGTTCGATCTCAATGGCGATGACGCCGGTTGAGATCTGCTCTTTCTCAGTCATCGGGCGAACCTCGTCCCATCTGCCGGGCAAGAGGTGCTCGGTGATGGCTTTCAGGGAATCCCATGCTTCCTGATGGTCTGTAACGAGGCGAGCCGTGCCATGAATGATGGCTGTTCGGTAATTGACGGAATGATGGAACGCTGAACGGGCTGCAACGATGCCATCCACGTTGGTAAAGGTCAGGCAGACTTTGGAGTCCTTGCTCATCTTCTTCACAATCCGGGCCGCTTTGGCGCCGTGGATGTAAATGGTGCGATCCATAACTGCGAAGGCCATGGGAATGACCATTGGTCGGTCTTCGTCCAAGAAGCCCACATGGGCAACAAGGGAGCTCTCCAGAATTGGGAGGATTGTGTCCCAATCATAATCAGCGCGCAGGCTTGTTCTGACACGAGCGAACTTAGGTGGCTTGGCCTCACGAGTCTTTGTGGTCGGAGCTGCCTCAAGTGTCATTTCTGCTGTCATCGTCTTAACCGTTTCTGGTCCCCGGTTTTGAGCATAATCGGCAATATGGGACCAGTTGGCCCGGCAAGTTGTTTGAGCTTCGACTCTCACCGCTTGCCGGGTTTTCTGTTTCAATAGAGCACTTTGCCTCCGCTGCGGGGCGAAGAAGCATTGTGCTTCTACGTATTCTCTGTAAAACTGGTTCCGCTTGTAGATCCGCTTAATCTAATTTTGGGGTGCCAGTTGTTCGAGTATGTTGTGATAATCAATCGCGAGGTCAGTACCCCGCTGTCGAGCCAGATTTATCAGCAGTATCGGGAGGCGATTTTGAAGCGGCGTATCCCGGAAGGGGAGCGGTTGCCCAGCTCCCGGCAACTGGCTGTTAGCCTCTCTGTATCGCGCAATACTGTGAACACGGCCTATGATTTGCTGCGTTCTGAAGGACTGGTAGACGTACGCTCAGGTGCAAGGCCGGAGGTGGTTGCTTTGCCTGAGGTTGAAGGGGCAGCTGCTGAAGGCAGTGTTCGCGAAACTGCACCTCCGTTATCATCACGCGGTCAACGGTTTGCGCGGAACCATCGGTACACGAGCCCAGATGGGCGCGGCTCTTCTATGCAGCCGGGGGAACCATCTCGGGCGTTGTTCCCAAAAGAGCAATGGGCGAGGAGTTTGAGGCGGGCTGCACGATTGCTCAATGGCAACGCGCTTGGGTATGAGCATACCTCCGGATTGCCGGAGTTGCAGCGGGTATTGGCACAGTATCTGGCACAGGAGCGTGGTGTTGTCTGTTCGCCAGAGCAGGTGCTTGCGTTTCCGACAACACAGTCTGCGCTCTCCCTCATGTCTCAGTGTTTCTCTGAGGAAGGGGATGTCGCGCTACTTGAAGAGCCGGGGTATCTTGGAGCTCGTTCAGCTTTTGTTGCTGCGGGTCTGAATGTGCGGGCACTCAGTGAGATTGAGCAGATTAAGCGGGCTTCTTTGATCTATGTGACGCCGTCTCACCAATATCCCACCGGCAGGCGTATGGAGATGGGGGAACGGCTGACTTTGCTCAAGCAAGCCAATGAGCGCGGGGCTGTCATCCTTGAAGATGATTATGACAGTGAGTTCCTGTTTGAAGGACGGCCTATTGCTGCGCTTCAGGGGCTGAGTGATAGGCATTCGGTAATCTATATCGGCACCTCAGCCAAGTCACTCATGCCGGGTATTCGTCTCGCTTACGCTGTGGTTCCCAAAGAGCATGTTGAGGGGTTGGAACTTGCGCAGCGGGCTTCAGGAGCTTTGACGAATGTTCACGTGCAGATGGCCTTTGCAGATTTCATCGAGAGTGGTCACTTCCGGGCGCATCTGAACAAAATCCGCAGTGCCTATCATGAAAACGGTGTTGCCTTGTGCCAGTTGATTTCTGAGCGATTTGGCAATCAGGTTGGTGTTTCCATGCCCACAGGTGGCTTGCAGACTTGCTTTTATCTGCCAGAGACCTGCGATGATGTTGCTGTTGCGGACGTGATGAACAAGAAGGGATTTGGCGTTAACCCGCTCTCTGTGTTCTATCTGGGAAAACCCAAGCGCGGGCTAATTGTTGGGTTCGCGGAGGCTAACGAGAAACTTCGGGAAGGCTTCGTGCGTACTCTAGAGATGGCGCTGGAGATGACGGGAGATCGTGTGCAAGCGTAATTCTTTACTTGACCTTTTTCCGAAGGCTCCGTAGTTCAGGTGCACCAGTCGGCCGGACGGTTGCTGCTGCAAGTGCCGAAAGGCCGCAGGGGAGGAAAGTCCGGGCTCCATGGAGACACGGTGCCGGATAACGTCCGGCGAGGGTGACCTTAGGGAAAGTGCCGCAGAAAGCAAACCGCCAGTGCATGCATTGGTAAGGGTGAAAGGGTGGAGTAAGAGCCCACCGCGTTTTTGGCAACAAAAACGGCATGGTAAACCCCACCGGGAGCAAGACCGAATAGGGGCGGCGCGGAAGTTTTCTTCCAGTCATGTTTCCAGACCTGACCGCCCGGGTTGGTCGCTAGAGGTGTTCAGCAATGGGCATCCCAGATGAATTGCCGTCACGTACAGGGGTAACACCCTGTGCCTTACAAAACCCGGCTTACAGGCCGACTGGTATTTTAAAAGACGTTACCGATCACTAATTGCTTTGATCCATGTTATACGTTTTGGCTCTATCGTATGATTGGAGGGAAGCGTGACTGCAGTTGCGATCTGGTACAACGAGATTGGAAAAGGGGTGTGGGCTGTAAGTGATACTCTGCTTTCTAAATCAGATGGAGCAGGTGAGCTTATAAAAGATGCTTCCAAAGTTCTTCCACTTACAGTGGCAAGACGGCAAGTTACTTCTCAGGATAAAGATATAGAATGGAGTGCAATTCGGTACGGACCGGAGTTGGGTTTTTGCTTTGCTGGTAGTAGCCTAGTTGCTCAAAATATTTATTTGGCACTGGTGCCTCTATTAGGGAATGTAAAGACATTTTCAGAGGATTTTGTCCCAAAACTAGCGTCAGTTGCAGAGTATGTTTTTAGTTATTCTTGTGAGAGATGGGAGGATTATAAGTATACCCTAGGAGAGGCCGGTTTATTTGAGTTGGGGCTGTTCGGGTATTGCTTGGTTGAGAAAAAATTTTCTGTTTATCTCATTAGGTTTGAGAAATCTGATGGAGTTTACGAATTGAAACTTCATGCTCATGAAAATCTGAAAGATAACGACTTCTTTTATCTGGGAGATCAGCGCGAAAAAGTTGAAGAGCTTATTGGCAAAGAGTTCGCTTCTGGTGGGAAGCCTGGAAGGCCCGTTGATCGAGCACCCAAAAATGTACTTGGTGACCTAATCAATGATCCTAACTGGGAAACGATTGGCGGAGGGATGCAGCTCGCAATATCTACGTCGCTCGGTCTTGAAATGTATGCGACGTGTACCAAGCTTGGAAGCCAAATTACTTATCTTGGAAGGCCTCTGGACACAGTCGGAAAATTGGATGAGGGGATGCCACTGGGCAATTTCATTTATTAAAAGAAAGCACCGCTTTGGTGGGCGGTGCTTTGGAGGTGGTGGCAAACGTTGAGGGCATTGCCACTAATGTTTGACCTGGGAAGTCTTGAGTTAGTTGGTCTTAGATGCGGATGACCAGTTTGCCCTGATTGGTGCCGTCGAAGAGTTTGTTGATGGCTTCAGGGGCTTGTTTCAGGCCCTCTTCGATATCAAGGCGGTATTTGATCTGACCTTTTTGAGCGTAAGCGCTCAGTTTCTCAAAGATCTCGCCGAAGCGGTGCTGTTGATCGATGATCACCAAGCCTTTCAAGGTGAGGCGTCGTGCAATGGCACGGACCAGATGAGGGCCTACGGACGGCTCGGTGTCGTTATAGGTGGAGATCAGACCACACAATGTGATTTTGCCGCCAATCTTCATGTTGTCGAGCGCCACTTCCAGCACCTTGCCGCCGACGTTTTCGAAGTGGCGATCAATGCCATCCGGTGCGTACTTGGCGACCATCTCTTCAAGGTTTTCGGTTTTGTAATTGATGACGGCGTCGAAGCCGAGCTCATTGAGGAGCCATTCTTTTTTCTCGTCTGAGCCGGTGACGCCGATAACTTTGAGGCCTTCGGCTTTTGCGATCTGGCCAACGAGGGAGCCAACGGAGCCTGCCGCACCAGAGATGAGGACAGTTTCGCCCGCTTTTGGCGTGTCGATTAATTCCATGAAGCCGTGGTAAGCGGTGGCACCCGGAAGACCAAGGAGGCCCATGAAGTGTTCCAGTGGTACGTCTTCTGGAAGAGGGACAAGATCTTCGCCGGTGGTGATGTAGTGCTCACTCCAGCCGAACATGCCGTTTACTCTTGTGCCGACGGTGAAAGCTGAGTTGTTGGAGGCTTCTACGATGCCGATGCCAAAGCTGCGCATGGTTTCGCCGATGCGGACTGGTGGCATGTAGCTGCCTTCATCCTCGTCCAGCCAGCCGCGCATGGCCGGATCCAGAGACATATATACTTGCTTGACCAGAACTTCGCCGTCTTTCAGTTCCGGCAGGTCTTCCTGCACTATCTTGAAATCAGTCGGTTTGATCATGCCGTTCGGGCGGGATGCTAATGTAACTCGTGTGTTTGTCATTTCATTCTCGCGCACAGCGCGTACCTAATTGTTTTATTGGAAGGTTTGATTGAGCCAGAGTTGGGAAAACTGGTCTGGCTCAATCTGTTTGGAGATGAGAGAAGGATTACGCTGCTACCCGAAGGCCGGAGTATTTCTCCACGTAGTCAGCGTTGCTTTTCAGAAGGCCGCGCAGGCCTTTCTTGAACTGGAACTTCATGAGAGGTGTCAGAATCTTCCCGAGGATACCCATTTTCGGAGTGAAGCTCATGGTCATGGTGACACGGGTTTTGCTTGGGCCTTCCGGAGTGAATTCAAAGATTGCTTTGCCATCTCTGAACGGTGCATTGGTGTCGTAGATATCGATGGTGATGCGCTGATGCTCCAGATATTCGGAGATGCGCTCTTTCAGGAAGGTTTTGCCATCGGTGAAGTCGCATTGACGAACAGCGCCAACACCGGTTTTCTGCTTTTTGCCAAGCAAGTAGGAAGCATTTAGGCCCGGGTGAAATTTGTTGATGTTGCCGTAGTCGTCCCAACTGTCCCAGACAGTGGCGATAGGGGCATTTACGGTTTGGTGGACTGCAATCGAAACCATCTGAACTCTCCTCATGTTGAAAAGGGGGAGGCAGACACTACCGAGGCCAGAAACCACCTCTGTCATTGGGGGATGGGTCTTGTCTGCTCCCTTGAGCTCATAGATAGCGTGATGAAAAATGGACCGGTAGATAGGTAAAGATGGACATGATGGTTCAAAAATGAACCAAGGGTCTCTTGCCGGTTTTGTGAGGAAAGGTTGTTTGCAGGATCAGGCAGATTGCCTTGTGGCTGTTATGACCAGTTCGCGAATGTTCACGTTCTGAGGCTGATTGTAGGCAAACAGCGTTGCATCCGCCACGCTTTGTGGGTCAAGTGCGCCGCCGATCTGCCTTTTTTGCTTTTCGTAATCTTCGCGGATCTTTGCATCGCGTGTGCTGTCCGGCAGGGCGGTTTCGACGAGGCCGGGAACAATAGTGATGACGCGAACGTTGTGGCCAGCTACTTCCTGACGCAAAGCTTCGCTGAGGCCATGGATGGCGACCTTGGTTGCGCCGTAGGCGGCTCGCATGGGGAAAGCTTTCTTGGCAGTCATGGAGCCGATGTTGATGATGGTGCCGGAACTGCGTTTGTACATTTGCTGTAGAACTGCATGGATGCCATTGAAGACACCGCGCAGGTTCACATCGATCATCTTGTTCCAGTCTTCTGGCTTCTGATCTTTGAGTTCGCCCAGAAACATACAGCCTGCATTGTTGACGATTGCATCTGCCGGTCCAAGGGCCTGTTCAGCGTGGCGGATGGCTTTGGCCATTTGCTCGCGGTTGGTCACATCCACTTTGCGGCAGATTGTGTTGGGGAGGTCCATGGCGACCATGGGTTCTTTACGTCTTGCTAAAAGCAGCAGGGGGTGCCCGTCTTTGCTGAAGGTTCTTGCAATGGCTGCGCCGATGCCAGAGCTGGCACCTGTGATCACAACAAGGGGCTTTGTCATGGGTTTGCTTGGGTTCCGGTCACCGTGAGTGTCATGATCTCTAACCCATTACGCGAAATAGTTTTCTGAAGCCTGTTATGAGCGGCTAAAGTTTGTTTCTATTCGTTGAGTGCCTTTACAGGGTTTGAGCAGGGTGGAGGGGAACTGTTGGAAGATCTGAGTTCAATTCTAATGCCAGAAATGGTGACTGTTCCGGCTGGTGTTCTTTCTCAAAAGGATGACCGCACAGGGAAAAGGTGGGCGGTGCAAGTTCAGTTGTTTGAGGTTGCGAAGTATCCTGTCACTCAAGCGCTGTATGGTTCAGTTTTGGGAGAGTGGCCCTCACTTTTCAAAGGGGATGACTTGCCGGTCGAGTCTGTGAGTTGGTTTGATGCATTGCGGTTTTGTAATGAGCTTTCGACGCGCTGTGGGCTCGAGCCTTGCTATGCATTTCATGCGGATGACGCGGTTGAGCAGCAGCCGAAGAGTGGTGGTTTTCGTTTGTTGACGGATGCAGAGTGGGAGTATGCCTGCCGTGGCGGTTCTCATGAGCCGCGATATGGGCCGCTGGATGAAGTGGCCTGGTATGCTGAGAATTCCGGAGGAGCACCACAGAAGGTTGGCCAGAAGGCTGCAAATACCTTCGGGCTTCATGACATGCTCGGTAATGTGTGGGAGTGGTGTTGGGATCAGTATGATCCTCACGTCTATGGTCAATACCGGGTCTTCAAAGGTGGTGGTTGGGCTGATGAGGCGAGGGGATGTCTGGTCACCAATCGGCGGCGAAGTCATCCAGCTTTCCGAGTTGATGATCTGGGGTTTCGCATTGCCAGGACGGTGAGGTTGACTGGTTCAGCCTGATCAAGTACTCATGATTTCTATATGTATACATTGGAATACAATATGGATTTTTGGGTTTGGTTTTCCTTCGTTCTGATTTCTGCTGCGAACATTGTCACGCCGGGGCCGGCGATCCTCAACACTGTGCGGAGGGCAGCGCAGTTGGGAATGGGCAGAGTGTTTCCGACCATTCTGGGTAACACGCTTGGTCTTGCTATTGCTGGTTCCTTCTGTGCGGGTGGAGTTGCTAGCTTTGTGCTTACCTCAGAGATTTTGTGGAGCGTGTTTCGGTGGCTCGGCGTGGGGTATCTGGTGTGGCTTGGGCTCAAGTTTGTCTTCAAACGTGAGGAGATTGATTTGTCTGGTGATGTGAGAGCTTCCGTCTCTGGCATGACATTATTTTGGGAAGCTTTTTTGTTGGCTGTCACCAATCCCAAAGCCATTCTCTTCTTCGTGGCCCTGTTTCCGCAGGTGATGCGTTCTGAGAGTGCGTTGCTGCCGCAAGCTGCTATCTTGGTTGCAACGTTTTGTGGGATTTCGGTTCTCTCTTTATGCAGTTATTCGGCATTGGCGTCTCTGCTACGGGCGCGCTTTATCACGCAGGCTCGGTATCGCCGGTTTCGTGTGGTCTCAGGCTTTGTTCTGTTTGGGTTTGCCGAGAAAATTGCTGGCGAGGTGCGTTAAAGCGGTTTGCATTTGTCAGAGGAGAGGTGTTCCTGCTTGAAACTTGGGGAGCTTCGCGCAGATAAGAGGTAACTGCAAGGAGATCTTCTATGAGAACAGAATTTGATCAGGAACTGGAAGAGCGTCTCGTTCGTTATGCTGCGATTGATACGCAGAGTGATGAGACCTGCCCAGAGACCCCAAGCTCTCAGATCCAGCTCGACCTGCAAAAGGTGCTGCGTGCTGAGCTGATGGAGATTGGTGCAAGCGACGTTGAGCTGACCGAGTACGGCGTTGTTCTTGCAACTATTCCTGCGACTATCGAGACTGATGTGCCTGTGATTGGCTTGCTGGCGCACGTGGATACTGCCCCTGCTTATCATGCGGAAGGCGTGAAGCCGCGTGTTCATCGTGCGTATGATGGATCTGCGATTTCCTTCCCGGATGCGGATGAGTTGTCCCTATCTCCTGAGAACTCCCGCTATCTTGGTGAGAAGATTGGTGATGACATCATCACCGCCAGCGGCAGCACTCTGTTGGGTGCGGATGACAAGGCTGGTGTTGCGATCATCATGTGTCTTGCGCGTCATTTGCTGGCAAACCCGCAGATCCCTCATGGCAAGTTGCGCATTGCGTTTACGCCAGATGAAGAAATCGGGCGCGGTGTTCATGACAAGCTGCCGGGTGATCTGGGTGCTGACTTCGCCTACACACTGGATGGCGGCAAAGTCGGAGAACTGAATTACGAGAACTTCTGCGCTGATGGTGCGACCGTGAAGATCACGGGTGTTTCTGTTCATCCAGGTTATGCGAAAGACAAGCTGGTCAACGCACTGCACCTAGCGGGCAAGATCATCGCCATGCTGCCGCATGCGACGATGACACCTGAGACCACTGATGGTCGTGATGGCTTCATCTTCGTTGCCGACATGGTTGGTAATGCTGCTGAAGCAGAGTTGCATTTTGTTCTGCGTGATTTTGAGCTGGAAGGCCTTGAAGCAAAAGCTGATTTGCTGGAGCAGGTATGTGCTGCTGTCCAGGCGACTGAGCCGCGTGCGTCTATCACCTGTGAGGTGAAAGAGCAGTACCGCAACATGCATCACTGGCTGCGTGATGACATGACCCCGGTGGACCTGGCGAAGGCGGCTTACGAGGACATGGGCCTGACTGTTTCCTCCAAACCGATCCGTGGTGGAACAGATGGTTCCGTCCTGACTGCCAAGGGAACATCCTGCCCGAACATCTTCACCGGTATGCAGGAAATCCATGGCCCGCTGGAGTGGATCAGTGTGCAAGATATGGCGATGGCCACACAGGTTTGCCTGAAGCTGGTTGAGCGCGCAGCGAAGTAAGCTCACTCGGCCTGAAGAACTATTGGAAACCGCTGGCTATTTGGTCGGCGGTTTCTTTTTGTCTGTTGGCGTTTGCCGGTCGTCTTCAGCATGCGTTGAAAGGACGGGCACTCCAGATGACTTGGGGCGGGGCAGTCAGCCACGTGGTGCAGAACATTGCGCAGGGCAGTGAGCTCTTTGATTTGCTCATCAATCTGGTCAGCGCGTTCCCGGATCTGGTCTCTCGGGATTTGCAGCTGGCCCTGCTCTGAAAACATGCCGGCAATCTCGTTTAGAGAGAAACCGCCTGCTTTTGCGAGGGTGATCAGGGCCAGCTTGGTCAGGATCTGCGGCTCGTACTGGCGTCTGAGGCCGTGCCGGGTGACAGACTGAATGAGCCCGACTTCCTCATAATACCGCAGGGTGGAAGCTTTACGCCTGAACGCTCGGTGATCTCTCCAATATCCAGCAGTTTCATACTTGACCTCAAGTTGACTTGAAGTCGTATCCTGATCCCATCAGGGCAATTTTGCAAGAGGATAAGCAAATGAAACAAGTGCACGTGGAGCCCACACAACAGGTCTGGAAAGACCCCAGAGCCATTGCTTTGCTGATGGCGGCTACTTTGACGGTGATGGCGAATGCAACCATCAGTCCAGCGCTTGCCGGGCTGGAGGAGATGTTCAAAGATGATCCGAATGTGTTGTGGCTGTCTCGGCTACTGGTTTCGACGCCTTCGCTGACCGTTATCATCTGCGCTCCGCTGGCTGGGGTGATTGCGGACCGTTATGGTCGGCGGGCGTTGTTGCTTGTTGGTGTTCTGCTGTTTGCCGTGATGGGGAGCGCTGGGCTGTTTCTGCCGGATCTGACGAGCATGCTGGTGAGCCGCCTGGGGCTTGGCGTGGCTGTGGCCATGGTGATGACAGCGCAAACGGCTTTGATTGGCGACTACTTTGTTGGCGATCAGCGTAGTTCTCTGATGGGTTTGCAGACGTCTGCGCGTAACTTTGGTGGCTTTCTGTTTATCTCTATGGCTGGTGTGTTGGCGGTGAGTTCTCCGCGGTTGCCCTTTGCTATTTATGGATTGGCGTTGCTGATGGTGCCGTTTCTGTGGCGTTACATTAGTGAACCTGCAAGGCATACCGGCGGAGCACGGAAAACCGCCAATACTGAAGATGATGGCGCGGCAGCCTGGGCATTGTTGTTAGGAGCGTTGGCTGTCTTGCAGATGCTGACGAACATGATCTTCTTTCTAATGCCAACGCAGTTGCCGTTCTTCTTGGATGCGCAAGGGTATGACAGTGCGAGTATGACAGGCGCTGCGCTCGGTGCGTTGATGTTGTCTGGCGGAACGGCAGCGTTGCTTTACGGACGGATCAAGGCGCGTGTTGGTATAGCGGTGCGTTCACGTTGGCTTATGGATTTATGGCGGTGGGATTGATGTTGCTGACACTGCAAAGAACGTGGAGCGTGTTCCTTGGAACGGCCGCCATGGGGGCAGGTTATGCGCTGGCAATGCCGAACTTTCCGGCTATGGCTTTGCAGGTTGCGCCGAGTTCACGCCGTGGTATGGCTGGTGGTGTTCTGACGTCCTCAGTCTTCCTCGGTCAGTTCCTCTCCGTCTTCGTCAGTATTCCGCTGATTGCAGCGGTTGGGTTTGCCGGGACCTTCCAGATCGTTGCGACTGCGCTGATGTGCATGGCTTTGGTTGGGTTGCTGGTCTTCATCTGGCGTTCTTTCCGCAAAGCAACGACTGCGTTTGTAAGGCTGGAAAACTGAACTTAAGAGCTTACGAGAGCGTCAGCTTCACCGAGCAAAACTGTAGATTTTTGTTGATGCTCTTGTTTGCTCTGGAATAGTACGTAGACCACGCAAAACGAAGCTGTCATGGTGCTCTGATTGCCGCGCTTGGAACGCGGTGAGATGAGCGCTTAGAGCAGTTGGTAGGAGCCGGGATAAAGGCAGACTGTTTTAGGTGATGTAATGCCTTTGACATGGTTGCCATGTAAGAGCAGAGGCATAACTGAAAGCGTGCCTTTTAAGGCCTTATCTTGGAATAGCCGCATGAGTGATTTGCCGGTTTTAGGCGCAGCAATGTGCGTCAAACATCTTCCTCAACATCGTGAATGGTTGCTGGAACTTCCCCGAGACCTTGAACTGCAAGATTTCTATAACTGGAAGTTGCTGGACAATGGGTGTGATGACCTGATCGCAGAAGCGAAGAAGCTTCTGGATGGTCATGAAGGACGTCTCGGTTTGCATGGTCCGTTCTACAATATGGATCTGTCTGCAGCTGATCCGCTGTTTCAGCAGGCGGTTCGCAAGCGGTTGGATCAGGGCATTGAGCTGTGTGCCAAGATGGGTGCAGATCAGATGGTGCTGCACAGCCCCTATACGATCTGGGATCACAACAACCTGGATATCTACGACAATGGCCGTCAGATGAAGCTGGAGATGATCCATGCCAACCTGAAGGATGTTGTTGCCAAGGCTGAGGACATGGGCTGTGTCATCGTACTGGAGAACATTGAGGATCTGGATCCGTCCTACCGGATGGACATCCTGAAGAGTTTTGATAGTGAGGCTCTAGCGCTTTCCATTGATACCGGGCACGCTCACTACATGCACTCCTGCTATGGCGCGCCGCCGGTTGATTACTTCATCAAGTCGGCAGGCAACACTCTGCAGCACGTGCATATTCAGGACATTGATGGTTATGCTGATCGTCACTGGAATCCGGGTGAGGGATCTATTCCGTGGGAGCCGCTGTTTGCGGAGCTGGCAAAGCTGACGAGCAATCCGCGTCTGATCCTTGAGATCATGGATGAGACCACTTTGCGCAAGGGTGCGGATTATCTGGTTGGACTGGGTGTTGCCAGATAACAGAAGCGCTTGCTTTTTGTGATGAGATTTTGAGGCTGGCAGAGCTGTCAGCCTCTTTGCTTATGAGCGATCCGAAGTAACCAACAAAACCAATTGTGATCGCGGCGTGTGACGTCCTCATGGGAGGCAAATAGTCGACTCAGGACAATCGTGGGTAGGTATGGGAAATTGCCCCACCCCTTGCTGATTGAGCATGGAATCTTATGATCTGAGGTGGGAAAAGCGCCTTATTGGCGAGGCTGATAGGTTAAAATCACTAGAGCGACTTGGCCAAATTCTTTCTTTCGCCTCTGTAAAAACTGTGAGTACTTCTGGTTGTAATCGCGTTTTGGACGCGTGTAACTCGCAGAAATCCCTGCGTAAACTCCTATCAATACTTCGTTTACCATAATTGGTGATAACTACCAGATGTTAAGGGGCATTCTTTTCGGTTTGGACATGTGGGTTCATTGACGTCCCATGCTATCCCATGGTATCCCATAGGCTCCCGGGGAATTCCGGTGTGTACTTCAGTAATCTTGTTGTTTTTGCCTGATTTGAGCGCTGGCTCTCCAAGGAGTGGAGAGTTGTTTGATGTGCCGATGACAGATCAAGAAGATCTGGCTCATTAAAGAGGGGACCAATGGCTGGTTTTGTTTCGCACTTCACCAATCGGGTGGATGCAAAGGGTCGTGTATCGATCCCTGCGCCATTCCGTGCGGCGTTGGCGAAAGACGGCTTTGAAGGTCTCTACTGCTTCCCATCTCCTTTTCAGGAGGCGGTTGATGCAGGTGGCAACGGACTTACCGCTGAAATCCAGAAACGACTAGATGCGTTTTCGACGCTTTCCATGGAGTACGACGCTCTGTCCACGGCGCTGTATGGCGCCAGTGAGACGCTGAAAATTGACCGGGATGGTCGGATTGTTCTGTCTGAGATGATCCGTAACCACACTGGCATTGACGGCGAAGTCACGTTTGTGGGGCAGGGGTTTAAGTTTCAGATTTGGGAACCGACCAGGTTCGCCAAGCACCGCGACGAGGCCATGAAGCGGGCGCTTGCAGTATTGTCTTCCGGCGGTGCGCCGGGGGCAGCAGCCGGAGGGGCACTATGATGACGGGCGGCGACGGAGACAAATCCGGTATCGCTGGCGGACCAGCGCGTCACATTCCAGTCCTTCTGGATCGGGGTGCGGGAGGCAATGGCCCCCGCGCCGGGTGATGTGATTGTTGACGGCACATTTGGTGCCGGTGGTTACTCCAGCGCATTTCTTGATGCTGGAGCCAGTGTGATTGGTATTGACCGGGATCCGGATGCGATCCGTGATGGTCGTGCTTTGGAACAGGCGTCTGATGGGCGCCTGAAGCTGGTTCACGGACAGTTTGTCGATCTTGAAGAGCATGCACGTGCGCTCGGCCATGATGCGGTTGACGGCGTGGTCATGGATCTTGGTGTTTCTTCCATGCAGTTGGATCAGGCAGCGCGAGGCTTCTCGTTCCGCTTTGATGGTCCGCTTGATATGCGCATGGAGCAGGATGGTCCAAGTGCTGCGGATGTGGTGAACACCATGGAGCGCAAGGACCTGACACGCATCATCGGATTGCTTGGTGAGGAGAAGCGCGCTTCCAGTGTTTCTCATGCCATTTGTCAGGCGCGTGAAGAGAAGCCTTTTGAGACCACGCTTGAGCTTGCTCGCGTGATTGAAAAGGTGGTGAAGCGTAATCCGAAGAAAGCCAGCATTCATCCGGCAACGCGCACATTTCAGGCGCTGCGGATCTATGTAAATGGTGAGCTGCATCAGGCAGCAGGTGCACTGGCTGCGGCAGAGCGGATTTTGCGTCCGGGTGGACGTCTGGTTGTTGTGACGTTCCATAGCTTGGAAGACCGCATTGTGAAGCGGTTCCTTGCTGATCGTTGCAAGACCCGCGGTGGTGGTTCTCGCCACATGCCAGAGGTGGATATTCCGCCTCCGACTTTCGAATTTATCGTGAAGGGCAATCAGGATGCCAGCGTTGAGGAGGTTGCTGACAACCCTCGCGCACGGTCTGCTCGTTTGAGAGCAGGGCGCCGGCTGGATTCGCCTGCACGACCATTAGATATTCATGAGGCTGGCGTTCCGCGTCTTGCTTCATTCCACGGACTAGGGGGCTAGGCTATGCTGCGCTTCGTTAATCTGTTCTTTGTTGTTGCAGTGGTTATTGGCGCTGCGCTCGTTTACGACATCAAGATGTCCAACGAAAACCTTGCCGATCAGGTACGTCAGCTCTCTGCTGAGATCGCCAAGGAAAAGGACGAGATCCGCTACTACAAGGCCCAGTGGAGTGTGCTCAATCAACCGGGGCGCCTGCAGGGTATCGTTGATCGTTATAACGATATTCTCAAGCTTGAGCCTTTGCGTGCAGAGCAGATTACGACACTGAAGGCATTGCCGGTTAAGCCTGTTCTGATGGAGCCAGTTTCTGCTGATGCGATGAGCGGTTACGCTAGTCGCGTTACATCCGTGCAATAAGGGAGGAGCTCGTGGCCAGGAAAGCTGACAGCTCCTTTTTGAGGCGGTCTAACTTCAATCAAAAACATGGCACTACAGCGATGCGGGTTCGTGGCCCGGGTCGCTCTCGTATTGTTTTTGCCATGACATTGTTCGTGCTTGTGTACGGGGCGATTGCCGGTCGTCTGATCCTGCTTGGATTGCAGGATGGTGATCCGGCTCAGCGCTTCCTTGCCGCGCAAAGTACGGTTGCTCAAGCGCGCCCAGATATTGTTGATCGCAATGGTGAAATCCTTGCGACCGATATCAAGAGTGCTGCGCTTTATGCTGAGCCGCGGAAGATCCCGGATACGGATGAGGTTTTTGATGGCCTGATCTCCGTGTTGCCGGAGCTGGATACGCCTGCGATCAAGAAACGTCTGGAAAGCAATGCGCTGTTTACGTGGCTGAAGCGTGAGATCACGGTTGAGCAGCGTCAGGCTATTCATGCGCTCGGTCTTCCGGGAGTTGGTTTCCGCGAGAGCAATAAGCGGTTTTATCCGGGTGGTCAGACTGTCAGCCACATTCTTGGTACGGTGAATGTCGACAACCAGGGCCTTTCCGGCATGGAGAAGTATGTCGATCAGGCGTGGTTGAAGGATCTGCAGGATCTTGGCTTTACGCAGGATCGCAACATGGAACCTGTGAAGCTCTCCGTTGACCTGCGTGTGCAGCATGCAGTGCGTGATGAGCTGCGTCGCTCCATGGAGTACTATAAGGCTAAAGCGGCGATGGGTGTGGTGCTGAAGGCGGATACTGGCGAAGTGATTGCCATGACGTCTTTGCCAGACTTTGACCCGAACAACCGTCAGCAGGCGCTTGAGAAAGCGCGCATGAACCGCGTCACCGGTGGTGTCTTCGAGCTGGGCTCAATCTTCAAGGGCCTTACCATCGCGATGGCGCTGGATAGTGGCAAGGTGAAGCTGGAAGACGGGTTTGATGCGACCAAGCCAATCCGTGTTGCTGGTCAGAAGATTGACGACTTCCATGGCAAGCGCCGTGTGTTGTCTGTTCCTGAAGTTTTCATTTACTCGTCCAACATCGGCACCATCAAGGTTATGCAGCGTGCCGGAATTGAGGCGCAGAAAGAGTTCCTGTCCAAAGTTGGCCTGACCGAAAAGATGAACACCGAGATGCCTGGCGTTGCGCGGCCTCTGCTTCCTCCTAAGTGGAACGAGCTTGCTGCAATGACCATCTCGTTTGGTCATGGTGTGGGTGTGACGCCGCTGCAGATGGCTGTGGCTGGTGCAACGCTGGTCAATGGCGGCAAGTATCTTGAGCCAACCTTCCTGCCTCGCAGTGAGGAAGAGGCGGACAAGCTTGCCAAGCAGGTTCTGAAACCAGAAACCAGTGAGATCCTACGGTATCTCAACCGCGAGAACGTTCTGCGCGGATCCGGTCGGCGTGCTGCTGTACCGGGTTATGACGTTGGCGGTAAAACTGGAACAGCGCAGAAGGTTGTGAATGGCCGTTACGCGGAAGGTGTTTATCTGAACTCCTTCATGTCGGCGTTCCCGATGTCCAATCCTGAGTATCTCGTTTTGATTGTGTTGGATGAGCCGCAAAAAGTGGAGGGGCAACGTTATTCCACCGCAGGGTGGAATGCTGTGCCAACCACTGCATCTGTTATCCGCAGAATTGCACCAATGCTCGGCGTGGTGCCTGATTTCGCAGATGACGCAGAGACAATTCCGGTTTCCTATCAGAACCGGAACTAAACAGGAGAGGTGAATGGGGCAATACATGGAGATTTTGGGGAAATATGAAGACAATTATTCTCCGAAACTGCTTTGCCACATTCATGTCTCATAGGCCGGACATATCGACGCTATGTTGCTTAAAGACCTTACAAAACAAGAGATAGACTCCGCCGCAGGCGATGGGCCGGACGGCGCTGGTGCTCTCACTATTTCGGGGCTTACTGCTGATAGTCGGGCAGTGGAGCCCGGTTTTGTTTTTGCTGCCCTGAAGGGCGTGAAAGTTGATGGTGCACAGTTTATCGAGCAGGCCGTGGACGCTGGCGCTGCTGCTATTTTGATTGATGCAGACCGTATTGATGATGATATCCGCAAAAAGGCCAAACAGGCTGCTCTGATCGCTGCAAAAGATGCGCGCCGGGAACTTGCTTTGATGGCTGCGGCCTTTGCTGGCAGGCAGCCTGAAAAGATGGTTGCAGTTACGGGAACTGCGGGCAAAACGTCCGTTGCTGTATTCGTTCGTCAGATCTTTGAGTATGCCGGGCTTGTTTCGGCCAGTCTCGGTACCATCGGTACTGTGACCTCTACAGGGCAGAGCTATGGAGGTTTGACCACGCCTGATCCTGTGTCCTTGCACGAGGATCTGAAGCGTCTGGCAGAAGATGGCATTACCCACGCAGCGATGGAAGCTTCCAGTCATGGGCTGGATCAGCACCGCCTAGATGGTGTGCGCATTGTTGCTGCTGGCTTTACCAATCTTGGCCGGGATCACATGGACTACCACCCAACGGTAGAGGATTACCTGCAGGCAAAGTTGCGCCTGTTTCGTGATCTGCTGCCGGATGACGGTGTGGTGGTTATTGATCCGGAAGCACAGTTTGCAGACCGTGTGCTGGAAGTTGCCAGAGAGCGCGGCCTCAAGACCTTTACCACCGGTTTCTTTGGTGAAGACCTAAAGGTGCGGAGCGTTCAGCCGGAAGGGTTTAGTCAGGTTCTTGAGCTTGAGACGGCTGAAGGCGTGTTCTCTGTTGCGCTGCCGCTTGCTGGTGATTTTCAGGTCAGCAATGCGCTGATCGCTGCAGGTCTGGCGATTGCTGCTGGTGTTCCGCTGCAGACTGCCTTGGAAGCGCTGACAGTTTTGCGTGGTGCACCGGGCCGTATTGAGCATGTTGGTACCCGTGAGAACGGGGCGCTGGTGTTCGTTGATTATGCTCATAAGCCAGAAGCGCTGGAGAATGTGCTTGCGGCGCTGCGTCCGTTTGCTCCGGGGCGCCTGATCAGCGTGTTTGGCTGTGGCGGTGATCGTGATGCCGGTAAGCGTCCGCTGATGGGTGAGATTTCGGCGCGGCTTGCTGATGTTTCCATCGTGACGGACGACAATCCACGCACCGAAAATCCTGACAGTATTCGCGAAGAGATTGTTGCTGCTTGTCCTGCTGCGCTTGAGATCGGGGATCGTGCGCTTGCCATCCGCCAGGCTGTGAAGATGCTGCAGGAAGGCGATGTGTTGTGTGTGGCCGGTAAAGGTCATGAAACAGGGCAGATTGTTGGAACTGAAGTTCTGCCATTCTCTGATCACGAAGAAATCCAAAAAGCGCTCGCAGAAGCCTCTGAAGAAAATGGCGTTGCTCCAGTTGCCGAGGGTGGTTCGCCTGAGCTCTCTCTAGAGCTGGATGAGCTGGATCTTCTTGCAGATGAAGGTGATGATTTAGCCGCCGCTGAAGCGCTTGATGATGACGATCTGCTGGCAGCAGTTCAGGCTGGTGTGGACGAGCTGGAAGCGGCTCTGCCGGAAAATCCTGATGATGCACGTGATCAGGAAGAGGAAGACTGGCTGGCGCTGGAAGAGGAAGTTCTTGGTGCTGACGATCTTGCTGATGCGGAGCTGGCTGATGTTGAAAGCCATGACCCTGACTTTGGTAAGGATGGCTTCCCGAATGTTGCAGAAGATACGCCGGATGCGCTTGAAGACGAGCTGCTGGGTGATCTAGCGGCTATCGAAGCCGAAGCCGAAGCCGAAGCCGAAGCCGAAGCCGAAGCCGAAGCC
>NZ_BAZK01000025.1 GCF_001310815.1 Pseudovibrio denitrificans JCM 12308
CCATTGATCCCCAAAACCTGCGCGGGCTTCACCTTTTCTACAATCCTTATTCCAACTGCGCACAGCGTGTGATGTTGCTGCTGGCGGAAAAAGGCATCGAAGCTGAGATGCATTTTGTCGACTGATGCGAAGTGAGCAGCTGACGCCAGAGTATCACGCAATCAATCCCGACGCTGCCGTGCCTGCTCTGGTGCATGATGGCGTCGCGATGAACGAATCCATCGACATCCTTCAATATCTGGAGGAACTGTATCCGGCACCCTCCTTCACACCTTCAGATCTCGCTCAAAAAGCTCAGATGGAGGCTTTGCTGGAAAGTGCTGAGGCTTCGCATATGAGCATGGTGGTGAACTATGTTTACTCCTGCGGTTATGGTCGATTGCCAACCCCACGCGACGCTCAGTTTTACAAGGATCATGTTCCCCATCGTGCGCAGTTTCATGCAGACAGATTTGCAGGCCGAACTGCCAATAATCCAGAGGGAGCGAAGCGGATCGTTTTTGAGCAGTTTTCAGAGTTAGAGCGTTTGCTTGAGACGCAGGAGTGGCTGGTCGGTGACCAGTATTCACTGGCAGATATTGCGTGGTTCCCAAACACGATCATCCTTCGCCAGCTGGGCTACTCCTTCGTATCTCTGCCACGGGTGAATGATTGGATTAGCCGGATTGAAGCGCGAGAGGCCTACAAGACCGGCATCCGATCTCGCTTCATGAAAGTACCTAACTGGGTGATCAGGCTCACTACGAGACTGCTGAGACAATTGGGTGGGCGGCGATAGCGTGACGCAAGGAATCCTGCGAACAGCTCACTTGTAAGAGGAGTGAGCCGGATACACACTCACGGTGTATTTGAAAGGGTTTCTCTCAATGTCTGTTTTGAACTTTTCTTACGCCACGATCAAAGATATGGGCCAGTTTCAGCGTTATGTGCAGGCTGCTGCGGCACTGATGGAAGAGGCTGGCGTAGAAGTTATTGTACGCGGCACATTCTCACAAACCAAACGAGGTGATGAGTTGTTGCCGCACATTGCAGCTGTGTTTCGCTACAAAGACCTTCAGAGCCTCGAAGAGTTTTATACTTCCGAGGCCTACAAAAGGATCATCCCACTGCGCGATGAGGCCTGTGAGATGACCATTCAGGTTTATGAAGAATAACGGGTGATAGAGCTAGAGCAGATCAATCCAGCGGCGGGAGATTTCCAAGCCAAGGGCGTCTGCTTTCGGGCCGTGTTTTGGCCCCTGCTCTTCCAGAATTTCCTTCCAGTGTGGCACCAGCTCATTGATTGGACCATGGAAGCAACCGTTCCAGTGGTTGACCTGATCAACGGAGCACTCAAAGTGGAACTGGAACGCGTAGGTGGCGCGGCCCATTTTGAAGGCCTGATTTGGCGTCATCTCGCTGGATGCCAGATGTATTGCACCTTCTGGCAGAGTGTAAGTGTCTGTGTGCAGAATGAAAATATGGTCACCTTGCTCAAATGCTGAGGTTACCGGATCCTGCTTGCCTGCCTCTGAGAGTTGCAAAGGCAACCATCCCGCTTCGACCGGATTACCGAGGATGTTCTCTCCCCCAAATGCGCGGGCAATGAGCTGGCTGCCGAGGCAAATGCCCATCACAGGCTTATCGGCTTTGTGGAATGCCAAAATGGTGTTGCAGACATCTTTAAGGAACGGGAACTCCTCATCAGCTCGCGCGTGCTGCAAGCCGCCCAGAACAACCAGACCGCTGAACTTGGAGATATCTGAAGGAAGCGGATCATTTTCTGCCATGACACGCAGATCAATCGGCATCTTTGCTTCATCCAGAGCCTGACCAAGCAGGCCGAGCGTTACGTTTTCGCAGTTTTCAATAACGAGAACTGTCATTCCAAATCCCTGTTATGTGCAGCTGCGCTATGGGGTTTAGCGTGCTGCAATTATCGTTTTCTATGAAATCTGATCCCGCCCTTTTGCGGAGCAGATCTAAGCTTCGTTTTCAAAGGCCCGCTTCATGCGTCTTTCCAGACCGCGGACCACTAGAGACAGTGAGACTGTCATGATGAGGTAGAGGTAGGCAACCACGTTGTAGGTTTCGAAGAACTGGAACGTGGAGGCGGAATAGATCTTACCGAGCTGGGTGATGTCCTGCACACCCAGAACAGAAACAAGAGCGCTTTCCTTGATGAGGGCGATGAAGTCATTGCCAAGTGGCGGAAGGATGTTCTTGAACGCTTGCGGCCAGATGATGAAGCGGAAGGTGTGCCATCTGGACAGGCCAAGTGCACGGCCTGCTTCCAGCTGTCCCTCATCCACGCTTTCGATACCAGCCCGGAAAATCTCTGCAATGAATGCGGAGTAGCCAAGAGAGAGCGCGATGATCGCACGCCACATCATAGAAAGGTCACGAACGCGGAGTTTGTCGATGATTTCCAGGTCGATCAGAGGTGACATGATCCAGTTGTAGGCAGCGACCATCTGCGGTGCGCCGACAAAAGCGATGTAGAACAGCAGCACCAACATGGGAACACCGCGCATGATCTCCGTATAAAACGAGCACATCTCACGGATAATGCGATGCTTGGAGCCACGCCCTATGGCAATGAAGAGCCCGAAAATGCTGGCAATGAAGAAAGAAACGAACGTCACAAAGAGCGTGATGCCAACGCCTTTGAAGAGGGTCATGAAGATTTGGCGATAATCACCGTTTGCAGCGATGAGCCAGAGGAAGAAAACAGCAAGAACAAAAGATGCGAGCAACCACCAAGGAAGCTTGTCCAACCGGGACGTTTTGGCAGAACGCTTGCCCATCGCGTTTCCTTCAAATCTGTTTGGGTTTCCTGATGAGGTGCAGAAGCCCTGAATGACGCCCTTAGGGCTGTTTATCTGGCCTATCCGAAATCCAGTTTCCTGCTTTTGGGATAAGCCACAAAATGAAATGGCGGGCACCGTGCACCCGCCAAACCAACTAAACTCTTGTTAGTTCTTGGACTTATAGTCGAAGAACCATTTCTGGT
Source organism: Pseudovibrio denitrificans JCM 12308 (assembly GCF_001310815.1). GTDB lineage: Bacteria > Pseudomonadota > Alphaproteobacteria > Rhizobiales > Stappiaceae > Pseudovibrio > Pseudovibrio denitrificans. The sequence goes on from NZ_BAZK01000025.1 coordinate 2,993, forward strand.
TCAAGGCATCAATGGTGCCGTCTTCACGCATTGAGCTGAGTGCTGCGTTGATTGGCTCGCGCAGATCAGAACCCGGAGTCAGAATGAAGCCGAAGTCCTCAGAACCGATTGGACCACCAACCACTTTAAAGCTGTCTGGGGATGCACCCATGTAACCAGCAGCAGCAGTTGCATCCATCAGCACCATGTCTACGTCTTCTGCGCGCAGGGCCTGAACAGACGCGCCAAAGGTTTCAAACAGCTGGATGCGCTTGTTGTTTTCGTCGCCATCGAGCACCGAGTATACGGCAGTGTAGAAGTTCGTGGTGCCCGGCTGTGCGCCAACCAACAGGCCTGGGTCATCTGCAAAGGCTTTTGGATTGTCGAAGCGGTCTTCATCAGCCCGCACCAACATGAACATCTCGGAGGTCATGTAAGGATCGGAGAAGTCGATCTGCTTTTCACGCTCTTCGTTGATGGTGATGCCATCCATGCCCACATCAAACTGCCCCTGACGTACAGCTTCAATCATGCTGTCCCAGGAGGCCAGACGCCAATCCACCTTCATGTTGAGGCGCTTTGCGATTTCGTTGAAAGCATCATATTCCCAACCGATGCCTTCACCGGTTTTTGGGTCTGCAAAGTTCAAAGGTGTATACGCATTCTCGGTCACTGCAACAACGGTGCGGCCCTTCAGATCTGGCAGGTCCGCTGCGGAAGTTGCAGCTCCAAAGCCGACAGAAAGAGCAAGGGTTGCGATTGCTAGTTTAAATTTCTTCATCATCGGGTATGTCCCCTCCAAGGAAAATCTGGCCACCACGTAGAAAAATCTGGCAGAATCACACCCGGCGGATGTTGACAGCTAGCCGATCTGTGAGCAATAGGATGCGGGTGATTGACCTGTAAAATGCCGTAGTTGGCTTGATTATTTACTCTGCAAATGCAGAGGTGGTCAACGAAAGCCTTGGTGATTTCCTAGGCTGAGCGATTTGATGTTAGAAGATACGGCTAAATGTCGTGGTGAACTTTTATAGACGGATATGTCGGTGCAAAAAGATCCCCTGAACAACGACGAGCCTTATCTTGAGGATGAGCATCACATGCCGTTGGGCATAAGTTTGCTCAACTGGATCTCTGTCGGATTCCTGATTTATTTTCTTCTTTGCGCTGTTGGCCTTATTGAAGCCGGCTTTATTGCCATTGGGCACCAGACTGCAGAGCAGATCTTCTCCTATGCGACCAACCCGATTGCGGGAGTTCTTGTCGGTATCCTCACCACATCGCTGGTGCAAAGCTCTTCCGTCACCACATCCATCTTGGTTGGTCTGGTTGCAGCAGGATTGCCGATTTCGATTGCAGTGCCGATTGTGATCGGTGCTAACTTCGGAACCACTCTCACCAACACATTTGTAAGCCTGGGATATGCTCGCGATCGTGTGGATTTCCGGCGCGCCTTTAGTGCTGCGACAGTGCATGATGCGTTCAATCTGATTTGTCTGCTGATCTTTCTGCCGCTGGAGATTGCCTTTGGCTTCTTGCAGACCATCGCTATGTGGGTGGGGGACTTCTTCACAGCGCTTGACCCAGCAGACAAACTGATCACAGCCAACTTCAACTTCATCAACTACCTCACAGGACCACTCATCCAAGAGATAGAAGGACTGGCTGCTGGTCTGTCCCAGCCTTGGAACGGGCTGGTTACTGCGGCGATTGGCTTTGTGATGATCATCATCAGCATCACCTTTGTGAGCCAGTTGCTGAAGCTTCTGCTTGCTGGTCATGCGCGCCGCCTTGCAGAAAAGATGACGTCTGCAGCGCCATCCTCCGGCATCTTCACGGGCCTTGTGGCGACCCTGTTGCTGCAGTCATCGTCAGCCACGACAAGTCTGGTCGTGCCACTGGCTGGCTCAGGCGTTTTGACCACCAGACAGGTTTATCCGTTTACGCTTGGTGCGAACATTGGCACCTGTTTGACGGCTATTTTGGCGGCCTTTGCAGTCACAGGGCAGCGCGAGCTGGCGTTTGAGATTGCTATTGTGCATCTGGTTTACAACGTGCTCGGCGTGCTGCTGATCTACTGCGTGCCGTTTATGCGATATCTGCCTGTTCAGCTTGCTGAGTTCGTGGGTGATCTCGGCGCACGTCGGTTTGTGGTTGCGGCCAGCTACGTTGTTGGCATCTTCTTTCTGGTCCCTGCCCTTGGCATTTTCCTATTGAGCAGATAGGCTAAAGCCTTCTTCCCTATCGCGGCTTGTTTCTCATTTTGTTGCTCGCCGCTCTCAGTTTGCTTGATTGAGTATGCCCATGCCTTTGCAAAACCGTGTTGCTCCCGATGGAGAGCTGTGTGCTGTCTCTGCCCGTGGCATGTTCATGGGCAATCGAGGGGGCCGTATTCATGATCCAGAGACGCAAAAGCTGACCGGGCGAACGCATGCTTCCCGTCGGTGGCTGTGTTGTTCCACGACCTATAAGGACTGGCACCGAGATGTCTGGGGCAAGTTTTATACGGAGCTGTTTTTCTTCGATGAGGTGACTGCACTGGCTGCTGGTCACAGACCTTGCTTCTTTTGCCGGAAAGAAGATGCGAAGCGTTTTGCTGATAATTGGATGCATTGTGAGGGACTAGAAAAACCACCCAGCTCAGATGAGATGGACAAGGTTCTGCACGAGCAACGCTGCGGACACAAAAAGTCTCCCGCTTCATTGCCAGTGATCAACCCTCATGAGGATTGGCCTGATGGAACAGTGGTTCAGGTAGCAGATACGTTTTTGGCACTGAAAGAAGGCAGATGGTGGAGTTGGAGCTTTGAAGGTTATACGCCGGTTTCCAACACTTTGCCTGATCAAGTAACGCTGGTGACGCCGCCGCAGATCATAAAGATCCTGAGGGATGGTTACGCACCGAAGTGGGGTGCGTTTAATACGTAATCCTGACAGATAGACGCACGACCCATTCGTTTTTCAAATGATTTGATGACGTTTATTCATTTGTTTCATTTCGTCATTTCATGCAGGAAGTTGCTTGGAATACTTTAGATTAGCAGGAATATTTCATGACGAGCGCGAGCGATATTGATGCAGGCGCAGTAATTTCACAACAGCCTCAATCACTTAGCATGTTTGATTTCTTCCTATACGGAACAACCGTGTTTGCGTGGGGATTTAGCTGGTACGCCCTGAAGTTGCAGGCTGTGATCACGCCAGAAATTGCATTGTTCTGGCGGTTTTTGTTTGCAACGTTCTTGATGTGGGGTTGGGCCAAGCTGGGCGGACATAAGCTGCTATTTCCACTTCGCGCTCACCTCAGCTTCGCAGCGCTTGGCTTATTACTGTTCTCAACCAACTTCCTGCTGTTCTACCATGGCTCCAGAGAGCTGCCTTCCGGTTTACTCTCCGTGGTGTTCTCACTCGCCTCAGTGTTCAACATTGTACTTGGGTTTGTCCTGTTCAGGCAGAAAGTCAGCCGGGCCCTTGTTGTCGGAGCTGTTCTTGGTTTCTCCGGCATCTGCTTGATGTTCTATCAAGAGATTGCTGGAAGCACCTGGAACCTCGCAGCTCTTGGCGGTCTTGGGCTTTGTGCGCTGGGAACACTGAGCTTCTGTTTTGGTAACATCGTTTCAGCCCGCGCGACCGCGCAGAAGATCTCTGTCATCTCTGCCAGTGCCTGGGGCATGGTCTACGGCACCATATTGCTGGGTGCAAATGGGCTGATGCAGGGTGCCAGCTTTGACGTTCCCTTTACACCAGAGTTTATCTGGAGCTTCCTTTATATGGTGGTCATCGGCTCTATCGTGGCGTTTGGTGCTTATCTGACGCTGCTGGGCCGTATTGGTTCTGCGCGTGCAGCTACGCCACTGTGATGTTCCCGATTGTAGCTCTTGGTGTCTCCACCGCAATGGAAGGTTACACCTGGACGATCACATCCATTCTCGGCCTACTGTTTGCTCTTGGTGGCAACTGGATCGTGTTGAGCCGTTCTGCCCAAAAAAAATAAGCCCAGTGCTCGACGCACCGGGCCAGAAACTATCTCGCACGAAGCCGCTTATTCGGCGGCTTCTGCATCCATCCCATTGTATTCCATCGTGACATTGCCGATAGACGCAACGATGTGGTGACACAGCGCATCGTGCACGGGCTCAATTGCCATTTGCGACCTAATGATTGTGATATCACAGGGAGGAAGTGGCGGAAGGCCTTCTTTTTCTCCCAGAATGCGCTGCCCCTGACGCAAAGCACTGGCTGGCAAGATTGCAATTGCCAATCCTGCATTCACCGCGCCTGCCAGAGCTGCGGCGCTGGCACTGGTGTAAACGACCTGATGCTGGATGTTCAGATGATCCAGCGCGGCGACGCCAGCCTGTCTCCATGAACAGGTCGTCGGACCGACAGCAAGGCGTAGTGGGCGTTGGTCATAGACGATGTGTTCGCGCGATCCGACCCATTGCAGGGGTTCGCGGCGCACGATCTGTCCCGGCACGCTGGTGCAGTCACCACTGGTGACGATTCCCACGTCCAGCTCACCCTTTTGGATTCGTCGGCCAATCTCGTTGGAACTGGAACATTCCACATCAAGATTGATACAAGGGTTCAACCGGTTAAATGCAGCAAGTACTTGTGGCAACAGTCTTTCTGCGTAGTCATCGGGCAGTCCGAGTCGAATGCGTCCGGCGATCTCTGGTTCATGGAACGCAGAGAGCGTTTCGTCATTCAAAGCAACCATGCGCCTTGCATATTCGACGAGACGTCTTCCATGTTCAGTTATCCTAGAGTTACGTCCGTCTTTCACAAATATTGGTTGTCCAATACGTTCCTCAAGCTTCTTCATTTGCATGGAAACGGCGGACTGGGTTTTGTGAACAGCATCACCGGCTTTGGTAAAGCTTCCCAACTCTGCAACGGCGAGAAATGTTCTTAGCTGATCGACATCGATCGAATAAGGCATGGGCTCCCTCCCACTTGATCCCGATCAATCAATCACGATCTTGAATGGATTTCAATCGAAAACATTCTCTTGTCGAGTTACAACTTTTCGGTGATATTTGACGCATCGAACGACACAGTTCCCTTAGTTTATAACCCCCTATACCAATTCCAATGGATAGCCAGAGCAGCTTATCCAAACGGGAGAGTAGTATCATGACGCTTGCATTCCCTACCCCTTCTGAATATCGCAACCCAAATCGCGCTAATGCAGGCACCTTTGAACCGCTAACGCTTGCGCACACTCTGCATGTGCTGGCAGCCCTTCCAATGAAGCTTTGGAAGCACTACCAAGACCGCCGTGCCATGATTGAGCTGACACGTCTTGAAGATCGTATGCTGGATGATATCGGCATCACTCGGGACGACGTTTACAGCGCGCTTGCTGCTGGCGATGGCAAAGATCCTAGTTTTCACCTGCGCATCCGTGCAAGTGAACGCCGCTGCGCCGAAATTGAAAAGCGCCGTCAACGCGCATAAGGCAGTTTGTCCTTAAGCAGGACGTCTCCAATTGCCTTTGTTTCTTCTGAGCATGTTCTTTTCCGATAACCCGCGACTACCTTCGGGAGCATGCTTTGAAATTGTGGGAGCCTCTATTGGCGGTTCTACCCCTATTTGAACCGCTAAAAAATCATCACCCACATATCAAAAGGGCCTGCATTACGCAGGCCCTCTTTTTTGTTCTTCAGCATGTGAGTCTAGAAAACTGTCTCAAGCAGATGCTGCTGTTTTTTCAAATGACTTTGCCAGATGATCGCTCAAAGCATTTGCCGCTTTGAAGTGGCTTTCCTTACCGCGCACCAGCTTTACAACATAGTTTGGCAGTTTTGGCAGGCCTTCCAGTTCCAGCAAACCAGCGTCGGAGCTGACCAGAGATGAGCGCGGCTGGATGGTGATTGCCATGCCACTTGCTGCTGTCATCTCAACAAGACCGGGATTGCTTGAGCTGTACTGAATACGGAATGCACGATCATCGTCTTCAAGCGCCTCTACAGCTGCTTTGCGAATCCGGCATTGCTCCAGTCCCACTGCCAATGGCAGTTCCTTTTCGCTGGCCAGCTTGAAATTGCTGCCAGCTGCCCAAACAAGACGCTCGCTGGAAAGAACGCTTCCCTCAGCATTTTCGGCTTCATCGGCAAGGCTGCCGATAATCGCGAGATCCAGTTCACCAGCTTCGAGAGCTTTGCGCAGATCTGCTGCAGGTGCGCAGACGATGGATGCTTCCGCTTTCGGGTTGTTCTTCGAAAACTCAAAGATGATTTTCGCGGTTCTGGTTTCATCGATGCCTTCCGCAAGGCCAAGACGAACTTTACCGGTCACTTCCCGCTCCGAGAACATAGCTAATGTCTCGTCATTCAGGCGAAGCATCTGACGCGCGTGACGAAGCAACAGCTCGCCATCTTCAGTCAGTTTTGAATGCCGCCCTTCCCGTCGGAAGATGGTGCGTTCAAGCTTGTCTTCCATGCGGCGCATCTGCATGGAAATTGCTGATTGCGTTTTATCGAGTTCTTCTGCTGCTCTTGTGAAACTCCCAGTATCCGCAATCATAACCAGAGTTCGCAGAGAATCTAAGTCTAGTAGTGCTGTCATGTCCCCAATCCATAACAATTTGATATGAATATACAGAATTATGGAGGAAAGAAAACCGAGAGCAGGAACATATTACTTTATTTTCGCAGTCATTTCGCGCTTTTCTGGTGTTTACAGCAATTCATCACAATAATTAATATAATGAAATTGACACTTATATTGGATTAGACTCTCGAAAGAATCCAACAGTTCAAATAAAAAACTAGGTAGCGAAGCGCGAATAGAGTCCTGCCATATAATTCGGCTAGTAATTCTCATGATAATGGAGAGTTATGCTAGATCTATTCATGCAAAGTGATGATCAGGTGGACGATTAGGCTAACTTTGAACTCTTGGTCGGAACGGAAACGGAGATAATTGCAGCAAACAACTTTCTCAATTCGTGACTTTCATCACAAAAAGTTATCCTCAGATATCTGTGAGAAATTGTTACCTATGAGACAGCGTCGGCCAGAAAACACTGCAATATTGCTGCCATGCTTCTCCCTGAGCCTGCTGCATCTTAGCCAATCCCTCTGATAGGTTGGCATATGCGATTCCTTCTTCATTGACTGGCGTGGAGTGTGCTGGCGAGTTCCATTTGTCCGTGACGAAGGCTCTACTGTTCTTTTAGCCTGTGCTTTTTTCGGAGCAGGTTTTTCAGGATCAATACTCGGCTTTGGCGGTTCAGGAACGGTGCCTGAAGAGCTTTGCTCCATAGATCCATCATTGGATTCTCAAAGGGCATCATTTGAGACCAGAAGGCTTCGCGGGCATCCAGAATTGGATTGCGAGCGGCTTCTGTATCCTGATGTAGTTCCGGGCACCCCTTTGCAAAGCCTTGTAAGAATGCTTCCATCATGGTGCGTTGCGGACCAACAAGATAGTTCTTCAGCATGTTTCCCTGAGAGAGCATCATCAGGATTGGCATCAGCTCCATCCAACTCTCCATGTTCATGGCATCTTTACGCTTAAAGTGACGCTGCATGGCCGAGGCAATGTTTTTATCGCCTGCGAACATGCTCATAAACTCGGAGAACATCGCCTGCTGCGGCATGGCAGTCATCCCCTGCCATTTGCTCGGATCAGCCCAATTCATGAATGGAAGTTCAGCTTCACCAGATGATTTGGCTCCCGACTTTTCGGAGGCCTTCTTCTCAGGCTGCATAAAAGGCATGAAGCCGTGACTGGTTTCGCAATAGTCTTTATAAGCCTTTGCGTAGTTCTGACTGAGCATTTCCATAAGGGAAAACATATTGTTATTGGACTGTTGTAACATGAGGTTTTCCCCTCGCAAGCTTCTCAAGGCTATTTAATCACCCAACAGACGTAACGTCAGTTCCCTAATTTTGGATGTAGTATTCTGCAAATATTATGTCTAAGAGACGAAATTTGATTGAATTGGGTTCAATAGTGATGCCTGCCCTAAACAATCCGGTAGACATCAACCGCAGCTTCGCGACCGCGTAGCTGATAATCTCCTAAGTGCACGGTATGAGATTTGTCTGTGAGATGCTCCACAGTGGCACTGCTGGCCAGCGCAATCACACGTGCTTCCGGGTCCACTTGCTTGCCAAGCTCCTGGAGGCGAGCTGCCACATTCACGGCATCTCCAACGACTGTGTAGTTCATACGCTCGATGGCTCCGATGTTACCTACGACAACCGTTCCGGTATGAACACCAATGCGAAGTCTCGGCTTTTCGATTGCTCCTTCTTCATTTTCGAGCTCGACTGCAAGCCTCTCAGCGATCAGATGCACCGCTTCTATTGCCGCTTCAGCATGGTTCTCCATCGTTTCAGGTGCACCCCAGAAAGCCATACAGCCATCTCCGATATACTTGTCGATGGTTCCGTGGGTCTGGCTAATGCAATCAGCGAGTTCCTGAAAGTGTGTATTGAGCAGAGCAGTTGTCTCTTCCGCGGTCAACTTTGATGCAACACCTGTGAAGCCGGCGATGTCGGAAAAAAGTATAGTCATCTCACGCAGTTCGGTGCTGTTAAGACCTTCAAACTCTCGCTCCAGAAGTACCCGCACGAGGTCTTTCGGCACATACCTGGAAAATGCACTCAGCGCGACCCCAGCAGAGTTAAAGGCTTGGTTAGCCTGATCGATCTCTTTCAGTCGTGATCTGGGAAGCGCGCACAAACCTTCCATATGTAACTTGCGAATGGCATTTGCCTGCACGCCGAGGGCAATGAATGGGTTTGCCAGCTTACGGCCAATCAAAAACATCACCAGAACACCAACCGCAAGAAATGCCGTAGCAGCAACAAAGATTTTGTGCAGATTATTAAAGGGTACGCTAAACTCTGAAGCCAGCACATAGCTACCAATGATAATCGGGAAGCGGTTTCCATTCCTCAGATCATCATAGAGATAGAGGTAAGTCCCATGGACGGTTGTGTCGATGTGCGCTTCATAGGTCGTATTGAGCGACCTGCGCTGCGCATTGTGACCCCAAATATCGCTGAGCGGTGTGTTACTCAGGTCTGATATCAATGGTATGGGTTTTGCCACACTAGGCTTGAACTCGAAAAATGCTTCTTCTGAGCTCGCTAGAACCTGATCTCGTCCATAGAGGATGAAAGGGACTTGAGAGGCTCGCCACTTTATGCGCGCCATCAATTGTCCAAGCAGTGCAGTTGGGTAATCCAATGTGAGCTTGGAGATGGTGTTGTCAATTGGATTGCGGATGTAGATGGCGAACTGCATGAAGGTTTCGCCGAGACTCTCATCATAATATGGAGGAGCCCACCTGTGATGGCCAACTTCCATATCCTGCTCGCTGGGGGGGATGACCATTTTCTCACGAACAGGCTGGTTCGCATGATCCAGCTGTACTGTAATCCGTCGGCCAGTTGGGAATGTATAGGAAATCCGCTTGATGTTGGTTTGACGAGATAGGATGGAGATCAACTGTTCTCTCAAAGCCATCGGTGCGTCATAGATCAACGGGTCTGACAGGACTTCCGCTGCCAGTAACCCCATACGCTCTTCGTTGCGGAAAAAGTCTTCCACCACCTCAAGACCGCGCTCCACAATAAGCGCGCCAGTTTCGCGCATAATCGCAGTGGTTTGCTTGTTGGTCGCATCCGACACATACAAGAGCATGGAGCCGCCGATTAAGGCCAGCAGCATGGCTGCGCCTATGCTAAAGACAGCGGAGATAGACAGGCGCCATCTTTTCTTGCTCTTTTTCGCAGAGCGATCTGATTGGGGCTGCTTTTGAGCGTCAGCAGTCTTGTTGTTCAGGTCCATGCAGGCCTCCGTTTGAAGGTAGCTTAGAACCAATCTCCCAATTTTGCCTGAACAACGGCCAAAGCCGCGACGGCAGCTGTATCTGCCCTCAAAATTCGGGGGCCGAGCGGAATAGCATGCACGAAGGGTTTGCTATGGAGCAGCGCCCGCTCTTCCTCAGAGAACCCGCCTTCCGGCCCAATCAGCACAGCCAGAGGCGCTTTTGGTACATCTTTCAGAGCTTCCAGAGGATTATGAGTGCCGTGCCCTTCATCGCAGAAGATGATTTGACGATCGCCTTCCTCTTGTTCCCATGTGGAGAGCAGTTTCTTGATCTGAACCGGTTCCAACACGGAGGGTACAGAAAGCACGCCACACTGTTCGCAAGCTTCGAGCGCGTTGGACTCCATACGTTCCAGTTTGATCTTTGGGTTTTGGGTGAACTGGGTGATCACCGGACGCAAACGCCCTGCTCCCATTTCAACGGCTTTCTGAACCATGTAGTCCAGCCGTGCCAACTTCAGCGGTGCAAACAGGTAGTCGAGATCCGGTGTCGGCGTTTGTTCACGTAGTTGCTCGGTGACGATCAGTTCGCAAGACTTACGGCCAGTTGGTAGAATCTGAGCACGCCACTCACCATGCTTGCCGTTGAAGACGAGCACCTCACCGCCCTCCTTCATGCGCAGAACATTTAGGAGATAGTTGGCCTGGGCGCGATCTGCCTCCAAATGAAGGCCCGCGCGTAGTTCTTGATCGACAAATAAGCGTTGCATGCGAAACTCATAGCGTGACATGGGGGCACCATATGCCAAGCTCACCATAGATACCACGTTGCGCTTAAAGATTTGCTGGTGAGAACTTAATGTCTCAACAGATGGAAGCGGTTCTCACGGTTCCCCTTTGCAATTGTCGCGGTCTACACTAAGAGGGAATGGATTAATTTTTCCGCATATGAAAGAAGCCTGACCTTGTCTGAACGCTCCAACATTGCTGAGTATACCGTCTCCGAGATTTCCGGTGATATCAAACGCGAGCTTGAGGACAAGTTTGGCTATATCCGTGTGCGAGGCGAGCTGGGCCGTGTGAGCAGGCCAGCATCCGGGCATATCTATCTGGATGTTAAAGACGATAAGGCCGTCCTTTCCGGTATTATCTGGCGTGGCAATGCCTCACGTCTCAAAGTACAGCCCGAGCAAGGACTTGAAGTGATCGCAACCGGTAAGATCACCACCTTCCCTGGTCAGTCCAAATACCAGATGGTGATTGATAGCCTTGAGCCTGCTGGTGCCGGTGCACTGATGGCCTTGCTTGAGGAACGCAAGCGCAAGCTGGCTGCAGAAGGTCTGTTCGCAGAAGAACGCAAAGTTGCGCTGCCGCGTATGCCGCGCGTGATTGGCGTTGTTACGTCACCGACTGGTGCCGTTATTCGCGATATTCTGCACCGTATCAGCGACCGTTTCCCTCTGCATGTACTGGTTTGGCCAGTACGTGTGCAGGGCGAGACTTGTGGCGCAGAAGTGGCTGCTGGTATTCGCGGATTTAACGCTTTGGAAGCTGGCGGCGCTATCCCGCGCCCTGATGTTTTGATCGTTGCCCGTGGTGGTGGTTCTATTGAAGACCTTTGGGGCTTCAATGACGAAGCAGTGGTTCGGGCAGCGGCAGACTCTCAGATCCCATTGATCTCAGCAGTCGGTCACGAAACTGACTGGACACTGATTGATCTGGCTGCTGATGTGCGTGCACCAACACCGACAGGTGCTGCTGAGTTTGCAGTGCCTGTGAAAGCCGAAATGACCGCTCAGGTGGATGACCTTTCGCGCCGCCTATCAACTGGCCTGCTGAGATTGGTACAGTCGCGCCGGACAGAGCTGCGGGCCGCCAGTGCTGCGTTGCCAGCTCCACGCGATCTACTTGCACTGCCTCGTCAACGTTTTGATATGGTGGCTGGCCGTCTTGAGCACGGACTTAAGATGAACACGCAGATACACCGGAACTCTCTGACGGCTGTTTCTTCCGGTTTGCGTCCGATTACGCTGGAACGTCAGGTTGCTCAGGGCCGTGAACGACTGCAAGTGCTGAAGGTTCGCGCGGCAACAGCCTTCTCCAATCAGGTTCAGCGACAACGTCTTCGTCTCAGCAACTCAGCTGGACTGCTCGGTTCTTTGAGTTATGAGCGCGTAATTGAGCGTGGCTATGCGGTGGTTCGTGATGAGAACGGTATTCCGCTGGCTAGTGCTCAGGCTGTGCAGGCTGGTCAAGCTCTGAAGCTGGAGATGAAAGGTGGAACAGTGGGTGCCGTTGCTGACGGTGGCGGCGTTACGCCAACACCTCCGCGAGTAGCAATCCCTACACCAACAGAAGCTGCTGAGCCTTCAGCACCGACCTCACCTCCAAAGAGTTTGGAGGAGCATATGGCTCAGACAAAAGCAAAGCAGGCCAAAAAACCAGCACGCAAGAAGAAAAATTTAGTTGATCCCGATGCGCAGGGCAGCTTGTTTTAGAAGGACCTGCGGAGGAATACCCTCCATATCCTCATTATTGCGAGATTAAAAGATCAGGGCTATATTGAGGAAGAGAAAGGGAGCCAATGCCCCCTTTCCCGATGGCTTATTTTAGAATTGCACGGAACCAGAGGACCAGTCTGTTCCGTGCTTTTTCTATTTTGAACCTGAGTTCAAGCTTCATCCATCTACCACCTCCTTCACCAGGCGTTGCTACGATCGGAGTGCCTAACTTCTCCGATTGCGTGGACTGGCTCACGCTGCTGCTTTGCAAAGAAGGTGGGTTTCTGGATGCTATCGACCCTTGGCAGAAATCTCTATCCGAGAGACTTGGGGGCTAAATTGCTAAGCAGAGGTAGGCTCCTTGCTCATCTCAACCGCATCTTTCAGCAAGGCGATATGGAAACTGCCGTTTTCCTTGAAACCAATAGCTTCATATGCTTTTGCGGCGGCTGGATGATCCGTGAACAAGACTGACTTTTGCACTCCACTAGCTCTAGCAGCGTTAAGTGTGAGGGCAACTGTGATGCGGGCGTAGCCGTTGTTACGGTGTTCTGGCGGTGTCCAAACTGGACCGACCTGAACGATTTCAGGCAATGTTGCGTTGAAACCACTGAGAGAGACTGGTTCACCATCATTCAACAGTACCCATGCAAAGTCACCTTCCTGCATTTGACTGACACGATTTCGGATATGCTCATCGTGTTCCGCACTCGGCTCACCGCCGAATGCCTCAAGCTCGTAGGCTTTGAGCCAATCGAATAGGAGCTGAATGTCCGCTGCTGATGTTGGGATGAGCTTAAATTTGTCAGCGAGTGCCTTATCTGGCAGCTGAAGATCTTCCAAAGCCAGCTGATAGAGGCCTTCGCTGCGATTGGTGTTATAGGCCTCATTGGGAAGATCAAGCTGGTCCAGCACATAGAGTGTCTGCTCACCTTCTCCCACCATCCCAGCAATTGGCCGATTGGCATTTTTCAGGAAGTACGTTGTTAACGCAGCAAGCGCAGCCTGTTCAGGCGCCTGCACCATCAGATTTCCGTTCCAGAAATGTGCAATAACGCCTTTGACTTCACCCTTATCATCGAAAGCAGCCCAATACTCTCCCGAGTAAAGTTCACCTGTATAGTTCAGGCCTGATTTATCGATGTTGTTGAGCAGAAACATGGAGCTGTAGGCGTGGTTCATAAGGAACTGCCAAGTAGCTTCTTTGTGTTCATTAGATAATTTTTCGATTTTCATGGCAATTCTCTTTGTTGGAAATCACGAAGTATGGCGCAGTAAAAAACCCCGGTCCACTGACCGGGGTTTTCCATTATCTCAACTGATCGTCCGCATTACATCAAGGATGGCAGGAACGTGATAATTGCCGGGAAGGCTACCAGCACGGCCACAGTCAGGACATCAGCCACAAAGAACGGGGTTGCTCCGCGGAAAACTTCCTGAACCGGTATGTCCGGACGAACACCCGAGACCACAAAGCAGTTCAAGCCAATAGGCGGTGTGATCAGACAAAGCTCCGCCATTTTCACCACGATGATGCCGAACCAGATCGCACACGCTGCACCAGACATGCCGAGCGTGCTTTCTGCAGCGCTGACATCCAGACCACCATTGAGTGCCATGATCGCTGGGAAGACCACTGGCAGGGTCAAAACCAGCATACCAATCGCATCCATGAACATGCCGAGCACTGCATACCCAAGCAGGATGCAGACGATGATCATCATTGGTGGATAATCCAGCGAGACGATGAACTCACGGAATGCATCTGGCAGCCCCGCGAAACCGAGGAAACGCACGTAGACCAGCACACCCCAGATGAGAGTAAAGATCATCACTGTCAGCTTGGCTGTTTCATGAAGAGCCAGGAAAAGCTGCTTGGTGCGCATGCCTTTGTAAAAGGCTGTCAGCAGCACAACAAACGCACCACAAGCACCCGCTTCTGTTGGCGTGGCAAAGCCGAAGTAGAGGCTACAGAAGATAATGAGGATCACGCCGATGATCGGGAAAGTTCCCGGCACAGACTCGAAACGCTCTTTCCAACTGTAACCACCAATGGCTGGAGCACCGCCCTGCCAAGCAGCAATGACGTAGATGATCGCGGCGTAGATAAGGACGGAAACAACACCCGGCAAGAAACCAGCCATAAGCAGCTTGCCGACGCTCTCTTCCACTAGAATGGCGTAGATCACGAGGATTGCGCTTGGCGGGATGAGGGAAGCCAGCGTACCACCAGCCGCAACAACAGCTGCTGAGAGGCGTTTGGAATAACCTGCGGCCAGCATTTCCGGGATTGCTACGCGGGCAAACACCGCAGACGTTGCAGTTGAAGCACCGGATACAGCGGCGAAACCTGCTGTTGCGAAAACCGTACCGATCGCCATGCCACCCGGCAACCAGCCGAGCCAGCGTTTGGATGCCTCGAACAGGTGTTTGGTCAGGCCCGCATAGTAGCAAGGAAGCCGATCAGAATGAAGGTTGGCAGCACGGACAAGGCGTAGGTGACTGACTTGGAATGTGGGATTGTGCCGGCCATTTTGGCAGCGGTCATGACACCACGTTCGAAGCCCAGACGCATGGAGAAAATCGCAATCATTCCAACAATGCCGACGAAGGCGGCAGCGAAAGCCACACGAACACCGATGATAACGAGGAGCAGGAGCACCCCGGTCATGATGAGGCCGATATCAAACGGGGTCATGACGCACCTCCTGCCGCAGGTGTTCGCATTTCTGGCGCTTCTTCTCCATTTTCTGCAGAGTGGAAGGTTTCTTCAATTTCAGCCTGCGCATGAGCAGCGGCATCCATCACATGCGGCAGATCCAGCACGGACGCATTTGGATTGATGATCAGGCGGCTATACCCGAAGAGCTGCAGAACGAGGCGCAGCCAAAGCAATGAGAGCGCAATAGGCACCGCCAGTTTGGATGGCCATGTTGGAATGGAGATATCCATGGTGCTGTCGCCGAAGGTCCATGCACGATCGAAGTGCAAGTATGAGCCATAAATCAACACGGAAATCACAAGAAGAATTGCAAAGACGCCAAGGAACTCAGCGATCCATTGAGCACGCCCTTTAAACACACCGATCACCAGTTCCATCCGGATGTGGCCACCAACACGCTGACAGTAAGCAATGCCCATGAACGCGAACACGGCCATGGCTTGTTCAGTAATATCAATAAAACCGGGCACGGGCTGGTTGAACAGGTTACGTCCAACGACCTGAACAACTGCCAGCAACATCAAGATGAGGATAGATGTGGCTGCGATGAGGTTGAACAGGTTCTCGATTTTTCCCAGCGCACCATTAAAGCGGAGATAGGCCATATCCGATGCTGGATATGTGGGGCCGTTTGGTTTGGACATGTTATCAGCCCGACTTTAAGAGAAATGTTGCGCCCTGCTCTAAAGCGGTACGTTTGAGCAGGCTCTTAAGCAAACCTCCGACAAGCGATGCCTATCGGAATAAAGAAAGGCGCATCTGAATGAGATGCGCCTTTGCAAAAGCAATTACTTGCCAGCGATTGTGTTCTGTACAAGTGTGAGCAGTTCAGCTGCTGGGAGACCCTTTGCAGACATGTCTTCAACCCACTTGTCCCAGATTGGCTTACCAGCAACAGCCTTGAAGCCTTCAAGCTCTTCCTCAGAGAAAGAGATCTGCTTTACACCATTTGCTTCCAGAGCCGGGTAGAACTTGTCGTAGACCTTTGCGTAGGTGTCCAGGTAATGCTGAACAGCTGGTGCAACGCTTTCGTCCAGAGCTTTCTGGAACTCTGGTGAGAGCATGTCATAGGCATCTGTGCTGACAACAACCGGGCAGCTCACGGTGCCTGGGTTCAGGTTGTTGGTCCACCAGCTGCCAGCTTCAATGGTTTTGAATGCCAGATGCGCGTGTGGAGCGAAAGCAACGGCCTGCACAGTGCCAGAATCGATTGCCTGATAGGCTTCAGAAGCTGTCACAGTGGTTGGAACTGCGCCAATGGTCTTCATCGCGTTGCCAACGCCGCCAAGAGCACGCACACGCATGCCTTCAAAATCAGCCAGCTTTGCAGGTGCATCACCTTTACCCAGCAGGTTGTACTGCGGCATTGGGGATGGCATCAGCAGCTTTGCGTTCCAGCGACCGAGGTCTTTCTGAACTGCTGGGTGATTGTAGAGCGCGAAGTCTACCTTCACCTGAGTTTCCAGATCCGGCACACCAAGGAATGGCAGGTCAGTTGTGGTCAGAGTTGGGTTTTTGTCCGCATGGTAGGATGCGCAGAACTGAGCCATCTCAAACGCTCCGATGGAGATACCATCAAGGTTTTCGCGAGACTTGGACAGAGCTCCACCGTAGTGCAGTTTGATTTCGAACTTACCGTTCGTACGCGCAGCTACTTCTTCAGACAGCTTCTCGACGTGCTCGGTGAATGCACGGCGTTTGCCCCACAAAGATACATTCCAAGTCACATCAGCAGCCAGAGCTTCGCCCACGAATGCGGAGCCCATTGTTGCGGCGAGTGCAGCGGTCGCAACCTTAAGATTTTTCATTTATCAACTCCCGAAAATTATTTTGGCCGTCCTTGCAAAACACGCAATTTCAGCCCCTCCCTAAATTCCGTCGCATATAGAAATATCACAATTTTCTCAGTAATAAACCTTAGTAGTTCGAAGGTTTAGTGAATATTCACATGCCCCTAGGTTCGGTTCTTCAACTTATCTTTGCAGGGCGCAAGTGTATAAAATATCTGCTTTTTATGCAGCCTGTCAGTTCTTCTTTGCCTAAAGTATAAAGACTTTAAGTATACCTATTCGGGTCGAAACTGCGCTACCTTACACTCCCTTACTTTCAATAATAGTGAAACTGCATTATTTTTCAAAACCTTATCCCAATGTTTAAGGTTGACAAGGATCAAAGCAGAGACTGCAATGCTGACCTAATATTTCAGGCGAGGGACAACCTCCCGTACCGCTAAGAAATAGAGGGCAAGGAGACAGGCTTATGGCAATCAAGGACATTCTTACCATTACAGATCTGAACGGCGATCAAACAGCTTCTAAAGTTGCTGTCGAGTTCGCACGTCAGGCTGGCGCACATGCGACGGGGCTTGCGCTGGCATTTGAGCCAATTGTACCAGGCTTCCTGGCTGCACCAATGCCAACCGACTATTTACAGGTTGCTAAAAACCAGGCCATCGATGCTGCTAAGACTTCTACCGAGAAGTTTAAAGGCTATGCAGAACTCGCTGGTATCTCTACCGAAACCCGTGTGGAAGAGATCGTGACCGGTGGCAGCCTCGAATCCATTATGGGTCATTGCCGCTTGAGCGACATGGTTGTGATTGGTCAGGACAATCCTGAAGCACCAGAACCAATGCGCGAAATGCTGATCGAAGGCCTGCTGTTCGAATCCGGTGTACCAACATTGATCGTGCCATTCATCTCCAAAGGTGACTTCACTCCTAAGAAAGTCGTCGTTGCATGGGATGGTAGTGCAACAGCAGCACGCGCAGTGCACGCAGCGCTTCCAATTCTGGAAATGGCTGAGCAAGTGACAATCGTGATCGTTAACAAAGGTCTGCCACTTGAAGGTGAGCCAGGTTCTGACATTGCAACGTACCTTGCACGCCATGATCTGGAGATCAACGTTGACGTGATCAACAACCCACCAATCGGTGTTGGTGATGCGCTTCTCAATTACGTCTCTGAAAACGCAGTTGATCTGCTGGTGATGGGTGGTTACGGCCACAGCCGTATGCGTGAGTATCTCGTAGGTGGAGCAACCCGCGACATTCTCCATTCCATGACCATTCCAGTTCTGATGGCTCACTAATCTTATCGGGAGCTATGTTCCCATTACGCCTCCTGATCCTTGCCTTATGAAACGGAGAGAGGTGTCGCCTTGCTGTCGCACCTCTCTTCTATTTTGAGGATCATGTTATCAGTTCACCATCTGTGAACGGGAATCAGCCTCAATGAAACCAACGGAAACAGCACCCTAAGCAGTTTGTATTTGTCTGGATCGCTCAGACTGCTTTGGCTTTTGTTTTTGCCGCGTATTCTACCCGGAAACCGGTGCCCACATTTCGGGAGTACGCTTTAAAACTCGAGTGAGTTTGACGGGAAGTGCGCTATGACGATCTGCAATCTTGAGGGCCTGACCTCTCCACGCTCCATTGCCATTGTTGGCCCGAACAGCAAGCAGGAGGTGATCCTGCAACGTTTGATCGACAGCATCGTGAGCAGTGGTTTTAGCGGACCCAAGACGTTTGTCGGGTTACCAGATGCATCAGCAGACGGCTTTAAAGGCATTGCTTCAATTGCAGAGGTCGAGAGCAAAGCTGATCTGGCGATTTTGCTTGGCGATCACACAACAGCGGCAGAAGATATCAAGCAGCTTGGAGAGCAAGGCACACGGGCGGTTGTTATTCCAGCGAGTGGTTTTGATAGTTGGCGGGATGAACACCTTGATGCGCTTTTGAAAGCTGCACACCCATTCAACATTCGCATTCTTGGACCGGGTAGCCTCGGGATAGCCTCCCCGCACTCCAAGCTCTCAACACTGTTGACCAGCGAGCAGGCCCTGAAGGGAGAGCTGGCGCTGATTTCCCGTTCCGGCACCATCTTCAACACAACGCTTGCCTGGGCCAAGGCCAACTCTATCGGGTTCTCCGGCGTGGTTTCTCTTGGGCGCCGTTTGGATGTAGATGTCTCGGATCTGCTGGACTGGTACGCACAGGATTACCGGACCAAGGCGATCCTTGTGCATTTGGAGACTATTGCAAACCCGCGCAAGTTTATGTCGGCGGCTCGCGCAGCGGCGCGTTCCAAGCCTGTGATTGTGATCCGTAGTGGTGCGAGCCGTGACCAGCATATCTCCGGCACAGCACATTCCAGCCGCTTAGCAACGCGCGATTCCGTTTATGATGCGGCACTACAGCGTGCAGGCGTGCTGCGTGTTTATGATCTTGATGAGATGTTTGAGGCGGCTGAGACGATTACCCGTGTCGCTCCGTCTGCTGGACGACGTCTTTCCATCATCGCGAACGGTCGTAGTCTGGCGACACTTGCCGCTGACCGTCTTGCCAAAGTAGGCGGTAAGCTGGCCCCTATCAGTGAAGAGACCAAAGAGAAGCTGGTCTCGCTTACACGTACAGATGCACGCGCAGACAACCCGATGGTTTTGCAAGAGGCTGCAAGCCCTGAAGAGTTTAAAGAGGGCATCAGTGCTCTGCTGAAAGACCCGAACTCCGATGGTGTTCTTGCCATTGCTGCACCGACTGCATTTGAGGACTTTACTGAAATCGCAAAAGCACTGGCGGAAGCAGGCAAGGAAGATCGCAAGCGGCTTGGCAAACATCAAGCCTTTGTGACGACGCTTGCTGGCGGGGCAAACATTCCGCGTCAAGTTCTGGATGAAGCGCGGGTGCCGTGTTACCCAAGCCCATCCGGCGCGATCCGGTCCTTCATGCACCTTGTTCGCTACAAAGAAGCAAAAGACCACCTTTCAGCCGTGCCGGACAGCCTGCCCAGTGACTACAAGCCGAACTTAAGACTTGCGAAAGAGACGATCCGCGTGGCGCTGGAGAATGGCCAGAAGTGGCTCACGCCTTTGCAGACACGCGAGTTGCTGCGGGCTTACTCCGTCAATCAAGTAGAGCTGCATCTGGTCAAGACCGTTGAGGAAGCCGCCAAGGTGGCTGAGGTTCTGTTTGATAAGCACAACCAACTTGTGCTGAAAGTCAGCAGCCCTGATCTGACCTTCAAATCCGATGTGGGCGGAGTGCATCTCGGCGTGGATAGCGTCGAAGGAGTGAAAGCAACCTTTGAGAAGATCCTTGGCAATGTGAAGCACTCTTATCCTGAAGCCGAGATTACAGGTGTCGAAATCCAGCCTATGGTGACCCGTCGGTTTGGTCTGGAGACATATGCAGGCCTTGCAGATGATCCGGTGTTTGGGCCGGTTGTTGTTTTCGGTAAGGGTGGAACTTCCGTTGAAGTGGTGGGCGACCGCGCCATTGATCTGGTGCCGATTGATCTCAACCTTGCCAAGGCGATGGTTTCGCGCACCAGCACCTCCAAACTGCTGAAAGGCTTCCGCAACAGACCATCTGCCAATGTGTCTGAGGTGGAGCATCTTTTGGTGAAGCTCTCTCAGATCGCAGTTGATTTCCCAGAGGTTCGCGAGCTGGATCTTAATCCGGTTGTTGTCGACGAGAACGGCATCGTGGTTCTGGATGCCCGCGTGGCGATCAGCTCTCCGGCAAAACGCCCGGGAAGGCAAGGTGCATCTCGCCTTTCCATTGTGCCCTACCCTGTTGAGTGGGAGCACACGCACAAGCTTAAAGATGGTAAGACTGTTCTTATCCGGCCAATCCGGCCTGAAGATCAGGGCAAACTGAAGAGCTTCTTTGAAAAGGTTTCCGTTGAAGATCTGCGCTTGCGTTTCTTTGCACCGGTCAAGGAGTTCTCACATACATTCCTCGCCCGCCTTGTTCAGCTGGACTATGCGCGCGCGATGGCGTTTGCGGCGATTGATCCGGAGACTGGCAATATTTTGGGCGTGGTTCGATTACATGCCAACCCTGACCACACTGAAGGCGAGTATGCGGTGATGGTTCAGTCCAACCTGAAAGGTATGGGACTCGGCTGGGTGCTAATGAAGCTGATTATTCGCTATGCGAAGGTGGATGGTATCCAGACAGTCAAAGGGGAAGTGCTGCGCGAGAACACCACCATGCTGGATATGTGCCGCAGCCTCGGTTTCCGCGTAAAGCGCTCCCCGGATGATGATGCGCTTTCAGACGTCATTTTGGACGTGACCGCCCTTGATCGGGAGACGATGAGCTAAAGCTGTAATGTGAACAGCTTTAGCTTTTGAAATTGCGTATCTTTATCCGAAAACCGGTTTCCACTTTTCGGAGATACGCAGTAAACCATCGCCTCCGCAATGTCTGGCTTAACTCGCCGCCATAGAGGCTTCGCGGATTTCTGTCAGCGAGCGGATTGGCGTGATTGCTTCCGGATCCAGATGCAGGTGCAGCAGGGCTGGCTTGCCGCTTGCTTTCGCTGCTTCAAATGCAGGACCGAACTCATCTGCTGTTTTCACTGTGCTGGAGTGGTAGCCATAGGCCTTTGCCACATCAGCGAAATTTGGATTTTGCAGAGTGGTTGCGCTGATACGGCCCGGATACTCTCGTTCCTGATGCATGCGAATGGTGCCGTAGATGCCGTTGTCGACAACCACAACCATGATGTTGGCCTCTTCCTGTGCTGCGGTTGCTAGCTCCTGAATGGTCATCTGCAGGCAGCCGTCACCGGCAAAACAAACAACATCGCGTTCCGGGAACTTCAGCTTGGCTGCAACAGCCGCTGGCAGGCCATAGCCCATGGAACCACAAGTTGGCGCGAGCTGGGTGTTGTATTTACGGAAGCGGTGGAAGCGGTGCACCCATGTGGCGTAGTTGCCAGCACCGTTGGCGAAGATGGTGGTGTCGTCGAGGTTGTTCTCAATCCACTCCATCACTTCCGCCATCTGCAAGTCACCAGCCACTTTTGGCCGCGCACCTGACCATGCAAGATAATCTGCATGAGCCTCTTCAACCTGTGCTTTCCAGCCCGACTGCTGTTTCAAATCCAACTTTGACAGCACTTCACAGAAGCCAGCCGGACTTGCATTGATGCCCAGCGTTGGCAGATACATGCGACCAAGTTCTTCTGCACCCGGATGGATGTGCACCACCTTTTGCGCTGGAACAGGGATGTTCAGCATGGAGTAGGACTGACTTGGCATTTCGGAGAGGATGTCTCCAAGCAACACGACAAGGTCAGAGTTTTCGATGCGCGCTTTGAGTTTTGGGTTGATACCGATGCCGACATCGCCCGCATAACATGCATGGCCATTATCAAACAGCATCTGACGGCGGAAGGATGCGCCAACCGGCAGGCTGTTCTTCTCAGCAAAGGCTCTGAAGGTGTCGCAGGTTTCTTCTGACCAGCGGGAGCCACCTAGAATGAAGAATGGGCGTTCAGCACCTTCCAGCAGCTCGCGGAACTCTTCCATCTGATGTTGAGATGGGTGCGTTTCGATTGGGCGCATGGCTGGAACGCTCTGCGCTTCTGCCAGTTCAATCAGCATATCTTCCGGCAAAGCCAGAACCACGGGGCCCGGACGGCCAGACGTGGCGACGTGGTAGGCACGAGAGATCATTTCAGGAATGCGGTCTGGCTGATCAATCTCGGCAACCCATTTGGCGATGCTGCCAAACATCTGACGGTAGTTGACCTCCTGGAAGGCATCACGCTCACGCATGTCACGTGCGATCTGCCCCACGAACAGGATCATCGGCGTGGAGTCTTGCTGAGCCACATGAACACCTGCAGAAGCATTGGTAGCGCCCGGACCGCGGGTTACCATGCAGATACCCGGCTTACCGGTCATTTTGCCCCAAGCCTCAGCCATCATGGCCGCGCCGCCTTCCTGACGGCACAGGGTTACTGGAATGGAGGCATCGTACAGCGCATCCAGAACTGCAAGATAACTCTCACCCGGCACACAGAAGACACGCTCTGCGCCCTGATCTTCCAGCGCATCTACGATTAACTGACCACCGGTCCGCTTTGTCTGGCTCATCCCTCACTCCAGTCGTAATTTGATTGGGGCGAAGATACGCGGAATATGCGCTCGTGAAAATCTGCAGTATTTCCCTTTATTATTCCGAGACGGAATGAACTGGGCAAATCACAGTGAGAATGATGAAGCCTGCATGACAGATTGAGTAGTTTATTGAGTTACCCTTGCTTTTCACTTTCACAAAAGATCCATAGCCCTAGAATACCTCCTAAGCCCGATTGATAGATTGGCAATTGCAGCCTGAAGGTGCACAACACCTATAGATTTGCGCAGTTTCGATGGATGGACCCATGACCGCTGATAGTTTTGACGTGGATACCCTGACCCAAAGCGATATCATTGGCTTCTTCTCTTCCCCCGACGCGCACAGGGGGCAAGAGGTCAAACGCATCGATACGCATGCAAACATTGCTTTCCTTGTTGGGAATGACGCCTACAAGATGAAGCGGGATGTGAAGTTTCCATTTCTCGATTACTCCAGCCTTGAGAAACGCAAAAGCGCGTGTGAAGCGGAGATCCGGCTCAACAGTCAGTATGCACCACAGATCTACCGCAGTACCCTGCCCATTACATTGGAGCGGGATGGTTCTCTGGAACTTGCCGGCCAAGGGGACGTTGTGGAGTGGGTGGTTCACATGAACCGCTTCAACGAGCACCTTGGGCTAGACCGAGTTGCTGAGGAAAAGGGGATCAGCCGTGAGTTGGCTCTTGATCTTGCCAAGTTGATGGTGGATGCCCACAGTCGGACGACACAGCGGGAAGCGCAGCCATGGATCGAAGATCTGTTGGCCTATACCAATCAGAACCTTGATGCATTTCAGGAGTTCCCTCAGTTCTTTCCAGCAGATCAGGTGATCGCGCTCGATAAAGCGGCACGAGAAGAACATACGTTCATTGAGAGTATTATACTGAAGCGCGGCGAACATGGGCTTGTGCGGCTCAACCATGGAGATGCGCATCTGGCTAACATTGTGATGCATGATGGCAAGCCGCTGCTGTTTGATGCTGTTGAGTTTGATGATGCGATCGCGACCGGAGATGTGCTGTACGATCTGGCGTTTCTGCTGCTGGATCTTTGTGAGCGGAAAGAGCCTGAAGCGGCGAATGTGGTGCTCAATGCTTATCTGCAGCAAACGCATGAACTCAGACATCTGGAAGACATACGCGTATTGCGGTTCTATCTCATGATGCGTGCCGCTATCCGCGCCAAGATTGGGGCGGCTGCTTCGTTGCATCAGGAAGGAGCAACACGCCGGAAGACTGAGGGGCAGGCGCAGGAGTACTTCAGGATCTGCCAAAGAGCTCTGGCGCCGACACCTCCGGTTCTCTGTGTGGTTGGTGGATTGTCTGGAACAGGTAAGACGACACTTGCGCAAGGACTGGCGCCGAAGCTTGGGCGGATGCCCGGTGCGGTGCATTTGCGGACAGATGTTATCCGCAAAGAGATGCTGGAGATTGGTGAAGCGGATAAGGCCAGCAAGGACACCTACACTCCAGAATTCTCCGCGAAGGTTTATACTGAACTGCTGCGGCGGGCCGAGATGGTTTTGGCCGCCGGGCATTCGGTGATCATTGATGGCGTTTATGGCAAGCCCGCTGAGAGAGACTCAGTTGAGCAACTTGCCAAGAAAACCAACGCTGAGTTCATAGGGATTTGGCTTGAAGCTGACGTTGAGACGCTTATCAACCGCGTTGATGCGCGACACGGCGACGCATCGGATGCAGATGCAGAGGTGGTGCGTTTGCAGCAGACCTACGACTTAGGCGAGATTCATTGGGCAAAGCTGGACAGCAGCAAATCCAAAGAAGCTGTTTTAGAACAAGCGTGTAGCGTGACCGGACTGGAACCGGCTCTCTGATATTCCATTTTTTACAGGAATTACAAAGTGATAGCTGAGCTTTTTGGTTCACGACAACGCTCGCGAATTTGATTGCTGTCAATGCAAGTCATTCGCAATTGCAGTTCCATGTCTTCAAGAACTAAGATTTTTGGAGACGTAGATGTCTTTGCTAGCCAGAGAAACATTCGAGCAAGCACCCCACAAAGAAGTCTTCGCACCCTACCGCGAAACGTTCGTTCCACCCGTGCAGGCTAAGCCGCTGACCGAAGCGCGTGCTGGTGTTGAACTGAAAGTCGTTCGCCTTGGAAGAGATCGGGCAGATGCTTTGAAGCTGCGCTCGCTTGGTCTGACCAGTGATCGTTCGCTTACTATTTTTGAAGGAAGTGGCTCGCGGGCACGTATCCTTTCCATTGGCTCGCAGCGCGTTGCTGTTGGTGTTGATCTGGCTGACACCATTTTGGTGGAAGAGGTCAGCCAATGAGCTGTCACGACACCGCCTCTTGTCGCTGCGATGACAAACCCCAAGTCCATCTGCTCGGCACTGCAAACTCCGGTAAATCCAGTCTGTTCAACAAGCTGACAGGCCGCAGTCAGGTCATCGGCAACTGGCCGGGCGTCACAGTAGACCGTAAAACCGGCATTTGTGAAACGCAGAGTATAGATCTGGCTCTGCTGGATTTGCCAGGTGTGGCTACGCTTTCCTCCCCTGAAGATGACCGCATTGACGAGCGTATTACCCGTCAGGCGCTTTTGTCTGATCGCCCGGCCGCTCTGGCTGTTGTGCTTGATCCAATTGCACTGGAACGCTCTCTTGCCATTTTGCTTCAGGCATTGGCGTTTGATGTGCCAATTGTTGCAGTGCTGACGAAAGCAGATTTGTGGCCCGCCGGCGTTTTGCAGGCCGCTGCGGATCGTCTTTCTGCTGCGCTTGCCATGCCTGTTATCGCAACTTCAGTTCATGACGAGCATTCTCTGGCAGGTCTGCGTGATGAGCTGTCTACGGCGGTTCGTTCTCCTGAGGCTCCTTCCCGCCTGCTGACGGATCCATTTGATCTGATCAAACCTGTCAAAGAACTGGCCGAGGAAATAGCGAAGCTGGCTCCTGAGCTGTCCTCTCAGTCCATGCCTTTGGCTCATCGCCTGATGGAAGGTGACAAGCTGGCCCGTCAGATGGTTCCAGAAGCAGTTCTGGAAAAGGCACAGGATGTTTCCAGGAAATGTGAGCTTCGTCTGCAAGATCCAACCGAACTGGTGATGGCGACGAGCTACTTCAACCGCGCCTACTCGCTTTCACAGTTGATGGAGCTGCCTGAGCCTCAGGATGTGCGCGGCTTCTCAGACAAGATTGACCGTTTCGTGCTTTCCAAATGGGCTGGCCCATTTGTGTTCCTTGGTGCGATGTATGCGATGTTCTTCATCGCGATTAATGTTTCCTCCTACTTCATCGATCTGTTTGATGGACTGGGAGATGCCTTGTTTATCCAGACACCACTGAGTCTGCTTTACGCAGTTGGGCTTGAAGGTGGTGCGCTGGAAATGCTGATCACAGCGATTGGCGGAGGTTTACAAACCGTCGGTACGTTCGCCCCTATCGTCGGTATACTATTCCTCTGCCAGATTTTCCTTGAGCAAAGCGGCTACATGGCTCGTGCGGCAGTGGTTGCCGATGGGCTGATGCGCCGGATTGGTTTGCCAGGCCGCGCGTTCCTGCCGCTTATTCTGGGCTTTGGTTGCACTGTGCCAGCGGTTGTGGCGACCCGTACGCTGGAAACAGAACGTGAGCGTGTGGTGACATCCATGATGGCGCCGTTCATGTCCTGTGGCGCTCGCTTGCCGGTTTATGCTCTGTTTGCAGCCGCGTTCTTCCCGGTCAATGGTCAGAACATCGTATTCGCGCTGTATCTGCTGGGTGTGGGCGTTGCGATCTTTACAGGGTGGGCGCTGTCCAACTCCTTCTATAAAGGCCAGTCCACCAGCCTTGCTATTGAGCTGCCAACCTATCAGATGCCGCAGTTTGCGCAGGTGATGAAGCTGGTCTGGACACGTCTGAAGATCTTCCTGTTTGGTGCTGGTAAGATCATTGTGACTGTTGTGGCTGTGCTGACGATCCTGAACTCCGTGGACTTCAAAGGAAACGTTGGCAACGAGGCCAATGGCAACTCTGTGCTCGCCGTTGTTTCCAAACAGGTCACCCCGATCTTCTCTCCAATGGGACTGAGCGAAGATGACTGGCCAGCAACTGTTGGTCTCGTGACTGGCATCTTTGCAAAGGAAGCCGTGGTTGGCACCTTGCAGACGCTTTATGTCACCACAGATGAGGAAGGCGGTGCTCCTGCTCCATTGGAGACTGCCCAGGACGCGATCAACACCTTCACCACCAGCATTGTGGATCTGACTTCTCAGATGCTTGATCCGCTTGGGATCGATATCGGTGATACCTCCAGCTACTCCATTGCGGCTGAAGAGCAAGAAGTTGAAGTTGGCTTGTTCACCGCGCTTGCTGCGCACTTTGATGGCAAGGTTGGCGCGTTTGCCTACATGATTGCAGTTCTGCTTTACATTCCTTGTACTGCGGCTTTGGCAACCATCTGGCGTGAGGTTGGACGCAACTGGGCACTGTTTGCAGCCGGTTGGACCACCCTGCTCGCTTACTCCGGCGCTTCTCTGGCTTATCAGATCGGCACTTTTGCTCGCCATCCGACATCCTCTGCAATCTGGATCGTTGTCCTGCTCGCATCCATTGTTGGAGTATTGGTGTTCATGCGCCAGAAAGCGGACAACACTGTTGCACAGCGCGCAGCACTGGAGGCAGCAGAATAAGATGTTGCAGCGGATCGAAGGTGTATTGGCAAAACGAGGCGGTGCCACTGTTGGCGAGATTGCTCAGGATATGAACATCCCAAGTGACTTTGCCATGGCTATGGTCTCTCAACTGAAGGCCCTTGGACGGATTGAGGAAGTGGGTTGTTCTTCCAGTGCTTCCTCCAGCAGCTGTGGCAGCTCCTGCGGGGGATGCAGCTTTGCACCAACGGTTCAGTATCAACTAAAGCAATAAGTTCTGCTTAAGCAAACAATCACAAACAGGAGAGTAAGGACACGTTCTTTGCTCTCTTGTTTTGCATTTGGCCTATGCCTCAACTTTCTGGTGAGAAAGCCCACTCTAGCCTTTCCTGCAAAAAGGAGGGTGTTGTGGTTAGCTTTCAAGACGCCATCAAAACCTGTTTCAAAAAATACGCTCACTTCTATGGCCGGGCTACACGTGCAGAGTTCTGGTGGTGGGTTCTCTTCAGTGTTGTGATGAGCCTTCTTGCCGCCGGCTTTGATGCCTTAATCCTAGAGTCTGTTTTTGAGCAGATCCCACCAGACAATAAACATTCATCCGGCCCGATTGGCATGATTGTTTCAGCAGCTCTTCTACTTCCCGGTCTGGCGGTGGGCGTTCGCCGCCTTCATGACGTGAACTATTCAGGCTTCTGGCTGTTTCTCTGGTTCCTGCCAATTATTGGTTGGGCATTTTTGTTTTATTTGCACGTCTTACCATCCCGACAAACCGTGCAGGTCAAATATCAATAGCCTTGCAGCAACTCAGTGATTGCTGCTGAACTTGCTTTTAGGCACCCAGATGCTCAGTCACGCAGACAGATAAATAACGGTGTGAGGACAGGATGACTTTTGAACGCGCCATCAGAACCTGTTTCAAGAAATATGTGCAGTTCACTGGGCGGGCGCCTCGCTCAGAATATTGGTGGTGGGTTCTGTTTGTTCTCATTGTGATGATTACAGCTCACTTGATCGACAACTATGTAATCGCACCCACGCTGGGGTTGCCTGCTGGCAGCGTTCAGGATGGTGCTCCCCTCAGCTCTATTCTGACGATCGCATTCTTCCTGCCCTCACTAGCGGTGGCTGTGAGGCGGCTGCATGACAGCAACAAGTCCGGGTTCTGGTTGCTGATCGCTTTCATACCGATTCTCGGAGAGTTGCTGCTGCTTTATTGGTTTGTGCAGCCCTCATACCAAGGCAAAACCAAATATTAGAATTAGAATGAATACAAACTGGATAGTGCCGCGTTGGATCGGGCATAAGCAAAAATTATGCGACACTTTGCATAGCGCATAGGTCGGAATGCAACTCACTTTTTCAAGGAAACAGTTACTACAGCAAAGACAAGTGCCCTATCTTTTGGGGTGCACTGGTCATGGATCGCGGAAAAAACATAATTATTAACAGTGTTCCGCTACGGAATTCCATGATTTGAAATCAGCACATCCCATCGACAGGTGGTCACATGGACAGTTTAGCAGTTGATCTAGCTCGATTCCAATTTGCTTTTACAATCGCGTTCCATATCATTTTCCCTGCCTTTACTATAGGTCTGGCAAGTTTTCTTGCTGTGCTTGAAGGCTTATGGCTATGGACAGGACGTGATGTATACTTACGGGTCTTCAAGTTCTGGATCGTAATCTTCGCCCTTTCTTTCGCTATGGGTGTCGTTTCCGGCATCGTCATGGCGTATCAATTCGGCACCAACTGGTCTGCTTTTGCAGACAAGACCGGCGCGGTCATCGGGCCGCTCATGGGTTATGAGGTGCTCACAGCGTTCTTCCTGGAAGCCGGTTTCCTCGGCATCATGCTGTTTGGTATGAACCGGGTTGGCAAAAAGCTCCACTTCTTCGCCACCGTGGTTGTTGCCATCGGTACTGCCCTTTCCGCTTTCTGGATCCTTTCCGTGAACAGCTGGATGCAGACGCCTGCTGGCTACGCCATGAATGACGTTGGCCAGTTTGTACCTGCGGATTGGTGGGAGATTATCTTCAACCCCTCCTTCCCATACCGGCTCGTGCACATGGTGCTGGCTGCTTATCTGACCACTGCCTTTGTGGTTGGTGCGGTGGGCGCTTATCACCTGCTACGCAATCGCTTCAATGAATCCGCCCAGGTGATGTTCTCCATGGCCATGTGGATGATCGTGGTGGTCACCCCAATCCAGATGATTGCCGGTGATTATCATGGCCTGAACACTCTGGAGCATCAGCCTGCCAAGGTTGCTGCCATGGAAGGCCACTTTGACTCGCAAGGCCCTGCCCCGCTGATCCTGTTTGGCTGGCCGGATGAGGAAGCTGGCGAGACCAAGTTCAAGGTGGAAATCCCCTATCTTTCCAGCATCATTCTGACCCACAGCCTTGATGGCGTTGTGCCGGGTCTGAATGAGTTTCCTCGGGAAGACTGGCCGCCTGCAGCAATCGTGTTTGTATCCTTCCGCATCATGGTTGGCATTGGTGTCCTGATGCTGCTGGTCGGTCTGTGGGGTCTGTGGTCCCGCGTGCGTGGTCGGCTTTATGAGAGTGAGTGGTTACAGCGTGCGTCTATGGTGATGGGTCCTGCGGGCTTCATCGCGGTGATCGCAGGCTGGACAACAACGGAGGTTGGACGTCAGCCTTATACGGTCTACGGACTGCTCCGAACGGCGGACTCGGTCTCGCCTGTTGAAGCGCCTGCAGTTTGGGCCTCGCTTGTGGTGTTTGTCGCGGTGTACTTCATCGTCTTTGGTGTAGGCATCTTCTACATCTTCCGGGCCATGGCGAAGTCACCAGATGCAAGCCTGGGCGTCGAAGAAGGCGTTCCGGTCAGAACTGCGGGCATTACACCTGCCCAAGCCCTTCAACCGAATGAGGGAGATCGTTCTCATGATGCTTGATTATCCGCTTATCTGGGGTTTTCTCATAGCCGTTGCGATCTTCGCTTATGTTGTGCTGGATGGCTTCGATCTTGGTATCGGGATTTTGTACCCGACCACCAAAGATGCAGATGAACGCACATTGATGATGAACAGTGTTGCCCCGGTCTGGATGGTAACGAGACGTGGCTCATCCTTGGTGGTGGTGGCTTGTTTGCGGTGTTTCCGCTGGCCTACTCCGTCATCATGCCTGCGGTGTATGCACCCATTATCGGCATGTTGATCGGCTTGATCTTCCGTGGTGTGGCCTTTGAGTTCCGCTTCAAATCCTCTGTTGAACGCAGGCCGTTCTGGGATCTGTCCTTCTTTGCAGGTTCCATCGTGGCTGCGTTCTGTCAGGGTCTGGTGCTGGGTACTCTGGTTCAAGGCATTGAAGTGGTGGATCGCACGTACGCCGGTGGCTGGTGGGATTGGCTGACGCCATTTTCCGTCATGACTGGTTTTGCGGTTGTTTCCGGTTACGCCCTTTTGGGATCGACCTGGCTGGTGATGAAGCTGGAAGGTGTACCGCAAGCGCATTTCCGCCGCGTGTCAAAGTACGCAGCACTGTTGCTGATCGCTTTCCTTTTGCTGGTGAGCATCTGGATGCCCTTCATCAATGAGAGCATTATGGAGAAGTGGTTCAGCTTCCCGTATCTGCTTTATACGTTCCCTGTGCCACTTCTCGTCGCGATCACCACGCTGATTTTGTGGCGTGCGCTGATGAGCGATGCGGATTACACGCCGTTCCTCGCCTCACTGGTGCTGTTCCTGCTCACTTATGTGGGACTGGGGATCAACATCTTCCGTATGTGGTGCCACACGTTTACACGCTTTGGGAAGCAGCTGCACCTGACAGCAGTCTGAAGTTCCTGCTTGTGGGGGCGGTCATCCTAATTCCGATGATCCTCGCTTACACGGCCTATGCGTACTACGTGTTCCGCGGCAAGATTAAATCAACGGAGGGTTACCACTGATGACCTCTGACAAGACTGGTGAAGTCGAACTCCCCCTCTGGAAGCGTTTGCTATGGTTTGCAGCCCTTTGGATTGCAGGCGTCGCTTCCGTGACGGTGGTCTCTTATGCCTTGAGAAGCCT
Organism: Pseudovibrio denitrificans JCM 12308; assembly: GCF_001310815.1. Taxonomy (GTDB): domain Bacteria; phylum Pseudomonadota; class Alphaproteobacteria; order Rhizobiales; family Stappiaceae; genus Pseudovibrio; species Pseudovibrio denitrificans. The sequence goes on from NZ_BAZK01000025.1 coordinate 34,532, forward strand.
GATCATTTAGGCTTTGCGAGACGCGCTTTTTTAAAAAATAAGGGCGTGCTATCCCCATAGCACGCCCTTCTCCCAATGAACCGCTCGCGGTTCCTCCTCCGCTACGGCTCGAAACTGTCTGGAGCCGAATATCTCCCGAAAATTCGCCTCTCATATTTCAGGGGTGTACTGTGATATGTTTTAAAAATCCTTTCAATGCGTCAAAACCCGCAGTTAGGCGATTTTATTGCTCAAAACTGGCGAAAATGAGCAAACCAAGCAGATGCTCATATACGTGCAACGCCTTGTTTTGACAGAGGAACAGATCGACCTCTCCTCCTGATTGTTCTTATTGACGCCTTGCAACCTCTCAGCTGTCATGAAAAGTTCACTTGTTGTTTGAGGCAATAAAGATTAGTCAGCAGCCCAATTTCTTGAAGGCGGCGTTGCCGTTGTTTTGGTTTTACCGATCATTCCGATTATCTCTTTGGAGTAGCATCTATGATTTTCGCGCAGCTCACCGACATTCACATCAAAGCTGGCGGAAAGTTCGCCTACAACTGCGTTGATACGCTGTCCCATCTGCGAAAGGCCGTGGCGCATCTGAACGCGTTCCGGCCCCGGCTGGACTTTGTAGTGATTAGCGGTGATCTCGTGGATCTGGGCAATGCAGATGAGTATGAGCTGTTTCGTCAGGAGATTGATCAGCTAACGATGCCGTTTTATGTGATCCCTGGCAACCATGATCATCGGGATGCGATGCGCGAGGCTTTTGCGGATCATGACTACCTGACCAATGAAGGCGCCCTGCAGTTCTCTATTGAGAAGGATGGTCTGCGGATCATCGGATTGGACACGACCATTCCGGGCAAACATGACGGGCATTTTGATGCTGATAAACAGACATGGCTGCGTGCCGAACTGACAGCGCATAAAGATCAGCCGACGCTCGTATTCATGCATCATCCCCCTTCAAGACCGGCATTGAGCACATGGATGACATCATGCTGATGCGTGCTGAGGAAGACTTCTGGCCTGTTGTCACCGGGCAATCACAGATCCTGCAGATTGCTTGTGGGCATGTGCACCGGGCGATTGAGGTTTTCAAAAACGGTATTCCGGTGAGCATTTGCCCTGCCTCAGGGCATCAGGTGACGCTTGACCTGGAGCCAGATGGAGAACCAAGCTTTGTGATGGATCCACCAGCGGTGCGGATCTTCCGCTGGACCGGAGGCGAGCTGATCAATCACCTGAGCTTTATCGGTGACTTTGGTGGGCGACATCCGTTCTTTGACAAGAACGGTAATCTGATCGACTAGGCTGGGTCTTTCTCAGCTCCAGCATCTGCAGCATTCTCAACGATGTCGTGGGAGACAGCGGCACCCATTTCCTGCAGTGCTTCTTTCTGCAGCTCCCAGGCTTTCTGATTGTAGGCGAGGATTGCCGGATCGCAGAGTTCTACACGATAGCCTCTGTTGAGTGCGCCAATGCTTGTGTTCTTCACGCAGGCATTGCCATCCAAACCGGTAAGGATCAGATGATCAAGCTGATGGGTTTTCAGAAATGCTGAGAGTTCCTGCTCGCCAAAGGCATCACTTTTGGACTTCTCAATATCCAGATCCGGCTTTGCTGTGATGCGGGGATCCATCTGGAGGCCAGCAGAGCCTTGCGCTCCCAGCCCTCCTCCCAGCAAGCGGACCAGAAAGTTGGTGTACCAACCTGATAGACATGCCGGATCGCGATGATTGGCCAGCTTTTTTGCTTGGCCAACTCTGCCAGTGCATTGATCTGATCGAGGCGGGATTGCAGGTACTCGGGATCCCATTTGCGGGAGCCGGTTTCCTTGGTGAAATCGGCCTGTACATCAATGATCAGCAGCGCCGTGCCACGACGATCTTCAGATTTGATTGAGGGACCGTTGGTAGGGGTTTGAATCTTGAGAACACCCCAGAAGGTGTAGGCAGCAAGGGCTGCCAGAGCTAACAGAACTCCCAGAACCAGAATAAGTACCATTCGATCCCCCAAGCCAATTTATGCCTGCAGCTGCACACTATCATGTGGGTGCAGCCCCAAAACATTTATGGATTTTTGGGGGTAAAACCGCTGAGAGACAAGCTCTTCCCAGCGGTCCTGAGCGGTCTTAGTAGGTTTCGTCAGCAGCTGGGAACTGCTCGCGGCGCACATCATTCGCGAATGCCTTCACACCCAGCTCGATCTGGATTTCAGCTCTGCGTATTTGCGGACAAATTTTGGTGTCTTGTCGAACATGCCGAGCATGTCATCCGTCACGAGGATCTGGCCGTCACAGTCTACAGAGGCGCCAATGCCGATGGTTGGGATTGGCACATTGTCAGAGATCTCGCGGGCAACTTCGTCTTTGGTGCCTTCCACGACAACACAGAATGCGCCAGCTTCAACAACCTGCTTTGCGCATTCCAGCTGCTCCTGGCGGCTTTCTTCGTTTTTGCCAGCAACCTTGTAGCCGCCTTCCACATGCAGATACTGCGGGCGCAAGCGATATGAGCGACAACTGGGATACCGCGATCCACGAGGAAGCGGATGGTTTCAGGAGCTGCGGAGTTGTACTCCAGCTTAACGGCCTGACAGCCAGTTTCCTGCATCACGCGCAGTGCGTTGCGGTAAGCAGCCTGCGGGCTTTCTTCAAAAGAACCGAATGGCATATCGACGACAACGAGCGCATTCTGAGAGCCACGCATAACGGCCTTGCCGTGCATGATCATCATATCCAGCGTGACGGCTGTTGTGTCTGGCAAGCCGTGGAGCACCATGCCAACGCTGTCTCCCACCAGCAGCAGATCGCAGTGTTCATCCAGCATCTGCGCGATTGGCGCAGTATAGGCAGTGAGGCAGACCAGCTTGTGATGGCCTTTTGCCTTCATGATGTCTTTAATGGTTTTCCGCCGAATTGCAGATGTATGAGACATGATTTTAGGTGCCCGTTTCGTTCATCCAAAGCAGCTTGCCCTTGCTCAGAGCTTTTGTACTGCTTGTATCCTTTGTTATCCCGCGCACTCGCTGCCAGTCTGTCAGCACATTTCCTGAGTACGCGTTATTATTATTGGGTTTCGATTTTTGCCTGTGCTTTCAGAGGTATGCCTTTGCGCTACCTCACTGAAAGGCGCGCATCACCCCTCAGAATTGCGCATTGCAACATGTGCCCCTGCGCCTTTATAGGGAATTTTCGGAGAATATTAAATAACGTTGAGAGACCCAATGGAACTTTTGGTGCGGTATGTACCCGTCACAGTTGAGTTGCGGACTTTCTAAACTGACTGGGTGTCTCCCCTGTCCACTGCTTGAAAGCCCTGCGAAACACCCTTGGATCAGAGTAACCCAACTCCGCTGCGATCTGCTCTGAGGACAGGCGAGACCACAACAGCAACTCCATGGCCTGAGACTGACGGATCTGAGAGAGGATGTCCCGGAAGGAGACCTGAGAGGCTGAAAGTTTGCGGCGGAAGCTGCGCTCGCTCATGGAGAAAACACCAGCAATTTCCTCGATGGATGGGTTGTTTTTCAATCGGCGGCGGGCTTCTTCTTCGACAGACTTGAGGAAGTCGAGACGCGTGCTTTCTTCCTGCATCATGCCAGCCAGCAGTGTTTCCACCTCATGCAGAACAAATCGGTCCGCAGTTGCCAATGGTCGTTGCAGGTGGTCTGCATCAAACTCGATAGCATTTCGTGAAGCTTCGAATATGACGGATGAGCCGAGAGCGTCCTGAAACAGGCTCTTCTTTTCAGGTGGTGTCTGCATCATCTCGATACGATTGATCGCTTGCTTGCTTCCTGTGGTGAAACGGACAACGCCCACCATGGCTGCGAACAGCTCCTGAACGAAGAACGTGAGGAGCACAGGTTCATGAAAGCGGCTGCGAGCGATCATAGTGAGGGCGTTGCCGGAGGATGGCTCCAGATCAATCTCCAGCATACTACCGGTGAGACGGTGATACCGGATGCCCAGTTCCAGTGCCTCTCTGCCCGTTGCGCTTGCCATAACGCCAAGCTAACGAGGCCAAGTGAGGTAATGGATTGACGGTGTCCAACGGCCAGACCGAGGCTTTCATCTCCCGTCAAAGCCAGTGCTTTCAGGATGATCAAGCGGCTTTGCTGGTAGGTCAGGCGGGCATCATGTGAGAGGAAGCTGTCGGGTCGGCGTACTGGTCCAGCACCGTGTGCGGCAGGACTTTTTCAGCCGCAATACTGCGCTGCTCCAGCTCTTGCAGCAGGTAGCGCAGCAAGTGTGGTGGCACCTTTGAGCGCTGTGCCACATCTGACAAGGCCAACTGATGATTTTCCGTCTGCATGTCCCCTCCCGCCACGCTCATGCTAGCGGAAACACGGGAGTGACCGCAAGATATGGCCGAAATTGTCCGCCCTACGTCCGTATATGTCCTTCTAATCCACCTTAATCTTCCCCTAAGGTAAACCTTTCACAGTTCGGGGAGGGAACGGTGGAGATTATTGATAGAGGTGACGCGGTTTGCATTGCTGGTGCAGGCCCGGCGGGGCTTGTGATGGCCCGCGCATTACAGCACAACGGCATTGAGTGGGATCAGTTTGATCCAAACCCGGATGTGGGCGGTCTCTGGGACATTAAGCACGAAGGCACTGCGATTTATGAGAGCGCGCATTTCATCAGCTCTCGCAGCTTGTCTGGCTTTGCTGACTTTCCGATGCCGGATCACTTTGCAGATTACCCCAAGCACACAGAGATCCTGAAGTACCTGCATGACTTTGCAGAGGCTTATGGCCTGCGGGAGAAAATCACTTTCTCAACCAAGATTGAAAAACTGACCAAAACCAAGGATGATCGTTGGCAGGTACAGCTCTCCAACGGCGAATGCCGCGAGTACAAGGCTGTTGTTTGTGCCACGGGATCACAGTGGCAGGCCAATATGCCCGCGTTGAAGCTCATTTGATGGCGAGATCCGCCACAGCCAGACCTACAAGAACATTCGTGAGTTTGACGGTAAACGGGTGTTGGTGGTCGGAGCTGGCAATTCTGGCTGCGATATTGCCTGTGATGCGGGCGTGATGGGCGAAAAGGCCTTCATTTCCATGCGGCGTGGCTATCACATCATTCCCAAGCACGTGTTTGGCATGCCTGCCGATGTGTTTGCGGATGGCGGGCCTGATCTGCCGGTTTGGCTGATCCGTCCTTTCTTCACCTTGCTGCTGCGCATGTTCAACGGCAGCCTGCAGCGGTTTGGAATACCCAAGCCAGATCATAAGTTGTTTGAGACCCATCCGCTGCTCAACACCCAACTGGTGCATTCGCTGCAGCACGGGGATGTAACGGTGAAGCCGGATGTGGATCGGCTGGACGGCAAATACGTGGTGTTTAAGGATGGCAGCCGCGAAGAGATTGACCTGATCCTTTGCGCGACTGGCTATAACCAGCAGTTGGATTTTGCGGGTGACTACTTCAGCTATGAAGGCGGGCGGCCCAAGATGTTCATTCAGGCGGCTTCGCGCGAGCACAAAAACCTGTTTGGTATCAGTTACATTGAAACTAACTCCGGCGCTTACAAGCGCTTTGACTACATGGCCGGGCTGGTCGCCAACTATCTGAAGGATCAGCGGGATAATCCTTCCCGTGCCAGCCAGCTGGAGGCGATCATTAGAAGTGAAACGCCTGATCTTTCCGGTGGCATTCATTTCCTGAAAACGGACCGGCACGCTGGCTACTGCGATGCAGTGGCGCACACCAAGTATGTAAAGAAGCTTTATCAGCGGATGGGATGGACGTTCCCGGAGGATATTCGGTTCAAGCGCGCTACCCCCAAATCCAAGCAAGCTCAAACTGCTAAGAAGGCGGAGGTTGCTGCATGAGCACCTATCGTTTTCAGGGGCGAACGGCGGTGATCACCGGTGGTGGCGGTGACATCGCCGGACACATCGCCACGCGTTTGCATGAGCGGGGCATGAACCTGGTGCTGGCAGACAAAAATGGTCGGGCTGCCCGAGAGCTTCAGGCCCGGCTGGATAACCTGCGGGTTCATGTGTTTGAGGGGGATCTGACACAGCGTGATGAGATGGAGTGTCTCTTACGCGAGGTGGAAGAGAACTTTGGCGTGCTGGATGTTCTCATCAACAACATGGCAATCACCAAGGTTGACCGCTTTCATGAGCGCGCACCAGAAAGCATTGAAGAAGAGATTGCTATCAACATGGTCGCCCCTTTGGTATTGAGCCGATTGGCGGTGCCTTATCTGCTGAAGGGTGATGATCCGCGTATCATCACAACCACTTCGCTTGGCGGTATTCAGCCGCTTCGGGAAACACCGATTTATGCGGCGACCAAGTTCGGTTTGCGTGGTGCCATGCTCTCCTTTGCGCTGGATGAGGACCTGCACGGCATCAAGGTGAGCTGCGTTCTGCCCACAGCGACAGACACTTACATGCTGCGGCAAGAAGCGTTGGAAGGTGGCAGTGTGCTCAACTTTATCGATGAGCCTCAGTCACCCAGCGTGGTGGCTGATCAGTTTGTGAAGCATCTGGAAAAGCCATGCCTGGAGCGCTATCCCAAAGCCAGCGATTCCTGGTTGACCCGGTTGGCCATGCTGCTGCCCAATCTGATGCCCCGCATTCTGCCGTTCTTTGAAAAGAAAGGCCGACGCGGCATGGCAAAGTATGTGGCTTCGCTGCGCAGGCAAGGCCTGCTGGTTGAGGTGGACGGCAAACTTTATCAGCGCCAGCGGCTTTATCTGGACAAGCCGGAAATGGAGCAGGAGTTGGAGAAGAGTTAGGTGCTTGTTGCTTGACTCTTCTTAAAGCTCGGCCTGCACTGGTCCCATCATTCAAGCTGGATGTTTTAAATGTCACAACACACGTATAGGTAGGCCTTTATGGTTGGCATCAAACAGATAACTTTGGTGCCCCATGCCCATTTCAAATACCAGCTCTTCACCGCCCGCTATTTCCAGCGGACAGATCCAACAGGACGCGAACATCAGTTCTGCGACGACAAAAGCGGAAGTCCCCAACGAGAGCACTAAAGCCGCGCACGAAGGCAAGACGGGATACTTCTATGCTCCGTTTGTGTCGGAGGACATGCTTACACTCGTGCTAAACACCAATCATGCACGACGCTCAGCAAACAAGGACATTCGTAACATCATTGTGCAAAGTGATGCCGACAAACAGCAACTCGATATGCTCAAGCATCAAATGGCCGAGAAACTCTTCAAAGATGCAGGGCGCCCCCTCGTGATGGGCAACTCACTCATTGCGAAAAACAATGCTACAGAACAAGAGTATATTCAGGCTGTTGGAACTCAGCACTTTGAGGAAGCCCTGAGAGCATCAGAAGACATCGCATGGCGCGCAGATACGCTGAAACGAACTGAAGTTATCAGCAATGAGCACTCACAGATTTTCAGCACATTGAAAAAAGATGAGAGCAAGATTTACATTGTCGGTCATAGCTCGCATGGGTCCGATAAAATCGTTGATGACAGGCAGGGCTCTCAACCAAGGAATGCTATCTCTTCTAAAGAACTCGCCCAACGCCTTTCTCAGGGGGGGCTGAGTAAATCTTTCACGGATGTTCGTGTTGTCGCCTGCTACAGCGCAGATGCACGACAACCAGCCTCATTTGATGCCACAGATCTTCAGCGTGCATCTGAGCGTGAAGTAACGAAGACGTGGTTCTTCGGCCAAGAAAAGGTTGTTGCACAGCCCTTCGCCCAGTCTTTAGCGAATGAACTGAAAAAAGCCGGGTTCGAGCAACCTGAAGTCTCCGGATATCACGGCCGCACAATCATTGAATCAAAAGATGGGCACAGGTACCAACACCTTTCAGAAGACAGTCAAGAACTGATCAGAAGTTCTGAACTCAAACAGATATTTAAGCCAGTTTAGCTCAGTTAGGTTACAGCCTGTCGCGTAGGCTGTAGTAGAGCATGCCGAGGACCATGAGTGGCCAGCGGAAGTGGCGGCCACCGGGGAAGACGTGGGTTGGGACTTTTTCCATCACATCAAACCGGCGGGCTTGTCCGTCGATGGCCTCTGCCATGAGCTGCCCTGCCAGTGTTGCCATGGCGACACCGTGGCCTGAGAAGCCGCTGGCGTTGAGCATGTTGGGAGCGAGCTTTGCAAAGTACGGCATCCGGTTGAGCGTGATGCCCAGCGTGCCGCCCCAGCCGTACTCAATCGGCACATCCTTGAGCTGCGGGTAGATCTGCAACATAGGTTTGCGCACGAAGGCCTTGATGTCCTGCGGGAACTGGAAGCTGTAACTTTCCCCTCCCCCAAACAGCAGGCGATTGTCTGCGGACAGGCGGTAGTAGTTGATCACAAACCGGGAATCCGCCACGGCTGCATCATTGGCGATCAGAGTTCTAGCGAGGTCTTCGCCCAGCGGCTCAGTGGCAATGATGTAGTTGTTGATGGGCATGACCCGTGAGGCGACACGCGTTTCCAGACTGTCGATGTAACCATTGCACGCGAAGACCACATAACGGGCGGTGACCTGACCGTTGGCAAGCTTCAGTCTGGCAGGTTCCCCTTTCTGGATGTCTTGCACCTCTGAGTTCTCAAAGATCTGGACACCTGCGTTTTGACAGGCTTCTGCCAGCCCCAATGCGAAGTTGAGGGGATGGAGGTGTGCGGCGCCCATATCCAGCGTGCCACCGTGATACGCCGTTGTATCGAGCAACTCTTGTATTTCCGCTTTATCTACAAAGCGGATCTGGTCGTAATTGTAAGTGCCTGCAAGCTTTTCGGCATAGGCTTTGCTGTGACTGACGTAGCTTTGTTTGTGGTCGGCATGGAGAATACCGGGTTTCAGATCACAGCTGATCTGGTGTTTGGCAATGAGATCTTTGACCAGAGATTTGGCGGTTTCAGCAAGGATCCAGAGTTCCCGTGCGCGCTCCAGCCCGACAAGGCTTTCCAGTTCATCCTGATCCTTGCGCTGCCCGGTTCCCAGCTGACCGCCATTGCGGCCAGAAGCGCCCCAGCCGACACGGTGTGCATCGAGCAGGTGGACCTTGTAGCCACGCTCAGCCAGATGCAATGCAGAGGAAAGACCAGCGTAGCCTGCACCAATCACGCAGACGTCGCAGGAGTGCTCCCCTTCCAGCACCGGAAAGGAGAACTGCTTGTTTGCAGTCGCGGTGTAGTAGGAAGCAGGGTATTCGCCTGCCTTGTCGTTGGCGTGAAGAAAGCCTTGCGAAATAGCCATGTACATCCCTGATGGGACTTAAGGTTCTCCCCCAAGCCCCCAAGACAGCGCAGGTTTTGGTTAGTGCCCTTCTTGTTTTTCTCGCACGGCAGCCTGCTGAATAAAGTTTACGATCATGTGCGCGACTTCGCTGATCTGCATGGGTGCATCGGAAGACGCAATGGCATGATCGGCAATGTCTTCCGGCAGTGTGTCACCGCGACGTTCTTTGAAGAGAGCGACTGAATAATCCTTGTTGAACTCCGGGTGCCCTTGCAGTGTGAACGCTCTGCCCTTGTAATCAATGGCAGCAAACTCACAGAAGTCAGAGGAGGCTATGACCTCGCCATCTTCCGGCAATCTGGTCACCTGATCCTGATGGTAGGCCTCGATGGAGAAGCTGGTCAGGCCTTCCGGTACCCAACTTGGATTCTCCAAAACGTAGTAGGTGAAGACACCGCAGCCCCAGCCTTTGTCGGACTTTTCAGCCTTCCCGCCCAGCGCTTCTGCGAGGATCTGGTGTCCGAAGCAAATGCCGACGATTGGCACGTGCTCGTCATAGGCGTTTTTAAGGAAAGTTTTGAGCCTGTCGATCCATTCAAGGTCATCATAGACGCCGTGTTTGGAGCCTGTGATCAGCCAGCCGTCGCAATCATGGACGGTTTGAGGCAACTGACCATCCACCACAGGATAGGACATATAGTGCCAGTCGGCCCCCTGCTCTTTTAAGAGCGTTTCGAACATTGACGGGTAATCACCAAAGGTCTTGCTCAGATTTTCAGGTGGTCGGCCAACTTCCAGAATTCCAAGTTTAAAGGTCAAAGAGCACTCCAAAATTCCAAGAGGCAAACGCCGCAAATATATCAGGATGGAATGTCCAGTTATATCCTGTCGGCTTTGCCTCTGTAAACTCTTGGAGGCCACTTGGGTGCAATTCTCATGCAGCTCTTCTGTGCTTGTTGAATGGGATTGGCTTGTTCAACGGGAAGGCTGGCAGATGACTGATGGCGTGTTTTAAGGCTTCCTTTTCCGGTGTTGCCTGAAAGTCAGGGAGCAGCTTGTCGAAGCGTTTTGTATCCATCCAGTGCGGCACATCCCACAGGTAGCGCATTTCCAGCAAGTGCTTTGCCATTGACCAGAATGGTTGGCTCAGGCGGATCATCCACCAGTTGAAACTCTTGATGGCGATCGTCTGGCCTGTGACCGCAGAGAGAGCTTTGCTCATCTCATCGCCTGTCCAGGTGTAGCCGGGAAAGGAGATGTCTTCATAGGTGTTCAGCTGATCGCGCATTTCCAGAAGCAGGGCCGCAGCTCGTGCTATATCTGGCAGATAAGCCCATGCGTGCGGTGCATCTGTTTTGCCGGGATAGATAAGTTTTCCCTTCTCCAGCTTGGTCGCCATGATGAGATCGAACCAGTTGCCGCTTGCAGACGTATCGATGAAGTCTCCGGCACGCAACAGAATGGTTTTCACGCCTGATGTTTTGTAGAGGCGCTCCAGCTCTATTCTTATGAGGCCGAGCTCATTGGTGGCCATTTGAGGTGTTTGCGGGCCGATGGGAGGTTTTATGGTAGGGCCGAAGCAGTAGTTGTTGCCCGGGATGATCACGGTTGCGCCAGACTGCTTTGCGGCTTCTATCACCTGACGGGTGAAGGGCAACACATCCCGCTTCCACTGCGGATATTGTGGGTTTGCGCCGTTGACGATGACGTCCACGCCTTTGGCTGCTTCCACCATGTTTTGCGTCTTACGATCAAACTTGCGGGCTTCCCAACCAGCGGCCTCCAGTTGCTCAATCATGTTTCTGGAAAATCTGCCGGTTGCCCCTAAAATCAAAGCGACAGGTCTCATATCTGGCTCCTGCGTTGTCTTCTTTGATTATGATAGTAAGCGCTTTCTTTGCTATGTAAATTCGATTGAAATGCAGATATGATATTCAATTATGAATAGTAGCTTGCATCATCTTTCCTGGGATCTGATCGGCATTTTCGTGGCTGTGGCGGAGACCGGTAGCCTTTCAGCAGCGGCCAAACAGCTGAACCAGAGCCAGCCGACCATTGGGCGTCAGGTGAAAGCGATTGAGGCTGAGCTGGGCGTCTCCCTGTTCTATCGCCATCAACGCGGGCTTGGGTTGACGGAAGATGGTGAGGCCTTGCTGCCCCATGCCAAAGCGATGCATGCGGCGGCGGCGCAGTTTCTGCTGCATGCGGAGGAGCGGAAGCAGAGCGGATTTGCGGGCTCTGTGCGTGTAACCGCCAGTCAGGTGATTTCCAACTACGTGATGCCCAAGCTGATCGCAGAGTTTCGGCAGGCTTATCCAGAGATCCAGATTGATCTGGTACCGTCTGATGATGCGCAGAACCTGCTGTTTCAGGAAGCGGACATTGCCGTGCGCATGTTTACGCCAACCCAGTTGGACATCGTGGCCAAGAAGATTGGCGAGACGCCGCTGGGGCTGTTCGCCAGCAAGGCGTTCCTTGAGCGCGTTGGCATGCCCATGACCAGAGAGGACCTGTTTGCGCTGGACTGGATTGGTTATGACCGGTCGGACCTGATCCTGCGCGGCATGCAGGAGGCGGGGCTGGAGGTAGACCGGGACTTCTTCAGCGTGCGGTGTGATGACAGGGTGACCTATTGGGAGCTGGTGCGGGCTGGGTGCGGTGTCGGGCTCGGGCAGATCGGGATTGGCGTTGAAGATGACAGCCTTGTTCGCCTTGAACTGGAAGATCCTTTACCTGCTTTGCCTGTTTGGCTGGCCTCCCCTCATACCCTCAAGCAAATTCCACGTATCAAGCTGCTCTTTGATTTCTTAGCTGAGAAACTGCCTAAGCTGTTGTGATTGAGAGCTTCTGAGAGACTTTGGTTCTCTTTGCCAGCATTGCCCCCTCAGAAAGCAGGGAGATTCCTTCCCTTACGGAAATTATCCCATTATCCCCCTTCGTACACACGCCCTGTCTCACACTTTCGGCGATATCTATGCAGGGGGAATTGTCGAGAAAGCTGGAAAAACTGGAGATTCAGCAGGCGCTGATTTTAAAGGCGTAGATTTTACAGTGAGTCTTTTACCGAGAACATTCCTGCAATTTTTGCCCCGTAATTTGACGGTATAAGTTCCCAAGATTGCCACATTTTACTCAGGGTGTTTTCTTAGTTCCCACAAGAACACCGAGACTTCTTAGCGAGAACTGAGAGATAAGACGGACCCAGTAATGCGTTGTATCTGCTTATCTTTCTGCTTCTCGCAAGAAGACCAAATAAAGCGTGGCCCCTCTAAATACAAAGATCACTGAATTGTAGATTGCCGTCATAAAACAAGGGAACGCGCCGTGAGTGATTTTCGCTTGTCCAGCCCTCATGCCCTCAATCCCGAGGAAGGTAGCCATCCAATGCATGAGGTGCTGGACGCCCTCGTTGAAAGCATTGCTTACATCTCCCGCACGCATGGAAACTTTCTCAGCAAGACCGCCATTACTGCTGGTTTGCCGCTCATTAATGGCCGACTACAGTTTTCGCAGGTTGAGAAAGCCGCCGAGAACTGCGGACTGCAAGCCGTCAAACAACGGATTGCGCTTAGCGATATCTCCAGCAACAGCGTGCCGTGCTTGCTGGTGTTTCATGATCGCGCCTTGCGCTTGCTGGTGGGGTATGATGCTGCCACGCGGCAGGTAAAGCTGCTGGATCCGCTGGATCTGGAGAGGCCGCAGTTTCTTAGCCTTGATGTTCTGCAGCGGGCTTATTCTGGCTATGCGATCCTGTTTTCCTCGCTCCATGCCAAGGACAGCAGTGGCAGGTGCGGGAGAGTAACAAACACTGGTTCTGGGGTGAGTTCACCTGCTTCTGGCCAGACTATAGCAGTGTGGCGGTTGGGACGTTGCTCATCAACCTGCTCGCCCTTGCTTCTCCCCTCTTCATCATGAATGTTTACGACCGCATCCTTCCCAATTTTGCGGTCGCTTCTTTATGGGCCCTGACAATTGGCGTGATGATTGCGCTGGTCGGAGACAGTGCACTGAAGGTAGCCCGGTCTTCCATCCTCAACAGCCTTGGCAAAAAGGCCGATCAGCGGCTGGCATCCAAGATCTTCTCTCAGATGCAGAATATTGACTTTGCGGTCAAAACCAAAAGTGCGGGAGAGTATGCGGGGACGGTTCATGAGTATGAGAAACTTCGCGAATTCTTCAGCTCCACTGCGTTGATTGCCTTGCTCGACTTTTGTTTTGTCGGGCTTTTTATTTGCATCCTGTTCTTCATTGTCGGCCCCATCGCCTGGATCCCGTTGCTGGCCATTCCAGTGGTCTGCCTGATCAACCTTGGAGCTCAGTTGCCGCTGGAGCGCGCGGTGCAGGCGTCCAGCTTAGAAGGCAACAAGCGGCAAAACATCCTGATGGAGACATTGGGCGGGCATGAAACCGTGAGGGCTCTCAATGCGGAAGCGCATATGCAGGCGCGGTGGGAGCACTCGGTGGAGCGCAGCAGTGAGGTTCTATTACAGAGCCGGTACTGGTCCAACCTTGCCATGGTTGGAACGGGGCATGTACAGGGCATGGTGTCGGTGCTGATCATTGTCTGGGGTGTTTATCGTGTTGAAGCTGGCGCGGTGAACATGGGCGGACTCATCGCTGCGATGATGCTGTCTTCCCGGGTGCTTGCGCCCATCTCCTCCATCGCCAACGCGCTGGTTCGCTTTCGGCAGGTGTTGCATAGCTATCATCAGTTGGAAGAGTTGTTGAGCCAGCCGACAGAACGCAAAGCGGGGAAAGCAACGGCAAACCTCAGGCGATGTCGCGGGGAGGTTCAGTTCCAGAATGTGAGCTTCTCTTATCCGCTCAGCGAAAAGACCAGCATCACACATTGCAGTTTTGCCATTGCGCCGGGGGATACAGTCGGACTGATTGGATGTGTTGGGTCTGGCAAGTCCACAGTTGGCCGGCTGATGAGCGGTCTGCGGTATCCGACAGAGGGTGCTGTGCTTATCGATGGTATTGATACGCGGCAGTTTGATCCTTCGGATCTGCGTCGGTTTGTTGGCTATCAGTCTCAGGAAAACACACTGTTTCAAGGCACGTTGCGCGACAACCTTTGCCTTGGTCTGCCTCATCTCACCAATGAGGAGATCGAGGAGGTTTGCCATATCACGGGTCTGGATGCTCTGGTGAACAAGCATCCGGCTGGGTTCAATCTGATTGTCGGAGAAAACGGCGGCGCTCTTTCAGGCGGTCAGCGGCAGTGCATAGCATTGGCGCGGATTTTACTGCGCAAGCCAAAGATCCTGTTTCTGGATGAGCCTTCCAGCCAGCTGGATCTATCCGCGGAGCAACGGCTTTTGCAGGGGCTGCAAAATTACAACAATGGGGCTCTGACACTCATCATCAGCACGCACCGCCCTTCTCTTCTGAAGCTCACCAAGCGACTGATCGTTCTGGATCAGGGGCGCGTTATTGCAGACGGTCCGAGTGATGAGGTTCGGGACATGATGCAGCAACCGCGTCTTCGGGAGGTGCCTCGACCAGCTCAGGTACCCATTGAGGAAAGGCTGCGCGCATGAAGAGGTGGTCGCTTCCCATAGAGCCTTTGCACTTGCCAGAGTTTCACAGTGCAAAGCATTCGCGCATTCTGATTTTCACCTGCGCCGGGATCTTATTGCTGCTGTTCGTCTGGTCCGCTTTTGCGCATGTGGAGGAAGTCACGCGCGGCGATGGGCGTGTGATCCCCTCTCGCCAGATGCAGATTGTGCAGGCGCCGGAGCGCGGGATCGTCTCCGAGGTATTGTTCTATGAAGGGGAGATCGTGGAACAAGGGGCTGTTCTGGTGAAGCTGGATAACACCGGGTTTGCCTCTCAACTGGGAGAGTTACAGCAGAAGAAGTATGCGTTGCAGGCGCGTCTTGCGCGGTTGATGGCGGAGGCGCGGCAGGCAAATCTTCAGCTGAACCTGAGCAATACGCCCTCTGACATTGCTGCCTTCTTGCAGCGGGAGCTGGAGGTTTACAAGGCGCGTAAGGATCAGCTCAATGCTGAGGTTGCCGTGCTGCGCAGCCAGTTTAGCCAGAAAGAGCAGGATCTGAAGCAGCTGGAAGCGGAAGCGCAGATGCTGGGCGCTAACCTCACTATCATCGCGCGCGAGTTGGAGATCAATCAGCAGCTCTATAAGCGAGGCGTTCTGCCAGAGATTGAGTTTTTACGGCTCAAGCGTCAGTACACGACCATGCATGGTGAGCAGCAGATGTTGGAGGCTTCCTTAGCCAGTGCACGGTCGGCGAAGCAGGAAGCGATGCAGCGGGTGGTCTCTGCGCAGACAGCTTTTGCCTCTAAGGCGCAATCGGATCTGGTAGCAACGAAAGCAGAGCTGGCAGTGATTGAGGAGCGTTTGCGGGGAGCGGAGGACCGCGTTCATCGCAGTGCGTTGGTGGCGCCTGTTCGCGGTGTGATCAACAAGCTCAACGTGAGCACCATTGGGGCGGTGGTTCAGGCAGGTGAGCCGCTGGTAGAGATTGTACCACTGGAAGACACACTGTTGATTGCCGCCCAGATACAGCCGCAGCACGTGGCCTTTTTGCACCCGGGACAAGATGTGAGCGTGAAGGTGACGGCCTATGACTATTCCATTTACGGAGGGCTTGAAGGGGTGCTGGAGCGGATCAGCCCGGATACGTCAGAGGATGAACGCGGTCAGGCGTTTTTCAAGGTGATTGTCCGCACAAGGCAGAACCATCTGGGATCAGAGGAGAACCCTTTGCCCATCACACCCGGAATGACAGCGAGCATCGACATTCTCACCGGCGAGAAAAGCGTGCTGAGTTACATCGCAAAGCCGTTGATCAAGGTGAAGGCGGAGGCGTTTCGGGAGCGGTGAGGAACATCCTCTCGCGGGAGATCAGGCCATCTGCGAGAGGAATGTGAAGGAGCTGTAGTCCGGCGCGATCAGCAGAAGGTCTTCGACATCTGCGGTTTCCAGATTGGCGACAGACTGGGTCAGACCCATCAGCGCTGCAGGGTTGGAAAGACCCATGCGTAGGACTTCCTCTTGTGGACACTCAAGCGTGTTGATCATGCGGCTACGGACTCAAACATGGTGACGTGCGCCCCGGCCAGAGATCCGGCTTTGTTGATGAGCTTGCCGTCTTCCAGATAGACCTGATGGCCGTAGAGATCGAAGTTGTCTGGTCCACCTACGGTTGGCATGGCGTCACTGATGATGATCATGTGGTCTTTCACCGGACGCGCGCGCATGGCGAGGTGCAGCATGTCATCTGCCACGTGGTGACCATCCACGATCAGCGAGCAATAAGCTGTGCTGTTGATGCCTGTTCCGACAGCGCCCGGCTCACGGTTGACCATTTGGGACATGCCGTTGAACAGGTGCGTGAAGAGGTTTGCGCCTTCTTCCAGAACAGGCTTGATTTGCGCTGCGCCTGCATCGGTATGGCCGATAGAAACTACGGCGCCCATTTCCACCAGTCTGGCAACATCGCCTTTGGCAACGCTTCTGGTGCAACTGTCACCAAAACAGGGATATCCCGATCCCGCAGATCGCGGACCAGTTCCAAGCTGCGCTTGTTGAGCGGGCGGACCCAGCTGGCTTCGTGGGTGCCTTTGCGTTCCACGCTGATGTGCGGGCCTTCGATGTGAATGCCTTTGATGCCATGGGTGCCATAGGCATCCTTCATGGCTTCTACAGCCTCTTCCAGAACGTGCGGCGCATCGGTGATGACCGTTGGCAGCAAGGCCGTAGTGCCGAATTGACGGTGGGCCTTTGCAATGGCCGCCAGACCTTCCGATGTTGGGGTGGTGTTGTAAAGGACACCGCCACCACCATTAATCTGGATATCAAAGAAACCCGGTGTGATGAGACCTGAGAGCTTTTTCACAGTCGCATCAACAGGCAACTGGTCGGCTGGAGACAGGCCTGCGCACTTGCCGTTCACCAGATGAACGGCAGTATCGGTCAGCAGGTTCTGCCCGTCAAACAGCTGATCTGGGCTCAGCCAGATATCTTGGTTGCCCGGTGCGGTGCTCATAGAGCCTCCTCAAGCTGAGGTGTCTCAACTCTCTCAAAGAAATAGGGGTCCAATGCCTGCTGGATTTCAGCAAGCACGAGCGCCTTCTCTATGCCAAAACCGTGGCTCTGCAAAGCCCGCGCACGTTCAACAGTTTGAGATGCAAACAGTTGAAGCAGCAGTGTTTCTGGAATCTTATGGGTTTGAAGGGCCGCAAAGAGTGCCTCAAGGGCATCCTGCACCTTCTCCTGCGGCCAGTAATACCGGATGCGATCTGCATAACTGAAGTGGCGCAGCAGGCGTAGTTCCTGATCCGAGCCCTGATAATGGGAGCGCCAGTATTTGGGCTCTGACAGCATCTCGGTTTCCAGGATTTTCGAGATTTTTGGTGCTGTGCGTTTGTCCTCTTCCAGCCAATCCAGCATCTGATCGAGTGCGTAGATCGCCTGACGATAAGCGAAGGTGAGCGCGGGGCCGACTTTGAGGATCGCAAAGCCCATATTGGCGAGGCGTGGGAAAGCGTTGTCCAGCTGATAGTCGGTGCTGTGCGCTTCGAACACCACGTTCGTGAATGGGTCCAATGCAGCGCGCAGGGCTTTGCCGTCGTCTGCTGGCAGATGATCGATATGGAAGGGTGAGAACTCCACACCCGGTTGGACGACAAGACCGCAAATGCGCTCTTTGGCGGCGTGCAGGCCCAGCTCATCGAACTTCTCGAAATGCATCTGCAAGGTACGGGAGGCACGCGCAGGCAGGGTTGGTTCAATGCCATGAGCCTCACCTTCTTCACGCGCGCCTCCGGGAGGAGGAACTTCCGTACCGACGATGTAATTGAGGCGGTTTGGGTCTGGAGCAAATTCTTCGCAGACTGCTGCCAGTTCTGCTGCGCGGCTGGCGCTTAACTCGTCGCCAACCTGAGCTTCTTCACCTGCGCAGCCTTCGGAGCAGTCCAGATGGATTTTTGTGAAACCAGCCTGCACATAGGCTTTCATCAGCTCTTTGGCTTTGGCCATGGCCTGATCAGCTGGCATGGAGCGCCAGGCTTGTGGGCCGAGGTGGTCGCCGCCAATAATCAGCGCTTCTTCGGGTAATCCGGCTGTGGCGCAGATGCCTTTGACGTAGCTGACGAAATCAGCAGGTATCATGCCTGTGTAGCCGCCATCCTGATTGACCTGATTGCTGGTGGCTTCAAGCAGCAGGGTCGCGTTCTTTTCTGCGGCAAGCAGAGCGGAGGCGAGGATCACATCCGGCTGTGCGGAGCAGATGGAAGGAAGCGCGGCTCTGGCGCCTGCACGGTTGGCAGTGATCACCTCAAGCAGTGGATTGCTCATGACGCTTCCTCCAGTATTTCGTAGTTTTGAACGGCAGCAAGGGCCGCGCCGCGCGTGCCGCTGCTGTCGCCGTATTCGGCAACTCGGATTTCCGGTGGCTCTGTCTGGTCCAGCAAATGGCCGGGCAGAGCCTCGGAAATGATCCGGTCGATGTTCGGGATCTTGGAAAGGCCACCGCCGAGTACGATGCAGTCCGGGTCCACTGTGCATTGGAGCGCGGCGACCAGTTCAGCGGCAATGCGTGCCCACATGCGCATGACTTCCTGCATCTGCGGATCACCCGCAGCGGCTGCTGAAGTGATGGCTTGCGCATCTGCGTCCTTGCCGGTGACGTGCTTTGCGAGGCGGCGCATTCCAGGGCCTGCGAGGTAGGTTTCAAAACAACCTGTGCGACCGCATCCGCACTGGATGCCATCGAGCCCAAGCTCCTTGATGGTCATGTACGGAATGCCGAGGTGACCGTATTCCCCGGCAGCACCGTTGAGACCTGAAATCAGGGTGCCGTTGGAACAGTACCCACCGCCAACGCCGGTGCCGATGATCAGGCCGAAGACGCTGGCATAGCTGCGGCCTGCGCCGAGCATGGCTTCCGAAAGCGCAAAGCAGTTGCAGTCGTTTTCAAACGCGACGGCTCTACCCAGTTTGTCGATCAGGTCCTGATGAACGGTACGGCCCGAGGCGAGCAGGTTGGCGGTGAGGAACTTTCCCGTTCGTTTGGAATGGAAGCCGGGAATGCCGACACCCACCGGCAGGCCTTTGGAGCCTGCAGTTTCCTCTAGCCAGATCACCATCTCACAGAGGGCATCGACCAGATTTTCGTAGGAATCCTGGGGTGTTGGGATACGTTTGGTTTCAACCACGGCCCAATCATTATCAAAGGCGGTTGCCTCGATTTTGGTGCCGCCCAGATCTATGCCACCTGCTCGAACCATATCAGGCCTCTTCCAGTGCGTAGAGCTTTACGCCCGAGACCACGCGGGTCAGCGTGCCCTGCCCTTCAAACGGATTGTCGACGTTGAAGCCAAGCTGATTGGACCATGCCACGCCCAGCCACTGGGCAATGAGTACCGTGAGGACGGACATCCAGCCATCCTCCAGTTTGCATGGAATATGCACATCCGCTTTGGCAGAGTTGCCGATGGTCACTACCGTTTGCTCACCAAACTGTGCCTTCACCTCATCTGCCAGATCTTCGTCATAGCGACGGGAGTGCAGGTTGTTGGAGAGGAACACGAAGACCTTGGACTGGTCATCCACGAACGACTTTGGCCCATGCCGGAAGCCAAGAGAGCTGTCCCAGATAGATGGGATTTTGCCCGCAGCCAGTTCCATCACCTTCAGCGCACTTTCACGGGCGACGAAAGCCAAAGGCCCAGAGCCCACGAATACAGCACGCTGCGGAATAGTGAGTTTGCCCACCAGCTGATCTGCTTCTGCCAACACGATTTCAGCCGCGTGGCTGATTTCGTTCATGTTGGCGGCGAACTCTTCCGGTGTTTCCTGCCCAAACACAGCCATGGCCGTCAGGATCATGGTGGTGAAGCTGGAGGTCATGGCGAAGCCACTGTCGTGGCATTCGTCTGGCAACACAATCACGCGCTGGCTGGCCTGTGAGGCAGGCTGGCGGGTTGCCAGAGCACTGTCTTTATTGCAGGTGATGTTCAGTCGTGGTGCTTCCGGGAAGATCGCGTCCAGCAGATCCAGCGTGCCAATGGACTCGGTGGAATTGCCAGAACGGCCGAAGGAAACGACCAGTGGGATCACACCGTTGCGTTTGAACGCGTGTGGCGCGCTGACCAGATCAGTTGAAGGAACTGAGCGCATTGGCAACACGGAGGTTGCGTCCAGCGCTCTGCACAGAAGGTCGCCAATATAGGCAGATGTGCCTGCTCCGCAGAACCAGACTTCCGTGGCGCCTGAGTTGGCGACCCACTCGCTCAGGTCACTGAGGCGGGTAGAAAACTCCTGCCCCCAGTTTGCCCAGATTTTCGGTTGCGCCTGAATTTCGCGCGTAGTTGCCCATTTGGTCAGATCGACCATCGCAGCATTCCTTCATAAAATCAAATAGTTACAGTAACCTTAGAAAGTGTTTCCGGTTGGTCTGGATCCAGACCCAACTGGAGAGCAATTTCCAAAATCACTGGGTACAATGCACGCAGCAGCATGGCGGAGCTTGCTGCGGGAGTAAGGCCCTGCGCACCAACGGTTTCTGGTGTCAGGCGGAAAACATTTGCGCCGACGGAGCGGAACCGCTCTTCGGCCAAGCTCAGGCTCTGGTTGCTGACCTCTTCTCCCGTATCCAAAATGAGGACACAGAGCGGTTTGGTGGCCAGTTGCAGCGGACCGTGCAGCACCTCCGCCGCGGAGTATGCCTCGGCATGAATAGCTGTGGTTTCCTTCAGCTTCAGCGCCATTTCATGGGCAGCACCGAACCCGCATCCGCGTCCGATGACATAGACGTGGGGCGTGGATTTCACGGCCTCGATGATCTGATCAGCCTGCTCTAACTTGGCATCAGCGCTGGCCAGCATGGCTTTCGCTGCAGCTTCACAGGCTTTGGCATAATCCGGTTTGAGCGCTGCCAGAAGAGCCATTCCGGCGGCGATGGTGCAGATCACTGTTTTGGTGGCAGGAACGGCTTGTTCCAGCCCTGCTTTGATATCGACAAAGGCATCCGCTTCGGCTGCCAGCGGAGAGCCGGGTGTGTTGGTAATGGCGAGTGTTTTACCGCCCGCATTCTTGAACCCGATTGCAGCGCTGATCAGATCTTTACTTCCCCCGGATTGAGAGAAAATAAGCGCGCCAGCATTGCCCAGCTGCAATCCATTCCCCAGGCTGAATACAGAGGGCGGCAAGGTTGTTACCGGCTTTTGCAGTTCAGCCATCAGTTCATAGGAGATCAGGTTGGCGGCAGCGTCTGAGCTTCCACGCGCAATGGTGTAAAACGCGTCGAGCTTGTCCAGTGTTGCTGCTTTGACACTTGCTGAAAGGTCCTGAAGCACGCCTTCAGCAAATGCCGGAATTGCCTGATCGATCTCAGCACGCATGTACGCGCCGGGGAGTTTGGTCACTGTATTGATTCCATCTTTTTTGTTGTTGCTGCGGTTCCCCGCAGGTCGAAACTGTCAAATTTTTCCCAATAGGAGGTCAGATCCACGACCTGACCGGTGGTGCGCGCCTGATCCAATGCCAGTGCGGCAACGCCTGCTTCCAGCGCGTCCACTACGGAAACTGGCAGGCTGTCCATTTCACCGCGCAAGTACGCGCAGAGGTCCTGACACATCATGTCGTCGGCACCGTAGTGTGCGCCGGGACGGTCAATGGACTTGGTGTAATCTTCGTCCACCAATGTGCCACGGGTATGGGCATCGGTGACTTTCAGATAACCGCGCACGAAGTCGCCTTCCGCCATGCCTTTGGTGCCAATCACGCAGAACCGGCGGTGTTCGTCCGGCACGTTGATGTTGGTGTGGAAGGCCATGGTGGCGCCGCTCTCGTATTCGAGGATCGCCGTTTGGTGATCAACGATATCGCCATCGGAGAGGAACGGATCTTCCGCCGCTTCCCAGATGGATTCCTTCACGTGATACACCTGCGTATCTGCATCTTTTGCCGGTGCATTGCTCGGAACAAAGGATTTTCTTCCGCCAAAGCTGGCAACGCGGGTTGGGCGTGAGCCGGTGACCATGTTGTAAATGTCGAGGTCGTGGCAGCATTTTTCCAGCATGAAGCCGCCGGAATATTTGGAATAGCGACGCCAATCCCGCATGAAGAAGGCACCGTGATAGGGCGCGATATGTTCGTTGGCTTCAATAGAAACCACATCACCGATCTGCCCCGCAGCCTGTGCTGCACGCAGATCTCTTGCGTGCTGGGCGTAGCGGAGGACCAGACCGATGAGCACCTGATCTGCCCCATGCTTTGAGAGCAGCTCTGCTAGTTCCATGGTTTCTTCCATGGAGATCACAACAGGCTTTTCAGCAAACATGCGGATGCCAGCTTCCAACCCCAGACGGATGTGCTCCAGATGCATGTGGTTTGGTGAGCTGACGAACAGCAGGTCCGCTTTCTCACCTGCCAACATTTCTTCCAGCGTGTCGTAAGGCTTGATGGCCTCGTGATTTTTGAGGCGTTCAATCTGGTGCGGCTTGGGGTCTACATAGGCCACCACTTCCGCTTCATCATATGTGCCTGCAGTCTTTCCAGAACGCTGACAGCCCGCAAACCCAAACCAACAACGATGATACGCATGTGTTTCTCCTATGCGAGTTCGAGCGCGCCAAGACGCTGCTGTGCAAGCCCATCTGCATCAAAGACGTAGGCATCTTCCGGCTTGACGTTGAGTTTAATGGTTGTGCCTTCCGGTATTTCCGCCATACCCGGCAGCGAGGCGCAGAAAGCGTTGTCGCCATTGACTTTGCCATAGGCGATGGAATGGGCACCGAGGCGCTCCAGTACTTCCACGTGCATGGCGATTGGGCCATTGTCATCCAGCTGCATATGTTCAGGGCGGATGCCGATTTCGACATTGTCACCTGCTTTGATGTTCTGACATGCAACAGGCAGGCTCATGAGGCCGCCGTCTTGTAGCTGCACGTGCAGCAGGCGGTCTTCGACACGGCTGACCATGGCAGACACGAAGTTCATTTTGGGATGGCCGATGAAGCCTGCCACGAACTTGTTGCGCGGGTGCAGATAGAGATCCATCGGGGTGCCGCACTGCTCCACCACACCACCGTTGAGCACCACGATACGGTCAGCCATGGTCATGGCTTCTACTTGATCGTGGGTCACGTAAATCATTGTGGTGTCGAGGCTTTTGTGGAGCTTGGAGAGTTCCACGCGCATGTCCCCGCGCAGCGCTGCATCAAGGTTTGAGAGCGGCTCGTCGAATAGGAACACTTTTGGATTACGAACGATAGACCGGCCAATGGCAACACGCTGGCGCTGACCACCGGAGAGCTGGCCGGGCTTATGCTCCAGGCGCTCTTCCAGCTGCAGAATGGCAGCGGCTTTATGGACACGGTCCTTGATCTCGTCTTCCGGGCGTTTAGCAACACGCAGCGGGAAGGCGATGTTTTCAAAAACTGAGAGGTGAGGATAGAGCGCGTAGCTCTGGAACACCATGGAGATTCCGCGATCAATGGGGTGGTCGTCGGAAACATCTTTGCCATCAATGATGATGGAGCCTTCGGAAGCTATTTCCAAACCTGCCACGATGCGCAACAAAGTTGTTTTTCCGCAGCCAGAGGGGCCAACGAAGACGACGAACTCCTTGTCCTCAATGGACAGGTTGACGTCCTTCAATACGGTTGTTGGTCCAAATGATTTTACGATGTTTTGTAGCTGAAGCGTGGCCATAATATTCGTCTTCTCGCGCTTGATAACGGGGAGAGGCTGCGGGCAGCCTCTCCGGGTTTTGCATCGAATAGTCAGTGCCGCGTATTCTTTTCCGAAAACCGGCGTCCACTTTTCGGGAATACGCTTACTTGAACTCTTCGAGTTCTTCAGCGGCGATTGCCACCAGGTTTTCAGCAGTATCGTCCTTCAGGATGATGCCCTGAATCATGGAGTTGATGGTTGTCTGCATCGCTTTGTAATCAACAAAGAGAGGCTCCGGACCACCGGTTGGGATGGAGTCTACGAAGACCGCCCAGTATGGATCGTCCTTGTAGAATGGCTTTTCCCAGCCAAGCTCTTCGTACTTGAGGATTGGTGTCAGACCCCAACCGTCCGGGCTGTCCAGCGTGTACTGAGATTCACCGGAGGTCATCATGCGTGCGAATTCCATTGCCAGTTCTTCATGGCCGGAGCCTTTGAACACTGCGAGGGAGTCGGTGATCAGAAGCGTACCGCTCACACCGTTTGGACCAGCTGGGATCGGCGCAACCTTGGTGGTGATGCCTTCTTTATGCTGACCGCGCGCCCATGGACCGTCGATGTACATGCCAACTTTGTTGTCGTTGAACAGATCCCGGACCTGCGTACGCTCAAATGCAGTCGGACCATCCTGTGCAACGTCTACCAGCTTGCCGTAGAACTTCAGAGTTTCCAAAGTGTTCTGGGAGTTCAGCGTGATTTCGTTGGTGGATGGATCGATCACCTGACCACCATTGGAATACAGGTAGTTCAGGAACTGGTGCATGGTGTTGTCGAAGTCTTTACCGGCCAGACCGACACCTGCTTTACCAGTTTTGTCCTTGATCGCCTTTGCAGCGGTGTACATCTCGTCCCAGGTCTTTGGTGCTTCACAAGCAAGACCGGCTTCCTCGAAGATGTCACAGTTCAGGAACAGACCCTTGGTGGAAAATGCCCGTGGGAAGCCCCAGAACTTGTCGCGATAGCTCACGGTGTTCAGCACGCCCGGCTGATAGGCTTTCTGCTGATCTTCAGAGATCTTCACGTCAACAACCAGATTGTTGTCTGCCAGCTGCTTGAGTGTGCGCGAGCCCATGTAAGATACGGATGGCGGGCTGCCAGCGGATGCAAGCTTCAGAGACTTATCCTGACAGGTGCCCCATGGAAGGCTTTCCATGTTGACGGTGTTGCCCGGGAATTTTTCCTCAAACGCTGCGATAACCTTGCGATCCTGATCCAAGCCGTTGTCCCCACAACGGATGAAGTGCAGTTCTGCTGATTGTGCAGCTGATGCGCCCATTAGTGCGGCTGCGCTTGCAGCCATTGCGAATAGCAGTTTAGTCCTCATGGTTTCTCCTCCCAGTAACCAATGCTATTTTGAAAATGTCACTCCTTGATCGCACCAGCTGTGAGGCCGGCCACCAAGTAGCGTTGTAAAAATAAGAAAATTACGAGTACGGGCAGTATTCCAACAATGCTTGCTGCCATCATCTGGTTCCATTTGACTGACTGGTAGCCAATGAACTCGAGGATGCCCGCTGGCAGAGGCATAAACTCCTTGACGCTGTTAAAGGTGATCGCGAACAGGAACTGCTGTGCGTAGGCTGACAGGAACACAGCCACACCCACCACGATGAGACCGGGAACGGCCAGTGGCAGAACCACACGGCGCAGGGTGTACAGACGGCTGGCACCATCCATGAAGCTGCTTCTTCCAGTTCGCGCGGGATTTTTTCCAGATAGGATTTAAGAAGCCAGATGCCCATTGGCAGCAGGAAGCTGCGCCCGGAACGATCATGGCAAAATAGGTGTTCAGCAGACCGTAGTTTCTCAGGAGCTTGTACAGCGGAATAAGCAGAACCGCGCCGGAGAACATGTTGACCGCCAGAAAGATGCCAAGGCTGACAGACTTGCCTTTGAAGTCGAACCGGGCATAGGCGTAGGCGGCTGGAATGATGAACGCCAGGGACAGAGCTGTCACAGAGAGTGAGATCAGCATGCTGTTTGCGATGTAACGCGGCAGCATTGGCACTGTCTCCCACATCTGGGAGTAGGCTCTGAACGAGAAGTCATCTGACCAGAACTGATAAGGCGAGCGGAACAGGTGCTCCAGTGGCCGCAGTGAGGTCATGAACATTTCGAAGAACGGCAACAGAATGAAGCCGAGGAAAATCGCCACGCAGAAGTAGAGAAATACTTTATGTGGCAGCGAGTAACGATCCATCATTTTAGGCTGCCTCGAAACGTTTTTTGATCTGGTGAAGCGCAAACAGGTAGACCAGTGAGAACACGCTGAGCAGTGTCACCACGATCACAGCACGTGCAGCACCCTGCCCGAACTTGAAGTTTGCGATGGCCATTTTGTAGGTGTCGATGATCAGCGTTGTGGTTGCGCTGCGTGGTCCGCCTTCGGTCAAAATCCAGATGATTTCGAAGGAGTTGAAGGTCCAGATCACGGAAAGGATCGACATGGTGATGATCACCGGCAGGATTTGCGGAATGGTGATGCGGCGGAAGCGATACCAACGGGATGCCCCATCCACGTAAGCAGCTTCATACAGATCACGCGGCACGCCCTGCATGGCTGCCAGCATGAAGATGGTCACCATTGGCAGACCAACCCAGACATCGGTGATCACAGCGGAATAGAACGCACTGTTTTTGTAGGCCAGGAACTCGAATGGTCCATCCAGCACGCCAACATACTGCAGCACACCGGAGATGATGCCAAAGTGGCCGTTGTAGAGCCACAGCCAGCCGAAACAGCCAATTGCGACCGGCACGATCCATGGTGGCATGACCAGCATGCGGAACAATGCCCGACCTGGGATCGCCGCATTGAGCAGCGTTGCACCGATCAGACCAAAAATGATTTTGAATGAGACAGACAGGAACATCCAATAGAACGTTCTGGAAATCGTCTGACTGAATTTGCGACTGCTGAGCAGCTTTTCGTAGTTGGCGGTGCCGATGTAAGCCTCACCGCCAATGTTGGCGTTGGTGAAGGACAAGCGGATTGTCTCAACCAGCGGCCATGCCACGATAAGGATCAGATAAATTGCTGCCGGAGCAATCAAAAGCCATGCAAAGGTTGCTTCTGAGCGGAAGACCCGCTTGAGCACACCCTGTTTTGTTTTTCCCGAACCGCTGCGCTCGCCCTGATAAGGCAGCAGGTCCCCAGACGCATGTGTCATGCGCTCTCCCCAATTCCCAAAGGTGATCGGTTGTACCTCGCCGCTTGCGTCTTGTTATCGCCAGGGAGACGAACTGCGTGTTTATTTGCGAGTTGCCAAAATAATACCAAAACAAATCCATTTGTCTACCATTTCACTACCTCCTGTGAAATATTTCTGATTAACGCCAAAAAAGCCCTAGATTTCAGGGAAATCGGGCGGGGAAAAGCCTCGATGTTTTCATTGGTATTCTATCGGTATTGTTTTGCATTGGTATCGAAAAGGTATTATAGGTAATACGGATTCATCATGAAGACGAGCAGAATGAGCGCACAAGAAGACACCCATACCGATCTGTTCTCAACGACATCCTGGCAGCAAAGGAGTGGCGGTCCACGCTACTTGCAGCTGTACCGGCACCTTGAATCCGCCATTAAAGATGGACGGTTAGCGGCAGCGACGACGCTGCCAGCCGAGCGGGAGTTGGCGACACTGACCGGGCTGTCCCGCGTGACGATTCGCAAAGCGATTTCGCAGCTGGTGGTGGATGGTTTAGTGATTCAGCGTCGGGGCTCCGGTTCCTATGTGGCACCTCAGATGAAGCGTATGGAGCAGTCTCTTTCTGCACTGACCAGCTTTACCGAGGACATGCAGCGGCGCGGGAAAACATCGTCTTCCGAAACCCTGTCCTGCGGTATCTACCTGCCTTCGCCAGAAGAGATTGTTGCGCTTGGCCTTCCTTCTGATGGGCAGGTTTCGCGGATTACCCGTTTGCGCCGTGCTGATGGTATCCCTCTGGCGATCGAGACCAGTTCGCTCTCGACAGAGTTTGTTCCTGATCCATCGCGGATTGAAACCTCACTCTATGAGAAATTGTCTTTGGAAGGCATGCGCCCGTCCCGCGCGATCCAGCGTATTTCTGCCTGCAAACTCACCGAGGAACAGGCAGCTTTGCTTGAGGTTTCTGAGGGCGATGCGGCGCTTTACATCGACCGCACAGCGTACCTGCCCAGCGGGCGGGTGATTGAGCTGACCACGGGCGTTTATCGCGGCGATATCTATGATTTTGTTGCTGAATTGCGCAACGCTTAAGCTTTAGAAAAGACCCGCTGCCAAGGTTCGGAGCGGGTCTTTTGTTGTTTAGTCTCTCACATTCTGACGCCAGCCGATGGCAGCGAACAGCTTGCTGTAGCAGGCGGCCTTTTGCGTGATCTGCTCCGCATCCGGCTTGTTGGCACGGGTGGACCAGCCGATTTCTGAAATGCCCAGAATGCGCGGTGCCATCATACTTTCCATATTGGCATCGCGCAGCACAACCTCGGACCACAAGCAACCTTGCGCGCCGATGATCTTACCTTCCAGCTCTGGCTCATTTTCCGGTACCGGATCCCAGTTGACGCTGTCAGCAAGGCTGGTGATGCCTGCCCAGTTGAGGCCGATCTCGTTGAACTCGCCTGATGGTGCAATATCCCAGTAGGCGTGGGCGGCTGGGGTCATGACGACGGAATAGCCTTTGCGGGCGGCTTCAAGACCCGGTCCCTGCTGTGTCCATGAGAACAGGATGGCGTCGTTGTTGATGCCACCGTTCGCGCCTTTGGCTGCTTCCTCCCAAGCGGCGGGGCGCACGCCCAGCGAGCTGACGTAGGCCCCCAGTTTGTCCATCATCCAGCCTTGCACATCATCAGCGGTCTCTAACCCCTGCTCTGCCTTGAGCTTTTCAATGGCTGGGGATTTGGTCCACGCTGCTGGTGGGCGTTCATCACATCCCAGATGGAGATGCGCGAACGGGAAGATGCCGGAGACTTCTTTGGCCAGCGCCTCCATATAGGCCCATGCTTCCGGCAATGCCGGGTTGATGGTGTTGTTCAGGTAGCCGTGAACGGAGACCTCGTTGCTTTCATCGGCAGTCTCGCGCAGTTCCGGATGAATTTGGAGCACGGCCCAGGAGTGGGCGGGTATCTCGATCTCCGGCAGAACTTCGATATGAAGCGCTTTGGCGTGCTCTACCAGTCGTTTTGCAAAGGCCTTGGAATAAGTGCCGCCTTGCGGGCCATCCGCAGCGCCATAGATGCCGGGCACAACACGGCCCTCTCCACGCATGCCGGATTTCTTCCAGAGTTCCGGATAACTTTCCACCTCCAGACGGAAGGCTCATCATCGCAGAAGTGCCAATGGAAGCGGTTAAGCTTGAGCAAGGCCATCATATCGACAAGTCGCAGCAGTGTTTCCGGCTCGTAGTAATGGCGGGCGCAATCCAGATGCTGACCGCGCCATTCAAAGCGCGGCACGTCTGCTATCTGACCGCATGGAATGGTGCCGCCATAGATCTGCTTGAGATTGAGAAGGGTGATCGCGCCATAAAAAGCGCCGGCTGCTGCGGATGCGGTGAGCGTGATGCCATCTGGCGCAATTGTCAGCTCATAGGCATCTTCTGCCAGCCCAGCGTTTCTGGTGAAATGGAGCGGAACACCATCTTCTGCGAGGAACGGGCCGATGTTGTTGCGATCCGCCAGCGCTTCCACGGCTTCAGTGCTATCAGCCTCGCCTTCCGTATCCCATGAACGGTCGAGCTTGTAGCCAGCGCTGACATCCAGCGTTGCGCCAGTTGGCTGCCAGCTTTGCGGGGCTGGTACGAGCATCAGCTCATCAGAGGAAGGGTCGGCGTGTTGCTCAGGCAGTTTGGTGGAGTAGGTTTGGTCTATCCCACGCGGGGTGATCTGAACCGGCAGGATGCTGCCATCTTCCATCCGCAAGTAAGCGCCTTTGGGCAGCCAGCTGCGGTTGGCGGGGTTCATGTTGCTTTTGTACTTGAGCGTGAACGCCAGCGCCTGCCCTGTTCCCAGCTTGTCATTGTCGAACTGCAGCTCAATGTATCCCGCTGTCATCCGGTGGATGTTGGCACCTTCGACCACCTCGCACGGGGCAAGCATGCTGAAGCAGAGGGTGTAGTTGGAGATTGGTGCATCGCATTTGGCAGAGAGGATGCAGCTGACCTGCCGGTCCTCCGTTCTCCATGTTTCCATTCTGATTGCAGTATCAGCACAGGCAGCAGCTTCCATGCTCACGACTCCTCACCAATTTCAGGATGTAGCAGTGAACACACCAAGAGCTGTGGGTTGCTTGCGTGCATGCTCTAACTGCTTGAATTTGCGAATGTCCCTGTCAGAAATCCAAGTTTCACTTCTTGAAGAACAGGCGCTAGCATAGCTTCTACTTGGCTGGCACTGTCAACACCTTGACCTGCAAATAAACTCAGAATTCTGAATTGGTATTACTTTCAAGATGAGCAGAAGGTTACTTTAATTTGCTCAAATGAAAGCTGTTGCTCCGTGGGACTCCGCGCAGTGGCGCAGCCTCTTTTTGGTTGCATAGCGTGTTGACTGCACTGTTGTTTTGCTTTTGTCCGACGAAGTGCTTTTTCAGCAAGCACGCAGCGTTGTTCGGAGAGAGTGGCGGCTGGTCAGGTATGCAGGCTACCTGCAAAATTCTAGGACCAGTTATTCAGAATTAGCACACGCATCTTCCCTCCTTCAGGCTCATTTGCAGCTGCGTAACGGTTCTGTCCTATGATTTGCGAGAGTGTTTGAGTTGACCGCAAGAGGCCAATGATGATGGAACGCAAGACCGTAATGACCCGCGATGGCGTGGAGCTTTCTTACCTCACTGGGGGGCAAGGACGGCCTGTTCTGTTGTTGGGTGGCTGGAGCCAGACCGCAACTGTGTGGGCAGGACAGTTCGCAGACTTCTGCCAGAGCCATACGGTCTACGCTCTCGATAACCGGGGGCATGGCGAGTCACAAAAGCCTTCTGATGGCTACCGGATCCAGCGGTTTGCCAAGGATCTGTTTGATGTGGCTGAGGCTCTGGACCTTCACGATTTCGATGCGGTTGGGCATTCGCTATCCGTCGCGATGCTCTGGGCTTATCAGGATATGTTTGGCACTGATCGCCCTGCCCGCCGAATGGTTTTTATCGACGAGCCCGCTGCCTGATGGCAAGGCCTTCCTGGACGGAGCAGGAAATCAAAGAGGCGGGTTCTATCCACCCCACCCTGGAAGCCCTTGATGAGATGGTGCGCTCTATTCGCCAGACGCGCAGCATTGAGGATCATCTTGCTCTTATTGGCGGGATGTTCTCAAGCAGAGTCAGTGATGCCACTTTGCGGGAGTTGGCTGCGGAGAACCTGAAACTGCCCCGTAATCACGCTGCAGACCTTATTGAAAACCTGATGCTGCAGGACTGGCGCGCTCTGCTGCCCAACATTCCTCAGCCTACTCTGGTGTTTACAGGAGAACTCAGCTGGCATCCGCTCGCTTCGCAACAGTTTATCGCAGAGACGATGCCTAATGCTTCGCTGGAGGTCTTCAGCGAGGCCGAAGGCGGTTCTCATTTCCTGATGTTCGAAAACCCATCGCTCTTCAACAAGAAGGCTCTGAGGTTTCTGAATGGGTAATCCGCTGGCCTACTGTGTTTTCAGCGTGCTTTTGGAGATCATGTAGGCAGCCCCTGCCAGAGCTGTTCCGGCGAATGCGTCCATAGCCGCGCGGGAGCGGGCGGAGACGGCGAACTTTGATGCTCGGGTTCCCAAGTAAGCGTAGAACAGCAGGGCCGGATATTCGAGGGCGATGTTGAAAAGTGCCAGCGCCATCATACGCAGTGCCATGCCATCCCCTTCCCCCGCAAACACAGGCAGCATCGCCCCGAAGGACAGGACAGATTTTGGGTTGGCGCCCTGCATTGCAAATGAGGTGAGGAACAGCTTCAGAGCGGAAGCTGGCTTTTGCTCTTTCGCTTCGCCCAGCGAGGCGGTGAAAGCGGCTTTGAAGGAGCCATATGCAAGATACAATAGATAAGCTACGCCAATCCATTTCACCGTTTCGAACAGAACCGGAAAAGAAAGCAGCAGCGCGCTCATACCTCCGGCGGCGAGCAGTGCGTACATGAGGTTGGCACCGAACACACCTGCCATGCTGGCATGGGTTCTACCGATACCGTTTGAGATGCTGTCACCAACCACTTTTAGTACCGCAGGACCAGGGGTGAAATTGAGCGCCATGAAGGTGACAATAAAACCAAACACCAGAGTGGCATCAAACGATTTGAGAAGATCCATGGCTTTTCCAATGCAACGGTGAAAACGCAGAAAGAACGCAAAGCAACGCACATAACAACGCAAAGCCAAAACGGGAATGCGAAGGGGAGATGACTGATGGTTCATCTCCCTCGCGCGCGGATTAGAAATTCACTCGCCGTAAGCCTTTGTCAGGCCCGCCTCTCCAAACGTGGCACCGTGAGTTCCTTTGGCTGCCCCCTCTCCGCGCACTGTCTATGCAAACTCTGTTGCTGCGCAGTATCGCAAAGGGCGTGCCAAACTGGTTCCGGGGCAGTGAATCTACGGTAACTTATTGGTATAATTAGCTATATCTTCGGAAGCGTAGGCTTTCAGGAGGGTCTCGGGAATCGATAATACTGCCCATTGTTTGATCAGTGTGCCCGCAAGATAGTCACGCAGACAAAAAGAAACCCGGCCTTTGATGAGCCGGGTCTTATCTTTTTCAATGAGAAATCCTAGGTTTATGCTGGTTCAGCAACCTGAGACGGCGCTGCCATCTTGCAAATCTGATCAATCAGATTGCGCAGTTTCTGGAGGGTTTCAGCGCAGGTGACTTGTCCGTTGCCATCGGTCTTAGACGCCATGTTGCCGACCGCAACATATCGTGGATGCACCCAGCAGCCGTGGTCTGCTGCAAATGAGGACAGACGTGGCAGCATTCTTACTCCCCCGAATGGTCCCGGAGCGGCGGCCAGCAAACCAACGACTTTTCCCTCAAGCACAGAGTGGGATTTGCCAGCTGCTCTTCTGGATGCCCAGGTAAACACGTTGTGCAGGTGCGGGGTGTGGAAGCCGTTGTATTCTGGAGAAGAGATGAGAATTACGTCAGCAGCTTCAATCTGTTGGCGGAGCAACGAGAGCTGGTTCTGAACGGCGGCGTCCTCTTCAAGATCGGAATGATAAAGGGGAAATGATGCCAGCTGATGGGAGAGGTGTTCAGTTTTATGGCTGAGGTTATGCGCTTCTTCAGCTGCCGCATCCAGCAAGCTCTTATTCAACGAGCCTTCTCTGGTGCTTCCTGAGATGAGGAGGATGTTCATGGGAAACTCCATATGACAATATTTTTGTTTTTATATACATTTTCATTTCTTTATTATGCAAGCACAAAAAAAGCGGCACTGAACTTCAGCACCGCTTTTTGAAATTTGACCGCAAACTCTCTTAGGAGAAGAAGCGCTCAGTGATCTGCAGCATGATCTGATGACCACCCCAAACACCAAGGATCGCTACACAACCAGACAGAACTGGTGGAGCTGGAATAGGCAGTTTGATCGCAGTGAAGATTGCTCCGATGATGAAGCCTGCAAGTGTAGACATTAGCAGTTCAGTCATGGTGTCTCCCGTTAATTCTTTCTTATTGTTCAGAAAACTCTGTTTTCTAAGAACTACAGCCTTTGCTTTACTGCGCGCCCATACCCCGCATTCCCCTGGGTGTATGACCGAAAACCATGAAGGACAGCCAGCTAAGGTCCTTGAATAAAATTGGGGCCTAGCCAACAAGGCAGGCCCTACCCTGTAATTGTCACTTTTAACGCAAAAAAAATCATTTGCAGAAAAAATATTCAAAATGCGCTCAGTTGCCGCACTGTCATTTTCATTAGTTTAATTATATCAATATGTTGAACAACAATCATTTATGTTAGTTCTGCGTAAAACTCCGGAATATTCTTAAAAACCCTGCAGATTGCACACTGCTGAAAGCCTCAGAATTGTGTTGTCAGCCCCTCTCTCTGCCTTTACGTTAAAGTCAACATAAGAGCCTTTGCAGACCTCACTCTGCAGAAACAGGCCAGCAGCTCTACGCTTTTTTGTTGCGCGGTTGTTCTTAAGACGCTGTGCGAGGGGGAATAAAATGGCAGAGTACAACATAACAGCGCTGGCTATTCCGCTGTTTCTGTTTTTTATGCTGATTGAGTATGCCTATCTGCGCCTGAGCGGACGGGACTTACACCGGTTTAGCGACAATATCGCCAGCCTCTCCATGGGCATCTGCCTGCTGGTTTCAGATGCGCTGCTGAAAACCTTTACATTCTCGGTATTTATATGGGCCTGGTCCTCGTACCGGCTGTTTGACTTTGGTTCAGCCAGCTGGGTCACATGGGTGGTCTTCTTCTTTGGCGTGGACTTTTGTTATTATTGGTTCCACCGCATTGCCCACACCTACAACTTCCTTTGGGGCGCTCATGTGGGGCATCACCAGAGTGAGGAGTATAACCTGACCACAGCCCTGCGGCAGAGCGCATTTCAGTATGCGTTTTCCTGGGTCTTTTATCTGCCTCTTGCCTTCCTTGGTTGCCCGCCGGAAGTGTTCCTGATCCAGTTCATGCTGCTGAAGGCCTATCAGTTCTGGCTGCATACGCAGGCGATTGATCGTATCCCCCTGATGGAAGGAGTGTTTTCCACGCCCTCCAGCCATCGTGTCCACCACGCCAAGAACCCGATTTACATCGACAAGAACTTTGGTGGCACACTGGTGATTTGGGATAGGATGTTCGGCAGTTGGCAGCCGGAAGTGGCGGAACATCCTTGCCATTATGGCACCACGACACCGCTGAAGACATGGAACCCGGTGAAAGCCAATCTGCAGCACTGGTCCATGCTGTTTCGCGACAGCCTGCATACGGAAAGCTGGTGGGACAAGGTTCGTTTGTGGTTCAAGCCAACTGGCTGGCGGCCAGAAGATCGGCGACGCGTCTCTAACAAACTTCAGAAAACCGGCGTTTCCAATCGTCCGAAGTTTGATCCAATCGTCTCTTCAACCACGAAGCTTTATTGCGGTGTATCGTTTGCACTGCTGGTTTTGCTGGTGACCATGTTCATCTTCCTCTCCCCGCAACTGAGTGCCCGCGCACTTGCGTTTGGGGTTCTGCTCATTCTGGCGGGATTGGTGATGATCTCGCAGTTTCTGGAAGGGAAGTTTCAGCTGCGATACGTCGAAGTGGTGCGTGTCCCTGCTCTGCTGTGGTTCCTTGCTGTGCTTTGGACTCTGCCGATTTCGACGCAGGTTTCTCAGCGGCTGGATGTGGCTCAAGAAGCTTCACCCACGATTGAACTCTCTGAAGAAACAACGCTTTCCGCTCTACCGTGGTTGGAGAAGCCAGCAGTTTTGGATGGCAGCACGCCAGCTGTGCAGCAGGTGACGTGGCATCCTGACAGGAAGCAAGGGCAGCTGGAATACACGCTGCGCTATGAGCTCTCTTCCTTCCTGAGCACGTGGCAAACATATTGTCTGCCCGTAGTGCATTGGAAGAAAACAGCCGTCTTTGGTTACAGGAGCAGCTTTAGACTGCGCAGTTATGCTCCATGCGGGGCAGTGACAAAGGGAAGGTGTCCGGACTTGATCCAGAGTTTGGCACCGTTCTCTCCGGCTGTGATGTTGAGGTCATAGCCAATCGGAACGCGAAGCCAGGCATGTTTGGGCAGCTGCTCTCCCGCTTCTGTGATAGATCCTTCCAACACGAATATTTCTGCGCCGCCTTCCGCTTCCACAGGGTGGCTTGCCCCTGCCTGCCAACGCTCCATGCGCACGTTCTCACGCTCGTCCTGAAACAACGGGGAGACCGCAACGCCTTGCCGTTGAGCGTCATTTACGCGGCCCAGTTTGTTGGTGTCCACGCGCACATGAGTGCGGTCGGCAAGGTCGAACTGCCAGAGTTTGACGAGGATGGTACAGCCGGGTTCGGAGGCTGGCGTGTGTTTGGATTCTGGCGGGTTGCGGATGTAGGACCCTGCCGGGAAATCCCCGGTGCTCATCCTGAAATACTCCCGCAAGAACAAAGAACTCTTCCCCACCGGTGTGGACGTGCTCAGAGAAATGGCTGCCGGGAGCGAAGCGAACAACGGTGGTGGCACGAGCAACTTCCTCGCCCAAGCGATCAAGTGGTCGGCGTTCAACGCCTTTCATCGGGGACGCGACCCAAGGAATATCGTCGCTGAACTCCACCACTCGCTTTGAAAAGTCACCGTTGATCTTCACTGATCCCTCCATCACCTAATGTTCCCCAGTTAAGCACAGTTGCAGCTCATTTACAGATGTCATGGTGCTATTAGGGATCACTTCATTGTTAAGCTGTTTGTTGCATTCCGTTCGTAGCAGTCCCTTGTTAGGCTTCCGGCGATTTTCTGATGCACTTTGCGCTGCGCAACTACAGGACGCCCTACCATGAGCCTGCTGGCAGATTTGCTTTCTACCCTATTTGATCGTCGTTATGTTTTTATGGGCAAGCGGGATGAACGTCCGCTTACCGAGCTTTGCAATGCCTTGATGAGCAGTCAGGGAGATGTTTCCGGTGCTGCCATCGCCCACGAGATCCTGGATGGCTACGCCACGACAGATACGTGAGGGGAAACGGGCATTTTTTGAGTTTCTGAACAGTGAGATGGATATAGA
>NZ_BAZK01000026.1 GCF_001310815.1 Pseudovibrio denitrificans JCM 12308
CTTTCATTTACTACGAAAAGCACGGTGATCGCTTTGAATAGCGCACCGTGCTTTCGTGTATCTGGGCTCAGCTTCCAATGATCTTTCCTTTATTTCCCTATTGTTTTTAATTATTGTAATTTAAGGGTATTTTGCTGTCTTACATTTAGGGCAGGGGAGCTGCGTTGCTTTGCGGATTTAGCTAAAAATTTTTCTAAGGCAGGTGTTTAAAATGAAGACCGGTGTCACTACCTCATGGGTATTGAAGGGCGACTCTTCAATTGAGACATTTTGACTATTTACGTGGAACTACGCAGGAAATTGTGCCTGTTTTAGTGTTTAATTTTAAGCCTTGAGTAGTTTTCCCAAGCAATTGTTAGAAATCGTCATTTTTCTATTTTAATATGAGTATTTTACTCATAATATATATCTCTAGGTTTTTAGCGGTTTTTTTGTGCCCGCCTTACGAGAATGTGATCTTCTCGTGGCGTAAGGCACTCTTTCCTACCCGATTTACTCCGTTGTAAGGTCTTGCGCAGATTGTGGGGCTAAGCTAATCGTGCGTTGCGGTGCGACTAGATACACCGGATCCTAGGGTGTCCTTCCTATCCTTACGCCCTACTTTCTGCAGTGTGTGCAGTGCACCAAGAGTTTTATTGGTCGCATGACCTGTTACGTCCAGGGACGGATATTCAAATGGAAGACCTCCTCAGGGAGTACATCCCGATTGTCGTCTTTATCGGTGTTGCCCTCGTTATTGGCCTCGCGCTTCTCATCGCCCCGTTCATTGTTGCTTTCAAGAACCCGGATTCTGAAAAGCTCTCTGCTTACGAGTGTGGTTTCAACGCCTTTGATGACGCGCGTATGAAATTCGACATCCGGTTTTATCTGGTATCGATCCTCTTCATCATCTTTGACCTCGAAGTTGCTTTCCTCTTCCCATGGGCTGTTGCCTTTGGTGATCTGGGCTGGTTCGGCTTCGTCTCCATGATGATCTTCCTGGGCGTGCTCACGATTGGGTTCATCTATGAATGGAAGAAGGGAGCGCTGGAATGGGATTGATCTCTGACGGCTCCAAGCCTCTTGTCTCTCAAGCTCCAAAAGGGATCATCGATCCCAACACAGGTCGCCCGGTGGGCGAGAATGATCCATTCTTCATGAATGTGAACAACGAGCTTTCTGACAAAGGTTTTCTGGTTACTTCCAGTGAAAGCCTGATCCAGTGGGCACGTACCGGTTCTCTCATGTGGATGACGTTTGGTCTTGCCTGTTGTGCAGTGGAAATGATGCAAATGTCGATGCCGCGTTATGACGCAGAGCGTTTCGGCTTTGCTCCTCGTGGCTCTCCACGTCAGTCTGACGTGATGATTGTTGCAGGTACACTGACCAACAAGATGGCACCTGCGCTGCGCAAGGTTTATGACCAGATGCCAGAGCCTCGCTATGTGATCTCCATGGGATCCTGTGCGAACGGCGGCGGTTACTACCACTACTCCTATTCTGTTGTGCGCGGTTGTGACCGGGTTGTTCCGGTTGACATCTATGTGCCGGGTTGTCCTCCAACTGCTGAAGCGCTGCTTTACGGTGTGCTGCTGCTGCAGAAAAAGATCCGTCGCACGGGTACGATCGAAAGATGATTTACAGGTCGTGCGCTGATGGGTGCACGGCCTTATCGACATTGCTGGCAAGGGTTTCCCTGCCATTTGTGAGATGTCCAACCTATAGGAAACAAGGTAATGGACGAGACGCTTAGCGAACTCGGTGAATTTATCGAGCTAACGCTTGGAGACAAAGTTGAGAGCTGGTCGGTTGCTTATGGCGATCTCACTCTTAATGTGTCCCATGACCAGATTATCAATGTTCTGCGTTTCCTGCGCGATGACGCGCGGTGCGGTTTTATAGCATTGGTTGATATTTGCGGTGTGGACTGGCCGGCTCGGGAAAAACGTTTTGACGTTGTGTACCACCTGCTTTCCCCTGTTCAGAACCTGCGTATCCGCGTGAAGGTTCAGACAGACGAAACCACTCCGGTTCCGTCTGTGATTTCCATTTTCAAGGGTGCTGAATGGTTTGAACGTGAAGCCTACGACATGTACGGCATTCTGTTCACCGGTAACCCTGATCTGCGGCGCTTGCTGACCGACTACGGTTTTGACGGTTTCCCGCTTCGCAAGGATTTTCCTCTGACAGGCTATGTAGAGGTTCGTTACGACGACACCAAGAAGCGTGTTGTTTATGAGCCTGTGCAGCTTACTCAGGAATTCCGTAGTTTTGATTTCCTCTCACCATGGGAAGGCACTGACTACGTGCTTCCTGGTGATGAAAAAGCATCGAACTGAGGCACGGGTAGAGAATGGCTGAGGCTCAGGTACGAAACTTTAATATTAACTTTGGTCCGCAGCACCCTGCGGCGCACGGTGTGCTTCGTCTGGTTCTGGAACTGGATGGTGAGGTGGTCACTCGCGTTGATCCGCATATCGGCCTGTTGCACCGGGGTACTGAAAAGCTGATCGAGCACAAGACCTATCTTCAGGCTGTGCCTTACTTCGATCGTCTGGACTATGTGGCACCGATGAACCAGGAGCATGCGTATGCTCTTGCTGTTGAGCGCCTGCTGGGCATTGAAGTGCCTAAGCGCGGTCAGCTGATCCGTGTGCTTTACTCCGAAATCGGACGTCTGCTGTCACACTTGCTGAACGTGACCACGCAGGCGATGGACGTTGGTGCGTTGACGCCGCCGCTGTGGGGCTTTGAGCCTCGCGAAGAGCTCATGGGTTTCTATGAGCGTGGTTGTGGCGCGCGTATGCACGCAGCTTATGTGCGTCCGGGTGGTGTTCACCAGGATCTGCCACAGGATCTGCTCGATGATATGTGGAACTGGTGTGATCCGTTCCTCAAAACTCTCGACGACATTGAAGGTCTTCTGACCGATAACCGTATCTTCAAGCAGCGTAACGTTGATATCGGCGTTGTTGATCTTGATGAAGCCTGGGCAATGGGCTTCTCCGGTGTGATGGTCCGTGGTTCCGGCGCGAAATGGGATTTGCGTAAGTCGCAGCCTTATGAGTGCTACGATGAAATGGAATTCGACATCGCAATCGGCAAGAACGGCGACTGTTATGACCGTTACCTGATCCGCATGTTCGAGATGCGCCAGTCTGTGCGTATCATGAAGCAATGTCTGGAGATGCTGGGTAAGGAAACAGGTCCTGTTTCTTCTACTGATGGTAAGGTGGTTCCACCGAAGCGCGGTGAAATGAAGCGCTCCATGGAAGCTCTGATCCACCACTTCAAGCTTTACACCGAAGGCTATAAAGTTCCTGAGGGCGAGATTTATGCAGCCGTTGAGGCGCCAAAAGGCGAATTCGGCGTGTATCTCGTTTCTGATGGAACCAACAAGCCTTACCGCTGCAAGATCAAGGCTCCTGGCTTTGCTCACCTGCAGGCGTTGGACTACCTGTGCCGCGGCCATATGTTGGCTGACGTTGCCGCTGTCATCGGTTCCATCGATATCGTATTTGGGGAGATTGACCGGTAATGTCAGTGCGTCGTCTTCATCACGAACAGCCAGAGTCTTTTGAGTTCTCTCCAGAAAACCTGGAGTGGGCGAAAAAGGTTATCGAGCGTTACCCGGAAGGACGTCAGGCATCTGCTGTCGTGCCTATTCTGTGGCGTGCTCAGGAACAGGTTGGTTGGGTGACCGAGCCAGCGATCCGCGTGATCTCTGAAATGCTCGATATGCCTCGCATCCGTGTTCTGGAAGTGGCAACCTTCTACACCATGTTCCAGCTGCAGCCGGTCGGCAAAAAAGCGCACATTCAGGTGTGTGGCACGACCCCATGTCAGCTGCGTGGTTCTGAAGAGCTTATCAAAGTTTGTAAAAGCAAGATTTCTGAGACACCTCACACTCTTTCCGAAGATGGAAACTTCTCCTGGGAAGAGGTCGAGTGCCTTGGTGCTTGTGTGAATGCGCCAATGGTGCAGATCTTCAAAGATTTCTATGAGGATCTGGACGTTGAGAAGTTCGAGAAGCTTCTTGATGACATCGCAGGCGGAAAGCCGGTTCTGCCGGGCCCTCAGGGTGTTGACCGCATCTTCGCGGCGCCAGAGGGTGGCCCAACCACATTGCTGAACATTGAAGACACCACAAAAGGTGCGCCTCAGGAAGCAATGATTGTTGACGGTTCCGATGCTGCGTCCAAACACCATGCAGGTGCTGCTCTGAATACTGGCGGTGCTGGTTACACCGGTGTTCCTCGCCCAGCTGAAGCTGGCGTTGCGGAGTTCATCGAAGGCCACCGCAAGGCTCAGGAAGCCAAAGCGAAAGGTGAGGGGTAAGCGATGCTGAACGATTCCGATCGTATCTTCACCAATATCTATGGTCTGCATGATTGGGGGCTCGAAGGAGCCCGTCAGCGCGGATCATGGTCTGGTACCAAAGAAATCATTGAAAAAGGTCGTGACTGGATCATCGACGAAATGAAGACCTCCGGTCTTCGTGGTCGTGGTGGTGCGGGCTTCCCTACCGGTCTGAAGTGGTCCTTCATGCCGAAGGAAAGCGACGGTCGTCCGGCCTATCTCGTGGTCAACGCGGATGAGTCCGAGCCGGGCACCTGTAAAGACCGTGAAATCATGCGTCACGATCCTCACCATCTGGTTGAGGGTTGTCTGCTTGCTGGTTTCGCGATGGGTGCTATTGCGGCTTACATCTACGTACGCGGTGAGTTCATTCGTGAGCGTGAACGCCTGCAGGCTGCGATTGATCAGGCTTATGATGCTGGCCTGATCGGCAAGAACAACAAGAACGGCTACGACTTTGATATCTACGTGCACCACGGTGCAGGGGCTTATATCTGCGGTGAGGAAACTGCACTGCTGGAAAGCCTTGAAGGTAAAAAAGGTCAGCCGCGTCTGAAGCCTCCGTTCCCTGCGAACATGGGTATCTACGGCTGCCCAACCACAGTGAACAACGTGGAATCCATTGCTGTTGCGCCGACTATTCTGAAGCGCGGTGGTGCATGGTTCTCCGGTATTGGTCGTGAAAACAACGCTGGTACCAAGCTGTTCTGTGTTTCCGGACACGTGAACAAGCCATGTACCGTTGAAGAAGCGATGGGCATTTCCTTCAAGGAGCTGATTGAAAAGCACTGCGGTGGTATCCGCGGCGGCTGGGACAATCTGCTGGCGGTTATTCCGGGTGGTTCTTCTGTTCCTTGTGTGAAGGGTGAAGACATCCGTGATGCGAAGATGGACTTTGACGGTCTGCGTGAAGTTGGCTCCTCGCTGGGTACAGCTGCGGTGATCGTGATGGACAACTCCACCGACATCATCAAAGCAATTGCCCGTCTGTCCTACTTCTACAAGCACGAAAGCTGCGGTCAGTGTACGCCGTGCCGTGAAGGTACGGGCTGGATGTGGCGCGTGATGGAGCGGATGGTCAAGGGCGAGAGCTCTTACGACGAAATTGACATGCTGTTCAAAGTTACCAAGCAGGTGGAAGGTCATACGATCTGCGCGCTGGGTGATGCGGCTGCGTGGCCTATTCAGGGTTTGATCAAAAACTTCCGCCCTGTGATTGAAGACCGGATCGATCAGTACGTTGCCAAGCATCGTACCCCGACCGACAAGATCGCTGCGGAGTAAGGGATGAAGATCAGCCAAGAGAAAAAATGTCTGGATGTAAGCGAGAGCGATCTATCCGGTTCCAGGTTTGAAGATTGCAACTTGTCTGGTTGCTCTTTTGAAAATGTGAACCTGTCTGGTGGCCGCATCAACGACGTTAATCTCTCAGGCTGGTCTATCCATGATGCAAATCTCTCGGGTTGGTCAGTCGAGAAAGTCAATCTTTCTGGGCTGATCCTTGAAAATGCCAATCTGGCTGGCGCTAAAATTAAAAGCTGCCGGCTTCTTGGTATGACCATCGATGGAATTGAAGTGACTGAGCTTCTTAAGGCCTATCGCGCCCAGGAAGCTAAGGGTGAGGATGCCAACGCATGACTAAGCTTGTCGTCGACGGCAAAGAAATCGAAGTTCCTGCGGAATATACCGTTATGCAGGCCTGTGAAGAGGCCGGTGCGGAAATTCCAAGGTTCTGTTTTCATGACCGGCTCTCCGTAGCCGGCAACTGCCGCATGTGCCTTGTGGAAGTTAAAGGCGGACCGCCAAAGCCGGTTGCCTCTTGCGCAATGGGCGTGCGCGATCTGCGTCCGGGACCAGAAGGCCAGCCACCAGAGATCTTTACAAAGTCTCCAATGGTGAAAAAAGCGCGTGAAGGTGTGATGGAGTTTCTCCTGATCAACCACCCGCTGGACTGCCCTATCTGTGACCAAGGCGGTGAGTGTGATCTTCAGGATCAGGCCATGGCTTACGGTGTAGATAGTTCGCGCTTTGCTGAAAACAAGCGCGCAGTTGAAAATAAATACATCGGTCCGCTTGTTAAGACGATCATGACACGCTGCATTCACTGCACCCGTTGTGTTCGCTTCACGACCGAAGTTGCAGGTGTTTCTGAGCTGGGTCTGATTGGCCGTGGTGAAGACGCCGAGATTACCACTTATCTTGAAGAAGCGCTTTCCTCCGAGCTGCAGGGCAACGTGATTGACCTTTGCCCGGTTGGTGCTCTGACTTCCCGTCCATACGAGTTTAACGCTCGTCCATGGGAACTGGTGAAGACAGAGAGCGTCGACGTGATGGACGCTCTTGGCTCCGCTATCCGTGTTGACACACGCGGTAAAGAAGTCATGCGCATCATGCCTCGCCTCAACGAAGAGGTGAACGAGGAATGGATCTCTGACAAAACCCGTTTCATCTGGGATGGTCTGAAGACACAGCGTCTGGATCGCCCATATGCGAAGCAGAACGGTAAGCTGGCTCCTGCGAGCTGGACTGATGCTCTGAACGCGGTTGCGTCGAAGGTGAAAGCGGCTGGCGGTGCTAAGACTGCTGCAATCGCTGGTGACCTTGCTTCTGTTGAAGACATGTTTGCGCTGAAGGCTCTCATGGAGAGCATTGGCTCTGCAAATATGGACTGCCGTCAGGATGGCGCTCAGCTTGATCCATCTCTTGGCCGTACAACATATCTGTTTAACTCTTCCGTTGAAGGTATTGAAGACGCTGATGTAATTCTTCTCGTGGGTGCCAACCCGCGCGTTGAAGCTCCAGTTCTTAATGCCCGCATCCGTAAGGTTTGGCGTCACGGCGGTGCGAAGATTGGCTTTATCGGCCAGCCTGCAGATCTGACCTATGATGTAGACTATCTTGGCGCTGGCCCAGACACCCTGGCAGAGATTGCTTCTGGCAAGAATGCATTTGCAGAGGTTCTGAAGGGTGCGAAGAAGCCAATGATCATCGTTGGTGAAGGCGCAATCGCTCGTGAAGACGGTGCTGCTGTTCTTTCTGCCGCTGCAAAGCTGGCTGAGAGCATTGGTGCTGTGAGTGATGAGTGGAACGGCTTTAACGTTCTGCACACTGCTGCGAGCCGCGTTGGTGGTCTGGATATCGGATTTGTTCCGGGTGAGGGCGGTCTGGATGCTGGTGGCATTCAGGATGCAGCTGCCAAGGGCGACGTTGATGTTGTGTTCCTGCTTGGTGCAGACGAACTGGACATGTCTTCCTTCGGTGATGCGTTCGTTGTTTACATCGGTACTCACGGTGACCGCGGTGCACACCGCGCTGACGTTATTCTGCCAGGTGCTGCTTACACTGAGAAACCAGGTACCTATGTGAACCTGGAAGGCCGTGTACAACTGGCTAACCGCGCTGCATTCCCTCCAGGTGATGCACGTGAGGACTGGGCGATCATTCGTGCGCTTTCCGGTGCACTTGGTAAGCCGCTTGCTTTCAACAGCTTTGCGCAGCTGCGTGGTGCTCTAGTTGAAGCTGTTCCTCACATGGCGAACGTAAATTGCATTGCAACCGGTGTGGCTTCGGATGTTTCC
Source organism: Pseudovibrio denitrificans JCM 12308 (assembly GCF_001310815.1). GTDB lineage: Bacteria > Pseudomonadota > Alphaproteobacteria > Rhizobiales > Stappiaceae > Pseudovibrio > Pseudovibrio denitrificans. Next base: position 7,917 of record NZ_BAZK01000026.1, read on the forward strand.
AAGCTTGCTGCACGCGGTGGTGACATGAGTGGTGCCGGTTTTGCGCAGGCATTCAGTGATTTTTATCTAACCAACCCGATTGCCCGAGCTTCAGCGGTGATGGCCGAGTGTTCTGCACTTGCCATGCAGCGCCGAGCTGAGGCGGCGGAATAAGGGGACGGTGAGCATGGAAGCTTTTTTCTGGGATTACGGTTGGCCACTGATCATCATGCTCTTCCAGAGCGTGCTCCTGATGGTCGTACTGCTGCTGATCGTTGCTTACATTCTTTACGCTGACCGTAAGATCTGGGCTGCTGTTCAGATCCGTCGCGGTCCTAACGTGGTTGGCCCCTGGGGCTTGCTGCAGAGTTTTGCAGATCTTTTGAAATTCGTTTTGAAAGAGCCGATGATCCCTTCCGGATCTGACAAGTTCCTGTTCTTGTTTGCACCGCTGATTACAGTGGTTCTCTCCCTTGCTGCGTGGGCCGTTATTCCGGTTGCGCAGGGCTGGGTGATTGCAGACATCAACGTGGGTATTCTTTATGTGTTCGCGATCAGCTCCCTTGGAGTTTATGGCGTGATCATCGGTGGTTGGGCCTCCAACTCCAAATACCCGTTCCTGTCAGCTCTGCGTTCTGCAGCACAGATGGTTTCTTACGAAGTGTCTATCGGCTTCGTGATTGTGACTGTTCTGCTCTGCGTTGGTTCGCTGAACCTTTCCGAGATCGTTTACGCACAGCAGGCCCGCGGCCTTGCTCATGTGCTGGGCGTTCCGTGGCTGTCCATTCTGAACTGGTACTGGCTGCCGCTGTTCCCAATGTTCGTGGTGTTCTTTGTTTCCGCTCTTGCTGAAACAAACCGTCCTCCATTCGATCTTGCGGAAGCGGAATCCGAACTGGTTGCAGGTTTCATGGTTGAGTATGGCTCTACCCCTTACATGATGTTCATGTTGGGTGAGTACGTGGCGATCTCCCTGATGTGTGGTCTGATGACCATCCTGTTCATGGGTGGCTGGCTGCCTCCGCTGGACATCGCTCCATTCACCTGGGTTCCTGGCATTGTCTGGTTCCTGCTGAAGTGTCTGCTGGTGTTCTTCTTCATCTCCATGGCGAAAGCATGGTACCTCGTTACCGCTATGACCAGCTGATGCGTCTGGGTTGGAAAGTCTTCCTGCCGCTGTCTCTGGCAATGGTGTTCATCGTAGCGTTCGTGCTGATGTTCATGGGCTGGACTCCACCGGTCGGCGGATTTGGAGCATGATTTCCATCGCCGGTTTGATCGGCGGTGTGATGGGAATTTACCTTGGATGGCTGAACTACCGTCTCCTTCTTGGATTTATGGAGGCAGCCATCAACAAAGGAAGAGAGCGCAACCCAACCGAAAAAGGCTGGGTTGAGCTGGCGGAACCAACGATCCGCAAAGTCATTTTTACCCTGACGATAATCGGGATCCCGATTGTCGGATATCTCGCCGGAGCTAGCATTGCTCCTTAATTCGAGAGGAAAGGGTAACGAGAACCTTGTATGACTTCCTTGAAGTGTTCGCAGGTTCTCTTGGATTGTAATCGATCTTCCATGCCCCTGGCATGTTCGATCAAGAAAGGGCTGTAAAGGCTATGGGACTGGGACAGGCCGCAAAGTCGTTGCTTTTGAAGGAGTTCGTATCGGCGTTTTTTCTTGCCATGCGTTACTTCTTCAAGCCGAAGCCGACAATCAACTATCCCTTTGAGAAGGGGCCGGTAAGTCCGCGTTTTCGCGGCGAACACGCGTTGCGCCGGTATCCGAACGGAGAAGAGCGCTGCATTGCTTGTAAGCTTTGTGAGGCGATCTGCCCTGCGCAGGCCATTACGATTGAAGCTGGACCACGTCGTAACGACGGTACTCGCCGTACCACCCGCTACGACATTGACATGACCAAGTGCATTTACTGCGGGTTCTGTCAGGAAGCGTGTCCGGTTGATGCGATCGTGGAAGGCCCGAACTTTGAATTTGCGACCGAGACGCGAGAAGAGCTGTTCTACGATAAGGACAAGCTGCTTGCGAATGGGGAGCGTTGGGAGCGTGAGATCGCTCGCAATATCGAATTGGATGCTCCGTACCGCTAAGGCGGGGGAGTAGGTTGTGTCCGGTTGGGGCTTAGCACTGACCGGGCGAGACAATAGGACAAAGGCAACCTAAAAATGGTTTTGCAGGCCCTGTTTTTCTATCTGTTTGCCGCACTTGCGGTGGCCTCTGCTTCATGGTGATTGCATCTCGCAATCCGGTTCACTCAGTGCTGTTCCTCATCCTGTGCTTCTTTAATGCAGCCGGGTTGTTTGTGCTGATTGGTGCCGAGTATCTGGCGATGCTTCTGGTTGTTGTCTACGTGGGTGCAGTCATGGTGCTGTTCCTGTTCGTGGTCATGATGCTGGATGTTGACTTTGCTGAGATGCGTCAGGGGTTCTTGCAGTATCTGCCAATCGGCGCGCTGATTGGTGTGATTTTGCTGGTTGAACTGCTGATGGTTGTCAGTGGCTGGTACATCGCTCCTGGCATGCTGGGTGAGGGATCTGCCCCAACACCTCCTGTCGAGCAGACACAGAATATCGCCGCTATCGGTGAATTGCTTTACACCCGCTACATTTACTGGTTCCAGGTTGCTGGTCTGGTGCTGCTGGTGGCAATGATCGGTGCGATCGTCTTGACCCTTCGTCACAAGCCGGGCGTACGCCGTCAGAATATCTCTGAGCAGGTTGCCCGTCGTCCAGAGACCGCGATTGAAGTGGTCAAGGTTGAAAGTGGCAAGGGTTTGTAAGAGCCGTCTTTGACGGGTCTTCACCATTAATTCGTACCGGAGAAAAGACCTTCATCTGAAGGTTCCTTCTCCGGAGTTTGAATAGAACACGGGGAGCACTGAGAGGCGCCCATGGAAATTGGCTTAGCGCATTATCTCGGGGTCGCAGCGATCCTATTCACCATCGGGATCTTTGGCATCTTCCTCAACCGGAAGAACGTCATCGTCATCCTGATGTCTATCGAGCTCTTACTGCTCGCAGTTAACATCAACCTGGTGGCATTTTCCTACTTCATGCAGGACATGGTTGGTCAGATCTTTGCGCTCCTGGTTCTTACCGTTGCAGCAGCAGAGGCGGCCATTGGTCTTGCTATTCTGGTTGTTTACTTCCGTAACCGCGGCTCTATCGCCGTGGAAGACATCAATATGATGAAAGGCTGAGGGGCGGATGTTTTCAGCAATCGTTTTTCTGCCGTTGCTTGGCTTCCTGATTGTCGGGCTATTCGGCAATCGGCTTGGGGTCAAAGCCAGCGAGTACATCACCAGCGGCTTCATGATTGTCGCAGCCCTTCTGTCATGGGTGGTGTTTTTTCAATACGGGCTTGGTTCAGAAAGCACGCAGCTTATAACCATTTTCCGCTGGATCACCTCTGGGGATCTTTCGGTTAACTGGACAATCCGCGTGGATACACTCACCGCAGTGATGCTGGTGGTTGTGAACTCTGTGTCCTGTCTGGTTCACATTTACTCTATCGGGTACATGCACCACGATCCGCATCGTCCGCGGTTCTTTGCTTACCTTTCGCTCTTCACCTTTGCGATGCTGACACTGGTCACTGCTGATGACCTGCTGCAGATGTTCTTTGGTTGGGAAGGCGTTGGTCTGGCATCTTACCTGCTGATCGGCTTCTGGTACCAGAAACCATCCGCTAACGCGGCTGCGATGAAAGCGTTCATCGTCAACCGTGTGGGTGACTTTGGTTTCGCTCTGGGTATCTTCGGTGTCTTCTACCTGTATGGCTCCATCGACTTCACCTCGATTTTCGCAAGTGGTCCTTCTCTTCTTGAGAACAAAGAGCCTGTGCTGAACTTCCTGGGTTATGAGTTGATGGCTGAACCTGCGCTGACAGTTGTTTGTCTGCTGCTGTTCATGGGTGCCATGGGTAAATCAGCTCAGTTCCTGCTTCACACCTGGTTGCCGGATGCGATGGAAGGCCCAACGCCTGTTTCCGCGCTGATCCACGCAGCGACCATGGTGACAGCTGGTGTGTTCATGGTTGCGCGTCTTGCGCCGATTTTTGAACTGGCACCAACTGCGATGACTGTTGTGACCTTCTTCGGCGCGACCACCGCCTTCTTTGCAGCGACCATTGGCTGTGTGCAGAACGACATCAAGCGCGTGATTGCATACTCCACCTGTTCCCAGCTGGGTTACATGTTTGTTGCTCTGGGTGTGGGCGCGTTCGGTGTTGGAATCTTCCACCTGTTCACACACGCCTTCTTTAAAGCGCTTCTGTTCCTTTGCGCCGGTTCCGTTATCCATGCGGTTTCCGACGAGCAGGACATGCGTAAGATGGGCGGCCTGCGCAAGCACATCCCATGGACCTACTGGACCATGATGATTGGTACGTTGGCGCTGACAGGTTTCGGTATTCCGTTCATCGGTATCGGTACTGCAGGTTTCGTTTCCAAAGATGCGATCATTGAAGCTGCTTATGTTGGCCATAACATCTTCGCTGGTTACGCGTTCTGGGCGACTGTCCTTGCTGCGTTGCTGACAAGCTTCTACAGCTGGCGTCTTGTGTTCATGACCTTCCACGGCAAACCACGAGCTTCCGTTGATGTGATGAAACACATCCACGAGAGCCCATGGGTTATGCTGGTTCCGCTTCTTCTTCTGTCCATCGGCGCACTGTTTGCTGGTATGGCCTTCAAAGAAGCGTTCATGGGTCATGACTATGCGCACTTCTGGAAGGACGTCTTTGGCGGTACCAACAGTGAGCTTGCTGTGATTGAAGAAATGCACCACGTGCATTGGCTGGTGGCATTGTCTCCGACACTCGCATGATCGCCGGCTTCATCATCGCTTACGTATTCTACATCGCAAAACCAGACATGCCGAAGGCTCTGGCAGAGCGTCATCAGCCACTTTACAAGTTCCTCCTGAACAAGTGGTACTTCGATGAGCTTTATGACTTCCTGTTTGTGAAGCCTGCTATGGCACTTGGCCGCTTCCTGTGGAAGCGTGGTGATGGCACAGTTATCGACGGACTTGGTCCTGACGGTGTTGCCTCACGCGTTCAGCAGGTTACCGGTTGGGTTGTTCGCCTGCAGTCTGGCTACATCTATCACTACGCATTCGCCATGTTGATCGGGGTTGCCTTCTTCGTCACCCTGGCCATGTTCTCCGGTGGGGGAGTTCATTAATGAACGACTGGTCCATCCTTTCCATCACAACATTTCTCCCGCTGGTAGGTGTTCTTTTCATCCTACTGGTGCGGGGTGATGATCCAGATGCGAAGACAAACATTCGGCGTGTTGCGCTGATTACAACGACCTTCACATTCATCGTCTCCCTGTTTATCTGGGGCGGGTTCACCAATGAGAACCCAGGCTTCCAGATGGTTGAGAAGTACGACTGGTTCGGTGATACCTTCACCTACCACATGGGTGTGGACGGCATTTCCATGCTGTTCGTCATTCTGACCACTTTCCTGATGCCACTTTGTATTCTGGCAAGCTGGGAAAGCGTTCAGGACCGCGTGAAAGAATACATGATCGCCTTCCTGGTGCTGGAAACACTGATGATCGGTGTGTTCTGTGCGCTGGATCTGGTTCTGTTCTACGTATTCTTCGAGGCTGGCCTCATTCCGATGTTCCTGATCATCGGTGTCTGGGGTGGTCCACGCCGCGTGTACGCAAGCTACAAGTTCTTCCTGTACACTTTGCTCGGCTCCGTGCTGATGCTGGCCGCTATCATGGCTATGTACTGGCAGGCTGGTACGCTGGACATCGTGGAACTGCTTGATAAGAGCGATTTCCCTGCACAGATGCAGACCTGGCTGTGGCTGGCATTCTTCGCAAGCTTTGCTGTGAAGATGCCAATGTGGCCGGTTCACACCTGGTTGCCGGATGCGCACGTGGAAGCACCGACTGCTGGTTCTGTTGTGCTGGCGGCGATCCTCCTGAAAATGGGTGGTTACGGCTTCCTGCGCTTCTCCTTGCCAATGTTCCCGATTGCGAGTGACATGTTCGCGCCGTTGATCTTCACACTTTCCATTGTGGCGATCATCTACACCTCTTTGGTGGCGCTGGCTCAGGAAGACATCAAGAAGCTGATCGCTTACTCATCCGTTGCTCACATGGGCTTCGTGACTATGGGTATCTTCTCTGCGAATGCGCAGGGTATCGAAGGTGCGATCTTCATGATGCTGGCACACGGTCTGATCTCCGGCGCGCTGTTCCTGTGTGTTGGTGTTATCTACGATCGCATGCATACTCGTCAGATCACTGCTTACGGTGGCCTCGTGAACAACATGCCGCGTTATGCTGTTGCGTTCATGATCTTCACCATGGCGAACGTTGGTCTGCCAGGTACTGCCGGCTTTGTGGGTGAGTTCCTGACCATGATCGGTGTGTTCCAGGTGAACACATGGGTTGCATTCTTTGCTGCAACCGGCGTGATCCTGTCTGCTGCTTACGCTCTGTTCCTCTACCGCCGCGTCGTCTTTGGTGCGCTGGAGAAGGAAAGCCTCAAGTCCATGCTGGACCTGACTGGCCGTGAGAAGCTGATCCTGGCTCCGCTGATCATTCTGACGATCTTCTTCGGGTTTTATCCGGCAGCGCTGCTGGATGTGACGTCCGCGTCCGTTGGTGCCCTTATCGAAAACTACAACGCTGCACTAGAAGCAGGTGGCATTGCCACTCACGCTGCTGCAGCTGTCAGCCATTAACAGGGGAGCTGTGCACTCATGAATGCTGAGCTTCTAGCAATTCCTGATCTGATGCCGGTGATGCCTGAGATCCTTCTGGTTCTCGGTGCCATGGTCCTGCTGATGGTTGGTGCATTTGGTGGAGAGAAATCTACTCCGCTGGTAACGGGTATCTGCGTTGCGTTGCTCACTGTTGCAGGTCTGATCCTGCTGGTGAGCCCGCATTACGGCACCACTTTCAATGGCGCTTTCATTCAGGACGCGTTCTCCCAGTACATGAAGGTACTGGTGCTGATCGGTTCCGGCTTTGCCATTGCAATGTCCGTTGCTTATGCCCGTTCTCAGAACTTTGACCGCTTCGAGTATCCAATCCTCATCGTGATCGCGACTGTTGGTATGATGCTGATGCTTTCTGCCAATGACCTGATCTCTATGTATCTGGGTGTTGAACTGCAGTCTCTGGCGCTTTACGTGGTCGCCTCGATCAACCGTGACTCTGTGCGTTCCACAGAGGCTGGCCTGAAGTACTTCGTCCTTGGTGCGTTGTCTTCCGGTATGCTGCTTTACGGTATGTCCTTCATCTACGGCTTTACCGGTCACACTGACTTTGTCGGCATCGCGGCTGCTCTGACTGAAGAGCGCGCGTCTCTTGGTCTGGTGTTCGGTATCGTGTTCATGCTGGCAGGTATTGCCTTCAAGATCTCTGCGGTTCCATTCCACATGTGGACCCCGGATGTGTATGAGGGTGCGCCAACTCCAGTGACTGCCTTCTTTGCGGCAGCGCCTAAGATTGCTGCGTTTGGTATGCTGATCCGCGTATTGATCGAAGCGCTGGGTGATGTGACCACTGACTGGCAGCAGATCGTTGTGTTCATCGCAATTGCTTCCATGGCGCTTGGTGCGTTCGCTGCGATTGGCCAGAAGAACATCAAACGTCTGATGGCTTACTCTTCCATCGGTAACATGGGTTACGCGCTGGTAGGTCTGGCAGCTGGTACCGAGGCTGGTGTACATGGTCTGATCGTCTTCATGACCGCTTACCTTGCCATGACACTGGGTGCGTTTGCCTGCATCCTGTCCATGCGCCGCAAGGAAGGCATGGTTGAAGAGATTTCTGATCTGGCTGGTCTTTCCAAGACCAACCTGCCAATGGCTGTGCTGCTGGCTGTGATCATGTTCTCTCTGACTGGTCTGCCTCCGCTCATCGGCTTCTTCGGTAAGTTCTACGTGTTCATCGCTGCGATGGACGCTGGTCTTGCTCCACTGGTCGTGATCGGTCTGGTGACCAGCGTTGTGGCTGCTTACTATTACCTGCGTGTGATCAAGGTCATGTTCTTTGATGATGCGACAGGTGAGTTCTTGCCAATGTCCGGTGAAATGAAAATTGTGCTGGGTCTTTCCAGTGCGGTTGTCGGACTGTTCTTCATCATGCCAGAGCCAATCATGAATGCTGCTGCCAACGCAGCTGGCGTTCTGTTCTAGTGCATCGATGATGAACCTTGGACAATTAAAAGACGAAGGCCCGGTGCGCTCAGCGCCGGGCTTTTGTTTTGAGCACTACGATCAAATCGGTTCCACCAACACCTACGGCCTGCAAAAGGCGCGGGACGGACATCCCGGTAATCTGTGGGTGCGCTCCGACATTCAGGTGACTGGTAGAGGACGTCGTGGGCGTGAGTGGACATCAGAAGCGGGCAATCTGTTCGCTTCTGTTTTGCTGCGCGTGGATGTTCAGAATGAGAAGATCGTTCAGCTGCCATTCGTTGCGGCTCTTGCGCTTGGTGAAGCCATTGAGCGGGCAACTGGCGCGCATAATCTGGCGCAGCTGAAGTGGCCCAACGATGTGCTCATTGACGGACAAAAGGTCTCTGGCATCTTGCTTGAGAGCGAAAGTGGGCCTAATGGTGAGCTGTGCCTTGTGTGCGGTTTTGGCGTCAACGTGTCTCATCACCCAGATCTTGGTGATTATGCTGTTACGGATTTGCGCAGCATGGGGTACATGTGCGACCCGAGCCAGGTGTTTGATGCACTTGCGCAAAGCTTCGCACGATGGCTGGAAACGTGGAAGGCGGCCAGTGGGTTTGAGGAGATCAGATCTGCATGGTTGCGGCGCGCCGTGGGGCGTGGGAAACCAATCCGCGTTCGCCTAAGCAATGAAGAATTTTCCGGTGTCTTTATAGATATCGATCAAATGGGCCGACTGATCGTGAAATTGGATCATGGCGGCGAGCGGCTGGTAACAGCCGGTGATGTTTTCTTTTCCTGACGACGTGCAAAGCACGTGGTGCTGGCTTTTGAAGTGATGAAGCCACACGTCTGACAGGACATAGAGTTTATCAGCGTGTTCTTGTTCCGTAACCGGGACCATTTTTCAGAGCATGCTTTGAAGGAGTCTTAGATGTCGAGCACTGAAGAGCTCGTGTTCCTGCCTTTGGGCGGTGTTGGCGAAATTGGTATGAACCTCGGTCTTTATGGATATGGACCTGAGGATGATCGTCGCTGGCTGATCGTTGATTTTGGTGTGTCCTTTGCCGGTCCTGAAATGCCGGGTGTGGATCTGGTTCTTCCAGATATTCGGTTTCTGGAAGAAGAGCGCTCCCGCATTGACGGGATTGTCATTACCCACGCGCATGAAGACCACTATGGTGCGCTGACCTATCTTTGGAAACGCCTTGAACTACCGGTCTATGCCACACCGTTTACTGCACGCCTTCTGGAAGCCAAGCTGATTGGTGATGGAGCGGATTACCAAATTCCAGTGACAGTTGTTAATCAAGGGGACCGGTTCAAAGCCGGTATCTTTGATATTGAGCTGGTGACCATGACCCACTCGATCCCGGAGCCGTGTGCTTTGGCTATCCGTATCGGCGGACAACTGGTTCTGCATTCCGGTGACTGGAAGATCGATCTGACACCGGGTGTAGGCAAAGCAATTGACCTGCAGCGTTTGCGTGAGCTGGGCGATGAAGGCGTTGATGTTTTCGTGTGCGACAGCACCAACGCGGTCCGTGATGGGGTGAGCCCGAGTGAAGCGGATGTGAAGGAAGAGCTGACCCGCATCATCAAAGAAGCGCCAAACCGTGTGGCTGTGACCACGTTTGCCTCCAACGTTGCACGTATGCGTGCGGTGGCGGAAGCGGCGATGGCTGCGGAACGTGAGATTGTGGTGATTGGCCGGTCCATGCAGCGAACTGTCGAGATTGCCCGCGACCTTGGATACCTTGATGGTTTGGCTCCATTCCGTGATGAAGAGACCTATGGCTCTTTGCCGCGTGATAAGGTTGTGGCGCTGTGCACTGGTTCTCAGGGTGAAGCGCGTGCTGCAATGGCGCGTATCGCAGGTGATCAGCATCGCCTGATTGGTTTGTCAGCTGGCGATATGGTTATCTTCTCCAGTCGTACCATTCCGGGTAATGAAAAGGCTGTTTACGGCATCATCAACCAGTTGACCCAGCAAGGTCTTCAGGTGGTGACAGACCGTGATGCATTGGTGCACGTTTCTGGGCATCCACGACGTGGTGAGCTGGATCAGGTTTATAACCTTGTGCGCCCGAAGAAGGTTCTGCCGGTTCACGGCGAACCGCTGCATTTGCAGTGCCATAAGGACTTTGCCGAGAGCAAAGGCGTGAAAGACGTCAAGATCATCCGTGATGGCGACATGGTTCGTCTGCATCCGGGTGGGCTTAAGGTTATTGATGAAGCGCCGGCTGGTATCCTTGTTCGCGATGGTCGTCTGGTGGCTGCACCGGAAGAGACCGGCGTGCAAGAGCGCCGCAAACTTTCTTATGGCGGCTGCGTGACGGTTTCGCTCATCCTTGATGGTCGTGGTGAGTTGCTGGGTGACATTGATGTGGTGTTGTTTGGCATGCCGGATGAGACTGAGGATGGTACACCGTTTGAGGACGCTGTTCGTGATGCGGTTTATGGTGCTGTGATTTCCATTCCGAAGAGCCGTCGCCGTGATGTTGAACTGGTTCGCGAAGCGGCGCGCCGGGCAGGGCGTTATGCGGTTGTGGAGCATTGGGGCAAGAAGCCACTTTGCAAAGCGCTGGTGCAACGCGTCTGATTTGCTGAGTGCAATTTGAGATTTTGAAGGCCGCAGGTGAGGGCATCAACTGCGGCCTTTGACTTTTGATCCAATGGACTTTGCGTGGGAAATCTGTTCCTTAGAGCAAAGAGTTATTGGGAGGACCGCCATGATTGGACGACTAAACCACGTTGCGATTGCTGTGTTGGATATGGAAGAGGCGCTGAAGGTGTATCGTGATACCCTTGGTGGCATTGTGTCTGACAAAGTTGCGCAGCCAGACCACGGCGTTTCTACTGTGTTTGTTGAACTTCCAAACACTAAGATCGAGCTGCTGGAGCCTCTTGGCGAGAATTCTCCGATCAACAAGTTTCTGGAGCGCAATACTCAGGGCGGTATTCACCACATTTGCTACGAGGTGGACGACATCATTGCTGCGCGTGATCAGTTGGTGGCGAATGGTGCGCGTATTCTTGGTGATGGTGAGCCAAAGATCGGGGCGCACGGCAAGCCAGTTCTGTTCCTGCATCCAAAAGACTTCCTCGGCACGTTGACCGAGCTGGAACAGGCTTAAGGCTGCTTTGAAAGACTTGTGGTTTGCGAAAGCTGGATGTCTTTCGGCCTGCGTCTATTTCTTGTAGGTAGAACTATCTAGTTAGCTGGTTGCTTTGTGATATAAGTGACCAGCCGCAGACACAACAAGAAACTCCTGGAGCAGATTTATGGCTACGCCGCTACTCGTTGCACTCTATTTCATGATGTGGTGGATTTTGTTTCTGGCCATTTTGCCGTTTGGGGTGCGCACGCAAGCGGAAGAGGGTGAAGTTATTCCCGGTACGACCGAGAGTGCTCCCAAGAACCCGCAGCTGCTGAAGAAGGTGATCATCAATACCATCGTCACGACCATCGTGTTTGCCGGGGTCTATTGGTTCCTGGAATCTGGTCTTGGAGCGCAGCTGTTTCCACTGGTTGATCAGTTTATGGGCAATGCCCCGTCCTGATTTTGCTTTTGCACATCAAATGTGTGGCGCAAAATCAGAGAGTTACAGACATACCCCATCAATACGAATGCTGAGCGATTCTACGGAATCGCTTTTTGCGTTTCAGGGGCAGGTCAGTTTGTGATGAGGTGACTATAACGTCATGCGCGCAGGCGGCTCTGCGTATTTACGGTGTGCCTGCGGTTATGCTGAGTAGGTTTCACTGAGTGGAAACGGCAGAAAACGGCGAAAAAAAAGCAAGGCCGAAGCCTTGCTATTAGAACGAGTTCCGCGTCTAAATGTTCTCTTTGCACTTGCGTAGAGTGCCGGCTGCAACCATAACGGCGCCCGAGAACCTTCCTCCCAAGACTAAAGATCGCGATACCTTGCAACACCGCTTAAGGGTGCTGTTTTTGTTGTTGGACAGACACTAGCGTAATCACAGTTGTTTGTCATCATTTTGTATCAATTCGCCGCAATTTTTTGCTTGCCTAAAATTTTAGCTATAATTTTTGGGAAATCCTGTGCACTGCAGCAGCAAGGGTGGGCCAAAAGCCGCGTGCATGGGGAAATGTCTCTTAGAAAATTGGCATATAGCATGTTGGCAGTTACAACGAGCGTTCTGCTTGCTAAGAAGGCATAGAAGAGAAGCTTGGTGGTGAACCTAAGCTTGCTAGCCTTAAAAACTGAAGAGTTAAACTAATGCGTTTGTCCCGATATTTCCTGCCTATTTTGAAGGAAACTCCGAAAGAAGCCGAGATTGTATCGCACCGCCTGATGTTGCGTGCTGGTATGATCCGTCAGCAGTCAGCCGGGATTTATGCATGGCTGCCGCTTGGCCACCGTGTGCTGAACAAGATTCAACGTATTGTTGAAGAAGAGCAGAACCGCTCAGGTGCGGTCCAACTGCTCATGCCAACCATTCAGCCAGCTGATCTGTGGCGTGAAAGTGGCCGTTACGATGCGTATGGCAAAGAGATGCTGCGCATTGAGGACCGTCATGAGCGTGAAATGCTCTTTGGCCCAACCAACGAAGAGATGATCACGGACATCTTCCGTTCTTACGTGCGCTCCTACAAGGATCTGCCGCTGAACCTTTATCACATTCAGTGGAAGTTCCGCGATGAAGTGCGTCCTCGTTTTGGTGTGATGCGTGGTCGTGAGTTCCTGATGAAGGACGCTTACTCTTTCGATCTGGACAAAGAGCGTTCAACTGAAGCGTATCGCCGTATGTTCGTGGCGTACCTGCGTACCTTCGCGCGCATGGGTCTGACAGCTATTCCTATGAAAGCGGACACTGGCCCAATCGGTGGTGATCTATCTCACGAGTTTATCGTGCTGGCGTCTACCGGTGAGAGTGAAGTGTTCCTGGATAAAGACATTCTGGATCTGCCAATTCCAGGTGAAGACACTGATTTTGATGGTGATCTTTCCGGTATCATCGAGCAGTGGACCACTCCTTACGCTGCGACTGACGAGATGCACGATGAAGCTGCGTTTGGTGCTGTTGCAGAAGACAAGAAAGTGTCTGCACGCGGTATTGAGGTTGGCCACATCTTCCACTTCGGCACCAAGTATTCTGAGCCAATGGGCGCGAAGGTGATGACCGCTGAAGGCAAGGAAGTGCCTGTTCAGATGGGTTCTTATGGCATTGGTGTTTCCCGTTTGCTGGGTGCGATCATCGAAGCCTGTCATGATGATGATGGCATTATCTGGCCGAAAGAAGTTGCGCCGTTCCATGTTGGTCTGATCAACATGAAAGCCGGTTCTGAGTGTGATGAGGTTTGTGAGAGCGTTTATGCTGAGCTGGAAAAAGCTGGCGTTGAGGTTCTTTATGATGACCGCAAGACCAGTGCAGGCCAGAAATTTGCGAGCATGGACCTGATTGGTCTGCCTTATCAGCTGGTTGTTGGCCCACGTGGTCTGAAGACCGGTGAAGTGGAAGTGAAAGACCGTGCAACCGGTGATCGCGAAATGTTGACCCCGGAAGCGGCTGTCAACAAACTGATTTCTGCCTTAAAAGGTTGATATTAGCGAAGCTTGGGGTAACTCACTAGCTTCAATGGTATGCTAGGTGCCGGCGGCCTTTCCGCTGCCGGGCCTTTTTGCCAGAGCTTATGGCACTTGCTCTTCATGCTCCCTATATTCCACGGAGTAGTTGAACAGGCGGAAACGGAGAATAGTCTAGTATGACGGCAGAGATTCAGGCGGCTCATCCCGGAAAGAACCGGTGGTTTGCACCCTTTGAGTGGATGCTGGCAGGGCGTTATCTGCGCTCCAGACGCAAAGAAACTTTCATTTCTATTATTGCCGGTCTTTCCTTTTGGGATCACTTTGGGCGTTGCAACTCTGATCATCGTCATGGCGGTGATGAATGGGTTCCGTACAGAGCTGTTGACCAAAATTCTAGGCATTAACGGGCACGTGCTGGTTCAGCCGATTGATAGCCCGCTCAATGATTATCAGGAAACCTCCGTCAAACTGGCTGGTATCGACGGTGTGGACTTTGCCATGCCGTTTGTTGAAGGGCAGGCGATGATCTCCGGTCCAAGTGCCGACCTTGGCGCTTTGTTCCGCGGTGTTCACAAGTCTGATCTTGATAAACTGGATCTTGTCTCCGGCAATGTTCTGCTTGGTACGCTGGATGGATTTGACGAGGGTGAGGGCATTGCGATTGGTTCCCGATTGGCGCGCCAGCTTGGTGTGACAGTTGGGGATACGGTTCGTGTAATTACCCCGCGTGGTAGTATTACGCCGATGGGCATGACACCGCGTGTGAAGGGCTATCCTGTCTCTGCAATCTTCCAGATTGGCATGAGTGAATATGACGGTACCATCGCGTTTATGCCGTTCAATGAAGCGCAGCTTTACTTCAACAAGGAAGGTCTGGCGACTGGCATTGAGGTCTATGCAGACGACCCGGATGCTGTTGGTCCGCTGCGTCCGATGATTGAAGAGGAAGCGGGGCGGCCTGTGTTTGTTTCGGACTGGCGCCAGCGCAATATGACGTTCTTCTCTGCGCTTGAAGTTGAGCGCAACGTGATGTTCCTGATCCTGACGCTGATCGTGCTTGTGGCAGCTCTTAACATCATTTCCGGTATGACCATGCTGGTGAAAGACAAGGGTCGTGACATTGCAGTGCTGCGCACCATGGGGGCAACCCGCGGTGCCGTGATGCGGATCTTTATCATCACCGGCGCAAGCATTGGTACTATCGGCACGTTTGCTGGCTTCATTCTGGGCACGGTGGTGTGCTGGAATATTGAGAGCATTCGTCAGGCGATCTCCTGGCTGACAGCGACTGAGCTGTTCTCACCTGAGCTTTACTTCCTCTCCAAGCTTCCGGCTGAGATGGATCCAGGCGAGACGGCGAGTGTTGTGATTATGGCTCTTGTGTTGAGCCTGCTTGCTACGATTTACCCTGCCTGGCGCGCAGCCCGGCTCGATCCTGTTGAGGCTTTGCGCTACGAATGATGAACAAACCAACAAAACCGATTGCTGGTGTTTCGCTTGAAGGTGAAGAGCGCGTTCCTGTGCTCAGCCTGCAGAACGTGGTTCGCAGCTATGATGAAGGCAAGAGCAAGCTGGAGATTTTGAAGGGCGCGGATCTCAACCTCTATGAGGGGGAGATGGTTGCACTGGTGGCGCCATCTGGTGCCGGTAAATCTACGCTGATGCACCTTGCTGGGTTGCTGGAGAAGCCGCAGAGCGGTGAGGTATTGATTGGTGGGCGTGAGTGCTCCAAGCTCAATGATGATGCCCGCACTGCTATTCGCCGCACTGAAGTGGGGTTCGTCTATCAGTTCCACCAGTTGCTGCCTGAGTTCACTGCGCTGGAGAACATCGCTTTGCCGCAGATGATTTGCGGGCTGAAACGCAAGGATGCTGAAGAGCGGGCGCGTCAGCTGCTTTCCTATATGCGCCTGGCTGAGCGTGAGAGCCACCGTCCAGCAGAGCTTTCCGGTGGTGAGCAGCAGCGTGTTGCTATCGCCCGTGCGGTTGCCAATGCACCGCGTGTGCTGCTGGCGGATGAGCCGACAGGAAACCTTGATCCGAACACCTCTCAGTATGTGTTTGAGGCCCTGACCGCACTGGTCCGTGCTTCCGGTGTGGCGGCGCTGTTGGCGACGCACAATCTGGAACTTGCTAAGCAAATGGACCGCCGGATTACACTTCGTGACGGCAAAGTGGTGGAGCTGCCCTAAGCTGCTTTCAGCAAAAAGCCTGAGTAAGAATCAAATGCCAGCGATACGGTCGCTGGTATTTTGTGTTTTGAGGCTCTGTTCTCGTTTCGATGCCGCTGTTCTTGTGGCTTGCGTTCCTTTCCAGAGCGTGTGAACGCGCACCTTTTCTTCCAGCATTAACTTTGATCCAGTCCTCAACTCATTGAGTTGATGAGGGAATTGGCGTGCAATGATCTTGCATGACATACGCGTATACCACTCATTAACTATGAGTTTGACCCAGCTGAATTAGGGGTTGTGTAAATGAGAACATTGATAGAACATAACAGATACAAACAGAGTTCAAATTAAGGGTGTTTGTTATGTCATTCGTACTTCGTGAAACAGCAGCATTCGGTTCTATTGTTCTTTTTGCAAGCAGCTGCCTGATGTGGGGTGATGCGCTGACACAGATGCTCCCGTAAGTTCCTTGGGAGTAGGCGTTGGGAAACTCGGGATAACCGGTGGTGCAATTTGCCAAGGAATTGCATTTTGCTTTTGGGTCCTCCAAATGAGGTGCTACTGTCGCGCACACCTTGCGAACCAAAAGGCTCAAGATGTCATCTCCAGGATTCGTCCATCTCCGTGTTCACTCAGCTTACTCCCTGCTTGAAGGGGCTTTGCCTATCGGCAAGCTGATTGACCTTGCCTCAAAGGATGAGCAGCCCGCACTGGCGATCACGGACAGCGGCAACCTTTTTGGTGCGCTCGAGTTTTCTGAAAAAGCCTTTGGCGCCGGGATGCAACCGATCATCGGGTGTCAGGTCTCTGTCAACTTCGAAGATCAACCCGATGTCTCTGGTGATGATGCGGTGAGCGATCTGGTACTGCTCGCTGCGAATGAGGAGGGCTACGAGAACCTGATGGATCTGGTGTCTCGTGCGTTCCTTGATACGGAGCCCGGATTTAAGGCGAATGTTCCGATTTCACGCGTGCTGGATAAATCAGGTGGCGTGATTGTTCTGACGGGTGCCAGTGAGGGGCCGATCAACTCTCAGCTTCGCGAAGGGCATGTTGACCTTGCCAAGTCCCGTCTGGAGCTGTTGCAGAACACGTTTGGGGATCGCCTCTATGTGGAGCTGCAACGCCACAATATGAAGGGCGAGGAAGATGTTGAGCCAGAGCTCCTGAACCTTGCCTATGATCTGAACATTCCAATCGTCGCCACCAACGAAGCGTTCTTCCCGAACCCGGATGATTATGAAGCGCACGATGCGCTGATCGCGATCTCTGAAGGCCGCGTTCTTGTTGAGACTGACCGACGTCAGCTGACACCCGAACACTGTTTCAAGACCCGCGAGCAGATGATGGAGCTGTTCTCCGATCTGCCTGAGGCGCTTGAGAATTCCGTTGTGATTGCGCAGCGCTGTCATTATCGCCCGTTGAAACGCGCGCCGATCCTGCCGCGCTTTGCCGGGGCGGATGCGGATGCTGAAGAAGCAGAACGGGCTGAGGCGGAAGAGCTCACCCGTCAGGCGAAAGAAGGCCTGCAGGCGCGTCTTGATGTGCATGGTCTGGCGCCTGATCTGGAAGAGAAAGATTACTGGGACCGTCTGGACTACGAGCTGGGCATCATTATCCGCATGAAGTTCCCAGGCTACTTCCTGATCGTTGCGGACTTCATCAAGTGGGCGAAGAACGAAGATATTCCGGTGGGACCGGGGCGTGGTTCCGGTGCGGGGTCGCTGGTTGCATGGTCGCTGACCATTACTGACCTTGACCCTATGCGGTTCTCCCTGCTGTTCGAGCGCTTCCTGAACCCGGAACGTGTGTCCATGCCGGACTTTGATATCGACTTCTGCCAGAACCGGCGAGAAGAAGTGATCCGGTATGTGCAGCGCAAGTATGGCCGCGAGCAGGTGGCGCAGATCATCACTTACGGAACGCTGCAGGCCAAGGCGGTGCTGCGCGATGTGGGCCGTGTTCTGCAGATGCCATATGGTCAGGTGGACCGGCTTAGTAAGCTGGTGCCTGGTAACCCGGCGAACCCGTGTACCTTGCCTGAGGCGCTGGAACAGGAGCCTCGGCTTCGTGAAGCTGCCAAACAGGAAGAGGTTGTTGATCGCCTTTTGAAGATGGCGATGAAGCTGGAAGGTCTTTACCGTCACGCGTCTACGCACGCGGCGGGTGTGGTGATTGGTGACCGTCCACTGGAACAGCTGGTGCCGCTCTACCGAGACCCGCGCTCTGACATGCCGGTGGCCCAGTTCAATATGAAGTGGGTTGAAGCTGCCGGTCTGGTGAAGTTTGACTTCCTTGGCCTCAAAACGCTGACGGTGATTGATACGGCGGTTTCGCATATCAAGAAGCGCGGCATTGAAGTGAAGATCGAAGAAATCCCGATTGATGATCCGCTGACCTATAAGCTTCTGGCTGCGGGTGAGACCGTTGGCGTGTTCCAGCTGGAAAGTCAGGGCATGCGCCGCGCGATTGCAGGTATGCGGCCTGACCGCTTTGAAGATATCGTTGCGCTGGTGGCTCTGTATCGTCCGGGCCCGATGGACAACATTCCGATTTACAACGCCGTGAAACATGGCGAGCAAGAGCCTGATTATCTTCACCCGTTGCTTGAGCCGATTCTGACAGAGACGAACGGCATTATCGTTTATCAGGAACAGGTGATGCAGATCGCGCAGGTGCTTTCTGGTTACTCTCTTGGTGAAGCGGATTTGCTGCGCCGTGCGATGGGTAAGAAGATTGCCTCTGAAATGGAGATCCAGCGCGCCCGCTTCGTTGAGGGTGCTGTTGAGCAGAAGGTGGATAAAGACCAGGCTGGTATGATTTACGACCTGGTGGCCAAGTTCGCGAACTACGGCTTTAACAAATCACACGCGGCTGCTTATGCGCTGGTGGCTTATCAGACGGCCTGGCTCAAAGCGAACTATCCGGTGGAGTTCCTCGCCGGTATCATGACGCTCGATCTTGGCAACACGGACAAGCTGAGTGACTTCCGTCAGGAAGCGATGCGCATGGGCATTGAGGTGGTACCGCCGAACGTCAATAAATCCGGTGTGCACTTTGATGTGCAGGACGGCAAGATCGTTTACGCCATGGGCGCGATCAAAGGCGTGGGTGAGCAGGCGGTTGAACACATTGTGGAGGTGCGCGGGGACGAGCCATTCAAGGATCTGGCTGACTTTGCGACCCGCATCAGTCCGAAGGTTCTGAACAAGCGCACCATTGAGAACCTGATCTCTGCTGGAGCCTTTGATGAGCTTAATCCAAACCGTGCTCAGTTGCTGGATGGTCTGGATCGCATCATCGGCATGGCGCAGCGTACGGAAGAGAACAAAAATTCCGGACAGAACGATTTCTTTGGTGGTGACAACGCGCCGGAGCCGTTGATCCTTAATCCGACCGATCCATGGTTGCCGTCGGAGCGCCTGCAGAAAGAGCATGCTGCGGTTGGCTTTTACATCTCCGCGCACCCGCTGGATGAATACCGTGAGCTCTTCACCAAGCTGCGTGTGCAGCTTTGGAAGGACTTTGAACGTTCTGTTAAGGCTGGATCTTCTGCCGGGCGTCTGGCAGGCACGGTTACTGCCAAGCAGGAGCGCAAGACGCGCACCGGGAACCAGATGGGCATTGTGCGCATCTCCGATCCAACTGGGCAATATGAAGCGGTGATGTTCTCTGAAACGCTGAACCAATGCCGTGATCTGCTGGAGCCGGGGGCTTCTGTCGTGCTATTGGTGCAAGCGGATATGCGTGATGAGGAAGTCAGCGTTCGTATCTCGCAGGTTGAGCCGCTGGAGAAGGTGGCGGGCAGGGTGCATCGGACTCTTCGCATCTTCCTTGGTTCAGACGAGCCGATTGCGAGCCTGCAACGTCAGTTGCGCCGTGGTGGGGATGGTGAAGTAAGCTGCGTTGTGCTGCTGGATGATGGCCAGCGTGAGGTGGAGGTCAAGCTTCCAGGCAACTACCAGCTCTCCCCTCAGCTGTCGGGTGCTCTAAAAACGCTCCCCGGTGTGATGGATGTCCAGATGTCTTAGACTGCATTAGAATGAGCAAAAAAGAACCCCGCTGAAGATGTTCAGCGGGGTTTGTTGTTTCAGGGCATGTCGCGTTGATTGGTGGTCATGCCATTCACTTCTGCCTTAGAAGATTTTCTGGATGACTTGTTCAGCACAAGCGTAACCAAGGTTTCTGGCGAAGCGGTCTACGCTCTTTTGTCCTTTGCCTGCCAGATCAGATAGATCTGAATGATCAGTCACGTCGCAGGTGGATGCGGCGAGGATCTTGCCGTCTTTTGCTGAAACGAGAAGCGCGCGTCCGCGGTAACGGTAGGCGAGATCTGCGAACCAGCCTGCGCCTTCCATTATTGACTGATAGAAGACCGTTGATACATCCAGGTAATAGCCGGAGTAGCCAGTTTCCTTGGCAAGCTTGGTGAGAGCTTTTGCGCGTTGTTCCTCACTGATGGTTGGCTTGCTGTAAGGGCCCTTGATCGTACCCTTAAAGCGGAACTTGTGGGTTTTCTGCAGATATTTCGTCAACCGCTCGCGCATAGCGGTTTGTGGATCGTGCTTTGCTGCCGGAATGGAGGCCATCTCGCCATACGCGCCAGAGGCTGCATTCATGGCAGTTGTCACAACGACACCCAGCAAGCCATGCTGGATGCCATGGGTGTTGATGTGGCTCTCTTTCACATGCCGGTTCTTGACGGGCTTTACCGCGGACTTGGAGATTGTCTTTGCATCAACGTCAGAAAGCTTGATGGTTTTGGCGCAGCCGCCCAGTGTTATAGCAACAAGTGTAGCTACGACGAGTTTTTTCAGTGCCATATTGAAATGTGTCCGAATTGAGTCTTTTTGTTGATGATTTGTTAACCATGATTTTTTGAGAAAACATAATATGTAATGCGCATACCCACAGTTTGGTTTCGCAACAGGTTGCTTTGGTTTGAGAGGTAAACTTTCTGGTTGCGAGAGCGCGGTGAGGCGGGATCTGATTTACTAAATCGGGCCTATATGTTGATCTTAAACCTTGAGTGCTTGATCTTCTTGAAAAGGGGTTCTATAAGCGCCCCATCCCGCACGCAGGGCGGGGTTTGTCCTTGTGGCGAGCTCCATCCGGTTAGAGAGTTGCACGGTTGTGCTGCCCTGCGGAGGATTAAACCGGAAAACTAAGGAGAATAAAGGCATGGCTTTGCCTGATTTTACCATGCGCCAGCTGCTTGAAGCAGGCGTACACTTTGGTCACCAGAAGCACCGCTGGAACCCAAAGATGAACAACTACATCTTCGGTGTTCGCAACAACATTCACATTCTTGATCTTGGTCAGACAGTTCCACTTCTGCACCAGGCTCTTAAAGCTGTGTCTGACACTGTTGCTGCTGGTGGTCGCGTGCTTTTGGTTGGTACCAAGCGCCAGGCTCAGGAAGCTGTTGCAGAAGCTGCTCGCAACTCTGCTCAGTACTACGTCAACGCTCGTTGGCTCGGCGGCATGCTGACCAACTGGAAGACGATCTCTCAGTCTATCCAGCGTCTGCGTAAGGTTGAAGAGCTGCTCGACGGTGGTGATGCAAACCGCATGACCAAAAAAGAGCGTCTGTTCCTTGATCGTGAGCGTCAGAAGCTTGAGCGTAACCTTGGTGGTATTAAAGACATGGGCGGTATTCCGGACCTGATCTTTGTTATCGACACCAACCGCGAAGCTAACGCAATTCAGGAAGCTCGTCGCCTGGGCATTCCAGTTGCTGCGATCCTGGATTCCAACTGTGATCCAGATGGCATCACTTACCCAGTTCCGGGTAACGATGATGCTGGTCGTGCAATTACCCTTTACACCGATCTGATCGCTCGCGCTGCTATTGACGGCATCGCACGCGCATCCGGTTCCATGGGTATCGATCTCGGCGAATCTGAAGAACTCCTTGAAGAGCCTGCACTTGCTGAAGAAGCTTCTGAAGAAGCTGCTGCTGACAAGAGCGAAGGCTAAGGTTTTCTCTCGGGAAGCGCATTTATGCGCTTCCCCTCCAGTTTTTATGTGATTGTTTGTGCGCATGCGCCGAGCCGTCACAATCGCTATGCGATAAATCGGATAGATCCGTAGGGAAGTCGGTTTCCTCCGATTTTTTTAGACACACTCCCGTCCATGAGGCGTACGATGAGCATTACCGCTGCTATGGTGAAAGAGCTCCGCGAAACTAGCGGTGCTGGCATGATGGATTGTAAAGCTGCCCTGAAAGAAACAGGCGGCGACATGGAAGCTGCAGTTGATTGGCTGCGCACCAAAGGCCTTGCAAAGGCTGCTAAAAAAGCAGGCCGTGTTGCAGCTGAAGGTCTTGTTGCAGTTGCAGCTGAAGGCAACAAAGCTGTTGTTGTTGAGGTTAACTCCGAAACAGACTTCGTTGCACGTAACGACAACTTCCAGAAACTGGTTCGTGACATTGCTGCGACCGCTCTTACCGTTGATGGTGACGTTGAGAAGCTGGCTGCTGCTCCTTACCCAGGCACAGACCGTACCGTTGAAGGCGAAATCAAGGAAGCTGTTGGCACCATCGGTGAAAACATGACCCTTCGTCGTTCTGCTGGTCTGTCTGTTTCCGAAGGTGTTGTTGCTTCTTACATGCACAACGCTGCTGGCGAAGGCCTTGGCAAGATCGGTGTTCTGGTTGGTCTTGAATCTGCAGGCGATGCAGACAAGCTAGCAGCACTGGGCAAGCAGATCGCAATGCACGTTGCTGCGACCAACCCAATGGCACTGAACACTGACGAACTGGACCCAGAAGCAGTT
Source organism: Pseudovibrio denitrificans JCM 12308 (assembly GCF_001310815.1). GTDB lineage: Bacteria > Pseudomonadota > Alphaproteobacteria > Rhizobiales > Stappiaceae > Pseudovibrio > Pseudovibrio denitrificans. Next base: position 30,568 of record NZ_BAZK01000026.1, read on the forward strand.
GAGCGTGAGCGCACTGTTTACATGGAACAGGCTCGTGAGTCCGGTAAGCCTGAAAACATCATCGAAAAGATGGTTGAAGGTCGCCTGCGTAAGTTCTATGAAGAAGTTACACTGGTTAAGCAGTCTTTCGTTATCAACCCTGATCTGACTGTAGAGAAGGCCGTTGAAGAAGCAGCTAAAGAAATCGGTTCTCCAATCAAACTCACCGGCTTTGTTCGCATTGCCCTTGGTGAAGGTATTGAAAAAGAAGAAACAGATTTCGCAGCTGAAGTTGCTGCTGCTGCTGGTAACTAATTTATTGAGGGCGTCGACTCAGTCGACGCCCTCTTTGTATCTGGATGCATGAAAAGAGGTTTACTATGTCTGATGGTGTTCGCTGGAAACGAGTTCTTCTGAAACTTTCAGGGGAAGCGCTGATGGGCGACCAGGACTTTGGCATCGATCCAAAGGTGGTTGAACGGGTAGCGGCGGAAATTTCAGAGGCTGTAAACCTAGGTGCGCAGTTCGGCATCGTTGTTGGTGGTGGTAACATCTTCCGTGGTGTGGCTCTGGCAGCCAAAGGCGGAAACCGTGTCACCGGTGACCACATGGGGATGCTGGCGACAATCATGAACTCGCTCACGCTTGCCGATGCCCTGCGTCAGCGCGGTATTCAGGCGCGTGTGCTTTCTGCTGTTCCGGTTCCTTCCATTTGTGAGAGCTTTACTCAGCGCGGTGCAGAGCGTTACATGGAAGATGGGGACGTTATTCTGTTTGCCGGTGGTACGGGCAATCCGTTCTTTACCACTGATTCTGGTGCGGCACTGCGCGCGGCAGAGATGCAGTGTGATGTGTTCCTTAAGGGTACCAGTGTTGATGGCGTTTATGACGCTGATCCTAAGCTGAAGCCTGATGCGAAGCGTTTTGAGACGCTTACACCAGGGGAAGTTCTTGAAAAGAACCTGAAAGTCATGGATGCGACCGCGATTGCACTTGCCCGAGACAACTCTATTCCTGTAGTTGTCTTTTCCATCAAGACCTCCGGCGCGCTTGTTAATGTGCTGCGCGGGCAGGGGCTATTTACGGTCATTGAAGACTGATCAACGTCAACTGGCGTTTTAAAAGTTAGAATTTGACCCGGACCGGTTTTCATTTTTCGGAAGCCGGTCCGATAAATGATAGGTGAAAGAGGAAATTATGTCAGAGCTGGACTATGACGATCTTGACCGCCGCATGAATGGTGCGATCACAGCTTTGAAGCATGAATTTGCTGGTCTTCGTACTGGTCGTGCTTCTGCAAGTATGCTGGACACAATCAGTGTGGACGCTTATGGCGCTCCAATGCCGATCAACCAGGTCGCAACAGTAAGTGTTCCAGAGCCTCGCATGCTTTCTGTTCAGGTCTGGGACAAGTCCATGGTTGCTGCCACTGAAAAGGCAATCCGTGAATCCAGCCTTGGTCTGAACCCTGTTGTGGATGGTCAGATCCTGCGTCTGCCAATTCCTGAGCTTAATGAAGAGCGTCGTCAAGAACTCGTCAAAGTTGCGCATAAATATGCCGAGCAAGCAAAGATCGCTGCACGTCATGTTCGCCGTGATGGTATGGACACCATCAAAAAGCTCGAAAAAGCTGGTGAAATGAGCGAAGACGATGCGCGTTCTGCTTCTGACATGGTTCAGAAGATGACCGACGACATCATTGGCGAAGTCGATTCCGTACTTGCCAAAAAAGAACAGGAGATCAAGCAGGTTTAATCCTGTTTGAGAGCGGGGACTATATGACGGCGACTGTTGAATTTGAGGCAGTAGATACAAATTCCGACATCGGACTTTGAGTGTGCCTCGTCACGTCGCCATCATCATGGATGGCAATGGGCGTTGGGCTCAGCGCCGTGGTCTTCCGCGTACTGAAGGGCATCGGCGCGGTGTGAAAACACTGCGCGAAGCCGTTAAACACGCACAAAAGCGCGGGATCTCCTACCTGACGCTGTTTAGTTTTTCCTCTGAGAACTGGTCGCGCCCGCAACAGGAAGTTTCCTTCCTGATGGCTCTGCTGCGCCGGTTTGTTTACGACGACCTGAAAGATCTGGTGAAAGCCAATGTGAAGGTTCGCGTTATCGGATCCAAGGAAAATCTCGATAAATCCATGCTGACCCTGCTTAATGATGCGGAGCAGAAAACTGCGCATTGCACCGGGTTGGTTCTGGTGATTGCTTTTAACTACGGTGCGCGGGACGAATACGTCCGAGCTGCCCGTAAGCTGGCCGAACGCGTGGAAGCTGGTGAGTTGAAGGCTGCTGACATCGGGGAGGATGATGTCAGCGCTTGTCTGGATACCCATGAAATGCCGGATCCGGACCTCATTGTCCGCACGGGGGGAGAGCAGCGTCTTTCCAATTTCCTGTTGTGGCAGGCAGCATATGCCGAATTCTATTTCGCTCCTACGCCCTGGCCTGAGTTCGATTCAGGTGCTTTTGACGATGCTTTGCTGGCGTTCTCTAACCGCGATCGGCGGTACGGGGGTTTGAGCTCTGACGCGACTGGGACGTAATGCCTGATAAAAACAATCAGAACAATTCTGAAGGCGCCTCCGGAGGAATTATCCGGCGCGTACTTAATGCAAACCCTGATTTGCTGGTACGCGCTCTTTCCGCAGTTATTCTAGCTCCTGTCGCCTTGGCGCTGACATGGGCAGGTGGTTTCTGGTTTGCCGGTCTTGTGCTGGTTGGTATGCTGATTGTTTATTGGGAATGGTACAAGATCATTCTGCAAAACACCCAGCGTCCTGTTGTGCTGTTGGGTTACCTGTTTCTTCTGTTTATTGGATTTGCCTATTTTCAGGCCCAGCCGTTCTGGATTGCCGGTGCGCTGATTGCCGGTGCTGTGGTGCTCTATAGCGCTGGTGGTTTTGACCGTATTTCGCGCTGGGTGAGTGAAGGCTTTGTTTATGCCGGCCTGACTTTTGTTTCGCTTCTGGCATTGCGGGAAGGGGATGAAGGTCTGTTCTTCATCATTTACCTCTTCCTCGTGGTCTGGGGCACTGACATTGCAGCCTATGTCTGTGGTCGCAGCTTTGGTGGTCCTAAGCTCTGGCCTGCTGTTTCCCCGAATAAGACCTGGAGCGGTGCACTCGGCGGCGTTTTCTTCTCTTCTCTGCTGGGAATGGGCTTTGTTGCTGCTGTTGGTGGATCTCAGCTGATTTGGGCGTTTGGCCTTGCTGTTGTGCTTTCTGCGGTCTCCCAGCTTGGTGATCTGTTTGAGAGTTCCATGAAGCGTCGCTTTAAGGTTAAGGATTCCAGCCGTCTCATTCCTGGGCATGGTGGCCTGCTTGATCGTGTGGATGGTCTTGTTGCAGCTGCAGTGTTCTCCTATGTGATTGGTGTTGTGCTTGGCGGTCAGCTGTTTAATCCAAACGCTGGGTTGATGCTCTTTGCATCCTAAGAATGCCTGTTTGCAGCTTCATGTGCTGACTGTTTGATTTGCAAGGGTTGTTGATATGACAAAGTCCCTCTCAGTGTTGGGAGCAACCGGATCGGTTGGAGCCAGTACGCTCAAAGTTATCGCCCACAGCCCCGAGCGCTATGAGGTCAACGCACTTGTTGCGGGCCGGAATGTTGAGGCACTTGCCAAAGCGTGCCGCGAAACCAATGCAAAACGTGCTGTGATTGGCGATGCCAGCAAGTATGACGAACTGAAAGCCGCTCTGGCTGGAACTGGTGTTGAGGTATCTGCAGGCCGTGCGGCGGTGCTGGAGGCGGCTGGCCAGAAAGTTGATCTGCTTGTTTCAGCCATGGTTGGCGCTGCAGGGCTTGAGCCGACCGTTGAAGGCATCAAGGCTGGTAGCAATATTGCGCTGGCTAACAAAGAGACCATGGTATGTGCGGGCACTATTGTGTGTGGCCTTACTGAGAAGCGCGGCTCCAAGCTGCTGCCAATGGACTCTGAACACAACGCGATCTTTCAGGTGTTTGAGCAGGATGACCCTAAAGCCATCGACAAGGTGATTGTCACTGCGTCTGGTGGGCCATTCCGTAAATCCACACTGGACGAGATGCGGGTTGCTACACCTGAGATGGCTTTGAAGCATCCAAACTGGTCCATGGGGCAGCGCATCACCATAGATAGTGCCTCCATGGTGAACAAGGGTTTGGAGCTGATTGAAGCTTTCCATTTGTTCCCGATTACGGCGGAACAGCTGGATGTGGTGGTCCATCCACAATCAATTGTCCATGGGATGGTTAGATATTGTGATGGGTCATTATTGGCCCATATGTCCGTTCCGGATATGTGTGGACCTATTGCTCACTGTCTGGCCTGGCCAACCCGCAAGACAGCTCCGGTTGCGGATCTTGATCTGGGGATGATCGGGCGTCTGGACTTTGAAAAGCCTGATTTAGAGCGTTTTCCTGCTCTTTCACTCGCACGGCGTGTGATGGAGATGGGTGACGGGGCAGGCACTGTTTTTAATGCAGCTGACGAAGTTGCCGTGGAAGCGTTTCTTGGACGGAAGATCGGTTTCCTGCAGATACCAGAGCTTCTTGAGGATGTTCTGAATCGGCTTCATACGCAAAATATGCTAGATTGTTCGGATCAGCTGGAGGAGATTCTTCAGTTGGATCAGGTAGCGCGTCGAGTTGCAAACGAAGTTATTGGGAAGATGGCCGCCTAATCCGGCGCTTCCTGTAAAAAATAAGGTAAGGCTGTTCGCATGGACGTTCTGAGTTCAGTTCTTGGTGGTTCGCTCGGAGTCATCATCTTTCTTGGCTGTGCTTACCGTGGTCGTGTTTTTCCATGAGTTAGGGCATTTCCTCGTTGCACGCTGGTGCGGCGTCAGGGTTCTTGCGTTCTCAGTCGGGTTTGGGCCGGAGCTGTTTGGCCGTGATGACAAGCACGGTACGCGCTGGAAGGTTTGTGCCATCCCGCTGGGTGGCTATGTGAAGTTCTCCGGTGATGAGAATGCTGCAAGTGTTCCGGATCGTGATGAGCAGGCCAGAATGGATGAAGAGACGCGCCGGACTGCATTCTTTGCAAAGAACCCGTGGCAGCGCTCCGCAATTGTGGCCGCAGGGCCTATTGCCAATTTTATCCTCGCTATTCTTATCTTTGCAGCAATGTTTGGATTTTTAGGAAAATACGAAACATTGCCGCGTGTGGATCAGGTGCGCCCAGGCAGTGCCGCCGAGATGGCTGGCATGATGCCAGGGGACCTGATTGTCGCCATTGATGGCAGCCCTGTAGAGAGCTTTAGTGATGTTCAGCGTCTCGTGACCGCGAGCGCGGGCGTTCCGATGGAAATCGATGTTGAGCGGGGAGACGCGATCGAGCGTTTGACTGCTACGCCGGAACTGCAGGAAATCAGTGATGGTTTTGGAAACACTCAGAAAGTTGGCATTCTGGGTATTCAGCGGAATACTTCCCAAGAAGATATCATAGTGAAGCGATTTGGCCCCGTGGAAGCCGTAGGTGAAGGGGTAAAAGAGACATGGTATATTCTAGACAGGACATTGGGTTATATTGGCGGTCTCTTCCTTGGTAAAGAAGATCCGGATCAACTGGGTGGTCCGATTCGCGTAGCGCAAATTTCAGGGCAAGTTGCGACCCATGGTATTTTACCGCTAATTAACCTTACCGCAGTTTTGTCAATTTCTATTGGTTTACTCAACCTCATGCCGGTTCCCATGCTGGATGGGGGGCACTTGCTGTACTACATCATCGAGATTGTAAGGGGGAAGCCGTTGAGTGAAAAACTGCAGGATTTCGGGTTCCGTATCGGAATCACTCTGGTTCTACTTCTAATGGTTTTTGCGACCTGGAATGATCTGCGGTCGATAATCGGCTCTTAGGTAAGTTGCGTAACCGAAGGTTGGGCAAAGGATTGGGCAAATTGCATTAAATCCGGTTGTGGCGCCTTGCTTTACTCTGAAAACCTTGTACAAAGTTCCTAGGTGTTTCAGATTCTATCCATTACCCTGAAGCGCATTAGTGATCTGAGGATCAGGGGACTAGTGCAACTTCAGGCTGAAAATAAAAGGCATAGCAGTTCTATGCAGTCATTTAAGAACCTGTCACGTGTGTCGCTTTTGGCAATGGCCGTTGCAGCTACTAGTACAGTTGCTCCGGTTGGGGTTCCGTTCATCGGAGCAGGGGTTGCCGAGGCCGCGGTGGTTAACAAGATTGTCGTCAACGGTGCTACCCGCATCGAAGACGAAACAGTTCGTAACTACCTGACTATCCGTCCAGGAAAATCGTTTTCTGCAATTGATATCGACGAGAGCCTGACTACGCTTTATGCGACCGGTCTGTTTGCTGATGTTTCCATCGAGCAGCGCGGTGGCACTCTTGTTGTTGATGTTAAAGAAAACCCAGTTATCGGCAAAATCTCCTTCGAAGGTAACAAGCGACTGACAGACCAGGCTCTGCAATCAGTCGTGCGTTCTTCCGAGCGTTCCATGCTGACACGGGCGCGTGTTCAGTCTGATGCTCAGAACCTTCTGGAAGCTTATCGTCGCTCCGGTCGCTATCGTGCGTCTGTTGAGCCGAAGATTATTGAGCGCGCTAATAACCGTGTGGATCTGGTTTTTGAAATCGAAGAAGGTGATAAGACCGGCGTTGCCCGTATTTCCTTCATCGGTAACAAAGCTTTCTCCGACGGCTATCTGCGTGAGCAGATCCAGACCCGCGAAAGTGGTTTCCTTGGCTGGTTGCGTACAACCGACGTGTATGACCCGGATCGCCTTGAGGTGGATCAGGAAGCTCTGCGTCAGTTCTACTACCAGAAGGGTTACGCTGACTTCCGTGTTGTTTCTGCCGTTGCAGATCTGGACCGTGAACAGAACATCTTCTACGTGACTTTCACAGTTGATGAAGGTGAGCAGTACGAGTTCGGTGATATCGAAATCGATACTTCTCTGTCCGCGATTGATCCAGAAGCCATGCGTCAGTATCTGCGCACTCAGTCTGGTGATACTTACAACTCTCTCGAAGTTGAAAAGACGCTTGAAGCTCTGACGCTGGAAGTTTCCAAAGCAGGCTACGCGTTTGCTCAGGTTCGCCCTCGCGGTGAACGTGACTACGAGAATAAGACTGTTTCGATCACTTACCTGATCGAAGAAGGTCCGCGTGTTTACGTTGAGCGTATCAATGTTCGCGGTAACGACCGCACACGCGAATACGTGATCCGCCGCGAGTTTGATCTTGCTGAAGGTGATGCATATAACCGTATCCTGCTGGATAAGGCTGAGCGTCGTCTGCGTAACACTCGTTACTTCAAGAACGTTCGCATTACCCGCCAGCAGGGCAGCGCTCCTGACCGTGTGATCATCAATGTGGATGTTGAAGAGCAGCCAACCGGTGAAGTTTCATTCGGTGTGGGTTACTCCACCTCTGACGGTGTGATCGGTGATATCTCCATCACCGAGCGCAACTTCCTTGGTCGTGGTCAGTACGTTAAAGCTGCTGTTGGTGGTGGTACTGATAACCAGAAGTATGAGTTCAAGTTCGTTGAGCCATTCTTCATGGGTCGCCGTATCTCTGCGGGTCTGGATGTATACCGCCGCGTATACGACCAGAACAGCTCCCGTGCTTACGAAGAGCAGACAACTGGTGGTGCAGTGAACTTCGGTCTTCCGCTTCGCGAAGATGAGTTGACGCTGAACCTGTTCTACAAGCTGTACCAGCGTGACCTGACCCGTAGCGATTCTACCGGTATTAGTGATTGTGCAGACGGTGTGTCTTTGGGTGTCTGTGACTCTCTTGGTCAGTACACAACGTCTCTTGCGGGCTTCTCTTTGGTCTACAATACGCTGGATAACAACCTGAACCCACGTGACGGTTATGTCGCTTCTTATGAGCAGGAAATCGCCGGTCTGGGTGGTGAATCTCAGTACGTTCGCGGTCAAGTTAAAGCGAGTGCATTCGAAGAGCTTTATGCTGAATGGGGTCTTGTTGGCTTCGTGAAAGGTTCTGCTGGCTACATCGAATCCATCGGAAACCGTCTGCGTGTAACTGACCAGTTCCAGGGCTCTCCAGATCGCATTCGTGGTTTTGCGACCAACGGTTACGGTCCTCGTGATGCTGTCGGTGGTGATGCACTTGGTGGTAAGTACTACGTTGCTGGTACTGTTGAAGGTCAGTTCCCGTTCCCGGTCTTCCCTGAAGAGCTTGGATTGTCTGGTGCAGTCTTTGCTGATGCGGGCTCCTTGTGGGGTATCGACAGCGAGCTTTCCAGCGTGATTGGCAGTACTATCCAATCTGAAGACTTCGATCTGCGTGCTTCGGTTGGTGTTGGTGTGCTGTGGCAGTCTCCGTTTGGGCCGCTGCGTGCTGACTTTGCTTGGCCTGTGCTCAAAAACGATGTTGATGAAACGCAGGTATTCAAGCTCAGCGGTGGTACACGCTTCTGATCCGCTTAAAATTTGATTATAATCGGTCGCCGAAACCCTCGGCGGCCGATTTTTTTTGTAGGACCCTATGACAGAACCATCAAATCAGTCTGAAATGAGCCCGGTTTTCTTCCCTGAAGCTCAAACAATAACAGTTAAGCAAGTTGCTGAATGGGCTGGGGCGGAGATTGTTCGTGGTGATCGTGAGCTGACCATTTCTGGTGTCGCTCCGCTGGATGAAGGCGTTCCCGGAACGCTCGTATTCATCGATAACCCTAAGTATCTGGATCAGCTTGAAGGGACCAAGGCAACAGCTTGTCTGGTGAGCAAGAAACATCTGGAGAAGGTTCCTGAGGGCGTTGTTCCGCTGCTTGCTAAAGAGCCGTATCGCTCACTGGCGAAAGTTCTGGCGGAACTTTACCCGGATGCTATGCGGCCACTACCTGTAACTCATGAGACTTCCGTTAGTCCGCGCGCTTATCTCGAAGAGAGTGCGAAGCTGGGTGAAGGTGTTGTTGTTGAAGCAGGTGCCGTGATTGGCGCTGAAGTGGTGATTGGGGCCGGGTCTCGCATTGGTCCGAATGCTGTGATTGCTGCCAACTGTCAGTTGGGCGAGAATTGTTCCATCGGAGCAAATGCCAGCCTGCAGCATTCCGTGCTTGGCGACCGTGTCATTATTCACCCAAACGTAAGCTTGGGACAGGATGGCTTTGGCTTTGCGATGGGTCCAGGCGGACATATCAAGGTTCCCCAGCTGGGCCGAGTTGTGCTAGGAAATGATGTTGAAATTGGTGCTGGCTCCTGTATAGACCGCGGTGCGAACCGTGATACGACTGTGGGCGATGGAACCAAGATTGATAATCAGGTTCAGGTTGGCCACAACGTGAATATTGGCAAGCACTGTGTGATTGTTTCTCAGGTGGGGATCTCTGGAAGTTCGACCCTTGAGGATTACGTCGTTCTGGGCGGGCAGGCTGGTGTTTCCGGCCATGTTCGCATTGGAATGGGTGCACAGGTTGCTGGTGTGAGTGCAGTGCACGACGATCTGGCGCCAGGTGGGCGTTATGGTGGTGTTCCGGCACGGCCGATCCGTGAGTGGTTCAAGGAAATGACCGTACTGCGTCGTCTGACGTCTCAGAGCGGCAAGAAATAACAGATTAGAACCGGGAGTTTCTCCCGATAGTTAACTGGGGTGGCTGGTGAATGAGGAGGGCGTGTCCTCACTGTCTCTAAGAGAGACGAGCGCCAGTCCAACCAATATTGCTGAGGCATTATTATGAGTGATGTAGAGACCAAAACACTGGAAGCTGCGGATATCATGCGGGTTATGGAGCTGCTGCCCCACCGCTATCCATTCCTGATGATCGACCGTATCGTTGATATGGACGGTGATAATTCTGGTGTTGGTATCAAGAATGTAACCATCAATGAGCCACATTTTCAGGGGCATTTTCCTAGCCAGCCTGTGATGCCGGGCGTTCTGCTTATCGAAGCGATGGCTCAGACTGCTGGTGCGCTTTGCGTTCATGCCCGTGAAAAGACGGATGTGCCTTCTCTGGTTTACTTTATGACCATCGATAAGTGTAAGTTCCGTAAGCCAGTGGTTCCTGGTGATCAGGTCCGCTTTCATGTGAAGAAGATCCGCAACCGCGCAACCATCTGGAAGTTCGAAGGTGTTGCAATGGTTGATGGTCAGAAGGTCGCTGAAGCTGAAATCAGCGCGATGCTTGTCGATTCAGACGAGGCGAATTGAGGTCATTGATGCAACAGATTCATCCCACCGCAATTATCGAGGATGGGGCCGTACTTGGAGAGAATGTCAAGATCGGTCCTTACTGCATGGTGGGGCCCAAGGTAACACTTGGCGATGATGTAGAGCTTGTTTCGCATGTGGTGATCGCTGGACGGACAGCCATTGGTGCCCGGACTAAGGTCTTTCCGTTTGCAAGCTTGGGGCATCAGCCGCAGGATCTGAAGTTTTCCGGTGAAGATACGCTTCTGGAGATCGGTGAAGACAACCAGATCCGTGAGCATGCGACCATGAACCCTGGCACTGCCGGTGGTGGTGGCGTCACGCGGGTTGGTAATGGCGGTCTGTTCATGATGGGCACCCATGTGGGGCATGACTGTATCGTAGGCAACAACGTCATTCTGGCGAACAATGCGACGCTTGCTGGCCATGTGGAAGTTGAAGACTTCGTGATCTTTGGTGGTCTATCTGCTGTACGTCAGTGGTGCCGTGTTGGCTCGCATGCCATCGTTGGTGGTTTGACCGGCGTTGAGTTTGATGTGATCCCTTATGGTTCCGTTATTGGTGATCGCGCGCGCCTGGCCGGGCTCAATCTGATTGGTTTGAAGCGCCGCAACTTCTCTCGTGAAGAAATCCATGCTCTTCGTGGAGCCTATAAGGAAGTCTTCAACAGTGAGGAGGGAACGCTGCGGTCTCGTGCTGAGGCTGTGCGCACCAAATACGCTGAGTTTGAAGGTGTGCAGACGATGACGTCGTTCATGCTGGAAGATGAGAAGCGCCGGTTCTGTACGCCGCGCAACAATGGCGAATAAGGGTCTGTTTTGAGTTCATGGTGAAACAGGCGCCTATTGCTGTGATTGCTGGTGGTGGCGACTTACCGGGTTTGGTCATTCGTTCAGCTATGGCGCAAGGACGTGAAGTCGTTACTATTGCGATTAAGGGGGAGGCAGATGCCTCCCTTTCTGCGTTTAATCCCGTTGAGCTTGGCTGGGGGCAGATTGGCAAACTGTTCTCTACGTTGAAATCCAAAGGCGTGCGTGACGTTGTATTGATCGGCGGTGTGCAGCAGCGCCCGGATTTTACGTCCATCCTTGGGGATTTTGGTACGATGTGGCGCTTGCCGCGTATTATTGCTGCTGTTGTTGGTGGTGATGATCATCTGTTGGTGAAAGTTGCCGGGATATTTGAGCGAGAGGGACTGCACGTGGTTGGTGCTCATGAAGTTGCTCCTGAACTGGTTGCAAGTCTGGGACATGTGGCTGGTCCGAAGCCAAGCAAGAAGGCCTTGAGTGATATGACGCTTGCCATTGAGGCGGTAGATGCGCTTGGGCGGCTGGATATCGGGCAGGGCGCGATTGCTGTTAATGCGCGCGTTGTGGCGGTTGAAGGGGCGGAAGGCACAGATGCCATGCTTGAGCGTGTTGCCGCCTTGCGTGAAAACGGGCGTGTCCGCTCTAAGGGTGCTGCTGGTGTGCTTGTGAAGTGCTCTAAGCCGCAGCAGGACCTTCGTTTGGATATGCCGGGCATTGGGCCTCAAACCATCCGCAAAGCGGCTGAGGCACAGCTACAAGGCGTTTGCGTGGAAGCTGGGCGCGTTCTTGTTGCACATCGCGATGAGGTTGAACGCCTCTGCGATGAGCTGGGTGTATTTCTTTATGGCTGCACACGCGGTGAAGAGGCTGAGGCATGAGCGAGTCGGAAACCGTAAAGCCCTTCAAACTGTTCTTTGTTGTTGGTGAAGAATCCGGTGACCAGCTTGGTGCTGAAGTGATCAAAGCTTTGCGGGCACGCATTGGTGATCGCCTAGAGGTTTGCGGGCTTGGTGGTGAGCGGATGGCTGCGCAGGGTGTTCAGTCCATCTTTCCACTGCATGATATTGCCGTGATGGGCATCACGGCTGTTCTGGAGCGCTTGCCGACCATTATTCGCCGCGTGCATCAGACGGTTGATGCGGTGATTGCCGAGCAGCCGGATCTACTGCTTATCATCGACTCCCCGGATTTTACGCATAATGTGGCCAAGCGTGTGCGCAAGAAAGCGCCGCATATTCCGGTGGTGGATTATGTGAGCCCGTCCGTTTGGGCTTGGCGTCCCGGCCGGGCGAAGAAGATGGCGGCTTATGTGGATCAGCTGCTTGCGCTGCTGCCGTTTGAGCCCGATGCGCATAAGCGCCTTGGTGGGCCGCCTTGCGATTATGTAGGGCATCCGCTGATCGAGCGTCTGGATGATTTGCGTCCTGCTGCCGGTGAACGTGCTGAGTTGGGAGATGGCAAGAAACAGCTGGTGGTGCTTCCGGGGTCGCGGACCAGTGAGGTTTCGCGGTTGCTGGAGCCGTTTGGCAAAGCTGTTGAGCTGATCTGTGCGCAGGATCCGGATGTGGAGGTGACCATTCCGGCGGTGCCGCATCAGGAACAGCGCATTCGCGAAGGTGTGAAGTCATGGAAAGTGCAGCCGTGTATTGTGACGGGAGAGGCTGAAAAGTTTGCGGCTCTCCGGCGTGCCAATGCTGCGCTCGCAGCGAGTGGAACGGTTTCTCTGGAGCTGGCGATTGCCGGTGTGCCCATGGTGATTGCGTATAAGCTTGACTGGTTCTTCCGCCGCCTGAAGCAGATCAACCGCTTTATCAAGATTGTCGCGGTGGACACTATTGTGCTGCCGAACCTTGTTCTGGGTGATTACAGCATCAAGGAATACATCGAGGAAGAGGCTAGCCCTGAAGCGCTCAGCAAGGGGGTTCTGGCGCTGCTTTCTGACAGTCCGGAGCGGCAGGCGCAGCTGGATGCATTTTCTCGTATTGATGAAAAGATGCGCTTGCCGGAGGGTGAAAGCCAGGCGGGTAAAGCCGCGCGGATCATTCTGGAGACGGCTGGTCTCTCAGTTTAAGTGCTTTTCAAAATGATTCATAAAATGGGTGTAGCTCATTGAAAACGAAGAGTTATTTGACTTGTCACTTAAAGTGGTGCTTTAAGTTGAAATCTGAAAGGCCTGAGGGAAACTTCAGGCCTTTTTTATGTGCGCTCAGTTGCTCAGCACCTTGATGTCGAGGGTGCCGCGGCAGGTGCCATCCGAGAAAACGCCGGTGGCTTCTTGACTTCCCACAAGGCCTGTGGCGGCGAGTTCCACATCAACGGGTGTTTTGCTCTCGTCATCCGGGAAGATGATTTCATACTCGTTCTCAATGGAGAAGATGCCAGCGCTTACGCTGCCGCCGATGGAAATCACGAGGATGTCGTGGCCTTTGTCGGTTCCACGTTTGAGGGCATCATTGGTGGAATCCGGATGGTTCTTGGTGGTGAAGCCTTCGCCGTAGCGCTTTGCGCAGGTGCCGTCATCCGGGCTGCCGTCGGTCATGGACAAGTTGGAGAAGGCGATTTCTTTGTCGCCCGGACCCAACCTTTGGGCGACGGCCAGCGCGGAGGTGCTGGTGATGGCCAGTGTCGTAAGGATGATCGCGGGATAGAATAGAGCTTTCATGATATTCTCACTACTTCTTGTCTGGGCCATTGCTCTGTTTTGATGAGTAGGTCTTGCCGTTATGCAAGGTTGTCAGCTCGATTGTTATTTCGCCGACGCATGTGCCGTCTGAGAAAACGCCGGTGGCGCGGCCTGCGCCTATAAAGCCAGTTGCTGCGAGTTGCAGTTTGACTGGCTGTCCGTTTCCTTCATTTGGAAAGGTGAACTTGTACTGGTTTTCAATGGAGTACACACCGCTTCCGACATATCCACCCAGGTAGATGAGTTCGATCTTTTGACCTTCGGATGTGGTAACCAGACGTTCCTTTTCAATCGTCGCTGCATGGCCTTTTGTTATGAAACTCTTGCCGTAGCGCTGTCTGCATATGTTTGCATCTGCCTTGTTGTGGAGCGGGGTGACATTCGAGAAGGTCGTGATTTTATCGCCGAGGCCAACACGAATGCTTAGCGCTTCAGCCACGGTTGTTGTGTGGCCAAAAATAAACAAGCTCAGAGCTGCACATATGACAGCTTTCATCGGGCGTTTATCCTATTGCTGCGCAGATTGGATGGTGACCTTGCCGCGGCAGGTGCCGTCGGAGAAGACACCGGAGGCTGTTCCGCTGCCGATCAGGCCGGTGGCGAACATCTTCACGTCGATGGCTTCTTTGTGCTCATCGTTGGGAAAGATGATCTCGTACTCATTTTCGATGGACAGGATGCCATCACCAATGGTGCCTCCGGTGGAGGAGATGATGATGTCGTGGCCCTCAGTTGTTGTTTTCTGGGCTTCCTGTGAGTTTGTGTCGGGATGATCGGTGGTTTTGTAACCGGTGCCGTAGCGTTTTGCGCAGGTGCCGTCGTCGGGCGTTCCGTCCGCCATTGTCAGGTCGGAGAATGTGACGGTTTCGTTGTCGCTGCCGAGGCTGTGATTGTCTGCCAGTGCTGCGGTGCTGACAAAGGCGATTGCGCCGAGGCTTGCTGCTGCGCAGAGAATTTTCTTCATGGGGTGCCACCACTCGTTGCTTTTTCCGGCCAAAGGCCGCGCAAAGAGTAGTCCTGCTGCGTTAACGCAAATGCTCCTGTTGCGCTTTGATTTTCATTAGGATGAAGAATAGGTTTGAAGCGTGCTTTTGGATTTAGCCAGTTTCTAATGCACTACACATAAACATAGGTGAAAACTGAAGGTTTGCGCGTTGGGTAGGCGTTTGTGCCTGAGGCATTGTGCTAGAGTTGCCGCTCTGTTGTTCTTATGCCCACCGCGGTCGCGGTTTGCGGGCGCATCCACACTTTGAGGTCTTTCATGAAAGTCAGAGAAGCCGTTCTGGCGGATGCTGCGGAAGTCAGCGGGTTTTTGCAGGAGTTGGCAGCGCTTGGAAAGCGGAGCCTGCCGAGCGATGCAGAGTATGTGCGCTCGAACTACATCTCCCATGCAGACCGCATTCGCTGCTCTGTGGTTGAAGATGAGGATGGGGCGCTGCTCGGCCTGCAGATCCTGAAACGTGCCTCAGAAGGCAATCCTTACGATGTGACACCGGGGTGGGGCATCATGGCACGCATGTGCGCCCGAGTGCTGCGCGCCGTGGTGTGGGGGCGGGTGCTGTTTGCATCTACGCTGGAAGCTGCGCAAGGGGCTGGCCTTGAGAAGATTGATGCGACCATTGGAGCGAGCAATCCGGAGGGGCTGGGCTACTATGAGGCGATCGGGTTCCGGACCTACAAAACCTCTGAGACATCCATCAGCAAGTGTCTGGAAGTCAGCGCGTAAATGGCAGGCGGTGTCATTTCACGTTGATGACGGAGAACCTGCCGGAGCAGACGCCATCAGAAAAGACGCCGCTGAACATTTTTGAGTTGATGAAACCGGTGATGAACTGGGTGATCTCCACTTCCTGATCCGGTTCGTTGGGGAAGGTGATCAGCACCTGTGAGTGTTCAGCATAGATGCCATCCCCGCGCAACTCACTGCGGGCGTAGAGGCTGAATTTGTGGCCTTTATCGCTTACGAACTGACCGCGGCGTCCATTGGGGTTCGGAGAAACGGTATAGCCGTTGCCGTAACGCTCCTTGCAGAATTCAACGCCTACCGCATCAGTGAGCACAGTCAGGCTTTGAATGGAGATCTGGCGGGATGTGGAGAGACGCTTTAAGTCGGTGAACGGATTGGCCCGGTTGTCGCGATGGATGAACTGGCTGTGGGCTGGCCCCGGCATAGCAAGGGTGACGGCGAGCAGGACACCTGCATACTTCAGTTGGTTTAGGCGCATATACACTCCCATTTTAATTCCTGCTGTGTCCTACCTCTCATTTCGGAAAGTGTGGCGGCTGCGTTGCTGCCAGTTGCCTGCCTGCGGAGTTTAGAGAGTGCCGCTTAACGCATCAGTCCTGAACCAGCCTGTGTTTGAGAAAAATCCTAGGCTCTCCGGTTGGGTTTGAGAGAATCTTAGGGCAGCGTCCATGGGCCAACGGAAACCTTGCCCGTGCAGGTGCCATCCGTGAAGACACCGCTGTAGCTGTCTCCGCCAATCAGGCCGGTGACGAACTGGGTGACCTCAATTTCTTCGTCTTCATTGCCCGGGAATGTCATCATGAACCGGTCATGTTCTGCAAAGATGCCTTGCCCCATGATCTCGCTGCGGTCCACCAGAGTGACTGTGTGGCCTTTGTCGCTGATGTAGGTGCGCTTTGGGGCTTCCTTGGAGGGTGAGACCGTGTAGCCGTCTCCGTAGCGCTCTACGCAGATGGAGTTGTCTGAGGTGCCGTCCTGCATGCTGAGCTCGGAGATGGAAACGTCTCTGCTTGCTTCTGTAACGTCTGTATTGGCTAATGCGTAGGGTGCCAGGCCGGTTGAGAAGAGGGCAATAGCCGCAAAAACGGGGAGAGGTACAAGGCGCATCAACACTTCCTTTCCTGATGCCGGTGGCATGCCAGACGCTGGCTCAAAGGTTGAGGATAGGGAAGTGGCGAGGCAAGAACAGGATTAAGATGCCTCATGGTTTGCAGGGGTTGAATGCAAACAGAATGTTTCAAATAAAAAAGGAGGCAAAAAGCCTCCTTTTTCTGAAGTATCGCTTTTCAGCTTCTTGAGCTTCGCTACATTTGCCAAAAACCGGAGACCGCTTTTCGGCAGAATGTTTTTAACGACGCTGGTCGATTGGCTGATAGTCACGCTCGGAATAGCCGGTGTACAGCTGGCGTGGACGACCGATACGCTGGGAAGGATCTTCAATCATTTCCTTCCACTGTGCGATCCAACCTACTGTACGCGCCAGTGCGAAGAGCACGGTGAACATGGTGGTTGGGAAGCCCAGAGCACGCAGGGTGATGCCGGAGTAGAAGTCAATGTTCGGGTAAAGCTTCTTCTCAACGAAGTAAGGATCGGTGAGAGCAACTTTTTCCAGTTCCATTGCCACTTCGAGAAGCGGATCGTCCTGGTGGCCCAGCTCAGCAAGCACTTCATGACAGGTTTTCTGCATGATGCGTGCGCGTGGGTCGTAGTTTTTGTAGACGCGGTGACCGAAGCCCATGAGGCGGAACGGATCGCTCTTGTCTTTTGCACGTGCAACGTACTCAGGAATACGGTCAACAGAGCCGATTTCGGAGAGCATGTTCAGAGCTGCTTCGTTTGCACCACCGTGGGATGGACCCCACAGACATGCGATACCAGCTGCAATACATGCAAATGGGTTCGCGCCTGAAGAACCAGCGAGACGGACTGTGGAGGTGGAAGCGTTCTGCTCGTGGTCAGCGTGCAGGATGAAGATACGGTCCATAGCGCGAGCCAGAACCGGATTTACTTTGTATTCCTCACATGGAACTGCGAAGCACATGTGCAGGAAGTTGGATGCGTAGTCCAGATCGTTTCTTGGGTAAACGAAAGGCTGGCCAACGTGGTATTTGTAGGCCATTGCAGCAATGGTCGGCATCTTTGCGATCATGCGCAGGGAAGCAACCATGCGCTGATGTGGATCGGAGATGTCGGTGCTGTCATGATAGAAGGACGAGAGAGCTCCAACGGTACCGGTCATGACTGCCATTGGGTGGGCGTCACGACGATAGCCTTTGAAGAAAGAGCTCATCTGATCGTGGATCATGGTGTGGTAGGTTACGCGGTGAACAAAGTCGTCCTTTTCTGCGCGTGTTGGCAGTTCGCCGTACAGCAGCAGGTAGCAGGATTCCAAAAAGTCGCCGTGTTCAGCGAGCTGTTCAATCGGGTAACCGCGGTAAAGCAGAGTACCTGCGTCACCATCGATGAAAGTGATCTTGGATTCGCATGAGGCAGTTGATGTGAAACCAGGGTCCAGAGTGAAGTGGTCAGTTTGCTTGTAAAGCGAACCGATGTCCAGAACATCAGGGCCCATGGAGCCAGAGTGGACGTTAAAGTCCCAGCTGTTGTCTCCAATAGTCAGTTTCGCTGTTTTGTCGCTCATATCAGGCAACCCCCATTTTGTATCTCCTCATGCGACTTGTTCCATTTGTGTACAAATGAATACACTGCATGATCTGACGTTTCCGCCCGGAGGAGAGTGTTGTCGTGGAACTGCCTATATCATTTGCCGCGATGGGGCAAGCACCCGCAACCACCGCTTTTAGTTATAAGTGAAACTACCGCTACGACCAACGGGCATTTGTAGCAGTAGTTTCACTGAAATTTCAGCGGATTACGCTGCAAAATCACGAATGCGTGCGCAAGATTCGTCTTTTCCGAGCACAACAAGCACATCAAAGATGCCTGGGGATGTCCCACGACCAGTGAGTGCAGCGCGCAATGGCTGAGCTACTTTGCCGAGTTTCAGCTCTTCTGCTTCCGCTACTGCCTTAACGGCAGTCTCAGTGCTTTCCACGGTCCAGTCAGTGAGGGCTTCCAGAGCTGGCAGCACCTTGCCAAGAACAGCTTTTGCCTCGTCAGACAGGATCTTTTCAGCCTTTGCATCCAGATCCAGCGGGCGCTGAACCCACAGATAGCGTGCAGATTCCTGCAGCTCCACAAGGGTCTTTGCGCGCTCTTTCAGGCCAGGCAGAGCGGCCATGAACTTGTCCTGGTTGCCATCGCCTGCAAGCCACGCCATGACGTCAGCGCCGCCTTCCACATCCATCAGGTAGGTGAGGAAGTGCTGGTAGAGCTCTTCGTCGCCTTCAGAGCGCATGTAGTGGGCGTTCAGGTTTTCCAGCTTCTTGAAGTCGAAGCGGGAAGGAGACTTGCCGCATGCGTCCAGACCAAACCATTCGATCATCTGCTCAGTGGAGAAGATCTCGTCATCGCCATGGGACCAGCCGAGGCGCGCCAGATAGTTGCGCATTGCAGACGGCAGGTAGCCCATTGCACGGTATGCTTCTGCACCAATCGCACCATGGCGCTTGGAGAGCTTTGCTCCGTCCGGACCGTAGATCAGCGGGATATGCGCCATAACTGGTACATCCCAGTTCAGAGCCTTGTAGATCAGGGTCTGGCGTGCGGCGTTGGTCAGGTGGTCATCACCGCGCACGATATGGGTCACGCCCATGTCGTGGTCGTCGACAACAACAGCCAGCATATAGGTTGGGTTTCCGTCAGAGCGCACGAGGATCAGATCGTCCAGATTCTCGTTTGCGAATTTGACTGTGCCCTGAACCTGATCTTCCACGATGGTGTCGCCTTCCAGCGGTGCTTTCAGGCGGATTGCAGGCGCGATGCCTTCCGGTGCTTCAGAAGGGTCACGGTCGCGCCATGTGCCGTCATAGCGCGGCGGACGGCCTTCTGCGCGGGCCTTCTCGCGCATTTCGTTCACTTCTTCCGGAGTGCAGTAGCAGTAGTAAGCAGTGCCTTCCTTAACCATCTGCTCCGCAACTTCGCGGTGACGATCTACGCGGCTATACTGAGAGATCGGCTCGCCGTCCCAGTCCATGCCCAGCCAGGACAGGCCATCCAGAAGCGCGTCTACAGCTTCCTCGGTGGAGCGGGACCGGTCTGTGTCTTCAATACGCAGCAGCATTTTGCCGCCGCTGTGTTTAGCCAGCAGCCAGTTGAACAGGGCTGTACGGGCGCCACCAATATGCAGGTAGCCGGTAGGAGAAGGCGCAAAGCGCGTGACGACAGGTTTAGTCATAGCTCGTCCGGAAAAGTTTCAAGTTACTTCGAATAGTTTGGGGTAATTACGGCGGGGCGCCGTATCTCTGCGGGCTGTGTACCATAGCATTGAAAAGTTCCCAAGTGGCAGAAAGGGACTTAAGGGTGCGTGAGGGGCAATCATCCTCAGACAAGACGCAATCTGGTGGTTCGGCTCCCAGAATAGATGCGCTTTGCCTGAAGGGGGATAAGTTTTCTTCCCGTGCCTTTGAGGGAGACTTGTTGCCCGCTGAGGATGATCTGCAGGCTTTGAGAACACAGCAACGCAGAAAAACGCAAACCAACGCAAAAAACGCACATAGCAACGCAACTGAGGATTTTTATGATGAAAATCAGTATGTTGGGATGTGGGGACGCTGTGTTGCGGCTGTGGTGACCATTCGTGCTGTCTTTTTCTGGATAGTGAGGCCGGATTGGCCAGCTGCGATGAGTTATGCCCGTACGGCTCTTTCTCAGGATTGGGATCGCGGGCAGGGCATTGTCTGGTATGCGCTGAGCCATATGGCGGGCGTGCTGGTGTATTTTTCGCTGCCAGCTGAGCCTTACAGTGTTTTAAGCGGACTTGTCGCTATCCTATTGGGATTGTTTGCTTTTCGCAGAATGAAGCGTGGCCGGTCTACGATCGGTCTCACAGCGCTTTTGTTTTTTGCGCTCGGTTTTATTCTCTCGGATTTGCGCGTGGAATTTGCTCGTGGCGACCCGTTGGAGCGTCCTGTTACGCGGAAGGTGGAGGGAGTTGTCACCGGTCTCAAGCAGTCTGGGCAGCACTCTTACTCTGTTATCCTCGGGGAGGTGCTGGAGCATTCCAAGAGGGGAACAACTCCGCTTGGCTACAAAATCCGGCTTAGCTTGAAGGGGATGAAAGAGGCGCCGGTGATGGGGGATAAGATGCAGCTGAAGGCGCGTCTGCTGCCGCCCGGTGGGGCTGTGCGGCCCGGAGGCTATGATTTTGCCCGAACTGCGTTTTTCGATGGGATCGGTGCGGTTGGGTATGCACTTTCCAGGCCTGTTGTGCTCGCCCGTGATGGGGGTACTGGGTTTCTGCAGCATGTGGATACGATACGAAGCGGTATCGCTGGGCGTATCCGGCGGGTGTTGGATTATTCGCCAGAAAGTGCTTTTGCTGTTGCTCTCCTTGTAGGTAAACGGGACTATCTGGCTTCCGCTGATAAAGACGCCCTGCGCAACGCTGGTCTCGCACATGTCCTCGCTATTTCCGGTATGCATATGGGGCTGGTGACCTCTCTGGTTTTCCTCGCAGCGCGGTTGGTTCTGTCTCTTAGCCAAAGCCTTGCTTTGAAGGGACATATTCACGTTTACGCTAGTATCGCCGCGTTGATTGCGGCAACGGTTTATCTCAGTTTGTCAGGGGCTTCTGTCGCCACACAGCGGGCTTACATGATGGCCGTGATGATCTTATGCGCCGGGCTGCTTGGTCGCCGGGCTTTCAGCCTGCGCGGACTTGCTCTCGCCTGTCTCCTCCTTTTAAGCCTGCGCCCAGAGGAGGTCTTATCCCCGGGCTTTCAGATGTCCTTCATCGCCGTCCTTGCTTTGTTGTCAGCTTACTCCTTTGGCAAGGACTGGCTTCGGGATGATCGGGAAGCTTATGTTTTAAAAGGGAAAACCGGCATTTTGCGCACTCTCAGGAAGCCCGTTAAGTGGCTTTTTGCCTGCGCAATGACCTCCCTGATCGCTGGTGCCGCCACCGCTCCAATAGCGGCCATGCACTTTGAGCAGATCGCACCCTATGGGGTGGTTGGTAATGTGCTGGCCATGCCGCTGGTGACCTTTGTGGTTATGCCCCTTGGTCTGCTTGCTTTGCTCACGATTCCATTTGGCGCTGATGCGTTCTTTCTGCAGGGGATGGAGGTGGGACTATCTCTGGTGTTGAAGGCCGCCTACTGGGTGAGTGCGCTGAGTGATGGGCTTACCAATCTGGGTGTTGCCAGTGTCTCTGGTTATCTGTTGGTGATCCTTGCAAGTATCATACTCTGCATCATGCCCTTGCGCCTGAAATGGCTTTCTGTGCCAGCATTTGCAGCGGGTCTCATAGGCTTTGTGGTGGAGCGGCCACCTGATGTGATGATTGCTGATGCAGGTAAGCATATTGGGTTTTATGGCAAGGACGGATCCTTCCGCCTGACATCCTCGCGCATGTCATTTGCTGCTGACAGCCTGCTGCGGGCAGGGGGATACTCTGCGAACTCCTTTAAAGAGCATAAAACGCGGGCAGCAGACCGTTCCTGTGATGAGGAGGGCTGTGTGCTGGAGATATACCCGCACCGAGCGATGGGCGGTGGAGGGGAACAAAAGCCGTCAGTCCTTCTGGCGCAGTCGAAGGGGATGAGCGTTCTGGAGGCTGATTGTCAGTTGGCTTCTATCATTGTCACCCAAGCTCAAGCCCCTTCCAGCTGCAATGCTGAGCTGGTTTTGGACCAGAAGATTTTTGGAGAAAGAGGCTCGGTTTATATCTGGCTGTCAGATCAAGCGGGAAACGGGCATAAAATAAAAAAAGTGCGCTGGGCATATGATGCTCAGCGCAGACCTTGGAATCCTAAATTGCCTATAGCAACCAGTGCTTTAATAGCGGCGGAAGAGCGCAATCATCTTGCCCTGAATGCGGACACGCCCCGGGCCGAAGATGCGAGTTTCGTAGGCGGGGTTGGCCGCTTCAAGCGCAACTGAGGCGCCTTTTTTGCGCAGGCGCTTCAGGGTTGCTTCCTCGTCATCGATCAGCGCCACGACGATTTCGCCGTTATCCGCGGTGTCGCCGCGTTTAATCAGCACTGTATCCCCGTCAAAGATGCCTGCGTCGATCATGGAGTCACCTTTAACTTCCAGCGCGTAGTGTTCGCCGCGGCCCATCAGATCTGCAGGCATTGCAATGGAATGGCTCTGATGCTGGATTGCTTCGATCGGTACACCCGCTGCGATGCGGCCCATCACCGGAATTTCCAGCGTCGGCACTTCGTCAGGAGACGGTGTGCGTGGTGGAGGTGGTGCCGCGACCTTCTTGCTCAGTGAGCCTTCAATGACCTCAGGCGCAAAACCCTTTTCCTTGGTCGCAGGCTTCAGGCCTGGTGCGATGGACTCTGGCAGCTTGAGGATTTCCAGCGCACGGGCTCTGTTAGGCAGGCGGCGAATGAAGCCGCGCTCTTCCAGAGCCGTGATCAGTCGGTGAATGCCGGATTTGGAACGGAGGTCCAGCGCGTCCTTCATCTCATCGAAGGAGGGTGGAACACCTGCTTCCTTCAAGCGTTGATGGATGAACATCAAAAGCTCGTGTTGCTTCTGTGTAAGCATCTTTTATCCCCGTTCGCTCCTAAGCGCAGATTGAAAGTGAGCGGCCATACTCTCCGGTTCCGGAGATGACCATTCGTTGATTTGCATTCCCAACAAGCTGAAAGACTTCAACTTCTGCGATTGGGAGGACAAAACACGAACGTACTCTACCTGTTCTCATTGTGTTCTGCAATGGGTTTGTTGCGTTTAAGCCCTGCTAGAACTGGGGGAATTGGATTTTGACAGGTGAGTGGACAGGGGTTGTCCACTCTCGTCTTACGGATTTAGCGTAGCTTGAGAAGCTCAACTTTTTCGCCAGCCGATGCAGCCGGTGCGTGTGGCGGGCGAACAATCAGAGCGTCTGCTTTGGTGAGCAGTGCAAGCATTGAGGAATCTTGCTTGTCAAACGGCTCGGTTGTCAGATTGCCTTGTGCGTCGGTGCTCAGGCTGGCGCGCAGGTAGTCCTGACGCAGGTCGTTTGCAGGCAGGTCTGCGGTCAGCGTGGCTTTGGTAACGCCTTGATTTGCCAAAGGTACTGAGCGGCCCAGCATTTTGTCGAGGAGAGGCCCAAGGAAGAGGAGGGCGCAGACAAGACTTGAAACCGGATTGCCCGGCAGGCCTAGGACTTTCATCTGGCCAAGAGCGCCTGCCATGAGTGGTTTGCCCGGACGCATAGCGATGCGCCAGAAACCAAGCTCCATGCCTTCTGCACCGAGCACGTCCTGAATGAGGTCGTGGTCGCCGACAGACGCGCCGCCGAGTGTGACCAGAACGTCGGCTTTGGCCTTGATTGTCTGCTTAACGCGGGCTGTGATTTCTTCAGGTTGGTCTGGGGCGATGCCTAGCATCATTGGGATGCCGCCGCAGTTTTTCACGAATTCTGCGATGCCGACCTGATTGGATGCGATGATTTGATTCGGACCTGGTGTCTGGCCCGGCTCAACGAGCTCGTCTCCGTTTGCAAGGATTGCGACAACCGGCTTCTTGCGCACTGGCAAGCTCGCGTGGTTCATTGCGCCCGCAAGGGAAAGCTCGCGGAAGCCGAGTGGGGCGCCTGCTTTGAGGAGGATCTGGCCTTCTTGGAAGTCCAGTCCGGCAGGGCGGATGAACTTGCCAACAGTTACGCTCTCTTGGCAAAACAGGCTATCCCCGTCGCGGCGGGCATTTTCCTGCATCAGGATCGCATCTGCACCAGCTGGTACCGGCGCTCCTGTGAAGATACGCAGAGCTTCGCCGTCTTGCAGTGTGCCGTCGAAGTTATGCCCGGCAGCGACTTCACCGATAACCTTCAGTGCGCGCTCAGGATCTGTGGTGTCAGCGGCTTTTACGGCATAGCCATCCATCGCGGAGGCGGAGAACGGAGGTTGGGTCCGGGTTGCGGCAACATCTTGTGCTAAAACGCGTTCGCCAGCTTCCAGAAGTGGGAGGCTCTCGCTTGCAGTTGGTTTTACGTCCTTGAGGAGGCGGTCCAGGGCTTCTTCGATGCTGATCAGGCTCATTTGGAGTTATCCTCCTCAGCCAGATAGTGACCGGACTTACCGCCCTTCTTCTCCAGCAGGCGAATCTCGCCAATCTCCATGGAACGATCAACGGCTTTGGCCATATCGTAGATCGTCAGGCACGCAACAGAAGCAGCTGTCAGCGCTTCCATCTCAATACCAGTCTGACCAGAGACCTTTGCGAAGACTTCAATCTCAATGCCCGGCAGCTCCGGGTTCGGTGTGAAGTCCACTTGTACCTTGGAAAGAGCCAGCGGATGACACAGCGGGATCAGCTCATGGGTGCGCTTGGCAGCCATGATGCCCGCGATGCGCGCCGTTGCCAGCACGTCGCCTTTCTTGGCATTGCCGGAAAGGATCATGTCCAGAGTCTCACGCTGCATCTTCACCTGACCGCCAGCGCGGGCGATGCGTGAGGTGACCTCTTTCTCCGAGATGTCGACCATATGAGCCGCACCACTGTCATCAAGGTGAGTGAGTTTTGGAGAAAGTTCTGACATTTTCTTGCCTCTGGACACAGTTTGTTCAGGTCATTGCCTTTTGCAGGCTGTTGATTTTATTAGCGTTTAAGCAGCGCTTTTGTCGCGTTTTCTACATCGTCCTGCCGCATCAGGCTTTCACCGATGAGGAAGGTGGAGATGCCGGATTTTTCCATGCGGGAAAGATCTTCCGGAGTGAACAGGCCGCTTTCGCCCACGATGATCCGATCTTGCGGGATCAATGGAGCAAGGCGTTCACTGGTCTCCAGCGATGTTTCGAATGTTTTCAGGTTGCGGTTGTTGATGCCGACGAGTGGTGAGGTGAGCTTCAGTGCGCGCTCCAGTTCGGCTTCGTCGTGCACTTCAATCAATGCATCCATACCAAGCTCAAAGGCGGTGTCTTCCAGCTCTTTGGCTAATGCATCATCAACGGCTGCATGATGATCAGGATGCAGTCTGCGCCCCAGGCGCGAGCCTCATGCACCTGATAGGTGTCATAGAGAAAGTCTTTGCGCAGAACTGGCAGGGAGACTTCATTTCGGGCTGAGACGAGGAATTCTGGTTTACCCTGGAAAGACGGCGTGTCGGTCAGTACGGACAAACAGGCTGCGCCGCCGTTTTCATAGGCTTTTGCAAGTACTGGCGGGTTAAAGTCCGCACGGATCAGGCCTTTGGATGGACTGGCTTTTTTCACCTCAGCAATCAGGGCGTACTCACCGTTTGCATGCTTTGCTTTCAGCGCGTTTGCAAAGCCGCGGGTCGGAGTTGCTGCCTTGATTGCCGCATCCAGATCAGCCAGAGAAGTTTGCGCTTTTGCAGCGGCAATCTCTTCACGCTTGTAAGCTTCGATTTTCTTAAGGATATCTGACATGGGATCCGTGGTCTTAGAGTTTCATGTTGGCAGCTGTTGCAGCGTCGGAGGCTTCAACAAGTTTGTCCAGTCGGGAAAGGGCGGTACCTGTATCGATCGCCTGTGCCGCCATCTCTACGCCGTCTGTGAGAGTGGAGACTTTGTCAGCAACGATCAGGGACGCTGCGGAGTTGAGCAGGACGATATCGCGGTACGCGTTCTTCGCACCCTGCAGTACCTCGCGCAGAGCTTGAGCGTTCTCTTTTGGGTCGCCGCCCTTCAGATCTTCCGTCTTTGCAACGGGCAAGCCTGCATCTTCTGGTGAGATGGTGAAGGTGTTGATACTGCCGTTTTTAAGTTCGGCGACAAAGGTCGTTCCGGTGGTGGTGATTTCATCCATGCCATCGGACCCGTTGACGATCCAGGCTTTCTCGGTGCCCAGCTCGTTCAGGGTGTTGGCGAGCGGCTCAACCCATTGCTGAGCGAATACGCCGGTCATCTGGCGCTTTGCGCCTGCCGGGTTGGCGAGAGGGCCAAGCAGATTGAAAATGGTTCTGGTGCCGAGTTCGATGCGAGCTGGGCCAACGTGGCGCATGGCTTTGTGGTGGTTTGGCGCGAACATGAAGCCAATACCAGCCTCGTGAATGCAGTGGCTGATGCCGTTTGCGTCCAGATCCAGATTGATGCCCAGTTCGGCCAGCGCTTCAGCAGAGCCGGATTTGGAGGAGAGGGAGCGGTTGCCGTGTTTGGCAACGGTGACGCCGCAGCCTGCCACGACAATGGCTGTGCACGTAGAGATGTTGTAAGAGCCGGATGCATCGCCGCCAGTGCCGACAATGTCGATGGCGTGGTCTGGTGCTTTTACCGGGATCATCTTGGCGCGCATGGTCTCAACTGCTGCGGAGATTTCGTCGATGGTTTCGCCGCGCAAGCGCAGAGCCATCAGGAAGCCTCCGATCTGAGCAGGAGTTGCGGCGCCTGACATGATGATCTCGAATGCCTCGCGGGCCTGAGGCCGGTCCAGTGCGTTGCCGTCAGCGACAATTCCAATGAGATTTTTCAAATTGCTCACGGCGAAAACTCCCTCAATCCCTCAGGTAATTCCTTAATGCACACAAAGGCTAACTATTAGATAGCTTTAGGAGGGCTGTCTAGGAGATAAACAAAAGCCCGCCACACTTAAAAGTGTGGCGGGCTTGTTTTCGACAAGGTTTTGTCTACTGGCGATCCAGGCCGGTCAACTGATTGAAGACTGCCTGATTTACGAGGACGCCTTCTGTCTGTTCCAGCTGGTTGATGAACTGGTTGAGCAATGAGCTTTCCAGTGCGCCTGTCAGCTGGGTGTTGATGCGCTGAGCGTTCTCGGATTCTGTCATGAAGGCCGGAGCTGTTGTGTCCGTCAGAACCAGAAGGATCCTGTCTTCATTGTTGCCAGGAACCTGTGCTGCGGTGCCTTTAGGTCCGGAGAAGGCTGCTGTAACAGCTGAGCCGGAAAGGCCTTGTACGCCACCGTTGCGGGTGAATGGCTGAGAGGTCGTTGTTGTCAGGCCTTCAGCTGCTGCGATCTCGGAAAGCGATTTTCCTGCTTCCACTTCTGCAATCAGAGCTTTGGCTTTTTCTTCCAGCAGTTCACCGGTGCGGTTTGCTGTCCAGTCAGCGGTCACAGCCTCTTTGACTTCAGAGAGTTCTCTGTCGCGGGAAGGTGTAACTTCTTTGACTTCGTACCAGAGGTGACCGGTGCGGCCGATTTCCAGCGGATCGTTTTCAACGCCAACATCAGTTGAGAAGACGGCGGTGGTCAGCTCGTTTGCTACTGGCAGTTCAACGGTTTCGCCTGCTTCATTATTGCCGGAGGCGTCGAAAGCAGGGGTGTTGATCAGTTCCAGATCGAAGCGTTCTGCGATCTCTTCAAAAGTGCTGCCGCCTGCGCGCGCATCTTCTACTTCGTTGAACAGGTCTTCCACTTCATCAGCGGCGTTTGCCTGAGCGACTACCGCGCGCAGTTCGTCCTTCACGTCTTCAATTGGCTGAACTGCAGCTGGTTTGACTTCTTTTGCAAAGAGGATGGCGTTGGTGAACTGGCCTTCGACCACGTTACTTGCCTGACCTTCTTTCAGAGCAAACGCAGCGTCTGCGATCTTCTGATCAAGGAAGCCTGCCTTGTTCATAAGGCCGAGGTCGACGTCTTTTTCGGTCAGATCGCGCTCATTCATCAGGTCTTCAAAGGTCTTGCCGGAATCCATCTCCACCACAGCAGCTTCTGCTTCCTGTTTGGTTGGGAAGGAGATCTGATAGATGCGGCGCTGTTCCTGAGACTGGTAACGGTTTTGGTGCGCTCATATTCCTGAGCGATCTCTTCGTCCGTCACGTTTTCAGGCTTTGCGATTTTATCTGATGTCAGCTCAATGATGGTCGCGCTGCGGTACTCAGGTGCTTTGTAGTTGCCTTTGTTTTCTTCAAAGAACGCGTTGAGTTCTTCATCAGTCGGCGCAGGAACGTCAGTCAGTGAGCTTTTTGGCAGTACGAGGTACTCAACAGTACGCTCTTCCATTGCGTACTTGTCGAAAGCTTCGAGCATGGTTTCTGGCACTACAATACCACCAATGACGGCTTCGGCGAGCTGCTGGCGCTCTGCGACGAGCTGCTGCTGCATGACGAACTCGTCTTCGCTCATGCCGAGATTGTAAAGTACCTGACCGAGGCGATTGCGGTCATATCCATTCACACCCTGAAAGGCAGGTGTTTCCTGAATGGTTTTGATGATTGCTTCATCTGAAACGCCGATGCGCAGCTTTGATGCTTCATTATCAAGCGCAGCTTCAGCGACCAGGCGGCCCAGAACCTGAGCTGGTACGCCAAATGCAGCGGCCTGTTCCTGTGTGACAGGCTGGCCGACGCGGCGTGACAGCTGGTCGAGCTCGCGTGAATAAGCTCGTTGGAAATCCTGAGCTGAAATTTCTTTGTCACCCACTGAGGCAACAGATGTGGAGCCGATTCCAGTAAAGACGTCAGCGATCCCCCAAACTGCAAAGCTGAGCACCAGAAGGCCGATCAGGATCTTTGCAAACCAGGAACCTACGCTATTACGTAGCGCGTCGAGCATAATTTTATCCGTTCTCTTGTTGAAGGCGAGGGACAGTCTCCCCGCGCACACATGCAAGGCCGCCGGATAATAGTGTTCCTTTCGCTGTGGGGCAAGTTTACACAACATAAAGCCTGTGAGATTCGCCGTGAGATACGAAGTTCATCGCACTAGCGGTAATCCACTATGGGACTTAAGTGTTTTTTCTGTTAGTGAGCACACATTCCATATGGGAATCTAGAATTCATATTTGGGGAACGGATCAAATGACTAATCGGCCACTTGTTGCTGGTAACTGGAAAATGAATGGCACCAAAGCTTCTGCTGCAGAGCTGGAAGCTATGGGTACGGGATACGACTCAGCACTTGCCGAAAAAGTAGAGCTTCTGATTTGCCCACCTGCATTGCTGGTTGCACAGCTTGCTTCTCAGGACAAAATCACAATTGGCGCCCAGAACTGCCACGCTAAAGAAAGCGGCGCGCATACTGGCGACATCTCCGCTGAGATGATCCGTGATGCTGGCGGCAAGTTTGTTATTGTTGGTCACTCCGAGCGCCGTGAAGACCATGGCGAATCTGATGCAGATGTTTGCGAGAAGGCTGAAGCTGCTTACCGCGCTGGTCTGGTTGCGATCGTTTGTGTTGGTGAAGTTGAGAGTGAGCGCCGCGCTGGCACTACTCTTGACGTTGTTACCAAGCAGGTTCTTGGTTCTGTACCAGCAGGCGCAACCGCTGAGAACACTGTGATCGCTTATGAGCCAGTCTGGGCAATCGGTACCGGCCTGACGCCAACACCTGCAGATGTGGCTGAAGTTCATGCGTCTATCCGCGCAACACTCATCAAACAGTTTGGCGATGAGATTGGCGGTAAAATGCGCGTCCTTTATGGTGGCTCTGTTAAGCCTACCAACGCAAAAGAACTGCTTGCGGTTGAAAACGTTGACGGTGCACTGGTTGGCGGTGCAAGCCTGAAAGCGGCGGATTTCCTTGGAATCGCTGAGGCTTATCGCGGCTAATATTAGTCGGATTATAATAATATTCTTAGCAGTCCACCAATTTGCTGCGCCTTTAGGGTAGAAAGGCGCAGCAAATTCGGTTAGAAGGCCGACTAACGAATTCATTAAACCTACGGATACCTATGGAAACCGTTCTGATTGTTATCCACCTGATGGTCGTCGTTGCGCTGGTAGCAATGGTTCTACTGCAGCGCTCCGAAGGCGGCGCATTGGGTATTGGCGGCGGTGGCGGCGGTGGCGTGATGAGCAGCCGTGGTACAGCAAATGTGCTGACACGCGGTACTGCGATTCTGGCTGTCTGCTTCTTTGCAACTTCACTCGCTCTTTCTCTGCTGGCACGCTACGACGAGCGTCCAGGTTCTCTCCTTGATCAGGTTCCAGCTGGTTCCGCAACTCAGGGCACAGAGCAGGGCGGCGGCAATGGTCTTCTTGACCAACTTCAGCAGCAAAGTCAGCCAACTGGCCCGCAGGTTCCACCTGCACAGTAATCTGCTGTAAAGCAGAAACAGTTGAAATATACGTTTGACGGCACCGCACCTTGTGCAGTGTCCGTCATTCGTGCGTTCAGACATAACTCAAATATCCAGGGTATTGGATTATCAGGCACCACGCTAAGTGTGCTTCCCTACTGATAAATTCCGCCCTTTCTAACGTGGTAGCGATCCATGGCACGGTACATATTCATCACCGGTGGTGTTGTTTCTTCTCTCGGGAAGGGACTTGCCTCCGCAGCTCTTGGTGCGGCTTTACAAGCGCGCGGATACAAGGTTCGACTTCGTAAGCTCGACCCTTATTTGAACGTTGATCCAGGTACCATGAGCCCTTACCAGCATGGTGAGTGTTATGTGACCGACGATGGCGCTGAAACTGACCTTGACCTTGGTCACTACGAGCGTTTCACTGGCCGTCCGGCAAACAAGCAGGACAACATTACCACTGGTCGCATTTATCAGGACATTATCGCGAAAGAACGCCGTGGTGATTACCTGGGTGGTACCGTGCAGGTGATTCCTCATGTGACTGACGCGATCAAGAACTTCGTTCTGGATGGTAATGAAGGCTATGATTTCGTGCTCTGCGAGATCGGCGGCACCGTTGGTGACATTGAAGGCCTGCCATTCTTTGAAGCTATCCGTCAGCTTGGCAACGATTTGCCACGCGGACAGGCTGTTTACATCCACCTGACACTGCTGCCTTACATTGCAAGTGCTGGTGAAATGAAAACCAAGCCGACCCAGCACTCTGTTAAAGAGCTGCGCTCCATCGGTATTCAGCCAGACATTCTCATGGTTCGCTGTGATCGCCAGATCCCTGAGAATGAGCGTCGCAAGCTGTCCCAGTTCTGTAACGTTCGTGAAGAAGCTGTTATCCCGGCATATGATGCAAAGAGCATTTATGAAGTGCCGCTGGCCTACCACAAGGAAGGTCTGGACGAGCAGGTTCTGGATGCGTTTGGTATCACAGGTGCTCCGGCTCCTGATCTGTCCCGCTGGGAAACCATCGTTCATTCTCTGTTTAATCCAGAGGGTGAAGTCACTATCGCAATCGTTGGTAAGTACACCGTACTTAAGGACGCTTATAAGTCTCTGATTGAAGCGCTGGTTCACGGCGGTATTGCGAATGGTGTGAAGGTCAATCTTGAGTGGATTGAATCTGAAGTCTTTGAAAAAGAAGATCCAAGCGAATTCCTTGCTAATGTGAATGGTATTCTTGTTCCTGGTGGATTTGGTGAGCGCGGATCTGAGGGTAAGATCGCTGCAGCACACTATGCACGTGTGAACAACATTCCTTACTTCGGTATCTGCTTCGGTATGCAGATGGCTGTTGTGGAAGCTGCTCGCAACATGGCTGGCATCGCTGATGCAAGTTCCACCGAGTTTGGTCCTGCAAAAGAGCCAGTTGTTGGCCTGATGACCGAATGGACCCGCGGTAACGAAAAAGAAGAGCGTCATGCTGAAGGCGATCTGGGCGGTACCATGCGCCTTGGTGCTTATGATGCAGTTCTGAAAGCTGACAGTAAGATTGCTGCGATCTACGATTCTACCGAGATCTCTGAGCGTCACCGTCACCGTTATGAAGTGAACATCGGCTATCGTGAGAAGCTTGAAGAAGCTGGCCTCATCTTTGCTGGTACGTCACCAGATGGCGTTCTGCCTGAGACTGTAGAGATCGACAATCATCCGTGGTTCATCGGTGTACAGTATCACCCAGAGCTGAAGTCCCGTCCGTTTGAGCCGCATCCGCTGTTCTCCTCATTTGTAGGTGCTGCGCGCGACAATAGCCGTCTGGTTTAATCTGCTGTTTTGGGGGAAACGCTTTGACCAAGGGAATTGATCACATTGTGCTTGCTGTAAACTCGTTGCAGGATGCAGCAGGACACTGGGAACAGCTGGGATTCAAGGTAACGCCAATTGCGCGTCATCCTTGGGGGACTGAAAACCGTCTCATCCAGCTGAATGGCAGTTTCCTTGAGGTTCTGGCAATCGGCGAAGGTGCTGAGCTGACAGAGCCGAGTGAAGGTGTTTTCTCTTTCGGTGCATTTAACCGTGACTTTCTGTTGAAGGGCGAAGGTGCTTCCATGTTTGTTATGGACAGCACCAGCGCTGCGGAAGATCGTAGGGCCTACAATGCTGCTGGCCTTGCAGAGTACGCGCCATTTTCCTTTGAGCGGATTGCTGTGACGCCAGAAGGTGAAGAACGTCAAGTCGCGTTTGATCTGACGTTCACCACTGATCCGCTCAGTGCGGAAGTGGGCTTTTTCACATGCCACAACAAGTTTCCTGAGAACTTCTGGAAAGCTGACTATCAGTCGCATCCGAACACTGTTCGCGATCTGACTGAGGTGGTTTTCGTGGCTGATGATCCGGCAGACCATCATGAGTTTCTCAAGGCATTCATTGGAGAGCGTACTGCACGACTTTCCAGTCTTGGCGTTGAGATTGAGACTGCTCGTGGGACTGTGAAGGTGTTGTCTCCAAGCGCTTATGAAAGCCTTTATGGTGTGAAAGCGTCCGCTGACCGCAAAGGTCTGAAATTGGCTGCCTTGGGCTTTGCCACAGAAGATCTTGAGAGCTTTGCTACCTATGCCAAGGCTCTTGGCGGACGCAAGCGCGGTGACTTCTGGGTTATAGAGCCAGAGCGAATGGCCGGTGTGGCTGTTTTCTGTAGCTGATCGTGTTTCGAACCCCGGTAGCATCGCTTCCGGGGTTTTTCTTTGCTGAGAACCTTATGCAGTTACGACCACTGGTGCCTGATTTTCATCCACGATCAGCTCCAGCTGAGCTGGTGGTGATGCAAACTCCATAACCTGTACCATGTTATGATTGGTGCCAGCCCCATCCTGATCGAAGCTCAGGATACCGCCTGAGAGCTGGAAATAATCTCCCACATTTTGCTGCGTGATCTCTTCTGTGCCAATTAGTTCCGTTACATCCAGTTCGTCTGCATCTTCTCCGGTGGAATCGTAATCTGTAATTAGATCTGCCACGGTGAGGTTGGAAAGATCGAGTACAAACGTGTCGCTGTCCTCTCCGCCAGTGAGCGTATCTTTACCCCCCATACCTGCGATTTTGTCTCGCCCAGCTCCACCATCGATTGTATCATCACCATCAAGGCCTTTGATGAGTTCGCTTGTCTGGGTACCAGTGAGGACATCGTTGCCTGAGGTGCCGAGAATAGGCGCAGCGGATTGCTTGATTGAAATAAGGTGGCTGTCTGTATCTCTATCCCCATCGCCATCTTCAACTGAAATGAAAACTGTAAGGTTTGGAGTTGGTTGAAGTCTAGCCCGGTACTGGCTGTAAATTCCCAAGTTCCATCTGAGTGAATGGTGAGCTCACCTTGCTCCGTGTAAAGTGTAGTTTGTGTGTTGGGTGCCAGACTGACAATGTGTTGGTCGTTGATGTTTGTGTAAACCGTTACCTGCTTATATCCATCCGCTCCAGAGCTGAGGGTGAATGTATCGGTGATTGTTTCCCCTTCTGAGACAATAAGCTGAGTATCTGCAATATCTACATCAGGACTATCATCTTTGATCGAAATGTTTGTGATGCCAAGAGCCGTGCTCCCATCCGTATCAGTCGCGATGATTGGCACACCCAAAATGGTGAAGTCGCTGGTTCCGTTGGTGACGTGGGGAAATTCGGCAAGAAGTGTGGCTGTGACCTGAGCTGTGCCAGTGGTACCGGCTGGGATGGTCGATCCGGACAGAGACAGCTGGATGACACTCTGACCGTTGATTGACCCAGTTAGGGTTTGCTTGTCAGCGGACAGTGCCCAGTTCAAAGAAGTTACAACAGCTCCACTGTCGTCCCGAACCTCGATGCTGGAGGTGTCTCCTATAGTGAAGCTGACGATATTGTCAGAACCTGCAGTGAAGCTGAGTGTATCGCTTTGAGTTTCTGCTGTGCTTGCCGGATTGGAACCGATGACATCCCCAGTGGGGTCATTGTTGCCAATCTGCTCTCCAAGCGCGCTTTCATCAAGGCTCAGCGCGATGATATCGCCCCCAAACGGATTGGGGCCATCTGTGATGATGATGGTCTGAGTATCGGTTGTCGTGTCTCCATCAGCATCCGTTGCGGTGATGGTGAAGCTTTGCTCTTGCGGATTGTCATTATCCAGATTGGTTGCCGCTTCAAAGGAGTAGGTACCATCTGGATTAACGGTGAGTGTGCCTTTGGGCAGCGTGAAGGTGGCGGATGTGTTGCCAGACAGGGCAATTGTCTGATCCGCTTCACCGGGGACAGACACGGTTATGTACGTGACGCCATCTGCTCCGGGGTTGAGAGACCAGCTGCCATTCAGGGTGTTTCCTTCCGCAACTGATGCAGGCGTATCGGCGATGTCCAGCTGCGGCGCATCGTCGATGATATTGACCTGAATGTCGGCAGTGACTGTGTCGCCATCGTGGTCTGAGGCATTGATGGTGATGCCGTTGATCTTGATCGGCTCTCCGCTTGCATCATGCGGGAAAGCATCTGTGAGCGTTGTTGTGACTTGTATGGTGCCTTGTTGGCCTGCAGGGATCTCTGCTGCATTGAGCGCCAGAATGATCGCTGGTGTGCCGTTTATGGAGCCGATGAGCTGGCCGTTGCTAACTGCCCAGCTGACGTTGAGAGCTGCATCGCCGTTGGTGATGGTGATGCCCGAGGGATCACCAAAGGCAAAGGTAGAGAGGTTGTCCGAGCCCGCGGTAAAGGTGAGAGAGCTGGAGATCTCCGTCTCAGCAGAGCTTGTTGGGTCGGAACCGGTGATGTTCCCAGCGGCCAGATCATCCTGATCCTGTGTTGTATCAAGGGCAGCTTCGTTGACTGTGAGGATCAGATCAACGGCTTCACCGGGAAGGTTGTCTGGCGGTGTTGGCGATGTGCCGTCGGTGATTGTGATGGTCTGGGTATCGGTTGTCGTGTCTCCATCAGCATCTGTTGCGGTGATGGTGAAGCTTTGCTCTTGCGGATTGTCATTATCTAGATTGGTTGCCGCTTCAAAGGAGTAGGTACCATCTGGATTAACGGTGAGTGTGCCTTTGGGCAGCGTGAAGGTGGCGGGTGTGTTGCCGGACAGGGTGATTGTCTGATCCGCTTCACCGGGGACAGAGACGGTTATGTGTGTGACGCCATCTGCTCCCGGGTTGAGAGACCATGTTCCGTTAAGCGTGTTGCCTTCAGCGACAGAGGCAGGTGTATCAGCGATGTCCAACTGGGGTGCATCGTCCATAATGTTGACCTGAATGTCTGCTGTGACCGTGTCGCCATCGTGGTCTGAGGCATTGATGGTGATGCCGTTGATCTTAATCGGCTCTCCGCTTGCATCATGCGGGAAGGCGTCTGTGAGTGTTGCAGTAACTTGTATAGAGCCTTGCTGGCCTGCGGGGATCTCAGATGCATTGAGAGCCAGAATGATT
>NZ_BAZK01000027.1 GCF_001310815.1 Pseudovibrio denitrificans JCM 12308
GTGCGGGATGACGGTGTGGGGTGGTGCTTCTTTGCCGTCATGCCGGGCGGAGCAAAGCGGAGATTCGGTATCCAGTAGAGAGGTTCTAGTGTGTGGCACTGGGTCCCGCATCGCGCTGCGCTTGTGCGGGATGACGGCGTGAGGTGGTGTGGTGCAGTGCCAAGAAACTTATCCCCCTCACCCAGCACCTGTTTTACTCTCAGTTTGTGCCCACGCATTCGGGCAGGAGTGGACCGTCCGCTCCGTGGCGTGGGCGGGGTTGGGCTGCCGGCATGAGGTAACGTATCGTGTCGGGAGGTCCGGTGAAGCGCCATACCCTATTGAGACCACAGTGGTAGTAGGGAGCTTGGGGTCGTTCCGGAGGGCGTCCGGTGGTGACAGGAAACTGTCAAAGGCATGGAAGCGCATCTGTGATGTGCAAACATGCCTGTCGCGTCTGTTCGAGAGGGAGCCCGCGTGTTCATGATAAAAGGCCCGGGCGAGGCGAACAGCCAATGCCGAAGAAACATTTCTAACAAGTAGCGCAGGCAGAGCCTGTTCGCCTTGCTCCACCCGTCTAAACGGGAGCCTCAAACGCAAACACCGCCGGGATAGCCCAGCGGTGCTAAAACTGCTTGTGCAGCGGGTTTTAATAGGAAGAACGGTGGCGCTCTTCTGGAGCGCGATTTAGTCGTCCAGATAGTCAGCGCATTTTTCTGGCACCTGATCGCCCCACGGCATGATTGGCACGGTTGAGGTAGAGTTCTTCGGGCTGCCTTCGACAAGCTTGTCGGAGTACACCAGATAGACCAGCACGTTGCGCTTGGTGTCACAGCCACGAACGATACGCATTTTCTTGAAGAACAGCGAGCGGCTTTGACGATAGACTTCATCGCCCTGCTCAAACTTGCTTTTGAACTTGATTGGGCCGACCTGACGGCAGGCCAGAGAGACATCAGAGGTTTCCTCTTCCAGTCCGAGCCAGCCTGAGAAGCCACCCTTTTCCGGCACGGTGAAGTGACAGGCCACACCCTCCACTTCCGGGTCATCCAGCGCGTAGGTGGCCAGTTTGTGGTCCGGGCTCAGAAACTTCCAGACCGTGGATTTTTTGAAGATCAGGTCCGGGTCCTGTGCCTGCGCAGCTGTGCCGAGCATGCTCAGGGTTACACCAAGTGCCACAGTTACGGTGCTCACCATTTTCAGGACTGACTTGCCAAGCGCAGACATCTGCAAAGCTCCCCTCCATCACAAAAGATCAAATCAAATCACTCTCGATATAAGATGTTTTTCGGCAACTACCAGCAAGAGAAGAAGAGATTTTTGCAAAACCATCCGGAATCCGTTGGTTTTGCCCCAATAAGGCCATAGAATAGCTTATCTGTAGAAACCTCTCTGACTAAACGTAAAATTGCGGGCTATGACTATTTCCAGACTCCCCTTCGCTCACTCATGCGCAGTTGCGGCCCTCGCCCTTGGTGCCTCCTTTATCTGGACCCAGAGTGCGAGCGCGCGCCCACAGGTCTGTGACCGATTGGAGACGGAGTTTATTGAGCTCTCAGAACAGGTCGAGGCCAACGGCAGCTCCAACAGCTGGCAGACGGCCTATGAAGAGCAACAGGTACATATCCGCAATGTTCAAAGTCAGATGTCCAGCTTTGGCTGTGACGGGTCTTTTGGCCCACCACAATGTCAGCAGCTCAGTTCTTCCCTGCAGCAGATGAATGAGAACCTGACCTATCTAGATAGTCAGAGACAGCAGGAACTCTATTCCAGCGCGATGCAGGACCGTCTGAATGAAGTGAAGCAGGCGCTGGTTGATCTGAACTGTTCTGATCGCTCTGATCAGCAGATCCAGCCACTCACACCGCCAGTGCAGGCCAACCAGCCTTTGCAGCTGGAGCCACGCTCTACGGCAGGTTTCTCTTCCGGCGGTCAGCAGTATGCCACCATGTGCGTGCGCAAGTGTGATGGCTACTACTTCCCGATCAACCCGAACTCCAGTGCGGGCGATCTGGCGGAAGATGAAGAGATCTGTCAGGCGCTGTGCCCAAGTCAGGATACGGAGCTTTACGTTTTCCAGGTTCCGCAGGAAACACCAGCGCAGATGCGCTCCCTTTCCGGTGCGCCTTATACCTCGCTTGCCAATGCCTATCTGTTCCGACAGCAGAACAATCCGGCGTGCTCCTGTGATGCAGCGGCTGGTCAGCCGAACAACATTGAGCCAACGCCTGCGATTCCATCTTTGGAGCAAGCGATTCCGGGCACCGAGCTGGATGATCTGACACCGGGTGCAACTGCGACTTATCCGGCAATTCCGAACCAGAGCGAGCTGCGTCAGACCGTAGATGCAACAGAGGCCCAGAGTGATATCTCCGAGCCTCCGCTTGTTCAGAAGAAATTTGTGCCTCGCGAGGTTGAGCCTCGCGAAGGGCCTATCAGGAAAGTCGGTCCAAAGTTTTTTCCCGACCGATAAGCGGTAGCATGTTCTTCAGGTCTGGTCCGTGGGCCAGGCCTGTGATCGCCTTGCGCAGCGGCATGAACAGACCCTTGCCTTTGCGGCCTGTTTCGCCTTTCACAGCCTTGGTCCACTCACCCCAGGTCTCTTCGCTCCACGGCTCCTGCGGCAGCAGATCTTTGGCCTGAGTGATGAACTCTTTGTCTTCCTCGGCGATCTCCGGGGTGACTGAGCCGACGACAAGCTCCCACCACTGTTTCGCATCGCTGACGGTGGAGCAGTTTTCCTTCACAGCAGACCAGAACGCTTCATCGCCTTCAACGCCCTCTGCCTTCAGACGATCTGCAACATCAGCAAAGCTCATGTCGTGCACCAGCTTTGCGGTCAGGTGGCCAACGTCTTCCGGGTCAAACTTTGCAGCGGACTTGGAGATGCCGGAGAAGTCGAGCATCTCTGCCAGAGCTTCCATGGACTTTGCCGGTTCCACTGCGTGGCTGGTGCCAGTCAGAACTGCAAGAGAGCAGACTGCCATTGGCTCGTAGCCTTCCTCACGCAGGGAGCGGATGGACAAAGCGCCAGAGCGTTTGGAAAGGCCCTCACCTGAAGCGGTGGTCAGCAAGTTGTGGTGACCGAACTCAGGAACTTGTGCCCCCAGTGCCTGGAATATGGCAATCTGGACACCGGTGTTCGCAATGTGATCTTCCCCACGGATGACATGGGTGATGCCCATATCCGCGTCATCCACGATGGATGGCAGGGTATAAAGGTATGTGCCGTCCGCACGCACCAGGACAGGATCAGACAGGGAGGCAAGATCAACAGTCTGGCGACCGCGGATTACATCATCCCAGTGAACTTCTGTTCTGTTGAAGGAGAATGGATCACCTTCTACGTGGTTTGGCAGTTTGAAGCGCCAGTGCGGTTTACGGCCTTCAGCCTCATACTCAGCAATCTGCTCGTCGGTGAGCTTCAGGCCAGCACGGTCGTAGACAGGAGGACGGCCCAGAGCGCGGGCACGGTTGCGGCGACGTTCCAGCTCTTCCGGTGTCTCGTAACAGGCGTAGAGCAGACCGGCGTCTTTCAGCTTGGCAGCAGCTGCATCATACAATGCAAAGCGCTCGGACTGTTTTTCGACGCGATCAGGTTGATACCCAGCCATTTCAGGTCTTCGGCGATGCCGACAGCATACTCTTCCTTAGAGCGCTGTACGTCGGTGTCGTCGTAACGCAGAACGAAATTACCGCCCTGCTTTTTGGCAAAGAGATAGTTGAAAAGCGCCGGGCGTACATTACCGATATGGATGTGACCAGTCGGAGATGGCGCGAAGCGAACCGTAACACTCATGGCTGAGCCTTCTCATCAATAAACAAGTTTGACACTCGGGTATCGCGTTGGCCGGTATGGGTCAACCAGCCAATCTTGAATACCTACGGAATATCTCGGTTTTTCCTGTTTTCAGGCTGGAGAGCGCACCAGCATCAGCTGCGGCTTTACAGCAAACAGAACCAGGCCCAGACCGAAGCAGTAGAGGCTGGAGAATGCAAACTGCGTATCGAGCTCAACACCGTAGTCCAGCAAGACACCCATGAGCCCCGGAGCCAGTGCAGAGGCAAAGACCATCATGGCGGAGTAGATGGCGCGGATGGATCCGAGGTGGGCTGTACCATACAGCTCAGCCAAAACAGCGGAGGCAACAGCCCCCCATGATCCGACGGTCATGGCCAGAATGATAAACGCCACAGGGACGAAGTACTCTTCGCCCGCAAAAGCAAACACGAGGACACTGACACCGAGTGGCACTACGGAGAGAGGAAGCAGAGAGACAGCGGAGAACCGGTCAATCAGCATGCCGGCCAGCATGGAGAACAAAGCCCCAGCAGCAGCATAGAGCGGCAGGTAAGATGGCATCACAGTACGCTCCCATCCCTTGGCTTCCATGAAGTGCACCTGATGGAACATGAGGCCGGTGACGAGGAATGGCACAGCAAGCACGGCGGTCATAACAACCCAGAAGCGCCAGTCCGCCATCACCTGTTTTCTGGTCCAGCTGACAGCCGGGCCATTTGATCGGGATGACTCAAGCGGGTTTTCCGGTGTGCGGTCTTTCTTGAGTGTCAGGTATGCCAGAGGGAGGAACACGAGGAGCAGAGTAACACCGGCAGCAGACCAGAGATCGCGCCATGACATGGAGACCATGAGGGTTACAGCAGCCAATGGCAGCAGAGCCTCACCAGCCATGTTGCCAAAGGAGGCAAGGCTCAACGCTTTACCGCGGGAACCATGGAACCAGCGCGACATTGCGGTCTGTGAGGTATGGGGCAGCATGCCCTGCCCGAACAAACGCAAGCCATAGAGACAAATGCCCAGTAATATTATGGAGTTATGCCAGCTCATTAAGAAACTGAATCCGGCAAGGATCACAATTGCCGCACAGCCCACGACCACCGGGCGATAATAGTCGACAATTTTGCCGAGATAGATAAGGGTTGCCGCACTTGCCAGCGTGGCGAACATGTAGATTGAGCCGAAATCACCGTGAGACAGGCTGTAGGTCTCGCGGATCTGGGAGGAAAATTGGGCAATAAAGAACGTCTGGCCGAAGCTGGAGCCAAAGCCGAGCAGAAATCCGCCCGCAACCCAGCGCAGGTTGCGCTGGAGAAATTCAAACAAAGTCATAGACTTAACCTAAGAAGTGTAGAAAGTGATTCAGGCAAAGCCGGATGCCTGCCTGAACACGGGAGATCAAGCCTAGTGCGCCAGATCTTAAACTAAGATCTGAAGTCGCGTTTGCTTCTAGTTTCGATCCCGGAAACGGTTGGTGATTGGGTAGCGGCGATCGCGTCCGAAGTTCTTTAGTGTGATTTTGACGCCCGGAGCTGCCTGACGACGCTTGTACTCAGCGATGTAAAGAAGGTGTTCGACTCGATGGATGGTCTCAACAGAGTGACCGCGCTTTTCGATCTCGTCAAGGCTCAACTCTTGTTCCACGAGACAGTGCAGGATGTCGTCCAGAACATCATACTCTGGCAGGCTGTCCTGATCCGTCTGGTTTTCACGCAGTTCAGCCGTCGGTGCTTTGACGATGATGTTGTTCGGGATCACCTCACCTGCCGGGCCCATAACACCTACTGGGTGGTGTTTGTTACGCCAGTCAGACAAGCGGTAGACCTCGGTCTTGTACAGATCCTTGATCGGGTTGAAGCCGCCGTTCATGTCGCCGTAAAGGGTCGCATAGCCAACGGACATTTCCGACTTGTTGCCCGTGGTCACAACCATAGCGCCAAACTTGTTGGAGACCGCCATGAGGATGACACCGCGAGAACGGGACTGGAGGTTTTCCTCTGTGATGCCACTCTCAGTGCCTGCAAAAACGCCGGACAGCGTCTTCTGGAAGCCTTCTACAGGCTCTGCGATTGGAATGGTGTCGTACTTTACGCCGAGCGCATCAGCACACGCCTTGGCGTCCTTGATGCTTTCCTCGGAGGTGTAGCGGTATGGAAGCATTATACAGTGAACACGATCAGCACCCAGCGCATCCACCGCCATGGCTGCACAGATGGCACTGTCAATACCACCGGAAAGACCAAGCACAACACCCGGGAAGCCGTTCTTGTTGACATAGTCTTTGAGGCCCAGCACGCAGGCAAGCCAGTCAGCTTCCTGAGTATCTGGCATCGGAACGACGCGCGCAGGCTCAATCAGCCAGTTCTCGTCAGCGTCTTTTTTGAAGTTGAGGTAGCCAGTTTCTTCGGTGAACTGGCCCAGCTGCATGGCCAGCGATCGATCATGATTAAGTGCAAAGGAGGCACCATCAAAAACAAGCTCGTCTTGCCCACCTACCTGGTTGCAGTAAACAAATGGCAGACCTGTCTCAACCACACGGGAGATCATGAGCTGCATG
This sequence comes from Pseudovibrio denitrificans JCM 12308, assembly GCF_001310815.1. Lineage (GTDB taxonomy): Bacteria > Pseudomonadota > Alphaproteobacteria > Rhizobiales > Stappiaceae > Pseudovibrio > Pseudovibrio denitrificans. The sequence continues at coordinate 6,336 of NZ_BAZK01000027.1, forward strand.
CGCTCTTCGGTCTTTTCCCGGTTGTAAGGCGAGGCATTTGGAACAAGGAGGATTTCAGCGCCGGTTTCTTCCAGACATTCACAGACCTCATCGGTCCATGTGTCTTCACAGATCGGAACGCCCAGACGAACACCGCGGAAGCTGATTGGGCCCGGGTTTGGTCCAGCATCGAAGACGCGCTTTTCATCGAACACGCCATAGTTTGGCAAATCGACCTTGTAGCGCAGGCCTTCAATCTTGCCGTTATCCAACAAGGCCACAGCGTTATAGAGCTTCTCTCCTTCTGCCCATGGCAGACCTACGAGAAGGCCCGGACCACCATCTGCGGTCTCTTTAGCCAAAGTCTCCAGCTCGCGCTTACAAGCTGCGACGAAGGAAGGCTTAAGCACCAGATCTTCCAGCGGATATCCGGCAATAAAGAGTTCGGAATACAAGACCAGATCAGCGCCCTGCTCGGCAGCCAGCTTTCTGTGATGCCGAACTTTTTCAGCATTACCGGAAATATCACCTACACACGGATTGGCCTGCACGACGGCCAGACGGAACTGGTCTTTAATCATCATATGAACTTCAAAGGCTATAATGGGTTAACGGGATTGCCCTGATTGCTTCGAGCTTTCGTAGCTTTGCATCTCATGTACAGCGTTTTTATAGCTTAGAAAAGTCGATCCATCACATAGTTGATGGTTGGAGGAAAGGATTCACAGTCTCTGATTAGTCAGAGGATTTCTTCTTTAAGGTGCCGGAGTCTTTTGCTTTTGCCATCACATCCAGATGCTGCTGCAGGCGTGTGCCCATGGGCAGTTGCGCCATATCTCTGGCCTGAACACACTCATCCCCCTGCATAACAATCGCCTTCAGGCGGTCATACAGAATGGCTGGTGCGATTGGTTTGGCAAGAAAGTAATTTACGCCCGCATTGCGCGCGGCAACGACCACGGAGCGTCGGGAATCTGCGGTGATGACGATCACCGGTGTTTTAGCAATTTCAGAATCCTGATCCTGCCGCAGGATACGGAGGAAGTCATTGCCATCGATGGGATGCATGATCCAGTCGCACAAAACGATGTCTGGCCGGCGATCAAGCAGAATTGCAATCGCGTCTGCTCCATCACCTGCTTCATAGATCGAGCGGACACCAAAACCGGAGACCATGGTGCGCAAGATGGAACGCATGTAGTTGTTGTCATCTACAATGAGGATTGAATAGCCAGACAACAAAGAATCGCTCTGAAGCAACAAACTCTCCCTGAGGGCGAAAAAACCTAGAAATAAACCGAGCTGTTAAAGGCAGGAAGCACATAATTCCAATTTTCTATGTGCATCGCATATGAGTATTTATCAAAAAAAGAGGGGCTGCACAATGTGCAACCCCTGATCATCAATTGAATACTCTAGATAGAGTTAAGTGTTCACTGCAACGCGAGATTCAGATTCTTTTCTGAGGTTCTCAGCGATTGTAAACGCCAGTTCCAGAGCCTGATCCGCATTGAGGCGCGGGTCACAATGTGTGTGGTAACGATCACCGAGCTGTTCCGCAGACAGTGCACGTGCACCACCGGTACATTCAGTCACGTTACGACCAGTCATTTCAACATGAACACCACCAGCGTGGGTGCCTTCAGCGCGATGAACCGCGAAGAATGCTTCCACTTCACGCAGGATACGCTCGAATGGACGGGTCTTGTAGCCGTTTGCGGTGATGGTGTTGCCGTGCATCGGGTCACATGACCAGACGACTTTCTTACCTTCACGCTCAACAGCACGAACCATTGCTGGCAGATGTTCGAAGACCTTGTCATGACCGAAGCGGGTGATCAGTGTCAGACGACCAGCTTCGTTTTCAGGGTTCAGAACATCGATCAGTTTGATCAGATCTTCAGGATCAAGGGATGGACCACATTTCAGGCCAATCGGGTTCTTGATGCCACGGAAGAACTCAACGTGTGCATGATCCAGCTGACGGGTACGGTCACCGATCCAAAGCATATGGCCGGAGGTGGCGTAGCATTCGCCAGTAGTGGAATCGATACGGGTCAGAGCTTCTTCGTAGCCCAGAAGCAGTGCTTCGTGGCTGGTGAAGAACTCAGTGGAACGCAGCTGAGGTGTGTTGTCTGGGTCAATACCGCAAGCGCGCATGAAGGACAGCGCATCAGAGATACGGTCCGCCATTTCCTGATAGCGGTGTGCCTGCGGGCTGTCTTTTACGAAGCCGAGCATCCACTGGTGCACATGGTCAAGGTTTGCAAAACCACCCTGCGCGAATGCACGCAGCAAGTTTAGGGTCGCAGCAGACTGACGGTATGCCTTTACCTGACGCTCAGGATCCGGGATACGAGACTCTTCGTTGAACTCGATACCGTTGATGATGTCACCACGGTAGCTTGGCAGCTCGATGCCATCTTTCTTCTCAATGTTAGAAGAACGTGGCTTTGCGAACTGACCTGCAATACGGCCAACTTTCACAACCGGCTGCTGTGCACCATAGGTAAGGGCCACAGCCATCTGCAGGAATGCTCTAAAAAAGTCGCGGATGTGATCAGCATGGTGCTCCGCAAAGCTCTCCGCACAATCACCACCTTGCAAGAGGAATCCACGCCCCTCGGCAACATCAGCGAGCTGCGCTTTCAACTTGCGCGCCTCACCTGCAAACACGAGCGGCGGATAAGATGCGAGGCGACTTTCAACGTCTGCCAATGCTTCCTTATCTGGATAGTCCGGCACCTGCACGATCGGTTTTGATCGCCAGGAATCCGGTGTCCATTTCTCCGCCATTTTAAAACTCCATCAATACGGAATGCTGCCAGCGCGCCCAATGCACTTGTCTTTGGCAGCTATAATTCTTTCGAGCAGTTCTCATTTTCTGACAAAAGCCCAGAAAGGCTTATACACGCCACCCGTTTGTCTGACTAGGGGTACGTATACGTTGTTTTATCGCTGTAGGTTGAGGATACCTCAAAAAATTCAGCTCTCACGAGAATCCATCAAACCAATCTTTTTTAGAGTTATTATGTTCCAAAGAATCGAAATTTGTTAGATAATTATTTCAAAGCATCCTTTTGGATCGCAGATGAACACTTGTGTAAAGATACATGAAGCGTTCACACTGCTGATCCTCAAGGCATATTTCAGCGATTTAAATATTGAGCATTCACAGATTTGAGTAGATCGTCAATAGTCGCGGCCAGCTCTTTAGAGAGCACGATTGCCCGTGGATAGTACGGATCCTCGCGGTCCTTCAGGATCGGCACGCGGTCCCAACCATCGGTGGTTTCCACGAAGTGCTCCAGGCCCTCCTGCCCCCACAAGCGGTAGAAACCAGCCATGACGCAGTCTGCATAGCTCTGTAGAATTGGGTGCTCATCATTGCCCCAGTGGGCGTACTGGTCCTGAACCTGATAGAGGAACGTGTCCGCTGGCATTTGTCTGCCACAGTCTGGCACAAAGCTGCCATCAGCAAGAGACTTGCGGGAATAGTGCCATTCGCGTTTGTCCAGCGCTGGCAGGTTGGCTTTGGTATCGAGAACCATTGCTCCGCGGATGACGGAACCTTCTTCACGGCGAACGCCAAGTGCACAGACGCCGACACCGGACATGCGGCCATTGCCTTCTTTGCCCTTTGAGCAGCCACGCCATTCCCGTTTCCATCCACTCAGCTGTCCGGCAATCACGGTTGTGCCGGTTGGCAGGGTTTCTTCGTTTACAAGTGAGCCATAACCAAAATAGCAAATCTGGTCCTGTGTGAGGTCAGTCACGGGTATTCCTATCAAAACTTGAGAGATGCCCTGCTCCTGTTGCAAGGCAAAAAAGAACCGCTAGCAAGGACTAGCGGTTCTTTGAAAGTCGACTAAAGTTTAATTCTTGCGGATACGCTCAGTTGGTTCGCGCATTGTCACCAACTCTTCTGCGGCAGTTGGGTGAACCGCAATGGTGCGATCATAATCTGCCTTGGTAGCACCCATGGTCAGCGTAACGCCGATGATCTGGATCAGCTCACCAGAATCCGGGCCCATGATGTGAATGCCAAGGATCTTATCGGTGTCTGCATCTACCAGCATCTTGAGGAACATCTTGCCCGGTTTGCCAGAAAGCGTGTTCTTCATTGGGCGGAAGGAAGAGGTGTAGATATCAATGTTGTCGAAGCGGGCTTCCGCTTCTTCCTGCGTCAGACCAGCGGTGCCAATTTCTGGCTGGGAGAAGACAGCGGTTGGGATCATGGAGTGATCCACATGCCATTCCTTGCCACCATAAGTGCTGTCAGCGAACGCATGGCCTTCGCGGATCGCAACAGGGGTCAGGTTGGCGCGGTTGGTTACGTCACCGACAGCAAAGATGCTTGGTACGGAGCTCTGGCTCTGCGGGGTTACGACGATCGCCCCTGCCTTGTCGAGCTCAACCCCAGCTTCTTCGAGACCCAAGCCTGCTGTGTTTGGACGACGACCAATTGCGTAAAGCACCTGATCTGCCTCGATCACTTCACCAGCATGGGTGGTCACGGTCAGGCCGCCTTCATGCTTCTCGATAGAAGCGATTGTGGACTTGGTTTTGACAGTGATGCCTTTTTCTTCCATCTGCTCATGCAGACCGGTGCGCAGGTCCATATCAAAGCCGCGCAGGATCTCTTCGCCACGGTAAACCAGCGTGGTTTCAGAGCCCATTCCGTTGAAGATGCCAGCAAACTCAACCGCGATGTAGCCGCCACCGACAACAATGGTGCGTTTCGGGAACTCGGAGAGATGGAATGCTTCGTTGGATGTGATTGTGTGCTCACAGCCAACAAGGCCAGCATCCACGTTTGGCGTTGCACCAACAGCAACGAGAATGCGTTCAGCTGTGATGACCTGATCAGTGGAGAGCAAGCGAACGGTGTTCGGGCCTTCGATCACAGCACGGCTGTCGTGTAGTTCAACACCGGACTTGTCCAGGTTGCGGCGGTAGATGCCTTCGAGGCGGGTGATTTCCTTGTCTTTGTTTTCAACCAGTTTATCAAAATCGAAGGTCGGCGTGCCGTTCAGGCTCCAGCCATACCCGTCCGCATTGGCGAATTCTTCCGTGAATTTGGAGGCATATACAAAGAGTTTTTTTGGAACGCAGCCACGGATTACGCAGGTACCGCCGTAGCGAAATTCTTCAGCAATACCAACACGGGCGCCATGGGTTGCTGCGATACGTGCTGCGCGCACACCGCCGGAACCAGCCCCAATAACAAAGAGATCGTAGTCGAAATTAGTCATTACAGCCCACTTTCGTTAGCAATAGAACCTTATGCAACGACGTTTCGTTTCGCTCTAAGGTCTTGTCTTATAAAAACGTAGGCTCAGACTTGGGCCAGATACGCCCAAATTTCAAGGGGCGTATCTGATCTAACTGTTCATTTTGGATGGCGATTTCGTGATCGCTTATTGAGCAGCCATCGCAGCCAGTTTCTGACGTGCAATAGCAACCATGTCGGTGCTGATTGCGTCGCCCCACTGCTTTGCTGCACCGATGGTCAGCGCGGACAGTGTGCCGGACAGGTCAGCAAGACGCTTGCCAGTGTCAGAGTTGTAGAAAGTTGCGATTTCGTTGAGCTGCTCTTCGGTGAAGCGGCGTGCCCACACTTCGTAGATCACGCGGTCCAGTTCCTGACGGCGTGGGATAAGCTCAACAGCAGCTTCGTTGACGGCAATGTCGATCTCAGCGCTCATTGCCGGATTGGAGCGGATGAACAGGGTGCGCGTGCGCTCAGCAACATCTGGAAGGATGTTGTCAAAGTTCTCGATGGATTTTGTTGCACGAACGGCTGCTTTTGCAGCTTCGATGTGGCTTTCAGAAATGGAATTGTCCTGAGCCATAACCGGGCTGGAAATCAGCACACCAGCAACAACCAGTGATGCGACACCTGCAATTGCTGCAGACTTGAACTTAGCGAGCATAAAATGGCTCCCCTATATTTTAATCAGCTGTCCTTAAATGACTGTCAGGATAGCTTAAGGTTCCAAGACACGAATTTCATCAGTACCGGCGACATAAGCCCGTACCGCCATATCAATAAACAACCCGTGTTCAACGACACCTGGAATAACTTCCAGGCGTTTTGCCAGTGACTTCGGATCGCTGATTGCCTTCAGGTGGCAATCAAGAATGTAGTTGCCGTTATCGGTTACAAGTGGCTTATCACCTGCCATACGCAGGATCATCTCGCCTTGCAGCCCCTCAGCGTCCAAGCTGTTTTGCATCATCTGCCGGGTAGCCTCAAGCCCGAATGGGATAACCTCCACGGGAAGCGGGAACTTTCCGAGGGTATCAACAATTTTGCTCTCATCTGCGATGACAAGCATACGGCCAGATGCTGCCGCGATGATTTTTTCGCGAAGCAGTGCCGCACCGCCACCTTTGATGAGGTTCAGCTGCGGATCGATCTCGTCCGCACCATCAATTACAAGGTCCAGCACCGGCGTTTCATCCAGCGTGGTCAGCGGAACTCCCAGTTCATCGCAAAGCGCCTGAGAGTAAGAGGAGGCTGGAACACCGATGATCTCGAAACCATCCTTGACCATATCTGCCAGAAGGCGGATCATTTCGTTGACTGTTGATCCAGAACCTATCCCCAGCTTCATGCCGCTTAACTTCCTTGAGTGCTGCAGCTGCGGCCTGCGCCTTCAAACTCATTGCCATCTGACTATTTTCTCTTCCCCGGACCCTAAGCTTCTTAGGAAACATTCACAATTCAGAACAATTTTGCCTAGTTATACCGCTTGGGTCTACTCTGACATAACTCCTGCTGATTACCATGAGGTGCCAGCCCCGCCAAGCAGCAATCCACCCAACACACTATAGGTTTTCCTCGCAAATTGACTTCACGGCGAATTTCGTTAGGGTGGCGCGGATTTTCTCAACAGAAACGAGCTTAAGTATGACAACACCAGTTCTGGTTTTCGACCTAGACGGTACTCTCCTGGAGACCATGGGAGACCTAACAGCGTCGATGAATCATGTTTTGGTAGAAGCCGGATTTGAAGCCATTGAACCTGAACGGGTCAGAAAAATGGTGGGTGCTGGCGTGAAAGTGCTGATGACCCGTGGGCTTGAGGCGAACAAGATTGAAGTGACAGACGAAGTTCTGGAACCGCTGCTTGCCAAGTTTATTCGTTACTACGAAACCCACATTGCCGATCACACTCACGCTTTTCCTCAGGCGCTGGAAACAATTGCGCGTTTGAGAGAAGCAGGCTGGAAAACCGCTATCTGCACAAACAAGCTGGAAAAACTGGCCAAGCCTCTGGTTCGGGCCATGGAGATGGAACATCTGTTTGACTCGGTTGTGGGTGGTGACACCTTCTCCAAGAACAAGCCGGATGCGATGCCTGTGTTTGGCGCGATCGACATTGCGGGCGGTTCCCGTGCCGGTTCCATTTTCGTAGGTGACTCCAAAGCTGACATTTCTGCTGCGCGCAACGCTGGCCTGCCAGTGATTGCAGTTGATTTCGGTTACACCGACATTCCGGTTCGCGAACTTGGCCCGGATGTGGTGATTTCGCATTACAATCAGCTGGAAGCAGCTGTTAAAGAGCTGAGTGAAGAGAACGCTCCTTCCTAACTCTTTGATACAAATAAAGATTAATCTGCCGCCCGTGCTTCTGCATTGGGCGGCAGTTTTGTTTGCAGCCGCAAATCCGTCGTATTTCCCCCACGTAAATCCCATCATAAAATCACCGCTTGGTGCGAATTTTCGCTCAATGCAGTCACATTCCCCTGCGAAACATCCAGCATCGGAAAGCTCTGTTTTCCACTAAATGAAATCAACACAGGAACACCGCGTCAGGACAGGCGCTGGTCTATTGCTGCATGGTAAAAGCTTCACTTGTTTCGTTGTTTGCGATCATACTTGCCAGTGCTCTTGCACAGTTGGCGAGCTCTGCTTTGTTGACGAGCCTGCCGCTTCAGATCGCCAGTATCGGAGGCTCTGCCTCACAGGCAGGTCTTGTGGCGGGTGCCTATTCGCTTGGCTTTATGGCCGGGTGCATGCGCGGTGTGCGGATGATCAACCGGATTGGTCATATCCGGGCCTTTGCTGGTGCAGCTGGTTTGACAGCCCTTTTGGTTCTCCTTTTCAAAAACTCTGAGAGCATCATTTTCTGGACTGTTCTGCGCTTCTTTATGGGTGCTGCCTTTGCCATGTTGTTTGCAACGGCGGATGCCTGGTTGAACGAGACCGTGAAAGATGAAGTCCGTGGCCGTGTTCTTTCCGTGAATTCCATTGTGATTGGTGCAATGGCTATTCTCTCACAGATTTTCGTTGCCCATTACACTGAGGTTCCTTTGCAGATGCTGGAGCTGTTGAGTGCCATTTTGCTGGCGGCTGTGGTTCTGCTTTGCATGACGCGTTCCGTTCCTCCGCGGACCTATAAGTCCAAGCGTGTGAAGTTTCGTGAGATCTGGGCGCAGTCTCCTGTTGCGGTGCTGGGTGCGTTTGCTTCCGGTGCGATTGTGACAAGCCTTTTGACCATTGTGCCGTTCTCCCTTTCCAAAGCTGGCGTTGGTGGCAGCACGACGGCTCTCATGATTGCCATGCTTTACATTGGGCGTCTGATGTTCCAGTGGCCGTTTGGCTCCCTTGCTGACCGTATGGATCGCAGATGGCTGATCCTTGGCTCCTCCACGTTGATCACTGCGATCATGGTGACCTTCCTGCTTGCTGATCCGTTTACTGGCTGGAACTCTGGTTTCCTGCGCAATTATCACCTGCTGACCATGCTGGGTCTGGTGCTGGCTGTTCTTGGTGGCCTTGCCTTTCCGTTGCAGTCAATCTGTGTGGCGCACGCATTTGAACGGAAACCGGAGAGCAGTGTTGCGCTGTCGACTTACCTGCTCTTTATCTGGGCAGCAGGCAGTGTGGCTGGTCCTACGCTCATCAGTATCCTTGCGCCGATCCTTGGCTCCAAGACGCCTGACTTCATCCTGATCAGCCTGAGTGGCTCTCTGGCGCTGTTTACAGCCTACCGTCTTTATGTGGCGAAGCTGTTCATGTTCCGTCGGCCATCCCGTAAGCCTTTGCTGATTGTGAGCAACATGCCTTATGCGAACTACCACCAAGCTCAACCCTCTGATAAATATAAGCAATAAGAGGCATCATGAAACTTCAAGCCTCATCACGACGATATATCTGAGATATTTTGAATTCTTTTGGGAAAAGTTTCTAAGGGGGCTTGCGGGAACCCGGCAAAGGGCCTAAACACCTCCTCACGCCACACGGCGTACCACCCTAAGGGGGCGATTAGCTCAGTTGGTAGAGCGCTTCGTTTACACCGAAGATGTCGGGAGTTCGAGTCTCTCATCGCCCACCATTCCTCTTCTAGAGGACTTCAAGTCTCCCGAATATTCGCGGAGGCTTTTTTATTTTCTCACAGCTTTTACCTTGTAGGATTAATCCCCTACCCCATATTGGCTCAATGGGAGTTAAAGCATTTTGCAAACACTTCATTGATTGCAAAGCGTTGTAACGCCTTGTTTTGAAGCAAGTCATCTTTCTAAAATGAGCTTCACTCCTTTGGGCAGTTATTCAGTCGGGATCACGCATATGAACCGAATTTTCTTGTTTATCGGCAAAACCTTTGCAGCCTCTGTGATGCTGTTCTTTTTCGTGGTTGTTTTCCAGACTATCATGTATGGCGGTCCGGCACGGGATGTGGCAGCGTTTATCTCGGGCGCGGGTGGCGTTTCCTACACATCTTATATGGCGATCCGAAACAGGAATGTGTGACGGGCACACCTTCCCTTTGAAAAAGGGAGCCTGAGCTCCCTTTATGCATCTTGTTCCTACACTTCATTCCCCCATCCAACAGGGTAATGGCGTGCCTTACATCTTCAGGTCTTCGCCTGTGCCGAAGTTATCAGCCACATAATCCAGATCCTTATCGCCGCGACCCGACAGGTTCACGAGGATCGTTTCACCCGGACATTCCTTGGCCAGCTTGATGGCATAGGCGACAGCATGGGAGCTTTCCAGAGCTGGAATGATGCCCTCATAGCGGGATAGCGCCCAGAAGGCCTGCAGAGTTTCGTCGTCCGTTGCAGATCCGTAGTGCACCTTGCCGATGTCGTGCAGATAGGAGTGCTCAGGACCAACGCCCGGATAATCCAGACCAGATGCTATTGAGTGAACTGGTGCCGGATTGCCTTCTGCATCTTCCAGAACGCGGCACTTGAAGCCATGCAGCATGCCTGGCTTACCGAATGTCATGGTTGCCGCGTGCTGACCAAGTTCAGGGCCCTTACCCATTGGCTCAACGCCGTGGAGTTTGACAGACTTGTCCTGGATGAAGCCGGAGAACAGGCCCATTGCGTTTGAACCACCGCCGACACAGGCCACGGCGTGGTCTGGCAAGTTACCGGTCATTTCCGTGAACTGCTCGCGCGCTTCAATCCCTACGATCTGCTGGAAGTCGCGCACCATACGTGGGAATGGATGCGGGCCAACCACAGAGCCGATTGCGAACAGAGCCTCATCAGCCTGCTCCAGATAGGAGGTAAAGGCTGAGTCCACGGCCTCTTTCAGCGTACGACCGCCAAAGCCAACCGGAACGAGCTTAGCACCGAGCAGCTGCATGCGGACCACATTCGGGTGTTCTTTTTCGATATCCACTTCGCCCATGTGAATTTCACATTCCAGCTCGAAGTAGGCCGCTGCGGTTGCCAGTGCCACGCCGTGCTGCCCTGCCCCTGTCTCCGCAATGAGCTTCTTTTTGCCCATGTGCTTGGCCAACAGGGCTTCAGCCATACAGTGGTTGAGTTTGTGAGCGCCGGAGTGGTTGAGGTCTTCGCGCTTCAGATAGATGTTTGCGCCGGATCCAATGCGATTGGACAGGTTGCGGGCGTGAGAAACAGGTGTTGGGCGGCCCTGAAAGTGTTTGCGGATGTAACGCAGCTCATTGATGTAGGAAGCATCGCCTGAAATCTTGTCATAGGCTTTGGCAATCTCTTCGAACTGAGGTACCAGCTCCGGCGGTAGAAATGCCCCGCCGTATTCTCCGAAATAGCCTTCTTTGTTTGGAAATTCTTTTAAGTAATTGTCCATCTGCTCACGCTCTCCCAGCCCATTGATTATATGTGTAGATGATGCTACTTTAAGCTGCGTGGACCGATCCATCTGGCAATTGGAACTAGTCACTGATTTCTTGACAAATAAACAAGCACTTAAAGCACCGCATGGCATTCCATGCAGTGGTGAAGCTGGAGGTCCCGAGTTAATCGGGGTGAGCAAGGCGGCAGGCAATACCTGCGCTGTTTATTAGTAATGAGTCTTCGGCATTGGCTACACGCCTTGCCCGGGCTTTCTTTTGATGAACAACGTCGCCTCTTTTGCCTATAAGGCACGATAGCCGGTTTCCCGGAAAGACAGTGGCTTATCCAGTCAGGTTTCCCTGCCCAAACAGTTCCTCCGTCTTTGACAGACACAACAGCAAAAGCAGATTATCCCTGCCGGTGCATCAACGCCTGTCACCGCGTGATACCCTATATTCCTGGGTCCTTCCCCTCAAACCATGCGGCCACGTTTGAAGTTCGGTTCACCGGACCACCGAAAGCTGCGTTATCTCTTCCGATAGCCCCGCCCAGCCTACGACACACTGACGGTCGCTCCGCCAGCAGCCCGTTACGTAGGCATGCGATTAGTATGGGCATGGTTTCAAGCGAGGGGGATAAGTTTTTCGCTCCCACATGCCCAAACAAAAAAAGCCCCGGCACAAGGCCGGGGCTTTCCGTAGATCAGAGAGCTCTGAATTACTTCAGGCCTACACCGTAGAAGATGTGACCACCGAACGGGTCAATCTTGTAGTTGTCTACCTTTACGGAGACTGGCTCAGATACAACTGAGTGAGCGATGGTTGCCCATGGAGCTTCACGCTTGAAGACCACCTGTGCCTGCTCATAGAGCTTGGTACGCTCAGCGATATCTGAAGTCAGCTTCGCTTTAGAAATCAGGTCCTGGAACTCAGCATTACACCACTGAGCACGGTTGGAACCACCAACGCCTTCACAGCTCAAAAGAGCAGCAAGGAAGTTGTCTGGGTCACCATTGTCACCGGTCCAGCCGAGAAGAACAGCACCGTCACGATCTTCTTCCTTAGAGCGCTTCAGGTACTCACCCCACTCGTAGGAAACGATCTCAACTTCTACACCAACCTCAGCAAAGTCAGACTGAATAACTTCAGCCATACGACGTGCGTTCGGGTTGTAAGGACGCTGAACTGGCATTGCCCAGATCTTCATCTTGAGATCTTTAACGCCTTCTGCTGCCAGAGCAGCTTTTGCAGCTTCCACGTCATACACATCATCTTCGATAGAATCGTTGTATGACCAGATTGTTGGTGGAAGTGGGTTCTTAGCAACCTTACCAGCGCTCTGGAAGACTGCGTCGATGATCGCATCCTTGTTCATTGCTGCGTTCAGAGCACGGCGAACTTTTGGATTATCAAATGGCGCAACTTTGGTGTTGTAAGCCAGGTAACCAACGTTCAGGCCTTCCTGCTGCATCAGGTTGATCGCAGGATCTTCCTTCATTGCTTCAATATCAGCAGGGTTCGGGAATGGCATGACATGACATTCGCCTGCTTTCAGCTTCTGATAGCGAACAGATGCATCTGGAGTGATTGCGAAGACCAGATTGTCGATTGGCGCTTTGCCTGCCCAGTAGTCCGGGTGAGCTTTATAGCGGATCATCGCATCTTTCTGGTAACCAACCATCTGGAATGGGCCAGTGCCGACCGGGTTCTGGTCGAATGCATCCTTGTTGTCCATCATGTTATCTGCATATTCAGCAGAGTGGATGGAAGCAAAGTCCATTGCCAGGTTTGCAAGCATTGGTGCTTCTGGACGCTTCAGGACGAACTTAACTGTGTAATCGTCAACACGTTCGATTTTTTCGATCAGGTTCGCCAGATCCATGTAACCGAAGTACTCATAGGTACCGCCGGATACCAGATGGTACGGATGATCTTTTTTACCCTGACGCTCGAAAGAGAAGATCACATCGTCTGCATTGAAGTCGCGGGTTGGAGTGAAGTTCTTTGTGGTGTGGAACTTTACGCCCTTGCGAAGATAGAAGGTGTATTCCTTACCGTCTTCGGAAACTTCCCATTTTTCGGCCAGTGCTGGAACGATGTTGGTGCCGCCACGCTCGAATTCGATCAGACGGTTGAACATCTGACGGGAAGACGCGTCGAATGTTGTACCAGCTGTGTAGAGAGCTGGTGTGAAGCCCTCAGGAGAACCTTCTGAGCAGTATACAAGCGTCTTTGCCATGCTTGGTGCAGCAAACGCCAATGTCGCAGCAAACACACTGCCCATAAGAATTGATTTTTTCATTTCTCGTGTCCCCAATCACCTAAAGTGAATGCAAAAGCTTAGGCCTTTGATCATTTTGTCGAAGCTGCTTGATGCAGTTCTTCTCATAGGATTTTGCAGTGCCATGCCGCAGGCTCACCTCAAGCCTGCGAACTTCCCCACCAGGAGAAAGCCGAGTTCAGAGTGTTATCGGGAAGAAATAGCGCGGATAGAGCACAACATTGAGCCTCCCCTCCGCTGCGTTGTGTCCTCCCCAGCACACCCCATACGCAACAGCTGCAAACGGGAGTACCTTATACGTAATTGTCGGTAAAATCTCCTCTTAATTGCGTATTTTTCAAAGAATTTGTTTCAACATTGCACTGAATGGGGAAAATCGTTAATGAAATGACAAAGCGGCGGCTCCCTCTTGGGAACCGCCGCTTTGTATATTAAATTGCTAATTTAGCTTACTGAGAAGCAGCCAGTCGCGCCTTGATGTGCGCGATGTCCGCCTGAGGCGTCGCGTTGAAGAGTGTACGGGTATACTCATGCTGAGGATTTCCAAACACTTCGTCGCGGGTGCCGTACTCAACCACCTCACCAAAGTACATCACCATCACCTTGTCTGCGATGTAGCGCACCACGGACAGATCGTGAGAAATGAACAGGTAAGTGAGGTTAAATTCGTCCTGCAGATCCGCCAGCAAGTTCAGGATTTGCGCCTGAACGGACAGATCCAACGCTGAAACTGGCTCATCGAGGATGAGCAGTGACGGATTAAGCACCAGAGCACGTCCAATAGCGACGCGCTGACGCTGACCACCGGAGAACATGTGCGGGTAGCGGCTGTAGTGCTCCGGACCAAGGCCAACCTTGACCAGCATCTCCATCGCTTTATCGCGACGCTCTGCTGGTGTCATGTCGGTGTTGATCATGAGCGGTTCAGTGAGCACGTCCCCAATGCGCTGACGCGGGTTCAAAGAACCGTATGGGTTCTGGAACACGATCTGCACTTTGGAGCGCATATCCTTGGACAGCTTTTCCTTGGAGATGTCGATCGGCTTGCCTTCGATGAGCAGCTCACCTTCGGTTGCCGGATCGATCAGGGTCAGGATACGGGCGAGTGTGGATTTACCACAGCCAGATTCCCCAACCACAGCAAGGGTCTTGCCGCGTTCCAGAGAGAAGCTGATGCCCTTCAGCGCACGGTTGACGTGCTCTTTGCCGAAGAGGCCTTCTTTGGTCCGGTACTCGCGCACCAGATTGCGTGCTTCGAGGATGATATCGCCAGCCATTAGGATGCACCTCCATCACCAAGGTGGAAATCAGACACCGTTGGCAGACGATCTCCTGTCGCATTTTCCGGAAGCGCTGACAGCAGAGCTTTGGTGTATGCGTTTTTCGGGCTTTCGAAGAGAGACAAGACATCAGCCTCTTCCATCTTCTTGCCCTTGTACTGCACAATCACGCGGTCCGCAGTTTCTGCCACTACAGCCATGTCGTGGGTGATCATGATCAGACCCATGCCACTTTCGTGCTGAAGGTCCAGAAGAAGATCAAGGATCTGCTTCTGGATGGTCACGTCAAGCGCAGTGGTTGGCTCATCCGCGATCAGCAGTTTTGGCTTACAGGCAATTGCCATGGCGATCATGACGCGCTGACACTGACCACCGGACATCTGGTGCGGGTACTTTTTCAAAGCCTTTGCCGGCTCTGGCATCCCAACAGATTCCAGAAGTTCAATCGCACGTGCTTTACGCTCGCCGCGGCTCATGCTGGTGTGCTCTTTCAGAGTCTCATCGATCTGAGAGCCCACGGTGAAGCATGGGTTGAGGCTGGCGATTGGCTCCTGGAAGATCATGGAGATGTCTTTACCAATGATCTCACGGCGCTGTTTTGCAGACATGGTCAGAAGGTCGTAGCCTTCAAACTCCAGCTTATCGGCCCACAGGTGACCGTTGTTTGCCAGAAGTCCCATCACAGCAAGCATGGCGACGGATTTACCGGAGCCACTCTCGCCCACAACAGCAAGCACTTCGCCTGCTTCAATGGAATAACTCACACCATCCAGAGCACGAAAACGCCCATCGACTGTGTCGAATTCAACTGTGAGGTTTTCAATTTCAAGAAGGGCCATGATCAGCTCCTCTTCAGCTTAGGATCGAGTGCGTCACGCAGACCATCACCGATCAGGTTGATCGCCAGCACGGTGGACAGGATCGCAAGACCCGGGAAGGTCACGACCCATGGCGCACGCAGGATGAACTCACGGGATTCAGCAAGCATAGTGCCCCACTCCGGATCCGGAGCCTGTGCACCCATGCCGAGGAAGCCGAGAGCAGCAGCATCAAGGATCGCGGTGGAGAAGGACAGAGCGGCCTGAACAATGAGCGGTGCCATACAGTTTGGCAGCACGGTCACAAACATCAGACGCAGAGTGCCAACACCGGACACGCGTGCGGCCATTACATACTCGCGGCTCATCTCGGACATCACAGATGCACGGGTCAGACGCACGTAGTATGGCTGCTGAACAATCGCGATCGCGATCATCGCATTGATGAGCGATGGACCGAGGATTGCAACAAGCACCAGAGCAAGCAGCAAGGATGGGAACGCCAGGATGATGTCCATGATGCGCATGATGATGGTATCAATCCAACCACCAAACGTACCAGCCACCAGACCGAGGCAGACGCCAACAACGAGCGCTACAGAAACAACCACCACACCGATGAACAGTGAGAACTGGCTGCCGTAGATCAGACGGGACAGCAGGTCACGTCCAACAGCATCGGTGCCGAGAATGTAGGACCAGTCCCCACCTTCCTGCCATGCAGGCGGCAGCAGCAGCGCATCGCGGTACTGCTCGATTGGTGAGTGTGGTGCGATGACCACAGCGCCAAGTGCGATAATCACAAGCGCTACAAAGAAGATCAGACCCGCAACAGCCCCTTTGTTGGTGCGGAAATGTCTCCAGAAGTTGACGATAAGTTCAAACCGGGTATCCGGCGCGGAATTTTGTGTCACGTCAGCCATGATTTACTCCGTATGCCGAATTTTCGGATTAATCAGACCATACATCAGGTCCACAATCAGGTTCACGATCATGACGATTGCAGCAATCATCAAGAGACCGCCCTGAACGACCGGGTAGTCACGGCGGAAAATACTATCAACCATCCACTTGCCGATGCCTGGCCATGAGAAGATGCTCTCAGTCAGGATCGCACCGGCGAACAGAACGCCGATCTGAAGGCCGATGATGGTGATGACAGGGATCAATGCATTACGCAGTGCATGAATGCCAATCACGCGGAAGTTGGACAGACCTTTTGCACGCGCGGTACGCACATAATCTTCATCCAGAACCTCCAGCATGGCAGATCGTGTCTGACGAGCGATCACAGCCAGTGGAATTGTGCCAAGAACGACTGTTGGAAGAATCAGGTGGCTCACCGCGGATGCGAATGCACCTGGCTCATCAGCCAGCAACGTATCGATCAGCATGAAGCCGGTGACCGGTTCAATCCAGTAGAGCAGCGAGATACGTCCTGATACCGGCGTCCATCCCAAAATGCCGGAGAAGAAGATGATCAGCAGCAGACCCCACCAGAAGATTGGCATGGAATACCCAACCAGAGCTGTTGTCATCACGGTGTGGTCCAGAGTCTTACCGCGTTTAACTGCCGCGATAATACCTGCAGGAAGACCAACAACCACGGCGAAGATAATCGCACAGATGGAGAGCTCTACGGTTGCCGGGAACAGGGTCATAAACTCCTGAAGAACCGGCTGTTTTGTGACGATAGATACGCCAAGGTCGCCCTGGAACAAATTGCCCAGATAAGAAAGATACTGTTCCCAGACCGGTTTATCATAACCGAACTGGACCATCAGCTCGTTGTAACGCTCAGGACTGACACCGCGCTCGCCAGCCAAAAGCAAAATTGGATCGCCCGGAAGCAGGCGAATGAAGAAGAACGAGGTCAATGTAACCCCGATAAAAGTCGGGACGAGCAAACCCAGTTTTTTAAATATGAGACGAAGCATACTTCAGTCACACCAATCAGAGGATTGTTTATCCGCAGGAAACCACCTGCGGTATGGAAGACTTTTCCAAAAAAGTATCCCGGCGAATACATCGCCGGGATACAAATTGTCCAGCGGAAAATTATTTCTACTTCAGATCTACACCATAGAAGTAATGACCGCCGAGGGGGTCAATCTTGTAGTTTTCAACACGAACACTAATAGGCTCAGAGACAAGAGAATGCGCAATAGTTGCCCAAGGCGCTTCACGCTTGAATACTACCTGAGCTTCTTCATAAAGTCTCGTGCGTTCATCTACGTCAGATACCTGTTTCGCTTTTTCTACGAGTTCATTAAATTCATCGTTACACCACTGTGCACGATTTGAGCCACCCACAGCGTCACAGGACAAAAGTACTGCGAGGAAGTTGTCCGGATCACCGTTGTCACCGGTCCAGCCCAGCAGAACTGCGCCATCGCGTTTCTCGTCAGCAGATCGCTTCAGATACTCACCCCATTCGTAGGTCACGATCTCAACATCAACACCGACCTTTGCGAAGTCAGCCTGAAGGAGCTCAGCCATGCGGCGTGCGTTCGGGTTGTAAGGACGCTGTACAGGCATTGCCCAGATCTTCATTTTCAGATCTGTAACACCTTCTGCTTCCAGCGCTGCTTTTGCAGCTTCCGGATCATATGGATCATCAACAACTTCATTGTTGTAGGACCACATGGTCGGTGGGATCGGGTTCTTCGCAACCTGCCCTACGCCCTGGAATACTGCATCCAAAATGGCCTGCTTGTTGATCGCCATGTTCAGCGCTTTACGCACTTTCGGATTATCAAACGGTGCCTGCTGGGTGTTGTAGGCCAGATAACCAACATTCAAACCTTCCTGCTGCAGGAGGGTGATGTTTGGATCTTTGGACATTGCTTCCAGATCAGCCGGGTTTGGATAAGCCATGACATGACATTCGCCAGCGGCAAGCTTCTGGTAGCGCACGGATGCGTCCGGAGTGATTGCAAACACCAGATTGTCCAGAGGGGCTTTGCCTCTCCAATAATCCGGGTTCGCTTTGTAACGGATCAAAGCATCTTTCTGATAAGCAACCAGCTGGAAAGGACCAGTGCCAACAGGCTTCTGATCGAAGGTTTCCTTGCTGTTCAGCATCGCGTCTGCGTACTCAGCTGACTGAATGGACGCAAAGCCCATCGCCAGGTTTGCGATCATTGGCGCTTCTGGACGGGTCAGCTTGAACTTGACGGTGTAGTCGTCAACTTTTTCGATGCTGTCGATCAGATCAGGCATGTCCATCGCGTTGAAGTACTCGTAAGTACCACCGGACACATTATGATACGGATTGTCTTTGTTGTCCTGACGGTCGAATGAAAAAATTACATCATCAGCGTTGAAGTCGCGCGTTGGTGTGAACCACTTTGTGGTGTGGAACTTGACACCTTTGCGAAGGTGGAAGGTGTATTCCTTGCCATCGTCGGAGACTTCCCAGCTTTCTGCCAGTGCCGGAACAATTTCGGTTGTACCAGGCTTGAACTCTACCAGCTTGTTGTAGATCTGACGCGAGCTTGCATCAAATGTGGTCCCTGCGGTGTAGAGAGACGGTGTAAAGCCTTCCGGAGACCCTTCAGAGCAGTACACAAGAGTTTTTGCCATTACAGGACCAGCCACAACTGCTGCTGCGAACAGGCTACCACCAAGCAAGAGGCTTTTCTTCAAGGACATCAGTGTTCTCATTCCGTTATTTTTGCTTGTTCCAGTTGTTCTTCACTACTGCTTATTGCTGCAGTTTCTTCAGGCATCTTTGCCGTGAGGGACTATTCAGGCAGCGGAAGGATGGAAGACCGTTTTCTCAACGCAAAGGTGCACACGCATGACTGCGAGGACGAGCATCCTTCGGGCTTTTCGATTTCGGCTTGCACGTAATTCCGCGACGAGATTACTCACTCATAGCTCAAACCAAATCACCGACACCGCACAAGTATGTGCAATTAATTCTTCGACGGATGATTTTAGAGCATTAAGTTTCGTTTCTGACTTCGGAAATAATTAAAAATTTCAGAAGCACTGTCTAATCGGTACGACTACCTAGAACTGCATCTTCAGGTTGTTTTATTCCTTCTTACTTACCTGAAATTACATAGGTATTCTTACCACATATTCGCGAGGAGGTAATTATACTTTAGAATCGGAGACGAATATTTATACAGTTTTTACACAATACTATCAGGAGCTTATACGAATACGGGCCTGCAGACACACGTAAAGCGTGTCACACAAGCCTGTAATTCCAACAGTTTTGGGCTGAGTTTATTCTTCAGTAAGCTTGGCCATACACTCGTCATGTATGGATTGGATCTCAGAAATAGTCACTTCCAATGCATCTTTTCTTGCACTGAGCTCCTTGAGGACTTCCCCTGTTCGCGAAGCGAGGTATTCAAGCTGCTGACGGTGCCCTTCCCCGTGTTGACCATAGAGGTCGAGGAAGTGCTTGATCTCGGAGAGAGAGGAACCGATTGCCTTACCACGTAGGATTAGCGCCAGACGCGCCCTGTCCTTGCGATTATAGATACGTACGCCATTCACACGCTGAGGAGAGATGAGCCCTTTGCTCTCATAAAAGCGAATGGAGCGGGTTGAGATCTCGAATTCTTCAGCCAGATCACCGATACCGAACAGTTCCTGATCAGAGCGACCGCTGGCTTTTTCCGCTTCCTCAAGAGGGTTTCGCGTTTCTTCTCTTTTGACAGACATGCATCCCCCTTATCGAGAAAGTCCAATTGACGTTACCTAACGTCCTCGTAAAGCCTTACCAGTGTGATTACACTCTATCACTAAACTGTCAGCAGGTTTACCACTTCTCGTTATCTTCCTAATCTTTACCTATAGGATAACCATCAGAAATTACCATAAATTGCAATTAGCCAGATAGGTAATATTGCGAAAAATCGAAACCGCTTTGTAAAAAAGCACGGGATAAACCCACAGGAGATGCCATAGAACTTCATTAAGCTGCGCATTTTTGAATTTTAATTGCGCAGCCGCAATTGCTTCACTTGACAATTTGGGTCATTTGGAAGACCTCTGCCGCTACGACGCCTACTGAAGCTACTTGCCTTTGGCTTAGGTTGTTTCAGTGACATATACATGTATGTGTAGCTTCCGTCTTAACGCGGAAGACTGCAGGCGAAGGCACGTTCTAGGATAAGTTATGACTAAGAGTCTTGAGGAACGGATCGACGATCTGGAAGTGCATATCGCACATCAGAACGAGACGATCGAAACGCTCAATGATGTGGTTTCCAATCAGGCACAGGTGATTGACCGACTCGTTTCAGCAATGGGACAGATGAAAGACCACCTGCTTGATATTCAGGAGTTGGTTGAACAAGCACCAGCCAACCAGAAACCTCCACATTACTGAGCAAACAGGGCTTTCCTAAACCAAGAGGAAACTATTTTCCTGCTGAACATCAGCAAAGATAGGTATACTCAGGTAAGGGGAAACCTGATATTAAGAGATGACAGGTCTGCTGTTGCTTGAACGCAGGCCCTTTTTTCGTGGATCACTCAACGTTACGCGAGTGAAGAATACAATTTTCTGTTCCGCCGCCTATAAGGGCTGCCACTGCTGTACTTTTTGCGCAGCACCTGGGAACAAAAAAGCCTGGATGAGAAAGAAACCCAATGGCTATTGAGCAGATTCTGGCGACCCATAAAAAGGAGAGCCTTGCTGATAAAGCTTATCGTCTGATTGAAGAGTTGATCGTCAACCTTGACCTTGCTCCGGGCATGGCCCTGACTGAAGGCGACCTTTGCGAACGGACCGGAATTGGCCGAACCCCAGTGCGCGAAGCTATCAAGCGCCTTTCAACCGAGGGCCTGATCGTCATTCGCCCTCGTAAAGGGCTATTCGTTTCAGAGATCGAAACCTCCGAGTATGTACTGGTGCTGGAAACCAGAAAGCCTCTGGAGCAGCTTCTGGTGGCTTCTGCCGTTAAACGCGCGACACCGGAAGAGCGTGAAGCTCTGCACCAGTGCGCTGAGGAAATCCTCGCACAGGCACGTGCAGGCGACGTGAAGGGCTACCTGCGCGCTGATAAGGTGTTTGATGAAGTGCTCTGCGCTGTGTCCCGTAACCCGTTTACAGCACGCGCTGTGGCACCTCTGCAGACCATGAGCCGCCGGGCATGGAGTGCCTTCCGCGGTGCTGAGAAGCTCGAAGATTCTGCTATTCGTCACCACAAGCTGGCTGAAGCCTTGGCAAACAACGATGCTGAGAAGCTGAGGCCGCCACTGTTGAGATGATGGATCACCTGACCAACTTTGCAGTGAAGCAGGCTGAAAAGGCTGGTGACAGCGTTTAATCAGATCAGATGACTGAAAAGCAAAAAGCGGAGCACATGCTCCGCTTTTTTATTGCCCGCTCTTTGGGGGCGTAAACACATCAATGCGGGCATTTCGCCCACTGGCTCCTAACAGGAGAAGGTACGGTTGATCTCTTTGAATGACCGGTCGCTTTGCACCATAGATCCCGGAAAGGCGTACACGGATCTCACCGTGTGGTGTCTTACCCTCAAACATGCCCGTGGACACTTGAGAGAGCATGACAGGGGCATAAAGGATCTCATAGGAGGGCGGCGCTGCTGCAGGGCGCATGACCACTACAGCGTTGGCTCTGATATCACGCCCTTCATCCTGGGCATCAACGGCGCCAACGGCCCGGTGCAAAATCTTATATTGGCAATTCATCTGATCAATCGTCGTCGATACATCATGAAGCCGCTGCCTGCTGCGCAGCATTCTCCATGATGTTGTCCCTCAAACTCGCAGGCACGTGGAAGGTGAAGTCCTGAATGAGGACGTCCTGCACGATGTCGGTTGCGAAGCGCTCATTGACGCGATCGCGAACCTCTTCCGTCAGCTGCTTCAGATCGGACTTCTTCAGCTGAGCGAATTCCTTGTCTGCCTTGCTGTAAATCAGGCGGAAGGCTTCATCGACAATAAATGCATGTGGTGGAACGGCGAGCTTGGCAAGCAGTTCACTATCAACGGTGAAAACAAACTGAGCTACGATGTAACCGTGGATCTTACCGTCTTCGAGCACCGGCACGTTGATTGTTGGGGTGCTTTGATAATCCAAGCCTTCCAGATGCGCATTCTTTTGCAGCATCGGATCAAAATCGGTCTTGTAGAGTGCAGTGAAATACGCTGCAACAACCGTTACAAGACAAATCCAAACTCCGGTTACGAGAACTTTCAACATACGCTCTTACCAGCTTCCAACCATTGATTCATAAGTGCCATCGGAATCGTGATCCTTCATGACCTGAGAAAGCAGGCCTGAGACCTCTTTCACAGCATTCAGCTGGGTAGACAGCAGCTTCATGTTGACTGACAGCTTTTCCTGAAGATCCTGCAGACGGACAACGATCTCGCTTGGCAGATTCTCCGGGCCTACGGCTTTGCCAGCCATATCCAGATCGAGCATGGCGCGCCCTTTCAGGTATGCGCTCTCTTCCAGATCGATGTCCCCTTTGCCGACCAGCGCTTCATTTTCTGCGTTCAGCAGATTGTCTACACGGTCGATGCTTTTGGACAGGGCGATGTAATCCTCAGGCAGGATATAGGCATCCTTGTCCTCTGATTGCTCGGCATCCTGAACCACCGGCTTTTCTTCATGCAGAACCAGCTCGTTGCGTTCGCTGTCGATCACTTCAGACATTTATGCCTCTTCTTTAGGGAGAGTTGGACGAATGGTATCCGGCAGAAGCATCTCAGCCAGACCGATAGATCCGGATTTGGCCAGTTGGTTGGCGAGTTGCTCAGCATCAGGCCCTTCCACATGGTTCCAGCCGTTCCACCGCCGTAAACAGTTTCCATTTCCTTCGGCAGCATGGACTTCACGAAGGTTTGGAGGATTGCGCTTTCAAGCTTTTCGCCAAGATCAGCATTGTCCAGCTTCTTGGAGTAGCGATTGGCCATCGAGTTGAGTTGCTCAACACCCTCCTGCCTTTCGCCTTTGCGCTTTCAGCTTCTGCCATAAATCTGGAGAAACTACTGGACGCCCAGGACGGTTCAGACACCGGAAGATCTTTTGAAACAACGGCGGGAGCTTTGAGCGCACGGGTGGCAGCTCTCACTTCTGTAGGATCCGCTTGATTAATAACGTCCAGAACAAGGTCGCTGACAGGCTGAATGGCCATAAGCACTCCCATTAGTCACAAGAAGGGCATGTATAGTCGAAAAGACCCTAGTTTCTGAGACTTATCTGGACCTGACCTTACTGGTATCTGCGTGCAGCTCTGCAATCTCCTGAAGCAGCTTCTTTTCTTCAGTCCGATGATAAGAGACCAGAGCCTTGTCGTGATGTTTTTCAGTCATATTGGTTTGACGCTTCTGGTCCAGCAGCTTTTCGAGCAACTCATTTTTTTGCTTTTGCTTGAGTGACTTGCTACGGTTGTTTGCATCTAACCGCCGCGAGATTGCGCGGTTCATCACCTCACGAAGTTCCCCTTCGTGCTGCCCCCAGTGACTAACCAACTTACCCTCTTCTTCATCGCAGCGCTGAATTTCATTATCCAGAACAGCAATGTCGTACTTGATCATTTGCTCTTTCTGTTCCTGAACCTTCATGATGCGACGAAGGCGTGTGACGCGTGCTTTATCCATGGGGCTACTGCAAAATCAACCAGTCTCCGAGACCAGCATAGAACAGGCGTAGTAGTTCTGTGATGATCTGCCAGAGAACGAAGAGACCACCCATTACAACAACAGGCAGCGCAACAAAATAAACAGGCATCTGCGGCATGAGCCTGTTGGTGAGACCGAGGGTCAAGTTCACGACAATGCCATAGATCAGGAACGGGCTGGTGATGCGCAACGCCAGCAGTAATCCCTGCATGAGCTTGGTTGAAAACTGATCAACTGCGGCGGAAGGAACAAAGTCTCCGCCCACCGGGATGGCTTGGTAGCTCTCCGCCAATCCGATGAAGACATCGGCATGAGCACCGGTGATAAACAGCATGGCCGTGGCTGTAAGAGTGATCAGACCCGCCATAGGAGGCAGTTGCTGGAATTCTTCGACGATCGGCGCTGGTTGGTTGAAGCTTGACGCGTTGGCGGCTGCCCCGGCCATCATTTGCAGCATACCAAAGAAAGCGCGCCCAAATGCAGCGATCAGAAAGCCGATCAACAGTTCAACAAAGATGATGCGTAACAGCTCATCCAGAGATGCTGCAGAAATGATTGGCTCCACCAGCACCAGAATGAGTGGAGAGATTGCCAGAGTTGCCGAGATGGCGATGAACAGACGCACCTGCACCATGACTCGAGGTGACGAGAATCCCGGCATAGCCATGAGGCATGCTCCAACGCGGCAGAACACCACGAAGACGCTCAGGATCGCCTCTGGAGCATTTTCTAGGGTCACGAAATTGATCCTAATGCCTCGATATCTACGCCGCGCGCCACTTCCAGATGAGAAAGAATTGGCAGAGCCGGGAACATACGTTCAGTGATCATGCGCACGTACTGGCGTGCTTCAGGTGCAACCACCACAGCAAAGCGCTGGCCCGAGGAAATGTGCTCGCGGATAACCTCAGCACTGTCGCGAGCGAACTCCTCGACCTGCTGTGGCTCCATATCAAACTCGATCACTTCACCATTGGTATCGCGGCGCAGTGCCTGATGGAATGCTAGATCCCAGCGGTTGCCAAGGCGCAGAACTTTCAGGCTGCCATCGCCTGCGATATCACCACAGATCTGCGTTGCCATGCGGATACGCACGTGATCTGCGATCTGTTCCGGACGGCGGGCATGAGGTGCAATCTCAGCGATCGCTTCCATGATCAGCGCCAGATTTCGGATGGAGATACGTTCCGCCAAAAGCAGTTTCAACACCGCCTGCAGGCCGGAGTAGGAGATGTGCTGCGGACAAATATCATCAATCAGACGGTTATACGCAGGATCGAGGCGATCCAGCAGTTTACGCATATCCCGATAGGAAAGCAGCTGAGACAGGTTGTTTCTGATCACCTCAGATAGGTGTGTCAGCACTACGGAAAGGTTATCGACTGTGGTGTAGCCCTGACGCTTTACTTCATGTTCAAACGCAGTCGGGATCCACATGGCCTGCATACCGAATGCTGGTTCACGTGTTTCTGTGCCCGGAAGCGCTGGTAGTTCACGATTGCCACCGATGACCATCAGCTCGCCAACCTTGATGTTCTCAGAGGCGACAATGGTGCCGTGGATGCGAAATTCGTAACTTTTGGGCTCGAGATTGAGGTTGTCTGTAACCTTGATCTCCGGAACTACGAAGCCGTATTGCTCAGCGAACTTCTTACGCATCTTGTTGATGCGGTTGCCGATCTCAGGCTTTGCTGCAAGAAGGCGGGCAGTGAGCTGTTTGCCAAGGCGCATTTCAATTTCAGCAAGTTCAAGGCTGTCCTTGACGGACTCCTTCTTAACTTCCTTTTCCATCTCAACTTTCTGCAGCTCAGCTTTCGCCTGCTCGGCTTTCGCCTCTTCCACCCGTAACGGAATGATATAAGCCGCAAAGCCGAGTGCGCCGCCGAGCAGAACAAACGGCAGGAATGGAAGGCCTGGCAGCAATGACAGCAGCATGAGCAATAAAGCAGCAACCGCAAGCGCCCGCGGATAACCCGCGAGCTGACCAAGAACAGCCTGCTCTGCAGAGCCTCTGGTCCCACCTTTGGAAACGAGCAGACCTGCTGCAAGTGAAACGATCAGAGCCGGGATCTGCGAGACAAGACCATCACCAACGGAGAGCTTGGTGAAGACGTCAGCAGCTTCCCCCAGATCCATACCGTAACGGGTCACACCAATGATGATACCACCCAGAACGTTCACGACGGTGATGATGAGACCAGCGACCGCATCACCGCGCACGAACTTGGACGCACCATCCATAGCACCGAAGAAAGAGCTTTCCTCCTCCAGTTCCGCACGGCGGCGCTGCGCTTCCTTATCGTCGATCATCCCTGCTGAGAGGTCAGCATCAATCGCCATCTGCTTGCCCGGGATACCATCCAGGGTAAAGCGCGCACCAACCTCAGCGATACGGCTCGCACCTTTGGTGATCACGAGGAAGTTCACTGTGACGAGAATTGCAAAGACAATCAGACCAATCACAAAATCGCCGCTCATGACGAACTGCGAGAAGCCGTTAATCACATAACCAGCCGCCAGTGGACCTTCATGCCCATTCGCCAGAATGACACGGGTTGTCGCAATGTTCAGCGCCAACCGGAGCATGGTTGCGATCAGAAGGATGGTTGGGAAAGAGGAGAACTCAAGCGGGCGCTGAATCCACAACGACACCATCAGAATGAGAACAGAAAATGCGACTGAAATTGCAAGGCCGAAGTCGATCATGAACGTCGGCATGGGGAGAAACAGTACAGACAGAATGAAGATAATTCCGACTGCAAATCCAATATCACGTTTGCTGTTTGGAGCAGCAATCCCCGTCACGGTCTGAGACATTCGCACCCTTCAATTCGGCATAAGCATACTGCGGCTACTTAGGCCGAAACATTGAAGAAGGAAGCTTGTGTGAGGGTGGTCTGGAGGGGATCGTGATTGACCTATCCCCTCCTCGCTTGAAGAATAAAAGCTGAAACAGCCGGGATCAGAACCCGTGCTCAATGCGACCATAGACCATCTCAGTGAGAGAGAAGATCTGCGAACCGATAAATGGTCCGGTCATAGCAATCAAAATAAAGATCACGACAATCTTCGGAATGAACGTGAGTGTCATTTCCTGAATTTGCGTGAGAGCTTGAAACAAGGCGATAATCAAACCAACGAACATGGCGCCCGCAACTGCGGGGCCTGTCGCTGTAATAACAGTCCAAATTGCTGTTCGCACAATATCGAGTGCATCTGCCTCATTCATCGCCGGATGGTCTCACTTCCACCTTAAGCATCTGTCTCGGTATCAGTATCAGTCTCTGTTTCAGTCGCAGGGACACCGTCAGGACGCGAAATATTGATACCAGGTACGAGAGCGACTTTAGTACCGTCTTCCAGCGTTGCAATTGAGCCATCTGTCAAGATCTGAACGGATTTGATCACACCGGTTGTGGTCTCAGTACCGTCTGCATTTGGTACTTCAACAGTTGCACCAATCAGATTGTTTGCCTGATTGATAGAATGCTGTTGCAGCATCGCTGTCAGGTGGGTATTGGTCTTGGTGGACTGCTCCACTGCAGAGAACTGCGCCAGCTGGCCCATATACTCAGCTGTATCAAGCGGATCTGTCGGGTCCTGGCTCTTCAGAGATTCCATGAAGAGCATCAGAAACGCATTATAGTCCAAGTACGCCTGTTCGCTGCCCTGTGGCTTGAAAACAGGCTCGTTGGATGAAGCTCCATTAGCGGATCCTACCGGGTCAACACTCATCTCAATTTCCTTTAGTTCTCGCCCACTGCGCGAGCAAATGGCATAACAACGCTTTCAGACTGTTCGCTTTCATCTTTCGACTGCTCATCAGACCAAATAGCCATCTCAACAGCGAAGAGCTTCTTCAAAGTGCGAAGAGCGTCAAAATAGCGGCGTTTGTTGACTTTGGTTTCAACAACTTCGAGACCCGCCAAAATCTCTTCATTCTCTACCGCTTTACGTATAGATGACAGTAACAGTAAAGCGCGCTGAAGACTGTCCAGCTCAGTTTTTGGATCAATCAACGCACTCTGAATAAAGAAATACAACTGTCGAAGAGGTGTCGTAGTCTCTTCAAGCTGCATAACATAAGCCTCAAGAAGAAAACTGGCGTCATTTAAAAGCTTCACCGAGGTTTTCTGTTCGAACGACAGAACCGCCCCATTTATGAAAACCTTCTCACCTGCTTTAAGGTGCAAACGCATAAAAAATCTCCTTGATTAGCTCAGGCCATCACGGACAAGTTCATTGATCTCAATAAGCCCTTGGAAATCGTCAGAGCTACCTGTACGGATCAAGTCGGCTTGCTTCACACACCAAATTCCAATGGAGATCAAATCGGCACGAAGTTCAGCTGGCAAACCATTTTCCGGGTGTCCTAGATCATCGATCAAAATGCTCCATAACCTATGGACTGAAGTTAAAGCTTGCGCCGCTTCATTTGATCGACTGCCATGTTCTTTTCCAGCATGCAGCTGCGCGATCACGAGCGCAAACAACTCGCGCTCCTGACCTCTTCTGTCTTCAGCAGAATCCTCAAGCGTTTCCGCATATGACATCTGATACATTCAGTACTCCCAAAAGTATTTTGTCAGCCTATGATCTTACAAATACTTCATAATATTGAGATTTTGGATTTTCGCTGTGATCGCATACGTTGTTTCAAGCTGCGTCTGCGCCATGCTCAACTCAACCGCAGCACGATTGGGATCAACGTTTTCCAGATCGTTGATGCGTAAATTAAGCACATCTTTCTTGGCCTCGATATCTGTGTTGGTTCGCTCAACATTAGCCTTGATCGCGCCAGTGTTCGCTTCCAAATCGATAACTTTACCAGTTGCCTGATTGAGGTTATCAATCGCGCGGTCAGCAATCAAAGCTTCAGCATCTTTCTGAATATCCAAACCGCCGAACACAGCAATCATAGAATAGCCTTTTGCCATACTCTTGAAAGCTTCTTCATTCGCAGAACCTGAGCCAACTGTCGTGACGCCATTTCCAATCGTGGCGGTCATTTTCTTATCAGGATCAGTCGCAGAGGACCACGTTGGCGTCCAGTTAGCATCAAAAACATTATTGAAAGCACTACTATCTAAGAAGCCTTCCCAATCTGCAGCGGACAAAGCCTTAATAGCTGCTTCATCGGTATCCAAACCAATCGTCAAGCTAAAGTGCGTGTTAAATGCATCTTTGATCGCCTCTTCAGGCCCAAGTGGATCTGTTGGGTCTAACGGATCTGATTCATACTCAAAATCCCGGACAGGTGATGTTCCGGTATTAACTCCACCGAACACATAAACACCGCCAACGTTGGAATTCAGCGCGTTAGTCAGTTTCCCAAGTTCTGTTCGAGCAAGACCCGAAGCTGTTTTGAGAGACTCAGAGTTCTGCTTAAGAGCGATCAGATTGGACCGGAATTCTGATCCATTTGTATGGACATTATCTAAGGCCGTTTCCATTACATCTAAGCGCGTAACTAACTGACGGTTCGTATCAAGTTGGCTCACAAGTTGAGAGTGCTCAGTTCGGAACGACGTAGTTAACCCGGTCTGCGAGCCAAGAGCCAAGCCAATATCAGCGTGCTTCTCAGAAGCATTCTCGATAACTGCTTTATCTAAACGAGCACGATGATCAATAAGATAATCAGTGAGACGAAGCGAACTTGAAAGTGTTGAAACAGAATAAACCATGACTATCTTACAGCTCCGAGTAGTTCCTTAAACATGTTATCAACCGTCGACATCAACCGTGCAGAAGCTGAGTAGGCTGTCTCGATCGTCAATAAGCGCTGCATCTCAGTATCGATATTGACGCCGGTTTTATCGGAGAGCATCTGAGCATTAGACTTAAATGCTGAAGCATCCAGCGTTGAACTTTCCGTTGCCATCTTTCGCTCAGCACTGAACCAACTTACTGTGTTGGAAGCAAAATCCTGAAGAGTGGAGTTAGGGTTTACACCTGCCTCAACAGCAAAGGTGCGTTCCTCCTTTAGCGCCTCTTCATACTTTTTAATGAGTGTTGAGAAACCAGCATGGTCGTCAGTGTTATGCTTGTGAGCTGCAGTCGAAATTCCACCGTCTCTTATAAGACGTGAACCACCAGCAACCTTCACATTGTCATGCACGCTCAGATTACTTATCGTTTCCGCGCCACCATTAAAAGTAAACAACCCATCTCGAGGATCCGTACCGTCTGGCCGTCTCTCTTCAAACGCTTTTACAAGCGCCTTGCCAATTTCCTGCTGCTGCTTCTGCATCGTCACGAGGGTTTCATCTCGTATCTTAGAGTAACCAGCAATAGCACCTCCTGAAACAGGTAGAGTTGCTCCAGGACCAGCAACAGCGATACCATCAACAAGGATGTTCTGGCCTACTTCTTCAAAATCTAACGACAACGTAGTATCAAATGACACTTCCCGCGCGGTTTTCTCAAAAAGCGTTACGCCACTATCAGTGTAGATAGCTACACCATTGTCTGCCTGATAAAGCACCTCAATCCCAATCTCTTCGGAGAGGACTTTCAACATCTCATCACGCTGATCCAAAAGGCTGTTTACATCATCGCCGGCATTTGAGCCCGTAACAATTTTGCCATTCACATTTTCAAGATCCGATAGAATCTTATTAATGTTATCGACAGCTCTTCCCATCGCAGCATCAGCTTCAAGACGAGTGCGCTCCAAATTTTCAGCGGACTGTTTAAGGCTATCGACTAAGCCCTCAGCAGAATTTACAACTGACTGGCCAAGCACTTCATTTGATGGATCGTTTCCGAATGCAACAAGAGCTTCACTCAGGGAACCAATAGCAGAAGCTGTACTGGTACCAAAAGGAACCTGCCCGGATGGATTCAACTGGTCCAACATATTAGCATAGGAACCAGAAGCAATCGCAGCGCTACCACTCTTCAAAGTTGCAGTAAACGCTGCCTGATTGACCATCCGCGACGCGTGAGAAACATAGACAACAGAACCAGTGTCACTGACAATATTTTGAACAACAGCCTCTTGGCGCGTGTAGTTCGGATTATTGACATTAGCGACATTGCGCGACGCAATCGCCATCTCAGCAGAGCGTGCCGCGATGGAAGACTGCGCCGTAAGCATTGCGGAAGTAAGTGACATACTAAAGCGCCCCTAGCGAAGGTTATTCAGCTCTTGGAGCAGCTCAGAACTCGCGTTAAACACTTTGGTGTTCGCGCTGTAGGTACGTTGCGCCTGAACCATTTCGGTCAACTCAGCAGCAAGGTCTACGTTTGAGCCCTCTACCGCACCAGAATAAAGCGTTCCAAAACCGTTATCTCCCGGAAAGCCAACTGCTGGATCACCTGAGGCATCTGTTGCGGCATACACGTTGCCGCTTTTTGCTTGCAAACCATCAGGATTGGAGAAATTCACGATCTGAATTTGGTCAAGTAGCTTTTCCGCGCTACCTTCATACACCCCGAAGACACGACCGTCGGACTCAATACGAATATTTTTAATAGTAGACGGTCCGTAACCATCAATATCAACCTTATTGACGCTGAACTTATCTCCAGCGGTTACGGTTTTACTCAAGTCCAAAGTCAGGGTTTCACCATTAGGTACAGTAAATGCAAGCTCTGTTGGTGACGGCGTCGCCCCTCCCATTAGATTACCTGAACCATCAAAGACCAAATCAACATCCGCCAATTCTACAGGCGGCGTAGCTGTACTATATGCTTGAACTTTCCACGTTGAGTCATCAACTGTTGTGCCAGTCATATTCTGGCCAGTCTTAGAGTAAACTAGATCAATTTTAACTACGTTGCCATTCTGATCGTATGCACTTACAGAAGTCTTGTAATCAAAATTTGACGGCAGACCGACAGTACCGGCTCTTACCGGCGTACTGGATGCCAAGTTAACACCCAGCTCTCCCTCAGAGCTCGCCTGCCAGACAGGGGTATTAAGATCTACTGTAACCGGAGCACCACCAGCAGATAGTAGCTTATACCCACCAGAGTTCACCATCTGGCCATTCTTATCAAGAACGAAATCACCAGCTCGAGTGTAGTATGTGCTACCCTGAGAATCCTGAACCTGAAAGAAGCCCTTACCGTTGATAGCAAGGTCTGTACCGCGGGAGGTGAAGTTGAAGGCACCTTGTTGGCGGACGGTCTGAACAACGGTTGTGTTCACGATGCCAGACTCGTGCCCTGAGCTACCGCCAGAGCCGACGAGGGAAGAGAATGCTGTTTTGTAGCGTTTGTAGCCTACGGTATTGGCGTTGGAGATATTGTCCGCGACAGTTGAGAGTTTGTTCGACTGCGCGTTCATACCTGACACGCTAGTATTCATAATTCCGTAGAGGCCCATGGTCTGCTCCTGGCTACATCAATTGCAAAATTAACTCATCGCAGTAAAGCTTGTTAATCTTGTCTGAGCCTGACCCGAAACCCGTTGAATTATTTACAAAATTTTAATGAGTTCGGCGTCCAGCGGCCATAGCCTGAAGCGACGATGTTCTTGATAACACGGCAGACATAGCGTTTTTGTGCGGGATTGTTGTTGGGCCCTGCATGGTATCTGGCGACCGCCATTGTCCAGCTTTTTTCACGCTGTTTCAGCTCAGAAAGAAACCTTGCCGCGTACCCCACATTCTGGCTGGGATCCAGCATTGCCTTGAGATCCTGAAACTTATCGAGGTGATAATAAATGTTGATCTGCATGCAGCCAACATCAATCAGCTTTACGCCACGATTGCGGGATCTCTTGATTGCTGCAAGCGCTTCAGTTGCACTATCAGCAAAATAGGCTTTCCCCGCGATGTTAAGGGCATAAGGATGCAGGGAATTTTTGCGGCCAGTCTCAGTCAGACCAACCGCGTACAGGATACCAAGCGGCACATCATATTTTTGAGCCGCCTGTTGCATCTGACGTTCACAGAGCCGAATGGCAGTCTTCTTGCCGCTTGCATGAGCAGAGACTGCCAGGAGACTACAGATAGATGCCGCTGCGAAGATCTTGAGTGTTCGCTTCATTCTGCCCTGTTCCGGCAAACTCTGCCTGAGGTTGCTCATCCCAGTTTTGCTGAGAACCGCCCTCGCCTGCTTCATTGTCACTGTTGTTGCCTCGGCCAAAACGCTCCTGGTTTTGACCTGGCTGACGCATCTGGTCAGACATCTCGTCTTTGAAATTGACGGTGATGTTCTGTGTTTCAGTGCGATATCCGGCATCCTGAAGCACACGTGCCAAAGCCTGACGATCCCCTTTCAACATATCAGCAGCTTCCTGAGTGCTGGTGATAAGGGAAATTTCCAGCTCGCCACCGCGCATCTGAATGTTCGCGCGGACGACACCAAGATTATCCGGGCGCAGTTGAATTTCGAGCGCCTTCATTGGCTTTGCAGCCTGTGCCTCAGTGGTTTGTGCCAGGACTTCCTGAGCCGCTTTGGCCGCTGATGCGGCAGCTGGCAGCTGCTTTGTCAGTACACTTGCGACCTGATGTGCGGGACGCCCCATATCAGCTGGTGGCAGATGCGTCTCAACACTCACAACCTTAACTTCACCACCAGCAGTCTTACCAGCGTTCTGGTTCGCAGAGGCCTCAGGCTGAGCCGTTCCCTGCTTCAAAAGAAAATCAGCAGGTGTTTGCTTGTTACCGACTGTGAGGCCATCATTCTTTGGCAAGTTGATCGCACCACTGCTCTCCAACTTTGCAGAGGGTATGCCTGACTTGATATCGCTATTGGCCGCTGCACCCTGCTTAACAGTCTCAGCGTCTGACTTAGACGTTGCGGTTTGAACATCGCCATTTAAAGCTTTTTGATCGCGTGTCCCCAGTGCGTTCAACACCTGTGCCATCGCGCTTGTTTTATCTGCAGAGGTCGAATCCGTAGCATTCACAAGACCTGTGACCGCACTCATCTGCAGGCCGGCTTTTTGCTCAGCAGTCATGATTGCATTTGCCACAAGCTGCTTAGCTGCAACTCCTTAGTTGGATCCGGCAGATTTTCTCCAGCTTCATTCTCAGCAGCTACTTTGCCAACTACATTCAATTCTTTCGTGGCCTTCGGCACTTCTGATGTGCTCTGATCAGAAATGCCTGAACTCGCTTTCTTGATCAGTTCCTTCAGCGCATCTGAGGCTTCGGTCTCTTCAGATCCAGTTGATGCGTTTTTCTCGTCAGCCGCGCTTGCTTTCCGTTCATCAGCAGGATTACTGCGCTCAGGAACTTTCCGGTCATCACGAACCTTATCGATGACCTTATCAAAACGATCCTTGCCGTTATCATTATCGTTGCGGGCTGCTTCTTTACGCGCATCTGCTGCGTCTTTCACGGGTGCACTACGATCAATGTTTGGAAGAGTGGTATTCATCAAAACTCGGCCTCTTTCAGTGCCTCATCGGCATCATTCAGTGCATCTTCGAAAGGATTCAGAACATCTACATTGTGAAGCTTGCTCTTCAGCAACTTTGGGGACATAAGGAACATATTCGGAAGCATCCGGCGTTTCCGGCTGTGGCCACTCCCGAATGGTGTTTGCCATTGCAATAGCGCTGATCTGAAGCAGTTGATTTTCGGGGCTTAGATCTGTCGATTTCACATCAACCAGACCTGTGATCGCCTCTTCCCAATCTTCGCCAGAAGCTTTTGCTGCAGACAGATAGAGCCTAGCTTCACTAATCTGTTCAGCGTTATCTGAGCCATGTTCCAGAAAGGCTTCGCTGCCTTTGACCGCAAACGCAGTGTTGCCGCTGATCAAGGCCGCTTTTGCCAAACGAAGCAGGAGAATGTTCTGAGACTCTGCATCGAATTCGGAGACCAACTGGAAAACGCGATCCCATTCGTCTTCTTTTTTCAAGTACTCTGATCCGCTGATGACATCGGCGACAGTGTCGCGAAACTCAGATGCGAATACGGAGGTGCTGTACTGAAAGAGATAACGGCGAGACAAGCGCTCGAACTTTTGAGTATCTCCTAGCTCAGCGACCATTGGCGCTTGCCTACGAAGCGCACTCTCCTCAACCAGTGTTCCTGGCATCATGAGGCGCGCGAGATCAAAATAGCGCTGCGCTCCAGCTGGATCGTTGTTAGAGATCAGAATTGCTTGCGCCAGCGCCACCTGTCCTGCAACAGCGACCGGAAGCGTGAGCGGGTCGACCTTCAGCAGCAGGTTCAGCGCCATCTGGCGGTTGCCCTGTGAGTAGGCCATCGCGCCTGCAAACAGATTTGGATCCGCATTGAACACAACGCCCTGAACTGCAAGCTCCTGAAAGACAGATCCAGAACCACCACTGAGCATGAATGAGATTGCAGCGCGGGAGTTTTTCTCCTGTTTCCACAACTCACGATCCAGCCGAAGGAAACGACGACCGATGACGATAAGTGATGGCTGCAGGAGGTTGTACGCTTCAAGGTTACCCTTGATGATCTCATCCTGGAGGATCTGCAGTTCCAGAACCATCAGATCCGGGTCAGCCGTTGAAATCATCTGAGCCGATGCAGGCTGCGGTGCCATTGCGAGAGGGGCAGCAGCCACAAGCAGGCCAGCAGAGAGCAAAGCTGATTTCAGGAGAGAAGTACCAGTACATCTTGCAGTTCTCACTGACATCAGGCCTGCCCTTTCATCAGCATGATTTCAATGCGACGGTTTTGTGGTGCGTATGGCTCTTCAACATCCTTCAAACGGCGATCAGCGTATCCTTCAATGCCAACGATACGATTTTCATCCAGCCCGCCCCGGACAAGCATGAAGTAAGCCATGTGTGCACGAGCAGTCGACAAACGCCAGTTGTCATTGCGTTTGGACTTAAATGGACGTGCATCCGTGTGTCCGCGAATGACGATCTCACCGTTCTCTTCTTCCAGAACCTTGGCGATCTTCTCCATTGCTTTCACAACATCCGGATGCGGCTCTGAAGATCCAACTGCGAACATTCCGAAGTCGTCATTGTCCATAATACGGATCAGTACGCCATCACGGGAATGCGTGAACTCAATGCTTGCGCCAGTTTTAAGGCCATCCAGTGCAGCCCCGACGGAGTTTGCGATAGAGACGAGCTGTTTATCACCTTCATCGTCTTCATCATCACCAGACTCCGCTCCCTGAGCTGCTTCAGTTGGTTTGGCTGCAGGGACCATTGGGAGAGTTTCAGGACCTGTCTGAGCAACTTCTATTGGTTCGGATACAGGCTCTGCCGGAGTTGGTTCTGCCTCGACAATCTCAATCTTCAGCGTTTCTTCGGTTTCTTCAACCAGCTCTGGAACGTCTTTTTCATCAACCTTCTCCGCAGCTTCACCTTTTTTCACCTCAGCGAAAACAAGGCGTGTCATCACGGCATCTTCACCCGCTTCATCAGCCTGGGTTTGAGCCAGTTGCTTCAGAATTTCTCCTTCTGCCAACTTTTCACCTTCGCCGTCAGGAGCATCACCGATTACGATAACAGAGTTCTCAGCAGACGCTTCACCTGCGACTGCCGGCAGGACCTTACCACCACGAGCCAGCTCAGAAGCTTCTTCAAGAACTTTAATCTGCTCAGCTGTCAGCTCATTCGAAGCAATACCCTCTTCCTTCTCATGAAGAATAGGAATTTGCGCAAGCAGCGGAGCGTTACCTGGCAGCTCATCTTCCTGCCAGCCGGACGGGTCAAACGGATCCCGGAAACTTGTACCATCTGCAAGGCCCTGACCATCAGGGTCGCGATTAGGAAGAGCAAAGAGGACTGGCGTCTTCGCCATCTTCAACGCACCGATGCCGCCAGTGCCTGGGGACCCATCAGTCTCGACAGTTGCTTCCGCTTCAGCAGCAAGCGCTGCAAGAATGGCATATGGATTATCGAAGAGCTGTGCTTCAGTGTAGCGTGCTTCACGCTCATAATCCCGATTGGACACGCTGGTTGCTTTTACGCCACCGTCGTCAGCATTGGCACCGGCAAATGTTGAATTCTCGCCTGTGTCTCGATCTGAGATTGGCTCGGGCTTGTCATAGCCACCACCGGAGGTCGGACCTTTTTTCTCAGTACCACCAGCACCGATTGGCTTTCCATTATCGACACCTTCATCGCTGTCATTGGGTGAAGGTGTTTCCTCCGGATCACGAATGCCTTTGGGGCTCGCTGTTGAATCTACCAGTTTGATCGGATTGAAGTAGCTTGCAATACCGCGCTGAGAGGCCTCGTCGGATGCATTGACCAACCACATGAGAAGAAAGAAGGCCATCATTGCTGTTGCAAAGTCAGCGTATGCAATCTTCCAAACACCTGATTTAGGTGTGGTGATCATGTCGCTGTTACGCCTGCGAACGATAATCAGTTCTTGTGGTTCCAACGCCATGGCTACTACTCTCCCAGCGTATTACGAAGCTCCTCGCACCATTCCGTCAAACCGGTTGAAAGAGTCATATCTGACACCTTCACCTCAAGATCAGTGCTGGAGTTTTCAGAAAATTTAATGGTGTTTGAAAGTTCACCAGTCTTCTTATTGAACAAATCAAAAAGGTGTTCCGGCCCTGACACATTGATCAGAATCTCCGGGGTCTCGGAAAGCTGACGACGCAGCACTTGCACGAGTGACGCTACCGCACGATTGCGCGCACTCTCTTCGATAAAAGGCACAAGAATTTCAGAGACCGTTTTTGAAAGACGATCTTCAATTTCTACGAGGGATTCCTGAAAAGCCAGCTTAAGCTTCTCACCTTCCCCCTCCTTAAAAGCCGTTTCGCGTGCAGCAAGCTCGACTTCCAGATCTTCTTTCATTTTCTTGATGCGCTCTTCGGCACCAGATTTTGCAGCCTCTTCGCCTTCTGAAAAGCCGTTTTCGTAGGCTTCAAATACGCGATTGACCCAGTCACCGCCTTCTCCGTAACCCTTGGGCAACATGGAAATCACTTCCTGCATATCCTGCAGGTCTTTAGTGGTAACGCCCGTATCCGTGGTAAAATCAGCTAGGAAATCATTGATGCCGCGCGTCATACGGCACGCTCCTGATCATACATCCACTGCTTCAGAATGATTGCTGCCTGCATGTCATCCATTTCAACAGCGCGTTCCAGCTTGCGGAGATTATCGCGGTTCACGACAGTAGCGTCTACACTTTCACCACCCAGACCCTCTCCATTTGAGTAGTCTGGCAGCTGACCATCTTCGCCTTCGATCTCACCATCACGCACTGCAGCACTGTTGGAATTCGCGCCAACCGGCACCCCTTCTTCGACGACCTCTGTTTTCGGAATAAGGAAAGCAACAGCTGGACGCAGGCCGAACCAGATGATCATGAGCGTTACAATGAGGATGGCGCCGGCATTCACGACAGAGCCCATGTTGCGCATCAGCACATCCTGCCAGGTGCGCTCTGGGATAGCCGCCAACTGCTGACCGGCAAGAACAAAGTTTACGGCAGAAACAGAGACCTTATCGCCACGCGCTGTGTCAACACCGGCTGCTGTCGCGATGATTTCTTCGATCTCTTCAACCTTAGCTGTCAGGTCAGCAGCTTCACCTTCAACAACAGCATCACCCTTCTGACCTTCAACACGACGAGACATTTCTTCAACAAGGCGATCACGATTAACAAGAACCGCAATACTCATGCGCTCGATGCGGTAGTCATCAAAGATGGTTTCTACGGTACGAGAAGAAATCTCATAATTGGTCAACTCTTCGCGGCGCTCATTCTCTTCAGAAGAGCGCTCACCAGACTGAGAAGACACAGCCTCTTCAGGCAAATTCTGTTCAACAGTTGTTGGATTTTCAAGGCTCGCATTTTGCGAGGTTGCGTTTTCACGAACAACCCGGAAGGACCGCTCAACACGGGTTTCCGGATCGTAAGAGGTCTCAGAAACACGCTGATTGTCTGTATTCACGGACGCGGAGACGCTGACTTCGAAGTTATTGACACCGAGGTAAGGCGCCAAAGCCTGGCGGATCGCGTTTTCCTTACGCGACGCCAGATCAGATTCCAACATTGCCTTTCGGCCCGTCGACGCGCTCTGCGCATCTTCACCTGCCGCAAGCAGCTGACCTTCGGTATCAAGAACCGTTACAGCTTCTGCAGTCAGACCTGGAACGGCTGCTGCAACCAGATAGCGAATGGACTGCGCGATGGAGTTGGTCTGAATACCTTCGGTACGAATAAGGACAGATGCCGTTGGCTTCTGATTTTCACGGCGGAACGTTGCCTTCTCAGGAAGCACCAGATGCACGCGCGCAGCTTTCACGCCCTGCATACTTTGAACGGAACGCGCCACCTCACCCTCAAGGGCGCGGATCTTAGTTACACTCTGCATGAAAGATGTCAGACCCAGGGAGCCCATCTCATCAAAGAGCTCATAACCTGCGCCGGACCCGCGCGGCAGGCCTTTTTCTGCCAGCAACATACGAGCTCGGGCCGTTGCGCCAACACCAACAGAAATAGCTGAGCCATCCGCACTTACATCAAATGGGATACCACTGGCCTGAAGCGCCATACCGATTTGAGTAACATCATCCCGTTCAAGGTTTGCGTAGAGCACTTCCTGCTCTGGACGGGACAAGAGATATGCTGCTGCGCCAATCGCAACAAACGTAAATAACCCAATAAATGCGAGCACCATCAGGCGCTTTGCACCTAACTCTGCCAGATTACTATAGATTTTTTCGGCGTTTTCACGAGCTGCCATTGCGACCTCTGCAGGTGTATCAATGGCGCTACCTTCGCTTTTCAACCTTGCGCGAACGTGATCAGGATTTACATTGATTGAAAATCCACGGTTTCTCAGCGACCTAAGGTGCTTTCGCTGAAAAACCAAAGTTGATTAGAGATAGACACCAGCATTCGAAATGCGCTGAATGCTCGGCAGGCCATTCACCGACAGACCACAACTCTGTTGCTTAAGACGCTTACTCACACGATCCGCGGTTGCATTGATCGCAACAATGGTGTTGGCTCCACAATCAATCTGGCGCAGCTGCCCCTCTTGTTCAAAGAGAACATCGCGCGCAAGAGCAACAACAGAACTCCAGAAACGCTCATTGCCACGAAGCGCAAATGTCAAACCTTCGAGCTTCTTTTCTGATGCAAGCTCAGAGAGATCCAGATGCTCGATTTCCCGCTCCCCTACTCCGGGGATATTCAACTGATTACTCAACATCCGGCACCGCTTAACACAAATCTACCCAACACGAGATAAAGCTTAAGAAAGCTTATCTCAAATACTGGTATATTTTGTCGAACTTGCGCTAACCTGACTTATTATAATTTTATCTAAAATTTTATCATAAATAAAAATAAAGGCCCCGGCGACTAACCGGGACCTTAAAGCTTCTAAGGTTCTCAGAGCTTTCCGACTTAACGGAACAGGCTGAGGATGTTCTGAGAAGCGTTGTTTGCGATGGACAGAGCCTGAATACCGAGCTGCTGCTGAGTCTGAAGCGCTTTCAGACGAGTAGACTCTTCGTTCATGTCTGCATCAACAAGCTGACCGATACCACGGTCAATCGCGTCAGACAGATCACTTGCAAACTGCTTCTGCATGTCAACACGTGCCTTAGCAGAACCAAGATCGGTTGCAGCTTCAGTCATAGTCTGAAGTGTAGCATCAACGCGCTCGTAGATAGCGTTGAGGATAGCCTTGTCTGCAACAGAGTCTGTCAAACCACCTACATCAAAGGTAAGGATGCTATCCTCTGCAAGCTCAGTGTACTTGGTCTCAATCGCAGCAGCATCTGCCGCCAGAGCACCGGTACCCGTAATCAAGGCCACAACTGCAGCTCCATCCGCAGGATCTGTTCCTGTAGATTCAGCATGAGCCTTGACCAATGCTTCTATCTCATTAATCTCAAGACCTTCATAAGCTGTAGTACCATCTGTAAACTGGATAGCTAAATCACCACCTGCAGTGGAACCAGTAACAGTGATGTTACCTGCTACAAAGTGCGCAGGATCAACATTGTTACCATCAATATCACCGAACTGCTGAGAGAGGATACCGCTGTTAGCGGCGGCATCAGCGTTGGTATCAACCAGAACAATAGAACTTGTATCTACATCAATGTTCTGAATCTCGACCTGGCCATCAGAAGTACGCGTAAAGGAGCCAACAATCTCTTTGTTGAGGTTGTCAGTGGACTTGTTCTGCTGCAGCCAGTTTTCACCAGAGAAGTTTGCAGAAGAAGCGATGGTCTGCAACTGCTCCTGAAGCTGTTTGATGTCAGCCTGAACCTTGTCTTTATCAACAGTACCATCTTTTGCAGTGGTCAGCTTCGCCTTGATGTCGTCAACAACTTCAACGGCTTTATCCATTGCAGTGAAGGCAACGTCAACAGTTGCAGCACCCAGACCCAGAGCATCCTGAACAGCGCTCAGGGCTTTGTTGTCTGATTTCATGGTTGTTGCGATAGACCAGTAAGCTGCGTTGTCAGACGCATCGCTCACACGCATACCGGTGGAGATACGGTTCTGCGTTTCCGCCATGCTTCCGTTGATACCCTTCAGTGTCTGAAGAGCAACCATTGCGGAGGAGTTAGTCAAAAGAGAAGACATAATATTTGTCCCTTAAAAAGAAGAATTGGGACATTCCGGATCATATTGCCGGGGTTGCAGAATTGCATCATGCACTTTGAATGGTCAAAGCCTGCAACAGAAACAAAGATGACTCACGTAACTTACGCGAAGCTGAATACTTAAGTAAAATATGACATAAAAGTCATTAAACTCACAAAGTAAAAGCCCCGGCGACAAACCGGGGCTTTAAAGCTTCCAGGGTTCTCAGGGATTTCCGACTTAACGGAACAAGCTGAGGATGTTCTGAGAAGCGTTGTTTGCGATAGACAGAGCCTGAATGCCGAGCTGCTGCTGAGTCTGAAGCGCCTTCAGACGAGTAGACTCTTCGTTCATGTCCGCATCAACAAGCTGACCAATACCGCGGTCAATCGCGTCAGACAGATCACTTGCGAACTGCTTCTGCATGTCAACACGTGCCTTAGCAGAGCCAAGATCGGTTGCAGCTTCAGTCATAGTCTGAAGTGTAGCATCAACAGATGCGTAAACTGAGTTCAGAATAGCCTTATCACCAATAGAGTCGGTCAGACCGCCAACATCAAAAGTGAGAATATTGCTTTCAGCCAGCGTATCTACTTTTGCACTAAGGTCGGTAGCAGCAGCACTCAAATCACCAGCAAAAAGCGCCTCAATCGCTGCAGCATCGACTGTAGTAGTAGTGTCACCTTTGTAGTGATCTGCAACCATCGCCTGAAGCGCTTCCGCTTCCAGCCCTGAGTATTGATTGCCCGTTGCGATTGGTCCATCAAAGAAGTTGACTACCAGATCACCGCCGGCAAGAGACCCCGTAACTTGAATGTTAGCCGCCACAAGGTGGGCGAGATCAACATTATCACCATCAAGCCGAACTGCTGAGAGAGGATACCGCTGTTCGCAGCCGCATCAGCATTGGTATCAACCAGAACAATAGAACTTGTATCTACATCAATGTTCTGAATCTCTACCTGGCCATCAGAAGTACGCGTAAAGGAGCCAACAATCTCTTTGTTGAGGTTGTCAGTGGACTTGTTCTGCTGCAGCCAGTTTTCACCAGAGAAGTTTGCAGAAGAAGCGATGGTCTGCAACTGCTCCTGAAGCTGCTTGATGTCAGCCTGAACCTTGTCTTTATCAACAGTACCATCTTTTGCAGTGGTCAGCTTCGCCTTGATGTCGTCAACAACTTCAACGGCTTTATCCATTGCAGTGAAGGCAACATCTACAGTCGCTGCACCCAGACCCAGAGCATCCTGAACAGCACTCAGGGCTTTGTTGTCTGATTTCATGGTTGTTGCGATAGACCAGTAAGCTGCGTTGTCAGACGCATCGCTCACACGCATACCGGTGGAGATACGGTTCTGAGTTTCCGCCATGCTGCCGTTGATACCCTTCAGTGTCTGAAGAGCGACCATTGCGGAGGAGTTAGTCAAAAGAGAAGACATAATATTTGTCCCTTAATAGAAGAATTGGGACATTCCGGATCAAATTGCCGGGGTTACAGAATTGCATCATGCACTTTGAATTATCAAAGCCTGTAACAGAAGCCAACGATGACTCACTTAACTTACGCGAAACTGACTCTTTTATATAAGCAAGAAAAAAGCCCCTCATCGGGGCTTTTTATGCTTAACGCTATGTAAACGACCTTATCAGTCCGCCAGTTAGCAAGTACCATCCGTCGATCAGGACAAAGAACAGCACCTTGAAGGGGAGCGAGATCACCGTCGGTGGGAGCATCATCATGCCCATGGACATGGTTATTGTTGCTACGATCATATCGATGACAACAAAGGGCAAAGCTATTAGGAAGCCTATCTCGAAACCGCGACGGAGTTCGGAGATCATGAAGGCTGGAATGAGGACACGGAGGTCCAACTCTTCTACTGGCGCATCTTTTTCATAGTTGAATGCGCTGACAGCCAAATCATCAAAAAGAACGAGATCTTTCTCGCGGACGTTATCCAACATGAAACGCCGGAAAGGCTTCGTCATTTCCTCGTAGGCAACTTCCTCGGAGATCTCCTCCTTAATGAGCGGCTGGAGGCCGTTCTTCCAGGCGGCATCGAACGTTGGTGCCATGACGTAGAAAGTCATGAACAAGGCCAGCGAGATGAGGATGATGTTTGCTGGTGTCGTTTGAAGACCGATACCAGAGCGCAAGAAAGACAGCGCCACCACGAAACGTGTAAAGCTTGTTACCATGATCAGGATACCTGGCGCCAAAGACAGCACCGTCAGGATCATGACGTATTGGATAATGCGACCGCTTGCAGACGCCTGCCCGGCTGGGAGCAGGTCACTCAGGTTGATTTCTTGCGCGGATGCCGGAGCCACCCAAAACAACGCAAATAAACTCAAAAATCCCGTAAAAAACGCAAGATAACGCATCACTGAATCACCACGGATTCAAGTACGAGTTCCTTCACGAATTTTCCGCCCCGCATTTTAGCGCGTTCGTTGAGATCGTCTCTCAGACGCAGCAATCCACGCGTACCTTCCAGCTGGCGTGGACCTAACGTACGCGCGTAGAGAAGCAGATCTTGCTCTACCTGTTTCACAAGAAGCGAATGGTCCTGTTCCTCGATGCCACGCTGCATAAGAACAACAGATGCTTCGATGCGGATCCAGTTTTTGGAAGAAGAGAGCAAATTGGTCACGATCGGCTTCAGGGAAACGATCTGACTGCTTTCAGTGTATTCCGGATTGATCAGCGCACCACTGTTGGCTTTCTGCTCTTCCAGATACTTGCTGTGAACCTGATCAACCAGCGTTGAACCGATCCCCATACCACCAGCACCTGCAACGACAGTAACAACTGCTGCAGCTATCGCGACACTCACCCAAGAGTTCTCAGAGGTTGGCAACTGCGGCTTTGGCAATTGAGCTTTTATAGCCATCGGAGCCTCCCTTAGAACGGGCTAATGATATCAATAACTTGCTGACCAACGCTCGGCTGCTGCACCTCTGTCATGCGACCTCGGCCACCATAAGAAACGCGCGCTTCAGCGATCTTGTCATACTGAATGGTATTGCGACCTGTAATATCTTCAGGACGAACGATACCCGCAACAGAGAGAACGCGAACTTCATAGTTCACCCGCACTTCCTGCTGGCCAGAGATGATTAGATTTCCATTTCGAAGCACTTTGGTCACAACAGCAGCGATAGAAAGATCAATCTCTTCACTACGATCAATCGCACCTTCACCTTTGCTCGCGGTGGCGCCAGTGCCAGAGATGCTTGCATCCGCTTCGCCAGAATCCACGCCGGCCCAGGAGAATGCTCCCTTCAGGCCAGTTGAGCGCGATGAATCGCGT
Organism: Pseudovibrio denitrificans JCM 12308; assembly: GCF_001310815.1. Classification (GTDB taxonomy): domain Bacteria; phylum Pseudomonadota; class Alphaproteobacteria; order Rhizobiales; family Stappiaceae; genus Pseudovibrio; species Pseudovibrio denitrificans. The sequence continues at coordinate 51,167 of NZ_BAZK01000027.1, forward strand.
TTGCGTTCGCTTGAGTTATCAAGCTTCGCTTTATCTTTAATCTTGATTGCAACAGTAAGTACGTCGCCGACCTGCTTTGCACGCGGATCACGGAAGAAGTCTTGTTCTCCATCAGCCCAGAGGCCGTGGTACGCTCGATTGCTACGTCCACTGCTCTTTGCAGGAGTTGCCGGAAGGCTTGCAACACTTGGCTGGAGCCCCTGCCCTAACGGGGTCAGATGCGGCTCCTTGCCGACGTTCTTCATGGCATTACAGCCAGTGAGCGTAATTGCGGCGAGAATGCATACCAAGGTGCGCTTCACTGTGAAACTCCCATATTCAGTTTGCCGGCTTTACGAGCTGTAAGTTCTGCCATCATGTCAGTCAGGTAAGCTGCACGCTCAGAAGATAGTTCAGCGAGAACTGAACTAGCCTTACGTGCTTTCATCTGAAGAAGAATAGAAACAGCAGTCTCATCATCCAGAGACGTCAGCTGCAGCGCAGCTGCGTCAGGACGCATGTTTGCGTAAATATCAACGACATGCCCTTCAGCTCTCTGCAGGATTTCATCCCGGCGCTGCACCCAACTGCGGAGCTCGGCTATTTTTGCATCAAGCTCAGTGATTTTGGCTTTCATCTGATGTTCAACATCAAAGAGCGCCCGCATCTGCCATGCAATCCGAGCATCCTTTGCCTGATCAGCGATTGCTTCACAGTAGTTCTTCGCTTGCTCAATTGCTGCGCTCAGATCTTCTGTTTCAGCTTCAGCTGTTTGAGCGCTTGCAGAGGCAAGTGACATGCACAAACCAAGAGACACCGCTGCACACTTAAGGGGAAAGAACGTCTTCTTAGAGAGCTTTAAGAGAGGCATTACAACTCAGTTCCAATAGGTTTAGCGGTACATTGAAGCCACAAGCTTGCCCGTGGCTTATCCAATTGCCGTGCGGTCTTACTTGACCACGAGAGTTGCCTGCAGAGCTCCTGCCTGCTTGATCGCCTGAAGAATTGCGATGATGCCACTTGGCTTCAGACCGATACGATTCAAACCACGCACCAAAGTCTGCAAGTCGGTACCACCAATCAGCTGCAACTGACCATCTTCCTGCTGAATATCGATGTCCGTGCGCGGTACAACAGTGGTTTCACCCTGCTGAGCAAACGGATTAGGCTGAGAGACTTCCGGACGCTCAGAAACACGAACAGTCAGATTGCCATGCGTAACTGCAACTGTTGAAATCCGGACGTTCTGACCAATAACAACGGTACCTGTACGTTCATCGACAACAACACGAGCGGGCGTATCAGGCTGAACCATCAGGCCTTCGATCTGAGAAATAAATCGCACTGAACTAATGCCAGCCGGGCGTTGCACCTGGACAGATCTGTAATCAAGCTCACTTGCGAGCTTCAGGCCATAGCGGTTCAGAGAAAACGCATTGATTGCATCAGTCACGCGTACAGCAGTTTTGAAGTCTGGATTTTTAAGCTCCAGAACCAACTGCGGCATAGAAGAGAAATAGTCAGGCAGCGTCTTCTCAATGAGAGCACCGTTAGGTACGTTACCAGCAGTCGGCACGCCCTGCGTCAGACTACCTGCATCACCTTCAGCAGAAAAACCGGAAACTGACACGGAGCCTTGTGCTACGGCATACACATTTCCATCAGCACCCATCAAAGGTGTCACGAGCAATGTGCCGCCTTGAAGCGACTTCGCATCTCCCAAGGAACCAACAGAAACGTCGATCCGCGCACCATTGCCGATGAATGGTGGCAGCTCGGCTGTTACGACAACTGCTGCTACATTTCGAGAACTCAAGTTCGCCTCACGAACATTCACGCCCATACGCTCCAACATGGATTGCAGGGATTGCTCAGTGAAAGGAGAGTTACGCATGGTATCGCCAGAGCCGTTCAGGCCGATCACAATACCATAGCCAACAAGCTGATTTGAACGCATGCCGCGCAGGTCAGCTATATCCTTGATACGAACGAGCGCAGATGCGCTATCAAATGACAAAAACAATGCAAGAAAAGCAAGGTACATTGCCCCCAGAGAACGGCTCACAGAACGCACGATTTTATTCTCCTTCAGCCAGCAAAGATCCGTCTTCCTGCACTTTGCCCAAAACACTTAAACCAGTATCAGGGTTACGTGCCCTGATGTTTGCACCAATTGCCCCGGATTCCTGCGCCTCAACAATGGCGCGAATCTCTAGCCCCTCTTCCTTAAACACAAGCAGAACTGAAGAACCGCGTTTCACAACAACCGGATCCTGAACTGCGTTTTTTGGGATAGGCTTTCCAGGGAAAAGAGTACGTCGCGCCTCCAGACCAACTACGTCTTGTATCCGATTGACAATCGAAAGCTGCGCAACAGACTTTTTGAAGAACCCGTGCTCACGAAGCATTCCTTCTTCGATCTTATCGCCCGGGTAGATCATCATGGCCGGCACTGGAAGCTTTACAACTTCGCGCCGACTTGCTGCTGATGCCGCTGTAACTAGCAGCGGCACGCAGCATAATAGCAATGCCAGTTTAGGGAGGCGCTTTGAGGCAATCATGCTCAGGCCCTAGCGAATGCCCTTGGATACGGTTCCAGCCATATCATCGGCAGCCTGAATAACTTTGGAGTTCATCTCATAGCCGCGCTGTGCGCTGATCAGGCTGGTGATCTCCTTCACCGGATCAACGTTTGCACCTTCAAGGTAACCCTGACGGATTACGCCAAGAGGCCCCTCACCTGCGATGCCGGTATTTGGCGCACCAGAGGCTTCAGTTTCACGGAACAGATTGCCGCCGATTGCTTTCAAACCAGCATCATTCACAAAACTTGTCAGGCTCAGCTGACCAATATTTGTTGCTGGATTACCATCAGCGTAAGTTGCGAAAACTTCGCCACTTTCATTGACAGTCACCTTAACAGCTTCAATCGGAACCGTAATACCAGGCTGGACTTCGTAACCATCGAGCGTGACAAGAGCACCCTCACCATTCACGTTAAAAGCACCTGCACGAGTGAAAAGCGCCTCTCCATCAGGACCTGTAATCTCAAACCAACCCTGACCGTCAATCGCAAGATCGAAAGCGTTATTGGTTTGCTGTAGAGCACCTTGTGCATGCAACTTACGGACAGCTGCAGTCTTCACACCCAAGCCCTGCTGAATGCCTTCTGGAACTGGAGCTGCGCCGCCGCGATTAGAAACACCAGCTGCACGATCCATTTGATAAAGAAGATCAGAAAATTCTGCACGGGATGCTTTAAATGCAGTCGTGTTCATGTTTGCGATGTTATTGGAAATAACTTCGAGGTTTTTCTGCTGAGCAGACATACCCGTCGCAGCAATAGCAAGAGCTTTCATGAGTAAAACCTTTTCTCAAACAATCAGATGCTCATACGAGAGAATTCTTGATAGGCCTCAACAACCTTGTCACGCACAGCAACTGCACTCTTCAAGGAAAGCTCTGCCTTCATTACGGCCTCAACCACTTTTTGAGCGGAAACTTCGCCCCGCACTGCCGCAACAGAAGTTGCTTCAGCGGTTTTCAGGTCGCCTGCGGTTTCACGAACCACTTCCGCCATTGTATCGGCAAAACTACCCTGAACGCCTTGTGTCGCCTGAGTGTCCTGAGGACCACCAACCAGGTATTGACGGGTGCGAGCAGTAGAAGAAACGTCATTTACACCACTGGTAAACGTCGATACGCGAGATACTGTGCTCAACGCCGAAAGATCCGCCATTACCTACTCCTCAGCAAATCAATTGTACGAGTAATCATTTCTCTGGATTTCACCATCATCTGCAGACCGGCCTCATAAGAACGGGAGGCTTCACGCATGTCTGCAAGCTCAATCAGAGTATTAACGTTTGGATATTTTACGTTGCCGTTTTCATCAGCAGCTGGATGCGACGGATCAAACTCAACACGGTAATCACCTTTGTCTGAGCCGATATTTTTTACAGCAACAAGATTAGCTCCAAGCGCACGATCTACTTCACTTTTAAAAGTGATGGTCTTGCGCTGGTATGGGTTTGCACCAGGCGTATCGCCAGTCGACTGAACGTTCGCCAAGTTCTCAGAAACAATGCGCATACGTTGCGACTGAACCCTCAAACCCGAGGAGGAAATTTTCAGAGACGCTACAAGTGGATCAATCATAAAACTTATCTCCCTAAGCTGGACTTCATCAAACCGTAGAAGGACCCAACCAATTGGGTGTTAAGCGAGTGCTGCCTAGCGACCTCACCTGACTTAATCAGCTCTTGCTCAAGGGAAACGGAGTTATCGGAAACGGTGACCTGCCACGCTTCACCATCATTCACGCGAACACGACGAGAGTTCGTTCCATCTTCGCTAATATGACCGGCTTGCGTTGCAGCCATCTGCATACTGGTTTTGCCCAGGACGTCCTTAAAAGGCTCGACATCCCTACTCGCAAAACCAGGAGTATCAACGTTCGCGATATTTTCGGAAATTGTTGACTGACGAACTGACAGCCAAGAATTTTGCCGCGAGACCAAACTAAAAAGATATACGGGCTCCAAAAATTCCACTCCACTACAAAAACTACTCAAAGTGGATAGCAGTGCAATCTTGTCCGTAGCTGGTGGAATCAATATTTCCGAGAAAAGCGAAAAAGATATACTTAGTTAGTCAAGTATTATCTTTTTATCTTAAAATTTTAACTTAATGAAATGTAAAAATTATATTTAGGAGTTTAAGCGCGCATTTGAAAGCGCAGTTTCCAGCCGTTTTGTGTTCTCCTGCGGATCATCGGAAGGCTGATCAAAGGCGATAAATTTCACATCGACAGCTGAATTTAATGCCAACAAGAACAGGTGGAACATAACGCTCACACCCTCATTGGTGAACTTCATATGCAGACAAACCGTCACGTCCCCGTTCCAGTTCAAATCAATCGAGGAGGTCCCCGCATACATCAATGTTTCTGGCTTGAAATAAAGCTCAGTTGAGGACTCCAGCAAATCAGTGAGATTTGCAGATTCATTGGAAAGGATATGACGAGCAAGTGACGACAAATCACAAAGTCGCAGCTCGGCGGCGATCGGCTTCATCGCGTTTGCAATTAAGGCTTCCCGCAGGACATCTTCAGACTTTGCTGGCAAGTCATCATTCTTCAAAGTGGTCTTAATCGACAAAATTACCCTCGCAAGGCGAAAATGCGCTTCACCTAAGTGTTTAGCGCTTTAAATAAACATATGAAATAATTTCTGCTACCGCGCGATAATATTCTTCTGGAATACTCTGATCTATCTCTACGGCGGCATACAGTGAACGTGCCAATTGTCGATCCTCAACAACCGGAACATCATGAATATAGGCAAGCTCCTTGATTTTCAGGGCGATAATATCCTGCCCTTTTGCAACGACCCGCGGAGCCTGGTCACCATCACGCTCGTAATACAGCGCAACGGCAAAATGGGTCGGGTTCGCAACAACGACTGTCGCATCCTGCACGGATGACATCATACGCTTACGCGCTCTGTCACGTGCCAGAGAACGCAAGCGAGCTTTGATCAGCGGATCACCTTCCGCCTGCTTAAATTCATCCTTGAGCTCCTGATGCGACATACGCAGGTTCTTACGCCACTGGAAGCGAGCGAGAACCAAATCGAAGCCAACCAGGAAAATGGTGGCTACACAGATACCGGAGAGCAACGTCATCGCCACAGACAAAATAAGCTGTGGCAGTTGAGTTGGGTCACTGTACATGGACGTTAGCGCGACTGCTTGCTGCGATTTCAATACCAATGCAGCAACAACGATGACTGTCACCAGCTTAAAGAGAGACTTCACGAACTCCATAGCGCCATTGACGCTGAAGAGCCTGCCAAATCCCTTCTTCAAAGAGATTTTGCTTAGCTTCGGCTCAATACGATCAAGCACAAGTCGTGGCGTGTTCTGCATAAAAGATGAAGCCAAGCCAAAGAAAATTAGAAGGGCCACAATTGGACCAAGAAACCAGACCAATTCAAACGCCACAGCAGACATCAATTGAAGAGGCTCCGCCGCGCTGACAAAACTGATCTCACCAGGGTTATCGAGAAACCACTTCAGAAACTGAACAAGCCCTTGCGCTTTATCGACAGCAATGAAGGATAGGATCAGCAGAAGACCCAACATGGAAGCAAGGACAGAGGCTTCCTTGGAGACAGGGATATTACCTTTCTCCAAGGCATCACGGACCTTTTTCTCCGTGGGTTCCTGGGTCTTGCTATCGGGATCCTGATCTTCAGACATGAAACCTGCCGCATCTCAAGGTGGTCTGACAAACTTAAAAAGTCATGCCGAAGCTTTAGACGTAGACTTCCTCTCCACGTCCGATCTCAAGATCGATCTCACCCGCATTGGCTTTTTCCAGAGCAAGGTCGGTGATCGCTCTACGCGCGTCCATAACTTCGCGCTGTGTCATAGGCTCACCGGAAGCCAGATCGTTCTCAACGATACGGCGTGCACGGGAGGCCATACTTGCAAGGATAGCCTGACGGAACTCCGGATTGGTGCCTTTAAGAGCTGCCGTGATAACTTCACTGGTAACATCATCAAAGATGGCAGTTCTGGTACGCAGATCCAGATTTTGGATATCGTCGAAGGTGAAGAGCAGTGCATCGAGCTGTTCTGCGGATTTTGGCAGAGCCTCTCGCAGATTGCCCAATGTATCTTCAAGATCGTCACGCTCCATCTTATTGAGGATGTCAGCCATACGAACGTGAGCATCTGTACCCACGGTTCTCGCGAAGTTCACCATGAAGTCCTCGTGCAGCGTCTTCTGCACCTCCTCCATGACATCTTCCACGATTGGCTTCAGTGTCAACATACGACGAACGATCTGATTACGCTTTCTGCGTGGGATCTGGGAAATCACACGCGCTGCGCCGCTGGCAGAGATTTTTGACAGAATAACTGCTGCCGTTTGTGGATGCTCTTTCTGAAGATAAGTAGAAAGAACATGTTCCGAGATTTGTGAGACTTTGTCCCAAATCGAACGCTTGGAATACCCCATAACGTCCGACATAATTTCTGCGACCTGGTCTTCTGGCAAAATGCCTTTCAGAAGGCTTTCCGCACCCTCTGCTGTGCCGAACAGGTTGACCCCGCCTGAGAACAACTCAATGAATTCTTCAATCAACTCATCGAGTTCGCTGGCAGGAACTGTGCCCAGATCAGCTGCAGCCCGGATGATCATCCGCATTTCATCATTATCGAAATGCTTCAGAACACGAGTTGCCTTGTCACTTCCCATAGCCAACAGCAAAGCTGCTGCTTTCTGATGGCCATTCTTTTTGGAAATGACGCTTCCCATTTCAGCTGGAACAACACTGTTCATTCTCTACGCGCCTCGGATACACATATAAATCAAGCACAGCTCAGGTGAGATTAGGCGTAGTTGCCTTTTGCACCTACGATCTCGGTCAGCGATACACCAAATCGGGAGTTGTCATCTTCAACAACTACGATCTCGCCACGCGCCACGGTACGACCATTCACGACGATATCGACCGGTTCACCAACACGGTGATCAAGCGGGATTACCGCACCACGACCCAGCTTCAGCAAACTAGCCACTGGCATGGTCGCAGAGCCGAGAACCACCTGCATATCGACTGGAATACCGAGAACTGCATCTAGGTTACGATCAACGTTTTCATCGCTGACGCCCTTCTCTGGCGCAGATGCCGCAGGCTGGGCTGATGCAGCCGGAGCTGCCATATCCATGTCCATCTCGGCCTCAGAAGCAGCTGCTTCCCACTGCAGTGCGAGGGCTTCATCACTCATTTCATTTGAGCTGCTCATTGCGGATCATTCTCCTTCTCAGACTTTCGTCGTCCTTTACATTTACAGATCGGAATGTGGCGCTCTGGCCGAAAGAAACTTTTCTTACTCTGACGTTCTGATTATCAATTGCCGACACCGCAGTATTTTCAGCCTTCTCTTCCGCTGCAGGCTTACCTAACCCACCAGCAAGAAGCAGAGCTGCCGCATTTGAGGACGCGCTTGAAACCGGCTTTTGCTTCTGCTTAGCGCGCGTGGCAGCTGGCTTTGCAGTGCGACCAGACCTACGCCCTCTGTCTCCACCTGGACGCGGTGGTGCATCATCCATACTGATACCGACTTCGTCACTCTTCTTGCTCAGCCACTCAATGTGCTCCTGAAGCGCCTTCATTTCAGTTTGCGCCTGAAGGATCACACCCGAGATATCGACGGTCGCCTCGCGCGCCTCGTCGATACGCTGACCGAGATTGCTTAGGATCTCTTCTCCACGAACGCGGATTTCCTGCAAAGACAGACCGATGTTATCCATCGCCTCTGAGGTCTGATCAAAAATCCGCTGATACTCTTCGTGATAACTCGAAAGTCTTTTCAGCTGTCGGTACATCACAACGACACGCCAAGTGGTGATCAAAAGAGCAAAAAGTAAAAATCCATCAATTAGATAAGATATCATCGAGAAGTTCCCCTTCCTGCTCGATCAACTCTTCAACGCGCACAGTGTAAGAACCTGCAACTTGCCCAAGGCGACAGTTAAACAATGGCTGACTATTACATTCGAGCTGAACGGCAGTTTTCGGCGTAGCATTAAGCTCAAGAACAAGTCCGACCTCGAACTGCGCAACCTCTTCCAGCGTCATACGCTGTTCCTCGAGGATCGCAGTGAGCTTGACTTCAGTCCGCTGCACTTCCTGCTGGAACTGCTTGGTCCAGCGCGTATCTCGACCAGCTACTTCACCTGAAAGAACCTGCGTCAGATTTTCACGAAGCGGATTAAGGACTGACTGCGGAATAATAATGAAGATTTCGCCTTCACGACCAATGATCTCAGCCGTCATTTTAGCCAGTACGCAAGGATTACTCTTACGACCTGTCTGCGCAAACTCCATACGATTTTCGAGGCGCTCGACTTTCAAAGACGTATCCGCGATTGCCTCGAAAGCTGTCTCAAGCGCAGTCGCTGCTTCTTCAAACATGCGATAGGCGAGACGCTGCTCCACGTTAGTTAGAGAGCGATCTTCAAGAAACGGCTCCTCCTCCCCATCTCCGCCGAGCAGGACCTCAACCATGGAGAAGATAAAGGTGCGATCAAAGCCAAGCAGAATGCGCGCATCCCATTCTTGAGCATGAAGAACGGCAACTACCGCACGATCTTCGTATTGCTCAAGTGCATCTCCAATTCGCTCATTTGAAACAGACTGAACAGCTAGGTAAGGAGCGGTTGCCGCCATTTGGCGAAGCGTATCGATGTACTGTCGCGCCATACGGTCGAAGACCACATGAAGCATTGGAAGACGATCGACACCCAAGCCTGCTGCATCCAGCAGACGGGAAGGCAAATCAACTTTGGCGTTTTGAGGGCTAATAACCTCATCACCTACATCCAGATCTTGCGGCTCCATCAACCTTCACTCCCAGCTGCGGACGTCACAGGACCAGCATTCATAGTTTCAGCTTCAACTTCATCAATTGTCGGACGATCATCTGCACCGATTGTCTTACGACCATGCTCAAGTGCAATCTGAGGTGCCGCACCATTCATGAATGCGAGAAGCGTCTGCTTAACCTCAATGTAAAGACGGTAGCGCTGCTCACGGATTGATTTGATCTTCACCGCGATCGGACTAACGATGCCGTAGGAAAGAAAGATACCCAGGAACGTACCAACCAGAGCCGCACCAATCAGACTACCAAGAATCTCCGGCTCCTGATCAATAGCCCCCATCGCCTTCACGATACCCAGCACTGCCGCAACAATACCGAGCGCAGGAAGAGTTTCAGCAGCAATACTGAGCGCCTGGTAAGGCTTCATCTCTTCACGACCAAGAGTATGCAACTCTTCATCCATCAGAGCCTCGATCTCATGCGGACGCACGTTACCAATGATAATGAGACGGAAGTAATCGCAAATAAAGCTTGTCAGAGAGACATTAGCAAGAACCCGCGGAAAACGCTGAAACAACTCAGATTCCGCGGGATTATCAATGATTTGCTCAACATCATTACGACCCTTTGCACGAAGGGTTCGCATAAGCCCGTAAAGCACACTCAGCGTATCGAGATGATCACGCTTTTTCGGCTTTGCATTCATCAAAGCCTCATGAATACCGCGGCCGGTATCCTTAATCGTCTTAAAGGTATTAGCTACCACAAAGGTACCGAAGGCAGCTCCACCAACAATCAGCAGCTCAAAAGGTTGCCAAAGCACCTTCATATAGCCACCCATAGCAACATAACCACCAATTATTGATCCAATAACGATCACGAGGCCAACTAGAATATTCAATTTGCGCTCCACACACTTACCGGACAAGCACTTTTCTTAGTTTGTGGTAGCGAGGCTTACTTGTCCGAAGCTGGCGTACAGAAAAACAAACCAGCGCAATCCGTCATACAGCCTCAGACAAGCCATCTGACGCATTCTCTACGCGTATTTGAGTGCAGATAGGTTTGCTTTGATCGCCTCTGTACATGCTTTATGCATAGCAGCAGCGATCCAAGCTTGCAGAATTCTGCGGATTTTATCGTTTGGATCTGGAGACTTAACTATGGTCGTCCCTTCTCTTTATGTTTCCCTTTCCGGCCAGATGGCCCTTGAGCGGAGGCTGGAAACTGTTGCACGTAATGTGGCCAACATGGAAACTGCGGGATATCGGGCGGACGAAGTTAAGTTCGACAGCCTCGTTAAACGCCCAGGCAAAGATCCTGTTACCTTCGCTTCTACTGGTGAGAATTACATCTCCAGACAGGCTGGTGCCATTAAGCAGACAGGAAACTCTCTAGATGTTGCAATCGAAGGATCTGGCTGGCTCGGCATTCAGACAGGCAATGGCGTAGCATATACCCGCGATGGTCGCCTCCAGATTGGTGTAGATGGCATCCTGCGCAGCATTGAGGGTAATCCAGTTCTTGATAGCGGCAATGCACCCATTATCCTTGATCCACTGGGCGGCCCACCAGAGATCTCCAAGGATGGAACGATCTATCAGGAAGGCCGCCAGGTCGGTGTTCTTGGCCTCTTCTCCATACCAGAAGATGCAAAACTGAGCCGAACCGGTAACTCTGGCGTTATCCCAGATGCGATAGCAGAACCTGTTCTGGACTTTGCTGAGAACGGATTTGCTCAGGGTTTTGTGGAAGGCGCTAACATCAACCCTATCTCCGAGATCACAAAGCTCATCACCATCACACGTGCATTTGAAAGCACTAACTCGATGATGCAGAGCGTTGAAAGCATCCGGCAGCAGACTATTCGTAAGCTGGGAGAAGGCTAATGGCGGTTAATCCAGTACAATCAATCAATGGCACGACCGGCGAAGATCGAACCAACACGGCTAAAGTCACTCAGAAATCTTCTTCTGAGCCTTTAGCCTTGGAGAGCTACTGGATATCATCAATCCCCTGCAGCATATTCCGGGCGTTAACACGCTTTATCGGGAGATCACCGGTGATGAAGCGTCTGTGCGCTCACGCGTCGCGGGCAGCTCTCTTTATGGCATGATTGCTGGCCCGCTGGGTATGGCTGGTCTTGTTGCTGGCAACATCGCTGAAATGAAGATCACTGGTGTACTGGATGCCGAAAACGCTAAGACAGAAAAAGCCACAGCTTTGAATGTCATTGAGCAGAAGATCAGTACTCCTCCACCTATGCCACAACCTGCACCGGACATGACCTCTTCTTTGCAGCGGGGAACACCTATTCTTCCGGTTCAGTCTAAAGAAATCCCGCCACTGTTCGGCGATATCGCATCGGCTGAAGCAATTTCTATGGGAAGCGAAGATAAACTGATTGAAGCGCTTGCCGGCAAATCAGAGGTGGATGAAGCCTCTGAGGATCCAAGTGTCTCTTCAACACTCCCGACTGTAGAGAAGCTTTCTCAGGACGCTCGAAATTTGCTCCCTGAAGATCTGCTCAAGCAGTTGCAGGAACGACATCGCAATACGATTGCACACAGCTAACACTTCAAATACGGTTGTTTATGACCGCCCTTGACTGC
>NZ_BAZK01000028.1 GCF_001310815.1 Pseudovibrio denitrificans JCM 12308
AAAATATCAAACCCGCTATCGCAAAGATGGCGGGTTTTTTGTTGTCCGGATTTTGAAACAGAAACCGGCAACTAACCCGCTTAGGCCGGGAAGCTGTGATCTCCATCAAAGTAATTCCAGATATGTGAGGCCACCAGACCCAAGTGGTGATTGCCGCGCCTGGCAAGGCAGATTGACAGGCTAATGTCTCCAAGGGTTGGGAGTGGCTTCAGAACGCCCTCAGTGAGCTCCTGAGCAATCATGTGACGGGGGAGGCGGCCCCAGCCCAGTCCAGAGGTAATCAGATCTTTCTTCGCCTGCAGGTCCGTGACAAACCACTTAGGCGCATCTGAAAGCAGGCCGCTGTCCGGTGATTGAGCATCAGAAGACTTCACCACGATCTGAGGATGCTGAGCCAAACTTGCCCGCGTAAGCGAAGATGGGGCAACCTTTCCAAGCAGACCACCGGAGATAACAAGGGGCACATCCATATTGGTGATTTGCATGTAGTCCAATGACGCATTGCAAGTGGGGGCGGCGAAGATGGCCATGTCGACAGCTTCGGACAGGAGCATGCGCTCCCCTGAGGCTACTTCTACATCAAGATGGATCGTTGTCTGAGGAAATTGAGTACGAAGCGACTGCAAGAGGTCTGTGATCCAAGTGACTGGAAAGATGCTGCTGACAGCCAAGCGGATCTCTGGCTCGTTTTCTCCCTTGAGATCTCTCACTGAATCTTCGAAGGCTTTAGCCTGCTCCAGAAGCCTTCTGATCTGAACCAGCAGAGTTTTACCTTCAGGCGTGAGCTCCGGTCGGTACTTGGAACGATCAAAGATCTGGAGTTGGTAGAATTCTTCGACCTGCTTGACTGAATAGGATACCGCGGAGCGTGCCTTGTTCAGTTTTTCGCTTGCAAGTTGGAAGCTTCCGACCTAACAGATCGTGCTGATGACATTGAGATGATCTAAATTCGTCATGGTCTAATAATGTGACGGAGTTGGTCAGAAAGCTATGCTTTTTTCTGAATGAGTTGGGGCGTACATCAGTTTTCAAGAAACACAGACTGATTAGGAGTTTGAGATGAAAACTGTTGTTGTAGGTGGCACTGGCCTTGTTGGAAGTGAAGTTGCGAAACTGTTGGGGCAGGAGCATGAGGTGATCACTGTTGGCAGGTCCAGTGGTGATATGCAGGCTGATATTGAAGACAAAGCTTCTGTTGAGGTGCTTTTTGAAAAGATTGGGGCCGTAGATGCGATCATCAGTGTCGCTGGTGATGGTGTGTTTGGCGGCTTTGATGAGGAAGGCGACCATGCCTATGAGCGGGCTTTGCAGAGTAAAGTCATGGGGCAGGTGAACTTGACCGTGTTGGTCACAAATACCTCAACAAGGGTGGCTCTATTATTCTGACCTCTGGTGCTGTTGCCCAATATCCGATGCCGAACACCGCTGCAATTGCGATTGCAACGGCAGGTGTTGATGCGTTTGTGCGAACTGTGGCGCTGGAGCTGGCTGATGATAAGCGCATCAACTCAGTGAGTCTCTCGCTCGTGAAAGAATCTGCCGAGAAGTTTGGAATAGACAGCACGCATTGTGTGCCTGCTGCCAAGGTTGCGGAGCATTATCGTGATGTTCTTGGTAGTTCAGAGAGTGGCCAAGTGGTTCTGGTGCAGAACTAAGAATTTTTCGCGGGCAGGCTCATGAAAGCCGTAGTCCTCCAACGTTGCCCGCGTTTCAACCGGTGTGGTTGATGATGACAAGGACGAGGCTGTCCTTGTCATCTAGCAGGTTCTGCTTGCTGCCTAAAAGATTTGTCGCCGTAGATAAAGCGGGGACCGCGTCCATAGCTGGCGGCGGCGTCGCCTGCGTTGTAGAGCTCGCATTTGTCGAGTGAGAGACAGCCGCAGCCCATGCAGCCTTCCAGCTGGGATCTTAAGCGTTCCATGCGGGTGATGCGCTCATCCAAGTGCACTTTGAACTGTTGGCTCAGGCGTTTCCACTCTGCTTTGTTGGGTGCACGGCCCGGTGGCAGCGTTCCAAGTTGCTCTGAAATCTCTTTAATGGTGAAGCCAAACTCTTGTGCGACGAGAGCGAAAGACAGACGACGGATGTCGGCGCGCATGAAGCGGCGTTGGCCACCTGCGTTGCGGCTGGCTGTAACTATTCCCTTGGTTTCGTAAAAACGGATAGCGGATGTGGTGAGGCCGGATCTTTCGGCGAGTTCACCGATTGTCATGACGTCTGAGTGCTTCATAAATTTCTCAAAAATAGTGCTTGACTTAAACTTAACTTGAAGTCCTAAACAGGGTGTCATCAGAAGTCAAAAGAAAGGCTATTGCGATGACAAAGAGTTTTTTAGAGCACGTAAACATCACTGTTTCTGACCCAGTTGCGACCGCAGGCCGTCTTTCAGATTGGTTTGGCTGGCATGTGCGTTGGCAGGGTGCTGCCCGGGCGGGTGGAACCACTGTTCATGTTGGAACAGATGACAGTTACATCGCCGTTTATTCTCTCGGAAACACCAATGCGACCAAGGAAGACAATTACGTCACACACGGCAGTCTGAACCACGTTGGTGTGGTGGTTGATGATCTGGATGCGGTTGAGAAGAAAGTGCTGGCAGGCGGGTATAAGACCCGGAACCACGCAGATTACGAGCCTGGTCGCCGCTTCTATTTCGATGATGATGACGGCATTGAGTTTGAGGTCGTCAGCTACGCATAGAGCAATGTGTACCGGTGCAAGAGCGTTTCCCCATAATGAGGAAGCGCTCTTTTTCGTTTTACCAGAGGTCCAGCCCCAGAAGCTTTTTGCCGAGGTCGGTCAGTTCAGCAGTTTGGGCGTTTTTCTTCTCCCATTCGCGTGGGTCGCCGGGGAAGGATGCTCTTTCCGGCGGTTCCATATTGCGCCACTGATGGATGCGCTCCTGCCTCAGATCTTCATTGCTCTGCTCAGATGGGAACATGGAGATGTATTGGGCGATGCGTACCTTGTCTTTGGAGTTGTTGGGACGGATGCCGTGGGCGAGGAGCGCATTGAAGATCATCAAGTCGCCCGGTTCCATCTCGATCTTTTCAATTTCAAAGCCCGAGTAGTCTGGATGTTTGGGATCACGATCCTCCGGTTGGGTTTTAACCCACTCCTCAAAGTCTTCGAAGAGTTTGGGGATACATTGGAAGCCGCCGGTTTCTTCGTCCTGCTTCACCAATGAGAGGACGCCCTGCACGCTGATTGGCAGAGGGCGCAGGGAGGTGTCGACATCCCAATGAATGAAGCCCGGTTTTCCGTCGCGGTCTTTCTTAGGGGGATTGAGATTTGCGCGGTCGATGCTGACCCAAAGATCTTCGCGGTCCCAGATATCTACGAAGGCATCGTAGATGCGTTGCTGCATGCGGTTGTCCCACAGGTACTGGTGGTTATAGATCTCCAGTATGCCTGCGTTGTTGAGCTCCAGCATTTTGTGAGCGCGGCGTTGTGGGGTGTACCAGGTGGATGGATCCTTAGGATCTTTCTCATCAAACTCCCAAAGCAGATCCACCAGGCGCTTTACGTTTTCCTGCGGAACGGCCTGGCGTACGATGACATAGCCGCGGGTGATCCAGTGTTGCCAGTCTTCTTCTGACAGTACGCGCAAGGGCAGGGTTTTCCTGATGTCCTTCAACTGGGTGTCGGTTGCGGTTGAGCCCCAGTGATTGTCTGCAAGCAGTTCAGCGTCCATGTGGTCCTCCCAGATCCTTCAATGGCTTGTAAGTTTATTCACTTTGGTATGTGAGAGTTGTTCTAAACTAGCTGATACTGATACTATTCTGGCGTCTTACTGGTTCAGAGGGTGAAATGCGGTCATATCTGGAGAAAGTGCCAGAGTCTGAAGACGGTTCATTCAAGGTGATGAACCGGCGTCTTCATGATGGCATTCCGTTCTCCTGGCATCATCATCCTGAGTATGAGCTGACGCTGACCTTGAACTCGGAAGGCCAACGCTATGTGGGGGATCATGTGGGCGATTATGGGCATGCAGACCTTGTGCTGCTTGGGCCTAATCTTCCGCATACATGGGCGTCCAACAGCAGGCCTGATGATGAGGAGCCCCATCAGGCGCTGGTGATCTGGTTTGAGCCGGAGTGGATTGAGCGGATCACCAATGAGATGTCAGAGCTCTCAGGCGTGAAGAAACTGTTTCAGCGGGCCTTGGCGGGTTTGAGTTTCAGTGATGATGCAAGGCATCGGGTGGTGCCGAAGATCAGGAGATTCTTTCAGGAAGATCCGTTGGAGCGCTTGTTTACCATTCTGCGGGTACTGGCGGAGCTTTCTGAAGATGAATATGCGATGCAGCTTGCGCATGATCCGGTGGTGCTTTCCAGCGCGGATGGTGGGAATGAGCGGATTGACCGGGTGCTGACGCTTATTCATTCCGAGTATTCACGAGCGTTGCCTTTGGAAGAACTGGCAGAAACTGCGGCGCTCAGTGTTTCAGGTGTGCATCGGCTGTTTCAACGCCATACCGGGCAGACGGTCTCCGAGTATCTGAAGCGTATTCGGATTGGGGATGCATGCGCGCAGCTTTCTGGTGGGGATGCGCCTGTGTCGCTCATTGCTCATAATGTTGGATATTCGGCGCTGGCCAACTTTAATCGCCAGTTTCGCGCAGTGAAAGGCATGACACCGCGCGAGTACAGGGCGAGGTTTCGCCGGTAGCTGGCAGGCTACATCACCGCGCCAATTTGCCAGGGCACGAACTCGTAGTCGCCCAGGCCCTGAGCTTCTGATTTGCTGTGTTCGCCAGAAGCGACTTTGATCATCAGCTCAAACAGTTCCGTTCCAACCTCTTCGACGGATCTACCTTCGGAGATGATAGAACCTGAGTTGAGGTCCATATCCTCAGGCATATGTTCGAAGAGAGCCGTGTTGCTGGCGACTTTGATGGTTGGCGATGGTTTGCTACCAAAAGCGGAGCCGCGACCCGTGGTGAAGACGATCAGGTTGCAACCACTGGCGATCTGACCCGTCACAGAAGCTGGGTCGTAGCCGGGGCTGTCCATGAAGACGAAGCCGTTGGTTTCAATTGGCTCGCCGTATTTGTAGACGCCTTGCAGGGCTGTGGTGCCGCCTTTGGCGACTGCGCCGAGGGACTTTTCTAGGATGGTTGTCAGACCGCCGCGTTTGTTGCCCGGAGAAGGGTTGTTGTCCATAGTGCCGTTGTTGCGGGCAGTGTAGTCCTCCCACCAGCGGACCCGTTCCACGAGCTTCTCGGCGACCTTCTGGCTGGCTGCGCGGCTGGTGAGCAGATGCTCGGCACCGTAGATCTCTGAGGTTTCAGAGAGGACTGATGTGCCGCCGTATTTAACGAGCAGGTCTGTTGCATAGCCAAGGGCCGGATTGGCAGTGACGCCGGACCAGCCATCGGAGCCGCCGCATTGGAGGCCGACCATCAACTTGGAAACCGGTGCTGGCTGGCGGGTGGCTTTGTTGACCTCCAGCAGCATGGCTTTGACCTTCTCAATGCCTGCTTCGATGGTTTTGCGCAGACCGCCCATGCCCTGAATGTTCATGAACTGGAAGGTCGGTGATTGCTTCAGGCCGTAGGCGTCCAAAAGGAAGTCGATCTGGTTGACTTCGCAGCCTAGGCCGACCAGCAGAACGCCGCCGACATTTGGGTTTCTGGCGTAACCCCAGAGCACGCGTTGCAGGTTGGCGAAGCCTTCGTTGTCGCCTGCCATGCCGCAACCTGTGCCGTGGGCAAAGGAGGCAACGCCGTCGACGTTTTCAAACTGAAGCAGATCTTCGTCACTGAAAGCATCGGCGATGCGATGGGCTGCGGTGGCGGAGCAGTTTACGCTGGTGAGGACGGCGATGTAGTTGCGGGTGCCGACGCTGCCGTCTTCGCGGTGATAGCCGAGGAAGGTGCGTTCTTCCGGGTGCTCTGCGTATTGGGTTGGCTTGTAGTCCTTGCAGAAGCTGTGGTGTACGCCGGGATCGGAGAACTCCATGTTGTGCGAATGCACGTGGGAGCCCGCCTGAATGTCGGTGATGGCGAAGCCGATTGTCTGGCCGAACTTGATGAGTGCTTCGCCTTGCTTGATATCACGCTCAGCGATTTTGTGGCCTGCCGGGATGTTGTCGCGGACCTGAAGGTTGCCTGCCTGATCGCCCGGCTGTAGTGCTCTTGTGGCGATGATGACGTTATCCGCTGGCTGGAGTTTGACGCTGGCTGGAATGGGTGCCGACATTTCAGAGAGTTTCCATTGTTTTGGTGAGGTAGAACTTTGCAGCGGTGCCACCAAAGATGGCCTCCCAATCTGCCTGAGGCAGGTCAGCGGTGAGCTGCTCCACCATATCCACCCAGTTTTGATAGGTATTCGCGAGGAGAAGAACCGGCCAGTCGCTGCCGAACATCACGCGCTCAGGCCCAAAGCATTTCAGGATGTGAAAGGCGTAGGGGGCAATGTCCTCGATCTCTGCATTCTCGGAGGCTTCGGTCAGGAGGCCGGAGAGTTTGCAGCAGACGTTGGAGGTGCGGGCGATGTCGCCGACGTGTTGGGACCACGTCTCGATGGCCTTGTTGCGGATATCCGGCTTTGCGCCATGATCGATAACTGCGCGCAGATCCGGATAACGGCTGAGGAAGGTTTTAAGGTGCGGCAAGTGCCGGGGCTGGACCAGAAGGTCGAGCGTCAGGTTGTTGTCGATGAGAGCCTGAATGGCGGGGCGCAGGTTGTCCTGCAGCATCCACTCATCGTTCTCAATGTCCTGTATCATCGGGCGAATGCCGACCAGTTTTGGATTTTGTGAGAGCTCCCGAATAACCTCAGGTGCGTTTGCAGCTTCCATGTCCACCCAGCCGACAACGCCGAGGATCCAGTCGTGCTCTGCGGCCAGTTCCAGCATGAAGTGGGTTTCTTCAATGGTGTCAGCGGCCTGAACGAGGATGGTTCCGTCCATCTTGGCTTGCGTGAGCAGGGGCTGGATGTCACTGACAAGGAAGTCGCGATAAAGGACGTTCAGGTCTGAGGTCAGCCAGCTGTAGTCGCCGCGGGAAAGCTTCCAGAAATGGTGGTGGGCATCAATCCTAAGCATGCTTCACCTCTTGTTCGAAGAAAAGATTGCCAGAAGGGACAGGGGCGTCTGCCGGGAGTAGTTCTCTTTCTTTTAATCGCGCCCAGAAAGCGTCCGGGATGTCGGCTGCGATCCATTTGAGGATGCCTTCCAGCTCATTGCGGTTGCGCATTCCGGGAATGACGCTGGCGACTGCCGGGTGTGCGAGTGGGAAGTGGAGGGCTGCTGCAGCGAGATCAACGGAGAACTCCTGACAGCACTCTTTCAGCGCGTTCACATGTGTCAGTATCTCAGGTGGAGCGCTTTCATAGTTCCAGGTGTTGCCGCCAACGAGGATACCGGAGTTGAAGGGACCACCCAGAATGATGGAGGTTTTCGCTTCAAGGCAGGCTGGTAGCAGGTCTTGCAGAGGGGCTTGTTCCAGCAAGGTGTAACGCCCTGCGAGCAGGAAGGCATCCCAATGGGCTTGCTGCATCAGCTCCATGCAAATGGCGGTCTCGTTGACACCGAGGCCCATGGCTGAGATTGCGCCGGAGCTCTTGAGTTCCTGAAGGGCTCTGATACCGCCTTTCAGGTCTTTCATATGGCGCAGGTTTTCTTCCGGGCCGTGGGTGGCGGTACCGATATCGTGGACCAGCAGGATGTCGAGGCGGTCAAGGCCAGTGCGGTGCAGGCTGGCTTCGTAGGAGCGCATAATGCCGTCATACGAGTAATCATAGACTGGGTGGAAGGGAAGCGGATCTGGCCAGCCGAACTGGGCCGGATTGTCTGCCATGCCGGGTTTCAGCAGGCGGCCAACCTTGGTGGAGATGATGTAGTCGTACTTGCGTACGGCATCTCCAATGACGCGTTCAGAGCGGCCAAAGCCGTAGTAAGGGGCGGTGTCAATGTATGTGAGACCAACCTCTTTGGCGCGATCCAATGTGCTCATGGACTCTTTGCGAGGTGCTGTTGCAAACAGCCCGCCAAATGCTGCGCCGCCGATCCCCAACGTCGGTAGCTGCAGATTTGTTCCTCCCAATTGTCGATGAGCCAGCTTCCCTCCCAAGCCCATAGCGATTTCCTTAGGTTGTTACTGTGCCGTAAATGTTGGTTATGTCCTTCGCGACCTGAGCGTAGGCCTCCTGAACCTCTTCAATTCCCGGTGCTTTAAAGTCGTCTATCCGCTCCATGAACGGGCAGCTGAGTGCTGCAACGGCATGGCCGTCCGGTCCCAGAATTGGGAAGGCCAGATTGGTGACGCCGACCGTGCTGGCGGATGGCATGCGTACAAAGCCCTGCTGCTGCACCTCGTCCAGAATGGCACGGAACTGGTCGTAGCTCATCTCCGGTTCTCCGAGGGCGCGTTCATGCTGGTTGTACATGAGCTCGCGGATCTCCGGCTTTTGGAAGGCAGCGATTGCCCGTCCGGTGCCTGTGTTCCAGAGGCCGATGACCGAGCCGGTTTTGAGCACGAAACTCCAGTTGCCCGGTGCTTCCACGCTGGCGACGACGACGATCTCTCCCTGATGTTCCATGCCGATGTGGCTGGACTGGTGAACGTCTTTGGCCGTTTTGCGCATCATGGGGACTGCTGCTTCCAGCAGGCGGGTCACCGGTGGGTGGCGATGCGACATGGAATACATTTTCAGGCTGAGCTGAAAGCGGTCACCCTCGATGGAGCGGGAAACATACTCGCGGCGCACCAGTGTGGTGAGCATGCGGTAGATCTCGTTCGGAGACCGGTCGAGTGCTTTCGCGATTTCTGCCTGAGACAGGCCGGATGCGTACTGGGAGAGTAACTCCAGAATATCCAGTCCCTTCTCTAGGGCGGGCGCGCGGTATTTCTCAGCTTTGTCTTTTACTGCTTGTGTGTCTGCCATAATCAGCTCTGTTCGATTTGAGCTTATTGTTTGATGCAAAACCGGCGGTTGTCAATTTCTAATTTACATTTGAAAGAAGTTTTTATATTTAAGTTATGCCATTGTGTGATTTGGTGAACTGACGGATTTCTGCGGTCTTTGGGAGAAGGCCAAGGGGTCACCTGCCTTTTGCTTTGACGATAAGCAGTGCTTCCTCTCTAATAATCCGCATTTCTGGTTGGTTCGGCCGAGCCTATATTTTTAAAGAATTCAGTCCGGGGGAGGACACATGGGACGACTTACTGGCAAGACAGCCCTGATCACTGCGGCAGGGCAGGGGATTGGCCGTGCGACGGTGGAAGCCTATGCCGCTGAAGGTGCAAAGGTTTTTGCGACTGACATCAACGAGGCTGCGCTTGCGGAGTTGAACGCCATTGATGGTGTCACCGGCCTGAAGCTGGATGTGACCAATGCGGATGAGGTTCAGGAAACCCTGAAGAAGACCGGTCCGCTGGATATCCTGTTCAACTGCGCTGGCTTCGTGCACAACGGAACGATTCTGGAGTGTGATGAGGATGCCTGGGACTTCTCTTTCAATCTGAATGTGAAGGCGATGTACCGTTTATGCCGTGCGGCGATTCCAGATATGCTGGAAAACGGTGGTGGGTCCATCATCAACATGTCGTCCGTGGCGTCTTCGCTGAAAGGCGTGCCGAACCGGTTCGTATACTGTTCTTCCAAAGCAGCGGTGATTGGCCTGACCAAGGCGATTGCGGCGGACTTCGTGACCAAGGGCATTCGCTGTAATGCGATTTGCCCGGGTACGGTTGATAGTCCATCCCTGCATGATCGCCTGAAGGCGACCGGCAACTACGAGCAGGCCATGAAAGATTTTATTGCGCGTCAACCTATGGGACGCATTGGCAAGCCAGAGGAAATTGCTGCGCTGGCTGTGTACCTTGGTAGTGATGAAAGCGGATTTACAACCGGACAGACACACGCCATTGATGGCGGTTGGGCGGTTTAATAAGAAGGGTAGGACATGAAGCTCCTTAGATTTGGTGAGATGAACGCCGAGAAGCCAGGTGTTCTAGACGCGGATGGCAATATTCGTGATCTTTCTGGTGTGGTTGGTGACATTGCCGGTGACGTGCTGAGCGCAGAGGGACTTGCAAAGATTGCGGCTCTGGATCTGAACAGCCTGCCAGTAGTGGACGGGAACCCACGCATTGGCGCTTGTGTTGGTCATGTTGGCAAGTTCATCTGCATCGGCCTGAACTATTCTGATCATGCTGCGGAAGCTGGTATGCAGGTGCCGGAAGAGCCAGTGACGTTCTTCAAAGCGACCTCTGCAATTTGTGGTCCGAACGATGACATTGAGATCCCGCGCGGTTCTGTGAAGACAGACTGGGAAGTGGAGCTTGGTGTGGTGATCGGTAAGCACACCAAATATGTGAGCGAGGAAGAGGCGCTGGATCACGTGGCTGGTTATTGCGTGGTCAATGATCTGTCCGAGCGTGATTTTCAGCTGCATCGCAGTGGTCAGTGGGTGAAGGGCAAGTCTGCTGACACCTTTGGTCCGATCGTCCATGGCTTGTGACACGTGATGAAGTGGAAGACCCACAGAACCTTTCCATGTATCTGGACGTGAACGGCCACCGTTATCAGGATGGTTCCACCAAGACCATGGTGTTTGGTGTGGCGCAGGTGATTTCGCATCTGTCTCAGTTCATGAGCCTGCAGCCGGGTGATGTGATCTCCACCGGTACGCCTCCCGGTGTTGGTATGGGCCAGAAGCCAGAGACTTATCTGAAGCCGGGCGACAAGATGGAGCTGGGTATCGAGGGTCTCGGCGTTCAAAAACAGGTTACTTACGCCGCTGAATGAGGCGCGTGAGCTTGCTAAGCTCTGATGCCTTCAATAAGCTTTACAGAACTCTCCGCTGCGGTTTGCGCGGAGAGTTTTTTCATGAGCTTCCGAAGGAGGGGATGAGCATGACCACTGACGCAGAACCAATCACATATTGCACTTATGAGAGCCCAGTTGGGGAGCTTTTGATTGGCGGTGAAGCTGGTGGGCTGGAGTTTATCCATTTTCCTGAAAGTGCGCGCAGACGGTATGTTGAGGATGGCTGGATTGAGGATGCAACGTCTTATGCAGATCTGATTGCGCAGTTGGCAGCGTATTTTGCTGGTGATCTCAAGGAGTTTTCTCTCAATTGGAAGCTGATTGGCACTGAGTTTCAAAAGAGTGTCTGGGAGCAGCTTGCGGCGATCCCGTTTGGTGAGACGCGCAGCTATGGCGATGTGGCGAAGGCGCTGGGCAATCCGGGGGCGAGCCGTGCCGTTGGATTGGCGAACAATGCAAACCCGCTGCCGATTGTTATTCCTTGCCACCGTGTGATCGGCTCAAATGGGGCTCTGGTTGGTTTTGGTGGTGGCATAGATACCAAGATCTGGCTGCTGGATCACGAGGGCATTCCTCACGGAACCAAAGCCAACAAAGACCAGATGGCATTTTCTTTCTAAGCAAAAAGGGCGCCCGGATGAGCGCCCTTCTTTTTTGCCACTGTGATTGGATCAGGATGGCGTTGTTTCTGTTTCTTCAAACTGAATGCGTACGATCCTGTCAGTTCCAGACTCTCCGCCCCAAACTTCACCTTTGCGTCCTGCCATTTGGCGGACATCAGGATCGGTTTTGTTGCTTGGGAAGCTGGTGAACTCTTCTGTGTCCGGATCAAAGTAGACAACGGCATCGGCATCAAAGTCGGTGAGCCATACCTTGTCGTTTTCATCAACATAGACAGAGTAGGGCAGTGGGTCATTGCCGGGGAGGCGCCATTCGCGCCATGTGTCGGCTTGCGGGTCGTACTCGCTGACCTGTCCTGAGAGCCATTCACTGACCCAGAGTTTGCCTTCTGAGTTGGACCAGACACGTCGGGCGCCTTGTTCCTCTGTGGGAGGCGTGACAATGCGGGCGCGTCCGTTGGCTCTGTCGATGTTGGCGATGTGGCTGCCTGCGAGGGACGCGTACCAGACGTCTCCTTGCGGGGTGACGGTGATGCCATAAGGGCCGGGGCCTTGTGGGCTTGGCCAGACTTCAATTTCCTGCGTTACGGGATCAACGCGGCCATAGACGCCGTTTTGTCCGGTGAACCAGTAGATGCCATCGTGGTCAAATACGCCGGTGTTGAGGTTTGCGTCCTCAAACTCGGCGGGAAGCGGAATGAGGGTGACGGCGTCGGTGGCCGGATCTACGCGGGCAATGGCGTTCTGTCCGCCTTCTGTGACCCACATTGCGTTGTCCGGGCCAAGTACCACGCCGTGTGGCGCTGCTTTTTCGCCCAGTGAAACCGGGTGAAGTTCTCCAGTGTCAGGATCAAGACGTGTGAGCGTGCCATCTGCCTGTCCGCAATACCAAACCATGCCATCGGAATCGAAGCCAACGTCTCTGGAGCGCGCGCCGGGGCGGGCGTCAAAGTACGTGACCTTTGCGTTTTTGATGGAATTTGCTTTGTCTTTGCTTTCTGCGAAGACTGGTCCAGCCACGATGCCCATGTAATAGGCGCTGGAAATTGTTAGGGCAGATGCTCCGAGAAACTCTCGTCTGTTCATCCTACCTCTCCCTTATGCCGTCTCCTTGGTGGAGACAATCGGCTTGCCTTAATGCATGGGAGAGGCGTGTCTATGGCAAACTGCCTATACGCCCTCAAGCATTTTAAGTGAGGTTAAGGAACGGTCAGCGAAGCGGAGAAAATTGTTCGGGTCGTCGTGTTCCAGAATGTAGATTTTGGTGCGGCTCTTTTCCTGCAGGGCGGCGAGGATGTGGCCCCATGGAACGGTGCCAAAACCTACATCTGCCCAACCATCTTCATCCGTACCTTCGCCTTCCGGCGCGATGTCTTTGATATGGACAGCGGTGATGCGGGTGCCGTGGGCTTCGATCCAATCCAGCGGATCAAGGTCTGCCTTGATGATCCATGCAACGTCGATCTCCCATTCCACTGAAGGAGCTTCGGAGATGATGATCTCCATGGGGATGGTGCCATCGGGGAGGGGGCGGAACTCGAAATCGTGATTGTGCCAGCCGAAGTGAAAGCCTTTGTGCTTGAGCGTGCCTGCAACATGCTCCAGCCGGTGGGCGAAGACGGTCCATTCGTGCTTGGTTTTGGGGCGGTCTTCTGGCGTGAGGTAGGGAGCAAAGATGGTGTGCATGCCAAGGAGGACTGCGATCTTGATGCACTGGTCTAGGTTTTCTTCCAGATCCTTCAGATCAAAATGGCCGGAGGGCATGTCCAGGTCGTATTGGTCGAGCAACTCGCGGATTTTCTGGGCTGCTTCCAGTGTGGGATAGAGCTCTTCAAAGCCTTCGACCTGCGTGTATCCGAGGAGGGCGGTTTCCTGAATGACCTCTTTCCAGGGCTGGAAGTTTCGTGCGCTGTAAAGCTGTAGGCAAAAATCCATGATGCAGTTCCCCTCCCTGATCAACCAAAGCCTGCCGCTTCAGTTTAATCTTGCTTCACGACAATAGAGTTGCATCTGCCTGTAGGGCAAGGGGGGCTGCGAAACTGGCGGGAGGTGCGAGTGCGAACCGTCAAGCTGGGCTCCAGAATCGATCTTTAAGCAAAGGAAATTCAGGATTTGAACACACCCGGTGGAGAACGTCAGATTGCCGAAAATAGGTTCGAATTATTTCGCCGCGAAAATATTAGTTGGCTCAGTATATTTGAGTTTGAGTGAACACCTCAGTCTTTTCAAGGTGTTAAAGGAGACGGGTGTGGGGTGCAGGAATGACAGTTCTTCACCATTTTCAGCCGCACGTGGTGCGTTCTCATCCTAATGGATAACAACCGGGAGTTTCGTTTTGTCAATTTTCGAATTGACGCTTAAGTGGTTTCGCTTATATTTCGAAATTACGCGAATATGCGCGTAATCGGCTGTAAACGAAAATTGACGTGTAGGTTAGGACGTAGTTTAATTTTGGTCTCTAATGGCACTTTGTAGGGACGGAGCTGCGTAAGAAAGCAGAACTTGAAAGTGTTCGGGGAGGCTCGTGAAAATTTGACAGGAACGCAGCATCAAAAAGCTGCGATGTTCTTTAAAAGGCCTCGGCCTTTACTATGGGATTCAGCTCGGTTTTGAGCTGTTTATGGAATTACAGTCAGGAATTTAAAGGTACCGCAGTGCAAGCAGCGCGTACCGCAGAAAGCAGTCGGGTCGCTTTCTGTTCCGGGAGGGCAACATGCTTGAATTAAGGGGCGTCAGCAAAACTGTTGACGGCATGGATCATATTCGTGACGTGTCTCTGCGTCTTGAAAGTGGTTCATTGAACGTATTGTTGGGACCAACACTGTCGGGCAAAACAACGCTGATGCGTTTGATGGCAGGGCTGGACAAACCAACTGCAGGGCAAGTGCTCGTAAATGGACAGGACATGACCGGTGTTTCCGTGCGCAAGCGCGATGTCGCCATGGTCTATCAGCAGTTCATCAACTACCCGGCTCTCACGGTTTACGAAAACATCGCCAGCCCGCTGCGCGTTGCAGGGCTGAAGGGGGATGAGATCGAAAGCCAAGTGCGCAAAGCTGCGGATCTGATGAAGCTCTCACCCTATCTGGACAGAACACCGCTGAACCTTTCCGGTGGTCAGCAGCAGCGTACCGCTTTGGCGCGCGCGCTGGTGAAAGGTGCGCATCTGGTGCTGATGGATGAGCCACTGGCGAACCTGGACTACAAGCTGCGTGAAGAACTGCGCGACGAGCTGCCAAAGATCTTCTCTGAAAGCGGTGCAGTGTTTGTTTATGCAACAACAGAGCCAACTGAAGCGCTGCTGCTGGGCGGGCGCACTGCGACCTTGCATGAAGGCCGTGTTTCTCAGTTTGGCCCTACCATCGATGTTTACAGAAATCCTCAGGACATCGTAACTGCGCAGACTTTCTCTGACCCGCCGCTGAACCTGTTGGGCCTGACAAAAAGCGGAAGCGAGTTCCGTACGTCCAACGGTACGGTTATTCCGGCATCTGAGGAAGAAAAGCGTCTTCCTGATGGACATTACAAAGCAGGTTTCCGGCCCCATCACCTCTACCTGCAGCGCCCGAGCGAAGATGCTGTGTGTCTTCCTTCCGTTGTTGACGTCTCCGAGATCACCGGATCTGAGAGCTTCATCCACCTGACGTGCCTCAACCACCGCTGGGTGGCGCTGGAGCATGGCATTCATAACGTGGATGTGGATGCCGAGATCGAGGTGTACGTGGACGCCAAGAACTTCATGATCTTTGATGATGAGGGTCGCTCTGTTGCGTCTCTCATGAGCGAAGCGGCTTAAGGAGGCGAGCATGGCACGTATTGATCTCGACCACATTCGCCACTCTTATCTGCCGAACCCAACGAGCCCAAGTGACTACGCTTTGAAGGAAGTTAATCTGACCTTTGAAGACGGTGGTGCTTATGCGCTTCTTGGCTCTTCCGGCTGTGGCAAGACAACTCTTCTGAACATCATTTCTGGCCTGCTGACCCCATCTGAAGGTGAGCTGCTGTTTGATGGCAAGCCGGTCACGGAGCTTTCCACCGAAGCGCGTAACATCGCGCAGGTGTTCCAGTTCCCGGTCGTTTACGACACCATGTCTGTTTACGACAACTTGGCTTTCCCGCTGCGCAATCGCGGTGTGCCGGCGGCTGAGGTTGATCAGAAGGTCAATGAAATTCTGAAGATCATTGATCTGGAGAGCAAGGCCAAGCGCAAGGCGCAGGGTCTGACAGCTGATGAGAAGCAGAAGATTTCTCTGGGCCGTGGTTTGGTGCGTTCTGACACTAACGCGATCCTGTTTGATGAGCCGCTGACCGTGATTGACCCGCACATGAAGTGGGTTCTGCGCTCGCAGCTGAAGCATCTGCACAAGCAGTTCGGCTTCACCATGGTTTACGTAACCCACGACCAGACTGAGGCCTTGACCTTCGCGGATAAGGTTGTGGTGATGTATGGCGGTGAAGTGGTGCAGATCGGCACGCCGGATGAGCTGTTCCGACGCCCACAGCATACGTTTGTTGGTTACTTCATCGGTTCCCCGGGCATGAACGTTCTGCCGTGTGAGGTGGATGGCACCATGGCGCGCATTGGCGACCACAGTGTTCCGCTGCAGTGTGGTCTTGACCCGAAAAAGGTTGCTCAGAAGACCGAGGTGGGCATTCGCCCTGAGTTCGTGAAACTGGGTGGTGCTGGCGAAGGCCTGCCGCTGACTGTCAACAATGTGGAAGACATCGGACGTTACCGCATTCTGCGCGGTGAGATGGATGGCATTGCGCTGAACGCGATTGTTGGCGAAGGCGAGAGCATTCCGGAAAGCCCGACAGCTCTCTTCGACCCGACACAGACGAACCTTTATGCCGATAGCTGGCTCGTAAGTGAGGGGGCTTAAGCCATGGAAAAGACCGTAAACAACAAAGCCTGGTTCATGGTTTTACCGGTTCTTTTGCTGGTGGCCTTTACCGCTGTTATTCCATTGATGACCGTTGTGAACTACGCGTTTCAGGACAGCTTTGGAAACAACCAGTTCTTCTGGGTTGGTATTGAATGGTTTCAGGAACTGCTTGCCTCAGAGCGTTTTCATGATGCTCTGGTGCGCAACCTGATCTTCTCTTTCACGATCCTTGCGATTGAAATTCCGCTGGGCATCGGTATCGCGCTTTGCATGCCTAAAAAGGGCTGGGGTGTTCCGGTTTGTCTGGTGCTGATGGCACTACCACTGCTTGTGCCGTGGAACGTGGTTGGCACCATCTGGCAGGTGTTTGGCCGTGCGGACATTGGTCTGCTGGGTTACTTCCTGAACTCGCTGGGCATCAACTACAACTACACGCAGGATCCTGTCGCTGCATGGGCCACCGTGATTGTTATGGATGTGTGGCACTGGACCAGCCTTGTTGTGCTGCTGTGCTATGCAGGTCTGGTTTCCATTCCTGAGGCTTATTATCAGGCAGCACGCATCGATGGTGCGTCCCGCTGGGCTGTGTTCCGTTACATCCAGCTGCCAAAGATGCACAGTGTGTTGCTGATTGCGGTTCTGCTGCGCTTCATGGACAGCTTCATGATTTACACCGAGCCGTTTGTTGTCACAGGTGGCGGACCGGGTAACTCCACGACCTTCCTGAGTATCGACCTTGTGAAGATGGCGATTGGTCAGTTTGACCTTGGACCAGCTGCTGCAATGTCACTCGTCTACTTCCTCATCATCCTGCTGTTCTCCTGGGTGTTCTACACCGTGATGAACAATGCCGGAACTGAGAAGAAACAATACGCAGGCGAGGAGTAAGCACCATGTCGACAACAACTGGAACTGCTGCAATTGATCAGGGTGTTGCTGCTGGTGGACAGGCTCCACGCAGCCGGACCCGCGCAAAGGCACAAAGAACAGGAAGCCGTTATTCCTTCCTCGTGCCAACTCTGTACATAACGTTTTTGATGCTGCCGATCTACTGGCTCTTCAACATGAGCCTGAAGACCAATCAGGAGATCCTGAGCAAGTTCACCCTGTGGCCGGATGAGCCAACGCTCGCCAACTACATGGTGATCTTCACAGACCCTAGCTGGTACAGCGGTTACATCAACTCCATTACCTATGTGGCGCTGAACACGGTGATCTCCGTGGCGGTTGCGCTGCCAGCGGCTTATGCGTTCTCTCGCTACAAGTTTCTGGGTGATAAGCACCTGTTCTTCTGGCTGCTGACCAACCGTATGGCACCCCCAGCGGTGTTTGCGCTGCCGTTCTTCCAGCTTTACTCCGCATTTGGTCTGATCGACACGCACATTGCTGTGGCTCTGGCGCACTGTCTGTTCAACGTGCCGCTGGCCGTGTGGATCCTGGAAGGCTTTATGTCCGGCGTTCCGAAAGAGATCGATGAGACCGCGTATATCGATGGCTACTCCTTCCCGAAGTTCTTCGGCAAGATCTTCATGCCTCTGATTGCAAGCGGCATCGGCGTGGCAGCGTTCTTCTGCTTCATGTTCTCATGGGTTGAGCTGCTGATTGCCCGTACGCTGACAACCACTGCGGCTAAGCCGATTGCGGCGACTATGACCCGTACGGTTTCAGCTTCCGGCATGGATTGGGGTGTACTCGCAGCAGCTGGAATCTTGACCATTATTCCAGGTGCGTTGGTGATCTACTTCGTACGTAACTACATCGCTAAGGGCTTTGCCCTGGGCCGCGTTTAATCAGGAGAGCAAGGCATGGATTTTTCTTGGATGGCCTGGACGCAGCCAACTGCGATTTTCTTTTCCATGATTGCGCTGTTTCTTTCCGGAATGGCGGTTTGGGAGTGGTTTGTGCCGGGGGGAAGCCCGCGGCATGGCATCTTGAGATTTGAGACAACACGCGGCGACCGCTTGTTTGTCTCGCTGTTGGGCAGTGCGTTTATCTGCCTGTTTTGGCTTGGGTTTGTTAGCACAAACCTTTGGTGGGCTCTGTTGGTCTGTGTGGCATATGCGTTTTGCGTGTTCCGCTGGGTTTAGGAATGAGCTTTTTTCTCCGCACTGACGTCTAGGGGAACTGTCAGTGCAATAAATTATAGTCGGGAGGAATATATATGAGACGTCAGCTATTAGCGTCCGTTGGCTTTGCAGCCATGATCTGTGCTTCCAGCTCTGCATTCGCAGATATGGAAGCCGCTAAGAAGTGGGTGAGCGACGAGTTCCAGCCTTCTACTCTTTCTCAGGAAGAGCAGATGAAGGAAATGGACTGGTTCATCAAAGCAGCTGAGCCTTTCAAAGGTATGGAAATCAAAGTGGTTTCCGAGACCATTGCGACCCACGAATACGAAGCTAAGGTTCTTGCAAAAGCATTTACCGAAATCACCGGCATTAAAGTTACTCACGATCTGATCGGTGAAGGTGACGTTGTTGAGAAGCTTCAGACCCAGATGCAGTCTGGTGAGAACATCTACGACGCGTACATCAACGACTCCGACCTGATCGGTACTCACGCTCGTTACCAGCAGGTTCGTAACTTGACCGACTGGATGGCGAACGAAGGTAAAGACGTAACTCTGCCAACTCTGGACATTGAAGACTTCATCGGCAAGTCCTTCACCACTGGTCCAGACGGTAAGCTTTACCAGCTTCCTGATCAGCAGTTCGCGAACCTTTACTGGTTCCGCTATGACTGGTTCACCAACCCAGACATCAAAGCGCAGTTTAAAGCGAAATACGGTTACGAGCTGGGTGTTCCGGTTAACTGGTCTGCTTACGAAGACATCGCTGAGTTCTTCACCAACGACGTGAAAGAAATCAACGGCGAAAAAGTCTATGGCCACATGGACTACGGTAAGAAAGATCCATCCTTGGGTTGGCGCTTTACCGATGCATGGCTCTCCATGGCTGGTGCTGGCGACAAGGGTATCCCGAACGGTCTGCCAGTTGACGAGTGGGGCATTCGCGTAAACGGCTGTTCCCCAGCTGGTTCTTCCGTTGAGCGCGGTGGTGCAACCGATGGTCCTGCAGCGGTTTACTCCATCACCAAGTACATCGAGTGGCTGAAGAAGTACGCTCCAGCTGAAGCGCCAGGCATGGTGTTCTCTGAAGCTGGTCCGGTTCCGGCACAGGGTTCTGTTGCTCAGCAGATCTTCTGGTACACAGCCTTCACCGCAGACATGGTGAAAGATGGTATTCCAGTTGTGAACGCAGACGGCACTCCTAAGTGGCGTATGGCTCCTTCTCCGAAGGGTGCTTACTGGGAAGAAGGCATGAAGCTGGGTTATCAGGATGCTGGTTCCTGGACTCTGATGAAGTCTACTCCGGAAGATCGTGCGAAAGCTGCATGGCTGTACGCTCAGTTCACCGTTGCAAAGACAACTTCTCTGAAGAAGTCTCACGTTGGTCTGACCTTCGTACGTGACAGTGACGTTCGTGATGCGTCCTTCACCGAGCGTGCACCTAAGCTGGGTGGTCTGGTTGAATTCTACCGTTCACCAGCTCGCGTACAGTGGACCCCAACCGGTACCAACGTTCCCGACTATCCAAAGCTGGCTCAGCTGTGGTGGCAGAACATTGGTGATGCATCCTCAGGTGCGAAAACTCCTCAGGAAGCTATGACTGCTCTTGCTGCTGCTCAGGACAAAGTTCTGAAGCGTCTTGAGCGTGCTGGTGTTCAGGGCGAGTGTGGTCCTAAGCTCAACGAAGTTAAGGATCGTGACTACTGGCTGAACCAGCCAGGCGCACCTAAAGCCAAACTGGCTAACGAGAAGCCAACTCCGGTCACCGTTGACTACGACGAGCTGATCAAGAGCTGGGCAGACGCTTCCAAGTAAGCGCTGCTTCTAAGGTGTCCATCATCGGAAACAGAGGTCGTTTTCGATGATGCGCTTCCAAGACTAAACGAGAAACCCGGTGCCGTAAGGCGCCGGGTTTTTTGCTTTTGGGAGATTGGGCCGCACAGAAGGGGAGCACCAACCAAGGTGGTTGTTTCGTCTTCTGGTTGTGGTGTGCTAGGTAGATCTCGCGATGTCTTGGTCAGATTGAGGGAGGCTGCTGCTGTGAAGTGCCTACGTATCTACGCAACGCCGGATGGGGAATCGCATTTCGATGAAATCGAGATACCGACCAATCAGGTGTCGGTGCATCCTGATGCTGTGCCGTTTGATGTGACTGCCAGCTATCCGGCTTCACGTGTCCGCATCACCCGTATTCCGGCTGGGATGCGCCAAGTGGAGTGGCATACGGTTCCTGATCGGGTTTTGACTGTGCGGCTTAATGGGGCGGTTGAGTATGAGACCAGTGATGGTGAGGTTCGCACCGTCGAGGCCGGTGAGTTTTTGATGATTGAGGATACGCATGGCAAAGGTCACCTTTCGCGCCATTCGCAGGAGGCTCAGACCGTGATCTGGATTTCCTTGCCTAATGGGTTGGAGGAGCCAGCTTAGGCGGTGAGGTCAGCTGTGATTTACTGCTTCTAATTCCGCATATTAGAATTGTATTTTACAACTGGAATTCCTGCTGCGCCCTGCTAAACTACGTGGAATTGCGAATGATAGTGCGGCGCGGGAGTGCGCTTTGCCTCAGGGAGTTTCGAGTGTCTTCTTCAATTAAGTCATCAGGTCAGGTTTCCTATGAATTGCGCGGTGATGTTGCGGTTATGACCGTGAGCAATGCGCCGGTGAATGCGTTGTCTCTGGCGATCCGGCAGGATCTGGTTGCGCGCATCAAGCAGTTTGAAGAAGACGAAGCGGCGAAAGTTGCGGTGATTGTTGGGGAAGGTAAGGTGTTCATCGCGGGGGCAGATATCCGTGAGTTTAAGCGTCCAGCGACTGAACCGCATCTGCCTGATGTGATTGATGGCATTGAAGCCTGCACCAAGCCTGTGATTGCGGCCATTCATGGTGTCGCGCTGGGCGGCGGGCTTGAGGTTGCGCTGGGCTGTCACTTCCGTGTTGGGGTAAAGGGCGCCAAGGTTGGTTTGCCCGAAGTGCATCTGGGCATCATTCCGGGTGCTGGTGGCACGCAGCGGTTGCCGCGGCTTGCGGGCTATGAGAAAGCGCTGGAGATGATCCCGAGTGGAGCGCCGATTGGGGCGGATGCTGCGAAGGCCGCTGGTATTCTGGACGACGTGAGCGATGAGGCTGATGCGGTCGCAGCTGGTCTGGCGTTTGCACGATCTGTGATCGACAACGGAACTCCGCTGCGCCGTTGTTCTGAGTTGGTTGCTCCTGCTGTTGATGCTCAGGTGTTTGCGGATGCCAAGCTGCGGTTGCCAAACGGGCACGTGGTCAGAAGTCGCCGGTGGTTTGCGTTGAAGCCATTGAAGTTGCCAGCCAGACCAGCTTTGCGGATGGCATGGCGAAAGAGCGTGAGATGTTTATGGAGCTGAAGAACTCCGCTCAGCACCGCGCGCTGGCGCATGCTTTCTTTGCGGATCGGGCTCTTGGTAAGCTGCCCGAGATTGAAGGCATTGCCCCGCGTACGCTCAAGTCTATTGGTGTGATCGGTGGTGGAACCATGGGCGCAGGCATTGCGACCGGTGCGCTGATGAACGGGCTTTCCGTTACGCTGATCGAGCGCGATGATGAAGCGCTTGGCCGTGCGAAGGCGACGATTGCCAAGAACGTTGGCGGGGCGGTCAAGAAAGGTAAGCTTTCAGCAGAGCAGGAACAACGGATCTTTGATAAAGCGCTGTCTTTGAGCACAGACTATGCCTCGCTTTCTGAGGTGGATCTGGTTGTTGAGGCGGTGTTTGAAGACATCGACGTGAAGAAGCAGGTCTTCGAGAAGTTGGATGCTGTTTGTAAGGAGGGTGCGGTTCTGGCAACCAACACCTCCTACCTGGATGTGAACGCCATTGCCGCTGTCACCAAGCGTCCGCAGGATGTGATTGGCCTGCACTTCTTCTCTCCGGCGCACATTATGAAACTGCTGGAAGTGGTGGTTGCAGACAAGACGGCTCCGGACGTGATCGCGACTGGGTTCCAGCTTGGCAAGATCATGCGCAAGATTGCTGTTCGGGCTGGTGTTTGTGATGGCTTCATCGGCAACCGCATTCTGGCGACCTATCGCGCTGCTGCGGATGCGATTGTGGTGGATGGATCCACACCGTTTGAGGTGGATGATGTGATGCTGGAGTTCGGCTTTCCGATGGGGCCGTACGCGGTGGCCGATCTGGCAGGTCTGGATATCGGCTGGGCGACCCGCAAGCGGAAGGCGCCAACCCGTGATCCACGTGAACGCTATTTCACATTTGCAGACCGCATGTGTGAGCAGGGCTGGTTTGGACAGAAAACCAGCAAGGGCTATTACGTTTATGAGGATGGTGCCCGGAAAGGGACGCCAAACCCGGCTGTGCTCGACATTCTGACAGAAGAACGCAAAGAAAAACAAATCAACGCACAAAACCTTTCAAAAGAGCAGATCCTGGATCGCTATATGGCGGCGATGGTGAATGAAGCTGCGAAGGTGGTTGAAGAAGGCATTGCTTTGCGGCCATTGGACGTGGATATGACGCTGATCTATGGCTATGGATTCCCGCGTTGGCGTGGTGGTCCTATGCAGTATGCCGATGAGATTGGTCTGGAGAAAATCCTCAGCAATATCAAAGCGTATGCTGAAGAAGACGGCTACTTCTGGCAGCCTGCAAAACTGCTGGAGGAGTTGGTTGCTTCTGGCCGGAGCTTTGCTGATCTGAATGCAGAGAGCGGGAATAACTCAGCAGCTAAAAAGCACGAGAACGCTTGATTCTCTTCAGTTGCATCGCCATCTTTTAGCGGTGTACCCTTGGGGTAGCTCTGAAACAGCGCACATAGCAACGGCGCTGTTTTGGATGTTTGTTCGCGTATTCTCGTTCAGAAACCGCTGTTTGGTTCTCAGAGATATGCCCGTTGGAGATGGTGATGCTGAATTTTCTGGAATATGTGACCGGACGAGTTATCGCGATATTGTTCGCAATGGCTTTGTTGGCATTTATCCTCCTTGTGATCGGGTTTGCCTCAGGCCTGATGCTGGCCATCATTGCCATCACTATTCCCCTTGTGATCCTGAAGATCCTGTTTGGTAAGAACAAGCCCAAGATCACCTATCACTATGAGCGCAAAGACTAGCTTATTGGGGAATTTTTAATCTCGTTTTCGCCCCACATTTCCATTGCCTGAAGCACGGGTTGCAAGGATCTGCCTTTTTCAGAGAGGGAGTATTCCACATGGGGCGGGACAACTTCCATGACTAAGCGATCGACAATTCCGTCTGCTTCCAGTGATCTCAATTGGGCTGTGAGCAAGCGTTGAGAGACGCCGGACAGTCTGCGCTTCAGCTCGTTAAAGCGGCATGGAGCGGGCAAAAGCTCGTATATAATCAATAGCTTCCATTTTCCATTGAGAACGGTGAGCGTTCGGCGCACCGGGCATGTTTCGTAGCCAACGAATGCTCCACTTGGTGTGTCTGTGCTGTCATCGCTCATGGTATGCAGTACCCTTTTATATACTAGCTGCTAAAATAGTGCGTACTAGACCTTTTGTTTCTTTGCTTTCATATGGGGTTTGCCTAATGAAAACAAGGGAAATACACCAATGAACAAAGTGAAGCTCGCTGCTGCAGGTGCAGCTCTTGCCCTTTCAACTGCGGTTGCCGGTGCGACTGAAGCCACTGATCTTCTGAGCAAATTTTATGAGGTTGCTGATAGCCGTCCGTTTGACCGCGCGAAACTGGCTGAGTTCTACGCAGACGATATGGTGGACCATAACGGTCATGATGGCCAAAACGCCAAGCAGTCCGCGCTGGACACCTTCACAGCACTGGCAGCTGGTGCGCCGGACTCTCGCCATGAGCTTGGTATGATTGAGCCGGTTGGTGACGATAAGGTTCTGATTTACTGGCGCTATAAAGGCACAAACACTGATGGTCTGTTTGGTTCTGAAGCGAACGGTAACGCCTTTGATATTGCTGGCTTTGAGGTCTACCGCGTTGAAGACGGTAAGATCCGTGAGTTCTGGCATGTTGAAGAGCTGGCTTCCATGGGCGAGCAGCTTGCAACCAAGAAATAATCGATAAGGCCCGGGGTGTTCCTCCGGGCCTTCTTTTAAATCGGGTTTGTGAGATCGGGGAAATCAAGATTACTGGCTTGATCTGGCCGTGATTACCCGTTTTGTTAGTTGCAGCTTTGAGGGTGAGCAAAGACTGCCTGCCTTATTAGTTTATTGATTTCGCTTTTGAATTTGCATTGAGGAATATGTTTGTGAAGCTGCAAGATGGAACACTGAAACTTTCCGGTGGCCGCGTCCTTGCGTGGAGTGAATGGGGCGCTGCAGATGGGCGGCCCGTGATTTTGTGTCAGGGCGCGGGGATGGCCTCGGCCATTCCGTTTGGAGAGCAGGCCGCAACAGATCTTGGTCTGCGCATTCTCTCCGTTGATCGTCCTGGGCTGGGAAACTCAGAGGCAGATCCTGAGAAGAGTTTTGAAAGCTGGGCAGCGGATATCAAGGAACTGTTTGATTTTGTGAAGGCTAATCAGGCGTTTGCGATTGGCTTTTCGCAAGGTGCGCCGTTTGCGTTGGCGCTGGCTGATGCTGGCCTTGTTGATGGCGTTGCAGTTGTCTCCGGTCAAGATGAACTGGCCTCTCCGGAGCTATTTGCTATGCTTCCTGATGAGTTGAAGGGCATGGTTTCGCTTGCTTGTGATGATCCGGATCGTCTTGAGGCAGACATTACAGGCATGGCGACGGCTGACTGGTTGTGGCAGATGATTGAAGGGATGAGTGGGCCTGAGGACCGTGCGTTCTATGCCTCAGCATCGTTTGCTCCTCTTTATCGGAATGCGCTTGCTGCAGGCTTCTCTCAGGGTGCAGCCGGGTATGCCCGTGATACTGGGCTTGCCATGGGGCGTTGGTCGTTCGATGTCGAAAACATCAAGCAGGACGTGCAGTTATGGTATGGGCTGAAGGATACAAGCCCAGTCCATTCGCCTGATTTTGGTGCCACACTTGCCAAGCGACTGAGCCGCTCTGAGCTGCATCAGATTGCAGAGGAGGGGAGTGCTATCCTCTGGACCCGTGCTGATGCTATTTTGCGCAGGCTGTCAGAAAGTCAGCGCTAAGCAGAAGGCCCGGCGTAGAAGTTTTGTCGGGCTTTATGCATTCAGTCGGGAGAGCGGTAAGCTCAGACGGGCAGGAACAACTCTCGCACTTCTGAGCTTCTGGCTACTGGCGCGTCGTCCGTGTGAAGTGTCTGGTATCTATGGGGATCATCTGAGTAAGCTTTACCAGCGCCATGATAGCCAGCGACTTCAGGGTTTTCAAAGCCAGCGCTTTTGAGGTCATTGGCGAGGGACTGGGCAAACGGGAAAACTTTGGTGCCATCCAGTTCCGGATATTCTGGAGCGTCTATGTAACCCGGCTCAGATGCCAGTTTCAGCTCTTCCGGTTCAAATGACTCAGGCTCTGTTGCATCTGCGCTAAAGCAGCTTTCAACGCGAATATCGGTGAAGGATTTGTCCAAACCACCTTTAGAAAGTTGCTCTGCAAGATCCTTTGAGGAAACCGTCTCATAGCCTTCTTCGCTGGCGCTTCGTTTGCTGGAAATCTCATTGGAGCCGTATGCGCCGTGCCCGAGTACGTAGATTTTGCTTTCGCCATTCTTCAGCGTACCCAGAATACCGGTTTTCTCATTGCTGATAATGTCTGCCTGTTGCAGAACTTCAGCCTCAAAAGAGTA
The DNA here is from genome assembly GCF_001310815.1 of Pseudovibrio denitrificans JCM 12308. Taxonomy (GTDB): domain Bacteria; phylum Pseudomonadota; class Alphaproteobacteria; order Rhizobiales; family Stappiaceae; genus Pseudovibrio; species Pseudovibrio denitrificans. Next base: position 26,049 of record NZ_BAZK01000028.1, read on the forward strand.
GTTTTGCGCCAGCTTCAGCATGTCATTGTAGGCATCTGAAGATATAAAATCCAAAAGCTCAAACCCTTCAAGGTTTAGCTCTGAAATGACTGCATTTGCTTTTTCACGAATGTCGCTGGCTTGTGTCTGTTTGCTTTCAATCAGTTGCTCTTTCAGAGTTTCCAGCTTGGCTTTGTCTGCATCGTTTGCCACGATGATGTGACGCGGTTGCTTGCCTGCGGTATTGCGGGATTGATTGGTGCCTGCGGCAAAGAGCAAAATATCTTCAGATGCAAAGGGTGCGTAGTAAAAGCCTGTTTTTTGGGGAGCTTCTGTCTTTGAAGCGGAATCACTCAAGTTAGTGGCTTGTGTTTCTTTGGTGTTAACTTGTGCGAAGCTTGCGCTTTGATCTATTTGCACAGTTGTTTGTGATGTGTTTACATTGGATATAGGCATGTTTGCACCAAGTTTATTGAGAATCAGAAGTATTTATCTGATTTCACTATTGGTGCTTTGCTTGGGTGGCTGTTGTATCATTTGATACAGCACGTGTAGATTGTTTATGCGTGATAATATCTACCTGGCTTCGGGCTGCGGAGGGACACCGCCAGAATTTCCCAATCACGGCATTGAAAAACCCGGCGAAATGTTCGGCCGGGCTGTTCTTCATTCAGTTGTGTTGCTCTTAGTTCAGCTGTGCTGCGTCACCCATGGAGAAGAAGAGGCTTTCGCCGCTGGCATCGTCTACGCCGTCATTGTCGGTAGAGACTAGGATGCGGCCATCTTTGGTGATTGCCAAGCCTTCCACCTTATCCGGTGTCCAGCCGTTGGTTGCAGACATGGCTGGCAGCAGGTCGAGAACGACTTTCTTGGTCAGTACTGGTAGCTCGGTGCCGTGTGGAGCAGGGGTGATGCCTTCCAGAGAGACTGTGGTTACCTGCTTGATAGCTGCTTCCTTACCGCCTTTGTTGTCACGCTCCAGAATAGCGAATTTGCCGTTGCCGAGAGCTGTGATTTCGGAGAGGCCAACCCAACCACCGGCGGAACTGCGCGGTGCGTCCAGCGGGTAGTGGACGAAGCCCCAACTTTCATCTGCAGGGTCGTAGATGCCGATTTTGGTCATGCCCTTTGGATCGTCGTTCCATTCACGCTGAACTGCGACAGCTACAAGAGTTTTGCCGTTCATCTCAAACTCGGCCACGCCTTCTAGGGAGAAACGCTTGGCCTGTGCGATGAGGCTTGCTGGCAGTTTGATTTCCTTCTGGATCTCACCATTGGCAGAGGCCTGAAGCAGGAAGTGCTCCATTTCCTTCTTCGCGTTGCCTTCAGATGCCAGCCAGAAGCCACCTTCTTTGCGCAGGGCAATGCCTTCCAGATCGTACTTTTTCGCGGTGCCGCCTGTCAGGTCCATGTGGCCTGTGATTTCAACCGGCTGCTTGGAAACGTCCAGCGTGAAGATGCGGGCCTTGTCGTAGAAGCTGTCAGAGACGGCATAGAGTTTGTTGGCGTCGTCTTTGTCTGACACCATGCCGGAGATTGCACCCCAGCCGATTGGTGCGTTGGTTTCCGGATCGATGTTGGAGATCAGTTGCGGGTACACAGCAGATGTTGCGCCGAACTCGTAGAGGCCAACGTGGGCGCGGACTTTGTCTTCTACATTGTCCTTCTCGTTAGCGACAACGAAGAGATTGCGGGATGGGATTGCCAACAGACCTTCTGGACCGATGTGCGTTGGCAGGAACTGGACGAACTCAGGTTCTGTGCCCGTGTCGCGGTATACTGCTACGAAGTTTCCACGCTCGGAGTTTACGAAGATCAGGGTTTCTCCGCTGAACTTGCCAACAGTTACCCCCTCTGGCTCGGTGCCCTTCTTGTGCGCGCGCTTGGCGGGGTAATGCCCGTGGGACATAGCCAGATGCTCCATCTGGTTGCCGCTGTCGAACTCGATGGTGCCGTCTTTGTTCCAGATGGTGAAGCCACGAGAGCCGCCTTTGTAATCCCCTTCGTTGGCTGTCACAAAGCGATTGTCATCAATCCAAGCCACAGCATCCGGTTCCCGAGGAACATTCACCTTCGAACCAGAGGCATCAGAGAGACGCGCCTTCTTAACCGGCACGTTTTCAGCGGTTGCTGTCCCGGCAGAGAAGTGGTTGATTATCTTGCCGGAATTCAGATCCACGATAGCGAGGTGGTTGTTTTCCTGAAGCGTGACAACAGCTTCGCCCTTGTTGTTGATGGCGACGTACTCTGGCTCTGGGTCATCGCCACCTTCCGCTGCAAGGCCTGTCATCTCCACGGTGCGCACAGTATCGCAGTTTGTTGGCATGCCGTTTTCGTCTAGATCGAAGATGGTCAAGAAGCCCGCTGGCAGCTGAGGTAAAGCGCCGTCGTTCAGGTCTTCGTCACGCTCGTTCTCAATAGCGATTGCGAGGAACTTGCCGTCTTTGGAAATAGCTACGGAGTCAGGCTGACCTTTCACATCGCACTTTGCCGCGATCTGTTTGGTTGCTAAATCGATGACAGCGAGGTAGCCGGAAGGCTTGGTGTAGCTTTCGGAGGTGTTCACGCCAGCAAGCGCGTAGTTGCCTGAAATGGCTACAGAAGTTGGCTCACCGCCGAGAGCGCTACGCCCTATCGGAACTGGCTGCGCGGCGTTGGAAGCATCGAGGAAGACGATCTCTTTCTGAGGGCCATCGGTGAAGGCAAGGGTCATGCCGTCCTCAGAAGCGGCAATGATTTCTGCGACGGTTTCAGACTTGCGGTCTACGCCTTCTGCCAATGTTTCGTAAACTGGCATGGTCGCGATACGGTTAAAGAACTTTGCTTCAGATGCAGTTACAGCGAAAAGACCTGCTGCCAACATGGCAACTGAAATGCCGCCCATAAGTGAAGTGCGAAGAACGCGCATGAAAATCCCCTGTCAGAATAGTTTTGCGGTTAAGTGCTTTCTGGTTAGGGGCACCGCATGGCAGGCCTATGAATGTTTGTTGAAGCTTTGATGACGTGATAGCGTGAAACCCAGAGGAACTGCGCTTATGGCGTTGTTGGTTCGATGCCGTCGATGGCGTCTATGAAGGGGTGTTTGGGTTTTAGCGGGAAGCTTTTTTCGAGCATTTGGGCGGATTTTATGCGGTCAAGGCGGAAGGTGCGGACGGCGTTGCGCAGGTGGTCCCAGGCCATGATGTACCAAACCGGATAGCTCAGGAAGAGGTAGTGCGGTTCGATGGTACGCTGGGAGAGATTGCCGTTTTGATCGCTGTATTCGATTTGGATGCACTTGCTCATCAGAAAGGCTTCGTTAATCGGGCTCATGGCGTCGCTGTCGATTTCCTCAAAAGATCCATAGACATAGACTGAAGCTGTGCCGCCGATCCAGATGCGGGACTTCAGGGTGTCGACTCGGGAGCGCAGTTCCGGGGAGAAAGAAGCAATTAGTTTACGGCGGATTGGCTTGAGGTTGGCCAGCAGGAGAGGGGAGCGCATGCTTTCTGCGATGGCGAGGCTGATAAGCAGATCGATGGCCTCTTTATACTCTAGCTTGAGACGACCAACTCCCCAACGTGATTGCAGGCGAATGCCGCCGCCGCGGCCTTTGTCCGCTTCAATCGGCAGACCGCGCTCGCGGAGCAGCTCCAGATCCCGGAACAGGGTTCTTTGAGAAACACCGAGTTCTTTCGCCAGATCATGGGTTGTCGGGCACTCGCCGGACTTCAGCAGCATTTCGATCTGCTCAAGTCGATCAAGGCGTTCTAGTGCCGTTGCTCTGGTTCTCTCTGTGGCCATAAAAGAAATGTGTCATTAAATGGCATATTTGTCCATACAAACGGGTCATCGAGACTTTTAAGGATAATAATGATGACCAACCAAGTGATTGAGTTTGCTCCTTTTCATCTTGCTGCTGATAAGACGGAGGCGGATCTTGTAGCTGCTTCTGAGCGGTTTCAGATTGAGTTTCTGGATGGGCATAAAGGCTTTGTGCGTCGTTCACTGGTGAAGCATGAGGATGGTGCTTATGCTGATATTGTGGTTTGGGCAGATAGCAGCGCGAGTGAGCGGGCATTTGCTGCGGCTGGCCAGCATGAAGCCGGGCAGGCGTATTTTTCAATGATCGATATGAGCCGTGAGCATCAGCCACGTAAAGCAGGTGCAATGGAGTTTTTTTGCGTGGTGGGGACTTATGGCTGAGCCTTTTAAAGAGGTCTTCAATCAAGCCTCTATCCAACGTGTGGCCTCTGCTTTAGTGAAGGTTCATCTTGCGTTTGACAGTGCTGGTTTTATGGTGGAAGCGCTGGAGGGATTGAGTGATCTGGAGCTGAAGGAGCGCTCACTTCATCTGGCACGTTGTCTGCGTCGTTATCTGCCGGAAGATTACAGCGACGCGCTCTGGATCATGATGGCGACGCTTTCTGCCCCGCTGGCTATGGATGACGAGCCTGTCTGGGAGCATGAAGGGGATGGGCTCTATGGTTTCATCACCATGCCGTACTCGGACTATGTTCTGCTTTATGGTCTGGAGCACTTTGAGCTTTCCATGGCGGCCATGAAAGAGATGACCAGTAGGTTCTCTGCTGAGTTTGCTATTCGTGCCTTCATTGAGCGCTATGAAGATGAAGCGATGGTGTTGTTGACTGAATGGGCCAAGGATGAAAGCGCCCATGTTCGGCGGCTCGTTTCTGAGGGGACGCGACCACGGTTGCCATGGGGGCAGCGGTTGAAGGGGTTCATTGAAGCGCCGGAGAAGTGTTTGCCTTTGTTGGAGGCGTTGAAGGATGATGAGACCGAGTATGTGCGCCGGTCTGTTGCAAATCATCTCAATGACATCTCAAAGGATCATCCGGATCTGACAGCTGAGGTGTGTAAGAGATGGATGGAAGAGCCTACTGAGCAACGGAAGCGGATGGTACGCCATGCTCTTCGGAGTAACGTGAAAGCTGCGCATCTGCCGAGCCTTGCGGTGCTTGGGTATGATCCTGAACATGCACAGGTTGTCTCCGGTGAGCTGCGGGATAGTCGCGTGGAATTTGGCTCCAAGCTCTCCTTTGCTGCTGAGATCGCGAACTCCTCCGACCAGCCGATCTCTTACATGCTGGATTTTGTAATCTACCATCGGAAAGCCAACGGGACTTTGGCGCCCAAGGTGTTCAAATGGAAGCGTGGGGAGTTGCGTGCTGGGCAGACGCTTTCTGTTACAGGCCAGCATAGTATGCGGCCGATTACGACACGGCGGTATTACGATGGTGAGCACAAGCTGGCGGTTTTGCTGAATGGAGTTGAAACACCGGTGGGCTCGTTTGATCTGGTTGGTGTTGAAGAGATGATGGCTTAGTTCCGTAACGGACAAGCCTTGACACAATGAGATAATAGATTATCTAAAATGACAATTTATTATCTTCGTGTTGAGGACCTAATGCGTTTAGAGGGGTATCTTGGGCTTTCTACTATTGTGAAGACCTTTCCTTATCGGATCTGTCTGACATGGGCTGCTGTGCTCGCAGAGAACTTTCTGATGGCGTTGATCCCGCTGCTGATCGGGTTTGCCATCGATGACCTGCTACAGGGTGCCTATGATAATGTCATTATAATGGGAGCCCTGCTTGTCGGGCTGACAGTGATTGCCGTTGCCCGGCGGATTTATGATACTCGCGCCTACGGTACCATCCGCGTTCATCTTGGTGCTGCGCTGGATCAGAAGCATCAGAATAAGCCGGTCTCTAAACGGGCTGCGCGGCTGAATATGAGCCGGGAGCTGGTGGACTATCTGGAAGGTGAAGTACCTGAGGTGCTTTCAGCTGTTATTCAGATCATTGTAGCTCTGGTGGTGCTCGCCGGGTTTCATTTGTTACTGTCTGCCTCTGCTTTTGCAGTCGTTCTCCTGATGCTGCTGACCTACTCGATGTTTAATAGCCGATTCTATCTGCTGAACTCCTCGCTGAATGAGGAGAGCGAAAATCAGGTGAATGTGCTGGAGCGCGGTAATAGGAAAGGTGTCTGGCGACATCTGAAAGCTTTGCGAACTCATGAAGTGCGGCTTTCAGATACAGAAGCGATCGTTTATGGCGTGATCTTCCTGTTTCAGATCGCCTTCATTGTCACCAACCTGGTGCTTGCAGCAGGGCTGCCGGATATGAGCACGGGATGATCTTCTCTATTGTCGCGTATTCATGGGAATTTGTAGAAGCTGCCATCATGCTGCCCATGACGATGCAGAGCCTGACACGTCTTAATGAGATCACAGCACGTATTAATAATGTCGAGGAAGAGTAGGGACGGGCAAGAGCTGGTGGTTTTTCCAGCTCTTGTGTTTGTCAGTTAGATCAGCGGTGGTTGGACAGGCGTGGGCGTGCGCCGTTGGCGATCTTACGCAGGCCTTTGAAGTCGAGAACTTCAATCTTGTGCTTGCCGATGAGTTTGACTGCGCCTTCTTTTTCCAAGCTCTTCAGAACACGGCTGACGGTTTCAGCGCGCAGGCCGAGATAGTCAGCGATAGACTGTCTGGAGATTGGCAGAGTGAACTCTTCCACGAAACGCGGGATGTTCATGCGGTTGCGCAGTTCAAAGATAAAGGAGGCCATGCGCTCTGTGGGGGTCTTCTTGCCCAGATCAGAGGAATGGTCGAACTGCTGGTGCATGATATCTGTTGCGCGGCGCCAGTAGATGCGGCGCAGGTTTCCATCCCGCAGGAGCAGTTCTTCGAACACATTACGCGGGACAAGCTTTACGGATGTTGGCGCAAGCGCGACAACCTCACCGGATGCGTGTCTGTCCGCGCGGTTCATGTCGAGGTATTCGCCCGGGAAGCGGAGTGTCAGCAGAGAGCGGCGGCCATCACTCAAATGACTCTCAACGGCAATCACACCAGTGAGAACAGCAAAGACGACTGGTTCCGGAAAGTCTTCGGGCGCCAGCTGATCACCTTCGTTCAGCTCGATGGTTCGAGCGGTGCGAAGTTCAGCTCTGTCGAAATGAAGATGCATAGGACGGCAGATGCATTCTTCGCCCTTAAAACCGCAGGTTTCATGAACACATTCAAAAGATGGTTGGTCAGGCGATGACGCTATCTTAGGAGGGGTTGTCCCCGACATGCGTTAAGCTCCCCGCTTATTACGTGATTTGGCGTAAAGTCCCCTGTAGTAAAGGACATTGATATAAATCAATATTCTAAGGATTACTTTTATTCAACATTTTGTTACCGGATGAAGGTGAAAAAATATCATTGTTTAGAACTCTTAAATCCAGCTTCTGATTGCAATCAATGAATGCAGTTCAACCCCATGCAGAAATAATGCGTATTCGGGGATCGACGCCGCTTGGCAACGAATCCAGGCGGCGTCATCCTAGGCAAACTGGGGGTAACAATGCGCCTTCTCGTCGGTATGTCGATTGCTTTGATGACAAGCACTGCGGCATTCGCAACAGATTTAGGGCCTGTTGCAAAAATTGAGCAGAATCCTGCTCTTGTAGAACTGGGAAAACGCTTATTCTATGATAGCCGTTTGTCTGGTGACACCAACCTTAGCTGTTCAACATGTCATGATCCAGCTAAGGCGTTCACAGATGGCGAACAGCTTTCTACTGCATATACAGGTACAGAAGGTTTCCGTAACACGCCAACACTGGCGAACGTCGGACACCGTGCTGCATGGATGCATGATGGCCGTTTGGGTACAAACCTGAACGACGTGTCTCGTGGTATGATCACAGAGACCTACATCATGAACATGGATATGCGTATTATGCAGGAGCGCTTTAAGCAGGATCCTGTTTACGTTGAAATGTTTAAAGCTGCGGGCAAGGGCGAACCATCCAACGGTGGTGCTCGTGGTGCTTTGGAAGCATTCCTTAAATCCATTACATCTCAAGGTTCCGCGTTTGACCGTGGTGAGCTGACCGTCGCTGAGAGACGCGGTTATGAACTCTTCATGGGCAAAGCAGGATGTTCTTCCTGTCACTCCGGCAACCGCTTCACTGATGATCAGCCACACAATACCGGTGTTCCAAACAACCCGGACATCTGGTCTGATCCGCTACGTCACATCACCTATGTGACTTACGCGAAGTTCATGGGCGTAGAAAACTACATGAACCTGCGTGAAGATCAGGGTGCATACATCCGGGATCATAAAGAAGAGAACAAGCGTTCCTTCCTGACCCCAACTCTTCGTGAGCTGACCTACACCGCGCCTTACATGCACAACGGCATGCTGGCGACCCTTGAAGACGTTGTAGAATTCTACAACCAGGGCGGCGGTGATGATGTCAACAAAGACTCACGTCTGAAGCCACTCAACCTGAAGAACAGCGAAAAAGCAAATCTGGTCGCGTTCCTCAAGTCCTTGTCTGGCGACAGCTTCGATACTCCTGAATACGTTTGGACAGCCGACGACTACTCTTACGAGTTGATCGAAGACTGGAAAAACAAGAAGAACTAGGGGGCTGCTAAAATGACAACATTCAAAAAAACCATTAGTGCGATTGCACTTGCTGGTGTTTCCATTGTTGCAGTGGCAGCTGGTGTTCAAGCGGCTGAAAAACGCCCGGCAGAACTGGCTCCTTTGGGAGAGCCTCCTTCTCCACCAGATAACCCAATGACACCTGAAAAGGTTGAGCTGGGTAAGCTTCTGTTCTTCGATCCACGCCTCTCCGGTAACGGTGCAATGCCTTGTTCAGCATGTCACCTTCCAGAACTTGGCTGGGATTTCCCGGACAAGATCTCTCTGGGCTACCCAGGTACTGTTCACTGGCGTAACTCACCAACCATCGTGAACTCTGCTTACTACGGCAATCTGTTCTGGACTGGTGTTTCCAAATCTCTGGAAGCTGAAGCCCGCACAGCTGCACGTGGCGGTGTTGCCGGTAACGGTGAAGACGACATGATGGAAGCACGCCTTGCGTTCATTCCTGAATATCGTGAGCGCTTCAATGACGTGTTCGGCACAGAATATCCGCTGATGCGCGACGCTTACATGGCGATTGCTGCATTTGAACGTTCCATCGTTCAGCGCGATACTCCGTTCGATCTGTACATGCTGGGTGATGACGATGCTCTGAGTGACCAGCAGAAGCGTGGTATGGAACTGTTCACCGGCAAAGCAGGTTGTTCAACCTGTCACGATGGTGCTCTGATCTCCAACCAGAAGTACTACAACCTCGGCGTTCCAGCTTATGACGGCTGGGAAGATGATGAGCTTGCACAGATCACCTTCCGCTTCGAGCTTTATGCAAAAGGCTCCACGGAAGAGAAATATCGTAAGTGGAAGGACGATCCGGGCCTTTACTTCGTGACCAAGCAGGAAGCTGACCTCGGTAAATTCCGTGTGCCTTCTCTGCGTTACACCAAGTACACCGCTCCTTACATGCACAACGGCATGCTGGAAACTCTGGAAGACGTAGTTGAATTCTACAACCAGGGTGGTGGCACTAACGACTGGGCAGCAACGAAAACTGACCTGATCAAACCTCTTGGTCTGACCGACAAAGAGAAAGCTGATCTGGTGGCATTCGTAGAAAGCTTCTCTGGCGAGCGTCTTCTCATGGAAACACCTGATCTTCCTGAGTATGAACCGCTTCCGGCTGTAACGAACTAAGAGGAGATGGAGATGACACATCAACCTAAGTCCGTCTCTCCTGAGATGATTGAGGTCGTTAACGGCCCTGAGGAAATCGCGAAAACTGGCAAGCGCTGCGTGATGACACGCCGTCAGTTCCTGCTGACTTCCGGTATTTCTACCTTCACCGTAATGGTGGCACTGAAGTCTGGTCCTTCCTCCGCGAAGGTGCCTGCAATGGTCTCCACTTATGAGCGCAAGTTCATTTGTAAGCTTTCTGACCTGAAAGAAGACGAGCCATTTGACTTCAGCTACCCAGATGATGGCGCTTACTCCGAGTCCATGATTGTTAAGCTGGGCAAGGAAGCTGGCGGCGGTATCGGTACTGACAAGGACATTGTTGCGTTCAACTACACCTGTACTCACCAGGGTGGTCCGCTGCAGGGTACCTATCAGAAAGGTGATAAGGCGCTGGGCCCATGCCCACTGCACCTGACCACTTTTGACCTAACCCGTCACGGTATCTTCATCTCCGGCCAGGCTTACCAGAGTCTGCCTCAGGTTCTCCTCGAGCTGGACGGCGACGATATCTACGCTGTTGGTATGTTCGGGCTGATCTATGGCCGCTACGACAATCTCAAAGGGTGAGGAGTAAATCATGTCAACTCCCTACTACATTCCTGGAACAAACATTCCGCTGCCTCCGGTAGACGCTGATGTTCTTTCCACTGCTTGTGATTATTGTATCGTAGCGTGTGGTTATAAGATCTATCGCTGGCCTGTTAAGGGCGGAAAAGTAGGTGGTGAGAAAGCCGCTGAAAACGCCTTTGGCGTGGACTTCCCGGTTGATCCGCTGGGCCCATGGGTTGCTCCTAACCAGTACAACGTTGTGCTGCACAAGGGCGAACCTCACCATGTGATCATCATTCCGGATAAAGATACCAAGCATGTAAACATCAATGGTAACTCATCTATCCGTGGTGGCGCGCTGGCGAAGAAGGTTTACAACCCTCAGACCCCAACTCGCGATCGTCTGAAGTCACCAATGATCCGCATGTTCGGCACTTTGATGCCAGTGACCTGGGATCTGGCTCTGGAAGTTGCTGCGGAAGTTGGTAAGCACGTTATCAAGAAGCACGGCGAGAACGCTTTCTGCGTGAAAACATTCTCCTACGGATACATGGAAAACACCTATGCGATTTCCAAGTATGCTCTGCGCTCTGTTAGCACTGCGAACTTCACTTTCCATGACACTCCGTCTGATGTGACCTCCACACCAGGCTTCCGTGATGCTGGTTTCGACAACTTCGGTCCATCCTATCAGGATTGGAAAGATGCTGAGACCCTGATGGTTTGCGGTACGGACCCATACGAGTCCAAGACCATCCTGTTCACTGACTGGATGATGCCTGCAATCCAGAATGGTCAGAAGACCATCTTCATGATCCCACGTAAGACCGCTGGTGTGGCTTACGCTGAGAAGAATGGCGGTCTGTGGCTCGACATCCAGCCTGGTACTGACCTTCTCGTTGTGAACGCGATTGCTCGCGTGATCATTGAAAATGGTTGGCAGGACGCTGAGTGGATCCGTGATTGGGTCAACAACAAGTGGGAAAGCTCCTCAGGCTTCGGTCAGGGTACCCGTAACACTCCATGGCAGTGGCGTACCACTTGGGGCAAATTCCAGACCAAAGGCTACGAAGACTTCGTTAAGTGGCTGATGGCTCAGGATGAGTTTGAACCAACAGCAGCTGCTGAAACCGCTCAGATCGATGTAGAGAAAATCTACAAGGCTGCTGAGTGGATGGCGAAACCTCGTGAAGATGGATCCCGTCCTAAGACGTCCATCATGATCGAGAAGGGCTTCTACTGGTCCAACAACACTGGTAACACCAATGCGATTTCTTCCCTTGGTATTATCTGTGGCTGTGGTGGTCGCCCAGGTCAGGTTATCGGTCGTGCTGGTGGTCACCAGCGTGGTGGCTTGAAGGGTGGTTCTTACCCACGCAACAAGTCTCCTGAGAAACTGCCAGGCCGTCGTCGCCGCGCAATGGATACCGACCGGTATCTGATGAGTGGTCACACCCGCTTTGCTCACGTGATTGGTAACACCTGGATCCAGTCCATGTGTGGTTCCCAGTCTCTTGCTGCAAAGTTTGAAGAGCTGACCGTTCAGAATCCAAATCAGGTGCGTTCTTACGACAAGCAAACCATCATCGACACACTGAAGAAGCGTGTAGACAGCGGTGGTATGGTTGTTGTGAACCAGGACATCTACCTCGTAGATCCAATTGGTGCGCGTTTCGCTGACATCGTCTTCCCAGCTGCTGGTTGGGGTGAAGACACATTCACCCGTGCCAACGGTGAGCGTCGTCTGCGTCTGTATCCAAAATTCTACGATGCACCAGGTGAAGCAAAACCTGACTGGTGGATTGTTGCGAACCTCGCGAAGAAAATGGGCTTCAAAGGCTACGATTGGAAAGACTCCAACGAAGTGCTTGAAGAAGCAGCCCGCTTCTCCCGTGGCAGCCGTAAAGACTTCTTTATGCTGAAGGTTGCTGCGCAGAAGGAAGGCAAGACACTTCACGAGAAGTTTGCTGAGTTCGGTACTGACGGTATTCAGGGCCCGGTTGTTATGCTTGAAGACGGCACCCTGCAGGGTACCAAGCGTCTGCATGATACCACCCGTGAACTGTCTGCGACTGGTCCAAGTGGTTCCAACCGCTACAACAAGAAGCTCACTCACTTCAACTCTCAGACTGGTAAGTGTAACATCCAGAAGAGCCCATGGAGCCTGTTCTCCGATTACTGGGCATGGATGAAGCCTAAGGATGATGAGCTCTGGGTGACTTCCGGTCGTATCAATGAGCGTTGGCAGTCTGGTTATGATGACCGCCGTCGTCCTTACATCGTACAGCGCTGGCCTGAAAACTGGGTTGAAATCCACCCGGATGATGCGAAAGAGCGCGGTATCGAGAACGGTGACTATGTGATGCTCTACTCTGACCGTATTCCGGTTCAGACAGACACCACAGTAGGTATCGAAGGCGATGACTTCACCTTCACCAAGCTGATGGACGAAGGCCATATCGAGCTGACTGAAGCGGCGATCACTGCGGTAGCAATTGTTACCCCAGCGCTGAAGAAGGGCATGCTTTACATGGACTTCCTGCACACTGCACAGCCAGCGAATGCTCTGTCTGGCCGCGTGGTGGACTGGATCAGCGGTAACTACAACTACAAGATGGGTGTTGGTCGCATCAAGAAGATCGGCACAAGCCCATACAAGGATAGTTTCCGGTCTATGTCTTTCGCACGTCGCGATATTGCATAAAAAATCAGGAACTGGCGGGCGCACCCCGCCAGTTCTTTTTCCACTTGTGCCAAGGGGCTTTCAGAGATCAGCCCTTTTGCAGAAGTGGACCTTGAAGCGGTTGGCTTTCGATGTTGAACCTTCAACCTGCTTTGAGTTTTAGTTTTGCGTATTCTTGCCGTGATCCGGAGCCCACTTTTCGAGAATACGCTTGAGGAGAAAAGCCAATCATGACGGTTTCCACCAGGCGTTTGGATCAGGATTTTGCAATCGAGCAGACCGAAGCTACCGATAAGCTCGTGAAGATCCTGTGTGAGTTGCTTGCAAACGGCGAAGAGCGTGAAAAGTGTTTGTCCGCTCAAATTCTTGGAAAATTTGGAAATTCGACAGCTCAGGCTGCGCTCGCGGAAGCTCTGCGGGATGAGGATGAAGACGTTCGCAGTGACGCGGTTGAGGCTCTGATCAGCGCGGGCAAAGGCCTTGATGCTGATGTGCTTCTCTGGAGCCTGCTGAACGACCCTGTGCTGGAAGTGAAGCTCTCGGCCATTGATGGTCTTGCAATCGTGGGCGGAACAGTTGCTGAAGAGTGGCTGACGAAGCTTGCCAAAGATCGCTGTGAAGATGACGTTGCCTGGGATGGCTACGGTGCTGAGTGGGATGACTGGCTGGATGTGCAGCGCAAGTCTATTCTTGCGCTTGGCACACTCAAATGTGAAGCCTCTGCTGCTACGTTGCTGGAAGCTGCGCGGGATCCGTTTGGTCAGGAAGTCTGGCCGGAAGTGACTGTGGCACTCGCTGAAATGGGTGTGACTGGCTTGTTGGAACTGGCTGGACTGGCGTCTGATGCTTCCGCTCGTGTGCGTGAGCATACGGCACGTGCGCTTTCTTCGGCGAAAGATGAGCGTGTTGGTGAGATCCTACGGGCACTGTTTGCTGATGCTGATCCGGATGTGCGTGTTGCAGCGGCTGAAGTGCTGATGGCACGTGGTGAGGAAGCTGATCTGGCTGTTCTGCTGGCAGATAGTGAGCCGCAGATGCGCCGGCTTGCTCTGAAAGCTCCGGGCAAGATCTCTTATTCCAAGCTTGAAAAAGTGGCTTTTGAGGATGAGGAAGAAACTCTGCGCGTGATGGCGCTGGAGCGGATGGTTTCCGTTGAGATCACCAAGCCGGATGCGTTGATTGAGCGGATTGAGCGTTCTCTGCGCAGTGCGAGTGATGTGTTTGTTGCTGCTCTTATCCCGGTCTTGGCGAAGGTTGAAAGTGAAGCTGCGACTTCACTGCTGAAGGAGATTGCGACCCACCGCACAGAAGAAGCTGTCTTGAAGGCATTTATCGTGCTGCATGGGGAGAAGCCGAGCGTTGAAGGGCTGGCTGTGCTGCAGGAGCAAGTCACCAGTGCTGAACAGGAAATCCGTCTTGCTGCTTTGAACTCTCTTGCAAAGCTGGCTGAGGGTGAGGGTGACATTGCAGACAATGCATCTGTACAGCTGGTTTGGGCTGTTTCCGGTAAGCTGATGCCTGAAGCACATGATCAGGATATTCTCGACACTGCGAAAGAGAAAGATCCGTCTGACCTAGGCAACAACGGCAAAGGTGAAGACAAGCCAACACGTGTTCAGATTGACCGCGAAGGCAATGTGATTGAGCCACAGGCACCGGAAGAGATCGTTGCTGAAGAAGAGGTTGTTTCGGAAGAGCCTGCTGCAGAGGATCTGGTTGCGAAGGTGACCTCCGGTGCAAATGAGGTGGTCTCAGAAGAGGTGCCGGAAGGTGCGATTGAGAGTGTTGAAGATCTGCCGGACAATGTTGTTGCCTTCCCGGGTTCCACTCTTGGTGCGATCCTGAACACTGAGGATGAGCTTGAGAAGCTGGCTGAAGAGCCTGTTGAGCTTGGCAAGAAAGACATGCACTTCCTTGAGTTGGCGAATGAGCTGATCGAAAAGAAGCGTGTTGTGCCAGGGCGTCCTGATGATCCTGCGCTGGACATCCGTCTGTTGGCTCTGCGTATCTGCGGTGATGCGAAGCGTCCGGAGCTGATTGATGCGCTGGTCTCTGCTTTGTCTGACCGTCAGATGCAGGTTCGCTTTGCCGCGAGCCAGAGCCTTGTGCATCTGGTTGAGAATGGTCTTGAGCTTTCCGAGGACGCGATTGACCGTATTCTCGCTCTGCCGCCTGAGAACGATGTTGCTGTGCGTGCTATGCGTGTTGAGCTGCTTGGTACCTCTTCCAAGCCGGAAGCTGAGAAGGTTGTGACAGCTGCGTTGAAGGACAAGACCGATGCTGTGTCCGCGTCTGCGCTAAAAGTTTTGGCCGGAAAAGCTAAGGCTAACATTGATGTGCGTAGCTATCTATCAAGTCCGCGTCGTCGTTTGCGGGTGACAGCTCTGGAGCTTGTGAGCGCTGAAGCTGACACTGGAGCGCTGGATGATATCTTTGAAGCTGCGCAGATGGAGAACGGAGTACTTATCCCGGGAGCTGCAACGTGCCTGCGTTGTTATTCTCAGGAAAAAGTCCTTGGTGCCATGGAGCAATGGCTGGAGGGAGACCTTTCCCGCAAGTTGGCTGCATTAGAGGTGCTCAACAAGTATGTGGCTTAGAGTATTGGGCTCTTTGATGAGCTGAAATGGTTTGTGCCGGTGTTTATCTGGTGCACAATACAGTGTAAGGAAACCTGCTGGCGTGTGCTGGCAGGTTTTCTTTTTTGAGGGGGCATCATGCGATCTAAGACACTTTCCACCGGTTACAAGATGCCAATGCTGGGCCTTGGCACGGTGAACTTTGGAGAAGGCAAAACCTATCCTGCACTGCGTGCGGCTTTGAAGGCCGGGTATCGTCACATCGATTGCGCAATGATGTACGACAACGAAGCGGAGATTGGTCAGGCAATCGCTGATGCGATGAAAGAAGACGGCATTAAGCGCAGCGATCTCTTCATCACCTCCAAGCTTTGGAACAGCTTTCACAAGCCTGAGGATGTGAGAGGCGCGCTGGAGAAGACGCTTGCGGATCTTCAGATGGAGTATCTCGACCTCTATCTCATGCACTGGCCTGTTGCGCTGAAGAAGGGCGTGAAGAAGCCAACCAGCTCAGCGGATTACTACTCGCTTGAGGACGTGCCACTGATGAGCACGTGGCGTGAGTTGGAAGAGTGCTTTGATGAGGGTTTGGTGAACACCATCGGCGTTTCCAATTTCAGCACTCACAAGCTGGAAGACCTTATCATGGAAGCACGGGTTGCGCCTGCGGTTAATCAGGTGGAACTGCATCCGTTCCTTCAGCAGAATGAACTGCGCTCTTATTGCCTGCACAACAACATTGCGATTACGGCTTACTCACCGCTTGGCCGCGGTATTCCTGCGGACCTGACTGAGCAGCAGAAGCAGGAAGTTGTTCTGGCTCACCCTGTTATAGAAGAGATCGCCGAGAAGCATGATGCGACCACATCTCAGGTGGTGCTGAAATGGGCGATCCAGAACGGCATTATTGTTGTGCCGAAGTCAGGCAATCCAGAGCGCCTTGCGCAGAACCTTGCAGCGCTTGCTTGCGATCTTGATGAACACGACATGTCCCGTATTGCACATTTGGACAAGAACCATCGCTTCATTCCTGGCGATGAGTACTTCCTGTCCGGTAGCCCTTACACTTGGGAAAACCTCTGGGACGAGCCTCGTCCTGAGTAAAGGCGTCAGACCTGAAACCTGGAAGAGTCGCGTACTAACAGATGCGGCTCTACACGCTCTGTCATGGTCGGTGCGGTATCTCCATCAAGGCGTTTGATGAGCAGGTTGGCGACGTCCTTGCCAATTGTACGTGGGTAGCTCTCCACTGAGGTGAGGGCAGGTGTCCATGCTTCGCCTTCTGGCAGGTTGTCGAAGCCGACCACGGCGAGATCCTCACCAATATTGCGGCCTGCTTTCTTCAACTCTGCTGCAGCGCCAACTGAAACCAGATCATTGTGGCAGAGCAGGGCGGTGAATTCGGTTTGGTTTGAGATCAACTCCTGCGCTTTGATGCGCCCACATTCACGGTCAAAGCCACATACTTCCACATGAATATCTGCCTCAGGAATGCCTGCTGCTTTCAAGGCGTCGTAGAAACCACGCTTGCGCTCGCGGCCTGGCATTGTTTCCTGCAAGCCTGCGATCATTGCGAACTTGCGGTGGCCTTGTTCCAACAGGTGTTTGGTGGCCAGCTGAGCGGCCTGATAGTTGTTGGAGCCGATGTAATCCATCGCCAATCCCTCAATCTCACGACAGAAGGTAACGACTGGGATTTTACGTGTGCTGGCAATCTCGAAATCACTGCGTTTGGTGCCCGCGCTTGGGCTGATGGCGATGCCGGCAACGCCGTGGCCGATGACTTCTTCCAGCATGGTTTGCTGGCGCTTGGTGTCTTCTCCGACATTTGCGATCACGGGTAAGTAGCCGTGTTCTGAAAGCGCTGCTTCCAGTGAGGTGCAGAACTCGGCATAAAATGGGACCGAGATGTCCGGCACGAGTACGCCAATGAGGCGAGAGCGACCGGAACGGAGTTTGGCGGCGTTGTAATCTCTTACAAAGCCTAGCTCTTGCATTGCTTTCTTTACGCGAGCTTTGGTTTCTTCCGTCATGCGCCCGGTGTCGTTTATTGTATTCGACACGGTCGCCACCGATACCCCCGCTGCTTTCGCAATATCGGACACAGTAACTCTGGATTTTTTTAAAGGCATGAATTTGCTTTATTTATAAAGTAAGTGGAACTCGCAGGTAACAATAACACCTGAATCGAGTGGGTGTGAGCTATATTTTTGTTTTTTCTAAGTAAATGTTGTTGAGGTTACGTATAGGTTAGAAATTTAGTCGGCTAAATACTTCTCCATTTCGCGTATAAGATGAAATATTTTCAATTACTTGGCGTCCCATCTCCAGTCGCGTTTCCAGTGTGGCACTTGCGAGATGGGGTGTGAGTGTTGTGTAGGGTGAACTGATCAGTTCATTGGGAACATTGGGTTCATCTGGAAATACATCCAATGCTGCCGCGCCCAGTTTTCTGCTCTCAAGTGCAGCGATCAAATGTTGAGTGTTTACTAATGAACCGCGGGCAATATTGATAACAAGGCCCTGAGGTCCGAGTGCTTCTAATATATTAATATCTATAATATTTTTTGTGTCGGTACTGCCTGAAGCGGCAATAACCAGTACGTCAGATTCGTTTGCCAGCTCAAGAGGTGTGGCTCTACATTGGCTGTCCTCGGTTGGGTCGCTGTTCCTGTCGCAGTACAAGATATGCATGCCAAATGTGCCGCCGAGAATCTCTGCGGTTTTTCTGCCAATACGCCCATACCCGAAAATGCCGAGTGTTTTGCCGCGTAAGCTGTAGCCGATGCCGAGTTTACCTTCGAGCCAACCGCCACTGCGGATAAAGCGGTCTCCCTCTGCAATTCTGCGAGAGGAGGCGAGAGCGAGGGCGACCACATGATCGGCAACGGCTTCGGTCAGTGCGTCTGGCGTGGTGGTGATGATGATGTTGCGGGCGCGAGCCTGCTCCAGATCGATTTTATCGTAGCCTGCACCGTAGACCGTGATGAGCTCTAGATTGGGCAGGGAGGCCATGAGTTCTGTTGGCAGGCCCACATCTCCCTTGGTGGCGACCACACGAATGTTTGGCAGGATTTGCGCTTTCAGGTCTTCGTCCTGCTGAAACTCCCAATAGCGGGCGGGCGAGAAGCGGCGATCCATCTCCTCGTTGATTTCATCGGGTGCATAAGGGCTTAGTTGCAGAACATCGGTCATGTACAGTCATCTGAAGATTACTTGAACGTCACCGTCAAGAATGACTCAAGTTGCGGAAGTTCGCCAGAGCAGAGTTTGACCTGTCCAACAGATGCTGCGTCCTAAGCTGTTGGAAAACGCAGAGAACTCAGGTCAGCGTGAAGATCAGATAAAGGAGGCCTACGAGGATACTGGTGACAGCCAAAGTGCCACAGAAGTCAGTTACCGCACACTGAATAGTCTTGAAAGGAAGTCGACGCATAATAACACCCCCAACCTTGGAGAGACCCCACAATCCCTCTCAGATATATTAGAAAGATGCGCTGTAAATAAGTAGACTACATAATGTCGCAGTTGCTTAAGCAGACATGGTTGTTTGCTTATCTGCGTGAGTTCGTAATTGGTTTAGTTCTCTGAATTTACTAAGGTTTTTCTTCTGGTGTTTTCGCGATATGTGCTTTGGGCGGGTTTAGGGTGGCAAGCTTGTTAGCTCAGGCGGG
Organism: Pseudovibrio denitrificans JCM 12308; assembly: GCF_001310815.1. Classification (GTDB taxonomy): domain Bacteria; phylum Pseudomonadota; class Alphaproteobacteria; order Rhizobiales; family Stappiaceae; genus Pseudovibrio; species Pseudovibrio denitrificans. The sequence continues at coordinate 45,136 of NZ_BAZK01000028.1, forward strand.
CTGTTGTAAATTAATGCAATTCCAAAGGCTGCAAACAGCTAAGAAAAACAAGAATAATTGGAGTGAGCGGTGGCCCGTCCAGCAAACCTCTCGAATGCGGTTTACGACAAGATGAAAGAAGCTGTCGATTCCGGAGAATTTCCGGAAGGCTTGAAGCTTCCGACTGAAAACGCGCTTTGTGAGCGGTACGGTGTCTCGCGGCCTGTTGTGCGCGGTGCGATGGAGCGTCTGCGCAAGGAAGGCTACATCAAGACTGTGCGTGGTTCTGGCAGCTTTGTCATCAAAGAGCACGTCACTCCAACCCCATTTGCTCCAACCCTTGGTGAGTTCGCGATCTCTGGCATAGGTGATGTCATCCAATGTCAGGAAACCCGTATGGCGTTTGAAGGTGAGATGGCGGCACTGGCTGCTGAACGCTGGACAGACGAGGAAATGGAAGAGCTAGATGCTGCACTGGCGCAGATCCATAGCGATGGCTTGGACTCTGTCGGCACCATTGATGGTGATATGCGGTTCCATGCTGCAGTGGTGAAGGCAGCGAAAAATGAATATGCGGCTGCAGTTTATGAGCTGATGAAGCCGCAGATCCTCGTGGGCATGAACATGAGCAAGGGGCTTTACCCGCTGCTGCCGGAATTTGCGCGTCGTCATGGCATTGAAGAGCACAAGGCCATTCTGGATGCGATCCGCGCGCGGGATGTGGAAGGTGCGCGCCGGGAAATGCGCAATCACATCGGTTTCTTTGGCGATCAGTTCAAATAGAAAAAGGCCCGCTGTTTTAGAGCGAGCCTTCTCTCATACTTGCCTATCAGATATCCCGAGCCTTCATGAAGGTCTCGACCTGATCCCGTGTTGGGATTGGAGCAACTGCGCCATAGCCCTGAGTGGTCAGTGCTGCTGCGGCGTTGGCGTATTTGAGGCTGTCTTCCAGTGACTTGCCTGCCACTACGTTGGTGAAGAATGAGCCGGAGAAACAGTCGCCAGCGCCTGTTGCATCGATAGCTTCAACCGGATTACCGGCCACGCGCTTTCTCTCAGATGCAGTGGCGTACATGGCGCCTTCTTTGCCCAGCTTCAGGATTACGTTCTTTGAGCCGAGGTTGAGGTAGAAGTCGCAGATTTTGTCTGGGTCAGACAGGCCGGTCAGCACCTCGGCTTCATCAACGCTTGGCATGATGAAATCAACGAGGCGAGCGGTTTCGTGGATGATGCCGCGGGCGCGGTTCAGATCCCACAGTTTGAGACGCAGGTTGGTGTCGAAAGAGGTGAGCGTACCTCCTTCTTTTGCAATCTCGATGCCTTTGAATACGCTGTCGCAAGAACTGGTGGAGATGGCCTGTGTGATTGCGGTGACGTGGAACAGCTTCGCTGCGCGGATTGCATCTGCTGGCAGCTGCTCTGGTGTGATCTGCGATGCGGCGGAGCCTTTGCGGGCAAAGCTGAAGTGGTGACCTTGCTCGTCGTGAGAGATGAAGTAAATACCGGTTGGCGCAATGGCGTTGCGTTCAATAAGGTGCGTCTGGACGCCTTCTTTCTCCCAAAGATCAATGAACTTGTTGCCGAAAACATCATTGCCCAGATGGGTCAGAATCGCGACGCTAGCGCCCTGACGGGCAGCGCAGCATGCGAAGTTTGAGGCATCACCACCGAAGCCGGAGAGATAGTCCGGGCCTTCACCGCTGTATTCCTTGACCTGATTGAACTCGAACAACGGCTCCCCAAAGCTGATGATTTCTGCGGTCATTTTGTCCTCATTGTTCAAAGTGTATCAGGCAGCATGCGTCACTTTTGGCCAGTCCTATCAGTTTCCTGCAGCCGGAGCGGTTGATATGATGCAGGAAAGATTCTGATGCTTGGAATGTGGTGACAGCTAATTGGTAGACCATTTTCCGATATTTCGGGGTATTTTGCAATTAGCTGCTTACACTTATTTTCGTTGATTTTATTGAAATTCTTGATGAGTTAAAACGGGAAAACCATCGGATATATACAGGGAGGTTATACTGGAGGTGAAATTGGTCGGCCAATATTAAGGCGGATCTTTCCTGAAATAAGCCACCATTTGCCTTGGTGGCGTTGTTTGCTGATTAACTATGAAATAGGACTGGTACACCTGAGTGGAATACGATTTGTGCCAGAGGTTGGAATGTTTCAGAAAATCAATATTGGGTCTTTGCCAAAGGGTCAGCGGAACACAATCTGTGATGTTCCGGGTGTCAAAGTTGGGCACGTGACGCTTTCAGATGGAGACTGTCAGACTGGCGTGACAGCAATTACCACTCACAATGAGAACGCCTTTAACCTGAGAACCCGCGCGGCTTCCCATGTTTTCAATGGGTTCGGCAAGAGTGTCGGACTGGTGCAGGTTGAGGAACTGGGAGAGCTGGAAACACCTATTCTGCTGACCAACACGCTGAGTGTTGGTGCGGTGAGTGAGGGGCTTATCCAGCATACGCTGGCAGAAACGCCAGACATCGATTTCGTGATGGGCACCATCAACCCTGTTGTGTTTGAGTGTAATGATGCTTTTCTGAACAAGATCAGTGCGTTGTATGTTCGTCCAAACCATGCTCTGGAGGCGATTTCTGCAGTTTCTGAGGAGTTTGAACAGGGTGCAGTTGGTGCAGGACGCGGCATGTCCTGTTATGGGCTGAAGGGGGGCATCGGGAGTGCCTCTCGTCAGGTGAAACTGGGCAATAAAGAGTACCATGTGGGTGCTCTGGTGCTTTCCAATATGGGCCGCATGCCGGACTTTACATTGGCTGGACGACACATTGGTCCTCAGATTGAAGAGAAGCTGGCACGTGATGAGAGTGGGCCTGAGAAAGGTTCCATCATCATGATCGTTGGAACGGATCTGCCACTGAGCGAACGACAGCTGAAGCGAGTAGCCAGACGCACATCCGTAGGACTTGCACGAACTGGTTCATTCCTTGGTCATGGAAGTGGCGATATAGCTTTAGCGTTCACAACTGCGGATCCGGTGGACATTAAGAGCAGAAAACGTACGCATTCGGTGGAACAAATGGATGAGCGGCGAATTGACAGAGTGTTTAGAGCAGCAGCAGAAGCTACAGAAGAAGCAATCGTCAATTCAATGTTGAATGCAGAACGCGTGACGGGTCGTGATGGCAACACACGCTATGCACTGGGAGATTTTGGCGAGTTAATGGGGGATGCAAATGAATAAGCAGGAAATCAAGCTCCTTGATGAAGCTTTTGCCTTGCCGGAAAACACCAAGTGGTCCTCTTTTGGAGAAGGCCATGCCAATGAAACATGGTTGGGAGAGATAGATGGTGACGAGCCTGTGGTTCTTCGTCGTCACAATCCAAACAGAACCGAAGAGCAGATCCTCTCCGAGTTCAAATGTCTGGACCTGCTTCATGATCTGATTGGCTATGAGGTTCCGAAGGCGCTTTATGGTGTTAATCAGGAACGTGTGACTGAGGTTGAGGGCGCTCACTATTCCGTCTTTGAATTGATTGAAGGTGCGACACCGCCGCTGGACAAGGTTGAGACCTGCAAGCAAAGCGGTCAGGCTCTGGCAAATCTGCACATCAAGCTTTGGGAGGAGCGGGATGCGTTTAAATTTGCAGAGGAAGAACGTCCGGGTGTCAGCAAGGAGACGTTGAAATCTGGCGCTGCGTTGCTGGAAGCGCTTTCTGGGATGGAAGCTTCCAAGAACATCGATGGCAAGTACCTGACTTCTGAGTACTGGACTGATGTGGAGGCATCACTGAATGATGCTCTTGGTGCGCTGGCGAAGCTGAGCGAGACCAAACATCTGATCCATGGTGATTTTGGCCCACCGAACACGCTGATCAGCGAGAACTCTGGTGAGCTGGTTGGTATTCTGGATTGGGATGAATGCCGTTGGGATTTGCCAGTTTACGATGTGGCTGGCGTTTATCCGTTCCTTTGTGAGATCGACAAGTCGCTGGGCGAAGCTTTTGTTGATGCTTACTTTGCAGGGCTTAAAGGCTCGTCTCACCCATTGGCAGCACGGGAGAATGAAACTCGTGATCTGATGGGGGCCGTGCAATACGTTGCGACTTACAAAGAGTTTGAGCTGATGGTTGAGAACCATCTTGATGAGCCAGACTATCTGGCGCAGCTGTTGGAACAGCTGGCCTGATACTCAAAGATCCTCTCTCACGGGTTTGTTTGGGGCATATCCTTTTCCGAAAACCGGTTTCCACTTTTCGGGGATGTGCTCTATCCGTGAGAGAAGCTTGGTCCGGCCTCGGACCATTTGATGTTGTTTTTGTCCAGATAGTTCAGGGCTTTCTTGATGTCCCAGTAGAGCTGCTCGACGGCATCGTGAGAAACGCCGTGGCGGATCATGACGCGCTGGACAACCGTATCTTCCATATCTGATGGCAGCGGATAAGATGCGATTTGCCATCCATTCATGCGCACGCGCTCTGAAAGATCGTAGAGCGTGTAGTGAGCTTTGTCCGGATGTTTGAGGCGATAGCACACGCAGGGCAGGGCGCCGTTGCCGTCGTAAAGGATATCCAGCTCAGGAAGCTCCGCCAGCTTCTCCGCCAGATACTGTGCGTTCTCTGCGCAGGCGGACTGGATGTCCCGGTAGCCATCCCAACCTAACCGCATGAAGTTGTAATACTGGATGACGATCTGTCCGCCGGGGCGAGAGAAGTTCAGTGCGAAGGTTGGCATGTTGCCGCCCAGATAATCGACGTTGAACACCAGATCAGACGGCAGCTCTTTCTTATCGCGCCAGATTACCCAGCCCACTCCCAGAGGTGCGAGGCCGAACTTGTGGCCGGAGGCGTTGATGGATTTCACGCGGTCGAGGCGGAAATCCCACAGCAGTTCTGGATGCAGGAAAGGCGCGACGAAGCCACCGGATGCGGCATCCACGTGGACCGGGATGTCCAGACCGGTTTCGGTTTGAAGTCTATCCAGCTCCTGGCAAATCTCTTTGACAGGTTCGTAAACGCCAGTGAAGGTCACGCCCAATGTGGGGACGACGCAGATTGTGTTTTCGTCCACGTAGTCTTTCAACTGCTCAGGCCGCATATGCAGGGAGCCTTCGCTGAGCGGGATCTGGCGCAGTTCCACATCAAAGTACTTTGCAAACTTATGCCAGCACACCTGAACAGGGCCACACACCATATTGGGTTTGTCGTGGGGTTTGCCTTCCTTTTTGCGGCGGTCTCTCCATGCCCATTTCAAGGCAAGGCCGCCCAGCATGGCAGCTTCTGAGGAGCCGGTTGTGGAGCAGCCGATCGTTTCTTCGGCTTCCGGCGAGTTCCAGAGGCTAGCGATGATGTGCACGCAGCGAGCTTCAATCTCTGCCGTTTGCGGGTACTCATCCTTATCGATCATGTTCTTGTCGATACAATCAGCCATGAGTTTGTGGACTTCATCCTCCACCCATGTGGTGCAGAACGTGGCAAGGTTCTGCCGCGCGTTGCCATCCAGATACAGCTCGTCCCGCACAAGATTGTAGGCTTCCTCCGGGCTCACTCCGGTTTCCGGAATGCGGGCTTTGGCTAAGCCTTCAACGGCGCGGGCCGTGGCGTAGATGTCGGGACTTTCGCTGGCACATGTCTTCCACAATGGCATGGGGTTGCTCCGAAATTGATAGGCTGATGCAACCCTAGCGACAGTGCCTGAATTCCGCGTAAGTTTCACAAGTTCAATTTGGAGTGTCCTGTTGACCTTTTTAAGAAAACGAGGGCGTTTCAGGTCAGCTTCGTTTATTACTCATTGACGTTTGAGAAAGTTATTACAGGTGGTCTGGAATGGATTGGTCTCCGCAACAAGATGATGCACTCACTGAAGTGGCGCGCTGGGCACGCTCTCACGGGCCGCAGGTGTTTCGCTTGTTTGGATATGCCGGAACCGGAAAGACCACGCTGCTCGCCATTTGGCAGAGGGTTTGGATGGCGAAGTTGCCTTTGGTGCGTTCACCGGTAAGGCTGCGCACGTTCTGCGCCAAAAGGGCTGTGCGGATGCGTCGACCATCCACTCGTTAATCTATCGCCCCAAGGGGACGAAGAAGGATGATGAAGACGAGGATGAAAGCCCTCAGTTCGCTATCAACCGCGATAGTCCTGCTGCCAAGGTGGATCTGATCATCATCGATGAATGTTCCATGGTGGATGAAGAGCTGGGCCGCGATCTGCTTTCCTTTGGCAAAAAGGTGCTGGTGCTGGGTGACCCTGCACAGTTGCCACCTGTGCGTGGTGGTGGTTTCTTCACTGAGGCAGAGCCGGACATCATGCTCACCGAGGTTCACCGTCAGGCGAAAGACAATCCGATCGTGCGCATGTCCATGGACATTCGTGATGGGGAAGAGCTGGACTTTGGCCAGTACGGTGACAGCGCTGTGATTTCCCGCCGGGAGATCGACAAGGAGCGCATCCTTGCCTCTGATCAGGTACTGGTTGGCACCAACAAGACGCGCCGCCTTTACAATGGCCGTATCCGTGACCTGAAAGGCTTCACCACGCAGATGCCGTCTGTCGGTGACAAGCTGGTGTGCCTGCGCAATGACAAGACCAAGGGCTTGCTGAATGGTGGCCTTTGGGAAGTCTCCCGCCTGCGTCCGCCACGTGGCAACACGCTGCGCTTTGACGTGATTTCAGAGGATGATTTTTCCAAGAAAGCCGTGAAGGTGAAGGTGCTGCCGGCGATGTTTGAAGAGGGCAGCGAGCAGCTCCCTTACGCCATCCGCCGCCGTGCTGATGAGTTCGACTACGGCTACGCGCTGACCGTGCATAAATCTCAGGGTTCTCAATGGGATGATGTGGTGCTGTTCGACGAAAGCTGGGCCTTCCGCGAGCACAAAACCCGCTGGCTCTACACCGCTGTGACACGTGCTGCGAAGAAGATTACAGTGGTGCGGTGAGAGGCGATGCTGTGTCAATGATTGCAGACCTGCATTCTGGCCGCGTCATCGCCTCACGATAAGGCACCCTAAAGAAGATAGTTCGACAGTTCCTGACGGATGTCATCTTCGAACTTCTTTGCTTTGTTTGTAGTCAGGTCGATCTGAACCATGGTGGTTTTGGCTGAAGCGGCGATTTCGTTGTTTTGGATGACGAGTTGCTGAAGTTCCAGTGAGCTTCCGCCAATTCTGGAGATGCCGGTGTAGATCTGCACTTCTCCGGGCCAGAAAACTGGGCGCAGGAAATCCATGTTGAGGTTCGCCAGGGCGAAGCCGCTGGTTTTGGTGAACAGGTTTAGCTTCTCATGGATGAACAGTTCGGTACGCCCGGTTTCTAAGAATGTGCTGAACACGGCATTGTTGACATGGCCCTGGCTGTCCGCATCGCAATAGCGGAGCTTGTCCGTGGTCACTGAAGCGTACTTCTCTAGATCACTCTTAGAAACTGCCATGCTTATGCTCCATTCCGTCTGGGGTATTGTACCCGTGATTCAAATGCTGCTGATGGTATAGGTGTGCCAGCTGCTCGCCAAGCTCAGAAGCCTATGCAAAAAATGGCAGTGATATTTTCTTTGGCTTTTTGCGTAAGTCGATAATTTATTGAGATCGCTGCTAGGCCGCTTTTGTGCTGTTGAGCGCTCTCTCTAAATCGTCGGCACCCATTCCATGGCCCAGTCACCTAGAGGTTCCAGGCGGTTATAGAGTTCCCGGCCTGTGCTGGTCAGGGTGTAGCCGTCTGAGGCTTTTTCAATGAGACCGACGCTGCGTAGTTCTTTGAGGCGTGTGTTCAGAACGCTTGGTGAGGCAGAGCCGCAATAGGCCTGAAGCTCGCGAAATGTGCGGTTTTTCTCGCTCAGCCCCCACAGTATGCCCATAGCCCATCGCCTGCTGAGCCAGATCGAACAGGATCATGATCGGTTGCCCGCTTTGGGAGCCGGGTACTGGTTCGCCATGTTTTGCGACGGGACGGTCTTCTTCACTCATGGTGCATGTTCCTTGCTTCTAAAATCGAAGCAGTGTAATGCTTCTAATATAGTAGCAATTTATCGGATTTCAGAGAATGCACAAGACAACTCTTTTTCATCTTTCCTTATGGCTACTACTCGCTGCCATGTGGAGCTCGTCTTATGTTGTGATCAAGATTGGCGTCGCTACGCTTGAACCTGCATTGCTGGTTTTCGGGCGGATGCTTGTTGGCAGCTTGATTATCTTTAGTGCTTTGAAAATACACGGTCTTTCTCTTTCCAGAGATCCTGCCGACTGGGTTTGCTATGCGGTGACAGGGCTTCTGGGCAGTGCACTTCCTTTCCTGCTTATCAGTTATGGAGAGCAGTCGGTCGACAGCGCTTTGACATCCATCCTCATGGGGACATCGCCAATGGTGACACTGTTACTTACCGCGTGGCTTGTGCCTGAAGAAGCACTCACGCTTAGAACCGCGCTTGGGGTGTTGGGTGGACTGACTGGTGTCGCGATCCTTGTTGGACCAGGTGCGCTTTCTGGATTGGGCGTGCAGGTTACGGGGCAGTTCGCCATCCTTGCTGCGACAGCTTCCTACGCAACCTCAACAGTTTACATCAGAAAGTACGTGAAGCGCCCGCCGTTGGAGATGGCGGCTGGTTCAATGATTGTGGGGACGGTCACTATCGGGATTTATGCCGTTGCTGCAGGCACAGACTTTTCAGCCATTGAGCTGACTGGATCTTCTCTTGGTGCAGTTGTCTATCTAGGCGTGATCTCAACAGCGTGCGCCAATTTGATTTACTTCTATCTGGTCCCCAAAATTGGTGCCAACAGAATGTCTCAGGTCAACTTTGCCGTGCCTGTTGGCGGCGCTATTCTTAGCGTTGTTCTGTTGGGTGAAGCGATGACCCCTCAGCGCTTTATCGCGCTGCTTGTTATTGTCGGTTCGGTCTATCTGGGGACGACGAAGGGGAGGGGGAAAGTTGCTGAGCAGACTGGTGAGACGGTGTGATTAGAGGTGCGACGCCGATAGCTGTGGTGCGGTGAAGTGAATTAAGATACCCATCTCATTTGAGAATTGCCTCAGCCTTCAATAAACGGGACTTTTTCTTCATGCCATCCAACAAACGAGTTGTTGCTTTTTTATGATATAAATCCTAGGTGGAATTGAAGTTTTAGATTTGGCAGGGTGTTGAGATATGCGTCATTTTATTGTTTGGTTCTGTGCTTGCTTTGCGATGACGTTAGGTGCTGTATCTGCTCAACATATTGGAGAAGAAACTCTCTGCGTTGATTATTTTGGTGTCGGCACGATTATCGATGACAGTTGTCGCCCTTTTCCCGGCCCTAACCGAAAAGTTGGTCCGTCTGAATTGAGTTCAGCATTGGCTGAAAAAATTACAAAGCTCAAAATTGTTTCCGATGATACGCCTGAAGAACCCTATAATCTCTCACCATTAGCGAGCGTTTCTAGTATACGTAGTCTTGACCTCTACCGTGAAGGCGATGTGGATTTAACGCCAATACAAAATATGAAGGGTCTGCGAAGCCTGAGTCTTGCAATCGACGCAGCAGCTGCCTTCGACCAACTCACAATCGGGCCAGAAGGTCTTGCAGAGCTGAGTTTGTATGCCCCACGTCTTGAGATTGATTTGAGTTCCCTTGCTCATTTGCCGAACCTTCGGGTGCTTTACGTGAAAGCAAATTCTATTAAGGGACAAGAAAGCCTGGGTGGCTTAAAGCACTTGGAAAGAGCCACATTTGAACTAGCCGAAGAAACCGACTTCTCCTCACTAACAGCGCTCACTCAGCTTAAGTGGCTTGAAATTTCTGGTAGCTTCAATGGAGCTGTTTTGTCTGGTGCAGGGTTCTTAGCTTCCCTTTCTGAGCTCACAAATCTAGATCTGTCAGACAATGAAATCAGGGATCTGACCCCTCTTGCGGGTCTTAAGAATCTTAAAGTTCTTACGTTGACTGGTAATTTAACGCTCTCAGATATTTCGCCTTTATCAGGCCTGACCGGATTGCGCCAGCTTCATTTGCGAAAGACCCAAGTGTCTGACCTTTCTGCTCTTCGCAATATGAACGAACTTGGCATTCTTTGGTTGAGTCGTACACCGGTTGTGGATCTTAGCCCTCTTGCTGAGTTACCTAAGCTTTGGGGATTAGAGTTGAAACGTACTGAAGTGACAGACATTACGCCTTTGCGTAAGTTGTCACTCAAGCATCTCGATTTACGCGGTACAGGTGTAACCGACTTCTCCTTCGTCCCATCAGGCACTAAGCTTAAAAAATAAAACTCATAAGCTTCGTGTATATAGGACCCGCTAAACGAGGTGATATTGGTGCTTTGTTTTGGAAGTCTGGAACTATCCCCTTTCCCTGTTCATATTCCTTTCTCGCACCTAGTTTTGCCCGCATTGGGGACCTAGGGTGGGCTTTCAATATTAATAAGCCTATGAGATTTGAATGTCTGATCTGAGCTCTGTTGCTTCCTCTTCCTCTCCTGCCAAAGCTGGTGCGCTCTCTGCGAATGTTGCGCTGCGGATTTCTCAGCGGATTGCTGGTGAAATTGGCTGTGCGCCGGGGCAGGTGAATTCTGCGGTGCAGTTGCTGGATGAAGGCTCTACGGTTCCGTTTATTGCGCGTTACCGTAAAGAAGCGACAGGCGGGTTGGATGATAGCCAGCTGCGTACGTTGGAAGAGCGCCTGATTTATATGCGTGAGATGGAAGATCGCCGCAAAGCGATTGTGAAATCCATCGATGAGCAGGGCAAGCTCACCGACGAGCTGGCAAAGCAGATTGCATCGGCGGACAATAAAGCCGCGCTGGAAGACCTCTATCTGCCTTACAAAAAGAAGCGCCGCACCAAAGCGCAGATTGCACGTGAAGCTGGCATTGAACCGCTGGCTGATCTGCTGCTGGGTGATCCGAACAAGATGCCTGAGAGTGAAGCGGGTAGCTTTGTTGATGCGGAGAAGGGCTTTGCGGACACCAAGGCCGTGCTGGATGGGGCGCGTCAGATCCTGATGGAGCGGTTTTCTGAGAACGCTCAGCTGGTTGGTAAGCTGCGTAACTACGTGGCGCGTCAGGGTGCTGTGAAGGCGGAAGTTGTTGCGGGCAAAGAGCAGGAAGGCGCGAAGTTCTCTGATTACTTCGGCTACTCCGAGAATTGGAAGAACATTCCAAGTCACCGTGCACTGGCGCTGTTGCGTGGTCGTAACGAAGGCATTCTGGCGCTGGACCTGAAGGTGGACGAGGACGACGTTTCCGCTGTGAAGCCGGTTGAGCAGATGATTGCGGATGCTGCCGGTATCGAGAACAAGGGCCGCCCTGCTGACAAGTGGCTTTCTGATGTGTGTCGCTGGACGTGGAAGGTGAAGATTGGCCTTCACGTTGAGTTGGACCTGATGAGTGAGCTGCGCGACAAGGCGGAAGAAGAAGCGATCAAGGTTTTTGCTCGCAACCTGAAAGACTTGCTGCTGGCAGCTCCTGCTGGGCCGCGTGCGACGCTGGGGCTTGATCCGGGTATTCGTACCGGTGTGAAGGTGGCTGTTGTTGATGCAACCGGCAAGCTGGTGGATACGGCCACCATCTACCCATTCCAGCCACGCAATGACATTCAGGGCTCATTAGCAACGCTGCGGATGCTGGTTGCCAAGCATGGTGTGAGCCTGATTGCGATTGGTAACGGCACAGCAAGCCGTGAGACGGATAAACTGGCTGCTGATCTGCTGAAGGATATTCCTGCCGAGCATCGCCCAACCAAGGTGATGGTGAACGAGGCAGGTGCTTCTGTTTATTCTGCTTCCGCGTTGGCTGCGAAGGAAATGCCGGATGTGGATGTGTCGCTTCGCGGCGCGGCTTCGATCGGTCGTCGTTTGCAGGATCCGCTGGCGGAGCTGGTGAAGATTGAGCCGAAATCCATTGGTGTTGGGCAGTATCAGCATGATGTGAACCAGACAAAGCTGGCGCGTTCTCTGGATGGTGTTGTTGAAGATGCGGTGAACGCGGTTGGGGTTGATCTTAACACTGCGTCTGCTCCGCTGCTGGCACATATCTCTGGCCTGACTGATAGCCTTGCCAAGGCGGTGGTTGAGTATCGCGATACGGTTGGCGCTTTCAAAAACCGCAAAGAGCTGCTGAAGGTGGCTCGTCTTGGGCCGAAAGCGTTTGAGCAGTGTGCGGGCTTCCTGCGGATTGCAGATGGCGATAACCCACTGGATGCGTCTTCTGTTCACCCGGAAGCTTATCCGGTAGCGCAGAAGATCATTAAAGCGTGTGGTCGTGACATTCGTGAGATCATGGGCTCCAACCTGCTGAGCAATCTGGATCCGAAAGAGTTTACGGACGAGAAGTTCGGTTTGCCGACTGTGAAGGACATCTTCTCAGAGCTGGAAAAGCCGGGCCGTGATCCGCGTCCTGAGTTCAAAACGGCCTCCTTCCAGGACGGTGTTGAGACTATGCAGGATCTGAAGCCGGGTATGATGCTGGAAGGCACGGTGACTAACGTGACCAACTTCGGCGCCTTCGTTGATATCGGCGTGCATCAGGACGGTCTTGTGCACGTGTCTCAGCTAGCAGACCGGTTCGTGGATGATCCGCATACGGTGGTGAAGGCTGGTGATATCGTGAAGGTGCGTGTTGTTGAGGTGGACATTGCCCGCAAACGTATCGGTCTGACCATGCGCAAAGACAGCGCGGATGCTCGCGAAAATGCACGGGAGCGTCAGGCTGAGCGTGGCGGTGGACGCAATCACGGTGGTGGTCGTCCGGGTGGCGGCAATCGCCCGAATGGTGGCAACCGTGGTGGTGGGCCACGCGGTGGTGGCCGTGGCGGCAACAAGTCAGCGGATAACGGCGGTGGTGCAAACAACGCCATGGCCGCGGCATTGGCAGCGGCGTTCAATAAGCCGAAGCGCTAAGTTCGCTCTTAAATTGAGTTTCAAAGAGTCCGTCGGTTCTGCTGGCGGGCTTTTTTGATGGCTGAAATGCAGTTGTTTTAAATAAATTTTATTTGTTTTGAGTTGGACGGTTGGGATGAAGATCTGGCAAAGCTTATGAAAATCATATGGTTGTATGCTTTATCGAGTTTTTGGTTTCTGATCTTCAATTTTATGTAATCGGCTCCTGTGCTGAATCTGACAGTTAGATTTTCTCTCGCCATTACTATTGATTTTGAGAGATTATTTCTAGTTCAGGTTGTGTAATGGGAGGTTCAGGTGCCGACGTTTAGTTCGCTTGTTCATTGTCTTCGTTCTAATACTGTTGAGACACCTGATGCTGTTAATTTCACAACAGTGAAGAAAGCACAGAAGTACCTTGGTGAGTTTCAAGGGCAGGAAGTGCGTGTGTCTGCGCAGACTTTTGAGGACTTGAAGACTGCGCAGAAAGTCATCTGGCAGACTAAGCAGTTGTTGCCTCATGGAGCAGGTAACTTACCGTCAGACGTCTTTGCTTCGCGCGGTGAGAGCTATCTGCGGGCTAATTATGGGCTGGCTAAAGAATCACAAAATGGCGGTTTAGCAGAGAGTTCTTTGCGTGTGCAGGCCGGAAACTGCTCTGGGCATGCGGAGGTGAGTTACAAGCTTCTGGCAGCATCTGAAACGGAGCGTCCGGTGGCTCGCGTTTCCTCTTCGATGGTGGACCATGCGTTTTGCATGATTGGTGATCCCAGAGACCCTACGCAAGAGGCTGTTGTGGTTGATGCATGGCCGACGTTTCCGGGGGCTTTTCGGCTTCAGGACGGGAAGCAAACGATCATGGGAGAGGCACCGACCGTGGTGTCGTGGACGAAAGCTGGACCAAAGCCTTCACTGACGCTGGATATTGAAGGGCTGAAGCCAGTTCCTTTTGAGGAGATACAGGATTTCTTCAAGTCACTGGATGTTCCCAGTGAGCCGGGCAAGAAACTTGAGCGTTTTATTGTCGAGCAAAACTCCAGATCCAAATTTATGTCTTCACACCTGAGCACTATGGAGAACCCGGCTACGACTTATGTGACGGACTGGACTGCGGATACCGTGCAGGCGGATGAGATAACGGGTGCGTACTTCAATGAGAAGTATGCGGGGCTGAAGGCAGGGAAGAAGCATGGTTTCTAGTAATGTGAACTTCCATCATCTGATGAAAGACCTCATGCGGCAGTACCTGATCAACGAGTACGAGGAGAACGAGGTTTATCAGGTGGATGTTGATGGCCAGTTCAGCATGTACTTTGTGGGGAATGAGCCAGATTACATCAAGCTGTTGGTTCGGGTTGAGCGTGAGGTCATTCATGAAAGCCTGAGCGATGGCAATCTGCTCACGCTGAATTTGCCGGATGTTTCTGGACATCCCATCATCGTCGGGCAGGGGGAAGATGGCTCCGTGGTGTTGTGGTCTCGCCTAACTCTGAGCGGGTTGACCCTGCCGGATCTGTTGGAGAGTGTTGACGCGTTAAGCTCTGCCGCTTCTTCCCTCGCTGCATAAACGAGGTTTGTTGCGCTTCACATTGGCAGATTAACAGACTGGTATCTCTTTTGTTTGGAGATGATTGAACTTAAGCGCAAAACAAGCGACAACCATCAGACTGCGATAATATGCATGTGTGATGAGTGGAGCTAACTTGTCGACGGATCCTCGTATACACTTCAGAGCGGTAGATGTAGCGCGCCGGTATATTGATCGGGCAATGGACCTGCCTGATGGATATGTTGAGCGTATCTTTCTGGAGTTTGATGCCGAGCGGATCATGCGCTCAGCAGAGGCTGCTGATCAGCGGCAGAAGGATGCGTATGGCACGCTGCCCCTGCATGGCGTTGCGGTTTCTCTCAAGGATCTGTTTGATGAGTTTGGCATTGTCACCAGTGCGGGCTCTTCGTTCCTGCGCAATCGGGCTCCGGCCTGTGAAGATGCAAGGTGGTTTCTGCGCTGAAGGCTGCCGGGGCTTTTACATGTGGCCGTACCAACATGAGTGAGTTGGCCTTCACCGGGCTGGGGCTCAATCCTCACTTTGGATCTCCCGAGAATATTCTTGATGCACTGCGCATTCCTGGTGGGTCGTCCTCCGGTGCGATGGCGAGTGTTGGGCTTGGGCTGTGTGATGCAGCACTGGCGACGGATACGGGCGGTTCTGTGCGTATTCCGGCAGCTCTGAACAGCCTTTATGGATTCAAACCGACGCGTGCGGCGATCTCTACCAAGGGCGTTTTCTCGATTTGTCCCTCGTTTGATACGGTCGGCTTTATTGCACGAACACTGCATATGTGTACCCGATTGCATGCAGTGCTTTCCGGGCAATGTCTTGTACCACGCAAGATCAGCAGCCTTGATGCTTGCATGTGGGGCTGGTTGCTTCGCCTTTAGCTGAGGGACTGGACACGCAAGTCAGCGCTGACTTTGATCGCGCGATGCTGGCGATCCGGGATGCTGGAGCTATCATCGCTCCGGTTTCAGAACCTGCCTTGTGTCACAGCACGACGTGCTTGGTACGATCTGTAGTTATGAGGCGACTGCGTTGGTTTCCGGGTATCTGGAAGGGCTCAAGCAGACTGCTGATCCTTATGTGCTTGAGCGGATCCTCCAGTCTGCTGAGGTGACCAGCAAAGAGATGGAAGAGGCGCGCTCTAAGCGGGTGGAAGCTATTCGGGCCTTTAAAGAGATGGCGGGCAAGTTTGATATTCTGATTGCGCCGACTGTGCCAATCATTGCGCCGATGCTGAGTGACATTGACAGCAATCTGGAGAAGATTGGTTCTCAGCTTTCGCAGAATACGCGGGCGGTGAACTGGGTGGATGGCTGTGCTGCGACTATTCCGATGAACACCTATGATACGCCGGGCACAGGTTTGATGCTGTTTGGCCGCGCCGGAAGTGACTGGCATGTGCTTGAAATGGCAAGTCTGATTGACAAGGTGATAGCTCCTGCGCGAGTAAAGGCGTGAGTTGAGCGCATTCCTGTCTGAAAATTGGACCCACATTGGAGAGTGCGCTGCATTGCAGGAGATATGCGGCTGTGACCAGCGCGAAAAAGATACTTATTTACATTGATGCTGATGCTTGCCCCGTCAAAGACGAGGTTTACAAAGTCGCGGACCGGTATCGCCTGAAGGTGTTTGTTGTCGCTAACAGCTTCATCAACACGCCGCGCGACATGGATGTTGAGCGGGTGATCGTGCCGGATGGACCTGATGTGGCGGACGATTGGATTGCGGAGCGCGCTGTGCCGGGTGACATCGTCGTAACCCAGGATATTCCGTTGGCTGACCGTGTTGTGAAAGCAGGCGCGATTGCGCTTTCGCCAAAAGGGAAGGTGTTTGATGAGGCATCCATCGGCATGGCTCTAGCAACACGTAACCTGATGGAAGACCTGCGCAGCTTTGGGGAGCAGACAGGTGGGCCGAGACCGTTCTCTCAAAAAGATCGCTCGCAGTTTTTGCAGAAGATGGACCAGATTGTACAGCAGTTGAAGCGTCAGGGCTTTGCTGTTTAAGGAAGCGGCTCTGCTCCCTTATGTAAGAGTACGGCGTTGACGCATTAGCTTGGTGTAAGTGGTGTCCGCCGTGCGGTAAGCCTCTTTGTCGACAAAGTTGCGCGGTCTTCTGATGCTCTATTTTCGATAGATGTCAGGTTATTCCTCTATGCCAGTTCTTAAGGTGCGCACTTCTGTTGCCGTTGGCATTGTTGCGCTTTTTTCATTCTCTGCCCCATCTGCATTTGCCAAGTGGAAGAACCCTGCTGACCGGTATGCTGAGGCCTACCAGCAGTATCTGGGGGCGTCTTGCCCGATTGCTCAAGATGGCATGAAGCACTTCGTTTATTTTGCCAGAGACCGTGAGGCGATTAAGGAGCATCCGTTTCTTGATCATGCTCGGTTTGAAGGTGCGCAGATCATGTATCCGTGGCGGGAACTTGAGAAAGGTGAGGGGGACTATGATTTCTCCCTGATTGAAGCTGATCTTGCTTATCTTCAGTCCAAGGGGAAGACGCTTTTTGTCCAGCTTCAGGATGCTTCGTTCAATCCTGACTATGTGCCTGTTCCTGATTATCTTTTAGTGGATGCATATGCTGGCGGAGCTGTTCAGCAGTTTGATGATGACAACCGCGCGGAAGGCTGGGTTGCGAAGCGTTGGAACAGCAAGGTTCAGGAACGGTTTGCTAAACTGCTTCTAGCGCTTGGAGAGGCATTTGATGGACGGATTGAAGGGATCAACCTGCAAGAGTCTGCGATTGAAGTTTCTAAAGAACAAGACCAGCAGTTCACGCCAGCCAAGTATGCTGATGGCCTGAAGCACAACATGTCATCTATGAAGGCTGCATTCTCGACCTCGGTGGTAATGCAGTATGCCAACTTTATGCCGGGTGAGTGGCTTCCGTTTGAGGACGAGGGCTATCTGAAGTCCGTCTATGAGCATGGCGAGAGAATTGGCGTTGGTCTTGGCTCTCCGGACCTAATGGTCAAGCGCAAGGGACAGCTGAACCACCCCATTGCGATGATGCATGAGCGGGACTACACCGCCCCCCTTGGTATCGCTATTCAGGACGGCAACTACACGGGCCGCACCGGAACGACAGAAGTGATTGACAGCAAACAAAACATCGTCCCCCTGCTGCACGCATTTGCTGAGGATTTTCTGAAGGTCGATTACATGTTCTGGGTCAATCAGGAGCCGTATTTCGAGAAGGATGTGCTGAGCTGTTTTGAGTAGGGCTGTTGAAGCCGTTGGAGGAGCGTTGGTGGTTATGGATCCCGGCTCGGTGGCCGGGATGACACCGGAATAAGTGCTTCTGTCGTCATGCCGGGTGGAACGGAGTGGAGATCGGGTATCCAGTAGAGAGGTTCTGATTTGGGGCTCTGGGTCCCGCATCGCACTGTGCTTGTGCGGGATGACGAAGGAGGGGGAGGTGCTGCTTTGCGCGGACTGGGGTGCCCCTGCCGTCATGCCGGACGGAGCGAAGTGGAGATCC
>NZ_BAZK01000029.1 GCF_001310815.1 Pseudovibrio denitrificans JCM 12308
AGGTCAATGATCTCCAATCTCAAAGTGTCATGCTGCGTTTTTGTAAGCGCTGCCTTAGCGACAGCTACCCAAAAGCAGGCAAAGTAATTACTGACAAACACTAAAAGCAGAGCAGGGGAGCTTTCAGCGCAAAAAGTGAATAATTAACTGCAGTTTGCAACATCGGTTAGGGTAGGCCTATGTAAGAGAAATAAGTCAATGATAAATCTGGCAAAATTTGCGCTTGTAGTTGGCAACTCAGCAGCTTCTTTTGCCGCCCACACCATGGCTTTTCCAAATCCATTGGAACGAACTGAATACCTAAAGTTCACAGCTGTGAACTCCTTTGCGATCGCGAAAAGTTAACTGTCCAGGTGCAGCTGTGCAGACCAACCCCGACCAGAAATCCCTTTGACCAGTGGTTGGTCTGCCTCCGGTTTCATCATCCGTCGCCGACACTGTGAGATCTGAAATCTATCGGGAGCAACTTCCGCATGCTTGTCTGTGACGGAGATGCTATTCCCAATACGTTCCAGCCAGCAATCTTAGCTTTTGTAAGTTGCTCTCAGCGTGGATGGCAAAGACAACAAAAGTGACGTGCCTAAGGCGAAGGGACAGGTTTGGAACACTTAAATGCGAGAAGGTCGTAAAGCAACTTTGAGACCGTTTGCTGCCTTTCGCGATTGCTGATAGAAATACTCACTAAGCCAGCGCAACTAACAAAAAGAGACAAGAATGTTTGGCAGATTTCGCAAGAAAGTCACGAAACAAACCATTGAGATGGTCAGGCAACAACATGCCATCTTTCAGCATCACCACGGGATCCCACCAAGTTTTTGGCAGGATGAGTTTGTAATTGGCTATTATGGTGCCATGATATCGTTTGTTTGTCAGGTCGTTAGCAAGGTAGACTTAGCCAAACAGACAAAGGGTATGTGCTTCAGGATGGCTTTGAAGCTCTATCAAACATGAACGGATCGGCAATAGCTCGAAGGTTCACAGAACTCTCGTTTCAACAACCACAGAGCGCCACTTTCAAGAATGGTGTAGACAATGGCAGTATCGTCACATTAGCGATTTTTGGCAAAACAGACCCACAAGATCGTGAAATTGTCGAAGCAGCTGAAATAGAAGCTGCCCGTATAGGTATTCCACTGCCGACTTACTTGATGATGAGCCTTTTCTTCGAACCTGTAAAAGAGAGATTTGGGCTAGATTAGAGCTAGTAGCTTTTACCTGTTAGGTTCAGGGAACAGTTTTGAATTTCACGGTTCCAATTGCTTGCTTAAGAACAGCATCCAATCAAGCGAGCTACAACAATACTGATGCCTCTCATCCTCAAGAGGCATTTTCACAACGCAGTTGGTGCAGGTGTTTGGTTTCTTCGATGTCGCGCAGATTTAAGTTTGGCGCAAACAATCTCGCTCACTGTTAGCCAATGGATGGAACTATGATCGAAGGAGTTGCACCTTCATAACTCATTGGCTTGGCAACAGTCAGAATAACCCGCGAGCCTTTCGGCCAGAGAACTGCCAACCAGTGGCGATACTTTTGTCCCATCACGACTTCATCGATCAATGGTGCGCTTAGTTATGTGAGCTTTGGCAACGCGTTTGCAACAGCACTACTGGAAGAGGACACCCTGAATGGATCTCGATTGACATTTCAGGGGAGTGACTTCGCATAACTTGTTGATTTGCGCGGTTAAGGGAGTTTTCTGTGACGCAGAGAAAAGGGACTTTCAACGCCGGTCCATTCATAAGGTGACTACGAGCAAGGCCTAAAGCTCACTAAGCATCCTTGTTGTCTTGCTAGCAACGCACTTTTCCCAAAGAGGTAATTGGGGCAACTAACCGTAGTTTGTGACCACGATTAAGGCAGGCGACGTCATATCGCCATTTTAAAGAGCTATCATCTTTGGTTGGTTGGGACTATGTAAGAGGGATAAGGCAATGATAAAGCTGGCGAAATTCGCGCTTATAGTCTGCTGTTCAGCAATTTCCTTTGCTGCCCAAGCCATGGCTTTTCCAAGTCCATTGGAACGAACTGAGTACCTAAAGTTCACAGGTGTGAACTCCTTTGCAATCGCAAATGGGTCACTGTCCAATCACAGTCACATAAGGTACTTAGAAAGCAACAAGCTGTACATCAACTTCTCTAGCAATTTTGATAAGGAAGCTGATGAGCTGTTTGAACAAGACCTGCTTCCTATGAACATCGATAACTATCTACTGCCTTACAACAAGGTTAATTGGTCAGGTACGATCGACGCACAGTTTTCCATACAAGGTCACGTTTATAACGTTCAATCCTTACACTTAGCTTTTTATGAAAAAGGCTGGCACAAGCGATGGGCCATCGGCGGTCCCAACTGTATGCTGCTAGGTCGCAATACGAAAATTGATGCGTTTGGCGGGCGAACAGAACTGGCATGCGAAGCATACGATGAGCAAGATCAAAAGGTGTTCTTGTTCTTTGAAACAAGTGCCGACCGGCTCAGCTTGCCTTATAACACCATCCATGTGCACGAAGGGGAATACGGTTCGTTTTAGCACCAGACCCTCAATCCATATAAGCGGTCTGACGGCTTGATCCGGGTGAGTACGCCGTCAGATCAGGTTCTAACTGACAGGACGGCGTGTTTGAAGGTATCTCAACTTAGTGCTCTAAGTTTTGCATTTTCAACTCTTAGCCTGACCAACTCTTCTCGGATTTTGTATATCTGCGGATCCAGTTCTTCCAGTGATAACCTCACGGGAATATCGAGGCATGCTCTCCATTCTAATTTATCTACATTAATGACGATAATTCCTCTCAGTCGCTTTCCAGTTCTAGGAGCGGTGAGTTTGAAAAGAGATAAGTCTTGTTGGTTGACACTCCAATGAGAAAACTGCCCCTTTATTTTAAGCTGCCTACGTTGGGCGTAGTCCATCAATATCAGAGAGATTTGATCGCTAGATCTATCTTTGGAATCAAATCCTTGGTGGTTTAAATCATGGTAGTCAGCAAACGCAATTTTGCGTTCTCCGAGAACTTGCAGAAAGCCCTTCGGTCCGTTTCTAAAGTGAATGCAAGGGCGGTTATCTGAGTTAATCGTTGCTTGATAAAAGCCACTTGAGTTGACGATGAAATCAGCATCATTAGGTCTTATTTTTTCTACGACACTGCTTTGTTCCTGATTAAGATTGTACATGTGAGAATGCATCTTTGAATTATGAACACAGAGATCTGTTTTGCTAAGTGAAGAACATTTGGCGTACTTCGGCAGGATAAAGTTATAAGTGTAGTTGTGACAGGTTCAGATGGCCATCAGGGCGCCGACCGAATGGCCACCAAAACAGCCTTTCATCACTCGATATTTGCGTATCGATCGCGCAAATTATTCTCTTTTGAAGGAGACCTGCATCGCTAAGCTCCCAGATTTCAGTTCCACTTGTCCTGTACCAATTGTTGTGCAAAGTCCTCCATTCACTTGCAACACGAATGGTAAGTAAGTTTCGCTGAACGCTCCAAAGCTCCTTCATATGACGAAAATGGAGTTCCTGCTTCCACTTTCCAGTTAAAAATGAGACTATCTCTTGGCGTCCTAATATTACTCTACCTTTGTCCTGCCATAGGCTATCCTCAGCACAGTACAAACTGACTACTTCTGGGTTTCTCGTATTCCACGCATCCTCGAATTCTCTTACTTTACTTCTGGCGCTGGTAATCGAAGTCTCTTTTTCAGGATAATTTACCATTGTAATTACTCACAACCATCGATTGTTTTGCATCAAAACTATGTGTTGGAGGTTTTATATGTGCAATTCACAAAAAAGAGAGGAAAGCGAGAGCATATACATTAGCATTTTCAAATAGATGAGTGATTTTCGCGCATTACTGGGATGGGTCTTTGGATGAAGTTGCTGAATTCATTTTTTCTCTGCAACATTTTATCTCGGTAGCTGACATCCTCGATGCTTAGTTGGCGTACTTTTTCAAAAAAGCAATTCATCGATTTTCGCCTTTTCATAAGTATAATCTGAAGGATGGAGGCTTTATCCTCGAGTGGATAAACATGTGTAAATTACATGAGCGATAGAGCTTTAAGAGCGCATACCAAAAGCCCTGCACCTGCAATGATGCCACTACAGGCGCAGGTGATAGCATTAAAGGTCGTGCTTCAAATCGAAACGGTCCAACTGCATGACTTTAACCCAAGCACTTACAAAATCATCCACGAAGCATTTGTTGGTGTCATCAAAAGCGTAGGCCTCAGTAACTCCTATTGCCCCACACTAAGCGACAGTTTTTCAAACTGCAGCTAGATCCACTCAAGCAAAGCGCAAACAGTCGGCAGGCGAGTTCATAACCACTTCGATCTGTATGCACTTCCGATAGACAAGATATGTACCAGATGAGCTAAGAGAGTACGCATTAAACTCGCTTATTGCTTTAAGCGATGCAGCATGCCGAATATTGATTTATGAAGATGCAGCTCTCCGCGCTCTGCCTTAGCCAAACAACCACGCAAGTAACCATTGTAAGAATTCACGAAAGTTGATGGATCAAAGCCTTTACGCTCAGCTATAACGATGATGGTAGCAGTTGTCGTTTCGCCAAGCTTTCTGCAAGCCTCTTGCCACATATGCTCACATACACCTAGGTATCGAGCAGCCGGCCGAGCAGCTGATATAACCACTTGCCAATCTGTTTCTGCAGTTTGCTGCTCTACTTTGATCATGTCATGCATCATTGGACTAGCACAAGTTAGAACCTGTGCAAGGGTGATATGCTCAATACCAGAAGGGTAGTAAAATGATCTTTTATCTGCACCACTTTGTGGTGTAATCCTAGTTTCTTGTATTTTCTGACGATTAACTGCGAGATTCTCAGCATGGGCCTCTTTATTGAAACTGAGGTCTTTCAGATCATTCTTATGCTGGAAAGGTTCTCCAGGTCTGAAAAGATGACGGCCAAGAGCGCATTGCGTATCGGCACCATTACCGTTTTCATGAGAAAATAATAGATTTGTATTTTTTGTATTTATGTGTCGGAACTTTACTTCTGACCTGTCAGAAGTTTTTGGGTTACAAAGCTGACCTGCTAAATGAGCATTGCTACCAAATGCGACTTCTTCATTTAGGCATACATCAGGCTCGAGCTTAGTGAACTCCTCAACTAACTGTTGGATCTGATCGCTCCATGACAGCATTTGGACCATTGATATCCGAGCACCTATCCGGCAGGGTAGGGATGCAAGAAGAGCTTCAGCGTGTCCAGTAATTTTTGGCCTGAGGGTGCAAAGCAATCTGTTCGCGCAGTACACGTTTGTGCATGAGCAGAAGCATCTTTTGTTGTTTCCAGGCATGTTCTTTTTCCTCAACCGCTTTCACAAGAACGCAAAAACGTTCATAGCAGGCGGCCAGCGGTGCCAGATTGACCCCGAACGCCGAAACAAGATCACCACTGTCAGAACGATAACCATATCTACGCTGGTTGCCACTGTCGTGCCAACACAACAGACCTGCGCGGTTTAGTGCGCGTTCAATATTCAACACCTGGCGCTCACTGACACCACGCTTCACAGCTGTCGCACTCACAGTTAGATAGATAATAGGATGGCTACCAAACTGCCAATCCTGATCACGGGTATAGCCAATCAAAAACTCAAGATGGGACGTTTGAGTGGACGTCAGCCCCAGTTCTCTTTGCAACTTCTTGACGAGAGAAAGGATGTCCCAGCGACTGACACCTACGGGCAACCCGCTAAACTCTTTTGCAGCGTGTTCTGCTGCACGATTTAGCCGTCTTGAGGTGTTACTTTTCCCGATCAGCGTTTTGGGCTCATCCAAATTATGAACAAACGAGTTCATCTCGAATACTTCCATAAATATCGGAAGCTCAAGGCCGTTTTCTAAGTAAGCAACCCCAGTCGCACAAATTAATGCACGCTTACTCTTGCAAGTTGTAGGAGAACAATATAGACCAATAGCTGCTAAACTTTTCTATTTTGTTCCCCTTGGCGGCTCCTGGCTTCCAGGGGGTTTCTTTTGTGGCTTTACTCTGCCTTTTTGTTCATCTGCATGCTTATCCATCAGACCGCTTGTAATACGTTCACCTCAGATTCGATCTGCTGAATATGATTGCATCATTACACACACGCTTAAAAGACATAAAGAAGAATCTGCAGTCCAGACGTGTTGCGCACAAAAATTACGTCACCTTAGAAGTAACCAAAATCATCTTGTGTCTATCAATTAGAAATATACACCCGCTAGATGTATTGAAACTTTATTTTTTTCCGAACAAGGAACACAATACAAACTATTAATGTATTTATACATCACAACAATTCACCTATACTTCATTAAATACCATTTCATAGAAATCTAAATAGCAACTGCATTGTATCTCACTGTATTGGCAAGGCGATGTAACAAGCAATCTACACCGGCTGCCCTACCAGCCCAATGGAATCGCGCTCGACTTTCATTACTCGACAAGCTCATAAAATGAACAAGTGTGATTACACTCATATCACTTTCATATGCCACCCAAATCAGTTGAGCTACAATCATCTGAACGCTTTTGTTGACAGCACGGCATCCTCGCTCTACTTTAAAAAACACAGTTCTTTTAAAGTTACTGAAACTAACTCAAGCTATTAATAAGTATATTTCCCGCTAAAAAAAATCAAAACAGAGCACCATATAGCAAATTATACAACCTCACGTGCCAAAAAGCACATCTCAACAAATTGAAATGCCCTTTTCCAAATATTTCCATTCGTTTATTGTAACTCAATAGACCGTTGAATTTTCCTTCACATTGAAGTGAGTGGACATATTTACAATTATTTTTCAATAACTTAAAAAGAACCTCATTTAGCAAAAATGGTCTTTGAGATCGAAAAATGCTATTACTTGCCTGTTCATCGCGTTTATTTGGCCCTGAATGACGTGAAAATGCTTCAAATTAAAACTTTTCACTCATATCTCCTAGAAAAGCCGACATAGATGGGCTATACATAAGTCACTTGATCGCATAGATAAAAACTATGCAGCTTAGTAGTTATTCTGTACCACCTCGTAACTATTAGGCCTTGCAAGTACCAAAACAGTCTTGGAACTCGCATAAGGAGAGTAATAGTTTCATACATCGCCCGACTACTTTGGCAGTCAACACTTATCTCGGTAACGTAGTAAGCCGCGATAGCGTTGGTTTGTTTACAAGTATAGGTTCTTGCAACTTCGAGATTTAATCTCGTTGTACGCTAGTTTTGCGACCGCTATGAAAATAACTCAAAGATCCCAATAAAACTGCAGCGCCCTCAACTTGAGGGCAAACTTAAGTGTTTCCAAAAGTGTGACTGTTTTGGTTTTCTTGATGGCAAGGCATCTGCCACGAGAAAGGGGGAGGGTAGTACGTCAACCCTAGAGTATTCCTCCCCCCTCCCTCCACGAGTCAGTGACCCAACTGACTCCGTGGTACTCCAATAAACGTGATATTTGAGTAGCTTATACGCTCTGAAATACGTAAACAAGAAGACTATTTAAAGTGAAAATATTCAGCTTGGATACGCTCAAGAAGCAGGTACATCATGTAACCTGCAGCACAACTTTACTTTACGCCATAGCTGGCTTCTTGAGCCTTCTGTTAGGCTTACTCTCCCTTACACTCCCCATCTACTTACAAAGTATTTGTGACATCATACTAGTCCATAGCAACCTATCCCTACTATTTAGTATTTCTGTGGTTGTTGGCTTTTTGTATCTTGTCTATGCAACATTAGATTTTGCGCGTCGTCTGACCCACTCATCTATCGCACGGAAAATCGATAAGACATTGTCTCGTGTCGCGTTTCTGGCAGCTTTAAATCCAGCGATTCAAACCAACTGGAGTGACAAGCCAACTGATCCTATTGAGGAGCTGGATGCAGTCCGAAAATTCTGGACGTGCCCAGGATCAGCTGCCCTCTTCGATTTGCCTTGGTTGCCGATATATCTCGCACTACTGTTTGTGTTTCATCTCTGGCTTGGGTCTCTAGCAACAGTCTGCGCTCTGCTAGCTGTATCCCTTGCTTTGATAATTCAAACACCAACTCAAAGTAGTAAGGCCCAAAAGAAGCCAAAAGACCTTGCTCATGTAAACGCGCAGCACCATGCAGAAATCGTACGTGCTCATGGTATGAGTAAAACCTTATGCGACAGATGGGATAACGCTAAGACCCAAGTTTATCAGCAGCAAATTGAAGCGGATGATCAAAGCTCGCTATTAAGCACGACAACACGAACACTACGATATGTATCAGAGACTGCAGTGTTTGGGATGGGGGCTGTCTTGGTCATTAGGCAAGAAATCACCCCAGGAACGATGGTTGCAGCATCTTTAATCGCTTCTCGCACGCTTTTACCCATTGAACAGGCCATTTGTAACTGGCACAGCCTTATCGCTTATCGAAATGCTTGTGGTAGGCTTAATGAAATCTGTGGCCGTCTAGAAGAGCAAAAACCTAACCTGGTACTGCCAACACCTCAAAAGAGCTTGGAAGTCCACCAAGTCGCAATCACTTGCCCGGGCACAAAACATATTGCACTTGATGGATTGGACTTCACTCTTAACGCCGGCGATGGATTAGGCATCGTTGGTCGTTCAGGTGCAGGCAAGACATGCCTCGTTCGCACCTTAGTCGGTGTCTGGCCTAACCAGAACGGTTCAATTCTTCTAGACGGCACAGACCTTCAACAATGGCCAGAAGATCAGTTGGGGGCCGCCATAGGGTACCTGCCACAAAAAGTTGAGTTACTGGATGGAACAGTTGCGCAAAACATATCCAGGTTTTCAAAAGTCCGCAAAGACGAAGAAATCTTTGAAGCAGCACGGATAGCTGATGCCCACGCAATGATAACTAACTTACCTGAAGGCTATGACACCCAAGTTGGTTACAGTGGCTGTTTGTTATCTGCAGGTCAACGTCAGCGCATCGGTATCGCACGAGCACTGTACAACTCACCCTTCCTCATCGTTCTTGATGAACCGGCCACCAACTTGGATACGGATGGAATATTAGCCTTAGCGAACACCCTCAGACTAATGCGTAAGGCTGGCAGCATCGTCATAGCAGTTACTCGTCATCCAGCTGTCATATGCGCAACCGATACAGTGCTGGTTTTGGAAGCTGGACGCCAAATCGCCTTTGGACCCAAAGATATAGTGCTGCCGAACTTCGGTGATGACACACAAAGCAAGCATGGCTTTCTGGCCATCGTAAACTAACCCACAAACAACCTGAAACAACTCTTTTATGAAACATCGCTTACATGACATCAGGATCATTGCTATCGCTATGAGCTTGACTTCGGCATTTTTGATCTATCGACCTACACTTTGGATGTTCAACTCATGGCTGACCCAACCCAGCCATTTTGTCACTCTTGCATACTTGGTTGCCTTAGTGAGTTTAGTTTTTTGGTCACTTTCCAGCCCGGAGCGGTTCCAACAACCCGTTAAACAAGACATTATTTATTTGATGCTGTTTGTTTCTGCAGCCATGCGTTTTACCGGTCAGGTTCTAGGAATTCACGATTTGGCCAGTCTAACATTTTGCATCGATGTATTCGCACTGGCCATACTATACGGTTTGAAAAACAGAACATGCCCGGTTTCACCTTATTGGCTGAGTATGATCTTTCTGCTCTCTATCCCAGGTGTTCGATCATTTTTGGTTTTGCTCATAAACCTCTTTCAAGAAGTGATAAACTACCATTACTGCCAACTTATCTCATTTGTTTTTGAAGGCATTACCTGCATTGCCAGAGACGAGCTAACCACTGGCTTTGAGCTGCTTTACCTGGGAAAAGATCTTGTGTTTGGGATCCCTTACAATGGCGATGCTGTATTAATGATTAGCATGCTAGCTCTGTTCATTATGAACGCCATATATCGCCCAAACTGGTTGATATCATTCACTTCAACAGCAGCAATTGTCTGCCTTTATTTCCTAGCAACTCTTGTGTGTTTCAGCTTATTTGCGCTGAGCCAGCTGGGGCTTGAAAATCTTATCAGTGCAACGTTACGCTCTGCTTATCTTTCAGTGTATCTAAATGCCATAATAAACTTTGTTGCATTTAGTTTGTCAGTTCTGCCTATCTTGGCCTACTACGCCAAGTTCGTAGCACCAAGGCCCAATCCTGCTTCAAAACACTCTTGAGCCACCCACTTTTGCAAACACCATCTTGCAAAGCAAGTTTCTTATCTGCTTGTTGGCCCCATCAATCAGAAGCCACAAACAAGCAGATGCTGTCACTCATAGGGTGGCACATCAGGTAACTGAAGGCACAAGCCTTCAGTTACCTTTCTTATAGGGGCTCCCTTAGTGTTTCATCACCCATCAGGCGTATCTAAGTTCAATGATCTTTTGTATTTGGTGGGCGAAATCCCGAAGTATTTTGTAAATGCCTGTATGAAGTTGTTGGTGTGCCGATAACCTACACGATATGAAATTTGCTTAAGCGGAACATCACCTCGTTCCAGCGCACGCCGCGCAGATTCAAGCCGCTCATTTCTTAAAATTCCGAACGCGCTATCCCCAAAAAGCTTTTTAAATCCCTCGTTCAATCTACGCTCACCCAAGTTGACCTTGCAAGACAACTCGCTCAGCGTCGGAGGGCACGTCAGATCAGAGACTAGCATTTTGTATGCTGCTTTGATTTGCGCAGCCTCCCAATCAGGCAACGCATTTAGCTCAGCCAATGTTTCTCCCTCAATAAACAGCTTAGCCTTCAGTGCAATTAACTGAAGCATTGCACCTTCGATAAACAGCATTCGAAGGGCTCCATTGAACTGGCATGCAAAAACTTTCTCAATAAGCTGTCTCATGTCGGCTGTTGGACAAAACTCAAGCAGTTGATAGTTCAGTTCTTTGACATCCAAAAAGGGTGCCAATGAAGCAGGAACTTGCTCACCAAGACACCTCGACAAATAGCTTTCTGACAAGGAATAAGTGAAGAGATGGATCTGTTGCCTTTGCTGAACTGAAAATGCGAGCGGGAGGGGGGGGATTTAACCAGATTTGCTTTTTTCGGGGTAAGCTCAAACTCAGTCCCATTTGGTAGACGTGTAAACATCGTCCCATGAAGCAAGTAGTTACCGGAAATTACACAATCTTCATTTCGAAATGAGGCAAAGTCGATAGCAAAATCACGCTTCGTATTCAAAACGACAACGCGAACCTGGCACCCTTTATCAAACTCGTAGTTTTCTAAAGTACCCGTGACGTTGCAATTGTTTATCTGAAATGGAGTAGTCTTTTTTATCTCATTGTGTATGTCTTTTTCAGACGGAAGAAGCCTGTCTGCGTGCATGGGAAATCGGCTCATTTTTTATTGTCCTTCAGCCTCCTTACCTTCAACTCAGCTGTAAAGACAATAAATCCAAGACTGCCCAAAGCGTTTTTTCAACTGGAACTAGGTATTTTTTCTAGGTTTGGCGCTCCAGAAAGAAAGCTATTTTGAAGCTCGGCCGCTGGATTGAAATTAGCGAATGTTATTCCTCAAATGTCATAGGCCATATTTGAAAGAGCAAGCTCAAGTTGCTCTCTTGTCGCCTCTACGTTCAGTTGGCGAGTGTTCAATGAATATGTGGTCGAGTAGCACGAAGGAGTTTCACCTTCAGGCTCTCACAGAACCGGACGTGAACCTCTCAGCTCATCCGGCTCTTCCTGTTCCGCCAGTGCGATACAACTTCCAATGCACAATAGCTCTGGAGAGAGTTCGTGCAACCGCTCAATGAATGCTGTGCTTTCCCGGTAACTATGCACCTGCTTCTTGTATTCCTTCGAGCCCATCTGATCAGCACAAATTTGAGCAAGTTGCTCAGCGCTTAACGGCTCAGTGTCAGTCAGGCTGAATTCAGGTGGGGCACTGTCCTCAGGCAGTAGCGAAAGTGCTCCGGCGCATTCCCCCGCCAATAATCTCCAAAAGCCCAAATGCATTTTCTTGGGAAACTCTGACGGCGGCTGCTAATCTCTTTCTTGCGCGTTCATCGGGAAGAAGGCCAGAGAAAAATGGTCTTACTATAGCGTCTAAGTATGGCTCTTCTCGAAGCGGCATTGAATCAGAAACTGATGGATTTTTCTTGGAAAGGTGGTCTGTATCGTAGGTAAATGTGAGGCCAGCGTCAGCTGCTTGTACGGGCTGCCCAGCTTTTTCTTCGCGTAAATAAACGTCAAGGATACGGCTCATGCTTCACCGCCTCTACTGTTCACCTCAACAGAAATGCCGAGTGTTTGCATCACGGCAAAGGCGAGCCCAATACGGCAACTCTCCTTGCCGTGTTCCAGTTCGCGTACAAAACGAACACCAACTCCAGAGAGAGCGGCAAGTTGCTCTTGAGTTAGTTTTTGTCGTTTGCGTTCAGCGCGGATCAATGTTCCAAGCTCGCTGTGATCGTTTACGACAATCATAATCATCCCGTTCGGGACGATTTTAACGCAAATAATGCGACATTGCACAATAAAGAACCGAACGGGACGATTTTGTATTTTGTTAGATGGAATTGGCTAAATAATCCCGAACGGGTCTATTAGTGAAAGAAAAACTCAATGTTCAGACCATAACAATTATTGATTGAACTGCCTGAGTGTCCGGTCATGGCCCACCAGAATAACTATGGCTTGTTAGCGAGCTAGATTGTCACGCTGCGTCCACCGCGCAAAGAAAGTTCACTCCTGATAGTGCGATCACTTTTTGTTCTCAAATCCCGGGCAAACTCAGCACTTTCGTGTAGTGAGGCCCTTTTGAGTGCTCTCCTTTTAAGTACTCACAAACTGAGGCTCTCTAACTTCACTAGGTGGGCCATCTTTCCGCTGCCCACGTATGGAAAGAGTATCGGCGAGCTCGTTAATCGAGCGCGCAGCTAGAATATCCAAAGGGTCACAACTCACTCCAGTGGCCTGTTCAAGTTCCAAGGCGATAGATACTGACATTAAAGAGTCAATCCCGAATGTATTGAGCGGTTTATCCGTATCTAGAGATGCCGGATCAGCACGCAATACCGCAGCTAGAGCATTGCATAAAACCAGCGCCATTTCTGAGGCGGTAAAGCTCACTTCTGAGTTCTTCTTGTTGTGGTAAGCGCCTTTTTTGCTAACGATCAGTCGATAGAGCGGCGATCTTGGATCGACCTTGGGTGCCCATTGAGACCAATCAATGGCGGCGAAAATCGCGCAGCTGATGGTATTTCCATCATGAGTGAGGAGGTTCAGTCGGTCGTGGATCTGTTTAACTGAAATGTTTGATATCCCTAGTTTATCTAAGCGCGCCGCGATTGCTTTGCTTTGCGCCACGGTTCCGGTATCGCTGATCGCACCTGGGGCAAAGCAGAGCACCATTGACGATTCATCGGCTTGCCTCCAAAGATCAGCTAGTTCTTCAAGACAAGCGTTCGCCGACGCGTATGCGACCTGATTGCGGTTACCGACCGATGCCGTTAAGGAGCCGATCAGAACCATGCAGTCGGGAGGGGAGGCCGCCGTAGCTGCCTTTAGGTTCTTCGCCCCATTTACTTTAGCGGCAAATGCAGTACGGACAACCTCAGCGCTTGTTTGATCCATGCTACAATCAATTACCGCTCCGGCTGCGTGGATGACCGTTTTAACAGGTCCGATCCGTTTCAATAGGTCTAAAACGGCGCTGGCGTCGGAGACATCACACGCCTCTATGCGCGGGGTTGCACCAAGCTGCTGAAGCTCCGAAATCAAGGACGAGGTACCAGGGGTTTGAGGGCCACGTCGCCCTACTAAAACCAGATTTTGATGGCCCTGTCGTGCCATAGTTTTGGCCAAAGCGGCGCCTACGCCTGATACCCCTCCTGTAATGAGGCAGCAGCCACCAATAACGGGCGACAAGAGGGAGGAAGCCCCTTGGGTCAGAAGTGGCCTATCCCATGGGCATATTACATTCGTGCTTTGTTCAATGCCAGAGGGGAGATCATCGTCCGGTCGCCCTTGACTGGTCAGCAGAGGAGACAAACTTCCGGGGGCTGTCTCAGGCGTTTCAGAAAGTGCTGCGACTGCGTATCCTCTCCTTGCGAGGGAACTGCCCATCCATCCCTCATCCGGCTTGGATGTTACATAAATGGCTCCTTGTTCGGCAAGATAACTTAAGCGGGTCAAGGTCTCTAATCGATCCCTACTCAAGAATTCAATCATATTGTTACTTCCTGAAAACTGAACCGGGGCTGTGCCGATCTGATACACCGGGTGCCCGTGGGCAGTCAGAAAAGCGACGAGGAATCGCAGAGACAGTCCGTCGGGGAGTTCCAGCGAAACTGGTGCGCCAGGAGCCAGTCGTGTTCGCAGATATTCAATACGGCTGAGGGCCGTCATGGGTAGAGGTTTCCGGGACTGCAAAGGCAGGTCAATCGGACAGCTAACCTTGATTTTCGAACGATTGATTCCGGAAGCGAGCAATTCTTCTGAGCCACAAACGGCAAGTAAGGTGTCGTCGACGGCAGAGGTCGCCAACGCATCATAGCGCCCTGGGAAACCGGGCGCGGGAGTGACAGCGAGTATTCTGAGATCCCCGACTGTAGCAACATGGTGTGGTAACCGACGCCAGACAGGACGAGGTCCTGAGAGATCTAGCTGAAGTGGAGTTTGGATGGACGAACGGCTAATCCGGGCGGTGGAGCTGTCTATGTCCGTTTGACGCAGATGGTCTAAGTCATGGCGCAGCAATCGCGTATTTCGAATGGCGCCTTCGCTACTTAATCCTTCAATACAGGCGTGCCAAAACTGTTTTCCGTCAAGCGATGTAATTCGGTCAGGCAGATCGTATAGATCAATTTTCCAGTCTGGTCGTTCCCAACGAATAGCGCGGACCGCCCCCCACAACGCCCGATGTCCATTTGCACTGATCACATCACCGGACATAAGCGCGAAACTGGCGCGGGTTACAACGATCAATCGGAGATTATTCATCTCATCCGGAATTGCATTGAGTAGTGTTATCAGATCTAGAAGGTGTATCTCGGGATCTTCCTGTTGCGAATCTGCCAGCACAACGATCCGCTCAGCGCCATCGGAAACATGGCGCTCGACGTCCTTTATAGTATTGACGATGTCGATCCCAACGGGGGCATGCTGCGCTAACATGCTTATGGAAGCTTCGTCTTTCCCATAAAGCAGCCACCGGTGGGAAGTGGATGGGAGTTCACTAACGGTTTGTGTGCTCCAAGTTGACCGATAAAGATCAAGATCGACAGAGTTCGCGGGTGCTGGGGGTTCAGCGCAGACTAGTCCTTCCACCCGGGCTAAAACAGAACCATCGCTAGAAATGAGATCTACGTCTACGATCAATTCAATGGCATCGGCGGTGGAACGGGCAAGAATACGAGCGGATACAGCTTCTGTGATTGGGGACAACAGGGTTACAGAAGAAACTGATTGAGGCAGCAGCAGGCGAGGTTCATCCATTAACACCAATGCAGCTTGCCAGGCTCCGTCCAGCAAACATGGGTCTAGCACCATATCAGGTTGTGGGGGGGACAGATCAGCCTCGGCACAATTACCATCGACCGTAGTGCTTTGATCGCCTGGAACCCACCAGTATAGGACAACCCAAAATCCTCGAGACGACGATAAAATGCGTCGACGCATATTGTTTTCGGTTTCTTCAAAGACCATCCCGGATGAGAGCTTGCTACGACGTTGTCAATCACATTGCCGTGCAAGTTCGCATGGGTTTTCCATTCACTACCGGGATAGGAAGGATAGGAGGTGGATTGAACGATGATACTGCCATCTGGTTCCCAGCGGGTGGTCAGATGGACGTGGTCGTTTTGCTTCAAAATAAGGGGGCTGGAGAAGGTCAGGTTTTCTAGTCTGACCTGTCGGACAGTCTCTGAACGGATCGCGGCAATAGCTGTCTCAATGTAAACGGCTGCGGGAACCACAACCCGGTTTCGAACTTTATGCCCGCTCAAAAAGGCTGGTGTTGTGGGGCTTAGTACGCTACGCCAGTGTCGACCCGGCCCATCTTCCTATCGCCGAGCAGCTCGTGGGCTTTGGGCGCCAAGCGTTCTATGGCTGATTTGGCGCTTTCTGTAAAATAGGTTTCACCTGCCCAGTTTCGAAGCGGTAGAGCACCATGTACCCGCCGTCCTTTATGTTGCACCCGCTCCCAATCAGCTGTCATGCCTTGGATATAGAGCTGCGCACGAAGCTCAGCCACGGCACATAATGCCGATTGCTTGCGTGTGAGTGTCGCAGTGCACAGGATATGTTCATTTCGAACAGAGGCAATTTCGGCCATGGCCCCGGCCAATGCCGGATGAGGTCCTATTTGTAGAAAATGCCG
Organism: Pseudovibrio denitrificans JCM 12308; assembly: GCF_001310815.1. GTDB lineage: Bacteria > Pseudomonadota > Alphaproteobacteria > Rhizobiales > Stappiaceae > Pseudovibrio > Pseudovibrio denitrificans. Next base: position 16,320 of record NZ_BAZK01000029.1, read on the forward strand.
ATGCCCTAGATCCAGCAATTTGTCTAACGCAGCGGAAAAACGGACTGGTAATCGTGCGTTGTCAGCCCAATAAGTGCCGTCCGCAACTGAATGAGCTTGGTCCGGATAGACAGTGGATATCCAAGGCATTCCTGAGGGTTTTGGCACGACTGACGAAAGAGCGTTGGTATATTCGGTACAGATTTCCTCAATCAGATGACTGTGATACGGGACGTCAACCTGTATCCGTCGCACAAACACACCCGATGTCTCGAGGTCATGAAAGAGATGGTTCAGACTGTCCAAATGTCCTGATATGGTAATCAAGCGGGGGCTATTGATTGCCGCAATGTCCAGTCCGCCAATCCTTCGGGTATGAGACTGCGCTTCCTCCACTGTCAGTGCCGCGGCCAACATGCCGCCATGACCAGCCAGACGGCGCATCAGTCGAACCCGATGATAGACGATCGCGGATGCTTCTTCCAAAGTGATTACCCCTGCAGCCAAGGCGGCGATGCTGTCACCAGCGCTGTGCCCAATGACGGCAGCAGGCTGGACGCCCCAATCTTGCAACATCCGAAGCAGGCTTACTTGAACAATGAAATTCGACCATTGCTGTGTGTCCACCGCAGTCGGGTCGGCGGTATCGTCGAACAGGATAGATAGGGGACTTACCTGCCAGCGGTCTTGGAATAGCTGCTCCACCTCTCGCGCCGCAGTAGCAAAGGCCGGTTCGGTTTCGAGCAGGCCTGCAGCCATACCGGGATACTGTGCCCCCATGCCATTGAAGACGAAGACCGGCTTCACTTTATTCCCGCCCTGACCTGTAATGATGCCCGGCGCTTCCTCGCCTTCAGCAAGACAGGTCAACCGGTCCAACAAGTCTTGGTGAGAGACACCTTGAACGGCCGCACGAAACCGATTAGGGGGACGTAAGCAAGCAGAGCCGCGAGCCACATCAGCAGTGCTGTGCTTCGTGGCTTCAAGATGAGCAGCAATACTTTTTGCTTCTCGTTGCAGCTCGGCCTGATCACGACCTGAAAGCATGATCACTTGGGGGGCTGTCACGCTGGATTTCAGTGACGGATTGACTGCCGGTTTCTCTACCTTCGTACTCTCAGGAGCTTCGGCAAGGATCAGATGTACATTGGTTCCGCCATAACCGAATCCGTTCACACCGGCGAATCGTAGATTACTTCGCTTTGCTAAAGCCTCGTCATATGCAGATACAGCGATATTCAGGCCGCGAAAATCAATATCAGTCCGAAGCTGTTCCAAGCTGGGATGAGCCGGCAGTATCCCTTGATCTAGTGACAGCAGTGCTTTGATCACGGCAGCTATTCCAGCGCCTGCTTCCAAATGACCAATATTGCCTTTTAAAGTACCTATCAATACTGGGTCATCTGCTCGTCGTCCTGCACCAAATACGGTTCCGATGGCCTCGGCTTCGATGGCATCTCCGACCACGGTGCCAGTGCCGTGGGCTTCAACAAAGGACGCATCCGATGGATTGAGACCCGCCTGACTATAGAGTTCGTGCATTAGTTGCTTCTGGGCGTCTCCGTTGGGGCGAGACATGCCGTTGGTGCGCCCGTCTTGGTTTATTCGACTATCCAGGATCAACCCCATGATCGGGTCAGCGTCTGCCATGGCCTGATCAGCTTTTTTTAAAACCACGACACCGGCCCCTTCGCCGCGCCCAAATCCATTGGCTCGAGCATCAAAAGGTAATGATCTGCCGTTCGGTCCCAAAAACTGACCTCGACACAAGGCCATCATGAATTCAGGCATCAAAATTAGGTTGATGCCGCCACAAATCGCTAACTCTGCTTCGCCTGAACGAATGTCTCGGCAAGCATAATGCAAAGCGGTGAGTGAAGCTGAACAAGCGGTGTCGATGCTCAAGCTTGGGCCGTTCAAGTCAAACGCGTGGGAAATACGGTTGGCGATCACGCCAAGTGTCATGCCTAAAGCAGTGTGAGTGTCAACCAGATGGGTGTTAGCGGTGCGCATCAGCAGGTTTTGGTAGTCCACAGCCATAGCACCGCAATAAACCCCGGTTCGGGTCCCGCTCAATCTCCATGGATTCAGGCCTGCATTCTCCAACGCCTCGACGGTGACTTCCAACATAACCCGCTGTTGCGGTCCATGGCGTGCGCCTCGCGCGGGGAAATCCCAAATATCTCTGCATCGAAGCGTTTTACAGATTCGTTGAGAAACCCCGCTTCTCTTGTGTACATGCGTGCTGGGCCGCTGGTCTCCGTGCCGAAGTAACGCTCCATATTCCAGCGCTCTGATGGGGGCGGACGAACCGCAACGCGCCGATCGTGGAGCAGATCTAGAAAAGAAGAAGCATCATTGACGCCTCCTGGATAGCGGCAGCCAAAACCGACTACCGCAACTGCATTTTCCAGGTTCATTGCGATTTATCCTAATTCTGTCAGCACCAGTTGAACGGACCGGGCACGCATTCTGGCGGCTTTGGAGGCAGGCCGGCAGTCATAAGGAATTCGAAGGGTAATGCAGGACCTAGGAGTTCATATTTCAGGCCGCTGGGTGTGGTCGTTTTTGCACCTAAAGCGCTTTTACCGAACACCGTGGGAGCAAATGGCACCAAAACTCTTTCTTGGGTGTTGTTAGTGCCCATCCGGATCACGGAAAGAGGGGAGGCGCCAAACAATTTCAGTTTTGTAACACCGGCAAAACTCTCGGCAACGATCATGAATTGCCCGAAGCCTGCTTGCAGGGATGTTTCTTCAGGATCGATGTTGTTCACAGCCCAGAGTTTATTTTCAGACACCGGTACCAAACCTGCTGACGGGAGCAATGGGTAACCGACATCGAAGAAGGCGGTTCGTATCTCCTCAGTGATTACACCCTTGTTGAAAACACTAATCAAACTCGCTGGCAACGCGCCCAATGGCACGGCCCAAATTTCTGGGATATCAATTTCACTGGTTTCAGAACCTTGCTTGTAAACTTGGAGGTAGCCTTTTTCTTGATTGGTCTCGATTAGGTAGTTTTGGCCGCTCGGGCTGGGTGTGGTTCGGATCGCCCAGATTTTCCCAAGACTTAAAATGGCTAAGGGTGACTTACTGGTCAGCGTGACGTCGTTCAGCTTAAAGGCGTCGATAATCTCTTGATCCACCGTCCCTGCATTGAGGCGAGGGGCCAGACTGGACGGGATGGTGAAAACAGGGACTGCGGAGATCGTTACAGCACTACCTTCCACTTGTAGGCAAACGGCCGCGTTTGTCACATTGGCACTGTTGAGCAACGCATCGGTGAAATCAGTCCCCTCTAGAGAGGAGAAAGACAGTGAAACCGGGGCCAATCCGGTGGTTGGTAACAGTTTCACTCCGGTGAAATTGGCATTGACCAGATTGCAGAAGGATAGGTTGACCCCACGCATGGTTGCCTGAGTGAAATCCATGGTAGAGAAATTCCCTTGGGAAAGATTGGCACTTTCCAAGTTAGCCCCTTTTGCTGAGGCACTTGCTCCGTACCAATTTACCCCTGACATATCCACCGCATACATGTTTGCCTGATTCAAATTTGCGTTGGGCATGAAGCGTTGGTTAAAATAGCGCCGGTCTTGTGCGGATCGACTTCAGCGATGCGCAGCTTGTCTTCTGCTTTTCGCACCATCAAGATGCAGTTGTTGGCAGTTAGGTTCCAAGCCTCGCCGGGTTCTAATACGGTCACTTTAGGCAGGGAAGATCCTGCGCTCAACCTGAGTTTGAGATTGGGGTTTATCCCGCGATCCAAATCCACGGATAGGGCGAGGTCGGCATCGTCATGGGTGATCAGCGGTCCCATCTGCACGCCTTCCAGGTTTGCCCCTTCAAGCTTTGCATTGGACAGGTTTGCCCCGATCATGGAAACCTGCTTTGTCGCACTTACAAAGCTAAGATCTGCATTGGTCAGCGTGGCGTCTTCCAGATTCACACCATCCATCTGGGCATAACGAATGGAAGCTGACAGGAAGCGGATACCCCTCAAATCCATATTGGTAAAGGTGCAATTGTCCAAGAACGCTCGGGTGAAATCTGTATCGGAGGAGACTTTGGTCTGGTGCCTGACGAAATCGAAGCCGGTAAAATCGACGGCGACCAATAGAGCGCCCCTAAAATCAAGCCTGGTCAACTCCCGCGCGTTAATCAGGCTTGCGTTGCTAAGGTTGGCATTAGTAAAGTTCGCCTCGCTCAATGATGCGTCGGTAAAGTCAGCTGCGGCCAACTGTGCATTTACAAATTGGGTCGTTTGCATTGAGGCGCCCGTCAGGTTGGACCGGGTCAAAAGGGCGCCGGACAAGTCAGCCCCGTTGAAGGAAGCGTTTTTCAGGTTCACTGCAACCATACTGGCCGCGGTCAGGTTAGCGCCGTTCATCACTACGCCTGCCATGGTCGCTCCGTCGAACACAGCGCCCGAGGCTTCAAAATTGTTTAGCGACATTCCGACTGGAAAACGAGTGGCGGAGAAATCAACATCAATGGCTGAAGCTCCGGTTAGGCGGGTGAGGCTGTCAAAGGTCGTTTCTGTAAAGACCGCATGATCCAGCACGGCAGCACTAAAGTTGGTGCTTTCGCACACCAGGTTTGACAGGTTGGCGCTGACTAGGGATGCGTCGGCGAATTGGGTGGATTTAACAGTCGCCCCAGATAGAACTGCATGATCCAGGGTGGATTGATAAAACGGAATCTCAGTTAGGTTCTGGCCCGCCAAATAGGCCCAGGTCAGGTCGATCTTTGTACCGTCCCGCTGACTGATGATCTCGGCAATACTTTTCGTCACGATGGTCGTGGTGAAGATGCTCGCGGCCAAGGCATCGCCGGTCTTTTTAGTACGGCTGAGAACGCCGTTGTCAGCAATAACGTAATAGTCCTTACCATCACTGTTTTCGATAAGCACGACACCGGTCGTGTTTGCTGGTTCGAAGGTGAAGAGGGACGGGCTGGCCGTCCGTTCTTCGTCAGCCGTATAGGCTTTCAAGTCCTCTGAATAAACAAGATAGAGACCGTTCGGAGCCTGAATCGCAGACAGCTCATCTCCATATCGGTTGAACAGCTGCCTACCATCGGCTTGGTTTTCTTCCGTGTTAGAGCTCTTCGCCAGAGTGATTTTGTTATCTTCTGCATCACCGGCCAGCGTCCAGAACATGTCGTCGGCATTAAACGAGAGCTTTCCATTAAACGAACCGATCTCACTCATATCAAATGCCTCTTTCTCAGGACTGGGATATTAGTAGTTTACCTTGCTGCCCTGGCTCCCCGGGCTGGCCGGGGGTTCCATTTTTTGCTTCCGCTCCATCCTTACCGGTGTCCCCCCGTTTGCCACCGCTGGAGCCGCCCACTCCGCCGAGACCAGCTTTACCAGCTTTACCGGCTTTACCGGCTTTACCGGCAAATCCTCCAACAGAAGTGCCTGAAAGGGAACCCCGGTGTAAGTGGTGGATCCATAGGTGATCTGGATGTGAGAACCATCTCCCCCATTACCGCCATCTCCTCCATTGCCGCCGCTGCTGGCATTTCCGCCGTTGCCGCCAGTGGTGGGAGGAAGATCGGTGCACTTTTTATCTTGATTGCCACCATTGCCGCCATTGGAGCCATTGCCGCCGTTGCCTCCATTACCGCCGTCGCCTCCTTTACTGCCATCGCCGGAGAGCGTGATGACGGAGCTGGCTGAGACGTTGCCGGAGATACAAAGGATTAGATAAGCCGGTGCATCTTGGCCACCTTCTCCCCGCATCCCGTCATTCCCGCTCTGAGAGGACGACACGCCGGTACAGCCTTTCGTTGCAGAAACGCACCTTCGGTTGGGCCAATGCCCGGTTCGATAGCCATCTTTGCCATTTTCACCGTTGGGGGTGCCATCAGTGCCGGGGGTGCCATCCGACCCTTTTTCCCCGTCAGGACCGAAAATGATGATGTCCGGTGGAGTATCTTTGTACATCAACCCACTCCTCTATCCGATGGAACTACCATTTACATAGATGCTGCCGGCTTTGCCTCCTGCACCACCGGTGCCACCAGTTGCAGTATCGGTGTTGGTGGTGCCCTTCGCACCGGTCGTACTACCTGTGCCGCCCGTACCTCCCGCACCACCATTGGCATTATGACCACCGTCGCCGCTGGAGCCGCTGGTAGTGTTGTTGTCAAACGTTGGGCTGCCGTTCTTATAGTTGAAAAAGATGGATGCGCCGTCACCTCCCTTACCGCCGTTACCGCCTTTCGCAGGAGAGCCGCCATCTCCACCATCTCCGCCTTTCCCAGCCGTGCATTGGGAGGTTGCAGCGCCACCGTCACCGCCACTTCCACCTGTTCCGCCCTTGCCTGCATTTCCGCCCTTGCCGCCCTTGCCGCCATTGCTTGCGGCAACAAAATGGCCGTTCATTGTCCCCGTATCTACGTAGACAGGAGACGCCGCAGGTCCTGCGGTCCCGTCCTGACCCATAGCAGCATCCTCTCCGCGGCTACCATTAGTTCCATTTGTGGCTGCTACATCGCAGGAGCTTTTATTGTCCTTGCCCGCACTTCCGTTTTTGCCGTTTTTGCCGCTATCACCGTTATTGCCGTTAGCTCCGTTACCAGCATCTCCGCCAATGGACTGATAAGAATTGACTGGGTCGTCGCTTGTCCCATGTTCCCGCGGCACGACAATAAGGCTGTCGGTTTTCATAGTACCGGTGGTTTCCCAGCTAATTGTACCACCTTCTTCGATGATTACCTCCGGGGCGACTACAGAGACTGGATTGTCATGGCCGCTCGGATCGGAGATCACGTACACCTCTCCAGACTTCACTATGATCGCATCTTCAGAAGCGAAGACGGCGACCTTCATCGGGAACCGTAACCGGTTCAACGTGTCTCGATAGTCCTGAACCTTGCTAGAATCGCCATAGACGTAGGCGAACAGGGCATCGCAGATGACTTTGTCTTGGGGACGAGCCTGCGCCAGAACACCGGGAGTGGCTGCGGACGGAATAGGTAGGGCGTTGTCCCAGTCTTCTGATTGGAATTTCTCGTCTGGAATGCCACCTATTCGCTTTAGCGTTTCCACGTCTGGGACACGAATGAAACGCGGTGGGATCTGAGATAACTTAGGGTCCGTTGATAAAACGATTTGATCGCTGTTGGCCCGCATCGGAGAGGTTCGCGCGCTGTTAAAATCGCTAGTCATGGCCATGATCTGAGCATCTTTAATACCGAATTCAGCAAGGGCGGTGCGGGCTTCTTCATAGGGTTGCTTAGTCAATTGCTTCTTCCTACGTTGGAGTTATCTGTTTTATGCTTTATTTCGGTACGACTTTTTCGAAGCTAGTCGCGTTGACCGTGACCGGGCTGATCACTTCGATGCGACCACCTTCTTCCAGGGTTATCTTTTTGAAATCGTAGGAGGCCGGACGGCCGTCCGGTTCGCCGAGGGTTAAGACCGAACCTGCTTTGATGGTGATGTCTTCTGCATCGGCAACCGAAACGGAAACAGGGAGAACCATCTCGCTCAGAAAAGAGCGCTCCTTGTCGGTGAGAGGACGGTGACCGTTAAGGTAGGTTGCAACCAACCCAGCAATGGTCCCATTTTTGTGGGTGTTGTCCTTTAATGAGGGGATCGGACTGCCACATAAGTCCTTTAATGTTTCAAGATCCGTAACCGTGATGCGGTGACAAGGCACCAGCGAGCCTGCGGGGTTGTCGGACTGAATGAAGCCGTGCCCGGAAACGACGATCTGTGCTACTTCTGCGCTGTCGGTGGCTAAGCCCAGCTTGCCGAAAGTTGGAAAATGTTTGGGCATAGGCTACCTCTCTGATTTTGCAGGGATTAGGGGAATGCTGGCCGATGGCAGATGAATGTCATGCGATGATGTCGTAAACGAACAAGCGCTGAGCACCGCTGGTATCTAGCTAATGATCGCGTTGTAGGTATCGCCGCCGCTATGAAGTAGGAAGTCGCCATCTGGGTTGACAATTTCAACCGTCGAGTCCGGCGAGATTGTAACGCCGTGTTTTTTGAATAAGTGCACAAGACCCGGGATATCTTTAGTTTCGAACAGCAACATTTTTGCTGGTTCGTCGTCAAACAGCGGGGTGGTTGGGATCCAGGTACTCACTCCGGGTTCGGTGCGCCCGTTCGGGCCTTGGAACGAGCTGTAGTCTAGGGTGAAGACGTTGCGGAATGGATCTAGGACCAAGCGTGCTGCTGCTACGAACTCCATTTTTTCCGGATCAGCATGGAGCTTGGGATCCGGCGTGCGGACAAGAAATTCCCCATTGGGTTTGTGGATGTCCAGGGAATAGGCAGTGTGCGGGACCCGGGCTCCCCCATCGTTCTGGTAAGACAAGACATAGATGTAGCCTTTGGCCTCCAGAGCAAAGTCCACATATCTTGTGCTGTCATCACCCTTCAAATCAAAATAAGAGAGGTACTCATAGACCTTGATGAGAGGCGTATCTGGCACGCCGAGTAGCAAGAAGGACTGGGTACCAGCTAGATCATTGACGACCCAACGGGTGTCGCGCCCAATGGCATCGACAGTGACATTGCTCAACAGGTCGGAGACGGAGAACTCGTCTGTTTGGCCGTTGATGGTCTTTATTTCATAAGTAAAGTTCTTCTGCGGATCATGCAGGGTCCACATTACATCGGGTTCGTCTACAGTGACCGTGGTACTGCCTTCTGGGATGATGCCGTTCGCATCCTCATTGAAGGATAAGTAAATGCCGTGAGCAGCCATAGTATTGACCACGTCCATGGTCAACTTGCCCTGATTTAAGATCGCGGCGAAACTCGGGTCTCTAAAGTCAAAAAGATGGCCGACCCCTTTACTCATGAACACGTCGCGGATCTCTGGCGAAAACTTCTCGTCATTTAGGGATGCGGCAAAACCGGGTCCTTCCATTGTAAAGAGAGACGCACCCTGGAATGTCGGCACTGGGTTGCCCTTGGTATCAAAAGCCTGAATCCGGCGACCAATGGATTCCAAGATATAGATGGCACCATCGACAGAGACCTTGGCAGCGATTGGACCGCGCATCAGCCCTTGCAGCACACCGTAGCCTGAAACGATTTGAGCCTGCGGCTCTTGCCCATCCGGAAGTGGTTCCGGCGGAAGTTGCAGAATCTGCATCTTCGAAGCTTGGTAACTGATGGCGATGGCCAATCCACTAGGATGTATAGCTAACTCGTCGATATCCGGGATCAGGAACTGTCCCCAGCTTTTCCGCTGGGGTTTCGTCAGGCCGAAATCATGCTTGAAGTTCATTAGATCCACATGACGCAAACGGTAGGTGCCACCTCGAGAGTCCAGGATGAAATTTAGTGGGCTGATTTTATCGGCACTCGGACCAACACCGAAAGTGTCGTAGGCAATACCTGGTTTTACTAAGAACCCTTCTTCGGAGAATTTTAGTCGCTCGTTGAGTGTCTCTGTGCTAAGCAGGGAAATATTTTGAATTGCATAGATTTGTCCGTTATCAGGCTTTCCCTTCGAATTTTCATTCGGGATGCCTTGTCCTGATGCTCGAAAGACATAGCCAGCTTGATAGGCCTTTTGGTTCACTGTCATGGAGACCAGTTCACATAGGTAATGGTCGGCATTCGAGCAATTAAGGTCCGACAAAGTGGCAGTTGAAACCTTGCCAGCCGCCCAGAGGTGCTTGCTTCCATCAAATTCAAGACTCTGCTTATAGTAGTACTGTGTATCGCCGGTCAGCGGCACTAACTGTTCTTTGATGGTGCCGGAAATAGCCTTTACCCCGGGGGTCTTGCTATCCGGTTCTGCATCTAACTCCTTGCTGACATACTTTCCACAGAGCCAGCCATTTCTGGAATAGACATTGGCGGTAACTGTGAATTTTCCGCCCCAACCGATGGGTTTGAACCTGAAGATTAATGGATCATTCGTACTGGTCTTCGGCAAAGTCTGGTTTTGTACGTAACTGGTGCCGTTTACGTAGGTCACTGTCACCTGTACTTGCTCACCGACCAGAGGCCAGATTGCGGTTTCCGGACGACCTGGCTCACCGTGTTCTGGATCTGGATGCAGGGTAAAGTCCAGTTCCATCTGGCGCAAAACGTCAACTTCCAACACCGCCGGAGTGGAAAGTATCTCGCCAATTGTAACTGCCAGTTGTGCGCCGCTCATAGCTATGGAAGCAAGGCGAAATGCGAAGCCGACGATTGGCAGAGCATTCTTAATTGCTGAGGCGGCGACTTTTTTCATTACGTAACTGGCAAGCTTCTCAAAGCCTTTCTTCGCGAGCATGCCGATGAAAGTGTTGGCGAAAGAAAACAGAACTTTCTTGGTATTGCCCAGTGCGGCACCAGTGGCCACGCCAGCACCAACGATAGGGAATGCAACACCGATCACGGCCATAACATTGTCTCTGCTAGAAACGAAATCCTTATACCATTGGGTATTGGTTAAGGCGGCTCCAGCGATCATGAACGCTATTGGCAGACCGATATTAAACATGCCGGTTAAGATTACCCCAGGCCACACAACTGGACTTATCCAATTCGATGTACCGAGGCCCCCGAACATCAGCCTGGCGGCTTGAGCTTCTTTTGGCCAGGGTACCTCAAGATTGGTTGGGTCGGTTGGCATGGGTATGCCCATGATAGTATTAATCGCCGGTACCGTGCCGATAGCTCGTTCTGTGTTGGTTTCAAAGAGTTGACGCAGGCCATCAGGGAAGTAGAACGGCCACTGGCCATTGATTTCAGGGCTCTCGATTGGTTGCTCCATCTGAGTGTCTGAATAGAACTCAACATAACTACCGAGCTGGCGCAGATATTCGTTCCTCACCTCCATAGAGAACAGGTTTTCGTCTGGATTGTATTTCACCGAGTCTGGAAACACTGCTAGTCCGTGATTAGGAGTCTTTTCAGAGACGGTGAACAGTTTTGCTCTATCTGCTGCATCCGGACCCATTTTCTGTGTCCGTGCGAGCGCATTCAGTTCTTTGGTTTCTTTACGTGAGAAGTTAGTCTGGTTCGCAGCGATCCCTTGGGGTTGGGCCCAGGTCTGGCCCTCAAGTCTGGTGTCGTTTCGTCCGGAGGCAACCGCATGGGAAACCGGCGAAGAAGCATAACTTTCAGTATCAGCGGACAGGTCGTAATACATCATTGCTTCACCTTCGGTGAAAACGACGCCCCCTGATCATCCTTAAGTGTGTAATCGGCAAACATGGGTTGCTCTTGACCATCCGCATCTGTTTCAACAGCTTGACGAATGACTGCCCATCCACCTGTCTTCGTTGCAGGGCCCTGTTTAGAGATAGAAGTTGCGAGATCTAACACTCGTTGCTGCTGCTGCGGATCATCGATTCCTACGATATGTTCCTGTGCAACGCCGGCCGTATAGGCTTTGCTAGAGGCCAACTCCGGATGCTTGGACAACAAGCTAACTGCGGTGTCATATGGTGATATTAATAGATCGGTTTCTACAACATGGGTAGCCACGTTCTCAAGGGAAACCGCTTTGGGTATGATGCCAATATCGAAATAGGCCTTTAGCTTTGGATGCGTCTGCGTGGCAAGCTCGTGAACCGAGGTCCCGGTTTTGCGCATCCGCTTGTAGCCACGTTTGACAAGATTTCGTCTTACCTGTTCCGGAATGTAGCTATGCATACCATACAATGGCGGTAGACCGTTGGCACCCTCCTCAGGTTCGCCAACAATTTGAATCTCGGTGACGTTTCGTTTGCTAATGATGTTACTCGGAACATCACAGAAATGACTTAAGGCCGCTGGATTATGATTGAGAACTGTCTTAGCAATTGTGTTGGTACAATTCTTGGCGGTATCTTCGGTGATAATTTTGGTTTCGAACTTCTCACCTGTGATTTGTAGGTAGACTTTCCTATCGTGTAGCGAGCTGAGGTTCATGCCAAGATTTAAGTCCAAATAAAATCGCTTAAACATTTTTTTCCCTATAATACTACTTCGTTATAAGTATTTCGTGGAGATATTGCCTTTTTAAATATTTTCTATTTATGGAAGGAAGACGGATAATATTTTTAATAACTATACATAAGTAAAATAGATATATACCCCTCAATTTAGGTATTGATATAATTTCACTAAGTACAGAAAGATGCAATTACTGATATTATTTAATTTAAATACTTGTATATGAAAATATATTTCAATAATAAAAACATTTTATTCAGTTTAATTGAGAAATGTTATTCGATTAAGTTAGAGTGCTAAAATTGATGCAGTTCTAGAGTCGATATCTGACCTTTGTTTTCGTTGTTGGATATGTTTTTGCGCGTGTTTGAGGCGAGGCTATGTTGATGAAGAGATTGGCAATACTCGCTGTGTCAAAATCTTCTTTGGGAAGGGAGGTGGCCAGCAACATGTACCCAGCGGCGATCAGAGACTTGGGATTTAGCTTTTATCCTATTTTGCTGGTGATACGACGCAAACATTTTTCTCCTCTTCTATCGTAGCAGGTGGTTTGCGGATGGCAATCAGGCGGGCGGGTGTATCATTAGCTTTTGGGCGTTCCTGGATGACAATCTGACAATCAACCAGCACTGTAGTTGCTGCCTCTGTCAAAGCAGAGAACAAGTCTAACCGAGTACAGTCAGGTTGAAGCAACAGGGCCGGGAGATTATTTCCTGAGTAAACACATTCTTTTTTAATTTCATACTAGGCAAACTTCGGCTGGAAATATTAATGCCCTGAGAATGAGCAATTGTCGGTCTTATGAGTGATCTTTACATTTAATATCCAGACAATGTGACCCACACCTCAAAGAAGTAGCAAGGCTTGTAAAGCATGCGACATAAGCCGACTTGCGAATGCCTTAAAGATTATAGTGACTACCTGATAAGTGACAGGAACTATCAACCGATCCGAATAAGCACCTTGGAGGCGCTGGTTGAAGCTGTAAAAAAGGCGTATGAGCTAGTACGCCAATCCGTATTCGTGGCAATGGCCATTCAATGAATGGCAGTTCTCTTCCTAGGTCAGGTGAAAATCTTATCCAAACTGAGGATTTTTCACATTTTCATTTTGGACACCCAAACACCGTAACCGTAGGTGCTGGTGTTGCTGTTTGGGATGTGGAGCGCTTCTTGAGGCGCTATGGATACCGGTTGCCCGTTTTAAATGATGGTGGCAAACCCGCTTCAACGATCGGTGGCTATTTGTCTGCTGGTGGTTTGGGATCTGCCAGTGCCATACACGGTGGCTTCTGGGAAACCGTTGTATCAGTCACGCTTGTTTCGGGAGAAGGAAAAGTATTCCAATGCCGACCCGAGGATGCAATCTTTCCGTGGCTTTTTGGTTCAATGGGGCAGTTGGGTGTTATTTATGAGGTGACCCTGACTATTTTGCCTTTAGATGACGCCACACAGTCCTATCCAGCAGGAGTAGCCGGATATATCGGGGCTACTCAGGCAGATTGGGAGAAAATTGCTTGGTTCACTCTCTTTGCTCCGCAGCGCTTGCAAAATGAGGTTCTGGACTTACTAGCCGACTTGCAACAGCGACATAAGCATGTTTGGAAGATACGCCCAGCCTACCTGTATAATCTTGCCTTTAAAACCTTTAACCCACCTCTGATCCATGCATCACAAGAAACATTGATCGCAGCTGGTATTTGGGGAACTCCCCTGCGGTCAGACAAGTTTGATGCAATATCGTTGGCAGCGCTAGAGAGTGATATCATTGTGATGTCATATTTGCATCCAGAACTACGCCGCTATTTGCAAACGGAGCTGAGTTTTAATCCAGATGCTTTGAGACTGAATCTAGGGCAGCACGTTTATAGTGCATTTCAGGACTTAAAAGGCCGTCTTGATCCGAAGTACTTGTTTACACCGGGAATTCTTACTGATCCTTCAATCGCCCAAGAACACACCTTATGAGAACCTGAGGGTATAAGATGACAGCACGTCCGTTTTATATTTTTGTCGTTGGAGGTAAGTATTACTTAATTAATGTTGATGATCGCCTGAGCATACACCTTCCGAAAGAAGAAGCTGAAACCCTGAAGCTGATAGAAGACAATGGGAAGATATCTCCAAGACAGGAACTCCTGCTTTGGAAGTATGACTTGATCTCTGGTTCATCTCCAGTGAAAAACAAGCGAGATGCGATTGAGATACAGTCAGTCACCCTTCTGGTTACACATGCTTGTAACTTCAAATGCACGTATTGTTACGAGTTCTCTAACTTCAGCCAGCCTCATAGTAAACCTGGGAAGATGACCTTTGATGTTGCTCAGCGTACCGTTGATTGGTTGATCAAGAAGTCTGGTTCTAGACGCCAGTTGTCATTAGGTTTCTTTGGTGGCGAACCCCTGATGAATTTTTCATTGATTAAAGAAGTTGTAGCCTATGCGAACCTACGCGCACAGGAAGCCAGAAAAAGCTTCAGTTTCAGCCTGACCACCAATGGTTCATTGCTGAATGATGAAATTATTGCATTTTTGAAAACTCATAGCATCAAAGTTACAGTCAGTATGGATGGCAATAAAGAGATTCAGAATACTCAACGTCCTATGCTGAATGGAAAGGATAGCTACGACATTGTTCGCCCCAAAGCAGTCAAGTTGCTTGAAGAAATGCCAGATACTTCCTGCCAGGCAACTATGTGTGGGGATACAGCGTTGGATACGGTGAAAGAAAGCCTTGCAGCGCTAGGCTTTAAGAGGATCGGATTAACTAATGTGACACCTGCTACATCAGAGGACAGAAAAATGACGAGTGGTAAGGTATGGAACATTGATACTGCAATAGATTTTTTGGAAAAAGAAGCAATTACCTTAAGAAATGCTATTGCAAACCGCGACGCAGATGCAATTCGCAATCCTTTTAACTATCTATGCCAGCGTGTCGGAACCTTTTTAACTGGTGAGGTGAAGGAACACCATTGCGGTGCAGGTAAAGCCTCAGTCGCTGTGGCAAACAGTGGAGACATATACTTGTGTCACCGTTTTTCCGATCTGTCTGACTATCGACTTGGACATATTGAAGATCTTCATATTGATCGTGAGCCTTATCTGGATAAGCCAGTAGGCAGCATAGATGCGTGTTCCAACTGTTTCTCGCGGTATCATTGTCCAGGCGGATGTTACCACGATAACCTCAATACGACTGGCTCTGTGTTTGAGCCAAACAGTGACCTATGTGAAGTCAGTCGTCATATGACGGAACTGTCGGCAGCCATTGCTGCGGATCTAGTCGAAGAAGATATTGCTTTCTTAGTTTCGGAAAAACTTGTCGATGCTGACGCTTCTCGTCGAACAGCCTCACAGATTGGAATTACAACTGGCTCTGTTGTGGCTGAAGCTGGTTTATCAGGACTAAGCTACGCGATTCCCGCGCCGTGGGTTGTATCGGAGTAATCTGATTAACAACCCAACGGTCATCCCCCCAAAAGAACTGAGGAGTACACGCATGAGTTCAGAACTTCAGGAACGCAAATTCTGGGACGGGTATTCGGCCCTTGTAAAGAAAGCTTGGCAGGATGAAGACTTCAAACAACGATTACTTGCTGACCCGGAAGGTGTTTTCAACGAACACAATCTGAAGGTACCAGATGGAATGAAAGTCAGGATCATGGAAGATAAAGCTAACTTGCGTCATCTTCCCTTGCCTCCGAAACCAACCCTGGAAGAGAAGCCTTCTGAAAAAGAGATGGTTACTGCTGGTAGTTGGTTCTGTTGCCACACCTGGGGCAGTGAGGAAACTTCGCACGGTTGATGCGATTACACCTTTCAATCGGTTGCTTTAACTATTCTGAGTAGGTTTCCGGGGAGGTCTATGAAAAGTTATTGTTTAAACACGGCGTTGATCCTTAGGGATCACGCCGCACAATTGCAAAATGGTTTAGTGCGATCAGAAGATTGGGAGAGGTTGCAGTTTCTGGCAAAGATGTTCCCTCAGTTTTGTCATGCTGGTTTTGAGGTTCCACTAGGTGAAAGTAGCCCGGGTGCTGACTTCCTCATATGTTTACGTAGGCAGAAGGAAAGTGGGCATCTCCTCAACATTGTATCTCCTGACGAGAATTGGCGAAGGCTTCGTCGGTTCGCTTTAAAGTGGCGGGAGGGCCGCAATTTTCTTGATTGCATCCCCAACTGTTGGCTAGAGTTTGATCTTCTTCAAATGAAGACTGACG
The DNA here is from genome assembly GCF_001310815.1 of Pseudovibrio denitrificans JCM 12308. Taxonomy (GTDB): domain Bacteria; phylum Pseudomonadota; class Alphaproteobacteria; order Rhizobiales; family Stappiaceae; genus Pseudovibrio; species Pseudovibrio denitrificans. Next base: position 32,430 of record NZ_BAZK01000029.1, read on the forward strand.
GGCATTTAGAACCATCGCTATTTGTCAATGTCCCTGTCAAAGCTGTCAATAAATATGCGGATGTCATTGACCAGCTCGCTGATTTGCTCAGTTTTCCGGTTAGTCGTGCTTGTAGGGATGAGGCGGGGAGAGTTGTAAAAATAATCGCACCCCACGCAGATGCCATTGAGACAGGGTTCTGGTTATCACGACCGACTACAGGTCTTCGTTTGGTGTTTATGAAGTTGCGAAGGTCGCCTGAGCAGCTAATAGCCCTCCTTGCTGAGGCAGGGCACCCAAATCCAGCTGCCCTGAATAGTGCGTCTTTATCATCTCTTTGGCCTGTAGGAGGCTCAATTGCGCTTGCTCTCGATATTCAAGAGAACATCTCGCTGAATATTGGGATTGAATTATACGCATCTCCAGCAGGCAAGCCGATAGACTTGGCAGATGACTTAGACAATAAGTTTAGACTTTTAACATCATTGAGAGACACAGGCCTTTGCACCGCAAGCAAAATGAAAAACATTCTCGGCTGGCAGGGAACCCGTTCATACGGCGAAGCTCCTGAATTAGAGGGCGAGGTCTGTTTGTACCGATCCTTGAATCACGTGAAACTTAGCCTTAGCTCTAAGGAGCAACTTCCTTCAGCCAAAGCCTACCTCGCTCTCACTGCTCTGGCATATCGGAAAAGAGAAACTCAACATGCCTTTGCCTGACCTCATTGCTGATGCTGCCCAAGATCCACATTTGGTTCGCAAACTGCGCACTCAGCCAGAAACTGTGTATCAAGACTATACTTTGAACCCTGATGAAATACAGCTTCTGGTGACGGAGGATAAACGCCGTATCAGTGCGTCCATACCACCTGCTGGCCGCAAGGAAAATGAAGCATTGGCGAACGAAAATAGAAGAGCCGGTAAGGGATCTCTTTTGGTTGCTGGGTCAGGTATCACGAGCATCGCGCACTTGACCCTGGAGGCAGTTGCCGCAGTGAAAAGTGCCGATGTAGTCTTCTATCTAGTGATAGATCAACTCACAATCAACTGGATACAGATGATGAATGGGAACGCACATCCCTTGTACCATCATTATACGCCAGGTATTGCAAGACGTGTGGCTTATCGAGGAATGGTTGATGAGATTATGGCCGAAGTATGCCGTGAACGTAATGTAACCGTCTTACTATATGGTCATCCAGGTGTACTTGCCTATCCTGGGCATCTGGCGATGGAACAGGCTCGCGAGAAAGGTTACTTTGCACGCATGCTGCCGGGAGTTTCCGCCGATTCTTGCTTAATTGCTGATTTAGGAATAGATCCCGCTAACAATGGCATGCAAGCCTTCGAAGCCACCCAGCTACTAAAGGAAGACATCGCCCTTAATACAAGCATTCCGACGATTCTCTGGCAGGTTGGCCTAGTAGGTGACATCAACTACATGGCAAACAGATATGAAAATTCTGCGTTTGATCAGCTGTTTGGTAAGCTTCGTCAACTGTATGGCGAGACACATAGTTGCTGTGTATATGAGGCAGCAGAATTCAGCGCATTGCCGCCAAGGCTAAACTGGATCACATTCAAAGAAATGAAGAGCAACGACCTTTCGCCTATGTGTACCTTGTTTGTCCCTCCGATTGCTCATCAGTGACACAAGTTGTATATTTTGCGAGGAACTGGGTCTACTGGAGTTCTTCGATGCTATCAACTTAACCTGAAGTTAGCCGTTTTGGTATTCTCCGGCAGGATCACTTGAGCTAACTTTGTAATGTAACAGCTTGAGATCACTTGCATTAAGGCTGTCTTTTTTCAAGCGCTCGTTTGGACGTGACAATACCTCAAGATAAACCCCAGGAAGGTTGGCTAATTCAATGTTTGGAAGAGCGTCAATAGCCTTTAGGAGAGCTTGCGCATGTGCCACTCGGTTAGGGACATCACTTGGTCTTTTGGGACCGCCTCCGACTTTGGCTTGAAACGGGTGAGGCTTTCCGAGACCCCGAAGATGAAAGTGTCGAAGATTTCTTGACATTATAATCGTTTTCTAACCCTTGCAAAACGCGTCGCCGCTCAAGAGCATTAATCAAATTTTGTGTTGCAATCTTATCTGTATCGGAAATCACAGCACGTCGAGCGGCGTCTTCAGCCGCAGCAACCACATCTGCTGTCGATAACCCGAGTGCAGAATCTGTTACTTTCTTCCAACCTATTCTACCAATAGAAAAACCAATAAGTCGCCGCTCTAAAGCCTGTTTAATCGACGGTGCGCCAGGCATTTCATATGGCAGCACAACATCAAATCGCCTCAACACTGCACGATCAAGAATTTCGGGTAAATTTGTGGTAGCGATTACTATCGACGGCCCAGTATCTTCATCAAGAAACTGCAGGAATGAATTCAGAACTCGGCGTGCTTCTCCAACATCGTTTTCATTTCCACGAGCTGCTGCAAGGGCGTCAATCTCATCGAATAAATAGACACCGCGCGTCGTTTTAATGGCATCGAAGACCATTTTTAGCTTTTGGGCAGTCTCACCCATAAATTTGGTGATCAACCCATGAAGCATCACAGAGAACATCGGATACTTCAACTCACCAGCAAGAGCCAACGCACTTAATGTCTTTCCAGTTCCGGGAGGCCCTGACAACAGAACGCGCCGCCTTGGCTTCAGGCCTTTTTCCTCGAGCTTATCGCGCCTCCTTGTCTCAATCACTAAGTGAGTAAGCTCGTCTTCGACGTGTTTCGGCAGAATTACATCAATCAGCCGCTCGGATGGATATGAAGCTGCAAGGAACTGCGCCAAATCGCCACGAGGTGCGGCTATGGGTGTGATCGCTGGCGCTCTGTCAGAAGGAGGCTTTTGCCCCACCTCCGCCCACTGACGTAACTGCTCAGCCAGACGACTATGACCTTTCTGTTCTTCGGACGCGGAAAGCTGCATCGCCAGGTCATAGAATCGATCTGCATCACCTTCTGCGTGACTCTTAACGAGACCTATGAGTTGCTGAGCCGATGCCATGGAAGTGATCTAGTCCAGTAAGAAATCAGTTTATTTTCACCTTCAACATACCCTAAACGGCAAATCGTTAACAGACCAGCAAATTTGCGCATTATCCGCTCATTTGTATTCAGTGGTGCTATGCAGAATTTTATCTGTCATAAGCTCCGATAGAACAGGCTTACGTGTTTGAATAAGGGAGTGCTTTGGCTCTTCGTTCGGGCCGCGCAATAAGTGAAATGAAAAGAGTTCGCCTCACAGAGCTCTACAGCGTCATCGCTCGGATGTTACTTCAACCCTTGATGGAACAGCCTAAATGTCCGGTGTTGGCCCACCACTAAACACGATATGTTATTGATTAGCTGTACATCAATATTGAAAGCGTGAAGCGACAAAACTCAAACTAGCCCGATTATGAGGTCAGAGGCGAGCAGCGCTGTTAGTTGGGCTCACATGATTTTGAAAGAATGCAATTTACTCAGAGAACACCATATTTGCTATGGTAGTTCTAGCGCCACTATCTATCATCACATCTCAGGCCATTATATCTCTCTAATATGCAACTTCATTGCCTGTGGGGGCTGAAGAGGCAACTATACTCTGGCCGAGTTATAGCAGACACCGATAAGTAATCTGATTTGGTATTTGTAAAGAACAAAGTAGGTGTATTTTTGGACACTTCTTCAACTAACCCTGAGTAAGGTAACCAAGCCATCCGTTCTTTTTCAAAAACGAGCTGGAGTAGCTTATGCAAAGCCTTCTCAATGCATTCATTATGGTATCTGCAAGCATACTTTTGGCGGCCTCACCGCTAAAGGCGAATACGTTGAGTGAAGCTGATCTCCAGAACCTAATCAAACGCTCAACGCAGTATGTGGCGCTGTTCAATACCCTCAACAACTTCGTAATAGATAAGAAAAACCCACTTGCTACGGGCGGGTGGAACAAGACTGAATATCCCAAGGGATTGGCGAACGCTTCGGTCCGAGCTCTGCCTCGGCCAAACAATGATACGCTCTATGTGATTTCCATGTTGGATCTGCGAAATGATGCTGTGGTTATTGAGTATCCTGCCTTCCAATCTAAGTTTGTTTCACTCGAAGTTTCCGCACTGGATCACTATGTCGATATTCCTTTGGCAACGTCTGCCGGTGACTTCAAAAAACCTGCAACCATCCTTTTTTACTCGGCAAGAACCGATGGTTATTCCGGGGAGCCTGTTCAAGGCGTAGATCAGATCATCGAGATGTCAGGTGACTATGGAATTTCTTTTCTTCGCGTAATGCCTCAGGCCAATGATCCGAAGAAATTCAAATCGAACATGGCTCAAATCCAGAAAGTCACCCTCAAGACCCTGGCTGAGTTTCAGGGTCATAAAGCGAAACCAGTCGATCCATACGATATCCCTCAATATTCAAATGATGCGACAACGTTCGCCACGAACTATCTGGAAGTTATGCAGTGGGTGTTCAATCACACCACATTTGACCCAGACAAATACGAAATGGACAAACAGGCACTGGCTGCATTGTCGAGGGTTGGTGTAAAGCCTGGGAAAAACTTTGCTGCCAGCGTTCCACCATCTGTAGACTACAAGCGACTGGCAGCAGAAGCTGCAAAGATGTTTGCTACGGAACTTAAGATATGGAACACCCCCAAGGAAGCCGCGCCATTTCTTACAAAGTTATTCTTGCCCAAGGGGCAGATGACGATAGATGCAATGTTCCTGCAATCGGTCGTGGGCCCACTTGGTCAACCAGCTTCACAAGCAATGTATCCCGGCATTACCACGACTGATGGCAAGCCAATGAATGCATTGAACGACTATGTGATTAAGATGACAAAGGACCAGTTGCCCCCGGCTATAGCATTCTGGTCAGCCACACTTTACGACACCAAACACGGCTATTTCATCCCTAACAAGGAGAACAAATACAGTGTCGGTGAAAATGCAGGCATGCAACTTGATGCAGATGGAGGCATCGCAATTTACATTGCAGCGGAGCAACCCGAGGGTGTACCAGCCGAGAACTGGCTTCCAATAAAGCGTGAAGATTTAGGGATCGACCTTATCATGCGCATCTACCAGCCTGATCTCGAAAAAATGAAAACCTGGAAAGCGCCAAAGGCAGAAATTGTGAAGTGAGGGTATTTCACATGTATCTTCGATGTGCCCTAGTTATATGGATATGGAGTACCTAAAAAGGGCGGATGAGTGCCGCCGGTGTTTGGTAGTCTAGCAACACGGTTACTAGTTCGGCGTTATTCCAAACGCCAGCTTCATAGGAAGCTGGGGCGTCTGTTGAGCGGATCACTTCAAAAACCAACGTATTTCGCTATCACCATCACACCAAAGTCGTCCTGATCAGCCGTCTTCCGGCTTCTCTTCTGGTGCGTATATCAAAATTTCGTTTTCATGGTTCCCCTCATTTATATGAAGCTAGAATCGTTTGAGTTTTAGATTTGCACCGCTACTGAGCTTGGATTACGGACAAACTTAGACCTGCAGCCGTTAAGGCGACGAACTTGCAGTTAATTCACACCGCCCTTTGTTAATGGTAGTATCTTCTGCAATATATCAATCGCCTCACGAACATCGTTAAACATTGGGAGGTGTGCCTTTTCCTTATGCCAAAGATCAAGGAAATCGGCTGCCATTTCGCGGGCGGTGTCGATGACCATCTTTGCGGGTAGTGCTGATTTTGCAGCTAGATGCGTAAGTTCATCTTCATCAAGGTCGGTGAACTCCCGTTTACGGCTGTATTTCAGGGCAAAGCTATCGTTTGGTATGTAAGGAATGGTCGAAACGAAATCATAGGCTGGAGCTAAAGCTGCATTGCGTTCATCTGGATAGATCAGCGACCAGTTTTTTAGGTGCATGTCTCCATTGCCGATGAGGGTATTGAATGTCACGCGGCGAATGAACTCGCGAATATCATTCTCGCTTGTCTCCGCTGCGATCACGAAGGCGATGTTTCGCATGCTGGCGCTTTTGTATTTGTCATCGCTGTAAACGCTGAACACTTGCGCAAAGTCTTCTATATGGACACGCTTACCATTTGGTAGCCTGTCAAAGCGCTGGATCTTAAAGGCGGTTTTACCAAAGCGTTCTGTTCCCTCTGGCAGACCGGAAACACTCTCAATATCGATGAGGTCGATCTTTGGGACATCCAAGCCTAGCATGTAAGCAAGCCGCATCATGGAGAACTCATTTTCTGGAACGCCAGCATATTCGCGGGATGGGAGCTTAACGATCCAATCACCTCCTACACCTGATGCTGGAATAGTCAGGCCGCCAGTTGCGCTTTCTATGGCAGAGAATTTTAGCTGCACCCCCGCAAGAGAGAAGCGCAGCATGTTGTCCTTGTCGATCGGGCGCGCATCTGCGCCTTGAGTTTCTTCTGGAGGCCATGCTTCACCATCGGCGGGTGTGATCGTAATCGCGCCGGGTAGGTCTTGTCCTAACGCCCAAAGAAGAAAAAATTCCCGTTCTGGATGCACACCTGCTTGCTCTGCCAGATATTTGCGCATGTGCCCTTCTGGGAGCAAGTTTGAGAAGAAAGGCATGATTTTCTTCTGCACGGGTTTAAAGTCGGTGCGTAACTCACCTAGCTGATCTTTGAAAGACAGGCCTAATGTTGGGCGCTTTGAGTCATTGACGTAGTCATCGTTGAAGGCAAAAAGACTACGATCACCGGGTACTAGCGTGATTGTGCCGATGAACTTGCCGTATAGCGAGACATTGAGGATGGACACATCAGGCATCGTCATCCTCCTCATCGTCTAGGCTGTAAGCTGGCTTACTTTCTTGTGTTTCAGTTGGAGCCACATTGTGTACAAGCTCATTCCGTAACCGCTTAGCGTCACGAGCAGCTTTCCGAATCTCTTTCAGGCCATCGTTTCCCTCAATGGCTTCTAAAGTGGTTCGGAGTTGATGTAGAGCACCTGTCTGATGAATAGTATTTCTTAAATTACTTATTTCAGAGAGCTGTTTGTGAAGTGTTTGTGTCGCCGTGTTCTCCTGAAGAGCCTTAGGCAAGGTGTTAAGGGCACGAAGCGTACGATTTAGTTCATTCAGCGCATCAGCATTGCCGCGATTGTTTTGAGTTATTGCATTACGTGCGATAGATCTCACGGCAGGAGCAGCCTTACGTGGGACGAGCTCAAGTTCCAAATCAAGCGCGTGGGCGAGTGAGGCTAAGCTGGATATTCTGAGATCAACAGCATTGCTTTCAATTTTGGAGATGTGCGATTGGGGCACGCCGGAACGCTTGGCCAGCTCTCGCTGGCTTATCCCTTTACTCGCTCTCGCCTTCTTTAAAGAAGCGGCTATATGTTCAGTCTCGTACGACATTTTGATATGCTTTTATATATCTATCACTGCCTTTGATATATAAAAGCATATCATCTAGATTTGAAGGAATCAATATTTGATCTATTATGGCATATCTAATGTTACCATCGATATATAATAACATATCATTATCTGTCTGCCTGGTCCTGTTGCAAACTCGTTTTAAGGGTGCCTTCGGTAAGACTGCTCTGCCTTAAGCAGCTTCAAGCTCAAGAACCATGTTCTTTTCGATAAACTCAATTGCGTCTGCCACCACGCTATTGCCGAGGCCACAGGCCCGTTCGACAAGAAGCACTTCGCCCTTAGCTACTAACTAGTGAAAAAGAGCAGCTTGTGACAATTAGTTCAGACTAGCATTGTCCGATCAAACACCATCACCTTTGAGGTCAAGTATGTATAACTTCACCAGACCAACTTGTGCAGCGACAGCAATCATTTATCTGGTCGAACTACATCAAGCAGATTTGTTGTTTCACGCTGATGATAGTCCTCAAGAGTGCATATTTGGTAGAGAAATCCCATCAGCGACACTAGAGGTGATGGATCAATTTATGCAGAAAACCCATGTATATTTAGAAGATCCGCACGTAATTATCCATGAGCTAAGTAAATCATCGAGCAGTAACTGAGATACATTCCAAATTGCCTGTGGCTCCTCAAGTACCGTATAATTGCGAGCTTGAGTGACAATTCTCCAGTCGTAGATCACTGCATCACCCACTTGGATTTCTCTCAAGATTGCTTAATGCCTTTAATCTCTTATTGTGATGGCGTTGTAGCAGATCAGTATTAGTCTCAAGGCCCTACAAATATGGTTTGCCCCTATGAACGCGTGGTTTCATCGAATAGCGTTATCGTAAGATCAGTCGATCAGCAGATTATGCTTCGCTTTTCTCTTTGAAGTTAGCTAAGGCAATAATTGCGCCCTGATGCTGAATCACGTCTGCTGCAATGGAGTGCGCTTTATTTGCAGCTTCGAGTATTGTGTCTTTTAGCAGGCGCGATCCGACATACCCAGCAGCAAATGCGTCTCCCGCTCCTGTCGTATCGATTGGAACTATGTTACTTCGTGCAGATACGCTGAGTTCATCTGTATCCCTTAAGATCAGGCACTCTTTACCCCCGTCTTTCACGATGACCTCACTCGTCCCCCATGAGGACCAGGTGGCTGCAATCGAGCTGGAGGATGAGACACCCCATAAAGCGATGTGATCCTCTTTAGAGATCAAAGCAATATCTGCCAGTTGTGCTAGCTGTTTGTTGATTTGGCGGGATATGTCGATGTCAGACCAAAGGCATGCGCGATAGTTAGGATCATAGGCAATAAGGCAGTCTTGTTTTACATCGAGTAGTGCTTCGATCAGGCTTTGCCGCTGCTTTGTATCCAAAATGGCAAGCGAAATTCCTGAAAGATAGATGCAATCGTAGTTAACCAGCAGCTTTGCAATCTCACCTGATGTCCAACCATCAAACATTAGGCGAGCTGCAGAAGCATTGCGCCAGTATTGGAAGAAACGTTCGCCTGAAGCGTCATTTTCAATCATGTAAAGCCCCAAAGAGCGCCCCTCAATGTATTGAAGAGCGTCTGTGCGAATATTCTCTTTCTCAAATATAGCGGTTATCTTTTGGCTGAATGGATCGTCTCCTACACCAGTGATGTAAGAGACATCCAGATCCTGGCCAAACTGACGGGCCAGATGAACGGCAGTATTGAAAGTGTCTCCAGCAAACGACTGCCAGAATAAGCCATTCCCAGCTGGAGCGAGCTCTAGCATGCATTCTCCAATGCATGCGATTGATGTCTTGTTTGCATGTGGCATAAGGAGACCTGAAAGCTAACGTTGTGGTTTGAAAAAAGATTTGGTACCCGACGGCATCTGAGACTACGTGGGCTACGTTGCCACTAGACAGACCACTGTCCGTCCAGTTTCAAAGTGCATACATGTTTGCCAAAGCAAGCAGACGATCTGCTCGCTTTGGAAATCTGCGTTCAAAACACGGCTTAATCGACAATAAATTCTGACTGCTTGAACTGACTGATGGCATCCTCATCAAGCTCTACGCCCAATCCGGGCCCTTCTGGAATATTGACGAAGGGAGGCTCGAACTTAAGCGGGGTCTTCAGTAAGTCATGCGAGCGGATGTTGCGGCCGAAGATATCACTTGGCCAGATACAGTTTTGGGTTGCTGCAGCCTGATGGACATACATGGCTTCTAAAATGCCAAGATCGACCTCTGAACCGTGCCAAAAATAGAAGTTGGTGCAATGAGCAACCTGAGCCAACCGATGGAACGCAGCCAACCCACCATTGAAGTTAAAGCCGTCAACAGACTGATGGATCAGTGCATTTATAACGTCATGCTGGCGCTGTCCCTGCCAGATGTAAGGTAGAGAAATGTGTCGGATAATGCGGATATCGGTAAATTCGCGAAGGGCCTTATAGTCCTGGAGCATCCAGATTGGCATCGGATCTTCAAGGATCATCACGTTGCCGACTTTTTCTAAACCGCGCACAATCTTCTTTGTTTCTCCAAGGTTTTCAAAGCGCTGGTTTGGATCGAAGATAACCTTCATCTTAGGGGCATGTTCTGCAATCTTCTCACACATGCCAACAGCATCGTCTTCCAAATCAGCTTTGAACTTTATGGTTTCAAAGCCCATGTCCTGGTACTGGCGTACCCATGGGCCAACTTCGTCCAATGTTCTATGACTGGACCATGCCGTGACCTTGACTTTGCTTTGTATTGCCCCACCAAGGAGCTTGTGAAGAGGAAGACCTTGTAGTTTTGCTGCAGCATCCCAGATAGCACATTCAAAACCATCATACTCGCGGCACAAAAGAATAGGCAGCTGTTGCAAGCACAAGTCTTCAATTGCAACGCCAAGAAGACTATCTGCAATTTCTTGTACTAGTTTGGTGTTGTGATCTCTCATAAACTCGCCGTAACCGACGGTACCGTCTGAAAGCGTCATACGTACGATGAGTTTCGGCAGTTCATCAAACTGAGTTGACCACGTTCCTTTTGCTCCTACAGGGAGCATATGCAATGGCTTGTTCAAACTAGCAGAGTTAATGACGCCAGGGTTGGCACGAACGATGACTTCGGTGAATTCAAACTTCTTGATTGTGTGTTTTGTCATGGTGGCTACCGATAGTGACGAGAGAATGTGGCCGGGGTAATACCCCGACCAGATATGCAATGTGTTGCCTATTTCAGATAGACAGATGCATTTGCTTCTTTGATAGCTGCTTTAAAGTCTGCGAGCAGTGCTTTACCGCTATCAGTTAGGGTTTCATCGAAGTATTTATCCATCTCGCTCACTGCGACTTCACGCATGCGAGCAATTTCTTCTTTAGATGGAGTGTTGACATCCATCTTTTCTTTCAGGTCGATGGTATCTTCAGCTTCTGAGATGCGGCCTAGTCCGCGGGTAGCAACAACAGCTTCCATACTGGCTGCTCTCATAATGTCCTGCTGTTCTGGTGTAAGCCCTTCAAAGAAGTCTTTGTTTACCAGGAAAAACAGCGGGTTATAGAGGTGCTTGATCAAACTGGTAGAGCTCTGCACTTCATAAAGTTTTGTACGGTAAACGGTTGGAACAGGGTTCATCTGCCCATCGATAACACCAGTCTGCAGTCCAGTGTAAACTTCACTCCATGCCAGAGGATAGGCTTCTGCGCCCAGAGCCTGAATGAGACGCTGGTGAGCTGGGACGGTCATTGTGCGAATGCGCAAGCCTTTGAAGTCTTCCAAAGTGTTCACAGGCTTTTTGGAGTTTGTCAGCGCAAAGAAACCGCCTGGATCTGCAATACCAAGAACAATGACGTCACCTAGTTTTGCTTCAATTGCCCGGGCAAGTTTTTTACCAAATTCGCCTTCATAGACCTTGTAAACAGCTGCCATATTATCGAAGGCAAATGGCAGGTTCAAAATATCAAGATCAGGGTATACCGGGGTCAATGAACCAAGTGATGCGACTGTACCTTGAATTATGCCATCGCGAAGCTGCTGCAATCGCTCTTCACTGCTACCCAACTGGTTGTTTGGGTAGATTTCAACATCGATTTCACCATTGGTTGCAGCTTCTACCGCAGATCCCAGAACAGCAGAGTAAGCGTGCGTAACGTTCCCTTTTGCTTCTGGTGGCGCATCATGTCCGATACGCATCAGCTCAGCATTGGCAACTCCTCCCAACAAAGCGGTGATGCAAACACTGGCAAGTAATGTCCGAAAAGATCTCATGGTGTTAACTCCCGAATATCCAAGAGATTTTAAAAGCCGAGTAATCTCGGAATGAAGAGGGCTATATCTGGCGAGAATGCAAAGCCCAGAAGGATGGCAACTTCCAAAAGCAGGAAGGGCCACAGATCTTTCATGATCCCGCCGATCTTTTCGCCAGTCACAGAAGAAAGAACGAAGAGGCATGCGCCAATAGGTGGGGTCATTAAAGATATGTTGAGTGCAAGCACAACGACGATGCCTGCATGAATTGGGTCTAGACCGATATGCGCCATGATTGGCAAGAGGACAGGACCCATGATGATGAGAACAGCGGCAATATCCATGACCATGCCAAAGGCCAACAAGATGCCAATCAGCATCAGTAGTACGAGATCTTTGTTCTCACTGATGGCAAGTAGGCCTTTGGCAAGGCTCTGAGGGATACGCTCAAATCCAAGCCACCAGCCAAGAGCGGAGGCAATGGCAACAATGAGGAACACAACGCCGTTGATGCGAGCAGTTCTTGCCAGAATCTCAGGCAAATCAGAAAACTTGAGGTTCTTGTAAACAAAGATCCCGATGAAAAGTGCATAGGCAACAGCAATTGCGGCAGCTTCTGTTGGTGTAACGATGCCACCCAAAATACCACCCAAAATGATACCAGGCATCAAGAGCGCTAGAATTGCCCGTTTAAACGCTGCCCAGACGATAAGGAGACTAAGGATATTGTCTTCCCGCGGCAGGTTCTTAGCTTTACCGCGAAAGGCGATTAACGCCATGCACAACAGTGTAATTACAACACCTGGCAAAATACCAGAAGCAAACAGTCCAGCAATGGAAACTCCCATGATAGAGCCATAAAGCACCATAAGGCTGGATGGAGGTACGGTTGGGCCTACGATAGAACCGGCCGCTGTAATTGCGCAGGCATAAGAGCGAGTATAACCATTGCGCGTCATTGCAGGCACAAGGGTCCGGCCAAAAGCTGCAGCATCAGCCGTTGCAGAGCCAGAAACACCTGCAAAGAGTAGGGAAGCCAACATGTTCGTGTGGGCCAAACCACCTCGCCAATGGCCTACAAGTGCTTTAGCAAACAAAAGGATCCGATCGGTAATACCGGTTTTGTTCATGATCTCGCCAGCTAGAATGAAGAAAGGCATTGCTAGAAAGGCAAAACTGTTCAGGGCTGCGAACATTCTGCTTGGGACCATGACGAGGAAGTTGTTATCAAGAACTCCTCCACCCAGCGAAATGTAACCGGCAAAGGTTGCAACTCCGATTGCGACTCCAATGGGCATACCAATCAACAAACTGACCACGAACAGGAATGCAACAATCATTGGTCTGTCTCCTGATTGGTCTTATTGGATACGTCCACTTCAAGCTCTGGAACAGGTAGCTTGCCAAAATCACGGATGAACATGAGGACGAGCTGAACTGCTGTAAGAAAGAATGAGACGCCCACCGCTGCATGAGGGATCGTTAGTGGCATTCCAAAAATTGAAGTTTGCGTACCAAGTGCCTTGAAGGAAAAGCTGATAGACAAAATGGCAATTGCCAGAAAAACAGCGATGCTTATTAGGTCAATAAAGGCGGCGAGTATCAGTCTTTGCCTTGGTGGAACCTTCTCGTAGATAAACGAGATAAAGACATGTTGCCTTCGGTACATAGCTGTCGCAACGGCCAGAAGCATGGTCCAAACCATCAAATAGCGTGCAGCTTCTTCTGTCCAAATTATCTGCCACTTGAAGACATAGCGATCCAAAACAGCGAACCAAACGTCCAGAAGCAGGATTGCAAACATGACGATAATGATCTTGTTTAAAGCTAGATCGATAATTCTAGAAGCCTGACCGCAAAAACTGCGCATAGGTCTCTCCCGAAAATTGAACGCGCAAAACGCTTCCTCCGACGACTGCTGGAATGGGAATCGCAACAGAATTGGATTTATTGGACCTATATTGGACTGAAATATCTAGAAGTCAACGAGAATTAATTAGGTACCATACCGAGTATCTGTCGATAAATGATCGTGATACACACAAATGACCTGCATTGGATCTATTTTGGTTGATTAATTGGATTGATGCGACCAAAATGGAATCCCAAATGAGAAACGGTTGTATTAGTAGTTCTTGAATTACGAATTTAAGGAAATGCAAGAGACATGAAACAAGGCGCACATTCGCCCGATCTTCATACCCATTTACTGAACGCACTCAGGAATGGTGAGCTTACTCCCGGTCAGCGTTTGCCGACGGAACGTTCCTTTGCCGATCAATTTGGCATCAGCCGGGGAGCAGTCCAGCGGGTATTGCAAGATCTTGAGGAGAAGGGACTTATCCTGCGCAAAGTTGGCAGTGGCACTTTTGTTTCAGATAGGCTGGACAGTGCGGTTGAAACCTTTGACCATGGCGTAGACATCACCAGAGGCAATCTGGCCGAGCATGTTGAAGCCCGCGCGGCCTTTGAGCCGTGGGTTGTTGCAACCGCGGCCCGCTATGCTAACTCCGAACATAAGCAAGAACTGCGCGCGCGCCTGGAACGTGTAGCCAATCCAGAAGACTGGCTAGACTACAAAGAAGGTGTCTATCAGTTTTTCCGCCTGCTTTATGAGATCACCGAGAACAGCTTTTTGTTACATATCTTCGACTTGATCATCAAAGCTCGTGAGGATGTTCGCTATGGCGGTGAACGCCCAAAAACCCGGGTTAGTCTGGTCATCAGAAACAATATGGTGCGCTCATTGGAAGCAATTGCTGAGCCTATTGAGCAAAACAACCCAGAGAAAGCTGAGGCTGCGAGCCGTGAATTTCTCGACAAAATGATCCTGAGCGTAAACACATAAGTGGAGATAAATTCACATGGAAATTGGAAAGCACCTTCCTGCAGAGGCAAGCCAGCACGTAACTGCTGGACCTTACTCTCCTGTTTTGATCGTAAAAGCAGATAAGATTGCATTGATTTCAGGCCAAGCACCCCTTGATGACGAGGGCAATGTTATTGGAGAGACAATTGAAGAACAAACACGGGTAACTCTCGATAACTGCCTGAAACAGCTCCAAACTGTTGGTTGCGATCTAAGCGATGTGTTCAAGGTCAATGTGTTCTTAACAGACTTGGATGAGTGGAACAGGTTCAATGTTGTCTACCAGCAATATATGCCAGAACCTCGACCAGTTCGCACCGCAGTGCAAGCCGGCCTGCTTTCAACATTTAAGGTCGAAATCGAGATGTGGGCCGTGCATCGCTAGACCCGTCGATCTGAAGTTATACGAGTGATTAGGAGTGAGATATGAACTGGGAAGATCTAAGCACGGTCGATCTAGACAATTTCGATCGTGAAACACCGGTTGTTTTAAATGTTGCTGCAATTGAGCAGCACGGACCTCACCTGCCAGTCTCAGTTGATGCAGACATTGGAGAGTTCTTTTTAAAGGAACTTAACAAAAGGCTCGGTGACCAGGTGCTGACATTGCCTTGTGTTAAGGTTGGGTGTTCTGATCATCACATGGACTTCGCAGGATCACTCACTGTTACTCATGAAGCATTCATGAACTATGTATTGGGTATTCTCGAATCTGTCCTTCACCACGGCTTTAAAAACATCCTCATTCTCAACTCCCATGGTGGAAACAACGCTATTGGCAAAGTTATTGCGGAAAAACTCGGCGCAAAATACGGAAAGAGTGCCCGCATTCTGTTTACAGCTTGGTGGAGAGCTGCAGGAGAACAACTGACCAGTATCTCAGATACTGGAAAACTCGGCACAGGACATGCATGCGAGTTCGAGACTTCTGTGATGCTTTTAGCGCAACCTCAGAAAATAAAGATGGAACGAGTGCCAAAAGGTTTACAGTTTGAACAAGTGGGGGAGCATTATGATGCAGGACTGAGTGGAGGAAACTCGGTCGATTACATTAGATCCATGAAACGCATTTCTGGCGGAAGCGGTGTCGTTGGTGATGCAAACACTGCAAGCGCAAAAAAGGGCCAAATGATTACAGATGTGGTTATAAATAGTCTTTCAAAAATCGTAACTGAGATGAGAGAGCTGCCCTAGGCTCAAGGCACTAAGTTTTCTTGGAGCAGGCTGTTTGTTGTCACTAACCTGGAAGCAGAACAGACAGTCGGGGCAAGCTGCAATTGGCCGGTTTCTAAGCTCACCACACGATAGCGAAAACCTTAGATATGTGCTGCGCTTCGAGAGTTACTTGCTCTCAAAGACTTAGCCGCACGGACAGATAGCCCTCATTACTCAAACTCTTCCCGGCAAAGTTGGTCCCCATGTTTAGCTCGGGAAGTGTCTCAGCAGGGAGTAGCTTTGGCGCGCATCCTTGTGCGATGAACAGGAAGGAAGCGCTCTAAAGCAAGTCATCTAATCATCATCTCCAACACGGATACTGGAAAAGAATATGGAAAATTGTAGGCTATAAGGCCGCGTATTTTCAATGTACAAACAGCATAATCAATCCAAAACCTTCCCGCCCCAATACGCTGTCTTCCCTCTACTTAATCTGAGCCATAATCGCGATAATCCCGCATCTAATCTTCGCGGATACCAAATTTTGTTGCCAAAGAGACCTTTTGTAACAAAACAGCCCAAACAAAGTCGGATAAACACACATGCAAAGCTAAGACCTTTGGGATTTAGCTTTGGTCATGGCACACTATAAAATTCGTACCATCTTATTCCTCCATCCTCTTCTCATACATCCATGCAAAAATTCATACTATTTTGCAGTGAATTCAGATATTAAACTACTTGAATGCCGGAAAGCATAAATCATGTATTTAAAAATAAATATATGTATATATTTTCATATGAGCCAGATTATACATAATTATATATGATGTTATTATGCACAAAATTCCAGTAGAACTATAATTTTCATGTTGTGTGGAAATAATCGCGAGCACACCTATTAAAAATGCCAAACTCTCTTTTTCTTTGGCTACATCATAAATTTGATAATATATTCAACGGCTTAAAAGATATATGGACTTTAATCATCTAAACATGTTTATTGCGAAATCCCTTCAACCACCTGATCTTCATAAGGGTTTTTGAAAATTGTGATTGAATATACCTAGTCATTTTTTTTCAATTTGAGATATATAGAGTTTACTTGTCTACGTAGAATTATATCTACGTAAGTCCGGTTAGCTATTCTGTACCACCTCATAGCTAGCTGGACTTGCAAGTACCAAAACAGTCTTGGAACTCGCATAGGAGAACTGAACACCCAATTTACTAGTCTTTTTGACACTGCAAAACACTGAGCAAGCAAACTCAGTGCGCTGTGGCTTATTGTGTTTTGCAATGTCGAAAATCCAAGACACGTGTGTATTCATCGACGGTAAAGAGGTATAACCTATGGCACTTGCATGGGGAGAGGCTCAAAATCAGTTTAAACTAGTAAAAGATCGGGTTTACAAAAGTATAAATTCTGGACTCAACCGGAAGTACATTTACAATGTACTTAGATCAGAAGGTCTAATAACTATGGGTTTGCCCGCATTTTACAAACTGGTAGCAAAAAATATCAATAAAAAAAACGGGTAGCGCTCATTGCAACTCGGCTCAACTTCCACATAATGGCTCGATTAATGCAACGCTATCAGCTTTCACCTGCGACTGTATTAAACCACGCTCGCAGGACCAGTTAAGTCAGGTCAGCTCTCAACTCCGTAGTTCTGAAGACGTCTATTATGTCAGTCAAACCGCAACACCTGCTGCTTTTGCAATCTGGGATACGGGATTAGATCATCTTCATATACCACATGCATTTTTATGCAACGCACAGGAGTACGATGAAACCAACACGAAGATTGATGCAAGTGAATACAAGAACTTAACTTGGTTTCTCTCTCCGTGTGGGAAGGTATTACTCGTTCATAAGAAAAAAAACGAGTAGGGCAGTTGCAATAACTCGTCAGCAAGCCTCAAACAGAGCATCGGCATTCAACTTCTGTCAAGCACGCTCAGTAACGTATCACATACCACCTCATTACTTACTGAGTTCAAAACCAAAACAGTCGCAATAACTCGAGAAAGGACGACTAACATGTCCGCAATGATAAACACTACTCCCTTCCCAATATTCAAACTCCTTCGGTGTTTTAGGTCCTAAAAATCAAAGATTTGCAAGTTTGCATTCGTGCTAGATGCTCTCACGGGTTCACAATAACAGCAACACTGCCTCTCGTGCTTTCATGTCGCCAATGCCTTGCTCGTACGCCCTGTTTTCATCCTTTGTAGTGAGATTTGTAAAATGGCCCAGTATGACAAAAGCGAGTTTGAAGATTGGTGCCTTCAGTTCAGCACGGAAGCGGATTCTACAATTAATAAGTTCGAAGCCAAGCAAGCACTGAAGGTTTTCTTTGATGAAAACGTCAATCCTTATGAAGACAAGTGGATTCTTCAGCTCACATCAGCAGGTGATGACATCACCTTTATTGAGAAAGCAACGAGTTATGAGGACATTGCAGAGAAGGCAGTTGAGCGCTACGGCGACGCTTACATCGTTGCCGCCTACTCACCCAAACTCGAAGTTTATGATATCAACGATTACGTGCGCACCAATGTGAACGAATGGAAGCCAAAACCACATCAGAGTGCAGCTACCAGGCTATCTATGAAAGAGCGAATTATGCAGATGCCTCTCGAAGAAGGGGAGGTGGCTTGCAAAGTTGCTCTATACTTAAATGACGGGACTGATGATGACGATGACGTCGATTTTTATGAGGTCGTGCACGCTGTTAGTTTTGCTGAAGTCATCCGGCTGTTTTCACACAGATACGCCAGCGAGTTATCTTTTACGATAAAGGCTCGCGATTGGCTGGGCAATCGTCATCATTATGACTTCAAAATAACGCAGCTATCGACGAATTAAATCTGATGAGTTCAAAGATCACCAGCCTATAAGCAAGAATATTCAAAAGTATGGATTAGGGAAGAATGAATAAGCATATGCTCATGTTCGCATTCTCGTTAGCCCTGTGTGCGCCAACATTTGCGAACGATCAAAAAGGATCGAAGACCGACAACCCATTCGGGGACATTTCTTTACAAGATCAAAGTACTACGGCTTCCGAGTACTCCAATAGTCAAGTCGGTAATCAGCTGCCTGGCGTAAGGCAAGATCACACCAGTGCAGACAATGATTTACCGTTTGGAATCAATCAAGGTCTCATGATGAGCAATGACGACCAAAAGAAGATAAACAGCGCTCGAGAAACCAGACGGCTATCGGATGAAGAACTAAAGACACTTTATGGTCTTTCACCAGATTGGGGATCAACATCCTCGCCTAACTGGGATCCACACGCACAAAAATGGCGCTAGAAGCGTAACTGACTAAGTGCACTCTACAACCAGTGCACTTAGTTCAAAGGGCATTTAGACTTCCAGTCGGTGGCTGGCGTGCGCCAACCGCAACTCAAAATTTTCTACATATCAATCCTTGGAACGTTGCACCGCTTAAAAGACAATAGCCCACTAAGTCACAAACTGGCACACACTACGGCTTACTGAAGGGATGAAAATCAAAGTATAATTTCTAATCCAAATATGCTCAAATCACATAACGAGATGTTCCTATCTCATTCATCGCCCTCATAAACACAACACAAATAGACACTTTATAGAAAAAGCAAAAAAGACAATACAAACATAGATTAATACAATTTAATTACTGCGATGTTCAAAATCTTAGCGTTGATTTACGTCAAGTAAGAACAATTAACATTGAGATTAAATAGCCGTGTGACTTCCTTTTAGTAGCTAATTACGTAAAAGAGAGGAATACAATCATGGATATTCGTGATCTCAGCAAAGCCAGTCTTACGCCGCTAAGTAATATGTGCGTGATAGAGAAGTACTTTTCTGCAGTCAAAAAAATGGACGCCCTAGCCGTAAAAGGTGAGAAGTTTGACACTGATGCCATTATGGAGTTGTGGCACGAAGATGGACAGTTGAGTATTTCAGGCAAGGATGCAATTGGCGAAAAGCAATTTGCAAAACAAGATGAAATAGCAGGCTTTTATAAAAATCGTGCCAGGGGCGTAGAAGGCTTGTTCTCGACCAACCTATCTAAGGTTAACGTCGCCAACTCAAAAAATGATGAGCATATCGTCGTAAGTGGCATGCGCTATATCGTCGATCAGAAAGGGCAAGGACTACAAGCCCCATTTACGCACAACTTCCGCCTGTCAGACGGTCGGATTAGCTCTCTCGACATTCATGTCGGCACGCCAGATAAAACTGAGGTTGCACCAATCGGCTCGCTTACAATCGAAGACCTTGGCTCACTCTCAGCGATGGCATGGATGGTTGCCTAACTGAGCACAGATCTATCTTCAGAAATATGTAAAGGACAACGGCGTCTCGACGCCGTTGAGCCTTCATACTTGAGGTGTCGCGATGAAGCTCTCTTCTCCTCTTTATGTTGTTTGGGAAACCACATTGGATTGCAACGCTCGCTGTGTTCATTGCTATTCCGATGCTTTGTTCGGCCGAGGTCCGGATTACTGGCCCCTCAAGGAATCTCTAGAGTTGATTGATCAGCTCGCAGAGGCTGGTGTCTTTATTCTTGCGCTTTCTGGTGGTGAGGTTTTGCTGCGGCCGGATTGGGAGCAACTTATCGCTCACGCTACCTCCTTAGGAATGCGGGTCACCTTTGCAACAAATGGAATACTCGTCACACCGGATGTAGCCAGAAGGCTTCAGGAGCTTGGAGTTTCCAATGTGAGCGTTAGTCTGGATGGAGCAACCGCTGAAAACCATGATGCCATCGCGGTCTGCCTGGCATCTTCAAAAAAGCATGTGCGGCCATACAACACCTTGCTGAAGCAGGCGTACGGGTGACAGTCAACTACACGCCTATGAAACCGAACCTGAGTGAAGCACAGGATCTGATTGCGTTGGCATATCGTCTTGGTGCAGAGAAAATCAACCTAACTGAGTACGTCTATACGACGCGCGGAGGTGTTGAGCTAATGCCCTCACCACAGGAGTTGGGCACCCTTTTAGATACCTGGATCAAGGCAGGCCAAAAGTGGAAAGGCAAAATAGACGTCGACTGGCACGATTGCCGTGTCGGCTTACTACTGCCAGGAGCTGAAGCCGACCCTTACAAGGGATGCGGGGCTGGATATACTCATTGCCGAATTACGGTTGATCGGGATGTTACCCCTTGCGTGGTGCTGCCCGTTCCGGTCGGCAATCTAAAACAACAAAGTTTTGCAGAAATCTGGCGTAGTGCGGCAGAGCTACACAAAATCCGCTCCCGCGACAATATCAACTCAGGCAACTGTTCAGTGTGTGAGCACAAGGCAAAATGTGGCGGATGCCGCGCAGCCAGCTATGCCTGGTATGGCGACGCTTATGCCGGCGATCCTACCTGCTGGATCAAACCGGATTTGCCAGAGTTTGGCTCAGGTACAACTCGCAAAGAGGAGGCACAAGGATGAGCCAGCATTTTACAACCGTACGCCATGCTGAGGGTGTGCGTTGCCGAACAGAAGAGGGAGGTAACTTCCTGCTCTATCATCCCAAAACTGACCAGCTTCATATTGTCAGCAACAATGGCAAAGCAATTTTTGATCAGTGCGATGGCAAGGAAATAGATGATGTTGTTCATCTGGGTGGCAAACTACTTGCTCAAGAAACCGACCAAGAGGAGGAAACTCTAAGAAGCTCCGTCCTTGTTTTCTTGCAGGAACTGAACAAGCGTAATCTCATTGAGTTCGAGTGAAGCCATGGTGCAGCGTAATCGGGTTTTGTTCATCCAGCCTCCAACCGCCTTTAGTCAGACTTCCCCTTGTTTAGATGACAAGCAGTTTGGGCTAGGGTTGCTGGCCAATGCTGCCTGGCTTGAGGCAAACGGCTTTGAAGTGCGCGGGCTCCATGTTCCTTTAGCTCTACACTATGGTTTTGATGAAGAAGATGTGAAAGCATTCATCCTCAAAGAGAATCCAATCGTCATAGCTATCGGTCTCAACTGGGTTCATTTCAGTATTGGAGCCCTTGAGGTCGCTCACCTTGCAAAAACACTACTCCCGCATGTGCCCGTCTATATTGGCGGACAGCACGCCACTATGTTTGCTGAAGAGATCGTCCGCTCCAATGCCTTAAGTGTGGATGGGGTCATTAGGAGAGGCAGAACATCCATTGCTTTCCATCTGCCAACAAGTTGCTGAGGCTGGGAAAGTCACAAAAGTGGTGCCTGGAGTGGTGACCTGCACAGGAAACAACGAGGCTCCGCAGGTGCAAGAAAACATGGATGAGCTCCCGGTCTACCGCTACTCCGTTCTTAAACCTCGCTCTCTTCGACCAGATGCGGGCGCGATCTCAACCACGCGCGGAGCATGTCCCTTCCAGTGTGCTTGGTGTGTTGAGCCGGTAATTGGCCGCCTTCAGGGCCGCCGCAAACTCATGTTCCATTCGGCAAAACGGATCGTGGACCAGATTGAAGTACTCATGGGGGAGGGGGTTTCGCGCTTCACCATTCAGGACAACTTCTTCGTGGGTGGGAATGCCAAGTTAATTGAACTGAGTGAGGAGTTGATCTGCCGAGATATTCATCCCGACCATCTCAACATTTTTGCGCATCCTGAAAGCTATAGCTATGAGGGTTATGCCTCCCTTTCAGCCTGCTGTGAGTTGGCGAGCGTGGATTTTGGCGTTGAAACAGGTTCTTACAAAGTGGCGAAAATCAACAACCGTCACTTTGACCGTGAAGAGGTCGTACTCAGTGTTTCAGAGGCCGTGCGAGCAAACGTAGAACCATTTACTTGGTGGATGGCAGGGCTGCCCGGCGAGGATGAAACTGCCCTTTGCGATACAGAACGATTAATCCTGGACACGATGAAAGTTGGCGGTATTCCGCGCTGGGTAAGCCCGATGATCTTGTTTCCGCACACGCCCATTCATGAGGATCCGGCCCGTTTTGGGGTGGAGCCGCGCTTTAAAAACTTTCAGGACTACTCAAAGTTTTCTCAGGCCACGCTAGCAGAAGCCGTCTTGTTTTCAGACACCATCACTCACAAAAGCACGGGCTGCAGTTATGAAGATATTTGCAATGCCTCGCAGCGATTGCGCAAGTTTATCGCTCAACATCTGCATGTAGTTGAAGAGTTTTATGAAACCAGCGGCATGAACCCGGATCTGAAATCTGTCGAAAGCCGTATCCTGCAATCCTTTTTCTGAGAGGTGATCATGTTTAAACCCTCCTATCCATTGCATGTGGTTTTCATCCTAAGCAATCACTGCAACCTGTCATGCATTCATTGCTCTTCCAATGCAGACAAGGAGGGAGACAAGGGATACACCACCAATCGCGTAAAAGAGATTTTGCAGCAGATGAACAGTGTTGGCGTGGTCGACGTTGCCTTCTCCGGCGGAGAACCACTACTACGCCGTGATTTACCAGAACTGATCGCATATGCCCGCAGTCTCAACATGACCGTGGGCACAAGCACCAACGGATATCCTTTAACGAAAAAGACAGCTTGGAAGCTCAAGGAGGCTCGCCTCTCCCGTTTACAGATAAGTATTGACGGAACCCGAGAGGCCCATGATGCTATTCGTGGATCAGGCTCATTTGACAAGGCACTAGAGGCAGTTGAACTGGCGCTGGAAGCAGGACTTAAAACCCACATTTGCTTCACAGCCATGCGCCGCAATGCGCATTTGCTACCAGAAATGTTAGAGCTTTGCGCACAGCTTGGAGTTGATGGTTTCAATCTGTCCCAATTTGTTCCCACCGGGCGTGGAGCACTGACTGAAGGATTGGAACCAAACACAGCAAGAACCCTGTTGCAGACTTGGCTTGTTGCAAAGGCTGCTTATCCGCACATGTATTTGTCCGCGCACTCTTCTGGATTGGCTTCCCTTACACCAGATGTTGCTGCATGTCGGGGGGGATGCCAAGCCGGGATCAGTATTGCTTGTATCACTCCAGAAGGAGACGTAACGCCATGTGTCATGTTCCCTTTATCATTGGGTAATGTGAAGGAAGCTTCATTTGGCGAAATCTGGTCGAACTCCCCACACATCAAGACCCTTCATAAACGCGATGTGAAGGCGGATGTGCCTCTTGCTCTTTCAAGTGGCAGTGCGGTGGGTGTAGAGCGGCTGCATGGGCCGTGGACCATGATATGATGGCAGAAGACCCTTATTGCTGGCTCATTCATGATAAGCTGAGCGCCTGAGCATTCAAATCAGACAAATCTAAGGATAGGAAAGGAATGCACTATGCCACACATCGTTGTTTATTCACCGCGCCTTACTCGGGAGAAGAAGGTTGCCTGTGTCGCCGCGCTGACCAAAGCTTTTGAAGAAAGTACAGGTCTGGGCGCAGACCTACTGACCATCCATATTGAAGAGCATTCCTACGACAACATCGGCGTTGGAGGCAAACTACTCACCGATGCCTATCCCGAAATAGCTGAGCGTGAAAAGCAGTTTCAGGAAACAGGCAGATAGTTTCCGTCTGATCACTCGGTAAGCTCTGGATAGAGACCTGCAGAAGTCTGCCACCAACAAAAATGTTGTCTAGGAGTGCTCCTTGGTAGGGATTATTAGCGGGCCGTCATCCATTCTTTCATAAGCAAACGCCTGTTTTCCAGCTTTCAAAACAAAATCCGTGAAACAAGCTATACGAGCAACGCCAACTAACGTGGTTTGGGCAAGTAGAAAAGCTACCGAGTTATCTCTTGGGAATTTGATCAAAAGACAGCGGCATTCCCTTAACGTAAGTAAAGAGATCCTATTCAGTATAAGCATGTAATTTTAGTTGTAGCTCGCCTAAACAAACTCAAAATTGTGATCTAGAAAACTACTGAATCCGTAACCTGTCTTCAGGAACTAAAGCATAACTTCCGAAAAGATATTATCATTTTTATTGGATAACAGTTATCGTGAGACTTAAGTCCATCGTCTTTTCGGAGAGTTTCAGATAAGATCCGCGATTTATAATTGCTTAAAACACGCTACAACACTTTTACTAAAGTTGTAGCTTCTCCTATGCGAGTGCTAAGACTGTTTTGGTACTTGCTAGGCCTCGTTGGCTATGAGGTGGTACTTACTAGCTAACGAGGCCGCCATAAATCTTTCGCATTTCAAAACGCAGCAACAATTATTGCTTATTGCACCCTCACACGGAACTTCACGGCGCCTTCAGCTCCTGGCTGAAAGTTCCCTGAAAACGTCCACTGCAATGGTCCAACATACCCTTTCTTATTATCTCCAGTCCCTGGTCTTGTAACTTCACATCCAATACCTGAGGGAAGGGAACTGGGGCACTGCACTTGTGAGAAGAGTTCGGTAAAATCTGGAACTCTGTCGAAAATTTTCAAGTCAGTAGCCTGCTCTTCCGATGGATTGGCAAACTGGATTTCGTATTCAATGATTGCGCCAGGCGAAACAGTTGCAATGCCGCCATTGCAATCTTCTCCTGATTTGTTACACGCGCTTCCAGATTTCAAAAGTTTCAATACGGTACTTTGCAAAACAATCTGATCTGTATTCTTTCTCAAATCTGATTGTTCAGTTCCCTCAAAGGATGTTCGTGCTGTCACATCATAAGTTAAGCGACTTTGTACGGGTGTAGATGATCCGCTACGAACCAAAACGATAACACAGACCTCATCACCTACTTCAACCTCCACATTGAGCCCTTGTTGAGAGCGGTCTGCAAGCTGATCACAATCTGCGTCAGCCAAAAGATGATACTCAAAGCTACTTGGAGGAGTTTGCTTTTCATTCTCGATGCCAAACGCAACACTGCCTGACGTATTTGCATGATAACGGTGAGAGAGTTGCGCTTGATTACCAGCAAGCAGACTTACGCTCTGATTATCCTGAAATGTAGGATTGCGAACTTCCCCAAAACGAAAGCCCTTAAAAGTACCCTTGGAGGGAGCCCTGAACACAATCTTTCTATCAGCGGTGTTTTCGTTGCTAACATCAACAACTCCATCAGCAACGATTTCAGAAATAGCTCTCCAAGAACCCCCAGAAGCCGGAGAGATCTTTATTTGTAAGAATTCACGGATAGCTGTATCGGGTAGTTCAATCGACCAGTTTCCCTCGCTATCTGTTGTTGTAGCACTTAATGGATCTGCCAGGTTTGATGTTGATGCGATGCTTACGTTGTAGCTTGCAAGCCCTTTCTCATTCCCGTTAAGCAATCCATCATGTGCCACTCCAGAACCTAAGCCATTATCTTCAAAAACTTGGCCTTCAATCCTAATTCCACTTATCTCTTCTATGGTCAACACCGTGACCTCGTTGGAGGCGGTGTTTTGGTTGCCAGCACTATCCTGCGCCCGGTTCTCTGGGATACGCAAAGTCACATCACCACGGCCATCAGGCGTGACTGTGAGCGTGTAGTCTTCTGGGCCTCCGCTGACGACCCCCACACTAGCATTGCTCGCACTCACGTCGCTGGCCACAAAGCCAGACACATCTTCAGAGAAGTCTGCCGTCACCGTAAATGGGT
>NZ_BAZK01000030.1 GCF_001310815.1 Pseudovibrio denitrificans JCM 12308
GTTTTTCTGTATGGTGGTTTGCCTGAAGGATGTGAAATGTACGTTCTTTGGGTGGGAGCAGTGCTTTCACGACATCTCACAGTGTTTTGAGATTTTGGGATTGATTACAAAGGGGTAGGTTTGTTGCCTTCCCAACGCATGGTTGTTAGACAAATTGAAGTGATCGCTTTTGCGATCAAGTGATTTTGACCTGTAGACTGAGAGAACTCTTATGATCCGTTTTGTTGCATTGCTCGTTTCGCACACCGTAGTGCTGGCTGTTGGCTTTGCGCTTGGGGTCTATTTCCTGCCGATCCTGACAGCGCCGGATTCTCCTGAGACAGCCGTGCTGGAGCAGGAAGCTCAAAACGCGCAGTACACTGCGGAGTTCAGCCGCGACCAGCGCGGCAGTGACTTCCTGCATTGGGGTGAGGGCAAGGTGAGCGTTTCTCCAACCATGATTGTGCATCAGGCCGTCTTGCTCCGGGGCCTGATTACAAGGTTTACCTGGTTCATGAGTTCGTTGAGCACGAAGATGAGTTTCTGCCGGTCAAAGGCAACTCTGTTCTGATTGGTGATGTCAAAACCTTTGATGGTTTCCTGCTGGATGTGCCGGAGGGCGTTGATATTGAGAAGTACAACACCGTGCTGGTGTGGTGCGAAACCTTTGGCGAGTTCATCTCCGCAGCCAAGTACCGGTGATCAGAGGCCCGAAGTTTATGTGCCCGAGTGGCAGATAGTTCTTGCGTGGTTGGGTCAGAAGGGTAGAGGTAGAGGCTACCTCTCCATTTTCTTCAGGTAAGTGCTGCTGCTCATG
Organism: Pseudovibrio denitrificans JCM 12308; assembly: GCF_001310815.1. Classification (GTDB taxonomy): domain Bacteria; phylum Pseudomonadota; class Alphaproteobacteria; order Rhizobiales; family Stappiaceae; genus Pseudovibrio; species Pseudovibrio denitrificans. The sequence goes on from NZ_BAZK01000030.1 coordinate 797, forward strand.
ACACCCACGCAAGATATTGTTGCCTCGCCGAATGATGTTCTGAAAAAAGTATTCGGCTATGACGCATTTCGCGGCAATCAGCAGGTTGTGATAGATAGCGTGATGGCTGGCGAGAGCTGCTGTGTTCTTATGCCGACAGGGGCGGGGAAGTCTCTGTGTTATCAGGTGCCTGCCTTGTGTCGTCGTGGGGTGGGCATTGTTGTTTCGCCGCTGATTGCGCTGATGCAGGACCAGATCGCGACACTGCGCGAGCTTGGCGTGCGGGCGACATCCATCAACTCCGCTCTTTCCTATGATGAAGTTCAGGCTGCCTATCGTGATTTGCGGGCTGGGGAGCTGGATCTGCTCTATGTCGCTCCAGAACGTCTGGTGCGGCCTGAGTTTGTTGGTTTGCTGGAAGAGCTGAACCAGCGGGGCTTGATTGCTCTGCTGGCGATTGATGAGGCGCACTGCATCAGCCAGTGGGGCCATGACTTCCGCCCTGAATATCGCGAGCTGACCAATGTGCGGGCAAAACTCGAAGGTGTGCCTTGCTTGGCGGTGACGGCGACGGCGGATGAGCCGACGCGGAAGGACATTCAGGAACGGCTCAATCTGCCGCGTTTGATCTCCTCAGGATTTGACCGCCCTAACATCACCTACACCGTGGGCATCAAGCATAACCCGAAGCAGCAGTTGCGTCGGTTCCTCAAAGAGCGTCCTGCAGGTGAGAGTGGCATCATCTACTGCCTGTCGCGCAAGAAGGTGGAGGAGACGGCTGCCTGGCTGGTGGAAGAAGGGTTTGATGCTCTGCCTTATCATGCAGGGTTCGATAACTCAGTACGTGAGGCCAATCAGGATCGCTTCATCAAGGAAGAAGGCCTGATTATGGTGGCGACTGTTGCGTTTGGTATGGGCATTGATAAGCCCAACGTGCGGTTTGTGGCGCATCTGGATTTGCCGAAGAACATTGAGGCTTACTATCAGGAAACAGGCCGCGCTGGGCGCGATGGTCTGCCGTCTGAAGCCTGGATGATCTATGGCATGCAGGATGTGGTTCTGCTGAACCAGATGATTGACCGCAGCGAGGCGCCTGAGAACCAGAAGCAGATTGAGCGGCAAAAGCTGCGCTCTTTCCTCGCTTACTGTGAAACGGCGACCTGCCGGCGTTCTGTTCTGCTGCGCTACTTCGGGGATGAGTGCGAGCCTTGTGGCAACTGTGATACCTGCCTCAACCCGCCGAAGACTATGGATGGCACCATCGCCGCGCAAAAGCTGCTCTCCTGCATTTTGCGCACCGGGCAAAGCTTTGGTGCGAACTATGTGATTGATGTTTTGCTGGGCAATGCCAATGAGCGGATTATCTCCCGTGGACATGACCAGCTGTCGACCTTTGATATCGGCGGTGAGTTCACCAAGATCCAATGGAATGCGATTACTCGTCAGCTGTTGGCCGCAGGCTTATCTTTGCGGACCATGATGCCCATGGGGCGTTGAAGATGACGGCGATGGGCATGGCGTTTTTGAAAGAGCGCCAGACTATTGAGCTGAAGGTGGATCAGCTTGCCAACTCAGCCAAGATCGAGCGGGGTGCGAAAGCACCGGCAAAGGCTCAGATTGAAGACATTGCGGATCAGGAGCTGTTTGAGAAACTTCGTGCGCGGCGGATGGAGCTGGCGCGGGAGCGGAATGTTCCGCCTTATGTGATCTTCAACGATAAGACTCTGATCGAGATGGCGGTAGAACGTCCGCAGCGACTTGAAGAGATGCTGGAGATTTCAGGTGTCGGCGAGTCCAAACTGGAACGCTTCGGCCCGGCCTTTCTGGAGATCATTCGAGATTAAAAATCAGCCCTTACTAACCTGATTGTTAGTAGGGGCTGATTTGTATGAGTTGTTGAGTTTCTGGTGTTTTCTGGAAGCTATGAAATGATTTATTGGGAGGAATAGATTGATGTGGCGTTTAGTGTTCTTCATCAGTTTCATTGGGACTATGCTGGTTACCAACTCTGCTCAAGCGGCAAGTACTCTCGAGCAAATCGAAGAGGGTACAGCTCATTGGCATTGTTCTGCTTTGGCAAAGATAGTCGCGAATGATGAGCATGAGGTTCATTTTCAAAGAGGCTATGCAGTGCTTCATACAACTCTAGGCGAGCTACGGCGTAGTCCTGAGACTGTTGGCGAAGAATTAAGCTACTATCTTGCAGAGTATCTTGATGCACCAAGTTTAGAATTTGCTCTCGGAATGATATGGGAAAGTTTTACTGATAAAGCTCGCAGGATCGTTGATGGGGAGGGGTGGGTTATGCTGTCCCCGGATCAGCGTAAGAAAATTGCAGCTGATGCATATAGAGTAAATTTTTGCCAATCCTTGATTGATTAGCCAGAAACTCAGGCCTGTTTTTTTGTGCATGCTGAGTTTCTGGTGTTTTCTGGGATCAAAAGATCAGTGAGTAGAGCACGCCTGCGCTCACTGCCATGCCGAGGATGACGACGAGGAATGCGGCGATCATCTGGTTTTTGAAGAGGGACTTGAGCAGGATCACCTCTGTCAGGCTGGCGCCTGCGCTGCCGATGATGAGGGCCATGATGGCGCCCAGTCCCATACCTTTGCCAGCCAGTGCTGCGGTGAGCGGGATGACGGCTTCTGCGCGGATGTAGAGTGGGATGCCGATGACGGCGGCGACCGGAATGGCGAAGACGTTATCTTTTCCTGCCCATGAGGACACCAAGTCTGTTGGCATGAAGCCGTAAATGACGGAGCCAATGGCGATGCCGCCGATGAGGTATGGCAGGACTTTCTTGAAGTCGGTCCATGTTGAGTTCCAAACTCTTGCCCACTTGCTCTGTACTGGCGCGCTGCCTCCGCAGCTGCTGCCGCATGAGGAGGTGGATGGGGCCGCGTAGGCTTCTTCTTTCACGAACTTTTCAAAGCCAAGCTTTTCCAGCGTGTAGCCCGCAATGATGGAAACTGCCAATGCGATGGTGAAGTAGAATACTGTTACCTGAATGCCGAAGGTGATGGCGAACAGGCCGATGATGACCGGGTTCAGCAGTGGGCTGGCGAACAGGAAGACCATCATGGTGCCAAAGCCAGCGCGGGCGCGGAGCAGGCCTTTCAAGAACGGAATGGTGGAGCAGGAGCAGAACGGGGTGATGACACCGAGTGCTGCTGCTGTGACATAGCCTTTGCCGTTTTGACTGCTGAGGATCTTCTGCACGCGGCTTGGTGGAATGTACTCCTGCAAGATGCCAACGAAGTAGCTGATTGCCAGAAAGAGGATGGTTAGTTCCACAGCAAGGAATGCAAACATCTCCAGGCTGCTTATGAGCATTTCCGAGGACAGTGACATGGGTGTGATCCTTATTACTATATTTCCGGATTTATCGAAATAATAGAATGAAAGCTTTTCATGTCAAGATATTTCTAGTAATATCGAAATATAAGAAATGCTGGTGAGCGAGATGGATATCGAAAAAACGGCTAAGGCTCTGAAAGAGTTGGGACATGTGACGCGGTTAACAATTTACAAGCGTCTTGTGAAAGCTGGCTATAAAGGCCTTGCCGTGGGCACTTTGCAGGAAGAACTGGAAATTCCGGGCTCAACACTGTCGCACCATTTGTCTGGTTTGGCGTCTGCCGGATTGATCAAGCAGCGCCGTGAAGGGCGTGTGCTTTATTGCGTGGCGCAGTATGAGCAGCTGGATCAGGTGCTGCAAACGTTGCGCGAAGAGTGCTGTATCGACGACAAGTTCTCGGCGGATGAGGGGGACTTCAAGGTGCTGAACCGGGACTGACCCAAGGCAATGGCTTAGTTGAGTTTCTCTGACTTGAAGGCACCGGGTGAGCCGCTAAACTATCTGCATTTCAAGATTGCAGGTATTTGAAGTGGTTGATCATATTGCGTTTGTGCAGGCTGTAGCGGGTAGCTCCAGCTTGCAGGAGGCCGCGAAAAAAGCGGGCGAACTGTTCTCCAAATTTCCCGGTTACAAGCTTTTTACGCTGACGGTGACGCATCCCGACGGAAGCCATGTGGTGCGGCTGTATTCCAGTGCAGAGAACTCCTATGGGACATCCGGTACCAAGCCAATTGAAAAAGAAGGTGGCTGGTATGAACGGGTGCTGGTGCAGCAAAAGCCGTTTCTGGGATACACCATCGATGATGTGAAGGATTACTTTCCCGATCACGAGAAGATCGCAGCCATGGGGCTTGGTGCTACGCTGAATCTGCCTGTGGTGGTGCTGGGTGAGGTGATCGGTACGGTGAACCTGCTGGATGCGGATCACGCTTACACCGAAGCTGATGCTGAGAAGAGTTTTGCTCTGTCGCAGGCATTGGCACCGCTCTTCATGAAAGCGCGGGAAGAGCTGGCTGCTGTTTGATTAAACAGTGCGAACATAATAACTCTCAGTACTATCATCATCGCAATTGTCGGAGTTTTCTTATAAACGCGCGAGATGTCATCTGATTGGGAACGTTTATGTTAGCTCGACACATTTTTGCGATACTTGTCTTATTCGCCTTTAGCTCAGGTTCAGTTGCTGAAGATTTGAATCAGCTTTTTGAAGCTAGTGTTCGCTTGAAGCAATCGCATGTTGAGAGATTTATGAAGCGGTGTACTCTTCGTGATCGTTCTCAAGAGGCCTGTATTGCTGAGCTAAAGGCAATACATCCCAGAGAAATCAAAGCGCTCGCAAAAATCTATGAGGCGATGATCTCTTATGATGGACAAGAGCTTAGTAGTGCTGTTGCTGGGTGTTATGATCCGAGGCATGACTATCAGGATTTAGTGAGTTGTTGGGAGCGGTTGGCTGCAAAAGTTGAGCGGGGGGATGCAATTAAAACGTGGTCTAGTGACATTCAAAGAGAACTTTACGTTCCGACTGCGCAAGAAATCATCCCAAACTTGAACCCAGTTGAAAAACAATGCTTTCTTTTGTGTTTGCGGGGCCACGTTCAGCTTAACTATCAGAAAACGGCACAACACAATCTTAGGGGAAGTGACAAAGACCTTTTGTGGGCTCTGAAAGTGAATGCTTTTGAAAGTGCTCAGATGTCAAAAATTGCAGCAGCAGCAAATTGGCATGCTATGGCGAAGTTTTATGAGACCGAAGCTGAGATAGTATCCAAGCACATTCGTGGGGAAACTTCAGGGTCTGAGTTAGCTAAGCAGCTAAACTCTAATGCGGCGGTGCTTAGTAATATCCTGCGCCCTCTCCAAAACTTAAAGAAAGACTGTCGTCCTGCTTTTGAAAAGCTGCAGCGTCAATGCAAAGGTGCAGCCTCGATCATAATTGGACAGTCTAAGAGTAAGGCTAGCGATTAAGCTACTTAAATGCATTTTTGATCTGTGCGTCATGATTTGATGAAAACAGATGACGCCTAAGTTTATATGTGAATTCGCCTGTTTTCGCTTAGCGGGCTTTTACCTTAAGGCTGGAAACCTTCCATTTTCGCTGAGTTTCTCCTCGTCCGTTTCTCTCAGGGTAACCATGAATGGGGCATGAAAGATGCTCCATCCTGCCGGTGTTGTTGCGCTGGTGTCATGAAACCCCTGAGAGACGAGCGGACTTGGCTATGGCTTCTGGTGGCGAACATGAGCAGTTTGCTGGGCATCTTCCGATCTTTATCACTGCACCGGGCAGCACAGATGTTTTGATGGTGGTGACCATCTTCATCGCCATTGGCGCCGTGTTGCTGGCGGGTGTCTTTTACTTTTCCCTTCATGCTTTGCCGGAGAAGATGGCGCATAAGTACGGGCGATCGCACATGCAGATCGTGGCCATACTGGCTGTGCTCGCGCTGTTCACGCACAACAACTATTTCTGGATTGCTGCGCTGCTGCTGGCTGCGATCAACCTGCCGGATTACGAGACACCGCTGAACACCATCGCTCAGTCTTTGCGCAAGACGATAAAGGGGAAGAAACAGGATGATTGAGTTTCTTCTTTGCTCGCTTGTGACGATCCTGCCGGACTATCTGTTTCGTCGTTATCGGCAGGGCAAGCGGATTGGGCATGAGATTACGTTTTTCACGGTCTGGTATGAGCTGCGCTGGGGGATTACCGGTGCGCTGATGCTGACTATCGCTTTGATCACGCTGGTTTTCTTTTATCACCCAACCACATCCAACGTACTGTCGCTGTACCGTACCGTTTCCATTCTTCCGGAAACTGCCGGGCGGGTTGATCTGGTGATGGTGGAGAACAATCAGCACGTGAAAGCTGGGCAGCTGCTGTTTACGTTGGATTCTTCCACGGAGAAGGCGCAGGTGGATACGGCGCAGAGTGAAGTGGATGAGATTGATGCCGAGATTGCTTTGGCAAACTCTGAGCTGATCAGCGCAGAGGCCATGATCTCTCAGGCGCAGGGTGCCTATAATCAGGCTGTCAGCGAGTTGGAGCGGACGCTGGATCTGCAGCGGCGTAATTCTGATGTGGTGACGCAGAAAGAAATCGATACGCGTGAAAACCAGGTGGTGGTGCGTAAAGGGCAGCTGGATGCAGCTGTTGCCAACCGGGATATCGTGCAGACGAAGATTACCGTGAGCCTGCCAGCGCAGCGGACCAGTGCGATTGCCAGACTGCATCAGGCGGAGTCTGCCTATCACAAGAAGTTCGTGTATGCGGGCGTTGATGGCGTGGTGACTCAGTTCATTTTACAGCCGGGAGATATTGTCAGTCCTATTCTGCGCCCAGCTGGTATTCTTGTGCCAGATTCAACGGGGCGTGGGCGGTTTCAGGCTGGGTTTGGTCAGATTACGGCTTCTGTGATCAAAGTTGGGATGGCGGCGGAGATCACCTGTGCGTCGCGGCCCTTTGAGGTCATCCCCATGGTGGTGGTGGATACGCAGGACTTTATCTCTTCCGGTCAGTTCCGCCCGACAGACCAGCTCGTGGATGCACAGGATGTTGCGCGACCGGGAACGCTACTAGTGATCATGGAGCCGCTTTATGAGGATGATACGAAGGGTATCCCTCCGGGCAGCAAGTGTATTGCCAATGCCTATAGCAACTATGGTGAGCAGATTGCGGCGGGCGAGTTCGGCTTCTGGGGTGGGCTCTACTACCACATGGTGGATGCCACCTCGATCATGCATGCACTGATCTTACGCTTCCAGGCGCTTGCCTTCCCAGTGAAGGTGCTGGTGCTATCCGGTCACTGATTGGGTGAGGTGCGCTACTTTCTGGCGCCGACAAAGATGCCGGTGAGGACCATGCCGACGAGGCCGATGACAGTGGTTGCTGTGCTTCCTACGAGGAACTCCAGCACGCTGTCTGCCAGAATGAACGAGTTGCCGTAGACGTTTTTGAAGCCTGCGAGCACGAGGATGAGCGCGACAGTGCCGCAATAGACACACATGAACCAGTAGGCTTTGCCTGCGTAGGGTTTGATAAGGGCGTCCAGCTCGCGCTTGGTGGCGAGTTTGGATTTGAGCTCCATGAGCTCGTTCTGCAGCTGGGTGTTGTCGTCAGAAAGGGCCTGCCGGTCTTTCAGCAACTGCTCCATGCCGATCTTGGCTGGAGGGTCGACCTCTATGGGCAGCTTAAGGGCTGCAGCGTCGATATCATCAACGGTGAGAGGTTTGTCGAGCGTGTCGTCGAAAGTGTCGTTAGGCGGCATTGATCCGACCCGCTGTTTGTAGGGCCTGCTCCTGTTCTGCATTGGAGCGGCCTGCTAAGGCGAGTTTGATGTAGTATTGCCGAGTGCGTTCTGTATCGATTTCTGCGTTTCTCCCCTTTTCAAAATAGGCATAGGCCCATGGAGAATTCGCCTGATGGGTGAGATCTGACAGTTGCTGTGGTGTGTAGTTGCGGTATTTCTTCCAAACGTGATCGAGGATTTCTTCCTCATTACCGCTTATTTTTGAAGTGATGATCTGGCCTGTGATGGGGTCAACGATTTCGCTGTTTGGCCCCTTAAAGCCGCCTTCCTTCACAAAGTCCCATATCTGCCTGAAGACCGGGCCGTTGACCCATGCTTGCGGTGCTTCGCTGACCAGAGGCTCGCCGTTGATTGCGAGGTTCCATCCGTTCGCAATTGCCACCAGCTTTTGAATGTACATCTGGGAAGGGTAGGTAGGACTACCACGACGTCTTAAAAATTCATTGGCGATGGCACAAGGCGAATGTCTTGGCATTTTTTGCCCCTACAAATGCTGTTGGAACAAGCAGAAAATTGCTTAGAAAAACATATGATACGCTACGTTAAGAAAATAAATCTTCTTACTGATCTTGGCTAGTGAAATTTGGTTGTACCCCTGAAAACTAAGCGGTTACGTTGTGGTTATCTGTGCGTGTTGGCTGCATTTTACTGGCTATAAATCAGGGAATACGGCTTTTACCAAGGCGGATTGCACAGTGTTAGGTTTCCATTGATTTGCTGCGCCGTACCACCGCTTCCGCGGGAAAGCTGAGTTGTAAACGCTGTTTCGTTTCTCTTTGGCCCGATTGATTATGTAGCTAAATGGTTGCAGCAGGATATAGGCAATTCCTGCAAGAAACAGCATGATGGGCATAACGAAGGCGATTGCGATAGCTGCGATGGCGGTTAGAATTCCCACGATCATGTAGTAGCGCTCGGCGATGGTCGTGTTGGTTTTGTGGAAGTTCCTGAACTGGAAGACTTTGCGTTCATACCAATAGAAGAGTGAGAGCGGTCCGTACATTTGGTGTCCTGCAGTGTGGGGCAGTGGAGGGTGTGTGGTTGAAGCCTATATCTGCGTTGGTACTTGGCCAAGAAAAAAGCCCGGGGCGGGTGCCTCGGGCTTTCTTTGAAGTGTACGCCTGATAGCGGCTGCGATTACTCGCGGTTGCCGAACAGGGACAGAAGCATGATGAACAGGTTGATGAAGTCCAGGTACAGACGCAGCGCGCCCATAATGGCTTTCTTGCCTGCTACTTCGCTGTCATCAACAGCAGCATACATTTCCTTGATCTGCTGAGTGTCGTAAGCGGTGAGGCCTGCGAACACCAGAACGCCAACCACAGAGATTGCGAACTGCAGGGCAGAAGAAGCAAGGAACAGGTTGACCAGAGACGCGATGATGATGCCGATCAGGCCCATGAACAAGAAGGAGCCCCATGCGGAGAGGTCTTTCTTGGTGGTGTAGCCGAACAGGCTCAGCGCGCCAAAGGAAGCTGCGGTGATGAAGAATACACGAGCAATGGAGTTACCAGTGTAGACGAGGAAGATCGACGACAAGGACAGACCCATCGCGCCAGCAAAGAGCCAGAATGCAAGCTGTGCACCTGATGCGCTCATCTTATGGATACGTGCGCTCAGGAAGAACACGAAGCCAAGAGGAGCAAGCATTACTACCCAGCGCAAAGGGCTGGTGAACAGCAATACACCGAATTCTGTCAGTGCTCCGTTAGAAACAGCCATCTGGAAGGCTGCATAAGCTACAACGCCGGTAATTGCGATACCGATCGCCATGTAGTTGTAAACGCGAAGCATGTAGGCGCGCAGACCAGCGTCAAATGCGGCTGCATTGGCATGAGAGCCAGCCATTCCATACCGCGTAGAATTATTGCGGTCGAAGGTCGCCATGTGGATCCTCTCTCTTGTTAAACACATATTCGCTGTTGGACGCACCAAACAGCACGGGTGACTGACCCGAGTTACATATCAGCAAATATGGTAGGAAAAAGGGCGTAAGACAAGGGTGCACCCTACTGATTTTTGTAGAATTGGCCCTCACGACAAGGTCTTTTGGTATAAACTTGGTAAAACCGGACCCTATTATTAACCGATTGTAATGTTGCAGGTGCTGCAAGACCTTAGCCGGAAAATAGAAGAGTTGGTCTGTTAATAAATAATTCTGAGAGATGTGGACTGCATCTGCGTCGATCAACGTTTTTTTACTTGATGCAGTCCACGGAGTTTTACAGATTTCGTAAAACGGGTGCAGGTTTTTCTCCCAACACCCTCCAGGTGCCCAGCAGACCGAAGCCAACTGTGAAGATGAGAGCACCGATGATCGCCGCAATTGCGGTGATCGGCAGTAGGGTGAAGGTACCTTCCATCACACCGGTGATGATGAAGTAAGCGGCCAGAGAACCCGCAAACAGGGCGAAAATGGCGGTGGTTCCACCAAGGATCAGATATTCGAGAATATATGCCTTGATGAGACGACCACGTGTGGCGCCCAGTGTTTTCAGGATAACAGCATCATAGATGCGGCTCTGGTGTCCTGCGGCCAATGCACCTGCCAGCACGAGCACACTTGCGAGCAGTGTGATGGAGGATGCTCCACGGATAGCCCACGCCAACTGGCCGACAAGCTCATTCACCTGTGCGATGGCGTCTTTCACCCGGATCGAGGTGATGGTTGGGAAGGCCTGTGTGACTTCCTTCAGCAGGTCCAGCTCCTGTTGCAAGGTGGCTTCGCCCGGCCAGCCGACGGTTGCCAGATGGGTGTGCGGTGCGCCTGCAAAGGTGTTGGGCGAGAAGATCATCACGAAGTTGATGGACATGCTTTCCCAGTCCACCGTGCGGAAGTTGGCGATCTTCGCTGTGATCTGGCGTCCGAGGACGTTCACAGTGACCGTATCACCGACCTTCAGGCCCAGTTCGCGGGCATTGTCATCAGAGAAGGAAACCAGCGGTTCACCGGTGTAATCCTTCGGCCACCATTCGCCAGCCGTGATGACTGAGTTTTCTGGCAGTGTCTCGGAGTAGGTGATGCCGCGGTCGCCGCGCAGGATCCATTCTGCTTCAGGTGGAGCCGGATAGTCCGCAGCGGGAATGCCCTTCAGCGAGACGATATGGCCACGGAGCATTGGGACAGCGTTGAACTCTGTGCCAGCTGCCTTTTCCGCAATCAGAGACTGGAAGGCGTCTTTTTCGTGGTTTTGAATGTCTACGAAGAAGAAGCTCGGTGCCTGTTCCTGTGCAGCCTGATTGAGTTCGCGGCGCAGGTTGCCATCAATGAGGGCAAGTGCAACGAGCAGAGACAGACCAAGGCCGAGAGAGAGCACGACGGAAGGTGTCAAAGCGCCGGGGCGATAGATGTTGGTGATTGCCAGGCGCAGCTCGGTTGAGCGGACTGTTGGTACCTTGCGAGCTGCTGCATGATGAGGCGGGCGACCACCAGCAACAACAGATAGGTGCCTGTACATGCACCGATGAAGATGAGGGCGATGGTTTTGTCGTAGGCCATGACGAGGGCAAGGCCTGCCAGCAGAACCAGCGTGACCGCAGCACCTGCGATGTAGAGCGGCTTTGGATAGCGGCTACGGGTGCTCACTTCGTCGCGGAACAGAACTGTTGGTGCGATGTCGTGGGCTCTGCCAAGTGGCCAGAGCGCGAAGGCGAGGGCCGTCAGGTAACCGTATGCCATGCCAAGCAGCAGTTGGAGCGGGTAGACTGCTTGCACTGCATTGATAGGCAGGATGGATTGTAAGGCTGCCATGGCGACGAGTGGGATTAGGCTCCCAACGCCATTCCAACCACAATGCCGATGGTTGCGAGGACCATCATCTGAATGAGGTAAACCTTGAAGACAAATCCGCCCGAGGCGCCAAGGCATTTGAAGCTGGCGATGACTTCACGGCGGGTATCCATGTAGCTGCGTACAGCATTCGCCACGCCAACACCGCCAACCACAAGGGAGGTGATGCCGATGAGCGTTAGGAACTGAGCGAAGCGTTGGATGTTTCGCTGCAGGCTTGGAGCTGCTTCCAGTTTGGAGCGGATGCGCCAGCCTGCATCTGGGAACAGAGTGTTTGTCTGATCAATGGCTTGCTGCAACTGTGCTTCTGGCACGTTGTAGCCCATACGGACGCGGTAGATATAACGGATCAATGAGCCGGGCTGGACCAGGCCGGTTTCCTGCAAAGCTTCCTGTGAGATAAGGAGGCGCGGACCAACCGTCATGCCGGAAGAGAGTTTGTCCGGTTCCAGCTCAATGGTATCGGCGATGCGGAAGTTGGTTTTGCCGACGGAAATTTCGTCGCCAACTTCAAGACCAAGGCGTGCAAGGAGGGCGACTTCTGCCACTGCGTTGCGCAGGCCCTCCGTTCTGCCATTGATGGTTTCTTGCAGTTCTTTGCCGGAGGTGAGCTCAAAATTGCCGATAAGCGGGTAAGGATCATCAACCGCTTTCAGTTCCACAAGCGTCTGGTTGCCCGCTGAATCCGTGCGAGCCATGGCGCGTAGGCTGGAGATCTGGGAGGTGGCGCCCAGTCTGTTCAGGTAAGCCAACTGATCTGGTGTGGCTTCGCGGTGGATTAGAGAGAATGAAAGGTCGCCGCCCAGAATGGCCTGACCTTCTGCGGAGATGCCTTCCGTCAGCGCACGGGAGAAGGAGGCAACGCCAGCGATAGCGGCCACGCCCAGTGCGATACAAGCGATGAAGACGTAGAACCCTTTGAGGCCACCCCGCATTTCGCGCAGGGCGAAGCGGGCTGCGAGGCCAAAGCCGGGTTGATAGCCGTTGGAGGTGGTTTGGCTCATCGCGCACGTACCTCACGTACGGCTGGTGTTTCTTCATCGATGGTGCCGGAATGCACGCGGATCTTACGTTGACAGCGGTCTGCCAGAGATGGATCGTGGGTGACAAGGACCAGAGTGGTGTTCTTGCGCTCCTGCGCGTTGAACATCAGTTCGATGATCTGTTCACCTGTTGTTTCGTCCAGGTTGCCGGTCGGTTCGTCGGCGATGAGGATTTCCGGGTCGGTGACGAGAGCGCGGGCAACGGCGACGCGCTGCTGTTCACCACCGGAGAGCTGGGTTGGGTAATGGTTGAGGCGGTGACCAAGGCCAACAGCTTCAAGCTCTTCTTTCGCACGCTCAAAGGCTTTTGGATCGCCGGAAAGCTCAAGTGGAACAGCAACATTTTCAAGAGCGGTCATGTTTGGGACCAGGTGGAAGGACTGGAAGATGATGCCAACGTTCTGGCCGCGGAAGCGGGCGAGCTCGTCTTCGTTCATGGCGCCCAGCTCTTGTCCGGCGGCCTTTACGGTGCCTTTGTCAGCCCGTTCGAGGCCTGCCATGACCATAAGCAGGTAGATTTACCTGAGCCGGATGGGCCGACGAGGCCAACGCTTTCGCCGGTGTTGATAGAAAGATCAATGCCTTTAAGAATATGGGTGCGGCCTGCGCCGTGGCCCAGGCTAAGATGAACGCCGTTTAAGTCTAGTGCCGGATTACCTGTCATTCTTCCACCTTGATGTGCAGGCGATGCAAATCCCTGAATTACATCTTATAATAAATTGCTTGGCTGCTCTTGTCGCAGCCGCACTTGGGAAGCATATGGGTAGGGTGGATTGCATCGTCCAGCTCGGTTTGAAAAAATCTAAGGTATTTGAATGTCTGGATCACGAAAAGTTGAAGCTAAATCTGGTGTGCTACGTTTTTTCAGTGGTGCCGTTGTTGCGCTGGGCCTTGCTCTTACGGGTGCTTCTGCCGGAATGGCGCAGGATGGAGCCGAGCCGGTGAAGCTGGTCGCGTTTGGCGATAGTCTGACCGCAGGCTATCAATTGCCACCTGAAGATGCCTTTCCTGTAAAGCTGGAAAAAGCCCTGCAAGAGCGAGGTTACAACATCACGATTGTGAATGCTGGTGTTTCTGGTGATACCACCTCGGGTGGCCTTTCCCGGTTGGACTGGTCCATCGGTGATGATGTTGATGGTGTGATCCTTGAGCTGGGTGCCAATGATGCGCTGCGTGGTCTGGATCCCTCAACAACCCGCAAAAACCTTGATGCAATGCTGGCTCGCTTGAGCTCCCGCGATATTCCGGTGTTGCTTGCCGGTATGATGGCGCCGCCTAATCTGGGTGATCAGTACGGTCAGGAGTTCAACTCCATTTACGGTGATCTGGCTGAAAAGCATGATGCGCTGCTTTATCCGTTCTTTCTGGACGGTGTGGCAGCGGAGCCTAAGCTGAACCTTGGCGATGGCATGCACCCGACAGGTGAGGGGGTTTCGATCATTGTCGAAAAGATCCTGCCTTCCGTTGAAATGCTCATCGAACAGACTAAATCTTAAAAGGCTGAGAGCACTCCGACTTCATGCTGGTACGCAGAGTCTGCTTTAAAGTATTGACTTACTGCGCCTTCTTGTCGGAAAAACACTGCCTACTTTTCAAAGAGCGCTTGGTGATGACCGCTGAGCCTCTTTTTCTGCCGACCTCCATCCAATGGCAGATTCAGCAGCGAATTCGGGGCGTGATCTCTTGTCTTTGGACGAGACGGGTTCAGTGTCCTCTACGCCCGGCAGAGGGGCGTGAAAAACAAGAAGCGGCCTTGGGCTGCAAACGGGGAATATATGGAATTTCGTAGATTGGGGCGTACAGACCTCAACGTCTCCAGCATCTGTCTTGGTACGATGACATGGGGTGAACAGAACACCGAAGCTGAAGGTCACGCTCAGATGGATTATGCCCTGGAGAAGGGCATCAATTTCTTTGACACCGCAGAGCTTTACGCTGTTCCGCCTAAGCCGGAGACAAAGGGGCGTACGGAAGAGATTATCGGTACCTGGTTCAAGAAATCCGGCAACCGTGACAAAGTCGTTCTGGCAACCAAGGTTGTTGGCCGTTCTGTGCAGGACTGGCACCGTAAGGATGGCTCTACCAGCCAGCTGTCCCGTGCGCAGATCATGGAAGCGGTTGATGGCAGCCTGAAGCGTTTGCAGACAGACTACATCGACCTGTATCAGCTGCACTGGCCAGACCGTAACGTTTCTGGTTTTGGTTCTGTCAGCAACATCTGGCAGGCTGTGGAGCCGGCTGAAGATGAAAACGCGATCCATGAAACCCTTGAGGTTCTGCAGGAACTGGTGAAAGCCGGTAAAGTTCGTCACATCGGTCTTTCCAACGAAAGCCCATGGGGCACTATGAAGTTTGTGCAGGAATCTGAAGCTCGTGGTCTTCCGCGCGTTCAGTCCATCCAGAATGCATATTCTCTCGTGAACCGCCTGTTTGAAGTGGGTGGCGCTGAGATTGCTCATCGTGAGAACGTTGGCTTGTTGGCTTACTCCTCACTGGCACAGGGTTATCTGACCGGTAAATACCGCAATGGCGCGTTGCCTGCTGGTGCGCGTAAGACCTTGTTCAAACGCCTTGGTCGTTATGAGAATGCATTTGGTCAGCAAGCGATTGATGCGTATTGCGATCTGGCTGCGGAACTGGGCATTGATCCTTCCGTGATGGCGCTGGCGTTTGCGCATTCCCGTTCTTTCGTGACCTCCGTAATTATCGGTGCAACCAACATGGAACAGCTGGCGACAGACATCGGTGCTGCTGATTTTGAAATCACAGAAGAGATCGAAAAACGGATCAACGAGATCCACCTGCAGTACACTAACCCTTGCCCGTAAGGGACAGGGTAACTGCTTTCGTCCTCTGACGACTAATAGGAAGCCGGAGCCTGTGAGGGGCTTCGGCTTTTTTGTGAATGGGGTTGGATAGAAAATCCCCTGATGTTCGTAGAGCTGTGATTTTCTGCTTGTACTCTGGCGCTAAACGTGAGCTAATTTATCATCTGCATTAGCGGAGGGTCCTGATATGCCTCGTCTTTTTACTGGCCTTGAGCTGCCATCGAGCACCGGGATGATGTTGAGCCTCATGCGCGGAGGACTGCGCGGCGCTCGTTGGGTCGACCCCGAAAACTACCACATCACATTGCGATTTATTGGCGACATTGATGATCGCATTGCCGATGAAGTTGCCTATGAGCTGGCGCGGGTTCATCGTGCACCGCTGACGATCAAGCTGACCGGGCTTGGAACGTTTGGGGGTAGCAAGCCTCATGCGCTTTGGGCACGTGTAGAGCCGACTCAAGAACTTGCGGAGTTGCAAGCGGAGCAAGAGCGCATTTTGCAACGTCTCGGCCTGCAAGCGGAACGTCGCAAGTATACACCGCATGTGACTTTGGCTCGTTTGAGGGGAACTTCACCCGGAGAACTGGCGCATTGGCTTGAGATGCGTGGTGAGTTTTCTGCGCCCGCGTTTACCGCTGGGCGGTTTGTGCTCTACTCTGCGAAAGCGGCAGTGGGTGGCGGACCGTATCTGGTGGAGGAGAGCTATCCGCTGGCTGCCTGATGCAGCTGGCGCAAAAGCGAAGAGGCGTGCTGGTGTTGCTCGCCTCTGCAGTTTGAGCTGCTTATGGCAGGTAGGAGGAGACCTTCTCCATCATCTGGTCGCCTTGCTGTTCCAGCCGCCACGAGGTCTGATGCACCAGCCCTGCTGCTGAGTGTGTGTCTGTGAGCTGGTAGATGTCCTTGTTGAGAAAGGCGAGAAGCTCGTCCAATTTCTCACGTGGGACATAGCTGAGAACACCTGTCACATGCGCGTAGGTCAGTGACTTCGGTTGGGGCGGAATGGTCTTACTAGCTGTTTTGACTGGATAGCGGATGAGCTTGGATTTTGGCTCATAACGCACGAGCTTGGATTTAGCTTTCAGCGGCTTCAGAGCAGACTTGGCCGGGTAGGGCTTTAGTTTGCTATCGCCCGTAATTGGCTTCAATGCATTTTTAGAAGGAGCGCTGATTTGCGTAAGGCCAGGACCGGTGGCACGGGTCTGTGTGAGTGCCCAGGTGCTGCCAGCTAAAACCAATGCTGACCCTAAGAAACAACTTGCAACAATAAGAGGCCGCAACATCGCGTTCTCCATTCCGATATAAATTAAATAAAAATTTAACTAAAATGTAGCGCGTAAATTGCATAATGCAACTGTGGATGGTGTATTTATTACCGTAAAGTTAAAATCGATAATTTGGTGCGACTGTGAGTTAATTGCATTCATCGATAAAATTAAGAAAAATTGCAAATGACCACTTTGCAGCCACAGTGTTCGGACAGAATGCTCTAATAAAAACAAAGGATAGAGGTCTGTTTTATGGGAATAGATCGACTAATCGAGCAACAAATACGCCGATCACAGATGAATGGTTCTATGGATCACCTTGAAGGTGAGGGAAAACCAATCCCCAGAAGGTCCGGGACAAACTTTGCTCGTAGTGCGCAAATGAGTGTTGTGAATGGGGCTGGTGGTAGCATTCAGGGAGAACTGACGCTGCGCCGCGAGATCTCCACATTGGAAGACCAGCTTAAAACCACGACCAAAAGTGACGAGCGTTTTGAAATAAGAAAGGCGCTCATGGATAAGCGCCTTGAACTTTCAGTTTATGAAGAAGCGCGACGCAAATAATCGCGCTTCCCTATTTGGTTAGAGCAGGTCTTACAGCTCAGTTTCGTCCAGCAGACGACGAGCGATGACCTGCGCCTGAATTTCAGCTGCACCCTCAAAGATTGAGAGAATACGTGCATCGCAGAGTACGCGAGAAATCGGGTACTCCTGTGCAAAGCCGTTACCGCCATGGATTTGCAGGGCATTATCCGCTGCTGCCCAAGCTACGCGTGCGCCAAGTAGTTTCGCCATGCCTGCTTCAAGATCACAACGTCGACCGCTGTCTTTCTCCCAAGCAGAGAAGTAGGTGAGCTGACGGGCGATCATGGTTTCGCAGGCGATGATGGCCAGCTTATCAGATACGCGCGGGAAGTTGATGAGCGATTTCCCGAACTGGATACGCTCCTGAGCGTATCGCAGGCCGAGATCCAAAGCGCACTGAGCAACGCCGATTGCGCGAGCTGCTGTCTGAATGCGGGCGGATTCGAAAGTCTGCATGAGCTGTTTGAAGCCCTGACCTTCTACCTGACCCAGCAGGTTTTCATCTTTGACTTCAAACCCGTCGAAAGCGATTTCGTATTCCTTCATGCCACGATAGCCGAGCACTTCGATCTCGCCACCAGACATGCCTTCTGCCGGGAAGGGCTCTTCGTCTGATCCGCGTGGCTTTTCCGCGATGAACATGGACAGGCCTTTGTAGCCCGGCTCTTCCGGTTTGGTGCGGGTGAGCAGGGTCATGATGTCGGCGCGGACCGGGTGCGTGATCCAGGTTTTGTTGCCGTAGACCTTCCACGTGTCGCCTTCTTTCACGGCACGGGTTTTTAGCGATGCCAGGTCGGAGCCGGTGTTTGGTTCAGTGAACACAGCTGTAGGCAGGGTTTCGCCAGAAGCAATGCGTGGCAGCCACTTGGCTTTTTGGTCCTCAGTGCCTCCACCGAGAATGAGTTCTGCTGCGATTTCGGATCGGGTGCCGAGGGAGCCGACGCCGATATAGGCGCGGGAAAGCTCTTCTGAGACCACGCACATGGACTCTTTGCCGAGGCCCATTCCGCCGAACTCTTCAGGAATTGTGAGACCGAATACGCCCATCTCAGCCATTTCGCTGATGATCTCGAGTGGGATATATTCGTTTTTCAGATGCCATTCGTGAGCAAACGGGGTGACTTTTGCTTCAGCAAACTTGCGCATTTCTTCGCGAATTTGCTCGTAGGTCTCATCCAGACCGGTTGCTCCGATGGTGGACTTGCCTTCTGCATGTTGCATGAGCTCTGCAAGGCGCGTGCGCAGGGCTGGCTGTGAGCCATCTGCGATTACGGCTTCCACTGCATCTGTGTGATGACTGTTGGCTTCTTGTCGGCTGATGCCGAGGTCTGACAAACGCAGGATCTCGCCCTGGCTCATTGGCAGGCCGCCGAAGACTTGAGCAGTGTATTCTGCAAAGCCGATGCGCAGGATCAGGCTCTCCACTTCGCCGAAGGTGCCTTCCGTTGCTAGTCGCTCTCCATAGGCGTTGAGCTGCTTGAGTGCTTCAACGTAGGTTGCGAGCCAAGCCAAACCGTGGGTGGCGCGCTGTTCCTGCTCCATGAGTGCGGAGGCAATTCTTCCATCTTTGAGTACGCGCTGTTTTACATTTTTGCGTGCGATACCCAGCAGGGCTTCAAGTGATTTAAGCGCCAGAGCACGGGTTTCTTTAGATGGTGCGTCTGCTTGTTCTAGTGTATTCACCGTTTCCGACACAGCTTGCCTCCCTCAATCCATTCGGTCATTGTGCACTGCAAACTTAAATGGGATGTGTATTTGTGCAATGCCCTAAAGGTGGGAGCTTTCTTCATGAATATTTCTTGAAGTCGGGCCTATTATCTAACTTGAAACTCACGAAGAGACAGACCAGATCAGTTTTATGAAGAAACGCGGCCTTTGGGGAAAATCGTATCAGGTGCTTGCAGATGCTCTCGGGCATTTCAACTCTGATGATGGCTATGCTGTCGCCAGCCATGTGGCTCTGTCATCTTTGATGGCTCTGTTTCCCTTCCTAATTTTTGTTGCCGCGTTCTCTGGCTTTCTCGGACTGAACTCAGTTGCTCAAAGTGCGACAGAGTTGATCTTTGATGTTTGGCCCGAGCGTGTGGCCGGTCCGGTTTCTGGTGAAATCAAAGCTGTTCTGACCCAGCCGCGTGGGGACTTGTTGACCTTTGGTGTGGTTGTCACGCTGTGGTTCTCGTCCAATGGCGTTGAGGCTATGCGGGTTGGGTTGAACCGTGCCTATCGTGTACGAGATAACCGCAGCTGGTTTTTCTGCCGGACGCAATCCATCCTCGCGGTGCTGATTGGGACGGCGGTTCTGATGGTTTCTACCTTCCTGATCGTTTTCGGGCCTCTGGCTTGGGAATGGGCGGTTCATCTGGCCCCGGTGATGGAGAAGTTCAGCTACAAGGCAAATATCGTTCGCTATGGCATTACATCTTTGCTGCTGCTGTTTGCCTTGCTGGCTGCGCATATGTATCTGCCAGCTGGTCGACGGCGCTTCCTTGAAGTGCTGCCCGGGATTGCTTTGACGATGATCCTCTGGATCGTGGCAGGTACAGCGTTCGGTGCTTATCTGGCGCGGTGGGCGAACTACGTGTCTTTATATGCCGGTCTGGCTGGTATAATGACGGCTATCATCTTCATGTATCTGACAGCCGTCATCTTTATTCTGGGCGGTGAGTTCAACGCGGCACTGATGCGGGTGCGTCGTGTGAATCAGCGCGTGGAGGGTGGTCCTTGCTTAGAGGCTGAAGACGAGAACTAAGCTTTCTGCTTTGGCCGACACACCGCGATTGCGACCACAACGATTGCCATGCCTACCAACTGTATCGCGTTGAGCGTTTCACCGAAGAGGAAGTAGCTCTCAATAGCTGCTGCAACAGGGGTGAGATAGAACAGCGTTGCTGTGGTGGAGGCTGCACCATGCTGGAGCAGGTACATGAGCAGCAATACGGCACCTACTGAGAGCACAATCACCAGCCAAGCCAGAGCGAAGATAAGATCTCCAGACCACGTGATTTCCCAGCTCTCTGTCATGGAAAGTGGCAGCGTGACGAGAAGCGCGCCGAAGTACTGGTAGAAAGTGCCTGTGACCAAATCAGTGTTCATAGGCTGGCGTTTCTGCCATGTGGTGCCGAAGGCAATGCCGAGGGTAGCAGCGAAGGCTGCTGGAACCGTCCAGAGAGGGATTTGCGCGACACCGCTTCCCATCTTTGGCAGGATGACGAGCACAATGCCAACGAAGCCGGCAGCGAGACCTGCCCATTGGCGTGGGGTGACATCTTCTTTCAGCAGAAAATAGGCGAGGGTGCCGGTGATAAAGGGTTGCAGGCCGGTGATGAGTGCTGTGACGCCTGCTGGCATGCCATTATCGATGGCCCAGAACACACCTGAGAGATATGCGCCGTGCACTAACATGCCGGTAATCACGGCGTGGATGATCTGGCTGCGGGTGAGTGCGAAGCTTCTGCCGGAGAGCCAGACGATGAGGCCCATCAACGGCAAAACCAACAGAAAGCGCATGCTGAGAAAGGCGAAGGGCTCAGAATAAGGGGCACCAAGCGCGCGCCGATGAAACCCGTCGACCAGAGCAAAACGAAAATAATGGGAACTAACTTAGTGAATGAGAGCAATGGTGTGTCTTATTTTTAAGCGTCTTTGGCACATGACGCTGGGTGGGATGAGCAACAAAATCATTTGTGCGATGCATTATTTGTAATCTTTAAACGATTTGAACCTATACCTGTGAGTAATAATTAAAAATACTATTAGTAATTTTATCGGTACAGGGGTCTCCGATGCGAGTAGATTGGAAGCGGGCTATTTCATCTACGGGAAATAGATTTTTCTCGTCCACCCGGAATGCAAGTATTCGGTTTCGGGCAATTACACTGGGTATTCTGACACTTATCGGTTTCGGTGGTGTTGGGCTGGTTTATCTTTGGGGTCAGCAGCAAACGGAAGCCGCCTTCCAGCAGTCCAAGGATTACACCGAGCTTGCTGAGTTGAGTCAGGCAATTGCCATTACGGCGGGCGTCCTGCAATCCACCCAAAAAGATTATGAAAATGTGCCGAGCGATAGCCTGAAGAGCCGATTCGACGAGCTTGTTGGCGAAGCGCAGAAGGAACTGCAGGAGCTGAATGCGCTTCCTGTTGCCATGGATTACTTCCTGGAAATTTCTGACGCACGCGACACGATTGATGCGATCAGTGGCGCTTTTGAGATGCTGCACGGTTATCAGTCCACGCTTGGCTATGATGCAGACCGAGGTTTGCAAAAGGAACTTTCCGCTTCACTTTCACAGGCGGAAGCCGCGGTAAAACAGAAGCATCGACGCAGCAAAGACCCCAATACGCTGAAGTTGATGCATACGTTTAGTGATCTGGCGCGTGCGCAGCTGGATTATGCGATCACTGGGAGCCAGAATTCTCAGGGCGCTTTTGAAGTGGCGTTCTCCCGCTATGAGCGCACCATTCCCCGAGCACAGATTGACCCGGCTGTGGCCGAGAAGGTCAAAACCAACATGGCGGCCTATAAAAAGGCGTTTGAGGCGTACACCAAGCTTATGACAAGCGGGCAACCAGCTCAGAGCTGTTGGCGAACTTGTTCGATCTTCTGCCACCACGCCTGAATGATTTGAAGAACTCTGCTGTACAGGGCGCAAGTGATGCGCAGGCGCGCTTGACCGAGACGACCCAGCAGACCAACCTTTATCTAGGCGTTGCCGTTGGTGGTATTGCGCTGACGCTGTTTATTCTCGGATCGCTGCTGATTTTCGGCATTCTGCGCAATCTGAATGCGCTGCGTAATGCCATGGCGCTGTTGGCGAAGAACGACCTTTCTGCGGTTATTCCCCTCAATAAAGGTGGCAAAGAAATCTCTGCGATGGCGCAGACGCTGCAGGTGTTCCGCGACAACATTGAAGAACGCCGCAAGCTGCGTGAACAGCAGGATCATGAAAACTCTGAAAAGCAAGCACGAGCCGAGCAGGTTGATACGCTCATTATGGGCTTTGAGCAGACCGTTGCCGAGGCTCTGAACAGCTTGCACAGTGCTGCTGATGGTCTGGGTGAAGCTTCTAATGATGTGGGATCTGCTGCTGACAATGTTTCGAAAGAAGCTGAGTCTGCTGGCCGTGCGGTTGAGAATGCAGCGGAGAATGTTTCCAGTGCGTCTGCTGCCACAGAAGAACTGGCTATGTCCATCAACGAGATTGCCGGGCAGGCTGAGCAGTCGACCCGTGTTGCAGACCGTGCTGTTGAAGGTTCCAAGGCAACTGCTGAGACTATGAGTCTGCTGAGTGATGCAGCCAACCGTATTGGTGAGGCCGTTGGCCTTATCCGTGACATTGCAAACCAGACCAACCTTCTTGCGCTGAATGCGACCATTGAAGCGGCGCGTGCAGGTGAACATGGCAAAGGCTTTGCGGTGGTGGCCTCTGAAGTGAAGATGCTGGCGAACCAGACCTCACAGGCAACTGAAGAGATTGCACAGCAGGTCGGCTCTATTCAGGAAGCTTCTGCGGAGGCTGTTGGGGCAATTGGTGATGTGAGCGATGTTATTCACGAGATGAGCCAGATTGCTTCTGCGGTTGCTGCTTCTGTTGAACAGCAGAATGCGGCTATTCAGGCGATCACGGAAAACGTGGCGAATGCGACGCAGAGCTCTCAGCAGGGTGCCAATGCGATGCAGATGGTTGAGAATGCTTCTGATAACGCACGCAGCACCGGCGATACGGTCTCTGATTTGGCGGATGCGCTTTCGCGGCAGGCTGACCACATCAACAACACTGTTGGTGCATTCCTTGAAAAAGTGCGTGCTGCCTAAAGATCTTCACAAATTATCATTTTAAATGTGGCGCTTGCCTCTGGTGTTTGCCGGAGCTAAGCGCCACATTGCTTTTGCGGTACGGGTTTGTTGAGCAAAGCAGGCAGCACGGCTGTGAGGTGCTGTCTTTCTGCGGCTAATACGGGTTTTGAGAATGATAAATAAGATTGTTGTGGTGGGCGCTGGACAGGCAGGTGTGCAGGCCGCGCAAACTCTTCGACAAAAGGGATATGAAGGTGAGCTCGTGATGCTTGGCAACGAGCCGCAGCCACCTTATCAACGCCCGCCGCTTTCCAAGAAGTTTCTGAGTGGCGAAGTGGAGCCGGATGCGCTGTTCATTCGCCCGGAAGCGTTTTATGAGATGAACAACATTGACCTAAAGCTGAATGCGCAGGTTGATCGTATTGATCTGGAAAATAAGAGCGTCACTCTGGCGAGTGGTGAAGCGGTAAGCTGGGATAAGCTGCTGCTGGCAACCGGAACCCGTGCTCGCGACCTGCCTCTGCCGGGTGCTGATCTGGAAGGCGTTGTGACGCTACGCTCCATCGGTGATGTTGAGCTGATTAAGAAGCTATTTGCTCCTGGCAAGAAACTGGTTGTTATCGGTGGTGGTTACATCGGCCTTGAAGTAACCGCTGTTGCAAAAGGTATGGGGCTGGATGTTGTTGTGCTGGAAGCACAGGAGCGTTTGTTGAAGCGTGTTGTTTCACCGGATGTATCCTCTTTCTTCCATAATTTGCATGCCGGCCGTGGTGCTGAACTGCATTGCGGAACTGGTGTGACCAGTATTGAAGGCGAAGACGGCAAGGTTACAGGTGTGAAGCTTGCTGATGGTACCGAGCTGCCATGTGATCTGGTGCTTTCTGCCGTCGGTGCTGTTCCAAACTCTGAACTTGCTGCTGCCGCTGGCCTTGATGTGGATGATGGCATTCTTGTCGATGGGGCAGGGCAGACATCTCATGAAGATGTTTATGCATGTGGTGACTGTGTGCGCTTCTTCTCAGAGCGTTATGGCAGAAGCATTCGGCTGGAGAGCGTGCAGAATGCGATTGATCAGGCGAAGGCTGTTGCTGTTGCCCTGACCGATCCTGCAAATGACCACAGCCATGATTATGATCCACTGCCGTGGTTCTGGTCCGATCAACATAACATCAAGCTGCAGATCGCTGGTCTTTCCAATGGGTATGATGAGGCTGTGCTGGTTGGCGATACCAGTGCTGACAGCTTCTATGTGGCGTATCTGGAGAAGGGCAAGCTGATCGCGGTTGATAGCATCAATCACCCACGCTCACATATGATGGCACGTCGTGTGATTGGACAGGAGTGGAAGGAAGGTCTGCTTCCACCTGCATAAGTTCAGAAACAGAAAAGCGTGCCAGAAGTTTTCCGGCACGCTGATTGATGAGCGAAGCTCCATCCTTGATGGGGCTTTTTGTTAGCGTGTGTTTTCCAGAATAAGCCGGATAACTTCCTGTGGGATCTCCATATGGACCATGTGGCCAACACGATCGAAGACGTGGCAGGCGATTGGGCCTGGCAGTTTGTGGCATTGGCGCGTTGGCAGGATCTTGTCCTGTGTGCCCCACACCACTTTGATTGGCATCGGTAGCTCGCCCAGCTTGTCTGTTGGCAGTACGCCTTGGCTTTCACCTTCCAGAATTAGCCCGGAAACCGCTTTCAGTGCTTCAGCTGCACCTGGAGTTGAACGTTGGGTGGCAACGTAATCGGCCAGCTTTCTAGGAAGCTCAAACTCAAGACCAACGAACTGTTCCAGCAACACCTGCTGTTCTGCTTCGGTTTGCCCGACTGCGTAGCGGCGCAGGAGTTTGGCGTTGATTTCCGGACCGAAACCACCAGGGGCCAGTAGGGTAAGGCTTGCGATGCGTTCTGGACTGCGCATTGCAATTAGTGCTGCGATTGCGCCGCCCATGCTATGGCCGACCAAATGGACACGATCGAGCTTCAATGCATCAAGAGACTTCACGACCGCTTTGGCAGAGCCAACAGCGTTGCATGGCTCAAAGTCTGCAAGTGCGCGACCGTGGGCCGGCAGATCGAAGGCTATCGTGCGGCGTTTGTTTTCTAATTGGACTTGAATATTGCGCCATGTGCTGGCGTCACCGCCAAAGCCATGGATGAAAATAATTGGTTCTGCGCTTTCAGGACCAAAGGCCGTGAAAGGCAGGCAGGTTACATCTTGGATACTATCGATATTCATATAAGGCCTCCCATTAAGCGTATTATATGCCCCTTTCATTCGGAGGTTTACCTGTGACTTAGGCTAAGGCAGGATTTTTTTATCAGCATAAGGACTGATGAATTTGGATGAAAATTTTGCTCGGCCTCGCAAAATTTCAAAAAAGTGAAACAATTGACCCGCGGAAATGAGGTTTTGCTTGGATATCGATTATCAGATGTTGATAATCAGTCTCAGTTTGAAACATATGGAAGCTCAGAGGGCCGAGAAAATTTTTGGTAGAGTTTATTCTTTCTCGGTGCTGATTCATTTTTAAAATTCGACAAGTCCCGCAGGTCAGGGACTACTGCCAATTTCAGGGGGTGACGATGCGAGGACATCTTCGCAAGGGAATATTTGCTGTCATTTGTACGTTGGTTAGCTTTGTATTCGTGGCACCAGCAAGCGCGGGCAAGCTGTGGAATCCAGAGACACGCCAATGGGACATCTTCCCGGATACTCCTGCCATGGCATCCAGCTCTGCGCGCCGTAAATACAAGCGCAAGCTGATTACTTACCGCACAAATGAGAAGCCAGGTACCATCATTATTGATACCGATAAGCGCTACCTCTATCACGTACAGGACAACGGCAAAGCGATGCGTTATGGCATCGGCGTTGGTCGTGAAGGTTTTGAGTGGAATGGTACTGAGCGTATCACCCGTAAAGCGAAGTGGCCGGGCTGGACTCCGCCAGAAGAAATGCGCCGTCGTGAAGCGAAAAAGGGTCGCATTCTGCCGCGTTACATGAAGGGTGGTCCAGACAATCCACTGGGTGCACGTGCGCTCTACCTAGGTGCTACGATCTATCGTATTCACGGTACTACCGAAGACTGGAGCATCGGCCACGCGGTATCTTCAGGCTGCATCCGTATGTTCAACGAAGATGTTTCCTACCTGTATGAGCAGGTGGACATTGGTGCAAAGGTTATCGTGAACTGATCACGAGTGACATGTGAAGCGAATGAAACCCGGGGCGACCCGGGTTTTTTGTTGGGCTGGTTGACTTGCTTACTTGTAACCATCTGAAACGGGGCGGCAACAGCCTTTGAGAGTGACCGGCTTTTGTCCCGGCTGAGTGACCGTGGCAACGGCTTCGCCCCAGACGAATGAGTCCAATGGCGTGAAGGTGCACTGCTTTTCGGTGATCGTCATCTGAAGCTCGATGCCTTTGTCGCCTGCTTTTAAAAGCGTTGCGTTCTTGTCATTCTCCGCTGTGACAGACTGGAAGGGCACGCGGTGGAGCAGGCCGATGATGTTGGAGTAGGTGACGACGTTGGAGTTCCATTCAATGCTCCAGGACGGTTCAGTTCCGCCGCATACACCAAGCACAGGAAGATCAGTGCCTGAGAATGGAACGGGGACTGCGGCTTTCAGTTTGTCTGCATGGACCCAGCCCTCAATCTCTCCGATGCTGACATGCTGCCAGCGTGTATCGTCAATCTGTTTTTCCTCACCACTTGAGTTCAGGATCGTATCGCCCGGCAGCTGCACGATGACTGCTGCTTCATCAGAGGGCGCATCGTAGATCGAGAGTAGGGCGCCGAGGCTTTGGTCGACTTGGCTGTAGTAACCGGGGTGGACCTGTTGGGATTGGTCGGCGCCGGACTGATCTGAGCTTGTGTCGGAAGACGGGACTTGATCCTGCTCTTGATTGTCCGAGGTATCTGATTGAGCTGCAGCAGGTAGTGCGAATATGCTTATTGAAAACCCACCCACTAACATTAATGTTAGAAGCTGACGGGCTGCATTTTTCAAGACAGTTGAGGCCATCTCTTGCTCCTGATGGCTGCGGTTGGGGACGCGCCATTCTTGTTGTTTTCGCAGGAGCCTAGCAAAGTTTCGCCTAGGAAAGCTTAAGTTGTGTTGTGCGGTTCTACTGAAGCTCTTAGGGGAGGTTGAGTGGTTGTTTTCTACTTTGCGCTGAGCTTGTGCCTCAAATTACTGGTTGTCTGATGATGGTCTTTCTCTTTTGTGAGGCGGTTCGAGTTGGGTCGTCCAGATAGATTTGATGATGGAAGCCGTTGGGTTTCAGATCGTGTTCTGGCAGGAAATCCTGGTAGAGCTTGGTGTTGATCTCTTCCAGCTCCTCATAGGGCCCTTTATGCAGGATTTGGACTGAGCGACCTTCTTTCATGACTTCTCTGCGCAGTGTTGTAGGCTTTTCTCCCAGTCTCCCAACTGCGGTTTCAACGCCTTGTTCGAAGAGGGCGTCATCGGTCCAATGAGGCAAGACGATCATCAAACGCCATTTTAACTTATCTTTGTTTCTAAGGATGAGATCACTCATATCATCGGCCCACCACAGGCATTCCAAAGGTGGTTCTGCAAAGCGTTTTCCCATCCGCTTCTTTGCATCCTGTTTGATGGGGTAGATCGTGGTGAAAAGCCATTTGATTGCTTTGGCAAAGACCTCGCCTTCAGGGTTGCCATCACCATCAATCACAGCAAATTGCATGTCGGGAACATCGACAAACGTGAAATGGTCGCTTGGTGGGCGGTATAGTTCATAGAGCCTGTCTCTGAAATCGGTTGTCGTCATAGCTGTGTCCTCATGTGTTCCATGGTTTGCAGGTCATGTAGTCCAGAGTTTTCTGAAGCCAGTCGGCCTCTGATTTGAGCTGAGCGATGGAGTAGTCGAAGAGGGTATCGATGTGGTCGGGCAAGGGTTGTTGATCTAATTGGATGCCTTCAATTCGGGTGATTTCTTCCTGGATTGCCTTGTTGCGCTGGTTTAGAGCGTCGAGAGCTTGCTCGCGTTGTAAGGCAGGCCAGTGGATCATACCCATGAGTAGGGATGAGTATGTTGGGCGGACTGTGGTGAGAGCTGAGAGTGTTTGGGTGATGAGAGCTTGTTGGCCAGCCTCTGTCATGAGGTAGCTCTTCTTCGCTTTCGTACCAGCTGGTTTTTCAGCAGTGACGAGGCCTTTCTTTTCCAGCTTGCCGAGAACGAAGTAGATGGAGGAGAAGCCGATTTGCGTCCATTCGCGCATGCCGCGCTGTTCGATAATCTGTTCCAGCTCATAGCCGTGGCGAGGCATTTCGGAAACGAGACCGAGGACGAGAAGTTCGCTGTCAGTGAGGCTCTCAGACATACTATTCTAGCCTTAGAATAAGATCATATTCTAGTACTAGAATATATGTGCTCGAGTCGTCAATCTTTGGCTTTTGAGACTTGGCTGGATGGAAGCTGTTAGTGTTTGCGTGTGACCATCACTAGCATGTTGTCGCGTAGGCTTACGTGTTGACGATAGAGTAGCAAGCAGCGGCAGTTGAACTCGTTCTCGCGCTTTTGGAAATACTCGGCATAGCGATGGATGTCGTGCCGATTCACATCTTCAATCATATAGACGCCGTTGCTTGCGAGCAGGTCTATGATGTTCTCAAAGAAGACAACCCCGGCCTCGAAATGATGCAGGCCGTCATCAATGATCAGGTCAAAAGGCTCCGGCTTTGCATTGCTTTTGAAGTTGGCGATGCTTTCAGGGCTAGTCTGGTCCACCTGATAGGTCTGAATGCGGCTGTCGGTGAACAGGCATTTCTCATCGATATCGACACCAGTGATCTCGGCGTTGGGGAAGTAATCTCGCCAGACGCGGAGGGATGCACCGGGTTTCCCTTCTTTGCCCATGTTGGACAGGCAGCTGGTGTCATTGGTGCCGATGCCGCACTCCAGCACGTTCGTGATCTTGTCGCGGCAATGGTCAAAGATCATACTGTAGAAGTCTGTGTAGGTGTGAGGCTCCCAGTTGAACTGAGTGGTCTCTGGACAGTTGGTGCCTTTGTCGCTGCCGTAGACGTCACAAAGTTGCGCCAGATAGCTGTTTTTGGCGGGGGCATAGAATGCTTCAATGCGCTGCCCCAGGTGCTCCTCTACCGATGCTCGTGTCTTTTCCAGTTTGGTTTTGGGAGTGAGCTGTCGGAGGACCTTGTTAAAGGCGAGCGTGCTTGTGGTGTTCATGATTGCCGCGTCTTGCAAGTTGGTGCTGAGAGGTGCGTAGATTAGCATTCTCAGGCGTTTGGAATACTCCCACCTTTCTGGTGCGGATTTCCTTGGAGCAAGATTGAGTGGGCATTGCGCAATAAAAAAGGGCCACCGAAGCAGCCCTTTTCTAAATCAATGATTGCCGGATCAGACGAGTGCGCCGTGGCAATGCTTGTACTTTTTGCCAGAACCACATGGGCAAGGCTCGTTGCGACCTACGCGACCCCATGTTTCAGGGTCTTCTGAGTCTCGGCCTTCTGGTGCAGATGCAGCGCGCGCATCTGCCAGTTGGCGATCAGCTTCAGCCATTTCATCTTCACCAGTCAGTGGATTGGTGTGATGTGCTTCCATGTGAGCCGGCATCTGAGGTGTTTCAGGTGCCTGCTGCTGAACCAGTTCAACATGCATCAGCTGGCTTGTTGTGGTCTGGCGCAGAGTGCTCAGCATGTTTTCGAAGAGAGTGAAGGACTCAGTTTTGTATTCCTGAAGAGGATCACGCTGAGCGTAACCGCGCAGGCCAACTGCTGAGCGCAGGTGGTCAAGGTTCGCCAGGTGCTCACGCCACAGATTATCAATGGTCTGAAGCAGAACTGCACGCTCGATCTGACGCATGATGTCAGGACCGTAGTTTGCAGCCTTTGCAGCCATCACTTCGTTGGCTTCTTTCTTCAGGCGCGTGGTTACTTCTTCGTCCGCGATGCCTTCCTCGTTTGCCCAATCAACGATTGGCAGATCGAGGTTCAGCTTGGTGCGAACTTCTTCCTTCAGGCCTTCAGTATCCCACTGTTCTGGGTAGGCACGTTCCGGAATGTGTGCTGCAACGAGGTCTTCAACGAACTCTTCGCGCATTTCTGCTACGGCTTCCTGAGTGACTTCTGGATCCATCATTTCGAGACGCTGATCGAAGACAACTTTACGCTGGTCGTTCATCACATCATCGAACTTCAGCAGGTTCTTACGAATGTCGAAGTTGCGTGCTTCCACTTTCTGCTGAGCTTTTTCGAGCGCCTTGTTGATCCAAGGGTGAACGATTGCCTCGCCTTCCTGCAAACCGAGCTTCTGAAGCATGGAGTCCATGCGCTCAGAACCGAAGATGCGCATCAGGTCATCCTGCAGAGACAGGAAGAACTTGGAGTGCCCAGGGTCACCCTGACGACCGGAACGACCACGCAGCTGGTTGTCGATGCGGCGGCTTTCGTGGCGCTCAGTTGCAACAACGTAAAGGCCACCAGCTTCAAGAGCTTTTTGCTTCAGCTCTTCAACTTCTTTCTTGATGGCTTCTTCTTTAGCGGTGCGATCTGCGCCTTCAGGCATGTCACCAAGCTCGTTCGCAACGCGCATTTCAACGTTACCACCGAGCTGAATGTCGGTACCACGGCCTGCCATGTTGGTTGCAATGGTCACAGCGCCCGGCACACCTGCCTGTGCGATGATGCTTGCTTCCTGCTCATGGTAACGCGCGTTCAGAACTGCAAAGACTTTCTGCTTGCCAGCGGACTTTGCGTAGTCAGCAAGTGCCTTTGGATCAGAAACGTCGATCTGCTTGTAACCATGCTTCATGAGAAGCTCAGCCAGCAGCTCGGACTTTTCGATGGATGTGGTGCCAACCAGAACTGGCTGACCGCGTTCGTGACAGTCGTCAACCAGCTCCATGATCGCGTTGTATTTCTCAGCGACGGTGCGGTAGACTCATCGTCGTCGTCAATACGCTGCACAGGAACGTTGGTTGGAATGTCAACAACATCCAGGCTGTAGATGTCCATGAATTCTTCCGCTTCGGTCATCGCTGTACCGGTCATGCCAGCAAGCTTGTCGTACATGCGGAAGTAGTTCTGGAATGTAATAGACGCGAGGGTCTGGTTCTCTGGCTGGATCGCAACTTTTTCTTTTGCTTCCAGAGCCTGGTGAAGGCCTTCAGAGAAACGACGACCTGGCATCATACGACCGGTGAACTCGTCAATGATGACGACTTCGTCGTTGCGTACGATGTAGTCTTTATCGCGCTGGAACAGTTTGTGAGCTTTCAGGCCCTGCTGCAGGTGGTGTACCGCTGTGACGTTTTCCACATCATAAAGCGAATCACCTTTCAGGAGGTCAGCTTCAGACAAGAGTTGCTCTAGCTTCTCGTTACCTGCTTCAGTGAAGGTAGCGGAGCGAGCTTTCTCATCAATCTCGAAGTCCTCATCTACAAGCTTAGGAATGAAGGCATCGATGGCATTGTAGAAATCGGTGCGGTCTTCCAGAGGACCGGAGATGATCAGCGGTGTACGTGCTTCGTCGACGAGGATGGAGTCCACCTCATCCACGATTGCAAAGTGATGCGGACGCTGCACCATGGACTCACGATCGTACTTCATGTTGTCACGAAGGTAATCGAAGCCGAATTCGTTGTTGGTACCGTAAGTTACGTCAGCGGCATAAGCTGCTTTACGTTCTTCATCGGAAATGCCGTGAACGATGAGACCGGTTGTTAGGCCGAGGAAGCGATAGATCTGGCCCATCCACTCAACGTCACGAGAGGCGAGGTAATCGTTCACGGTTACAACGTGAACACCCTTACCGCTCAATGCGTTAAGGTATACTGGTGCGGTTGCCACAAGGGTTTTACCTTCACCGGTACGCATTTCGGTGATTTCACCAGCATGAAGAACCATGCCGCCGATGAGCTGTACATCGTACTGACGAAGGCCAAGAACACGGCGAGATGCTTCACGCACAACAGCAAAAGCAGGGACGAGGAGATCATCCAGCTTTGCGCCATTTGCAAGCTGCTCACGGAACTCGTCTGTTTTGGCTTTCAGCTGATCATCCGTCAGAGCTTCCATTTCTGGCTCTAAAGCATTGATAGCAGCTACTTTAGGCTTGAGTGTCTTGATCCGACGGTCGTTAGCAGAACCAAATATTTTTCGAGCGAGTGCGCCGAGCCCCACCATGTGGCGGTCCTTCCTCTGTTGGGCGCGCCGGTTGTTTCACGTCGCGGCCGGGCCCTAAAAAACTTCACATTCGTGATCTATCCAGTCAAAACTCTGTGGTTCTGACATGAGTCACAGCATATTAAGCACCTGCGCGTAAAAAAGCAGGCGACAGAGAGATAAGAGTGGGCTCAAGGGTTGTCAACGGCAGTTGCCGTCGCAACATAAAGCTTTGTTGTTTTGCAACTCTTTTTAAACTCTCCATAAACAGGAAAGAAAGAGATCTTATGCTTCGTAAATTTACAGGGATCCTCGGCAGCTCAGTTGCAGTTGCTGCACTGGCCATTAGCCTGAATGTTGCTCAGGCACAGGATGCAGACACTGCACCTGATCTAGACAAGCCAGTTGCCAAGGTCGGAAACAGCGTTATTACCGAAGCAGATCTTGCTTATGCCGCGCAGGACTATGCGCAGCAGCTGCAGCGTGTTCCTCCAACCGAATGGCGCAAGGTTTTGACCGACGTGCTGGTGGAGATGAAACTGCTGGCTGAGGCTGGTGAGGAAGAAAAACTCGCAGAAACTGACGACTTTAAACGCCTGATGGCATTTGAACGTACTCGTGCGCTGCGTAATGCCTACTTCCAGAAGTACATTCAGAGCGCGATTACTGAAGATGAAGTCAAGGCTGCTTATGACGCTGAGTATGCCAACTACCAGGGCGCGCCTGAGATCAATGCAGCTCATATCCTTGTAGAAAAGGAAGATGAAGCAAAGGAAATCATCAAGCAGCTTGAAGGTGGTGCGGACTTTGCCGAACTTGCAAAAGAGAAGTCTACCGGTCCTTCCGGCCCTAACGGTGGTGACCTCGGTTTCTTCGGTAAAGGCCAGATGGTTCCTGAGTTTGAAACCGCTGCTTTTGCTCTGAAACCAGGCGAGTTCACAAAAGAGCCTGTGCAAACACAGTTTGGTTACCACGTCATTTTGAACAAGGAAGCCCGCACTCAGCCAGCGCCAACTCTGGAAGCTGCTGAAGGTCAGATCCGTCAGGAGCTGGTTCTCGCGAAATTCCGTGAAGTGCTTGAAGAGCTGAAAGCCAAGAACACTGTGGAAATCATTGGCGCAGATGCTGATGAAGCGAAGGCTGAAGAAAGCAAGTAATAGGCATCTGCTTATTAGCTCTGCTGATTATTGAAATAAAACATCTTGTTTTTGTAGCCCCGGATGGCTTAGGCCTTCCGGGGCTACTTTTTTGATGCATTGGCATTGTTATCTTCGGGAGGTTTTCATGTCCGCGACTATTTCTCCACTCGCACCCAAGTCTTACCCTGAGCTTCCGGAAGTTAAGGGCGTTCGAATGGCGACGGCTGCAGCTGGGTTGAAGTACGAAGGGCGTACTGATGTTCTTCTCGCAGTGTTTGATGAGCCTGCTCAGATTGTCGGTGTGTTCACAAAATCCAAATGTACCAGTGCGCCGGTGGACTGGTGTAAGCAGAACCTTTCCAAGGGTGTTGCTCGTGCGATTATGGTCAACTCCGGTAATGCGAATGCGTTTACTGGGAAGAAGGGACTAGCCTCTGTTCAGCTGTCTGCAGATATCCTGTCTAAGGCGACGGGCTTTGCTGCTGATGAGTTGTACCTTGCCTCTACTGGTGTGATTGGTGAGCCTCTTCCGGCTGAGAAGTTTGCAGATGTTGCAGATAGCCTTGTGACTGATGCTATTGCTGACAAGTGGATGGATGCTGCTAAAGCGATCATGACCACAGACACCTATCCAAAGCTGAGCACCCGAAGTGTGAAGCTGGGTGAGGCGACAGTGACCTTGAACGGTATCGCGAAAGGCGCGGGTATGATCGCGCCTGACATGGCGACCATGCTTGGCTTCCTGTTCACTGACGCTCCAATCAAAGCACCTGCCTTGCAGAGCTTGCTTTCTGAGTGTGTAGGCGGCTCCTTTAACTCCATCACCGTTGATAGTGATACATCCACCTCGGACACCGTGCTGCTTGCTGCTACTGGTTCTGCAAGTGATGAATGGATTGAAGATGCTGCGGATCCACGTCTTGTTGAGTTCCGCGAAGCTCTCTCCAGCATGATGCTTGAGCTGGCACAGATGATCGTGCGTGATGGGGAAGGGGCAACCAAATTCGTTGAAGTGAAGGTGGAAGGTGCTGAGAGCGATGCCTCTGCCAAGCGGATCGCGATGGCGATTGCTAACTCTCCACTGATGAAAACTGCTTTTGCCGGTGAGGATGCGAACTGGGGCCGCGTCGTTATGGCTGTTGGTAAAGCTGGTGAGCCTGCAGATCGTGATCGATTGGCGATCTGGTTTGGTGACATCCGCGTAGCAGTTGATGGTGAGCGAGATCCAGACTACAGCGAAGATGAAGCTTCCGCAGTCATGAAAGAAGATGAGATCGTCCTGAAGGTTGATCTTGGCATTGGAAATGGCAGCGCGACTGTGTGGACATGCGATCTCACCAAGGAGTATGTGGCAATCAATGGTGACTACAGAAGCTAAGCGGGTTCAACCTCGCCAACCAAACTGCGATCTGGAAACAGTTTTGAAGCTGGAGCAGGCGAACCTGAACTGCTTTCCAAGCTTAATGACGCATCATGATGGGAGCTGGATTTCCCGGCTCTCACCAGGTGGAAGCGCTCGCCGCAATAACTCGCTGAACTTTTATGATGTTAATGATGGCGATGAAGCTGAAGAGCGGCTTGTTGCAGCTCGTCAACGCTTTAAGAAGCGCGATGTGGCTTTTCACATACGTTGGACGCCGTTGGTTCCAGCAGATGTAGATCAGGTTCTGACTGAGCAAAACTACACGCGGCTTGATGAAACGCTTGTGCTGTCCCGGTCCATCTGGGTTCTTGGTGATACTGATGTGCCCAAGGGCTACAAGCTCAGTGAAGTCTCTCTTGATGAGTGGATCAGAACATATGCGCTGGTTGGTGGCGCGCAGCCGGGTGCGCCTCTTGATGCTACGGTGCAAGCACTTCACGATGTGCTTTCCAGAGTTGCTGTTGAGCTGGTTGCGCTGGTCGTGGAAACTGATGATGGCATCCCCGCAGCAGTTCTTCTTGGTGTTGTCGACGGTGATATGCTTGGCATCTTTAGTGTAGCAACTGCAGAAGCCTACCGCCGGCAAGGATTGGCTTATGCGTTGATGTGTGAAGTGCAGCGGCT
This sequence comes from Pseudovibrio denitrificans JCM 12308, assembly GCF_001310815.1. Classification (GTDB taxonomy): domain Bacteria; phylum Pseudomonadota; class Alphaproteobacteria; order Rhizobiales; family Stappiaceae; genus Pseudovibrio; species Pseudovibrio denitrificans. The sequence continues at coordinate 36,086 of NZ_BAZK01000030.1, forward strand.
TGGTGCCGAACGAGGGGCCGAGACAGCGTGGCTGCAAGTGGTTGCTGAGAATGCGCCTGCAGTAGAGCTCTACGATTCCCTTGGATATCGGGAAGCCTATGCCTATCACTACTGCCGAGACGCCCAGCCTTAAGAAAATCAGTAAAATTTCACTCGGGATCTTTGGTATGGTTTCTAAAAGGTTTTCAGGGTGGTCCTTTGTGAAACGGGAAAATAAATGAAAATTGTGATGGTTGCGGCGTGTGCCTCATTGATGAAGACAACCGCATTCTGCTTGCTCAACGTCCCGAAGGGAAATCAATGGCGGGATTCTGGGAGTTTCCGGGCGGTAAGATTGAAAGCAATGAAACGCCAGAGGATTGTCTGATCCGTGAATTATCCGAGGAGCTCGGAATTACGGTTAAAAAAGAGTGCCTTGCTCCCCTTAGTTTCGCTAGCCACACTTACGAAGATTTTCATCTGCTGATGCCACTTTACGTTTGTAGGCGATGGTCGGGCACACCTCATGGGGCAGAGGGGCAGAACCTGAAATGGGTACGGGCAGTTCGTTTGCGTGATTATGACATGCCACCAGCAGATGAGCCGCTGATCCCGCATCTAATCGACCTTGTGTCTTATTAGCGGGAGATCACGGAGAACAAGAGGCAGTAATGGCGTTAAATGAGAAAGCGTATCACAATCAAAAAAGTGGTTTTACGATTGCTCATATGACGGAAGACGAGCGCGGTGCCGCAGCTGTTGAATACGCCATTCTCGCCGGTTTGATTGTTCTTGCCATTGTTGCAAGCCTGACTGCAATCAGCAGCACGATCTCCGACAACTTTCAGTTCATTTCTGACACTCTGCTGTCTGCTGTATCCGGCTAAATCAGGATTTGATCTCTTTCGTTCCCAATGCTTCGGCCAGGCTGTGTTTTGCAGAGCCTGGCTTTAATGGTTTTTGTTGGGATTCGTGTGGAGCCCAGCCGGAGAGGGATGCGAAGGTGAAGGTGGCGTGGATGCGGCCGTCAGCGTCTGAGTAATCTTGAGCGTAGATCTCCGCAGCTCTCATAAACACCTTCTTGCTTGTTAGGGTCTTCAGACGTTCTTTGAGAGGGTTTGTTGTACCCATTGCACGTAGATCTCGGATCAGATCGAACATGGTGTCATATCTGACAGTGAGGCGGTCAACATCGCTCACAGGAAGTGCGAAGCCTGCACGTTGGAGGAGGCCGCCCAGATCTCTGGTATCTGCAAACGGGATCACGCGTGGAGAGACGCCTTCGCTTACTTCCATTTCAGCGCGCATGAGACAGTCACGGAGCTCAGCCAGAGTATCTGTTCCTAACAGAAGACCGAGGAAAAGACCGTCAGGCTTCAAGGATCGTTTAATCTGAATGAGGGTGCCTGGCAGATCGTCGAGCATTTGCAGATTCAAAGTGGAGACAATCAGGTCCACGCTTTCTGGTGCAAATGGCAGAACTGCGTCGTCCACGATCATGTCTGGCTTGGGGAGGTTCGGGTCGGCGGCGAAGAGATCTGCGCGGAGAAGGTGTTTTACCTTTCCGGAACTCTTCAAGACCTCAAACACATGTCCGGTATGTCCACCTAGGTCGATACCGGTTTCAAACTCTCTGCTGATGAACTCCAGGCGGTCCTGAAGATCTGTAGCAGCTGCTTTCATGAGAAAGTCAGCGCCGTCTTGCGCTCTCTTTAACGCAGTCATGCGCCGGTGTGCGATGAGGTTACGATCAAAGAGAGTATGTTCGCTCATGAGGGCGCCTTTGGCCAGAGTGTGCTGTGCGCACTATTGGAAGTTATATCCCCATTGAACATGGGGTGATGTCCATGGAAGGCTTTGTTAGCCTAATTCATCTGCAGATATATACGGTGAGCATAGATGGGCGACAAGTTTTCTTCTCTGGAATGGTTGCCTGATGCAGTGGAAAGAGCAGAGCTGCCTGACAAGCACCGATTGAAAGATCTCAAGCTGCTTCCTTATTTGAAGCGTAGCCTCAGTTTCGTTTTGGATGCATTGTTTCCTCACTGCTGCCCGGTTTGTAGCGAGCTGGTGCAAGGTGAGGGAGGCTTGTGTCTGTCGTGTTGGCAGAAGCTTGATTTGATTTCAGCGCCATACTGCGAGCGGCTCGGAGTGCTTTTACATTATGAACTTGGCCCAAATGCCTGGAGCGCAGCTGCGCTTGTAAACCCTCCTGATTATGAGCGGGCGCGGGCTGCGGCTTTGTATAATGGGCCGGCACAAGAGCTGGTGAAGCGCTTCAAGTTCTATGGTGAGATCCGATTATCCAAGTTTCTTGCGGGCTGCATGCTGAACCCAGGGGCAGACCTGGTTACAGCTGAGAGTTTTCTTGTTCCTGTTCCATTACATAGCTCACGATTGCGAGAGCGGACCTATAATCAGTCTGCTTTACTTGCTCGCGAGATACAAAAGCATCTTGGTGGGCGGAGTTTGCTGGATGGGTTGGTTCGCACGCGCAAGACCAATCAGCAGGTGGGGCTTAAGCGGGGAGCGCGGACAGCTAATGTGAAAGGAGCCTTTGAAGTTTCAGAGTATTTTCTTGCGAAGGTTTCCGGTGCGCATGTGGTGTTGGTTGATGATGTGCTGACAACCGGTGCAACTGTTGAAGAGTGCACGCGTGTTTTGAAAGCAGCGGGTGCAAAGCAAGTTGATGTACTGGTTTTTGCGCTGGTAGATCCTGAAAATCTGTCTGACTATAATGCTTAGCTGCTGTTGAAACGGCGTTTTGTATGCTTGATATAACCAAGTGATCAACTTGAGTTGAGGTGGACTTGCGGTTTATTTGGCTGTGAGCCATATAGACTTCAGTTTTGATGGCTGAATTTTATTGGCCTTCGCTGTGTATCCAAAGGACAAAAATATGGCTCAAGTTACTATCTACACCCGTGACATGTGCGGTTACTGTGCTCGTGCAAAAAGACTTCTTGATGAGAAGGGTGTTGACTATAAAGAATTCAACTACAGCGAAGATCCTACAATCCGTAAGGAAATGATTTCCAAGGCGAACGGTGCGAACACCTTCCCGCAGATCTTCATTGGATCAGAGCATATTGGTGGTTGTGATGACCTGTTTGCGCTGGAGCGTCGTGGCCACTTGGATGGTCTGCTAAGTGCTGATATTTAAAGAAGCTTAGGAAGCGTATTACACACTGCGCTTTGAAAGTGAGATTTGATGACAAGTTTTGTGGCTGCATGTATCCAGATGAGAACGGGACGAAACCCGCTCGAAAATCTTGATGTCTGTGAGGCGTTGGTTAGAGAAGCTGCTGCTGAAGGCGCGGTTTATGTGCAAACGCCTGAGATGACCAATGTGTTGGAACGTAGCCGCAAAGCACAACTTGCTGCCTCCAGTTTTGAAGAAGCTGATCCCTTCCTGAAGCGTCTGGGCATTCTAGCGAATGAGTTGAACATCTGGGTTCATATCGGGTCTCTGGCTATTCGGCTTGAAGATGACAAGCTGGCAAACCGTGGTTTTATGATTTCCCCGCGAGGTGAGGTCGTAATGCGTTATGACAAGATCCATATGTTCGATGTGGACTTGCCGAACGGTGAAAGCTGGCGTGAATCTGAAAGCTATAGTGCTGGCAGTGTCTCTCCAGTAGTTGATCTTGGTGTTGCCAAGGTTGGTATGGCTATCTGCTATGATATTCGTCAGCCAGCCCTGTTCCGTGAGCAGTCCAAAGCCGGTGCTCAAGTGTTGACTGGACCTGCTGCCTTTACCAAGCAAACAGGTGAGGCGCATTGGCATGTACTGCAAAGATCGCGTGCTATTGAAAACGGTGCTTTTGTTGTGACCGCTGCACAAGGTGGTGCGCATGAAGATGATCGCCAAACTTATGGGCACAGCCTGATAGTGGATCCGTGGGGCCGTGTGATTGCAGAACTGGATCATGATGAGCCGGGTGTATTGCTTGGTGAGCTTGATATGGCAAAGGTTGATGAAGCCCGCCGCCGCATTCCGGCAATTGAGAATGCACGAGATTTTTCCGTGGCCACGGTTTCCCTGAGTGGGGAGATGGTCAGGTGATTAATTACTCTCTCGCCTGTGATAATGGGCATGAGTTTGATGGCTGGTTTCGGAATTCTGGCGACTACGACAAGCAGAAAGAAATGGGGCTGGTCACGTGCCCGTTCTGTGACAGTTCAGAAGTCCATAAACGCTTAATGGCGCCAAATGTGTCGACCTCGCGAAGCCAGAAGAAGGCGCAGGTTGAACATCAGGCTGCGAAAGCTGTTGCAGCAGCTCAGGCGAAAGCATCGGAAGCTGCGGTCGCGAAAGAACAGCAACCGGCTGCCGCCGCTCCTGCGAGTTCAGAGCAGGCTGTAGCGACGTCGGCATCCAATGTTGATCTGCAGAAAGTTCCTGAAAAAGCGAAGGAGCTGGTGGAAGCTCTACGAGAGTTCCGCAAACAGGTCGTTTCCAACTCTGAGTATGTTGGCGACAAGTTTGCTGAAGAGGCACGCAAGATCCACTATGGCGAGAGCGAAGAGCGCGGGATTTACGGTGAAACGACACCGGACGACGCGAAAGAGCTTTTGGAAGAGGGCATTGAGCTGATGCCGCTTCCTGTTTTGCCGGAAGATCGCAACTGATTGGCTGCAGATTGAATAGCAGACAAACGAAAGGCGCCTCGTTTAGGGCGCCTTTTTCATTTCTCGCTCACTCAGGCTGAAACGCCTTTTTTGCCCGGGGCTCGGGATGCGGAAGGTTTGTCCGCATTCTTTGCGCGTGTCCGGGTGCTGGTGGATTTGCGAGGCACTCGGCGACGTGGTTTGGCAGGTACCTTTGTTGGAGCAGCCTGAGCCATTGCTTTGAGATCATCAATGCTGGTGAGCGCTTCCGAGGTTGCCTTTTGAGTTTTGGAAACTGTGCCCTTCATCGTTGAGGACATCTGGTTCATCTGGCGGGCGCCTTCCTGGCGGCAATCTTCGAAAGCTTGCTGCATGAAGTCACTGGTGAGTTTTGAAAGCTCAATGCCTGTTGGGCAATCCCAGATCTCCTGAATGAAATCGGTGTTGGCTTTCATGCGTTTGTTGAAGAATGCGATGTTGGCAGCCATGATTGCCTGATAGCTTTCAAGCATGGCTTTGTTGTTGGAGATTGCATGCTCCAAAGCCGTATTGGATAGTTGATCTCCACCCTGCGCCCAGAACCAGCCTTGCCAAGGCATTCCATCTGCAGCAACGGTCCAGCGGTCCATTGCTTCCTTCATCTCTTTGTCCATGTTCAGCATCGTGTCTCCTCCGGACTCCGATCAAGTTCTCGGGCGGCGATTTAGGTTTTGAGACAATAAATTTCGAGCGATCAGGGATTTTGGAAGAAGCTCGTTTGCCGGTAACTTACGCCGCGTACACCCTCCTGTTTATAGGCGCTAATATTGGCAAAAGGATATTCTGGATTCTAAGGGATTTCAGCGGCTTTTTTCTGAAGGACTTGTTAACCTTGGGGGTGCTGCTATGCAGCTAACCAGTCCTGAACGAGCTCGCTTGTATGAACCGGGTGTTCCAGCGTCGACATGTGGCCGCAATCCGGGATGATGTGCAGTTTGCTGTTTGCGATTGCGTCATGCATTTCGCGGCATCTGTCGAGCGGGAGCAGGCTGTCCTCTTCGCCAGCGATGATCATGGTCGGGCACTGGATTGCCGGGAGGTTTGGCCTTTGATCGCGGCGATTGATGATGGCGGTTTGCTGCTTCAGGAAATCTTCAGGACCGATCTCGGCAGCCATATCGAAAACCACTTGTCTGAGAGCGGTGTCGTCATGGCGGGCAGGGTGGACGAGCTGCAGGTATTGCATGGAGGCGATCTTGTGAAAGCCACCCTTCTTTGCAATTTCCATTTGTGTATGACGAAGCTGTGTTTGGGCTGCGGTGTCGTCTCTGGCGTTTGTGTTGACCAGCGCAAGGCGGCTGACACGTTCAGACGCCTGTCGAATCACCTCCAGGGCAACGTAACCACCCATGGACATGCCGAGGAGAGCGAATTTTTCAGGAGTGTGGTCCAGCAGTCTTTTTGCCATGGCTTCAATGGAATCCATGCCGCAGGTTTCCGCAATGATGATCGGATGCTCTTTCAGAGAGTTGATTTGAGGCCCGAACAAAGCGCCAGTGCTGGTCAGGCCGGGAATGAAAACGACAGTTTCTGCTGTTGCTGTGTCTGGCATTTTCATTCTCCTTTTTGATTGGATGCCAGCTGCTACTCTGGCTTCCGAGCTGTTACCATGTAGTTTACATCCAGATCGGTCGTTCTGGACCAGCTGTCTGTCAGTGGGTTGAAGCTGACGCCGCAGCGCTCATAGACGCTCATGCCGGATTCATTAAGCGGTGCTTCCAGCTCTTCCGGGCGAACCAGCTTTTCGTATTGGTGAGTGCCTTTTGGTAGCCAGCAGAGTACGCGTTCTGCTGCGACAATTGCGAGGGCGTAGGCTTTCAGAGTTCTGTTGATAGTTGCAACGAACATCATTCCACCGGGACGCACAAGATCTGCACAGGACTTCATGAACAGTGGAACGTCTGCGACATGTTCTACCACTTCCATGTTGAGTACGATGTCGAACTGTTCACCTGCCTCAACGAGAGATTCAGCGGTTTGCGCGCGATAGTCGATATCGAGGCCGGACTGCTGTGCATGAAGTGTGGCTACTTTAATGTTGGTCTCGGATGCGTCTGCTCCGACCACAGTTGCGCCCATGCGAGCCATAGGTTCGGAGAGGAGGCCACCGCCGCAGCCGATGTCCAAAATACGTAGACCTTCTAAGGCTTTAGGGGATGTCTCATCCCGGCCAAAGTGGTCGCAGGCATACTCTTTAATATAGGAGATGCGGACTGGGCTGAATTTGTGGAGAGGACGGAATTTTCCAGTAGGGTCCCACCATTCCGATGCAATTGATGAGAAATGCGCAACTTCCGCCGGGTCGATTGTGGTTTGTGCCGGGTTTTTGGCGGCGTTGCTTGGTTTTTGCGCGGTGCTCATAGCTCAACTCTCCACTTTCATCCCGGTACTGGTGGGTCTAATCGCGGTTTTTGTCAAGCCGCTGGTTGCGATAGAAGGGCGCTAGTTGTATGGATTAGCGCCGTTTGTAGTGATGATCGGTTCATCACAAAGGCCCTCGGAGGAATTTGGGAAGCGATGGCCCGTTTGGTTATGAAGTTTGGCGGCACCTCCGTTGCGACCTAGAGCGTATCAGAAATGTTGCGCGGCACGTGAAGCGTGAAGTGGAAGCAGGCAACCAGGTTGCCGTTGTTGTATCCGCGATGGCTGGTGTGACGAACACGCTGGTTGGCTACACGAAAGAAGCCGCAGCGCTGCATGATGCGCGTGAGTATGATGCGGTTGTTGCCTCAGGTGAGCAGGTGACTTCCGGCTTGTTGGCGATTGTGCTGCAAGATATGGGCGTGGATGCACGTTCCTGGCAGGGATGGCAAATTCCTATCCGCACGAATGAAGCCCACGGCGCAGCGCGTATTGAGAGTATTGAAGGTCAAACTCTCATTGAACGCCTTGAGCGTGGACAGGTTGCAGTTTGCGCTGGTTTCCAGGGTGTAGCGCCTGACAACAGGCTGGCGACGCTTGGACGTGGTGGTTCTGACACCAGTGCGGTGGCGATTGCTGCGGCTATTCAGGCAGACCGCTGTGACATCTATACGGATGTGGACGGTGTTTATACCACTGACCCACGTGTGGTGGCCAAGGCGACGCGTCTGGAACGTGTTGCGTTTGAAGAGATGCTGGAAATGGCGTCTCTTGGTGCGAAGGTTTTGCAGGTCCGTTCTGTTGAGATGGCGATGGTTCACGGCGTTCGTACGTTTGTACGTTCCAGCTTTGATGATCCGGATGCTCCGCAGATTAGCGCTGACGGAACCCCTGTAGGTACACTTATTTGCGACGAGGACGAGATTTTGGAACAACAAGTCGTCACTGGCATCGCTTACTCAAAAGACGAAGCACAGATTTCTATCCGCAACGTTGCTGACAAACCTGGCATTGCGTCCAGAGTATTTGGCCCGTTGGCCGAAGGCAACATCAACGTAGACATGATCGTTCAGAACATCTCTCCAGATGGGAAGACGACCGATATCACCTTTACCGTTCCAGAGAGCGATTACGAGCGTGCGCGCAAGGTAATTGAGGAGAACGTCGAGGAAATCGGCTTCGAGAATATCGAAGGCGCTACTGATGTTGTAAAAGTTTCCGTAATCGGCATGGGTATGCGTTCGCATGCCGGTGTTGCAGCCCAGTGTTTTGAAGGCCTGGCTAAGAAGGGGATTAACATCCGCGCGATTACGACATCTGAGATTAAAATCTCTGTTCTGATCGATTCCGCGTATACGGAACTTGCGGTTCGTACTCTCCATTCGCTATACGGACTTGACGGCTAGGTTTCCTACTGTCGAGAATATTGTTGTGTCTTGGACAACTTCCAAGGCACAACGTGGCCTGTTAAAAAGGCCAGCAGAATTATAGGTAGGGCGGAGCATGCGCAGCAGCTTGGCCGGACCGCGCGTACTCCTCCGTAAGCTTCGTGAAGTTATGGCGGAGCCGATTAATGCGCAGGAACGGCTCGACAAGATTGTACGTCTGATCGCGGCAAATGTGGTTGCGGAAGTGTGTTCCGTGTACATCTTGCGCGCGGATGGGGTTCTTGAGCTGTATGCGACAGAGGGCCTGAATAAGGACGCGGTTCACCAGACTTCTCTGAAGGTCGGTGAGGGTCTTGTTGGTTTGATTTCCTCTGATGCTAGACCGCTGAACCTACCAAATGCGCAGGCGCATCCAGCGTTTGCTTATCGTCCGGAAACGGGCGAAGAAAATTACAACTCCTTCCTTGGTGTGCCGATCCTGCGTGCAGGACGTACGCTTGGCGTGCTTGTTGTTCAGAACAAAGACCACCGGACTTACTTCGAAGATGAAGTGGAAGCCCTGCAGACCACAGCGATGGTTATCGCTGAGATGGTCGCGGCTGGTGAGCTTGAAGCAATTGCGCAGCAAGGCACAACAATTGATGTGATCCGTCCGATGCATCTGAAGGGTGTTGCCCTTGCTGATGGCATTGGCCTTGGCCATGTTGTTTTGCATGAGCCACGCGTTGTTATCACCAATTTGATTGCCGAAGACGCGGATACTGAAAAAAAGCGTCTTGAAGAATCCGTCACGCGTCTGCGCCAATCTCTGGACCACATGTTGGCCAGTGGTGAGTTTTCCCAGCACGGTGAACACCGTGAGGTTCTGGAAGCTTACCGGATGTTTGCCTATGACCGTGGCTGGATCCGGAAGATTGATGAAGCGATCCGCAATGGTTTGACGGCGGAAGCTGCTGTTGAGAAAGTTCAGAGCGATACACGCGCTCAGATGCTCCGGCAGACCGATCCTTACCTGCGTGAGCGCCTGCATGATCTGGATGATCTTGCGCACCGCCTCATTCGTGAGCTGATGGGTAAGAACCACAGCGGCGAAGATGATCTGCCGAAAGACGCAATCATCATTGCGCGCAACATGGGCGCTGCTGAGCTGCTGGATTATGACCGCGACCGTATTCGAGGTCTGGTTCTGGAAGAGAGCGGCCCGACCAGTCACGTGACTATTGTTGCCCGTGCTCTTGGCATTCCAACAGTTGGTCAGGTTGAAGACATTGTTTCCTTGGTGGAAGCGACTGATGCCATCATCGTAGATGGTGAGATCGGTCAGATCTTCCTGCGTCCGGCAAATGATGTTGAACAGGCATTTGCAGACAAGGTTCGCTTGCGCTCCAAGCGTCAGGAAATTTATCGCCAGCTTCGTGATGAGCCGACCGTTACCAAAGACGGTGTGGACGTTAAGCTTCAGCTGAATGCTGGTCTACTTGTTGACTTGCCGAGCATGGAAGATGCGGGTGCGGATGGCGTTGGTCTGTTCCGTACCGAACTTCAGTTCATGGTTGCTTCAGCCTTCCCAAGAATGCAGGAGCAGCACTCGCTGTACTCCAAGGTTCTGGATGCGGCTGGCGACAAGCCGGTGACATTCCGTTCTCTGGATATTGGTGGTGATAAGGTTCTGCCGTATCTGCGTCTTGCGCAAGAAGAGAACCCGGCTATGGGTTGGCGCGCAATTCGTTTCGGACTGGATCGTCCGGGCCTGCTGCGCACCCAGATCAGAGCTATGCTGCATGCAGGGGCAGGGCGCTCTTTACGCATTATGTTCCCAATGGTGGCGGATGTTGCTGAATTCCAGCAGGCGCGGGATTACGTTGAGCGTGAGCTCAAGCATCTGCGTCAGCACGGTCACGATACGCCAAAAGAGCTGAAGCTTGGTGTGATGTTGGAAGTTCCGGCACTGCTTTACCAGCTTGAAGAGATTTACAAAGAAGTAGACTTCGTCTCCGTTGGTTCGAATGACCTGTTCCAGTTCTTCTATGCAGTTGATCGCGGAAACACGCTGGTGGCGGAGCGTTTTGAAGCGCTGTCTCCAAGCTTCCTGCGGGCCTTGCGCAAGATTGTCGTTGTCGGCGACAAGATGGATACACCAGTGACCCTGTGTGGTGAACTTGGTGGCCAGCCGCTTGCTGCGATGGCTCTGTTGGCGATCGGCTATAGAAACCTTTCCATGTCTCCGGCTTCCATTGGTCCTGTTAAGGCGATGTTACGCTCTTTGGATCTATCAGCACTTTCAGAAGAGTTGCTGAAACAGCTGGAAGCGGGTAAAGGGTCGGAAGATATTCGCGAGTTCCTTTCGAACTTTGCATCCGAAAACAATATTCCTGTATAAGCAGCGCAAATTTAAATTGCCGCAGACCTTAGAGGCTGTTGTGCCTTTTGCTTAGCTGACGAACGCTTGAGGAGTTGCCGCGAAATGCTGGCACCAGAAAAACTAGATACACTGCTAGCACGCTTTGAAGGTATTGAGGCTGAGATGGCATCTGGTCCTGCGCCAGAGGTTTACATCAAGCTGTCTCGGGACTACGCGGAACTTGAGCCGATTGTGAAATCCATCCGTGATCTGCGTAAAGCTGAAGGTGATCTGGAAGGTGCTGAGGCACTGCTGTCTGATCCTGAAAGCGATGCAGAGATGAAAGAGCTCGCGCAGCTTGAGCGCGACGAGCTTGCGGAAGTGATTGAAGATCTGACACAGAAGGTTCGTATCGGCCTTCTGCCAAAAGATAAAGCTGACTCTCACGACGTTATTCTTGAAGTGCGCGCTGGTACCGGTGGTGACGAAGCTGCGCTTTTTGCAGGCGACCTGTTCCGCATGTATCAGCGCTTTGCTGACAACAATGGTTGGAAGGTTGAAGTCATGTCCTCTTCAGAAGGGGATATGGGTGGCTTTAAGGAGATTGTTGCTGCGGTCACTGGTCAGGAAGTTTTCGGTAAACTGAAGTTTGAGTCCGGTGTTCACCGCGTACAGCGTGTTCCTGAAACAGAATCTGGTGGCCGTATTCACACATCAGCGGCGACCGTTGCTGTGCTTCCGCAGGCGGAAGAAGTGGATGTGGACATCAACCCAGCTGATCTGCGCATCGATACCTATCGTGCATCGGGTGCAGGTGGTCAGCACGTGAACACTACTGACTCTGCTGTTCGTATTACGCACAACCCGACTGGTATTGTGGTAGCCGTGCAGGACGAGCGTTCTCAGCACAAGAACAAAGACCGCGCAATGAAGCTGCTGCGTGCGAAGATCTATGATGTTGAGCGCGAGCGTGCTGCGAATGAGCGAACTGAAGCCCGCCGTGTTCAGGTTGGTTCCGGTGACCGCTCCGAGCGCATTCGTACCTATAACTTCCCGCAGGGGCGCGTGACGGATCACCGTATCGGCCTGACCCTGTACAAGCTGGATCAGATGATGGCCGGTGAAGCGACAGGTGAAGTTATTGATGCTCTGATTATGGACCATCAGGCGAACCTGCTTGCTGCTGAAGGGCTTTAATGTCCGGCATCTTTGAAAACGTTGAGCTCAGAAATGTGCAGGCTTTGTACCTTGCGGTGCGAAGCCTGTTTCGTGATGCGGGTCTGGCAGAAGCTGATCTGGATGCACGGGTACTGACGGCTGAAGCTCTTGGTATTGAGCCGCGTAATCTGGTTCTGGAATATGATCGTGAGATCTCGACAGAAGTGCTTACGGTTATCACGCGATATGCGGAAGAACGGCTGGCTGGTAAACCGGTTGGGCGCATTCTGGGTAAGCGTGAATTCTGGGGGCTGGAATTTTCTCTTTCACAGGCAACACTGGAGCCGCGTCCTGATACAGAGACGCTGGTTGAGGCGACACTGGCATTTTGTCAGACCAATGGTGGTTTTGATAAGCCATGGGTGTTTGCGGATATCGGAACCGGAACTGGTGCCATCGCAATTGCTCTACTGAGTGAGTTGCCCAATGCAATTTGTGTTGCTGTTGATATCAGCGAAGAGGCATTGGAGACTGCGCGACAAAACGCAGCAAATAACGGATTTAAAAGCCGTTTTATCCCTGTTCGGGGTTCTTATCTGGATGCGTTGAACGGGACTTTTGATTTTGTTGTGAGTAACCCGCCGTACATCCGCAGCGCTGTGATTGAAGGCTGAGCCATGAAGTGAAACAGCATGACCCGATGCTGGCACTGGATGGTGGAGACGATGGACTTACTGCCTATAAAGAATTGATAGGTAACGCTAAACGAGTTCTTAAGAGAAATAGTGGACTCCTAATGGAGATCGGGTTTGATCAAGCGGAGGAACTTTCAACTCTTGCAAGGGAACTTGTGGGGCTGGAGGTTCGTTGTGAGCATGATCTGGCCGGTCAACCAAGGGTCATTGTTGTAGTTTTTCCATGATTGGCGAAGAATTCAATAATCTGGAAAAAAGCCCTTGGAAAATACGTCGGAACGAGATAGTTTCATCTCGCCGACAAGCGATACCAGCTAACAGCTGAAAACGATGGGGATGGGCACTCACTGACAGTGAGACGAGCCTGGCAGAGACGTCGGTTGATAGTTTCAAAGCAGATAGTTGAGCGACCCCTCGTATCGTAGAACTGAGAGAGCAATGCATTTGTATTGCTGCTATCGGATGTCGGATATCGCATTGAAGCAGTTATATGATCGAATGCGATTGCATTTCGATGTTGGTGGCCTTTGGCTTAATCAACATGCAAGCTTATTAACGGCATTTGGAATCCGGGAGAACTTACTCCCATGAACCTCGCTGTAGGTTCGATTGCTATTCCGGAAAGTTAACGGCAGAATGAGACCAGGAAATCAGAATAACAAGCGCATGCGTGGGCGGGGGCGTAAGGCTCCAAATCCATTGACACGTACTTATGAGTCAAATGGACCGGATGTTAAAATCCGAGGTACCGCATTGCATATTGCTGAAAAGTACCAGCAACTTGCGCGTGATGCTCAGGCCTCCGGAGACCGTGTAACCTCCGAAAACTACTATCAGCATGCTGAGCATTACCAGCGTATCGTCGCTGCTGCTCAACCCCAGAACTCTCAAAGTGCTGCTCCTTCTGCTCGCGCAGAAGAAGAAGCTGCACCAGCTGTTGTTGAAGCGCCAAACGGTGCGGCGGCAAGCGAAGAGCAGGATGTTGCTGTTGCAAGCACGCAGCCTGTGATTGGCCTTGATACGCCTCAGCCGTTTATCGAAGCTTCCCCAGTGGTTGAAGAGAATGCTGAAGCTGCTGAGGCACCTGCTGCAGGTGATGAAGAAGACGACAAACCACGCCGCCGCGTTCGTGGCACTCGTGGTCGCGGTGTTCGCCGTACGCCTTCTTCTGCAAGTGCAGCAGCTCCTGCTGAAGCGGCTGAAGGTGGTGAGGATGAAACGGCAGCTCCTAAGCCACGCCGTACGCCTCGTGCACGTACTCCACGTGCAGCTCGCACGCAGCGCACCCGCGCAGCTCGTGTTCCTGCAGAGGATGCACCAGCTCCAGCGGCATTGGAAACAACCGGAGACGGTGAAAGCTAAGCATCTGAGGATGCACTAGTCTCTTTACCGATTTCGGATTTTCACGAAAAACCCCGCTCACAAGGCGGGGTTTTCTTTTTGCTATATGGCCAGCTTGCGTGGGCTTATTCCACGATCAGCGTATCTCCGACGGAGAGGGTGCCGTTGTTGAGCACTTCCAGGTAGATGCCAACGTCCATGTGGCCCAGAGTGTCGTAGAGGGTCTTGTTGATGTTGGTGTCGCGCTCTGCAGTGGTTGGGTTGACGTCAACAGCTGCACAGCGGCGGGTGCGTTTGGCAAATTTGAACTCAACACCGGAGCTTGAGCGGATCTTTTTGTCGGCCCAGTTGAACTCTTCGTAGGCTGGCAGGCCTTCCACATAGATGTTCGCGCGGAAGCGTTTTGGGTCGATCTCGACGCCCATGGTCTCGGAAAGAGCTTTGACGCTGGCCAGGTTCACAACATGCACGAAGTTTTCGGCGGTGTCGGTGAAGGCGTGGTCGTCTGCGTGACGGACTTTCAGTGGGCCAGCTGCTTTATCACCCATGTGCGCAGTGAAGTAAGCGGCGAGAGCTTCCTGTCCTTCGGCGGTTTCCAGCGAGAGGGTGACGTCATCCTCACTGGGCTTGGAAAGAGTGATGCTTTTGTTTTCCAGATCATAGGTGCATTTGACCTGGGCTACGTCTTCGTAGCGGACCAGCACGAGAAATTTGCTTTTGGAAATGTGTTTTGGCGCTGCAGGATCAAAACCGCATGGGCCGTTTTCGATAGCGTAGGCACGATCCAGCGGGAAGACAGCTCCAGCTTCTACAGTTGCCGTCTGAAGTGGGTGTGCCGTGAGGCCTTTAACTGGATGTGTTGCGAGTGCGGTGATATGCGCAGGCGAAAAAGTCATATTAAATTCCGTTGTTTAAGCTGGTGGAAACTATGAGAAACAAAGGATTGTGGCAAGATCTTGCGAGCGCCCTCTTTTGTCGGCAGTTTGAACCACTATATGAAGAGTGCAGGAGGAAGTCTCCTGCTTCGGGTGCTCTTTATGAGGCTCGGATCCTCCCAAAATGCTTCGTCATGCTTCGGGTGACACGGCACATAGGAGTTATATATGGACTTTGAAAAATACACCGACCGTGCGCGTGGGTTCATTCAGTCTGCGCAAACATACGCTCTGGGACAAGGGCATCAACAGTTTACTCCCGCACATATTTTGAAGGTCTTGCTGGATGACAGCGAAGGCATGGCGGCTGGTCTTATTGAGCGGGCTGGTGGTCGTGTTCAGGATGTTCGTCTGCAGATCGAGACTGATCTGGCAGCGCTGCCAAAAGTAAGTGGCGGCAACGGACAGCTGTATCTGGCACCTGAAACAGCACGTCTTTTTGAGCAAGCGCAGAAGATTGCGGAGAAAGCGGGTGACAGCTTCGTCACCGTGGAACGTCTGCTGCTGGCGCTGGCCATGGATAAGGACAGCAAAGCAGGTAAAGCGCTGGCACAGGCTGGTGTTACGCCAAATGCGCTGAACGAAGTGATCAATGAGCTTCGTAAAGGACGTACGGCTGACTCGGCTTCTGCTGAAAACCAGTTTGATGCGCTGAAGAAGTTCGCTCAGGATCTGACTGAAGCTGCGCGCGAAGGCAAGCTCGACCCTGTGATTGGTCGAGATGAAGAAATTCGCCGCGCTATTCAGGTTCTTTCCCGCCGTACCAAGAACAATCCAGTTCTGATTGGTGAGCCGGGTGTTGGTAAAACCGCTATTGCGGAAGGCTTGGCACTGCGTATCGTCAATGGCGATGTGCCGGAAAGCCTGAAAGATAAGCAGCTGCTGGCGCTTGATATGGGCGCGCTGATTGCTGGTGCGAAATATCGTGGTGAATTTGAAGAGCGCCTGAAGGGTGTTCTGAATGAAGTGCAGGCCGCTGATGGCGGGATCATCCTGTTCATCGACGAAATGCATACGCTTGTTGGTGCTGGTAAGACAGACGGAGCGATGGACGCTTCCAACCTGCTCAAGCCTGCTCTGGCTCGCGGTGAGTTGCACTGTGTTGGTGCGACCACGCTGGATGAGTACCGCAAGCACGTTGAAAAAGACGCGGCATTGGCCCGTCGTTTCCAACCTGTGTTTGTAAGTGAGCCAACGGTTGAAGACACCATTTCTATTCTGCGTGGTATCAAGGAGAAGTATGAGCTTCACCATGGTGTGCGCATCTCCGATAGCGCGATTGTTTCCGCAGCAACGCTGTCGAACCGCTACATCACAGACCGCTTCCTGCCGGATAAGGCCATCGACCTTGTTGATGAGGCCGCCAGCCGCCTGCGCATGCAGGTGGATTCCAAGCCGGAAGAGCTGGATGAGCTGGACCGCCGGATTATTCAGCTGAAGATTGAGCGGGAAGCGCTGAAGAAAGAGGATGATGAGGCCACGAAAGATCGCTTGCAGCGTCTTGAAAAAGAGCTGGTTGATCTGGAAGAGGAATCCAATGCCCTGACACAGCGCTGGCAAGCTGAAAAAGATAAGCTGAGCGGTGAGCAGAAGATCAAAGAGCAGTTGGATGAAGCCCGCACTGAACTGGAGCAGGCCCAACGTGTTGGCAATCTGGCGCGTGCTGGTGAGCTGAGCTACGGCGTTATTCCTGATCTGGAGAAGAAGCTGGCAAACGCTCAGACTGCTGAGGATGTTGACAACACCATGCTTAATGAGACCGTCAGCAGCGAAAGCATTGCACAGGTTGTTTCTCGCTGGACCGGTATTCCGATCGACAAGATGCTGGAAGGTGAGCGTGAAAAGCTGCTTCGTATGGAAGACGAGCTTGCCAAACGTGTTGTTGGCCAGCAGGAAGCTGTTCATGCGGTTTCCACCGCTGTTCGCCGCTCCCGTGCTGGTTTGCAGGATCCAAACAGACCTATCGGTTCGTTCATGTTCCTCGGCCCAACCGGTGTTGGTAAAACGGAACTGACCAAGGCACTTGCCAGCTATCTGTTTGATGATGAGACGGCGATGGTGCGTGTGGACATGTCCGAGTTCATGGAAAAGCACAGCGTTGCGCGTCTGATTGGTGCACCTCCAGGCTATGTTGGCTATGAAGAAGGTGGTGTGCTGACAGAAGCGGTTCGTCGCCGGCCATATCAGGTCGTTCTGTTTGACGAAGTAGAAAAAGCACATGGTGATGTGTTCAACGTTCTGCTTCAGGTGCTGGATGATGGCCGTCTGACAGACGGGCAGGGCCGTACCGTGGACTTCCGCAATACGCTGATCATCATGACCTCGAACCTTGGTGCTGAGTTCCTCGCAGCTCAGGGCGAGGGTGAAGATGCTGAGGCTGTTCGTGGTCCGGTGATGGATGCTGTGAAAGCGCATTTCCGTCCTGAGTTCCTGAACCGACTGGATGAAATCATTCTGTTCCACCGCTTGCAGCGTACTCAGATGTCCAAGATCGTCGAAATTCAGCTGACGCGTCTGCAAAAGCTGCTGGATGACCGGAAGATGGTTCTGGATCTGGATGATGGTGCAATGGGTTGGCTTGCCGAGAAGGGCTATGACCCAACTTACGGTGCCCGACCGCTCAAACGCGTTATCCAGAAACAGGTACAGGATCCACTGGCAGAAATGTTGTTGGCTGGTTCCATCTCTGACGGGCAGACGATCAAAGTCTCTAACGGGTCTGATCGACTGGTGTTCGACAGGGCTTGATGAGCCACTCTGTGAATTGAAGACAAGGGCCGGATTTTCCGGCCCTTTTTGCTATCTACCTTGGCAGATGACATCCGTACCTTTTCGATTATCTGTTTTTAGTGTTTAGTTCTGCTGGATGAAGACGGGCATCTTGCGGGCGGCGGATATGAGAAAAGCTGATATTGCACTCTTATTTGTGGCGATGAGCTATCTCTGGCTCGTGGCTACGGTGGCGATTGGCGCCCAGTTCTATCCGGGGTACAGCCATATCTCTCATTTCATGAGTGTTCTTGGTGCAACGGGAGCTCCGCACGGACCAACCGTCAACTTCTGGGGCTTCCTGGCGGTTGAGCTTCTGCTGCTGCCGAGCTTCATCATCTGCTTTATTGATCTGATGCGGAGCAGGGCAGAACGTGTCGCTCTGGTGGTTTTCGCAGGCTATCCGCTTTTCATTGGTCTTGCCGCGCTCTTTCCCTGTGATTTTGAATGCAGGATGGCTGACCCGAGCCAAAGCCAGCTGATCCATTCCGCTGCTGGCTTATTTGCTTATTTTTGTGCTGTTGTCGGGCTGTGTCTGCTTGCCCGCGCACAAGAAGGGTGGTCTTACTGGTTTGTTCCAGGATTGGTTTTATTCGCATTGTTCCTGAGCCTGATGCTGGAAACTTCTTTGAGCGGTCTGCTGCAGAGGGTTTTGGAGACCGGTGCTTATCTTTGGTTTGTTTTGATTTTGCTGCAGAAGCGTCAGAAGGTTGGGAGTGTTTTAGCCTCTCGCTGATGTGTTTGGGCTTTTGAGCCTGAGGATTTGAATTTGGAAAATGTACTTATTTATCTGGTTGGCTTTGCTGGAACCGGAAAGCTAACAATTGCCCGGGCACTGGCTGAGGCTACAAGCGCCAAAGTCGTCGACAATCAATGGATCAACAATCCGATTTTTGGATTGCTCGATCATGATCGGCTGACACCTTACCCGGAAGGTGTTTGGAGGCAGATCGACAAAGTGCGAGACGCGGTGCTGGAGACTGTGGCGACACTTGGCGCACCTCATGCAAGTTACATCTTTACGCATGAAGGTTTTGAGGATGATGCCGGTGATCGGCAGATCTATGAGGCTATTCGGGAAACAGCTCAACGGAGAAAGGCCCGGTTTTTGCCTGTCAGACTGCTTTGTAATGAGGATGAGATCGCCAAACGCGTGGTTTCTCCGGAGCGGGCTCTGCGATTGAAAAGTATGGATCCGGAACGGTCACGCTATGCGGTGCGGAACTCCACCGTGCTCAAGCCCAATCATGAGAATGAGCTGACGCTTGACATCTCTGATAAGCAGCCAGCTGATGTGGTGGATTTGATCCTGAAGCAGGTGGCTCACTGCAAAACTTAGTTTCGCAGTGAAGCGACGCGTTGGCTTGGACGGCCAGTTTCCATCAGAGCGTTGATGCGATCCCGTTCGCGCTTGAAGTTTTCAAGCACTTGCGCTTCGAGAACACGGCCCTGTGGCACCTTAATCTTCAGTGAGTTTACGAAGCGGCCATTCACCTTCACCTCATAGTGGAGGTGGTTACCGGTGGAGAGGCCTGTGGTGCCGACGTAGCCGATAACCGTACCCTGTCTGATGCGCTGGCCTTTTTGAATGCCAGTGGCAAAGCGGGTCATGTGGTTATAGGTGGTGACGTAACCGTTGGCGTGTTTGATCTCAACACGCTTGCCGTATCCGCCAGACCATGCGGCTTTCTGAATAACACCATCGCCCGCTGCAAAGATTGCGGTGCCGCGTGGAGCTGCCCAGTCCGTGCCTGTATGGAGACGGCGGGTTTTCAGAACAGGGTGACGGC
The DNA here is from genome assembly GCF_001310815.1 of Pseudovibrio denitrificans JCM 12308. GTDB lineage: Bacteria > Pseudomonadota > Alphaproteobacteria > Rhizobiales > Stappiaceae > Pseudovibrio > Pseudovibrio denitrificans. Next base: position 55,493 of record NZ_BAZK01000030.1, read on the forward strand.
GCATACCGAAGCCGGAGGTAAAGCGGCCTGCTGCGATTGGCTTGCGGAGCAGGAACTGCTTCGCGCTTTGACCGTTCTCGTCATAGTAGTCGACAACACCATCATCTGGTGTGCGGAAGCGGTAGAAACGGTGGCTGCGGCCATTCACGGTGATCGAGGTATAGAGAATCTCTGAGGCGCCGGTGTTTTGGTCTGCATCCAGACCATAGAAGACGCTCATCTCGTCGCCGCTCTTCACGGATGCATTGAAGTCCACACTATAAGAATAGATGCGGATCAGCTCTTTAATAAGAGAGGATGGAACTTCGTTATCAAGGCCGGTCTGGTAGATCGAGTCATAATATGTGGCGCGTGGGCCAACTGAATTCTGCTGCTGCGAGTTGAACGCATCCGCTGCCATCTGTGTGGTTGGCTCTGGTGCGACAACAAACTCGCCTTCATCATTTCGTGCGATGGTGCCGACATGGCGCTGATCTTCATAGATACTGACGCGCACGAGAATTCCGTCGTCCTCTTCGATCTGATCAGTGTTCAGAGAGAGGCGGAAAATCTGGCCGGCTTTAATGGAGTCGATGCCGAAGTTATCTGTAAACGCCTTGATGTAGCCTTCCGCTTCTGTCTCGGACGCTTCACCATCCAGCAGAATGTCAATAAAGTCAGTCTGGGTCAGGATCGGAACAATGCGTTCTTCGATCTGATTGGCCTGAGTGGTTTTGCGGGATTTCGGCTGGAAGGAGACGTTTTCTTCGGTAATACGAACTTCGATGTTTTCAAATGACTGTTCTGAAAGAGGGGCAAAGCCGGCGTTGATGTCTTCCACGCTCGGGATAGCCGCAATGTCCGTGGAGTTATCCAGCATGAACATCGCTGCCTTCTTTACCTGTTGCTGAACAGCCTCTTCCTTATGATCGGGAAGAGCGACCATGCTCATTGCTTCCAGTGGGAAATCGCGCTGAGAGATAGAGACTTCGCCTCAATGTCCGCGCCATAGATCGCGTCACTGGCAACTTGCAGCGGAGCCACCTGTTCACCCTGATACATAGTAATAGGATCAAATGGCGGAATGTCTGCGGCGGTTTCCTGTTTCTTGAAGCTCTCCAGGCTTGCGCTGACGAGTGCATACGGCTTGGCTTTCACGTGATCGCGGCCTTCGCTGCGGGTCACGGTGTTCACTTCAATAATCTGGCGATTGGAGAAACCGTCGGTCGCGGAGGTCAGGCGATCGCCTTTTCCGCTGGTATTACGCTGTGGTGTCAGATCTGCCGCGTTGCTCGCAGGGGCTTTGGCTGTCTTATAAGTATACTGGCCATCAAGAGCTGCCATCAGAGCGCCGCCCATTAACACCATAGATGTCATGCCGGTGAGGATCGTTCCAATCAGCCAGCGACCGTTTAGTCGCGCAGGCTGGTCAGACGAACTTGCAAGGCTATCCACCATCAAGCTGGTTCATTGCCAAGATTGACGGAAGGCCTTCCATTAGTATGGAACCTACCAGAATTCATCGAGCTACTTATCTTTCCCCAAATCGGCAGAGAGGCCATCTGCAGCAGATGTCCGCATCACATAGTTACGATTGATAGACAATGCTGAAGACGGGAACAACTGATGAAAGAAAAATACGGCTGGATTTTGTCGCTGATACTCTGAAAAATTATAGAAAAAATCGAATTGGCGAGAAAATAATGATTTTGCCGTTCAAAATGCGATTTTACGCACCATATAAATACAGGACTTGCGATTATTGAAAAAGTTTCCCCAGTCCTGTGAAAATTTTGAAGTTTTGTCTTCAGCCTCGTTGACAGCACCAGCTCATATGCCTATAACCCGCTTCACGCCAACGGGGCGGGCCACTGAGGCGCCGGTCTTGAGGTGCA
>NZ_BAZK01000031.1 GCF_001310815.1 Pseudovibrio denitrificans JCM 12308
CATCTTTGAAGGTCCATTCTTCGGCCGCGATGTGATTGAAGATTTTGAGCATGGCTTTGGCTTCGGTGACAAAGCGCGCTTCGACAAGCTTATCTTTGCAAACTTCGACCACCTCATGCGCAATGCCACACAGCAAAGTGGCAATCTGGTCATCAAACTCAATGACAGCAACACAGTAACACTCAGAAACACTCGCAAAGCCGATTTGAAGGCAAGCAATTTTGAGTTTGTCTCTGCGTCCTCAGCCTACACACACATTTCAACCCATGAAGTCCCTCGACAAAGCACCCGGTATTATGAAGGCTGTATCTCCTATCTGAAGACCGTTCGAGAGGAAACCTACCGCTACAAAACTGGCGCAACCTACGTTCGCGAAAACGGCTTCGGAACACCTCACTCTGAGGGCGATAAATGTACTTATCGTCGGGAACTTGAAGAACGCTGGATAAGTGTGAAATTCTCAAGCCATAATGCAGGTTGGGGATACTTAGAAGACAAGAATAAGAACAGAACTCAGTCTAACAAAGGCCCATTCAATAATGGCCCCTACAAAGCAATTGCAGTCAAAAGACAGTCGCGTTGTCAAACAGCTACATTCACAATAACAAACCTTTTCAAAACATACTCGAGAGACAAAAAAACAAATCCGATAGGCGCAGTGTTATATTCAAATTGGAAGTATATTTCTCAGAGAAATACTTCAGATACTATAACCCATAGAGCTGATAATGATGATAGATGTTGACCAATGAATAAAGTCATCTTTATCAAAAAAAGGGGCACTGATTACTCTTTCAGTCCCCTAAATACAAAGCTTGCCAAGCGTCAAGGTCGACCAATGACGTTCTTCTTAATCCACATCAAAGCTTAATCTTTGGTGCTTTATACATGTTCTATCTGCATCAGATTTATCCGTTTAACGTTCGATTGTAAGGCAAGTTTAACTTTGTCTCGAGCGACAGGAGCAATCGTAATCTGAGGGTAATAAAGACATTTTATCTATTCGAATGCAGACTTTAAAAACATACATATAATCTCCCATTTCAAAAAAATTGGCTCATTAAACTTGTAACCGTCTCATCAGACTACTCATTGAGGTTCGCCTTGCTCAACAGGCCAAAATCAGATTTATGAAGGTGCAGCTCGCGTTCAGCCTTGGCAAGACAACCGCGCAAAAAGCCTCCTTGGCGTTTCTGGATCTGCCCCTTTGCGCTCAGCCACAATGACAATCGTTGCTGCAGCTGTAACTCCAACAATCGCACAGGCCTGCTTCAAGGCTAATTGCGAAATCCCGAGGTAGTGAGATGACTGCTCGGCGGCCGCAACTATAGCTAACCAGTCAACATCATTGCTCCGCTGCGCATTCCTGATCATCTCTTGCAAGATTGGGCTGGCGCAGGCGAGAACTTGCTTGAGGGTGATGTGTTCTATGCCTGATGCAACACCTTGCGTTTTTGGTTCACCTACAGGCGATGAGGGCAGGGTGGCTGCATTGTATCAGCGCTCCAGCTCCACTTTCTTTTGCACCTTGTTCTGCTTCAGCTTGATGCCCAGATGCTGTTCCAGCAGTCCTGGTTGTCGTCTTGAGCCAAGTCCCATCAAGGACAGCATGGCTTCCTCACCTTTCATCATTTCAACAGCTGCACGATTGAGTTGTGATTGATCTCTCAAGAATGCTCGCCAACTGTGTCTAGGCTTGGGTTTGCTCAGCTGATCTGTGAACTTCTCCCAAAGGTCTGTTTGCCGATGCCGGTCGTATAGAGGCCTGCGCTCGTAGCGATCTTTGGCCTGAACCTGACTGAGATCTTTCTCCGGTGCCCGATAAGGACCGAACTTATCTTCCAAAGCCTTCTTGGAAAAGTCGCGATGGACATTGCTTGCCTTCTCAAGGCGATGCCCTTCCATTTCCTTGAACACCAGACCGTTGCCACGTTTTTTCAACTCCACTGAGTAAGCCGCAATGCCCTCATGAAGCTCTGCCCATGATTTTGCATTTTCGCGGATCTTCAAAAGCTCGCTTTGGTAGTCCTTCACATAGGTAGAGAAGGAGACTTCAAAGGTGTTTGCCTCATAGTCGCGTGCCTTTGGATTCTTCTTATCAAGCGCCTCACCCTTGGCATTGGTGCGGGTCAGGCCGTGCTTTTTCTCCATCTCCAGACGAACACGCTCAAGCGTTTCAAAGTCTCTATACGGCGTACAGACCTTATAGGTTGTTGGATGAACACGGTTGACCGCCACGTGCATATGAAAGTTGTCAGTGTTTATGTGGGTCGCAATGATGCGCTCGTGCTCTTCAAAGCCCAGCTCTGTTGCGAAGGCTTTTTCAATGTCCTTCAGCACATCCTTCTCCGGCACCTCACCTTCAGCAAACGAGATCACCAGATGGTAGGAGCGGTCGCTCTTAACGCGAGTGTTGTGAACTTGCGTGTTCTCGATTTCGACAATGGCATGATCCAGATCTTCTAATGAGGTTGCAAAGGTACAGTTCTCAATCCATAGATCTCCCAGCTTTTCATTCTCTTCCTTCGCTGCAGCCACATAGCGAGCTAGTGCTTTAAAAGAGTTCTTTCCAGACGTACGAGCAATCTTGTGAGCAATCATCGTTACAGCGCCAGCACTTTGGACTTGATAGTCTGCTGGCTGTCGCGGATCTCACCGATGAGCTCATCAATATCTGCAAACTTCGATTTCAGATCTGGGTCAGTCAAAACCGCATTTAACAAGTTGCCCAATCGCGCCTGGTCGTGGTTGATTTTCTTCAGCTCATCAATGGCGGTCATGCGTGATGGGTCAGGATGCGCGGCATTGACCAACACAAATTCAACGTAGTGCGATTGAGGCATGCCGTTTGCCGCTTTCGCTTTTTTGCGAGTTTCATCACAAAGCCATTTGGGCAACCGGATCTTGAACGGTTTGCGGATCTCTTCTTCAGGCTTGCGGCGCTTGATTGGCTTCATTATACAACCTCCAAATCACGGGACATTTCTTTTTTTGGGGAGCAACTTAGCTCCTGTTCCTTGATCTTTTCAGCATCAAGGGACTTGCGGGTTTGCATCAGAAACTGGAAGGCGGCTTTGTCCGTGCCGCGCTCTTTCTCCAGATCATTCCAATCTGTGAGCCCCTTGGCTTTTTCGGCTTTTGTGAGGGGAGGGGACACCACATAACCGCCGACCGCATCGGCTGCTTCACGGGCCATCTCCTGTCCCATGTTGGCGAGAGGGATTTCTCTTAAAGGCAGGTGATGGTCGTCATCAGCTGCAAACAGCATGGTTACATCTGGGAACTTTTCACGCATGGCTTTGGCGACCTTGACCAGGTTGCCGCCATCAAACGTGATAATGGTTGGCTTGCGCACAAACTTATGAACCGAAGCCCCTGTCGCATAGCCTTCCGCAAAAACAATTGTATCGCCCAGTCCAGGCTTGTCTTTGTCACTCAGGTAACGTTTTGGATCGATGGCATGGAACAAGCCTTCCTTGCGGCCATTCTTCAGGTAGTGCTTTTCTTCACCCACAAACTGCAAGGAATGGATGCGCAGATCTGTATCGCGCAATGGCACGACCATACGGCCATCTTTATCCAGCTTGACGCCATAGCCGCGAACATCCTTGCGCTTGAGATAATCGCAGTTCTCAGGCTCCGCCCACTTTGTAAGATTGCTCCAGATCCCGAAGGCTGTCTTAGCGGCCTTCTCCTGATCCTGCTTCAGTTCGTCCGCCCGTTCCTTTTGAGCCTTTTTGCCAGCTTCTATGGCTTTTGCCACTTCATCTTTTGAGAGCTTCACCCCATCAAACTTCCATTCCGACTTAGTGCCCTTGAAGTTGTTGAGCATGCCATTGGGTACGGCTGCATCCAGATGGCCGCGATAAGATGCATTCTTGGCTTTCTCTCCCATGATCGCGATGCGATGCCATTTGCCATCCATGATGGCATGGCCTTTCAGATCCATGCCTTGAGCACGCATCCAATCGCTAAACTCCTGCACAGGATCTCGCTTTTCTTCTGCTGCAGGGGCTTTGCCTTCAACGGACCATTGCTTGGTTTTCTCTGCCACCTTTGCGCTTGGCGCGTACCAGCTGCTTGCCTCTCTATCCCATCTGGCACCCAGTTCCTTTGCCTTCTGGTTTTCTTCAAATGGCACGGCGAGGTAGATCCGATTTTGCTTCGATGTTTTGGCCTTTGGGCCATTATCATTGGCTTCTTTTGCGCGGTGATCTTGCTTATCAAGTGCGGGCATGCGGTCTCTCCTGCAGGTTCAAAATGACAGAAAAAATGAGATTAAAAATCATGATGCGGCCTCTGGCTGAATGCCTTCAGCGGCCTTCATAAAACGGGCTAACACCGGATCGGATTCAGGCTGTGCGGTGGCCTTATCCTGTTCATCTGATTGTTCTGGTTCTTGTTTTTCCTGCTCCGGATCTGCAGGTGATTGCGCAGGTAGCTGTGCAGGCTGAGCAGGTTTAGAAGGGGTTATCAAAACACCGTCTTTGACGTTGCCAGATGGCTTTAGTTTTGAGCGATCCCTCATCTCTTCGTCTTGGAAGTACAAGAACTGCTGGCCGTAGATGGTTCGCTTGCCAGCGGTAAAGATGAGCATCTTTCCTGGCCCTGTGACTTTGCCGTCCTCGTCATATTCCAGACCTGGCAAGTTCATGCATTCATCCGGAGTCATTAGGGGACGCGCCACCTCTGAAAGACTTTCAGAGACACTGGCTGAAGCTTTGTCCAGATTCTTCGACACTGAACGCTTTCTCTGCACGACCGTTGTCTTGCCGCTCATGTCAGAAAGAACACGTGCGGTCTCAATCTTGTTGGGTGCGTAGGCAATGCGCACATGGCAGTTGGAGATAATGCTCTCTTCACGAGTGTAAGCTGCCTGAAGCTGGGTAATGTCCTGCGTGATTAGGAACGCTTTGAGACCATAGCCAGCCATAAAGGCCAGTGCGCTTTCAAAGATCTCCAGCTTGCCGAGCTGCGGAAACTCATCGAGCATCAAGAGCATGCGGTGCTTGTAAAATGCCTCATCTTCATTGTGAGACATCTTTGCAGTCAGTCGGGTGAGGATCTGATTGAGAAGGATACGAATGAGCGCCTTCATGCGCCCAATTTCAGCCGGTGAAAGAACCAAATAGACATTGGTAGGCTGATCGGCATTCATAAGATCTTCAATGGTGAAGTCACAGGCCGATGTATTGCGAGCAACGATTGGGTCAGCGAAGATAGCAAGCTGTGCAGTTGCTGTTGACGACACCCCTGAGCGTTCATTAGCTGCGCGTTTGCGCATGCGGCTGGCTCCGCGTCTTACCTCGTCGTTTGCCCCCTCATTCCCATGCTCATAGCTTTCCATATCAAGAAGCAGTTTTTCAAAACCATCTTCGTCTTTCTTGCCTTTGGCTTTGGCCTTAACCAGCTCATCCAGCTGCTCTGCAGCATCACCGGAGTTTGTATCGTCGCCCACAGAGAGGAACTGCAAAACATCCGCAAGACTGGCTGTGCGCTCTTCTTCATTGCGAACACGGTAAAGCACATGAAGAATGGAGTGGTGAGCCATGAAAAGCCCTCCTGCTCCCAAAAATCCTTTAGTCCCTTGCCTGAGGTGTCGATGATCATCTTGGCAACATTCATGCAGTCACCGATCTGGTGATCTGTGCCAAGACGGATTTCCTGAAGCGGGTTGTAGCGTGCTGAACCTTCCTCAGCACTAGGTTCAAAGTAAAAGACGTTTTGACCTTGTGAGGCACGCCAGCCTGAGGTCTTGGCGTAGTTCTCGCCCTTGATATCAAGTACTATGGTGCTTCCAGGCCAGGTGAGCAGAGTAGGGATCACCACCCCAACACCCTTACCAGAACGGGTTGGGGCGAATGCCAGAACATGTTCAGGCCCATCATGGCGAAGCATGGTGGTGCCCTTCAGCTTGTCTTCCAGTCCGCCAACAACAACACCTTTGCCGCGCAGCAGACCCATCTTCTTGATCTCATCCGGCTCAGCAAACCGCGCAGAGCCATGAAGGGAAGCAGATTCATGCTCTCCAGAGACGGTAGAGCTGGACGCCCGCTCCATGAGGATGCGGCCAATAACCATCACCACAATCATGGAAACAAAACCGCCACCAAACGGGATCAGGATCTCATTGGGAAGGGATTTGGTCTGGACATAAAAGGCGTAGAGCCACCTCCACCACTCAGGTCGGTAGGATCAAACGCAAGCGTGTAATACCATCCGCCAAAAGTGACGCTAAAGAAGACACAAAGAGAGACGAGAGCAACAACGCGAGGAAATACATGCATCACTGAAGTTTCCCGTTTTTGAGGATGTAACGGTTGTTTTTGACCTCGTAGATATCGGTGATGTGACGCACCCCGCGGTCAAATCGGGTGATATGGAAGATCACATCGACCAGCGTGTCGAAGTACTCGCTGATTGGCTTTGTCAGGTTCATGCCTGACATGTCGATGTTGTTCTGAAACCGCTCGACCACCATCTCAGCGCGGTCGGCGTGAATGGTGCACATCCACCCCTTTGCACCGGTGTTAAGCGCATTCAAAGCAGAAAAGGCATTTTGGACAGAGATCTCAGAAAAGATAATGCGGTCCGGAGAGATGCGCATTTTGTGGTCAAACAGCTGCGGCCAGGTTTGCAGGCCAGCCCCTTGAGAGGCTTCACGAGATGCAAACAGTGCTGATCCATTCCAGAAGCGCTCAACCTCCAGCTCCGGCGTGTCTTCGCAAGACACAACACGCTCTTGGACAGGCAAGAGCCCAAGCAGCTTGTTTAAGAATGTTGTTTTGCCCGTGTTGGTGGAGCCGGATATCGCGATATTCCAGCGCTTGTGCATGGCTTCACCAATGTAGTCGATGATCTTCTGGCGAAGCCCCAGATCTTCAAACTTGACCTCGTAAGGGTGTTTGCAACGCACTGCCATGGAAAGGCCGGTAAGCGTGCTTGGCCCGATCAAGCATTCAAAACGGTGGCGCTCAGGCAGCGACACGGAAAGCTTCGGGTTTGTATCTTCGGAAAACTTCAGGCCGTTGTAGTTGGCAAGCGCCTGACACATGCGTCGGATCTGGTTGAAGCCGATATTGGGCGTCTCGATCTGCTGCAGGTCTGACTTGCGATGTTCCAGAATGAGCTGACCGGGGCGCATCTGGCGCAGCTCAACTACATTCGGATCGCTGTAGAACTCAGCTAAAGGTTCCATAAGCTTCATTATCAGTGCATCAGACATGACTTACCCATTCACCCTGAGAGTTGTCTCTGGGAGCTACTTTCAAGCCGTTGGCTTTACGTCTTAATTTCAGTTTGAGTGAGAGTTGGCAGGCAGGAGCCCTGCCCGCCAACTCAGCTAGACTTAGTGGTGATTAGCAGCGGCGATCATTGTGATAATCACTACCAACTCTCCATCCATAGCCTTTGCCGGTTTTTGTCTTTTTCGTATCAGACCAACTGGAGTACTCGACCTTGCCATCTGGGTAGGTGGTCTTCACGCGAGTTTTGTACTCCTGAACAGAGATCTCCTGAGCAAAGACACGTTCACAACGTCCAGGACTTGGACTGTACTCTGTGTACTTCCTGCCATTCTTTGTCTCTGTCTTACGAACGCAAACGTCTTTATCTACCCCCGCTCCAGCACCGGCATTTTTGACGTATTCAGAACCATCTGGCCGTTCATACGTTTTCATCAGGCTTGATGGAGTGGTCTTGATACAGCCATTGAATGTTGCATCCCCAGCGCGAGCAACTTCCTCTTCTTTGATCAAGTTGTAGGCAACAAACTCAGCATTAGGCAGCAACGTATTAGAAGCGATGGTGTGATTGCTTCCTTCGACCCTGATCCAAACATCAGAACGAGGCTTTGCCTTTAGCTTTGAATCGCTATTTACCCAACTGGTTGTCTGTACATTGTGCTCGAAGGTCTTATCGCCCTTCTCACATGAACCAACGTAATTGCGGTCTGGATTGTTGTAGTAGAACCGCTGCAAACCGAAGGAGTAACCAGCCGCAAAATCATGAATGAAGTCGTTTGGCGTCATACAGCCTTCAGTGGTTGATTTGCACTGATAGCCTTCTTCGTAAGGCGCTCCTGCACCGTTGTCGATTTCATACCGCGTTCCATCTGGCCGCTCATAAATGTCAGTCAGCTTGGTTGGAATGAAGCCGTAACAGCCTTCAAAATAACGACCACCTGGATTTTGCTCTGTTTCTTCACCCAGAGAGAAGTAGGCAACTTCCGGAGCTCCTGGCAGCAGCATGTTTGAAGCAATTGGATAGACCTGACCAGAGACATTGATTGACACATCAGAAAGCGGCTGAGCGACTTTCTTTTCGTCGTTGTACTTCCAAGAAGAGATCTCAACGTCATGGGTGTAAGCAGTATTGCTCTGCTGACAGCTGTTAACGTAAACACGCAGCGGGTTTTCATAATAGTGGCGCTCAAGGCATATGAGACGCCTGCAGCAATGTCGTGGTTGAACTCTGCAGGGTTCATGCACCCTTCACTGGTCGCAAGAATATTGATCGATGTGTTTGAATCAGGCGTACACTGATCAATGTACTGCACAGCACCATCCACCATAATCTCGGTGCGATACTGCGGGATTGCTCTGCGACCTGTCAGATCCACCATAGTTTGGCAGATATCGACGCTATTCTTCTTGAACACCTTCTCATGTTTGAAGGTCTTATCAGTCTGAGTGCATGGAGAAGCCTGGAAGAACTGACCATCACGCTCATACATCCACATCGCCATTTCAGTTGAAAGAGCATTGCCAAAGTCATGAACGATTGAGCAACCATCAGTTACTTGGGTCATCTGGATTGGCTGAACACTTTCGGAACGCTCACAGGTGCGAACAGTCTGAAGGTTGTTGTTGCCATCGGTGTAGACCAGCGAGGTTTCAACGTAAGCCTTACCCTCTTCCAGATTTACATCAATCGGACAGGTATCGGCTTCTGTGATCCGGAACGTTGTGTCTGGGTCTGGCTGACAGTCAGACAGCTGAATACGCTCTTGCTGGCTATTGATGTAGTACTCAAGGAACTGAGGCTTTGCGATACGAGCATTGAGATCAATCTTGTCTTCACAAGTTGCAGCGCTCTTCTGGATCGTGAAGTTTGTCCCGCTATCAGAACAAGCACTTTCCTCAACAACGATGCCTTTCTTGAGCGTTTGCGTCTTAGACTGAACGCGCACCTGACCCTGATTGCGGTCGATGACTGGTGAACATCCATCATAGGTTACGCGAACCTCTTCGGGATCTTCTTCAGGTGTCTCAGCCTTTTCTACGTCCTTGCGTTCTGGTGTCTCGTAGCCGCTTGAACCTGGAGTTTCACCACCACCAGATGGGCCGCTTCCAGATCCGGAACCTCCGTTCTCATCGCGGGCAACATCGCGGTAGCCCTCTTCCTTTTCCTCGCCCAATTTATCTTTGTCTTCTTCAGGTGCCTCATCTGAGTTCAGCTTCTTCAAAGCTGCAATCAGCTCTTCTTCATTGCCGGAAACATCAAGCGTCTCTTCCGGATTGATCACGTCCTCATTAACGTCAAACTGCGATGAGAAGTTTTCTGCATTCAGCTCAACATAACTCTCGCCCTTCGTCAGGCGTGTGAGCACAGCTTGCCCGATCTTCTTCCCGTCATGCATGACGTATTGGGAGAAGCCTTCTGCGCTCACACCTGATACAGACACTTCGTCTTTGTTGACCCCTGCAGTGAACTGAGGAGCCTTTTTGATCTGCAAGGCCAGCTCAACTGCTTTGCCTTCAAAAATTGGTGTTGTCTGCTTCACAGCAACGGCGAACAGCTTTTCACGAAGTGCAGCGGTGGCCTCTACCGCACTCGTTCCTTGCTTGCCTGCCTGCGCTGCCTGCGTAGCTGCAGACGGCGGTGAAGCAGTTTGGGAGAGGCCTGCAACTGAACTTGTCAGCAGCAAGGCTCCAACCAGACTAAGCCTTAAAATATTCCGCATCTAAATAACCCTCATCACTGTTGGTAGGTGGAGCCAGGTACCAGTCATATTCAGGTCTGATCTGAACTCTGGTGCCCTGGGAAATACGGATGACCGGCCTCAAATTGACCGTGTCTTCCATAAACTTTGCCGACAACTCACCAACGTTCTCCGAGATGCCTGTCAGGGCTGAAGCGATTGTGTCGGAGCCTTTCAAACCATAGGTAGACGCCATGGTGACCGCTGATTCAACGGCCGCGCCAATGGCAACGGTGGTCACGGCGGTGCCGTACTTCTCCCACCAGCGATTATCGACATGGCCGGACATGCCGCCATAGCCCTGCGCATCGCCAACCTTGGCTTTGAGCTGGTAGATTTCAGCGCGGCTTTCCGCCATGAGAACACGCTCACAACTAAAGCCAATGCGGGTCTGTCCAACCTTCTTCGCGCTCTCATAGCGGCAGATCATCCGGCTTCCCTTGGGAACCAGGAGATTGGCCCCGTGATAGCCGTAAACATCCCTGCTCACCTGAATGACGACCGTGCCCTCATCTGCAAGCTGGCTGTTAATGCCGGTTTCCATGATGCCGGTGATGTAGCGGTCGGCAGTCACAATGCGGCTGTTATCAACCGCACTGGTGGAGATCCGGCCCGACGCCTTGTAGGTGCTGTTTTTCGGATCAATACCTTGTGGTGCAGCTAATGATCCTGCAACACTAGATCCTGGAGGAGACACATTAAGCGCTGCTGTCTCTTTCAGCCCGCCATCCAGTCCAGGAACATTGCCCTCTGTGCCATTTGCCAGCACGCCTTCTGAAGTAATGTACTCCTGAGATCCAAAGCGGGCCGCTCGCGCTGCTTGCAGCTCTAGTTCAAACGGGCTTGGCTCTTTGGGCTTTGGAGGCTCTTTGAGCTTCTCGACCGTGATGTACTCTTTCTTGATGATCGTTCTTGGCGGCGCATCGATGCTGACTTCTCTTTCAACGACGATTGGAGGAGCCATAATGATACGCGGTGGCGGTGGTGCTGGCGGAGCCACCGGCTTTGGTTTTGGGGGGAGTTTGTAATCAAACACCCCCTCGTCACTTGGCGGCAAACCCCGAGCAATAACCGGCTCAGGTTCACATGCCCCGCCAAAGCTCAGTCCTACCGCAAGGAATAACTCACATACACTCATGTTAGTTACCCTTGAACTGGATACACATGTAGGACTGACCAGATTTGAGAGTGATCAGTTTGCTCGTATTTTCAACGATATAGGTCGTTCCGGACACGCGGGTATTGACCAGCTCGTCAATCCCATCAACCACCACATAAGCGGTCGGCAGCTCAATGTCCTTCCACTTGTCACCGTAAAAAATGTAGGTGAAGTGATCATCGCGCAGAACCATTTCAGGCTTCAAAGAGTTGTCAGATCCCCAAAGCTTGTACTCTCCCCAACCACGCAGTTTTGACGGGTCGATGTTGGCCTTCTTCACATAGTCACCGGCAACCTTTTGAGCATCACCTGACTTTGGTGTGTAGGGCATGTTCATCAGCGGCGCTGGTGGTCCACCTGCAGCCACTTCGATAAAGGCTGACTGCGCAACACGAGGCTCCTCGATCTTAAATAGGAGATCAGGAACATGCTTTGAGTTCACCGTCTCAGCACGAAGATAGAAGCTGTAGACCCTGCCATCTTCAGCATAGACCTGCAGCGAGCTATCAACACCTGCTGCCAGCGGCTTGACCACCAGTGTGTTGTCGGTGCGCACCTTCGTATCGAACAAACTTGCATCAGCAACATCAGCGTTTTTAATCTTCACGTCTTCTGGAAGCTGGATGACAGAGAGCATGAACTCACGAAGGCGCACGCGGTAAACACATGCACCACAATCAACCTGAGTATGAACACCGCTGTCTTTACCGGCCTTATCCCAGGCCTTCTGGATCTGGCCCAATGGAACGGTCGTACGGCTCATCTGACCGAACTCACCACGGCGCTGTGCTGCAGCTTGTTTGAGCGCATCTTGCGGCACGCTGGCCGTCACACTTTGAGATGCAACCTGCTGGCCTTGCGCAACGCGCTGGCTTGGTGTTTGAGGACCACGATTAAGCGCGGTCTGCGCAAGAGCAGTGTTTGAAACAAGCATCGTTACAAGAAAAAGAGAAATGCGTGACGTCATGTGGTTGGCCTTTCCTGAACAGCCAATTTCAAAATGCGGATACCAAGGGGATTTTCGAAGCGCTCTACGGTCGTGACTTCTTGAGGACGGGTCGTCATCTCCAGATATGCTCGAAGCTTGCTTTGCTCTGGGGGCTGCTTGCCGATCTTGTCAGTCTGGATGAAGTCAACGGAGTACTGATATACACCGTCATAAGCATCGACTTGGCTTGCCGTCTCGACGGTGATGGAACGATTAAGACCATCTTCAATAGCTTGGTCGATCCGGCCTTCGTTCTCTTTCAGGAAGTCACGGTAAAACGCTGGATCTGAATAGGTCGCAACTTCCCTGAACCGTGCGCCTTGAGAGATGCCATCAATTGCAAGGATCTGCGCCACATAGCGGCGTGCCATCTTCTCAAGCATCAGCTCAAAACCATCGACTTCAACAGAAATTGGCTCAACGCGGTAGATCCGGTCATCAGCTGGATCAACACGTAAGAGCGCCACTTCTGTTGTCTTAAGAGGGATTGCTGTTGCCAGAACTTGCAATGCCGTGGCTAGTCCCAAGCCAGTGACCACATTGAGGAACACTGAGACCTTGAACAAAGACACCATGCGGCGATGGGCTGTTTTGTAAGCAAATGGATCTGCGTCTAGAACAGCTTCATGTGCCCCAGGTCGTTCACCAGCAACACTTACCTCAGGTGCGCCACCCTCTATCAAAGCCGTGCCCTCAACTGTGGCCTCCGGCTCTGCTTTCTTTTTCTTGCCAAATTTAAGCTTGTGCAGCATCGACCCACTCGAAGGTTTGAGGTTGATATTCAAGGTCTACACAGGCGCAGGGTGAGGGCCGCATTTCGTCGGTGTTCACCGGCTCATAGGGCATCTCGGTGGTCTGACACCCAGCCAGAAGCAAGACAATCGAAAGGAATGGAATGAATCTTTTACGCATGAAATTTACTTCTCTGACTTGAGTGCATCGGTTGCTTGACTTTTGGGAGCGCGGCCTGAGCCGTATTTTGAGCTCATGTCATGGGCGGCATCGCCCAGAGCATCATTAGTGACGCCAATTGCGGCTTTGCCTGCCTTGAAGGCCATGCCGCCGCCTTTCATGTAGCTGCTGGCCATACTGCCAACACCTTGCATCATGGCGCCTGAAGTTGCTGCATTGAGAGAGGCTTGCGCGATGGTGCCTGCAAGGCTGACTGCTTCCTGAATGAGCGCCACGCCAGACCAGGCAGTGAGGATTACAACAATGTAAGCTGACCACGTGTCTGCATTACCCAGATCAGTACCAATGCCATCACCGGACGGGACGAGACTTTCAACACCTTTAACTATGAGCGAGAACACCAGCGTGACAGCTACAAGGGTAATGATCGCTCCGAGCAAAGTGCGTACACCGTTCATGATCTGCTCACGCCCCCATGGGAAGGCACTCAATGAGACGATGTAGGGAGCAAAGAGGCAAATGATCATGATGCGAAAGAGGCCAATGGCGACCTGTGTCACAAACACGATCATCATCAAGATAAAGGGCAACATGATCAGACCAGTGAAGATCACATAGCCAATCTTGTCGAAGAACCCTGCACTATCCATCATGGACTTTGCCATGTTGATTGGTCGCATGAAGGTAGTCTCTATGCCTGAGACAAGCTCCACTACAGCACTGCTTCCGCCTCCACCACCCATGATACTTGCAGGGATGCCGAACATGACGTTGTAGGTGACTTCGTAGACCTGACCTGCAAGGCCATATTGCAGGGCCACCAGTACGCCAAAGCCGAAGAATAAGAACACGAACTGAGTGGCAACCCACCAGATATCTACGGCACCCGCAACTACCTTAAACCCTTGGAATACCGACCATAAACATGCTAGGCTCACAAAAATTGCCAGCATAGGCTCAAAGGCTATATCCATGAAACCATTTACAAAGTCACCGCCATTTTTAACGTACGCTTCAATGACCTGGCAGCTGACACAACCGCTACTCATTGCACTCACCTTTCTTGCTGGCACGGCACAAGCTCAGGCCGAGATCAGCCTCGACGAACTGAAAAGTTCCATTGCTTTGGATGGGTCTGCTGTTCCACCTACACGCCACATCTGGGGGACAGATTCTTCGGACTTTGTTGATCCGACCTACGCAAAATGGGCCTGGAACAACCTGAAAAATTTCGAAGATCTTTCTAATGAACTCGCAAAGCACGAAGACGCTTACAAAGCGTGGGAGAAAACTGCTGAAACCGCCTACAAACAGGGTGTAAAGGCTGCTGTTAAAAACGTTCCGTTTCTCAAAAGAGGAAAGGTCGAAGAAGCATTTCGGGTGGAATCTGACAAAAAAGTCTTTCTGGCGAGCGACCAGCAAGAGGCCATCGCTAAGTATCGCGATCTGGAGTTGATGCGCTTGTCTTGGAATATTTCTTTCGAGCAAGATGTACCGTTTGATGCAGAACACTGGCGGGCGTTCGAAACATTCCATTGCGAGCGGAACACCAAAAGATACAACTTCAGAATGGAAGACTGCCGCATTCCGAATTGGCGCAGACCCGATCTTGATCCGTTTTTTAAGACCACATACGAGCGGCGCAAGAAAGAGGGCTCGCTGAAGTACCTGCAAACCAACTGAAGATGACGATAAGCTCAGGGAGGTCATGAAGAACCTCCCTTCTTTTTCATGTCTTTCTTAGCCAGCTCGCTCTCAAGCGGAACACCCTGCAGAATAGATTTAGCCGAAGAAACTTTGAGGATCTGGGCAAGCAGCTGATTAGTCTGTGACTGACTTTGCAGCAGCGCAGTATTGACCTCGATGAGCACCTGCAGGCGCTCGTTGACAGTTTGGGCTTTTGCCCCTTCACTTTTCAGCTCTTGGGCCGCACTCAATGTTTGAACTGCATTTTCCTGCGCCATATCTGCCTGAGCCAGACCTTTCAAAGACGCATCAGCAACCGTGTTCTCTCGCGCTTTTTGCACGCCAGCGATTGTGGCACGCTTTTGCCCCCAGTCCTGGGATTGCAGATCTTTAGGTTCAGCTATCAATCCGTTTTGATAGGCATCGGAGCGTGAGCAGAGCGAGCCGATATCCATCTCATCAAAACTCACATCCGGCATCAGACTTTCAAAGTCAGGAACCAGACAGGAGTTGTCGGACATGATCTGGCTGGTGATGTTTCCAAAGTTGATGGATGGGATTGAGATCTTGGAGACCTCACCAATGCTTTTCAGCGTGTCGTCAATGCCAGCACGCACATCCTTGACCACATCAAGCTGATCTTTGAGCGTTTTAATCTGCTCTTTCAGAGCGCTAATCTGGTCTTTTGCTGCCTTTAACCCCTTCACATCAATGACAGGCTTGGCAGCATGAGTGCTTCCAGCAGCAAGGCACAATGACAGCGATAAAGCGGTAGTTGCGATTAAACGTGAGAAAGCCATTGCTCCCCCCATACTTCCTGAATTTTTTGAAGTTCAGCCATCGGGCCGGTGCCAGAGCGGTAGAAGCGCAGCGCATCACCAAGACCGGATAGGTCAACATCAATGATGGTACTTTCATTGTATCCAGTCGCCAGATCGCGCCTGACCAGAAGAACCTGACGGCCTCCCTGCAGCTCAGTCTCACCGCGAATAAATGCGATCTGATCATCGCTCAGATTGAACGGCTCCAGTGCACTTTCACTGCCACCACAACCAGCCATGAACAGGAGGTTTGGCGCGTTATTGATGATCTTGGCAGATCCCTCATATTCAACGAGCGCTTCAGGGTTCTGGAAAGCAAGCCCGACAACACCGCCAAGTTTGCGGTATTCCATGAACATCTGCCCGACAAGATCACGGAAGCCTTTGTTACGCAGAAGGTTAGCGGCCTCATCTACAAAGATGGAAAAGCCGCTCTGGTTCACCTTGGCAGCTTCATAAATGGCGCTGGATACATGAGTTACCAGAGCTGGACCAAGCAACGGATCTTTGAGCGGCTCGGTCATATCAATGCCAACCAGATGGCTGGTTTCAAGGAATGAGCGAATGCTGTCATGAGGTGCGTTGAAGATGTGGCTGTAAGCCCCCTCTCCTTGCCGCTCATCATGGACCCATCTTGAGAAAGCCCGCTTGATATCCGTATCAGGTGGGAATGCCGTCTTGTAAATGTTGTCGAACGTACGCTCACCGCGATCCAGAACACTGGCAAAATCCAGCACATCGTTGATCTGGTCATCCATCTCTTGCGCGTACTGTTCTCCCAACATGATCCGGATCATGGTCGCGGCCCGCTGGCGCGTGGCTTTGTCAGCTAAATCGCCATCAAGAGGATTGAGAGAAAGCTGATCAAACGACTGGTACTTGCCTCCCATAACCTCAGTCATGAACCGCGCACCTTCCAGACTGTCAAAGACGTAATTGCGTACCCCTGCAAACTTGGCGATGCCGCCAAGCAGGTGCATGATCAGTGTGGACTTACCAGTACCGGTGGGTGCAAAAATCAGGTAATGGCCTGCGGCCTGAGGCTTGTCTGCAATATGAAACTGGAAGGCGTAGTTCTGGCCCGATGGCGTCTTGAAGAGGCGCAGCGGACGATCACCAAACGGCGAGGAGTACATGCCTTCCGGAGAATACTGGAACGGCCATAGCGCGGCGATGTTGTAATCCATCAATCGCAGTTTTCTAACGAGCTTGTCTCGTCCTGGCATGCGATTGAACCAGCTGTTTGCAGCTGGTGCGGTTTCAACTGAATGCTTGACGCGGCGTGTGTTCAAGATGGCTGAGATCTGGTCCAACACCTCGTTCAGCTCTTCTTCGGATCTGGCCCGAACAGTGAACTGCAGCTGGGTTTGGAACATCGCATTGGAGTTATTGGTCAGCGCTTCAGTGGCTTCATTAAGTTCAGCAACCATAGAAGCTGAAGTTAGGAAGCTGTTGAGCTGCTCAGCCTTCTTGCGCGTGTATTCAATGATGGTCTTTTCAGTGTTGAGCGGGAGGCATATTTGAGTGACTTCCAGCTCAGCAGGTAAAGCGAGGATCTTGGAAATCATCATTCCTGACACACTGTCAGGGTACTCATGAACACCGATTGTCTTATGAATATGCTTGAGCGGAGACTGGGTTAAGACAGTCCCGTCTTTATTGATGATGAGATCGCAAACAGGCAGGTTTGCATTGATTGACCGGCTCACCCGCGTGATGTTGCTCGGCATCTCGCCGCAGACGAGATAGGTCAGGAACGCGGTGAGTTCGCAATGGTCTGTGAGATTAGCTGCAGCTTCAAGTGGCTCAATCTGGTACTTCTCAAAGCCAGAGAGTAACGTTTTACTGTTCTTGCTCAGCGTCTCATAAGTCTTGGCCTCAACCACCACAAACCAGTGCATGGAGTAGGCCCGTTTATAGAGTTCTTTTTCCGCATTACCAATTTCGCGCAAGGCCGGTGAAGGCCAGTCAGCGTCAAACGAAATATCTTTAAGGCGCTTGACGGCGACAAACCGGAACGCTGATCCGGTTGCACCAATCTGATGCAAAATGTTGGTGCGCTGATTGGCAAGAGAAGACAACTCGGTAAAGTTCATGGTGTCGTAAGACATGCCGCGCAGACGAAACACACGAAACAGCGTGCCGTCTTTCATGACGACGGTTGAGCGGTCTTCCAGCAGGTGATCAAAGTCCAACTCATCTGCAAGCCAGTCTTGCTCAAACTCACCGCCATCATTGGCCCGCAGCAGTTTGTTGGCGTACATGGCCGCACCACCGGCGACGCCCAATGTTGCAACAGTTGAAAGAATGATGCTCATTTTCCCTTGCCATTTTTCGCCTGAGCCGTAGAGCCGCCAGCCACAAGGCGGCGCTCTTTCTTGCCTTTGAAGAAGGTGTGAGGCAGCAGCAGTGTCGCCTCACAATGAGCGTCCTTGCGCCGAAGTGTTATCGTGAACACAAGCGCAGGAGGGGTGGCGAATATGCAGAGCAGCATGACGACCGGCGGATCAATCACCAAGGTTAAGATCGCACCTACAAAGAACACGCCACCAATAGCCAGCGCCGCAAACACAGGTGGCATGCCAAAGATGGTTGAGGGTGACTGTAGATGCCGATAGACGCCGTTCTGCACTCGCATACCGCGCTCCTTAGGCTAGATCGACAAGGGCGCGGATAGCTGCCGGGGCGGCGACAATGATGATCGCCGCGATGACATAGTTGATCAATCTTTCCCACCGCATGTTGCCAAACATGGCCGAGTAAGCACCGAACGCCACAACACCAAGACCAACGACAACAGCACCGATCTGGACCATACCGCTTTCCAGGTAACCGAAGGTCGTGACAACTGGACTCGCCCACTCTGCGCCTGCATAGGCTATGGCTGGGTTCAGGAGCAAAACAGCAAGGAGAAAGAGTTTGACCTCACGGGTCAGGAATGACTTTGAGTCTCTAAAAGGAAGCATGACAAACCTATTTGATCATGATGAGATAGAAAGCCCCCACGGCAAGCCAGTTGAGGGCGGTTAGGAAAACAAAAGGCCACATGAGGCCTCTGACTTTGGATGTGAGCGTTCCCAGTTCTGAGGAGAATTGAGCCTGTTGCTTCAGCAGATTTTCAACGGAGCTGGCTTCTGCGTCCTGGCGCAGTTGCCCCAAGGTTGAGCTCAAGCCGGTAAGCTCGCCCTGCAAGCTTTCAGAAAGTGTCTTTGCCACCTCGGGCAGCAGAGCTTTAAGTTTCTCGCGCTCTGCCCCTTGCCGCGTATCGGTCTCCTGCAGGAGAACGGATAAATCGGCAACGAACACCTCAAACATGGAGTAGAGCAACCAGATTGGGTCATCAGATCCCGCTCCGCGTCCCCCATGTTTCTTGGCAAGGAGTGCCTGAACTTCGTCCAGAGTGGAGATCTGTAGATCCTTGGGAGCTGCTTCAGTCTCCTCCATGAAGTCGAAGTTTGGCTGGCTGTTGTCTTGAGCAGCTGAAGCATTGATCGTCATCACATCCTCGCTTCAGGCTTACAAGTTCATGGTTTCAAGCTGTGAAAACACATCGTTTTGAACCATCTTGAGACGTTGGCGAGACATAAGCCAAAGGCCTCGTCATTGATTGCTTCGCTGAAGGTCTTCCGTCTTTCGATCATTTGCTGAATGTCGAAGTTGAAAGAGCTTCCAGTGCGCTGCTTGAGCGTTGGCACCGCATAGATGCGTTCAATGTTATCCTTGAAGATTTTCAGCTCTTCGAAAGGTTTGTCGTTCTTTGCAGCAAGTCCGGAGTATTCATTCTTCCAAATGATGATCTTTTGCTTTGGGAATACTTTGAAGATCTTATCGACACAGGAAAGAGTAGCATCAATGGCCCCTCCCCCACTGACAACCGTATGAATGGCGACTTCACATTCGTTGTCCTGCAGCAGATCAAGAACACCGTTCTCATCCAGATACTTGAGCATTGGCAGGAAGGTTGTTGCACCCGTGTCGATTACGAAGTGCGAGTCTTCTTCAGCCTCCAAAATGCCTTCAATGATCTGGTCAAAGCTGCGGTGATCTATCTCACCGTTATCCATCATGCGGATAAGATTACAATTGAGAGCCTTGTAAGAATGCAAAGTAGGATTTACTGGATCTGTATCAATTGCAATCAGCTTTCTTTCTTTGTGTCTTAAGAACTCAGAAAGACAAAGAGAGACAAAACTCTTACCGGCCCCGCCTTTTCCTTGCAGGACTATATTTACGTACTTCATGATTACTCAGTTCAGTTAGTCGTAGTTGGGAATTTCGTCAGCCATTTGGAACCGGCCTTTACCTTCAGATTGAGATGTCAGAAGCGGTCCTGATGTTGGAGATACCCGCTGCTCCTGCCTACTTTGGTGCGTTGGCGCAGTTACACCTCCCAAAGTCAATTTGGGTCCATATTTCAGGGCCTTATCCGCATGCTTGTAGAAAGTTTTTTCCGCCATAGAGATCTTTCCTTCTTTAAGAAGGGCCTCGAAGATCCTACGTTTAGGTACACCTCGCCCGATCTCCGTCTCGACATGCACACGCACAAGTTGAAACTGAGTTCGAGCATCTCCCCATGGAAGTGCCATTACTCATTTACCCGCAAGTCACGCGGGTATCCCTGATGTTTAATATTTGGAAAAAGGATTTAGACACAGTTCGACTCATCGCATTCCATGCTGAAATGCGTTAAGTCTCACGCCGTTCAGGACGTGAGAGATGTCTACGACTAAAATTAGAAGTTGTAGTTTCTCCTATGCGAGTGCCAAGAATGCTTTGGTACTTGCAATGCCCCGGTGGTTATGAGCGCCAACTTAATAGCCGCCGGGGCACACAGCATTTGCTATGTCAACAAGTAAAACGTGCATAACTCATTACCCCAACTATTGCCAGCCTCATTTCGATCACAGTTCTAGGCCGAATTGAGTGTCGCCATAGCTCTAATTTACTTCAATTTTTATGTGCCAAGGGAAACTGCGGGTTTTCAGTATAATTTCTCTAAAACTGTAGATCAAAATTATCCACAACAAAGTATCGATGATTATCTCCGAGTTTTGCGTAGCAAAAAGACGTTGAGCACTTTGGTGCGAATAAGTGCAATTTTCCGATTTGATCCCAGAGCGGAGAATTCTCGCTAAGCGGCACCGCTTAGCCTATCTTGCCAACTTCCAGTCGGAGAAACTCAGAGAAACATTACATAAATCGTAGAAAGTTGGAGAATTTCGTAGAATGGGAATGAGGCTTCAAGAAACTCAGAGATGCTTGGAGAAACTCGGAGAACTGCAGTTATCAAAACTGATATTTGCAACAAAAAAACAAGTATGGACAACAGCGTCCATAGTGGACCCAACATTTAAAGCACGCAAAATATTGAACTAAGAACTTGACAACTTTTGGATCTCCAAATTGAAAATGAAGATTCGCAAAGTCCATTTCAGGTCACAGCAACTACTTATCCATGCAGCTAAGCGCTTTGCGACCTGCGAGTGTTCGACTTTGCAGACGGTTGGCAAAAGCAATGAGCGTAGCGCCAATACTGGAAGGTGGAGTGACATCAGCAAATCCCGCGCAGCCTGGAATCGTTGGAGCAAGCGCCAAATCACTCGCGGTCCGTGAAGCCGTGCTAATTGATTTTTTGGAAATCTCCGAGTAGTATACCGGAGTGGAAGGGAGCTAAGCCCCCTTCCGTTTCTGACTTACTTAAAAGAGACACGGAGACTCAGTAGCCAACTGTTCCGTGTCTTTTTTATTTTCAGCGTGACAGAAATGGGAAGTATACTCATTTCATCACTCTCCGGTTTAGAGGCAAGGCTGTTGCCGCAGTCGGGAAAGCCTATCTTACCCGATGCACTGGTTGGCTCAGCGCGGCTGCTTTTGCCCCTAAATCCCAATCATTTTATCAGATGCCCCCTCAAGTTGCTATGTGCAATGCACCCATGGGTAAGTTGGTTCTACTGCCTGCCTATAATTTGTCTTGGACAAGTTCATCAGAGACTTAGTTATTGGCTAACTGTGCTGCTTTACGTGGTCGTAACTCTGCCTAATAAGATCCAATGCAGCAGTCATAACCTCGCGCTACGATATCTTATCAATCAAACAGATAAGCCGAGGATATGACTATGGATGCCAGAAGTGACTTTCTTGAAACCATTGAGCCGGGCCTTGGACTATCAAGAAGTACGTTTTTACCGATGGTCCGGACGTAGATCGTTCTGAATGGACTAGCCCAGTGTACACCAAGCAACATAATGCTTCATTTCTTGGACGAACGGCGCTGAGGAATCCAAAAGACTTTCACGGCGAAGTCGGCTGCACGCCTGTCGTGAATGGATGTGCACAGCTCAGACTAAGCACATATGATCCACTCTCCCCTGACCATTCGGCGTTACTTGGTTCCCAGATCAGCACCAAAAGTAAATGGGGCTTGAGCAGCTGCGCAAAGGTGGCCTTCCATGCACGGGTTATATGCCCAACTTCGATGCCCAAAGGTGCTGTTGCCGCCTTGTTTGCTTACAACCTGCTCAATCAGAACACTGATCAGAGAGATGAAATAGATTTTGAGCTGATCTCAAAATACTGGAACAACCCTGCTCCTCAGATCAACACAAACGTTTTTTATGACAGCGCTCAAGGTGAAGCTGAGCAAAACACCATTGCCCAAGTATTCGGTAATCCTATCGATCTGATGATCATCTGGTCATCAAATGGCATCAAATGGCTTGTCAACGGGGTTACCGTCCGAAGTTCCTCACAAGCTCCTCAGTCCGACATGAGCCTTACTCTCAACTTCTGGGCTCCAAGTGCAACTGGCTGGACTTGGGCCTATGACGCTGACTTACAACCCTCAAACGCGCCAGGACAAGGATGGACCTTTCAAATTGCGTCTGCTGCAGTGTCTTACGTGCCCAAAGGAACTGAGTAAGGTAAACGCTTGGCGATTTATCTTTTGGGTTGAGCTCTCATTGGTCCTGAAAACATAGCCTTGTTTAGGCCAGCAGAAAACTGATGCAAAGTTCTCGTGTTCTCCAACGCGAAAGGAACCCGTTTATGGCACCTCCGAAAAAAGACAATGATCCAAACGGCAACAACAATAACGATCAAGTCCATAACGCTGACTATGCGGACTGGGAGTTCCAAATGGAGGAAGTGTTGCACCTCCCCCACGATGAGCAGCCTGGGAACAACCAGCTTTCCGTTGACTACTCCCCTCAAATCAAAGCGCTTCGTGACAAGTTCATGGCCTATGAGAAACGTAGAAACATCTTCAAAGATAGTGAGAAGCAAAAGGAGTTTGATGACGTTCTCAAACAAGCCAATGGTTTCTTAAATCATGCTGAAGAGCAAAACGCTGGACACAATGAAGTTGGAACCCAGAGCGCCTTGAACGGACTGAATCAGACCCTTGATAAAGTGAAAACTATCTACTCCTGCGGGGTTGAAACAGCCTGCAACCTTTTACATTGCAAAGAAGAGTTGGCAGAGCAAAGGGCACGCGCACAAGAACTTGAAAAAGTTGATCCTAAAAAGTTGAAAGGCTTGAAGAAGGATGAGCTCAAACTCCGAGGAGACGAGTTTGCACGACTAACCAAAACAATCAAAGAAAAAGGCGACGAATCCGAGCTCTTGCTAAGTGGCTTCAAAGTGAAGGAAGCCAGCAAAACACTGGAGCAGATGGCAGCATATATCGGTGCGCTAGAAGCCATCTTACTGTTAAAACCCACCGCAGAAATCGAAAAGAAGGACAAGAAAACAGTCCTCCGTGCTTACACAGGCAAACACTCCGTCGCCGATTCCAACAGTATTTATATGGACATATACAAGTTGGAAACAGAGAGGGATGAAGACCTGAAACAGAACCATCCAACAGCAATGCAAGCTGTGCATCTTCAGGAAATGAAAATCGAAACAGGGAAAAGATGCAAACATGTCAAAGAGATACCCGAGACAATACAGAGATTAGAAAAAAAGTTCGAAGGCATAGAGGACGTTCAAGGCAAAATTAATCAGTTAAAAAAGGAACTTAAGACAACTAAGTCCATAGAGATCTACGAAGAGCTAGATGATAGACTGAAAGACCTGCGGCTCCTGCGAGACTTGCCAGTACTTCAAAAGTGTCAAGAAGAACTGGCAAAGTTGGAAGAAGACAATGAAGACCTCAAAGAGAAGCTGGAGCTGATGCGAGAATGCCGAGACAACCATAAGCAACGCATAGAAGCTAAAAAGGTGAAACTGTCGAGCGACACACACCAGATCCAAAGGCATTCACGATTGCCCACTTTTGTAGGGTTCGACCGGCTTGATGCAGACGGGAATCCAATCTTAACAGAAGACTCCGGTTACACCTATCACGGTAACAAGATCCATTTGAGCATTCGGCAAGATCAAGTGGAGAAGGCCGGAGACATTCTAACCCCGCTTCTTCTCTCGCCCGACTGCCCCTTTCTTTCCTTCAAAGTTTCAAACCTGCAAGCAACGCAAACCGCACGACAGATCATTAGCAAACGACTGGATGACAGCCCCTCGGAAGAAAAAAGGAAGCAGCTGGAGATCGACAAAAAAGCGCAGCAACGAATTTCCGATGGTGCTCAAATCACGCTTTATCCCTACACCAAAGATGAAGACTTCACAGGCGGTGTGCAGGAATACAATTTCTTCATAAAACTACTGGAACAGGAACTGGAAGCAGCTGGTATTCAACCAGGCGATATCCCGAAGTCAGACGTGGGCCTAGAAGGTATGAAATTCGCCACATTCCGCCATGAAGATGGGTCACGTGGCGAGGAGTTTGGCGACAAACCGCTCGGCAAAGAAAATGACGATCTGTTGAAGAGTAAACCATTTTATAAAGCGCTGACGGGACAGGACAATCGCCAGCAGATCAACTAATTAATCTAAAACGCTCAGCCTCGTTACTAGCTTGAACTTCGTGCGATGCGGTTTCAGATCTGTCCAATTAGAGCTATTACCTAAATCCTGACGAAGGCTGGCTATAACAACTGTCTGCCTTTGTCCGTTGTGGGAGTTTAAGAAAGTCTCATACAGAAAATGGCATAGCGGACGAAGGGGTCACTCTGGCGTTTTTGTCAATGATTGTGTCAGCCTTCACAGATCCGGTGTCGTTTTTGAGGAGATTTTTCGGAAAATACGCAAGCGGCAAACCCATTGGAGAATGTATGCGCACTGCAGCGACTCACAGCGCATTAAGGACCACCAAACACGGTGCTACCATATAGGCGGAGGTGGACGCGCTGATAACTCTATTCTTCTACTTTCGGAAGTGTAATCACTTTCTTGCATTTGTCGCCAAAGAAGGCGAGTGAGTTCTTCACGGCTGTATCACTGCCCAGAACTTCCGCATTCGTGAATACCGACAAGCACACCTGTCGGCGTGACTCGCCTTTTTCATATCCACCTCTGTTTGAAGCGCCAAGTGCATATGAGAAGAAAAGGACTAGCACGAAAGAAATAACTATCGGATACATTTCGTCTCGCGGTGGCGTCTTAGCGACTCCAAGGAGATAGGCAGCGGCTACAGCAAGAAATGACAGGATGGCGGGCATCAAGTCTCCTACAACTCCCTCACGTGCATTTCCGCCGGAAAATCCGATTAGACCACCTAGAACTGCAACTCCAAATGTTGCGACTGCTAAGCGCACAAACGCTGACACTTCAAACCGATGAATTCGATAGGAAAGCAAGATAACTGCGCTGCAAATTACAAAGCAACCGACGAGTACACTTATCGATACGCGAAGGGCACTTTCAAAGTGCGCCCAATGAAAAATTAAATCATCCATAGCTTCACTTCGGTTTGACTGCGATAAAGTAAAAACGGTGTCCGGTAGGTAGCCATTGACCCAAATTGTGGTGGCTAACGACAGCCCCTGTCTTATTCACAAGGCTTTGCTTATCAAAGCCGTTCCCTTCCCGATAACTATTAGATTCCAAAAGGCGCAGCGACGGAAGATTGTCTATTTCACTTTGCAGAGGTGAGCTTAAGACATGATCAAGTACGGTAATGCTAGCTCCAGTTTCACCAATGCTGAACAGCACCGCCTGGCCGCCTTTCACCACTTGCCAGGTTGGATCACAATCCCACGTTGGGTCCCCATTCTCAGGACAATCAGGATCCTCATCATCTCCATATAAGCGGAGTAAGGGCAAAGAACCACTTTTATTGGCATTCATAGCCCAGTTACATAAGCCCTCGTAAGTGCTGCTTGCACCACTAAACAAGTTTAGAGGCTGCGGTTGATCACAAATTGCTAAAGCAGGACTTGAAAATAAAAAGACCAAAAGAAACCCTAGGTGTCTGATCACGGCGCTCTCCCGCATTCAAAATGTATTAAGGTAATACTAACTCCGAAAACTAAGGGTTAGAAGTGAAATTGTTCACCTTCATAGTTCTAGCCGCTATTGAGGCAAATGTAGGTGAAGCCCTAGATATCTCAAAACCTTATCTTTTGAAAAATTTAATTGATTCTGACGATAATAGTCAAATAGCAAGACTTCACAAACCTCGCGATCAAGATAAACACATGCGTTTTGACTACAACCTAACGTATGAAGAGATTTTTCCATGTGTTAGCGAACACCCGCTTTGGTCACGCTACTGCGAGGCCCCAAAATGCGAGTTGGGCCACAAGCGGTCATTCGAGTGTTTCCTTCTAAGGTTGTTATGGTCTTAAAATTTGGCGTTGCGGACGGACTAAGCCATGATCCAGAGCGTGCAGAATACGCAGTAAAACAGCTCGGAGCTGGAAGGAGCTAAAAGAAATGGAAGGGTCGAATCTATCAAAATCAGCCTATTTTTCGTGGCAGCAACGCTGGGATGCAGATAACCCAGCAACAGAAATCGATTGATATTGAAGCAACACAATGAAAGCCAATAAAGAAAAGCTAACAGAATTAAATTGCAGGAGCGATATCCTGCTGAGGAGGCTCTGGCAGATAGGATTGAAGCACTTTAATGAAATCTGCTTCTGAATTTGTTCCGCTAACAACCAATTTAAGAACTTTATCGCAACAAGATACTGGACTAACTTTTTTCACTACATACTCGTATCCATACTCACGCACTAGGGCTATCAGGCAAGCCTCAAAGCAAATAATCGAAGACTTGACCTCACACCATAGTTCAGGAACATCTTCACTGAGCGCCTTCAAAAAGCGCTTGTCGCCGGTGATCATACATCCCGCTTCTATTTTTTTCTGCAAGATTGTAACAAGCTGCGCCTCACCAACGTCAACAGATTCAACTTCTGTCAGTCTGAGAAACATCTCATCTGTATCAAGGTCTTCAGCAAGTTCATCAGGGATTTGCCCAACATTACTGATCGCATCCTGAACCCGTCCTATTGCGCTCGCAAGCGTCTCATCGTCCAAACCGCGCAAAAGTTTTCGCATGGACTTTTCGTTACTCTTTGCACTCCCGAGAGAGGCTAGTCGATAACATTCTTTAAGCCCAACCGCAGCTATAAAATCTGCCAACAAGTCACAACAGCACAACTTGAGAAAAACATCTTTATCAAAAAGGCCAATCACTTACATGTGCCCCATCAAAGAATATTTAAATTTTCTAGATATTCAAAACTGTCGGAGCTTAGCTCGTATAAGTCCATATAGTCATGAGCCACACTCTTACACACAACCCCAGTCTTACGATTGTATTTTTCAGGAAGCTGCGACAGAGCGCTATTCCCCAGCGCGAAAACCTTCTGGCCCTTTTTCTGTGTATGATTAGATGCGCTAAGGATCACATGTCCAGGGCTTACACTATTCTCTTTTGCGTATTTCACAGCCACATTTGCAAACGATCCAGCGTTCAACAATCGTTGAAGTCGTAGCTTTTTGCCTTCAGCCAAAAGATTAGTTGCAAATTTGTTTGCTTCCAGTTCCTGCTCATCATCGCGCTCATCTCGTATGATCGCTTCGTCAACAACCGCCTCACCCTCAGTCATAGGCAAATGACCTAGAGCAATGTGTCCTAATTCATGAGCAAGCGTAAAAAGGTGCCAATCTGAAGAATTGTTTTTCTTCGTCAAAATAATCACAGGCCGGCCTGCACAATATGACACCATTCCTTCCATCTTCTTCCCAGAAGACGGACTCTCTGGAAGATAAAGTACGGGTACGCCTATACTCCAGCAGTATTTGACCAAGGATTGAAAATCGATCCAGTTAAACTCTGAGTGCTCTGCCAAAACACACTTTCGGATCTCGGAAGGATCGCTAGGCATGCCTCGCCATTCACTATCTGTAGCTCTAGCTACAACCCTTGCAGTTGTGGTCGCAAATGCTCGAGCAGAAAGTACATCAGCCGGATCAGTACCCTTCGCCGTCTTGAAGCACACGGCTGGCAAATCTCTAAGTGTGAGCTTCCCGTCATTCCCGAACTTCAGTCCTAAGTGCTTGGCAACGAAGCTCCGCAACTCCAGCACCCCGGAATTTGTCGTAAAGGCTTCTTTATACCAATCTGGAAGCGTTTTCTTGACTTTAGACCACTCAAATCCTGCTTCACGCAACTCACGACTAAACGCACGCTGTTTGGATGCTACACTGACAGTCATGAGAACACCCTCCTAATAAGCTGCAAGAATCGAACTTTTAAATATTCTCTTACTTTTCAAAATTTGCTGTTAACATCAACTTGTCAAGTTCGCATAATGGGGGAAAAGATGAACATTTCCATCACAGAGCCCGCGGATCTACACCAACTTTCTTTTGTAGGAGGTTTTTTTAGGCGCGCTCAATTACACCTTCGATCCTGTCGCGGTTAAGCGACCTCACTTTCAACTGCAGACCATCTACGATTCCAACGCACAAGATATTGTAAAGCATCATGAGGAACACACGCATGTCTAGGAAATTTGTTGTTCTGGTTAAAGAGTTTGAAGATGGTCATCCGACGCTAATTGTTGAACCTCACGAAGATCTTGGGCTACCTGACGACAAGAGAGTTAGCATTCGATTTCCTAAAGGCACAACTTACGATCAAGCTCAGGACTTAGCCAGAATTTTAAACAAAACAGCCTCAAGTATTGAAGTCATAAATTGGTAAGTCCAATTAAGGAGAAATGTATTGAGAGCTGATGATCTGCTTAAGGTTTTGAAGGACGGGTTATGGCATACAACGTCAATGAAGCGCTTTTGGGCTATTATGGAGAAAAAGGCGATCCTTCCAGAGCCAGATATTCCTGACAGAGAAAGGTACAATACGGGTAATGGTAAGAAGAACTACCCGTTTGTTAGATCACTTGGAGGAATAAGTTTATTTGATTTCAGCGACTTCGATCCTGAAAAGTACTCTGAAAACTATCCTATGTCTAGTTGGTATAATTTTGTTCCTTATCCGAGATCCCGCAATTTGGCAGTCTGGATTGAAATCAATCGGCAGCATGCGTCACCAAATCTGATTTCAACAACAGAATTGATGGACCGATGGAATAATGAAAAAGCATACGGACACAACGTAATGCCACACATTGAGGCCGGGCACATAGGACCGATCTCGATTGATGCGTTCAAAAGAGCGTTTTCAGTTTCACCGGATGGCATCCAAGAGTTAAAATTGCCTCCTGATGGGGCCAACTAAGGAGAAGCAGCATGGAGCAATGCAATAAATGTGGTGGTTTGTACTCAGTTTCACGCATTGGACCAGTTGTCCCCGGGGGCAAAGAGCGTGAGGAAGTAAATTGCCCGCACTGTGATGATTTAAAGTTTTCGGAAATGACCAGTCAATGCTTTCTTGTTTGCAAAGCAACCGATGAAGAAGTGAGTAGCTGGGCTGAAATGAAACAGAGTTCAGGAAAACCAATGTTACGAGTGGTTGTTTTTGGCGATTTGAGTTCTGATAGAGCATCTGAACAATACCCTACAATCACAATTTGCCCTGAATGCTTCGAGGCAAATGAGCATGCCGAAGATGATCCTATTGTCTCCGTAGATGGAGTAGGTCAAGGCGCTTGCGAATGGTGTGGGGCTGGACCAACTTAGGTCTATAAAAGGAGGCCTTGTTTACTTCCTCCATTTTGAGCCTTGAGACACTCACTTAAAGTTGAAACCTTGCCCTAGCTGAGAATGCGTCGAACACCTGCGAATGCCCGCTATTGGTCATCAGCAACCTGCCAGTGAATAGGGCCAATTGCGGCCGTTGGAGCATTTCCAGCAAGGGTTGAACTAGTCCCACTAAGAAGCTTCTTCAGTAGCCCCTGCAAACGATCTGCAATTACTTAAACGGCCCAAAGCGGCATTTCAAACAACCCTCGACATAATGCGACGAGGCTCACCATAGCTGCCATTCGCTGCAGGTGCACAGAGCCTATTGGATAGCGCGATATTTGAGCGCAATGTCCTATAGCCAAATATTTTATTCGGTCGGAAAAGAGGGCTTCGATATCACTTCTGTATATGAATTCAGGACTCGGAAGGGTGCACCTCTCCAAACTAGATCGTCACCCTTCTGTCGAAAGTGGGTCGCTGCGGGTATAAGGTCCTCATCTGGCCATGGGATTAGAGCATTCGGGTTGTGATAAATTTCGAGCTCATCAGCCCAGTTTTCGCAGTATTCCCCATTCTCAATGTTCACATTGAATGGGATACCTTCCAATGCGCCTGGCTCAGGATTGGAAAGCGTGCCGATTCTTCTCACAGTCATTGTTGGGTTTCCAAAGCCGGCAAGTGTTCCCATTCGAGTGAATTTTGCTTTCGTTCCTGCGTTTGAGAAAATCACGGCTGACACATTCTCTGCCCCTGGCTGAGCGAAGAAGTTCGTTGGTATAGATTTTTTCCCTTTGACATGAGATTGAAGCGGTTTTGGCATCGCGACGAACCGCCCATCAGATCCCAGAACTTTTTCAGCACTGGTTCCATACAGATAAATTGAAAGCGCTGTGTGAGACCAAATCATAGACCCTGGCGCATGAAAATCGGCTACCGCAATAGCAAAAGGACGACCTTTCACATTCTCCAATTCCCAGTATGACTTCTTCATCTTTGAGTAGAGCGGGGATCCGAAAATAATCGGCATATCGTTTTCGATGAATTTCCAAAAATCATCTGTCGCGGCGTTGGACCGGCCATCAAGTCCACTGCTTGATTGCTACCAGCGTTTGCAGTGACCGCCTCGACGAACATTTTCTGTCCGTTCAATTCCAACGTAAAGTCAGGGACTGCGCTAGTTTGATCAATTTTCATATCCAAGGCATGGAATACGCGAAACAAGTATAACTCCCAAAGGCGCGCGTCCGTTCCTGCTGTTTGAAATTCCCGTACGAAATTGCCATCACCGTCGACAAACCAATTTGCGATCTCTTGCAATTGCTTCCTTGCTGCTTGTGAGTGCATAGTATCTCGAATGTTGACAAAAACAGGATTCAACGTTCCGTTGTGATTGGTTGTAAAGAGATCGACGCCCGGCTTACCCTCACCTGTTGGGCAAACCAGCTCAGTGGTTCTCTCTTCAATTTCTTTAAGTTTTTGACAAATCGACGCCTCTCCCTCCCGTAACGTACGAAACGGGACTAATGGGCCGTGGGGAGCAAATCTGTGCTGGTCGTTTCGCAGGCACAGAACCCCTAGATAGCTATCAGCTTTTTCCACATAGTAAAGCGCCGCAAGAGCTTCTGAGTCGTGCGTCGACCAATACGCAACCGCGTTCCAGTTCTCTTGATCACCTGAGCCACTAAAACCAAAGGTGAACTCATCAAATCTTGCTTTTCTAATACGCGTGGGCATTGAAACCTCTCTGATAAGTACTCGTCACATCACATTTGGTAAAACCGGACCTCATTGATCATTGTGATAGTCGCAATACTCTTTTTAATGCAGGCATCGATTGCAGTTCTAGTTCAAGCGCTTTTGGCTTTACCTTTAGAATCTGAGGGTGTTCTAACATTTGCGGGGACTCGCATCACTAAGGCCGCCCTATCTGCTTCACCTGTGAGCTCGCGGTAAACCACATCGAAGCATTGATCCAAATGCGGTACGCCTGGGTCGCGATCTGAGAGATCAAGTATTCCTAGAGTACCCAGCCGAACATCGGTTTGACTGTAAGCGACCGTTTGGGTGAGAAAGGGCTGCAATTCCTCATCAGACCAAGAGAATGCACGCTTGAGCTCAATGATTAGTCGAAAACTCTGTCGTGGAATATAGATGTCTGCTCTGCCGAGCTTATGTCAGTCTTTTCTACTTCTGCGGCAATTACGGCAATTAGAAAGTTATGTAAATCAGCTTGAAGGGCGCCTTCCTTGGGTGCTTCAGCTTTCTTATCGAACCTCCGAAGATAGTTGAAGCGTTTACCCTCTCCATCAATCCTGTCAGTGAGGAACTTGATGAGCAAAAATACTAAATGCTCGAAATGAGCTCGAACCTCCCCATGAAAGTCATTGGAGTCTTTGAGCCTTGAAATAACGGAATGGAACAATCGCTCCTGAACTAAGGTCATGTCGCTTCGAAGCCAAAAAGTTTTGCTTACGACTGCTACAAGTTCTCTACCTTCTGGTGAAAGCCCCTCCAATAGAAACGAAGGGGTGGCTGAAGGGCCATTGGACCCACCCCCTAGTGCTTTTTTGGGGGCGCATTATTCTCATCGATGCTCTGAATGTTCACACGGAGCCGCTCAGCGTCAGATCGACGAAAATGTTCTCGCGGCGCCATATCTAACCATTGCTGGAGATGAGATGCTAATCCCCGTTCTCGAACGAAAGCGGCCTCTATAGATGGTTTTAGAAACTCACCGATATCGGGTGAACCAGGCCGAATAGATCTGCTCACGCTGTAGAGGTGATATACGTGCTCCAAAACGGTTGAGGCATCTAGCAACTTGGTTCATCCAGCTTACCTGCGATAAGCCCGAGGCTTTCAACTACGGGAACCCATGCCGAACGTGTGTAACTCGGAGACATTAGCCATTCCATGCCAGGAGCTGGTCTATCCCACAGATCAGAAACAAGCGTTTCGGTTTTCAACTCGTCAAATAGATCTCCGACGACGTCTCTTTCTGATTTCCGGACACTAAGGATCGATTTGATCAATAAATGATATGTCTTTGTATCCCGGCGCTCTTCGTCTGCATTTACCGCAGCAGCAAGCCAGCGCTCTGCTTCTTCTAAACGTGCTTCAACCTCATCGCTTGACGTTTCTGAAAGAGCTAAAGAAACTTCAACGAGCCCTCGCTCGAATTTAGCCTGCGGGGCTGATGTTCCTAACTTTGCATAAGCTTCAAGTAGTGCTGCGGCTTCGGCAAAGCCAAGGAAGTCATGGGCGGCTGATAAGAGGCGACAATAAAGTGGGTCTGCGAGCGGATCACGTCCTGGCTCATACGCCTGGAGTGCAGCACATGCTACTGTGCTCCATTGACCGTCAGCGAGGGCGAAACGCAGAATACCGGCGGACGCCTCTGCTTGCAATAAAGGGTGTTCCGACAGATTGCGTGTTCGCCGTTCCAGCGCAAAAACAAATGGGCGTATAGCTCCAATGGCAAACGCTGCAATGCGCCAACGCTTTCACGCACCGCAATACGATCTGCGTTTCGTTCGAGACCCTCAGCAAGTCGCTGGACGACAGACTGATGGTCCCCGATCATCGACCAGTCGCTACTCAGTGCATTCGTGACTATGCCAAACGCGGATGACAGGTGAAACTCTGAATCCAACACCTCTTCCACTCCGCCGAGTGCTTCAAGGGTTACGGCAAGGCCAGCAGACTCAAGTTCTACAATGATATCCTCCAGCGAGTTCATCAAGTTGGCTCCCACACACTTTCAGCGCGTGAAGTGAACGCTGCCGCTACCAAAGGAACTGCCCTTTCTCCGCAAAACGAATACGATCAGTATCAACTGTCTGAAGATCGCTAGGAACACCGGTCATTGCGATGAACATCTGGTAGTCAGGGTACTCTTTTGTAAGATTCACCAGCTCTGCAATAGTCTCTTCAAGGTGTTCTTGTTGCATTTCTTCTCGGCCAGGTGAGTCAATCAGAAGCAGTCCTGGATGGCGTCCCATACCAAGTGATTTCGGTCCGCGCGACAATGCGATAACCGTTGCAATTCGTAGCCGCAACTTTTCGCCAGGCGACAAATCCTTCCATTTAGAGACACTGCCACCTTTCACGACGTTGACATGAGCATTCCGCTTCAAAGTGACGGATTCGACGTCACGTATGCCAAGTGCCTTCGCCAAGCGGGTCACCTCCTCAGAAATTTCAGCCATGACAGAAATCGAAGCTTGTTTGACTCGTTCCTCTGCTTCGTTTTGCGCGGCACGCACTATAAGAAGGTCATCCGCTGTGTCATCTTCAGCTTCCAAGATCGCAGTTACAGCTTGGATCATACCTTCAAGCCGGTCTTTCTCTGATTGTAGCAAGCCTGCATCAGCAGCGGTTCCGGCTGCGGCTAAACGAGTCAATGTTTGTCCCACAGCATCCAGCGCTTCGCGGGCAGCGACTTGCTTTTCCACCAAGCGTTTTACAAATCTCTCTGCGTCGCGCTCTGTCTTTTTTGCGTCCTTAAGCCTCTCATCTCTTCGGAGCTTCTCAGCGGCAGCCGCGTTTGGATCAGCCTGAACAAGGACCTCTGTGCAAACTGAACACTCATTCGTGTCTTGTTCTTTCTTAAGCTTGTCAACTTCAATTTTCGCACTGCAACGTGGGCACGAGTGTGGCGTGAGTAAACCGAAAAACTTGGATGCAGCAGTTTCCTCAGCCAAAGCATTCACGGCCTGCTCAGCATCAATCCTCGATTGACGGCATTTTACAGCAGTAGTCTTGGCATCGGAAACCGAAGTTGAAAGAGTTTCGAGCTTATTGGCCAGTTCATCGCGCTCAATGTGGGCCGCGTTCAACTGTTGAGACGCCAAGTTACTTGCTCCTTCATCCTCAAGCTTTGCGTTGACGTCAGCCAAGTCGCTTTCAAGATCTTCGAGAGACTTCCCTCCTAAGCCTCTGAGCGCGCGCCTCCGCACGGTACTGTCCTGTTCCAGAAGTCGAGTATGCCTGCGTGCCTGAAAAAAGGTCCTAACCCATGGAATTCCAATGTAGACTTGGAGCAATCGTTGAATCAAATCGTTTCCGACCTGCTCACCAATGATCGCGTCGCTATCGGCGTCTGTCAGAAAAGCACCAGTATAAGCAGCCCAGCCATCGTCATAAGCGATGATCCGTCCGGCTGCCACTTGGCTTGCCGGAATAGGTTCAAGCCCAAGCCCCGATAGCATGAACTCCTGCATGATTTCTTGGAACTCTTCGGTGCCATCAAACTCGCGGTTTATTGCCGTTTCGGCTGAACTACCAAAGGCAATATTCCCAGAAGGATCTTCATCTTCAACATCGAACGTAACGCGGAGATAGCGCTCGTCTACTCGGAAGGTGACGTCCACATGCTGAATCCAGTTTTTGACGGTCGCAGTTAGGCTCTTTGACCGCCCACGCAATGCCCAAAGAATAACCTGCAAAATCGAAGATTTGCCGACGAGGTTTTCTTCGGCCAAGATACCCCAAACGCCGTTGCTATCGACGTCCCACTCGAAATCAAAAGGCACCTCCTGTTCATCAATCGTTTTTGACCCCGAAAAGGCGACTCTAACAACCCGCAGAGGTCTGGCGGACGGAGCTGCACCGGCTGGCTCGATGGAATAACGCGCGAGAGTTTCGTTGACTTCCTTGGCCGGTCGGCCGATTTTTTTGGCAACAGCTTTTGGGAAAGGAAGTTCTTTCTCGTTTTTCGTGCTCATGCCGCCGCTTTCAATTCCTTAAGACGAGCATCTACTTCGTCCCGAATGGGCGCAATAATGGTACCATGCCGAGCATCATTATACTCGGCGACCTTGTATTGAACCGACTTAAGTTGATTGCCTGACCGAGTGCCGGCGATCAGAGCGACTATCTCAGCGCGGGCCGCATACCAATCGAGAGGTTCGATCTTTTCTAACTCTGCCACTTTAGCAGCACCCTCATCCGTAAGGTAGTAGCTGGTTTGGCGTATTTTTGTGCCGTCATTCGTGAAAGAGCGTTGCATCCTCACTAAACCAGGCAAAGTCAAAGTAGCGATTGCGTCATCGAGCGCCTCCCACGCGCCAAATAGAAAGCGTTGCATTGCTAGGCGCCGAATATCGGGCTCGTCACCCGACATCACCTTATCAGCTAATTTGAGAAGTTGTTTTTGAGATAGATCGGCCTCGTACTGGTTCAGGATCTCAGAAGCCAGATAGTCCGGATTGCGCATCCAGAAATCCAACGCCTGAAGTTTCTTCTCGGCATTGATGACTGCGCAGGCTCCCTTCGGCGCTGTTCTTTTGACCGGCTCGCCAGCCTTGGCTATGACGAACAAGATACGGACTGCATCACGTTTACCTTGAATATGCAATTTGGCCTTTCTGCTGAAGAGATCTTATCTTCATCTGTTCACCTTCAACCTTAGCACGATAAAAATGTGACTCACTCTCAATAGGTGAGTTTATGACACGAAAACTCGCGATTGTGAATCCAACTTTACTCGGAACGAAGGCAAAAAACTCAGGAGACCAGGCGTGTACTAGGTAAAGTTGATTGTGATGTGCATGCGCAATTCAATGGACGTATCTATAAACTCACGATCAAATGAGCCTTCTTAGCCCATCGACGTTGAGGTTTTGCCTCCTGTCCGTAACGTCGAACTCAGTCATTTTAAACTTAATCCAATGCCGAACGTCTACTTACATTGAACTGCTGGCAACATCTAGCGACTGCAGTGAGGGTCTGCTTTCCGCCCATAGAGCCAAGGTGAGTGAAACCAATCTTAAATTGATGTCTTGCTGCAGCCAGTGCTGCTTTAAGCTAGGATGAATGTCCGCAAATGGTCACGAGCGACTTGCTGCATACGCAAAGGCAGATTGTATGGCGTATGACTACAATGGGTTCTTCAGTATGAAAGTTTTTTGCTCTCCTACAGCAGCCAGTACAGCAAAGCTGTTTATGTACTGACTGATAACATACCAAGACACGGAGGCTACTCGCATTGTATGCCAGCACCATTACTCGTGCTGTAGCTTAACCGAAATTGCTTCGCAATTTTGCTATGAGCACATGGCTCCGCAGACATATCGAGAGGACGTCCAGCCCGCATCGGCTGGAGCTCAGGGCTCTTATGTACTTGTAGCGAACTGAGACCATCACGATTTGGGGCTCAGCTCGCTTAAGACTGTAAATCAGGGGAATATCAAGCTGATACAGCTACTCGTTTTGCCTGATAAAACTACAAGACGCGTTCGCATCAAGTTCTTTAGCAAGTGCACACAACCAGTTTACTTGGCAATTTCGATCCTCTTTATAGTCATCGCCTGTGTATACTCCAGTGTCACTAATAATAAATCCTTTGGAGGCAAATGAGCCTTGCAAATCCTCAAAGGCATAACTGACACGGGCCAAAGTACCTGAAATGGAGGCAATAGAACTCCCATTCACTGATCCTGTCAGTTTTGTATACCCACCATCATTGAACAAGGGCTCCATCGCCTTTTTTAACTCGTAAGCAAAGGTTGCTTCATCCGTTAAGTATGACCAATGACAAACTCCAGAACGTTCGAGCGATTGAAAATCTGCGTGCAAGTGGCATCCAAGTCCCATAAAGAAACTCTTCGAGCATGAAGTGACAATCTTTACTTGGATTTTCTGCATCGTGTTGAGCACACACGAACGGATTAATTCTGGTATGATCTGTTGGATAAAAATTAACAAGCTGATCCCGAAAGTCTCGCTCTAATGTATTGTAATCCTCGATCTGAGCGCGCATTTCATTAAAGCAACTTAAGGGAGTGTTTCCTTGAACAATACAGGTCTTTATAACTAGAGCAGGTTTGGGGATCAAGAAAGCTGCTTTATAGTTACCCTCTCCAAGAAAATAGCTTGGATTAATGAAGTATGATTGCTCGTATGCGTCTAGCGCAGATAGGTGATCATAATGAGCAGCATTTTGCGCGGTTACTGAACTTGGACCTATGTAGGACATAACCGCTACAAGAGCCAATAGTGCTGATTTCTTCATTCTTCTTCTCTGTTTTCATAGCTACATGTGAAGAAGACGCTATCCACTCAAATGAGTGAGCAAACTGATTTTGCCTTGATTAATGAGCGATGAAGGCAAAGCGCTGCTTCCACTAGGGCTACAACCAGAGAAATAGGTAATTAGTCTCTTGAACTCGCTAAAGTTGATCGTTGCAGCATCAGAGTAAAACCCATAACATATAATTGGTTGCATTTACCGCAGGCAGTGAACTCAACATCAAAATCAACCATCTGTGTCATCTATTAACGCAACGTGATGGACTGGTAATATTTGAAAAAGGGACATTTCAGCATGCCGATTCCAACATCCCGCAGCGAGTTGCTTAACGCAATCGAAGTGAATTTTGCAAAACTTTTCAAAGACCTTGAAACTGTCCCTGATGCGTTATGCAGAGAGGCGACCCTGGAAGGGCACGCAAAGGGCACGATGATGAATGTACACAATCTGGTCAGCTATCTGGTTGGCTGGAACCATCTAGTCCTGAAATGGCTTGATCTTGATGCCAAAGACGCACCGATCGATTTTCCGGAAACTGGGTTTCAATGGAACCAACTTGGCCTGCTCGCTCAGAAATTTTATTCAGATTATGAAGACGTCGCTTTCGATCAGCTTTTGAAGGATTTTAAAGGCGCCAAGCAGGAGATTGTCGATTTCATTTCCGATCAGACAGACGAGCGCCTCTATGGGGCAAATTGGTATGAGAAATACACCTTAGGGCGTATGATCCAATTCAATACCTCATCTCCCTATGCCAACGCCCGCACACGGCTACGCAAATGGAAACGAGCAAACGGCATCACATGATCACGAGTATCAACGACCAGCTTTCAAAGTTCGCTGTCTCCCATTTTCAATCCAAGAAAACCCCGTTTGCCTTTTTTTCTGAGATCCCAGAGACATGCGAAACGGACGAGCTTAAGAACTACCTAAGCCCGGAGGAATGCGCTCGGGCAGCTCGCTTTTACTTTCGCACCGACCACGACAGTTTCGTCGTTGCCCACGCGATCAAGCGGCTCGCGCTCGGAGCCATGACGTGCCAAACGCCCACTGACGTTCCGCTCACCATCGGGTCGCATGGGAAACCCAGACTTATTCGTGCATGTGATGAAGACCCCATTCAGTTTAGTCTCTCGCATACGAAAGGAGTTGTCGCTTTTGCTGTCGCGTTCCAGGCCCCTATCGGTGTCGATGTTGAGTGTGTCAATCTCAATATAGATACCGCAAACCTAGCCAAGACATTTTTGGCCTCGCAGGATACCGATCTCCTTAACAGTGTGGCAGACACTGAACGACAGCAAACCTTCTTTCAGCTTTGGACTGCAAAAGAGGCATACATCAAAGGTATCGGACTAGGTATGAGCCATTCTTTAAAGAGCTTTTTCGTTGAAGCTTTGGATCATAAGAGCCGTATTTGTGACAGCCAGACAGGTGCGCCACTCAACTGGATCACACAAAGCTGCCAACCTACGCCTAAGCACTACATGTCATCTGCTATAGAAAGCCAGAGCGCGAGCGATGACCAAGTCACGTTTCTGGAACTACCATTCCAGATGATTGGCTAGCAAAAGCGCGATATCGCCTCTTTAAGCATTGCCTCAGGAAGTCTCCCGTAATCCCTCATCAACTGCCGAAAGGACGGTGTTTACTGAGGCTATTGTGTCGTCCAACCGATCTTCTACAAAGAAATGCCCAGTATCTTGCAGAACCTTGTGCTGGAACCCGTATGGTGCATGAACTTGCCACTCTGTAAGGCACTCTGGTGTGGCCAACTTGTCTAAATCTCCGGACAGGATTGTCACGGGACACGGCAATTTGCGCGTGTTTCCCGGGTACACATAGGTTTCATAAAGCCGGTAATCCGCCCGAATGATAGGCAGGAACATCTCCATCAAAGATGGATTACTCAGGACGTCGATTGATGTTCCGCCAAGCGCAAATATTTTTTCCATAAAACGATCATTGGGCAAAGTATGGACAACCTCTTCGTCATGTGCGCTATGAGGTGGGCGGCATGCCGAAAAGAACAAGTGCGACGGCGGCTCAATCTCTCCTTTTGCAAGAATCTTCTGGGTTAGTTCAAACGTCAAAAGGCCACCGACCGAATGGCCAAAAATCACGTAAGAAGATGACTTTCGTTCCTTTACAAGTTTCTCATAAAGGTCACTCACAGCTTCCTCCACGGATTGATAGAGGGGTTCACGCATCCGCATGCCCCGCCCTGCTAATTCCAATGGGACAAGCCGCGTTCCTTCATTCAGCTTCGGACGCCATTTGTAAAAGGTCGTCGCAGAACTTCCTGAATAAGGAATACAAAACAAATCAATAGGCATCATCGCGTTTTCCTATCTAAGCGTAGTGCTCTGCCAGGTGCCGAGGAACCGGAACAAAGCTGCAAGTGCGGCTGCGCACCAAAGCAGAATAATTGTCGGTGCCAAACTCAATGGCCCCCACTCAAACAAGACTGACAAGGGAAGCATGTAGAACAGCATGGATGGAAGAACGAGGGCCAAGCCAGTCGCCAATCCAACCCAAAGCGCCAATGAAAAGCCGCTCTTTAAAACCCCTATCCGAGTCGAGATGCGTTTTTCCTTAAAGATGCAAAAACATCGATAGAGGCATAAAGCCAATGTGACAAAGACAACAACTAATGCGAGCGCAGACAAGCCCATTGCGTAGCGGTCAATTGTCTTAAAAAACTCGCTGCTATGTCCAAAATTCCCAGTCTCTAGATAAAAGAGGATGGAACGACAAGACTCTGCGACCAAGTTTGAGTTGAGGTTTGCAAGAACAACAATGACAGTATCATTGTCGGGTTTTATGTCGATACAGGATGAAAATGTTGGATTAGCTCCGGCGTGATAATACTCTGTCCCCCATGTGTTGAATACAAACCATCCAGTACCATAGAAGGATCCGTAGGTCGGTGATGGCGCAACGCTCATGTTGGGCTTTAATGATTGAGCAAAGGCAGTGTCCAACTCAGAAGCTGGTTTCTTAGCAGCTGTTAAAATGGCCTCTGCCCACAGTCTCATATCAGACAAGTTTGAGTGGATGTAACCGGCGGGTGCATGACCAATGTGAAGTGGTGCTTCCACACGGGCAGCTTGGCCATAGCGTAACTTGTGCCCATCACTCTTTGTCTGTGGAGCTGCAGTTCCGTCAGGGATCCAAGTCTTGTTCAAATCCAAAGGCTCTAGGATCTCGCTTCTGATCAGCGTAGCAAACGACTTTTGGGTCACTTCCTCGATGATCAGTGCTAGAACTGTGTAGTTTAGGGTTGCATAAGAAAATGCAGTCCCTGGTTCGAACACCAATGAATCGTTGACTAAGCTCCGAACGATCTTCTCTGCACTGTCAGAGTTCCCACTTCTAACATGCTCGATTGTACCAAATGCCAAACCAGAGGTATGATACATTAGGTCGCGGACACGAGGTTCAACACCATTATAGGATGGCGTAAACCAAGGCAGATATGACTGCACACTACGATTTGGATCTAGGATGCCACGCGCAATATACAGTTGGCTAATGCACCCGTGAAGGCTTTGCTGTTTGACCCGATCTCAAAGATGGTCTCCGGCCCCACAGGAACAGAGTTGTCAAGATCTTGCACGCCTTTAAAGATAGTCCATTGACCGTTTGGGCTGGAGACATAGACAGCTAGCCCTGGAATGGCACCATCCCGCATCAATGCATCCAATTGTTCCTCAAGATACGCCCGTGATTGTGTGTTCTCCTGCTGCACCGCATTAGCAGGCATTGGCAGAAGCGCAGCGGTTAACGCGCTAATGAGTGCGAAATGCACAGCAATCAAAATTTTTCGCCCAGTATTCATTTCACATCCGTTCCTTGATCAGCTGCAACTGAGCTGCGAATGAGGGGCACTCATAGATGTCCGCAATCTCCAAGTGGACATCCAGCTCGCGGCACAAGGTTTCAACAAAGTTCGCGATTGTTAGCGAGGTGGCTCCGTGTTCAAAGATTATGTCATCATCGATCGCTGCCTTGATGCTAAACACCTCGTGCCAGAGACGTTGAAGATTTTGTTTCAAGGAGAGCTCTAGCTCCTCTCCATCTATCTCTTCGACCAGTATCTTTGCGGCAGGAATCTCATAATGCGTATGGATCAGTTCCGGTACTGGTAGGGCGGGGCAAAAGCCGTTCTTTGCAACAGGAGCACGAAGTTTGATTGCGCCGTTGCTCCAAAGAAATGCCCGCAAACGCTCTAAGCTATCACCTGACAAGGCACTAAATGAATGAAACGCAAGTTTGTTGCCTGAGGCGGAAAAATCGTGATGCGCTTCGCTAAAAGCCCCTGGCGAACCGACTTCGATAAAGATTGCGTTCTGATTTAACGCTGCCGCGATAAGCCCATTCAAGTAAGACGGAACGCCAATTTTGCCATTCCAATCCAGTGAGTTCAGTACTCGCGCCGGACCCTGATCAGTACGAACACCGCGGACATTGAGGAAGCTTCTAACGTACCCATCAATGTCAATATCGCCTTCTTTGTCTGGTAAACCTTCCAGCATTTCCACGGTTTGGTCTCCTGAAAGCACACCAGCAAAAAGCAAAGCGGCAATCCAACCAGTTCCATCACCAGCAAGTGCTGCAATAGGTCCGACTTCAGTCGCTACTCGCGTTGCCTTGGCACACTGGCTCACAACAGAAAGAACCCTTTGTGAAAGCAATGATGGAGATCTTAGGTCTACAGAAATTATAGATTTCCAGTGCGCAATGGCCTTTGCATATCCCTCGTCGACTTCGAGATCCAGAAGATCTGTAGCCACCTGTTCCGAACCTGAAAACAAAAGATATGGTTCGACGAGATCCTTAGCTTCACTAAA
Source organism: Pseudovibrio denitrificans JCM 12308 (assembly GCF_001310815.1). Classification (GTDB taxonomy): domain Bacteria; phylum Pseudomonadota; class Alphaproteobacteria; order Rhizobiales; family Stappiaceae; genus Pseudovibrio; species Pseudovibrio denitrificans. The sequence continues at coordinate 42,429 of NZ_BAZK01000031.1, forward strand.
GTTGAGGCCATCCTTCAATGTGTCGTGAGAATTCAAAAGCGTGCCGTGCTCCACGACCACAGCGGCACGAACAGGATAGTCTTCACGGTGATGATAAAGGCACCGCGCCATGTCATCAGCCATACCGGGCCAATCGTTTCAAGACGTCGCCCAATATCTTCAATCAAACGATCCAACCCTGTTTGAGTTCGAGCACTAAAAGGCAAGATGATTGAGCCCCCCACCGTATCCGGTCTTTCTTCAGCGTCGGATGTCATAGGCGGCCAGCTTGCCAGAACCGCGTGAGCGTTTGTTCCGCCTAAACCGAAAGAGCTCAGCCCCGCAAACCTCTGCCGGGTCTTAGGCAACTCAGCAAGATTCTGGTTCACTCCAAATCCAGATTCCTTATTAGAGATTTCAGGTAATGATTGCGGACAGTTGAGCTGAGGCGGCAGCAGGCTTGTCCGTAAACTCAGGCTTACCTTGATAAGGCCAGCCAACCCAGAGGCAACACCAAGGTGACCAATATTGGCCTTTACAGAGCTCAAGTAGCAGGGCTGTGAGTTGTGTTCGCGCATCTTGTGAACATCTTGAAGCGCTTGCACTTCGATCTTATCACCCAGGTTCGTCCCGGTGCCGTGGCACTCAATAAAATCAAGCTGACGACTATCAACCGAGGCTGTACTTAGAGCTTTTGAAACAACCGCCTTCTGCCCGTCAACCGAGGGTACCGCATAGCCCATCCGACGCTCTGCGTCGTTGTTGACTGCCGATCCCTTTATCACAGCATAGATATCACTTTGATCCGACACAGCATCTTCAAGTCGTTTCAGAACCACGGTGCAAACGCCATTCGTATACACCGTGCCATCAGCGGTGGTCGAAAACGGTTTGCAATGGCCATCATTCGAAGTCAGAGCCCCTTCGGTGACATCATACGAGCCATTTTGCCAAAGACTAACAGTGGCTGCCGTAACCAATGCCACATCACACTGTCCAGAAATCAATGACTCGCAAGCTAGATGGACCGACACCAATGAACTGGAACAAGCGTTTTGAACCGAAATGACAGGTCCACTCAACCCAAGTTTATACGCAATAAACGGACCAAGGTGATCGCCGTCATTCGCGATCTGGGATTGCAAGGCAGACATCCCACCCTTTTGGATAACAGCAGGATAAACACGCTCAAGCAAATAAGTATTGCTGTACTTGCTGGCAAAAAGGCCAATGGTCGGATGGTCGCCTTCCTTCATCACAAGGGGACTCTTTGCATTGGGCACATTCGCTCGTGTCAAGGCATCATAGCAAGACTCGAGCGCCAACCGATGTTGTGGATCTGTCAGCTTTGCATCCAATGGCGACACATTGAAGAATTCAGCATCAAACCCATAAAGATCATCGATCATATTATCGAGCAGTATGCGCTTGACGGCCGGAGTGTCAGAATGCGCAATCTCTGTCGACGACACCGGGGCAAACCTTGGCGACGTTAACTCGACACCCTTAAGCAGCGCGTCCCAAAGCGCTTCCACCGAGCGAGCACCAGGAAACTTTCCGCTCATTCCGACAATTGCTACGTCGAAAGGAGAGATATCACCTGTCGGATCATTCATCTTTTTTCATCCTACTCCAGAAGATCGGCCACAGTTGCTCAATGCCCTGATTGGGCAGTGAGCAACTGCAACTGTCACGCTTTGCGTAACGCGATATGAAGCGGAGTTCGGATCGCCAGCCATGCTGCAAAAGGCCCGATAGCAGACCAATCGCCAAGGCCATTGCTATGCCCTGCGCCACAATGATCGGAGTAACATTGAACCGGAACACCAGCTGGCTGAATGCTTCGCCATTCATCGTAGAGAACAAGAAGCCATCAACAATGAGATATGAGACCCCGATCCCTATCAGTCCACCAATCAGAGAAACCAGGATCGCCTCCAAAAGAACAGCCAGTGACATTGCCCCATCTGTGAAACCAAGCGCGCGCAACGTTGCAATCTCCGTCATTCGCGTTGAGATAGATGCATATGTTGCATTCAACGCTGCAAAGATCGCACCAACCATCATCAACATAGCCAAGGGATCCACCGTCTTTTGCACCAAGGTGATGAGCCCACTGCCATGCGATGAAAAGTAGTCCGTTTCTCGCTCGACTTGGAGATCAAACCGAGGATCCCCTTGGATCGCTGCTTTGTAGCTGTCGAAAACTGCTGGTGAGGTCAGTTTAACCCGCAATGACTGAAGCGTATCTTGGTGTTGGAACACTGCTTGCATCGTTTGCAAGTCAGCCCAAATCTCAGACTCATAAACATTTCCACCATCATCAAACAATCCAACGACAGTCCAGTTAGCGCCCTGAATGTTCACAGTGTTCCCGAGTTCTAAACCGGCGAACTGTCCGGAGGCTGCTGTACCAACAACAATCTCTGTGGTGCCACGTGTAAACATTCGACCTGCTGACAACACAAAATCTGGATGCAGTGCGGTTTCTTCATGTTCGATACCACGCATAGGAACGTTCACAGCTTGACCATTCTTTTTGGCCAGTTCCACGACAAGGTAGAATTGCCCCGAAGCCAACTTGGTATCCCCTTCTGAGGCGATCTCAGGATGCGCCAGCATCGCTGGTAGATCAGATACGTTAAGGACGCTGTTCACTTCAGACAAAGCGCCAGAACGCATGATGACCGCAACATCCTCTTGGCCGGTTCTACTCATAGTCTTACTGAAACCTGCTAGCATCGAGAGAACAGATATGAATAAAAAAACCACACTGGCCACACAAAAGATGGCAACGAATACGCCCGAAAGTCGTGTTAACGTGCTTTTTAAGCCGTTCGCGACCAACGTAATGACTTGGTATACCATTGAGTTATCTCCGGCTCAGGGTTTTCACGATGGGCGTGTTGGACAGCTCAAACATCGGCAAGATTGCAGCGAGAAGGCCAACGCCAGCAGAGATCATCAAACCAAATGCTAAGTCGCCAAATCCGATCGTCACTTCAGGGATGAGTTCTGTGAAGACCACCTTGAGACGCCCTGCAAAGAGCATGGCCATCACGATGCCCAGCACAGCACCGATGAGAACAGTGAAGAAAGATTCCAATGCAATCCAAGTGGATATCCAGGGTACACGGAACCCCATAGTTTGAAGCACGGCAAAATCTCTTTGGCGCTCCCTAGCAGATTGCGTGATGGTTGACGCACATACAATCAAGAGTGTTGCCACAACAGTCCCCATGACCATCTTCAAAACCAGGCCGATATCGGCATACTGGTTTGAAAAAGATTCAAGGAATGACTGTTCGGTTGCTGTTTTCGTTTCCGATTCAGAGTTGGCAAAAAGAGCATCAATCTCAGCTGCTATCGCCAGTTGCTCTTTCGTATCACTGGGTTCTACTTTGATTGAAAACCAACCTGCACTGTAGTTGCCATAGCTTCTGGTTTCATCGAACCCATCGTGATGGATCAGAAATAAGTTGGTTTCAGTGTTGGTGTCTTCGCCTTCAAAGATTGCCAGAATTTCAAAGTCCCACACATTGGTGTCATGCTTGGTCCGCCAGATGTTGGAATGTATCTGCACTCTGTCACCAAGCTGCCAGCCTTGCTGGTCAGCCATTGCACGGCCGACAGCCGCACCAGATATGTTAGATAAGAATGCCGACTTCTGTTCATCTGCAAAGACCAGTTCATCAAAGATCTCAATGTACTTTTGCGCATCAACGGCAAAGACAGTCACTGGGTTTCGCTCATCTTGATAGTAGCCCCCATACCACGTTGCGTGGGTGACCATGGTGACGCCGTCCAGTTGAGCTATTTGATCGCCATAGTGAATAGGCATCGTGTTTGTCATCGAAACTTTGTGATTTGTGATCAAACGCTTGGTTTGAGACAAATCGCGTCCACCGGAGAACGCATTGTCGATGGCGTCAGCAAGACCAAAGATTGCAAAAGCAAAAGAAATGGTCATCATGACAAGTATTGTTCTAAGCGGTTTGCGAAGCATAGATTGCCACGTCATTTTTAGGAGCAAAGGCATTGTGTCCTCCTGCTACGCTGGTTCGGCGATGCGTGTGAAACGATCAGCTTTGTCAAAGTGAATGATGCGTGACGCGCGTTGGGCAACACGTGGGTCATGCGTCACCATCACGATCGTCTTGTTGTGGCTTTCGCTCAACGCAGAGAGCAAATCCATGATCTCATCTGCAGTCTTCTGATCGAGGTCGCCCGTCGGTTCATCGCACAGCAAAATTGCCGGATCGGACACGATGCTTCGTGCGATCGCTACACGTTGTTCTTGCCCGCCAGAAAGCTGGCTCGGTTTGAACTTTGCCTTCTCACTCAATCCCACAATGTTTAGAGCCAGCGCTACTCGCTCACTCTTCTCTTTGCTACTCAATCTTGTCAGCTGCAACGGTAACGCCACGTTGTCTTCAGCATTCAGGAAGGGAAGCAGATTGTAGAACTGGAAAATAAACCCGATGGTCTGCGAACGGAATTTCGCCAGTTCCTTCTTGGATGCGGAGCCTAGATCAAGCCCGTCCACCACAACGGATCCGGCATCTGGTGAATCGATACCACCAATCAAATTGAGCAGAGTGGTTTTGCCAGATCCTGAAGGCCCCATGACGGCAACAAATTCACCTTCTTTGATACTCAGATCGAGATCCTGGAAAATGTGGGTCTCAACCTGGCCCTGCTCAAAGTGTTTGGACAGGTTTTGAATTCGAATATTTGTCTTCGTCATGTTCAATGTCCTTGATTGGATATATTGGTGGATGAGAAAAAGCGAACCCGGACGCCCATATCGGCCAGAAACCGAGCATCATACTCATCCAGTTTGATGAGTATCTTGACCGTGGCCCGTCCGCGGTCGACCATCGGAATGACTTTGCTGACACGGCCCGGCATATCTGGAATATCAGCACCATTTCCCGACACGAGAACTGATTGTCCTGGCTGGATTTGTGAGACGAGTTTTTCAGATACGTCGACCACTGCATCGATACTGGAGGTATCCACTAGGGTTGCCAATCCTTGGTTGGAACCAGATTGTGTCGCACTTGATGTAGGGGATACGTAATCACCTGGGCTTGCAAAGCGTTCAACAATGACACCAGAAAATGCTGCGCGAACAAGGTGTTTCTTCAGGTCTAATGCTTTCAAACGAAGATTGGCATCAGCCAGTTTGGTCGCTTGTTGCTGCGCTAGAAACCGAGTATTGAGAATAGCAACTTCCACCTCACTCTCCTGCAGAGTGCGCGATGTGAGTAGCCCTTTGTTTGACAGCAAGCGGTTACGTTCCAGCTGTGCTTCCGCCAGCTCCAAAGACAGTTTGGTTTCGGACAAGACAGCTTGTTCGCGCTTCAGCGTTAACTTGGCCTGATCGTGCGCAATCTGAGCGTACTCGTCGTCTAAGCTAGCGAGGATGTCGCCTTTTTCCACGTGTTCGCCAATGTCAAAAAAAACGGCTTCAACCTTGCCGCCTATCTGTGGCACTGCCTGAATGCGTCGCGGTGCACGAACATACCCGGTCGCTTCTAAAGCGGCCGACGTAGGAACAAATGCAGCAGCCTTCGTTACAGCAGAAGGTGCAAGCTCCTCCGAAACATCTTTTGCATTGGCTTCTTGATTTTTAGTTGGTTGCGATCCGGTATCAGGCACTACCGCCAAGGGCTGTAAGAACGCGCTTTCAAGATCAAAATCACTTTCCATGTAACTCAGACCTGCAGCCCCAGACACAGTCCCAATGAGGAAAACAATCAGATCTCGAAGAATAGAAGCTTGTTTCTTGGCCTTCACCTCGGTCGGTGGCTCATGGCGTTCGATCTTTAGTTTTGCCAGTGTTTCGATATCATGCTTCATTCCGCTCCACCTCGCGTAATTCTGAGGCTGCATCTAACAAGAGCACGAGTTCATCTTCGGACAGATCAACGGCATCAAAGTCTAAGATATTTGTTTCGCGCCCACCCCGTTGCGAAATATGTAAATGAACTTCTTTGAACGCACTAACCACACACTCAAGTATAAGCTCTTGATTTTCAATAGATATTTCAAATGTATCCGCACGCAAGTGCAGCAGAACTTCAGTGGATGTCCAGGCAACATCCAGCTCAGCAGCACATTGACTGTGCATACCTGTTCCATTGTGCAAACCACAGTCCCTCGCATCAACAGTCAGCTTTTCTAAGTCGACACCGACAGACGATCCAAGAGGGTTGAGGCGAACTTGCGGATGGTATTTAAACTTCTCCGGCATAAGTTGTTGCAACGCACCGAAGAGCTCTGGGGCCGTCGGAAGCTCAGCCAAATGCGAGATGACATTCCTAAAACACTGGTCCCATGATCCCATGAAGGAGGGCGGCGCGATTGGGAAGAGCGCTGAGAACCAGCCAACTTCGTTCAGATTGGATGGAACACCAGCAATCTCAGTACGACCTGTACGTTCCAGTTCAATTTGACATGATGCTGTTGTAGTCCAATGAGACAGTGCTTTCAGAATAACCGAAATCGTCAAGGTCTCTGCGTTAAGTCCAAAGAGATCTCGCGCAAGCCCTTCCAGCGCAACTCCATTCAGTGCGATCTTGCGTGACATTTGAGTAAAGGGCTGTTCAGATGGACAGCTGATCTGCTTTTGAAACGCCGGGCCAGTAGCACTTACAAGTCGATGCCAGTCCTCAATTTGAGCACGTGGTAAATCACGCGCAACCTTCTCAAGATAAGCACCGCGATTGGATGCTTCACCGCTCATACTTGGAACGGAGCTTGCAACCGTACCGCTCAATATCGCATCCAACTCTTGCAACAACAGGAGCCAAGAATAGGCGTCGACGGCAAGATGGTGAACTGCGAGGAGAAAGCGTGTGCTAGTTGCTCCGTAGGAGCCTAGGGCAACCAAACACCCTGAGGCCAAATCGATGCTGCTGGTGACAGCCGCCACTGCATTTTCAAGTGTTTGATCTTCTCCCAGCGCGACAATCGGGACATTGGAAGTGGCCCGGAACTTATGACCTACCTGATCATTTGGCTGATCAATAATCTGCCGCAGAGCTTCATGGTTCTCGGTGAGTTTAGCGACAGCTCCAGCGACCCTTTCCATTGACGTAGGCTCTTTCAGATTCACAATAGCGAACTGTGCATATCGGTCCAAACGCGGTGCATTCCAACTGAGGAACCATTGTGCGGCTGGCGTCAAACAAAGAGGCAAAGATCCCAGGGGAATGTCATCTACAACCTGAGCCTGACTGCAGCACTTCACAGCTATGCCACGCAATGATGCCAGTTTCAGGATATCAGGCGATGTCATGCCAAAGGGTTGTAGCTTCGCGGCAATACGCAAGCTCTTGATGGAATCCAAACCGTACAAGAATAGGTTCTCGTCAGCTCCGATGCCTTTCACATTCAAGATCTCTTCAATGGCTTCACGAACTTGAACTTGAAGTTCGCTTTCTTCCATCGAAGACGTGCTTTGTACATTTGGAGCCAGTTCCTTCGCTAACCGCTCTGTATCCACCTTCCCATTTTTCGTGAGTGGCAGACAGTCTAATCCCACAAACACATGTGGTATCATCTGGCTGGGCAATGCTGCCTCAAGACATGCCCGCACGGTTTCGATCTCAATGCTGGACGGTGTAAAGGCTACTGCAAGAGCATTCGGCTCACTGTTATGATCGAGCAAAACAACCGTCGCAGCCTGTGTTACTCCCGGGCAATTGGATGCTGCAGTTTCAACTTCGTCTAACTCAATCCGGTTTCCAAGTAACTTGATCTGACGGTCGCGCCTGCCAAGGTACACCAACGACTCTTCTGCATGAAATTTGGCTAAATCACCAGTACGATACATTCTTGCACCGCGCATATGATCTGCTTGTGAGAACTTTGCGGATGTGAGTTCTGGCTCGTCAACATATCCAAGTGCGACGGATGCTCCCTCTAGTACTATTTCACCAATCGCACCTATTGGTGCATCACTGCCCCAGGGTGTTCGGATGTGCACTTGCATGTTATCGATCGGGGCGCCTATCGGAACGCTTTCTGTCTGGCCTTTAGGGTCAAACACCGAGATCATGCAGCCGACTGTTGCTTCTGTTGGTCCATACTCATTGTAAATGATACTATTGGGAAACCGATCTACAGAACGCGACGCTAAACTTTGTCGTAGGTCTTCTCCCCCAACGACAAGCCGACGCAAAGCCGATTGCCCCTCTTCGATCATCGTCAAAATCTTGAGATGTGACGGTGTGATTTTGAGCGTGGTGACACGGGCCTCAGAAACAATATCTTCAAAAATGTCAGCGACCGATAACGTTTCGTCGTATATCCGAATACTCGCTCCCGCCGAGATCGGTGACAGTACAGCTGTGATTGTGAGATCAAATGTGATGGGCGTGTAAAAGGCGGAGCAATCGTCAGCTGTATAATAAGCACTCGATGAAAACTGGAGATAGTTATCAAGATTATCTCGGCTGATTTCCACCCCCTTAGGCAACCCCGTCGAGCCAGAAGTAAACAAGACATAGGCCGACTTCCCTCTCACCGGTGATGGCACCGGGTTGCTTCGGGCTTTAAGCCTATTAAGACCGACAGGGATGCAGATGTCTGTAAGTTTCAAGGCGAGTGTCGCACCGCCGGGATCGTGTAAGATGGCGTCAACTTTTGCTTTCGCGCACATATGACCAAGACGGTCTATTGGAAATGCATGGTTCAAAGGCACAAAACGACCGCCGAGCCACAAAACCGCAAGAAGTGCTGCAACGGTATGTGGACTTCTTTGCACAAGGATTCCAACGGTTGCACCTTCACCAAGACCCGCGTCATGTAAATCCTGTACGATCGCTTCAACATGCTGTTCGAGTTGCCGATACGAAATCACATCTTTATCGGTCCTTAGTGCAATCGCATCCGGTGTTGTTCGGGCAAAATGGCGTAGCGCTTCTACAACATCTGCTGTGGGTGAAAGGTGTCGACTCGGTCCAGTCATCAACTGCCTGCGTGCCGCAAGTTGCTCGGCTGATAGGACCCTTGCCGAAGATAGCGTCATACCCGGATTGTCGTTAGCCTGCTCGGCAAGGGACATGAGACCAGCATGTAGTGCTTTGATCTCAGCACGTGTCTCCTGCGCCGGCGCATCGTCGTAAACCAGTTGAATGACATCAGTATCTCGATTCTCACGCAGGACAATCTGATAGCGAAATGTCTGGCAGCCAGTATAGAAATCTTCGACAGATTGCGGGAAGCCAGCGAAGTCTGCGTTGTGTCCAAAAGCGTAATAATTGATGCAGCTATCAAACAACGGACCCGTATGGCGTTTATCTACCGGAATAGAATCCTGCATACATTCGGGAGGCATCTGGCCATGACGGATAGCATTCCCGAAATCAAGTTTGATCCGTTTTGCCAGCTCTTCAAAACTCTCACTTGGATCCAAAGTCCAAGTGAACGGAATGTGCGTTGTCATCATCCCGAAGGTTTGGCGTTCGCTTCGACTACGCCGATCCATCAGGGGACACCCTATCACTCCGGTATTTGCGCCGTCACGGTGGCCAAGGTAAACTGCATGTAGAAGAAGCAGGAGTTGGTTCAAGGACAAATCTAGCCGACTAGCACACGATCTGAAGCACTCTGATTGTGCATCACTTAACGTGAAAACAGTGCGTACTCCTTGGCCGCCAATTGCGCCCGCTGAAACCGGTAAAGACTGTTTGTGCTGAGCTAACCTGCCTGACCAATATTCTTTGTCACGAGCACATCGGTCGGATGAAAAGTAGTCCGTGCGACGTTCCAGAACAGATAGATAAGATGGACCGTTCTCTCGATAGTCTTTCGGCGTTTCGGATTGGTATGCCCGCTCGATGAATGATGTCAGTAAGGACATCGCCCAACCGTCTGTGAAGACATGGTGCATTCGCACGACATACCCCCCACCATCCTTTGTTTTGAACACGCAAAAATGGTGATACTCGCCCTCCTTCAAGGGCGTGCGAAATTCTGCCTCGGCCCATGCATCGAAAGTATCGTCCTTCGACAGCGACAAGTTAGACAAATCTACCGTTTGGATCACACCAGTCGGACTAGTATTCAGCTTTTGAAAAGTGTCTCGTTCCTCGACCTCAATGGACAATCTAAAAGCCTCGAACTCCGACTGCGCTGCCTCGATTGACTGTTCAAGTCTTGCCACATCCACAGGCCCATGAATGCGCACGATGCCGCCAATGTTACTAACGGCAGAGGCTGGGTGAAGTTCTTGCGACACCAAAGCCCGCCGCTGCCCATGGCTGAGAGATGCATGTGTCATGAGGCATCCCCCATTGCTGGAATCGAGGTTTCATTGCTGTAAGCACTGACCAGTCGAAACCGCATGTAATAGGCGACCGCAGCGGCGAAGAAGGTCCCCGACATTGCTCCGAAGTAAACCCCCATAATCCCCATCTGCTGCATATAAATGAGCACATAAACGACTGGTACCGACAGGATAAAATGCCGGATAATCGTCAGCATCAAAGCAGGTGCAGGCTTGCCAATGGCCTGATGGAACTCGGCAACGCAAAGGCTAATCGCAATGAAGGGCAGCGAAAGCTCCATGATGCGCACTTGCAGGACTGCGTAATTGACAACCTCCGGCACCTGAGAAAACAGCGGATAGATCAGGGGCGCAATCAGGATATGAAGCAGTGCCAAAACCAGAACACACACGAACGCCAAAATCGTCGCAATACGGAGCACAGCAAACGCACGGTCGTAATTCTTGCGTCCCCAGTTCTGACCAGCAATTGTCAGCAAGGCCGTGGATATCCCGAACATCGGGATCATAATGAGGAAGTCCAGTCGACCAACAAGTGTGAATGCCGCCATCGCCATGGGATCGACATCGATCACAAACCGATTATAGATCAAGACGCTGCCAGCGATGATGATCTGGATCCACATTTGAGCAGATCCGATGGTCGACAGTCTCTTTGAAAGACTAAAGCCTCCTTTTACGGGGATCAGCTTCAGGCGCAGCTCACCGGGTTCCATCGCGAGCGTCAAAAGCAGTTTTGCCATTACAATGAACTGGGCGATCACAGTTGCAAGTGCCGCACCTTTTACGCCCATGTCGAACACGAAAATTAACACCGGATCGAGCACGATGTTGACGACCGATCCAATCAAGACAGCCTGCATCATGGCCGTCATGCGGCCCTGGCCCTGTAGCATACCCATCAAGGTACCAATCAGAACGATTGGTACTACGCCTGGCAATGAATAAATGAAGAACTCTAGAGCGTAAGTTTCCAGTTCTCCCGATGCGCCGAGTAAGGCGAGCAGTTGCTCTCCGAAAATCAAAGCAAGGGCCAGAACGAGAGCACCTATGAGCAAGGCTTGTAAAAGGCCAACTGCAAAGAGCTCCTGCGTGGCAGCATCCTCACGTGCACCAATCGCGCGAGATAAAACAGAGCCCATCGCAACTTGCAAACCGTTGCCGATCGCAAACAATATCATTCCCAACGGAAAGACCAGGCCAACCCCAGCAATAATCGCAGGGTTTGATGGATCAATCATGCTGATCCAGACCGTATCCGCAATGTTGTAGAAGACCTGGATCAGAAATCCGATCACAATCGGAACGGACATCTGAATGATGACGGGCAAAAGCGGCCCCTCGTACACGCCATCAACACTCTGAGAGACAATGTTCTCTGATTGCGCAGTACTCATAGCAAAAACTCCTTTGGGGCAGGGCTCGCTGGCAATACGGCCTCTACGCGTTCAGCAAAATCCAGGCTTGTAATGTCGTTAAAGCGCTTGGCGATGGCTTGAATGCCAACGGGAAGTCCATTGTCTCCTGTCCCTAAAGGGATAATAGTTGACGGCAGCCCGAAAACGCTCGCAAGTGCATTCCAAACCATGAGCTCATTGTAGGCGATGGGCCGCCCATCAACGTCAAACGTGCGCTTGTTGGATGGTCTAAAATCGTGTTCGAATGCACAGACGGGTGCCACCGGCATCACCAAAAGATCGAACCGGTCAAAGAAGGCATTCACCCGCTCGTTCACCTCGGCACGATCCCGATCAACGCGATCAGCCCAATCTGCCCTTTGGCAATCGACCAAGCATAGTCAGCCCGCTTGTCCTTCGAGTTGAAAAGCTTTAATCCAAGTGCATTTACTGCTGATGCCATACGCCCAATGGGGGAACTCGCCGTAGACATCAGGCGGCCAGTCAAAACCATGGTAAGATCAATGATTTCATCAAGATCGAACTCCGCCGGAGCTCCGTAGACCAGTTCAACATGCGCGGTTGGCTCAATACGCCCCAGCATCTCTTTTATGTGCTCTCGCATGACGCTGTCGGTCTTGTGCGCCGGCGCCTCTAACCAAACCAACACTCGTAAGGGGCGCTCACGATCGACTGACGGCTTGAACTCAGGAGCCTCAATCCAGGGGTCTAACATCACCTGCATGATCAAAGTCAGGTCCCGTGCTGATCGCGCCAAAGGACCGGATACGCATAGATCAGGTTCAACGACTGAGGCAGGATCACCCGGTATATGCCCCCGCACTGATGTGAGACCATAGCTAGGACGATGCGCATAAACTCCACAGAAATGCGCAGGAATTCGCAGACAACCACATAAGTCACTACCGATGTCGAATGCGGTCATATTGCTTGCAACAGCAACCGCAGATCCACCTGATGACCCACCAGCTGTACAGTCCATGTTCCACGGATTGCGAGTAATGCCAAAGATGTCATTATAAGTCTGCCAATCAGCTGTCATTGCTGGAATATTGGTCTTCCCAAGCACAATCGCCCCCGCGTGCTTGAGTTTTGCCACCACAGGTGCGTCTTCTTCCACCAGGTTATCTTCCAGGTGCTTAGCACCCGCCGTACTGCGAAGCCCGGCGACGTGAAAGGCCTCCTTCACCGTGCAAGGAATACCAGCGAGAGCACCTAGAGCCTGCCCCCTTGCTCGGGCGGCATCACTTGCTTCTGCCTCTCTGCGCGCCTCATCGAGACGCAACTGGCTGATAGCATTGACCTTTGAGTTCGCCGCAGAAATGTTCTGTACATAGGTTTCAACAAGTTCAAGAGACGTGGTCCGCCCTTGACGAAGTTCTTCCATCAACTGCCAGATGTTGGACGATGTCATTACGCGTCCTCCATCTGTGCAGATGACATATTATGACGCCGCGTCAACAATGCCGAGCGGCTCGCTTTTGCTGGATTCTCAGGTCTTACAGACTGATGTGTTTCTGCGCTTTTCTGAACAAGCTGCTCAGCCTTTGCAGAGCGCGACTGCAAATCCGCCAGATAGAGTGCCGTCTCATGCGGCGTCGTTAAGCGGAACAAGTCTACAATTGGAATTTCAGCCCCAAGCTCTTGCTCCATCAGCCGGTGAACCCGCACTAGCTCAAGGGATGTGCCGCCAGCATCAAAGAAGCTGTCTTGAGATCTTAGATTCCGACCACCAAGTGCCTCAGTCCACCACCCAATAACTTTGGTTTCCAACACTTCGACGTCGGCATCATTAGCGTTTTTGATTATACCTTGATGCCGTGCCGGTTCTTGTGTCGCTATCTCGCGCGCAGCAGAAGTGCCTTCCTTGGAAGGCTGTTCATCTTCAAGCAGGTCTATCAAGACCTTGTTGTCGATCTTGCCGTTTGAAGTCAATGGCATCCGTCGGCACGAGACAACCCGTTGTGGAACCATGTAATTTGGAAGTCTGTCTTTCAGAAACTCCGCCAACTCAGTGCCAAAATCCTGATCCGCTACATCCGATTTCGGTTGCTTCTCATAACTGGAGAAATCCCGGATCAGCGCTTCCTCGTCATGTTGGTCTGCTGGAACAAAGCCACCGACGATACAATGTAAGGGCATGTAGCCATCCCCAAGATCCAGTGCGCGACGAAGATCTCGGTCGTTCATTGCGCCCAACTGGCAGAACCCCAACTCAAGATCAGCAGCTTGGTCTTCCAGAAGCTGGCACATAGCACCAACCTCCATCGCGGCAAACATCACCCCCAGGTCCTTACCGTAAAGAGGTTCGATAGCCGACTTGTCGCAGACAAAATAAAGAGCAAACGATGCACTCTCAATAAGCGAGACATTTGGTCCAGCCTGACCTGCCACAATGCCACTTGATCGTTCACCCGTGGCAACCAGCTCATTGGTCCTAGGATCATGGTAGTAAAGACCTGCGGGCACATCCTGGATTTTGCCAGAATGGACACCCACATAGGTTTGAACCGGGTACAATCCACCTGCTGAACCATATCGATACTTGGGAAAGGGCAGACGGTCGAAATGGCGTTGTGATAGCGAGCGAAGAACTTCGCCCAGTTGTTCTTTCGTGACTATTTGATCTGCGTAGTTGCGACAACTTCTCCGCCGCACAAAACGTGTGTCAGTGTCCTCAGGAACACCAAAGGCATGACGTTCACCCTTGAGCCGACGGATACCGCGTTGTTCAAGTTTGAAAGCAAGCCGTGCACCAGGATCAGTTATGATCGTCGGATCTACCTTATGGGTAGAAGTATCTTCATCGGTTTCCACAAAGGCAACCAGCTTACGCCCTCCCCTGTGTCCCGTACCATCGCTTTGGCATGTCGGATTTTTTCATG
>NZ_BAZK01000032.1 GCF_001310815.1 Pseudovibrio denitrificans JCM 12308
ATCCTGATCCTGCGTTGTATCAAGGGCTGCTTCGTTAACTGTGAGGATCAGATCGACGGCTTCACCGGGGAGATTGTCTGGCGGTGTTGGCGATGTACCGTCAGTGATTGTGATGGTCTGGGTGTCTGTTGTTGTATCTCCATCCGCATCCGTTGCGGTGATGGTGAAGCTTTGCTCTTGCGGATCGTCATTATCCAGATTGGTTGCTGCTTCAAAGGCGTAGGTGCCGTCTGGATTGACGGTTAGGATGCCCTTCGGCAGCGTGAAGGTGGCGGATGTGTTGCCGGACAAAGCGATTGTCTGGTTCGCTTCGCCGGGCACTGACACGGTAATATGCGTGACGCCATCTGCTCCCGGGTTGAGAGACCATGTGCTTGTGAGGGTGTCGCCTTCAGCCACATGAGCCGGGTTATCGGTGATATCGATGAGTGGCTCATCGTCGACGATGTTTATGGTGATGTCGCCGGTTGCCTGATTGCCTTCCTCGTTCGTAACACGAACTTTTAACATGTCTTGTTGAGCGTTGTTGCTGTGATCACCTGCTGCATCGAGGGTGTACGTCCAGCTGTAGGTTCCGTTTGGATGAGTTGCGATGGTGTAGGTGCCATGAGGCGTGGTGATTTGTCCGCCATTGGTTACATCAATCCAAACATCTTGTGTCGGATCACAGACTTCGAGAGTCTGAAGAGGCGATGATCCGCTTTGGATGTTCATGGGGCCTGCTGTTTGCGTCACAGCCTGACCAGCATTGCTGCCAGATGCCAAGCCTGCCTCATACACATCGTCGGTGTTGCCTTCGAAGAAAGCGGGGCGCACTGTTGGATCAGATGGATCTGCGCTGGAGATGATTGGTTCGTTGCTTTCAAAGGCTCCATCCCCGAAGTCTCTTTCCAGAAACTCCTCGCTGCGCTCTGAAGGGAGCAGGAGCGGAGTGATTGGAAAGGAAGGCTGAACGGCGATCGGAATGGGCTCAAAATCATTACCGCTTCCGGTCAGGTCCTCATTTGCTGGTAATGGAGACTGTGGCTCGTTGTTGCCACTGGAGGGTTCTGACCCACTTGAAGGGCCCGATGAGGCCTCCGGACCTGCACTTGGTTCTGCGTTTCTTGCAGCGGCAAACGCTGTTTGAATCTCCTGTGCAGTTAGGATCTGATTTTCAATTTCAATGGATGGGGGATTTTCGCTGTGTCCCTGGATGATCAGCAGTGTACCATCAGCAAGTGTGATCTGGGTGGTGTTATTGGCTGTCTGGATGCCTGCGAGCTCCAAGCCTGATGGAAGCAGCAAAATCTCTCTGACCGGGTCCCATTCCACCTCATTCAGCAGCAGGTTTATGCCGCGTGGTGGGGCATCCGGCTGGTTCTCCAGATCGGTTGCAATATCTGGTGGAAGTTCAATGATGAGGCGGCTTTGAGAGGGAGCGGATGGGCCCTCATTAGGTTGCAGCTCAACAACTTGTTCTGAGGAAGTGTCCTGGACTGAAAGGGCTTGTGTTTCATCAGCTCTGATCGTCGGCATGCAGGTCTTCCTTTGCAAACAGAAACAAGACGTTGACGGGCATTCTCCGAGGAGGAAAATGTTGCAAGGATGAAATTGTGTTGCCGAATTCTAAATCAAATAGGGTTCAAATTTATATATACATTATGCAATACGTATAAATGACATGTATTCGTGCTCTGATTTATGAAGTGCTATTGTTATTAATTTTTGAGCTATCGATATTTATTACACTTAATTGGTTGAGGAATGACATTATATTAAAATAAAGTAAATTAAAGCTTCAGTTGCCCGGTTGTCTTAAGTATTGCGTAGAGGGCGTGTGTATGAAGTTGTTTGCGCCTTTTTTCCTTGGCGTTGCTGCAGTTGGCCTGTTGAGCGGAGCAGGTCACGCGATGTCTCTCAGAGACGCAGTGAATCTGACCGTTTACAGCAATCCCGAAATTGGTGAAGCAGTGTTTGATCGCAATGCGATCGGCTTTGAGCTGAAGCAGGCCAAAGGTGAATGGCTGCCGCGTCTTGATCTGGAGTTTCGTGGAGGTGCGGAGTGGGCGGACCGAAGCTTTACTCGCCAACGCGATCAGTTCTTCTATGGTCCTTATGAAGTTCGCGCAACAGGTCGGCAAAAGCTATTTGACGGCTTTGCGACGACCTATGAGATTGAACGTCAACGGGCGCGACTGGATGCGACTTCCTTCCGTGTATGGGAGCGCTCTGAGTTCATTGGCTTGAGTGCTGTGCGGGCTTATGTAGAGGTCTCCCGCCTTTCTGAGGTCAAGCAGGCGGCGCGGCGTAACATTGCCTATCACAGCAAGGTTGCTTCGGATATGCGTGCCGGCTTATCGCGCGGTGTTGTGTCGGTGGCTGATGTTCAGCAGGCCAGCGAGAGAGTGTTTGCTGCAACGCTGGCATTGGAAGAAGTCGTTGAAGAGCTGGAACTGGCCGAGGCGACGTTTATTGAGGTGGTTGGCAAACCAGTGGGGCGCTTGGGGGGCGTGCCAAGTGTGACGCACCGCATTCCGGGCACGCTTCCAGCAGTCCTGAATGTGGCGCGGCGCAACAACCCGCTGATTGCCTTGCGCAAAGCGGATGTAGATGCTGCAAACGCTCAGATTAAGATTGCGGAGGCGGATTACTATCCTAGATTTGATCTGGAACTGTCGTCTCGCGTGGGAGAGAACCTCAACGGTTTTCCCGGTGTGAACAATCAAGCGACCGCGCTGGTCGTGATGCGTTGGAATCTGTTTAACGGCAACATCACAAAGAACCGGCGCGCAGAACAGGTGGAACGTGCTGGAGAGGCGCGCATGCGGACGGCGCGTGCGTATCGTGAAGTGGAACGGGAGACACGCGCTTCTTGGATCCGGCGGGTGGAGCTTTCCAAACAGCTGGCAATCATCAAAAAACAGCTGTCAGCTTCACAGCAGCTGCTGATTTCCTATGAGGGACAGTTCACAGTTGGTCAGCGCACTCTGCTGGATGTTCTGGATACGCAGAACACGGTGTTCTTCACCGAAGTTTCTGAGATTTCTGCGCGGTATGCGCAGACCTTTGCGAATTACCGACTGCTTGCGGCTATGGGCGGGTTGCTGGAGACGTTTGACGTTCAGCCTCCGGCACAGGCTGAAGCTGGCTATCGTAAAGTGCGGGATGATGAAGAGACAAAGAGTTGGTTGCCGGGTAAAGCCTTGCCGGGTGTCACCGCTCAATGGGTGCGAGGTACGCCTGTTGCTATGCCTAAGCCAAAACAGTGAGGGAGGGGATTATGGACATGCATAAGCTGTTAAAGCTGGCGAGTGGCCCCGCGCTCTTGTTTTGGGGCACAGCGGCTTCGCTCAGCATTTGGGCGAGTGAAGCGACAAGTGCGGACCTTTCAGTAGCGACCTCTGACTATTATCGTGGTGGCGTTTGCTATAACTTCAATTTGCAGCATCCTGAGGAGCTGCACAATGAGATCTCCATTCGGGTGCGTGATTACTTTGAGGAGGCAAACACAATCGTTGTGGCCGCTCAGCAGGCCACCATTGTGCAACTGCGGTTTGACTGGGCCTTAGAAACGCGGGATTGGTGCGGCGTCGCCATTGGATACATGAAAGAGGCGGTTTGGGATGATGAGGCCGTCAATCGCTGCCTTTGCTTTCATGAGTACATGAGAGAGTACTAAGCCGTTTGGTCATCCATTTCCCTTTGAGAGGATATGGATGACCTTTTCTTTTGGTCCATCTGCCAGAATGCGGCCTTTATCCAGTATGATCAGTCTGTCGACCAGTGAGAGTGGTGCGGTTCGGTGTGTCGCGATTATCAGTGTTTGTTCTGGTTTTATGGCAGATGACAGCGCGTTGATAAACTGCCGCTCTGTTTGCCCGTCCATCATGCCAGTCGGTTCATCCAAATAAAGCACCTTTGGATTGCCCATAAACGCTCTTGCAAGGATCAGCTTTTGTCTCTGTCCCGAAGATAAGTCTCTGCCACCTTCTACAATTAATCTGGCGAAGCCGTGGGGGTGTGCATCGATGAACTCTAAAGCGCCGGAATGCTCGCAGGCTTTGACCAGATCAGCATCAGAGGATTTCGGACGTCCCAACTTGATGTTGTCTCTGATTGAGCCAGAAAAGAGGCTGGCATCCTGTCCAATATAGCTAATGGACCTTCTTAGTTCAGTGGGAGCGAACTGTTGATGATCCAGATTGTCGACGGAGTAATTGCCTGCTTCTGGCGCATAAAGACCGCTCAGGAGGCGGCCCAGTGTCGATTTTCCGGAACCGACGGGACCGAGGATCGCGATACGTTCGCCTGCCTTGATTGAAAGATTGAGATTTCTGAGAGACGGCTCTTCCGACTGAGGGTATGTGAAGCTTAGGTTCTTCAGAGTAAGCTGGCCTTCATCAATAGTCTTGGTCAGATGTCGGGAAGCCCAGGGCTTTTCTCTTGGCAACTGATTGATGGCATCAAGGCGTTTGTATGCGGCTTTGACTTGCTGGAAACGAGCAAGGAAGCTGGAAAGCGTAGCGAGCGGAGCAACGGCTCTGCCGCCCAGAATAACGCAAGCCACAATGCCACCCATGGAAATGAGCTTTTCTGAGAAGAGATAGGCTCCTGTCACCAATAGAGCGACGGTGGTGAGCTGTTGCAGGAAACCTGTCAGATTCAATGCCCACGTGGAGAGGGATCTGACCTTATTTTGGGCTGCAGCAGCTGCTGCGCTGGCACTTTCCCATTTGCCCAGCAGTTGTCCCTCGGCTCGCTGGAGTTTAATTGTCTCCAGTCCATAGAGGCTTTCAACCAATAAGGCGTTTCGGAGTGTGGCATCTGCGACAGTGGTTTCAACGGCTTTCTTAATCGGGAGCTGCATGATCAAACCAATTGCGACAACACCGATTATGGCAGCTACAAGGGGATAAACCATCGGTCCACCGATGTACCAGATTAGCCCGAGGAACATTCCCAGAAAGGCAAGATCCGTAATCGCAGCAATCGTTGCCGATGTCATGAACTCGCGGATGGTCTCAAACTCGCGCATTTCGTTCAAAAAGCCAGCTGTGCTGCTGGGTCTGTGAGACATCTTCAGGTGCAAGGCCTGATCGAACAGTCGGGACGAGATGATCAGATCAGCGCGTTTGCCGGCAAAGAAAATGAGGGATGCGCGTAATGTCTTCAAAAGCAGGTCAAAGAGCAAAGCGCCGGTGACACCGAGCGTAAGCACCCAGAGTGTAGGGAATGCCGAGTTGGGCAACACGCGATCGTAGACGTTCATTGTGAACAGAGGTGAGGCCAAAGCCAGTAAATTGATGAAGGCTGCAGCGAGTGCGACAAAGACATAATCACGTGCAACCGCTTTGATGCCGCCAAAGAACCAGTGAGACTGTTCCTGATCCTTTACTTCTTCTTCAGTGCGTTCCGGTTTGTAAAAGGGCTTGGCGACAATCACAGTTCCGCTGCAAAGAGCCTGAAGTTCTTCCAGTTTCGCAAGAACTGCTCCACCGTCTGCATGGGGTAAAGCGACGGCATAGGAGTGCTCATCGTACTTTTCCAGAACCACCAGCGCTCCGCCAGATTTCAGCATGAGTACAGCAGGGAACAAGAGAGAAGACAGGTCGGTGATCTTTTGATGGAATGCCTTCGTAGAGAAGCCAGCGCGCTGCAGGGCTCTTTGCAGCAGATCTTCAGTCAGCTTTCCATCTGCCAAGGGAAGTCCCGCGATCAGGTTCTCCGAGTTGGCGGGCATGTTGTGCTGAACAAGCAGGATCTCAAGACATCCTCTGAGAGGATCAATCTCGGTTAAGATATGAGGTTCTGCCGTATCTTCCTTGGGCTGCGTTTTTGGTGACTTCTTTTCTTGGGGCATTTCAATTTCAGGTGCGACTTCCGAAGCATATCCTTCGATCACCAATGCATCATCTTCGTCAGAAGACGCTTTGGGCAAGTCTGGTTTGGCCTCTTTTCCAGAAACCTGCGTCTTTTCTTTTTTGGTTTTGGGCTTGGCCGTTTCTTTCAGTTCCAACCTGCAATTCTCCGCAATAGATCCCCGTAGTATTCAGAAAAAACAAGGAGAGTTACCCTTGGGTAGGATAGCTTGATTCCGGTTGGCTGCGTGCCTCTGGAACTTGTTGGGGAGTTTCTAGGGGGATCATCTTTGCGCCTGTTAAATCTAAAGGAGCTGATGAGAAAGTGGATTGGTAAGGGCTCTGAAACTGCCCAGCTTCCCAAAGGAGCTGCTCAGGTTTCCGCTGGGCTGGAGCATGCTGTGTTTGCCAGAACACGATTGTTGATCCTGCTCATCGGTCTTCTTCTTGTTGCATTTGTTGTTTGGGCCAGTTGGGCTCAACTGGAGGAAGTGACACGTAGTGACGGACGGATCATTCCCTCGGCAAAGATACAGGTGATCCAAAGCCTTGAGGGGGGGATCGTTAAGGAGGTGCTGGTTAAGACCGGAGATCTTGTCAGTAAAGGGGATGTGTTGATCCGGTTGGATGATACTGGCTTTTCATCCAATCTCGGAGAACTTGTCGCCAAGCAACTTGCTTTGGAGATCGCGCGGGAGCGGCTGGAGTTCCAATCGGTCTGGCCACAACGGGGCGAGGAGCTGTCTTATACTGACCACTATCAGGAGAAAGCCCCTCAGATTGTCGCCTCAGAGCTTTCTCTGTTTCAGGCGAATATAGAAGGGCTGAAAGGGCAGGTCGCCATCAATCGGTCTCGTGTTGCGCAGCGTATGGCAGAGCTGGAAGCCTCTGAGAACCAGAAGCGTAAACTGATGGAATTGCTGCGTCTTGCGAACGAAGAACGTGAGTTGAAAGCGCCCCTTGCTGAAAAGCAGATCATCCCGCGCACTGATATGCTCAAGTTGCAGCGAGAAATTGGGGATCTGGAAGGGCAAATCAATACGCTTCAGGTAACTGAGGGTCGGCTGCAAGCTGCCGTTGATGAGGCCGAACAGGAGATTGAGAGCCTTTACATCAAGTTCCGTCAAGCTGCCCGAGCTGAGATGAGTGAGGTACAGGCACAGCTGGATATCATTACCGAAACCTCAAAAGGGGCTGGCGACAAGGTTAAGCGGGCTGAAATTCGCGCTCCTATGGATGGCATTGTGAATACAATTGATGTGAGCACGATTGGCGGCGTTGCATCACCATCGCAGCAGTTGATGACCATCGTGCCCGTTGAAGATATTCTGCTCGTGGAAGCCAAAGTTAAGCCGCAGGATATTGCCTTTATCCATCAGGGCCAGCAGGCACTTGTAAAATTGAGTGCCTATGATTTTTCCATCTACGGTGGGCTTGATGGAGAAGTTGAGGGAATTTCTGCAGATACTGTTTACGATGAAGTGACCCATGAGCAGTTTTACTCCGTAATTATCAAAACCAAGCAAACAGAGTTAGAAAGTCGCAACAAGAGTCTTCCCATCCTGCCGGGGATGGTCGCCTCCGTCGATATTCTCACCGGAGAGAAGAGTGTGCTTTCTTACATTCTTAAGCCGGTTAATCGTGCACGTGAGGAGGCGCTAAGAGAACGGTAATGCGTTATGGCTCTTCCGGAATACCGGGGCAAACATCGTAGAAAACGCGGTTTGCTGCGACGAAGCTTTATAGGGATGGTGGTGAAAGCCGCCTTTCTTTCCGGAATTGTGTCCAGCATCTCCAGAGGGCAGGCGCATACTGTAAAGCTCGACTATCCCAGCAAAATACGCCGTCGCCGTCTGTTTTCGTTTATCCGCTTCACCAATCCAGCAAACCGAAAGTCACAAGAGAGCTTTGGGTTGTTTGGATCTGTCGAGATTTCTGGTGGAGACAGTCGGGCTTTCAAGAAGTGGGAGGCTGTGCTGCCGGAATGCGATCAGCAGCTGGCTTCGCTGAAAGAGTGCATTGCTGGTAATGTGCGCTGTGCTGGCTCGGTTGACTATTGGTCGCGTATTATTCGTGGGGTAGGGCAGACGCAGTCGGTGCGCCAGCTTTCCTTGCTCAACTCCTACATCAATGAAAGTGCGGGTTACGACCCGCAAGCTGTCGCCGCTGGGCATGCGGACGTCTGGCGTGCCCCGTTGCAGTTTCTTGGGTATCGGGGGGATTGCGAAGATTATGCGATCGCCAAGTACTTCAGCCTGCTTGCGCTGGGCTATGCGGAAGCGGATCTACGCTTTATAGTGGTAAAAGACAGTCGCAGGCAGGTTATCCATGCTGTGACTTCAGTACAGTTTCAGGGCAAGCGGTATGTGCTCGACAGTCTGCGTCCGGTGGCTACAAAAGAAGTTGACCTTCTCCATTACCAGCCCTTGGTCTCCATGCAACGTGATGCACACTTTACTCACTTCAGAACTGCTGAGATGCGGCAAAGGTTCTGGCTCAGCACCGTAATGGATAGTTGTGCTGAGCCGTTGCATTTAGGCGCTTTGCAGTTCCTTTGAGTTTTCGTAGGCGAGAATCGCGCCTGCCAGATCTTCCAGAGCAGCCCCGACGGACTTGAAGAAGGTAATCTCTAGATTACTTGTTCTGCCCGGATTTTCGCCTCGGGTCAGGTCGTATAGATCTGCAACTACGTCCTCAGGTTTCAGAGTGCCGTTTGCGAGCGGAATGGTCAGATCACCTGCTTCTTTCATGGCGCCTGCGCGTGTATCGACAAACACTCTGGAACGGGTGATCGCTGTGTCATCTGCTTCGCGCATATTCGGGGTGAAACCGCCGACGAGATCAAGATGACATCCTTCTGGCAACCATTCGCCTTTGACTAACGGTGCATTGGAGAGTGTTGCCACTGAAATGATGTCTGCTTGCCCAACGGCCTTTTGCAGTGACTGTTCGGCAATCACGTTGAGGCCGAGCGTTGCACTCAAATCTTGTGCATTTTGCTGTGCCTTTTCGAAGTTTCTGCCCCAGAGGTAGATGGTTTCGATCTGTCTGGTTGCACAATGCGCTTCGATGAGGTTGGCGGACAGACGACCGGTTCCGACCATGGTCAGTGTCTTTGCATCTTTGCGTGCGAGGTAATCTGCAGCCAGAGCTGAGGCAGCTGCGGTGCGGCGGGCTGTCAGTTCTCCTCCGTCAACCAAGGCAAGCGGAGCACCTGTTGTTCCATCAGATAACAGATAGGTAGCTGAAACTGCAGGAATGCCCAAGTCTGCGTTGCTTGGGAAAACGCTTGCCAGCTTCACGCCGAAATAGGCACCTGATTGCCAGGCTGGCATAAGAAGGAGTGTGGCGTCTGCTTTGTCTGGTACACCCATTGTGTGATGGTGCCGAACCGGCATTTCACAGCCTTCCCTGAACATGGTTCTCAAGGCTTCCACCAGTGGCTGGAAGGGCAGGGCGTTTTTTGTTTGAGTGTCGGACAGCTGCAACATCCCCGTTGCTCCCTCATATTCTGCGAAGAGTACTCTGATATCTCACAGGATTACTGGCGAAGGGCTGGGTTTGTCACTTGAGATTTCGTAGAGGACGAGAGGTACCCACAAAAAAGCCCGCCGATTGATCGGCGGGCTGATCAGCTTACCGTGCTGCGTACACGATTTCTTTGATCACGTCAGGGGTGATCTTGCCGTGCTCACCAATGGCCTGCAAGAAGTCTCGTCCCTCAATAATCTGCATCAGCGTGTCGATGTCGTTCTGCTCCGTGATTTTTGCATCAGAGAGGCGGATTGGCATTGCTAGTTCCTGATAAAAATCTTCGATGGCATCGATTGTCTTTTCTGCTAGATCAGCAGTTTTCGGCAAGGCAAAGACCTTGGTGCCCATCTGCTCCAGTTTTTCCCGCTTCAACTCAATCTGGCTACGCAGAAGGCTCGGCTGGATAATGGAGAGTGTCTGAGCATGGTCGATCCCGTAAATTGCGGTCAACTCGTGACCGATCTGGTGAGTTGCCCAGTCTTGCGGTACGCCGCAGGATATCAATCCATTTAGCCCCTGATTTGCTGCATACATCAGATTTGCGCGCCACTCGTCAGTGTCTCGCTCAGAGTATGTCTGACCCAGCTGAATGAGCGTACGCAGGAGTGCCTCCGCGTAACCATCCTGAACCAGTGCGCCTGTCGGGAAGGTCAGATACTGCTCGCATACATGAACGAAGGCATCGACCAAGCCATTCTTAATCTGGCGCTCAGGTAGCGTTTTCATCGTGTCCGGATCCAGAACTGAGAAAACCGGATAGACATGCGGTGAGCCAAAAGCCAGCTTTTCACCAGTAGACTTGCGCGTGATGACGGAGTTGCCGTTGGACTCAGAACCGGTTGCTGGCAATGTCAACACAGACGCCAATGGAGTGGCTTTTTGAATGCGGTGTTTGCCGCTTGGGATATCCCAATGGTCACCATCATAATGAGCAGCTGCAGCAACGAACTTACACCCGTCAACGACAGACCCGCCCCCAACAGCGAGAATGAAGTTGAGGTCGTGTTCCTTTACTAGATCAACAGCCTTTTCCAGCGTCTCAAAATGCGGGTTTGGTTCAATGCCGGAGAACTCCACCACAGTGAAGCCTTCCAGTGCGCTCATCACCTGATCGTGGACGCCATTGGCTTTGATGGATCCACCACCATACGCAAACAGCACACGGCTACCTGCTGGGATCTGGTCGCGAATTTCAGAGATTTGTCCCTGACCAAACAGCAGCTTGGTCGGGTTTTGATAATTAAATTTCATTTGATTGCCCGGACAATTAAATTGTGCAGCCTGAATTTAATGCACATTTCCCGAGTTTGAAGAGCTGAAGTGAAGCTAATTCACTTAAATGGATGATTGGGTGAGGATGTGTACTTTCTTTCTTAAGCAAGTTTCTAGGGCATTTGAGGGTTGGTTTGCAGAAGTTTCTCTCAAAAAATTGGATCTATTCCAAGACAGCATGAACGTATGATTTGGGTTGCGTGTTGCTAACTACACGCTTCTGCCTGCTGTAAGTATCTTCAAGTTCTTTCGATCTAATACATAAGTCTTCTCTACGTAAGTAGCCTTGTAAGAGGTTGCCTGTAGGGAACACACTGGGTGTTGAAGGTGGTTTGTTTGGGGAGCGTGAGGGTCTTAAGGGATCTCAATCTGTACCTGTAGGATTTGGTGAAAACGCCTTTGCTCAGATGATAACAACTGAAGCAAAGGGTTGGCTGGGGCAACTGGATTGCGAAGTGGGTGCGTACGTAATCTGAAATCCGGCTTACTGGCAGGTTTAGTGCCTGTGCTGCAGTGAGAGTTGAACTCTAAGAAAGATCCAAAGCTTATCTCCAGTTCTGCTGATCGGTGGGAGGAACCGGTCGTTTCGGCAGGGCCACTTTGTGATTTGGGGGGCGGAAATGCCGTCCGGTCGAAAGTCATCCGGACCCGAACGGGAGGAGATTTATGTCCGAGAACTCATCCAACAATGCTTATTGGGCAGCCAATAAGCGCATCATTATGGTCAGCCTCGTCATTTGGGCGGTGGTTTCATTTGGGTTTGGCATTTTGCTGCGCCCGTTGCTGAGCGGCATCGCTATTGGTGGAACAGACCTTGGCTTCTGGTTTGCACAACAAGGATCCATTCTGGTCTTTTTGGGAATCATCTTTTTCTACGCGTGGCGTATGAACCGTCTCGACCGTGAACACGGCGTTGAAGAAGAGTAAGGGCTGTAAATCATGGATCAGTTTACTATCAACCTGTTCTTTGTAGGCAGCTCCTTTGCGCTCTACATTGGCATCGCGATCTGGGCTCGTGCGGGCTCAACCTCTGACTTTTATGCCGCTGGTCGGGGTGTGCACCCTGTCACCAACGGTATGGCAACAGCTGCTGACTGGATGTCTGCAGCGTCTTTCATTTCCATGGCGGGTCTCATTGCGTTTACTGGCTATGACAACTCATCGTTCTTGATGGGATGGACCGGTGGTTACGTGCTGTTGGCACTGCTTCTCGCACCTTACCTGCGTAAGTTCGGAAAGTTCACCGTTTCTGAGTTCATCGGAGATCGCTTCTACAGCCAGACCGCCCGCATCGTGGCCGTTGTTTGTCTGATTGTCGCTTCAACCACCTATGTGATCGGTCAGATGACCGGTGTTGGTGTTGCGTTTGGTCGCTTCCTTGAAGTAGACAACACAACCGGTCTGTTGATCGGCGCATGTGTGGTGTTTGCCTACGCAGTGTTTGGTGGCATGAAGGGCGTGACCTACACACAGGTGGCTCAGTACGTGGTGCTCATCACCGCTTACACTATTCCAGCTGTCTTCATCTCATTACAGTTGACTGGCAACCCAATCCCAGGTCTTGGCCTGTTCGGTAATGACGCTGCAAGCGGCGTTCCACTGCTGACCAAGTTGGATCAGGTTGTGACTGAGCTTGGCTTTAATGCTTACACCTCGCATCACGCTGACACGTTCAACATGGTGCTGTTCACGCTGTCTCTGATGATCGGTACAGCTGGTCTTCCACACGTGATCATGCGCTTCTTCACCGTGCCGAAAGTGGCTGATGCGCGTTGGTCTGCTGGTTGGGCACTGGTGTTCATTGCACTGCTTTACATCACAGCACCAGCTGTGGGTGCGATGGCTCGCCTGAACATCACTGAAATGATGTGGCCAAACGGCGGCGTGAAAGGCGAAGCAGTTGCTGTCGAGCAGATCCAGAATGATCCGAAGTACGACTGGATGCACACCTGGCAGAAGACTGGTCTTCTCGCTTGGGATGATAAGAACGGCGACGGCAAAATCCAGTACTACAACGACAAGAATGCAGACATGCAGACCCTTGCCGGAGAAAAAGGCTGGGTTGGCAATGAGTTGACTAAGTTCAACCGCGACATCCTCGTGCTGGCGAATCCGGAAATCGCCAACCTACCAGGTTGGGTGATTGGTCTGGTGGCTGCCGGTGGTTTGGCTGCTGCGCTCTCAACGGCAGCAGGATTGTTGCTCGCGATCTCCTCAGCAGTCAGTCATGACCTCATTAAAGGGGCGATCAATCCGTCTATTTCGGAAAAGAACGAGTTGATGTCGGCCCGTGTGGCGATGGCTGTCGCGATTGTTGTGGCAACTTATCTGGGGCTTAATCCTCCGGGCTTTGCGGCACAAACAGTGGCATTGGCCTTTGGTCTTGCTGCGGCTTCGATCTTCCCGGCGCTGATGATGGGTATCTTCTCAACCCGCATCAACAACACCGGCGCTGTTGCTGGTATGCTGGCTGGTCTGGTTGTGACACTGGTTTACATCTTCCTGCATAAAGGTTGGTTCTTCATTCCAGATACAAACAGCTTCACCGATGCGGATCCACTTCTGGGTACCATCAAGTCAACGTCCTTCGGTGCAATTGGTGCAGCGGTGAACTTTGCAGTCGCTTACATCGTGGCTGGTATGACCAAAGAAACACCGGAAGCGATCAAAGATCTGGTCGAAAGCGTTCGTATCCCACGTGGTGCTGGCGCAGCTGCAGACCACTAAGTTCAGGGAGCGGCTTACATAAAATCTGTAAGCCGCACTCTACAAAATCAATCCTGCCCGGCTTAGGCTGGGCAAGATCTTACTTCTTCTACCCAAAGGTGGAATCATGCCTCTCACATCTGCGCAAATCCTGCACTTCCTGAAATCTGTGCATCCTTATGATGCTCTTCCAGAGGCGGATCAGAAGGACTTGGCCGGGCAGATCGGCGTCTGGGAAAAAGCGTCAGGTGAAGGCATTTACCAGCTCGGCGATGACCTGCCGGGCCTCTTTCTGATTTATGAAGGTGCAGCCGAAATCCGCGACAAGAACAATGCGATGATCAGTCGCCTTGGAATCCGGAACTCTTTTGGCGAGCGTGGGCTTCTCCTTGATGGACGCGCTGTCACATCAGCTTACAGCGCAGAACCGACAATTTTATTGGTGTTTTCACCTGAGATCATCGCTGGCCTGATCGCAAAGTATCAACCTGTTGCTCGTTTTTTTGACAGAACACAGAAGCCGCGAAGCCGAGAGAATGATCTGACGGCTATTCCCATCGAATCCTTCATGGCCTCCAATCCACTGACCTGCCGCCCTGAAGATACGGTGAAGCAAGCTGCGCAGCAGATGCGCGATGCGCGTGTTTCATCCCTGTGCGTGACAGATGATGAAGGCAGGCTGATTGGGATCATCACGGTACGCGATTTATCTTTTAAAGTGCTGGCATCCGAGCTCCCGGTGGAGACACTGGTTGAAGCTGTGATGACGGCAAACCCAATTACTCTTGGTCCTGCAGCAATCGGATCAGACCTGCTTCACCTCATGATGGAACGCCGCATTGGGCACGTGCCAATCGTCGAAGGTGGACATCTGGTCGGCATGGTGACCCAGACAGACCTGACCCGTTTTCAGGCCATCAGTTCTGCTGAGTTGGTGAGCCAGATTGCAACGGCTAAAGATGCAGAAGAGATTGCTCAGGCGACAGCCAGAATACCAAATCTCCTCGTTCAGTTGGTCGCAGGTGGCAGCCGACATGAGATCGTGACCCGCCTGATTACTGATATAGCAGATGCGGCGACCAGACGTTTATTGTCTTTAGCAGAAAAGAGGTTTGGCCCTCCACCGGTGCCTTATCTGTGGCTTGCCTGTGGCTCTCAGGGGCGCCGGGAGCAGACTGGCGTCAGTGACCAGGACAACTGTTTGATTTTGCATGACAGTGTCACAGAGACTGACCGTGAAGGCTACTTTGCTGAGCTGGCTCAATATGTCTGCGATGGCCTGAACACCAGCGGCTATGTCTATTGTCCAGGTGATATGATGGCAACCAATCCACGATGGACGCAGCCACTTTCGGTTTGGAAATCTTATTTCGAAGGTTGGATCAATAAGCCGGATCCGGAAGCGCAAATGCTGAGTTCGGTAATGTTCGATTTAAGGCCAATTGGTGGAGACACATCACTTTTCGAGAACCTGCAGGCTGAAACTTTGGAAGCTTCCAGCCGTAACTCAATCTTTGTTGCGCACATGGTCAGCAACTCTCTCAAACACACTCCGCCTTTGAGTTTGCTGCGCGGATTGGCAACTATCCGCTCTGGAGAACACAAAAACACGTTGGATATGAAGCACAACGGAGTTGTGCCTGTGGTTGATCTGGCGCGCATATACGCGCTGCAAGGGCAGATTGGTGCCGTTAACACCCGTGCTCGCCTGGAAGAAGCTCGGGAAACTGGCCAACTGAGCAAGTCAGGCGCTGGGGATCTGTTGGATGCTTATGATTTGATTGCAGAAACCCGCATCCAGCATCAGGCAGACTTGGTCAAACAAGGGTCTGAGCCAGACAATTTTTTGCAACCATCTACTCTGTCAGATTTTGAGCGGGCCCATGTACGTGACGCGTTTGTAGTGGTCAAAACCATGCAATCAGCCGTTGGGCATGGCCGCGGTATGCTGAGCTAAATAACAATCATAATGGCTGGATTGAGCGAAGGCTCATGACGGCTGCTTGGGAGGAATAGAATGTTTATCGAATTGATCGGGACCTTTATCGCAGGTGTCGCCGGGGCTGGTCTTGTGATGCTGATCAATCATGTTCTTCGTGGTCGCTTGCCGCGCTGGTTCGCTCCTGTTGCAGCGGGTCTTGCAATGCTTCTAACAACAATCTCAAGCGAGTACAGTTGGTTCTCCCGCACCAAAGACACTCTGCCAGAAGGTCTGGTTGTGGCGCAAACGGTTGAGAGCAAAGCCTTCTATCGACCATGGACGTATGTGCAGCCCTTTACTGAACGATTTGTGGCAATTGATACGGCAACAATTCAGAGGC
The DNA here is from genome assembly GCF_001310815.1 of Pseudovibrio denitrificans JCM 12308. GTDB lineage: Bacteria > Pseudomonadota > Alphaproteobacteria > Rhizobiales > Stappiaceae > Pseudovibrio > Pseudovibrio denitrificans. The sequence continues at coordinate 15,674 of NZ_BAZK01000032.1, forward strand.
ATCCGGACCAGCCAGACATGAAGTTGGCGCAGGCTTATTTCTTCGGGCGTTGGGCACCAGTGAACAAGCTTCCTGTCCTGACAGACTGCGCGGAAGGTCGGCGGGCAGCTTTGGCAGATGGCATTACCTTCAAAAAAAACGGTGCGGTGACGGGTGCGCAATGGATTGCAGCGTCCAAAGATGACCCGATCATCTCAACAATATGCGGAGCAGGATAATGCTTGTAGGGCTCAGTCTACGACTTCGGATTTTTCTTCTGTTTGCAGGCGTTGCCGCAGCCAGTTGTGCCGTCGTCGGGGCTGCGCTCTATTTCGGATACACCCGTATCCCTGAAACCAATGCTGCCTCCGGGTTTATTCTCGCCGGGTTGCTTTCCAGTTTTGGACTGCTTGCCATCTCTGTCAGCATCTGGCTGCTATTTGATGAAAACGTCGCTAAACCAGTGCAACAGCTTTCCGCAGCGATCCGCACAAGAACGCACGCAGATGTGGAAGCATCAATTGACTTACAAAGTGCAAAGTATTTGGGCGACCTTGCACCGGCTGCACAGGCTGTAACAGGGCGATTGACTGACGAAGCCGCCGGTGTGGGTGATCTGGTCGCCGATGCAACAGCGCAGTTAGCTGCCGAACGCGAACAGCTTGCCTTGCTTCTTACTGAAATTCCCGTTGCCATCGTTCTTGTCAGCCCAGCTCACAAGATCATGCTTTATGATGGACAAGCAGCAGATATCCTTGGGCAGGTCCACGTTCCACGTCTGAGTGCATCTATCTTTGATTACTTTGCTGAAGACGAGATTCTTGGTGCTTATGAGCAGCTCAAGGAACTGCGCACCGAAATTGCGGTGAAGGCCAAAGGGGCAAGAGGTAATCTCAACTTCCAACTGCGCCTTAAAAAGCTCAGTCAGGCATCGGGCTACATGATCCTGATCGACGATGCCACCGCACGCCTCGCACCCGAAGCTCCACGGCCATTGATCTATGATTTTGACGCCACTCAACATTTTGAGACCGAAAAGGCGATCGAGCAGCAACCTCTGAAAGATCTGAGCTTTGTTGTGTTTGATACTGAAACCACGGGTCTGATGCCGAACAAAGATGAAATCATTCAAATCGGTGCTGTACGGGTTGTTAATGGACGGATAATTCCCGGTGAAACAGTAAATCAACTGGTGAACCCGGGCCGCCCGATCCCAGCCGCCTCCACGGGAGTGCACCGTATCACCGACGATATGGTGGCAGATGCCCCGGATCCTGTGACTGCGACTTCAGATTTTCACGTGTTCGCCAAAGATGCTGTTATCGTTGCCCACAACGCCCCATTCGATATGGCTTTCTTGCAACGCTATGGCCATATGTCTGGTCATGTATGGGATCATCCAATCCTCGATACTGTTCTGCTCTCAGCAGTCGTCTTTGGAGCAGAGCAGGAACACACCCTCGACGCTCTCTGTTCTCGACTTGATATCGAACTCCCTGAAGCCCTCCGCCACACCGCCCTAGGCGACGCCCAAGCCACCGCCGAGGCTCTCTGCAAACTCCTCCCCATCCTGACATCCCGCGGCTTCGACACCTTTGGGAAAGTCGTAGAGCAAACGAGGAAACATGGGCGGTTGTTGAAGGATATGAACTGAGATTCCGGTGTACCCGCTTCAGTTCATTTTACATGAGAGAGCAAGATACGTGGTGTACAAGCTCACGAAGACATCTGCCCATACACTCACGCTTCACTTTGGTAGGTTGAGCGCCTCAGATACGCATTTACGGGTTTAGAGCGAGTTCCGAAAGCTTGATGCAGTGTTTTGTAGCCTTAATGTGTCTTACATAAGACTTTTTTGATAACTGCATATGCTGAATTAAGTGTATTTAAATGGCAATAAATTGCCCATAAATTTCACTAAAATAATAGTTAAACAAACTAATCGATTATCTATATAAAAATCAAAAATTACGTTTATTCACTTAGAAATTATCATCTCAATCAGCGTTGACTTTACGTCAAAAGAGGCCAACAATTCTGCGATTGTATGAGTAATGCTCATGCATAATGTGACGTAACATGCTGAAGAATAAATAGATTTATAACCGCACTTTCTCTTGATCCAATTGCGTGGGCCGCAATTTTGGAGTTATCGAAACATGTTTGATGACTACGCAAATTCTGTTGCTGGATGTATCGATAGCCCATGGTTAATCGCATCTGATAACTGGCAGGATATAGGGCTTTTGCCCTTGGGGTTTCCTGACTGTTTTCAGAGCGTATTGCAACGCGATTATGGTCATCATGAACGGACCACTTTTCCATTTGAGATCAGGTCGAGGACGTGCCGTTTCAACGGCACGGTTAAGGTGGTCATTGGTCAATCATCTGCTTCGTTTCGAAGTAGATCTGAGACAACCGCCAATGACTGCGCAGTGAGTTCCTTGGAGGAGGAACTCGCTATGGAATTTCCAGTTCTTCAGCACGTCAATTTACTGAAAACGCCGGTGACGACGGCGTCCTGTGCGACGACCGGTTTGAGTTGGAGCACCAATACTACGCAGCATTAAAAACCCAAGCTTTGTAAGAGAGGGAGACACAAAGATGCCAAATCAAAATCAGCCCGATGAATGGTGGGTAAATGATCAGACACCTGATAATCCATTTGGCAAAAGCGAGGATTACGAAGCTTATATCGATTACATCAGTGCACTACCACGCAGCCTGACACCGGAGATTGCCGCGCAGCCGCTGGTGATCAATGTGACAGGTCTGAATGATTATCCGGAGTACAAGGCGGCGGCCATCGGTGCTTTGGAAGTTTGGTCAGCAGTTACGCCGTTGCAGTTTGAGATTGTGGACGATGCTCCATATGATCCTGACCTTCACTGGATGGAAGTTGTCAGCCCGGCAATTGGCGAGCAAAGTGATGGTAGCGCGTTTTCAAGCAACCGTTATGTCAGCATCGGTCAAAAGTTCCATGACACTGAGCCAAATAAAACAGACATTGGCGGCTATGTGTTTGACAGCTTCATCCATGAGTTCGGCCATGAGTTTGGTTTGAACCACCCAGGTCTTTACAACTACAGCGGTCCAGGTGGTGTTCAGATCAACTACCTGAACAACGCAACATGGATCTATGATCGCCAGCAGTACAGCGTGATGTCGTATTTCGATGGCATCGATGTTGGGGAAACAACACGCTGGTCGGCTTCCACACCTCTGATGGCGGATATTGAATCCACTATTCGTCGCTTCTTCTCTGAAGTTGATGAAGATGGTGTACGGACGTATCAGAAGATCGATCTAAACACTGGCGACAACATTTACGGCTTCAACAGCACAGAATACGGCTACGAGCTGACATCTGATGGCATGCAGCATGATATCGGATTTACAATCCACGATACTGGCGGCATGGATACTATTGACTTCTCTGGTTCAACTGCTGGGACAATCCTTGACCTGCGGGCTGGCCAATTCTCCTCCGTGAACGGCCACAGCAACAACGTATCGATCTTTGCTGGCCACAACGAAGATCAAACTGAGTACTACATCGAAAAAGGCATCGGCAGTAACTATGATGACATCATCATCGGTAACGATGGCGACAACGTTCTGGACGGTCGCGGCGGTGCTGACAAGATGGCTGGCGGTGCTGGTGATGACATCTACTTCGTTGACTCCATTGACGATATCGTTCGTGAAGAAGCTGATGGCGGTAACGACACCATCATCGTCGTGAACAGCGATCTGGATCTTGGTGAAGTTGAGAACGTTGAAAACATTATCTATGTTGGCGGCACTCCTCCGCAGCCTCCTGTGGAAGAAGATGATACTCCAGCGAACCCAGGCGATACACTGACTAGCATCATCTTTGGTGATGAAGGCAACAACACGCTGGACGGCGGTGCGGGTGGCGACACCATCTTCGGCCTGGATGGTGATGATCTGATCATCGGTGGTCGTGATACGCTTGCAAGCCGCGACATCAACAACACCATTCCGTTTGATGAGCTTGAAGACCAGACCGAGAGCGATGACGGTAACGACGTCCTCTACGGCGGTGGTGGCAACGACACCATCTTCGGTGGTGCTGGTGATGACATTCTGGACGGTGGTGACGGCGATGATACTCTGATGGGTCAGGCTGGTGCCGATGTGTTCAGAGGTGGTGACGGTGTTGATACTGTTGACTTCAGCCATGAAAGCCCGTTCCAGTTGCTGGTTAACCTGGAGACCAACATTGCTGTTGGTGGTACAGCTTCAGGCGACACTTTCTACAGCATTGAAAACCTGATTGGTTCTGACGACCGTATCGACCGCTTTATCGGTACAGACGACAACAACCACTTCTGGGGTCAGGGTGGCGGTGACGTCTTTAACGGCGGCGGCGGTGATGACATTCTGGATGGTGGTCGTGACGGTGATCTGCTTTATGGCGATGAAGGCAACGACATCCTCATTGGTGGTTCCGGTCAGGATTACATGAATGGCGGTGAAGGCATTGATACCGTTGTGTATTCCGGTAGCTCTGACGGTGTAACTGTGGACCTTGCCAATGGCACTGCCAGCGGTGGTGATGCTGACGGTCCAGTACAGATCGTAGGTCGTGGTACAACCATCAAGCACGACATTATTGTTGATGTTGAGAACGTCGTTGGTTCTTTCTACGATGATCACCTGATCGGTAATGATCAGACCAATGAACTTTCCGGCGGTGCAGGTAATGATGTACTGACTGGTGGTGAAGGTGCTGACGTTCTAAATGGTGGTGCTGGTAGTGACACTGCAGACTATTCCGATGCAACCAGCGGCGTGAAGCTTAATCTGGCTCGCGGTAAGTCTGAAGGTGATACCTACATCTCCATCGAGAACCTGTCTGGTTCTGGCCACAATGACAAGATCAAGGGCAACAAAGCTGCCAACACTCTGACGGGTCAGGGTGGCAACGATGTGCTCCGCGGTGGCGGTGGCGATGACATCCTGTTTGGTGATTTTGCAGACCAAGGCGAAGCAATTCCTACCCCGGGTATGGGTACGGGATACGCAACCCTTGGGGCAGATGCTACCAACAACTCGATCGCAACAGCCTTCGACATCTCCAACAACTTCTCTCTGACAGAAGACCCGGACATCTTCGATTCAACGACTGTTCTTCACACAACAGTTAACGCGACCGGAAATGGCAAGGGTGGATACTACAGCATCGAGCTGGCTGCCGGTACGATCATCACGATCGATATTGACGGCATTGCAGATCCAAATGTCCATGACAGCTGGGTTCGCCTGCTCGATAGCGATGGAAACATCGTCACCCAGAACGATGATGGCGGTGGAGATCCAGGTTCTGCAACCAACCGCGATTCCAGCACTGTCTTCGTGGTTGAAGAGACTGGCACCTACTACATTCTGGAGGGCGCATGGTCACCGGATGTTCCAGGTGATGGCTGGTCAGAAGCTGTGCCGGAAGGCTCTACCTATAAACTGAACGTCTCTGTTGAGTTCCCACCTGAGCCAATTCAGCCGGGCGAAGCCGGTAATGATAAGCTTTATGGCGGTAACGGTAGTGACTTCCTTGATGGTGGCCTTGGAGCTGACCTTCTCGTCGGTGGTAAAGGAGAGGATTCCTTCCGTTTCTCTACCGAGCTTGGTGAAGACAATGTTGACCGGATCAAGGACTTCAACACTGATGAAGATGTGATCCTGTTGGACAGCAACATCTTTGCTGAACTTGGTGGCGATGGTCCGCTTGCACTTAATGCATTCCATAAGAGTGCAGCTGGTATCAGTCAGGATGCAAATGACCGCATCATCTATGACACCGATAGTGGAGCATTGTTCTACGATGCTGACGGTTCCGGTGATATTGCAGCGGTACAGTTCGCTCAGTTGAACGCTGGCCTATCTCTATCCGCAGACGACTTCGTTATCGTCTGATAAGATCCAGGAGGGGAATTCACAGGTTCCCCTCCTGTTTTTGCACATCTCACTGCTTTGTCAGGCCTTTTCGCCTCTTTTATGAGGACTGGGGAGTTAAACAATGAAAACCCGAGTAAACCGCCAATCAGCTCTACTTGCGGCAGGCCTTATGATCTCGCGGTCTCAACCAACGCAGAAGCAGTGAAAAGCCAATCCAACACAATTAGCGGCACAATCACCTACGCAGGTAATGAGGCTATCCCAAAAGGTCAGGTCAAGATTTTCCTGAAAGACAGCCAAACGCAGTCCAAGTCTCAAGTCACTGTATCCCAAACCCAGCTCATAAGCACGGGTAAAGCCAAAACACTGGCTTACACATTCGCAATGCCGTCGAAAACTAAAGTTTCTCAAGTGCAACTGATTGAGGTCCGCCTAGAAAGAGCCGACGGCAGGCTACTTGCTCGTGGTAGTGAAAAAGTGAGGGAGGAGAGAACTCCCACTGATGTGATGCTTTATAAGGTTGTGTATTGAACCTTTAGGGCAACTTTCAAACACATCGCAGAAACGCAAAAGCTCTCAGAAGGAAGCTTTGCTACCTCGGCCTTACGTTTCGTGAATTTAATGGCAAGCCTGTACGAGTTCGAACCGTCAAGACAGTCCCTACGTGTGAGCATTGGTTGATATGAAGATATGACACCGCCAGCCCACAGTCTGGCGACAGATGTGTTTAGCAGAAATGCTCCTCTTTTACCGCGGGAAGCGATGCTAGCTGCTCTCACGATCAAAGCTCTTGTAGAAAGATATATCTGCAAACACGTATCTGTTAATAGAAAACTAAAACGCGGCAACGCTTTTATCTCATCAGCCATCTTCGGTGCCATGGGAACGTTACAATTACTAACCGTTATGTGAAACAAGATGCTCACGTGATCTGTATACTTACTGAGAAGATTGGAAAGAGAGGTGGGGACAAAAGTTTACTTTAGTTAGCCTAAAGTTGAAACTTTGTAATCCAATGATCGCCATTAAGAATGAACTATTTGATGACATGGTCAAACTCCTTCCGTAATAAGCCTGCAAAGAAAAACAATGTCGCTGCTGTTACGAAGATGTATAGAATCCACATCGGCCAGGCTGTCGGTGCGTCAAACAGTGAGGCTATAGCAGTAAAAACGGCATTAACGATAATGAAAAGCCCGCTGACGAGCGCATTTGCGCTGCCACTCTGAATATGCCGGAAATTCTAGCACTAACATCATTATGCTGATGAATAAAGATATTCCCACAGCAGCGGTGATGCTCCGGTTAACTTTGACTTTAGAGCTGATGATTCGATTGAAAAATTTCCACCAAGCCACAGACAACCAAGGAGCCGTTGCAGATGGCTGTAAAACACTGGGCTGTGTTTCAGGTCAGTCTGAATGTAAAACGGAGCAAGGCTTTCAAAGCCGTACATTACAGAAATCAGACAAGCCATGCTCAATGCGGTTGGCAGATAGACTCTGTTAATAGCCATCCTTCGATGAACCGCAAATGCTTTGCCCAAAGGCTGTCTAAATGAGTGTACGCGTGTCTCCGGTAGCAATGCACCAGCGATAACGACGACAACAGCCCCCAGCCCGCAAGAAACCAGAATGATGCGGTCCACCCAAACTAGACCTGCAAATATCCGCCAAGAGCAGGGGATAGGATCGGACCGGTTACCCAGGCAATCGTCATCCAATTGGCAGTTTTGAATCGCTCACTGCTCTCGTAACAGTCGGCGACAATTGCTCGGGCTCCGACAGCTGAAAAGGCCACCAGGGTGCCTTGTGCTGCTCGTAAGGCAATGATCACCCAGAGCAGTGGAGTCATAGCAATCCGACACACGCAATCACGAACAGGATTGCGCTGAGCAAGATAGGAATACGGCGACCCATGGAATCCGTCAGCGGCCCCGCAATAATCTGCCCAACACCATAGCCAGCCTAAAAGACCAACGGCGTGGATTGGACTGCGAAGCGGTCTGCTTGAAAATAGTTTTCCATGGCTGGCAATGAGGAAATATAGATGTCCGTGGCAGCACCACCTAACGGGACCATGATGAGCGGGAGTAAAATGCTCAGTTCCGGTTTATCTCATTCGTTTCCTGATCCGGCCCGACATTAATCAACTCCACATCATATTATTTGCTGCAAAATAAATTAAGCAAACCAGAGTTGGCGTCATGCTGCAAACCTCAAGCACTCAGGGGAAGCTTGGGTGTTTCTGCTTTTAGGCAAAATTGATGTATGAGATAGTATTGCTTAGATTATGAGAATTGTGTTCTTATAGTCCGAAGAAGCCAGCAATGGGTGATATACACTAGGAAAGAAGTAAACTTTACAGACATTCGCCAAGTTATGAAGCAGCCCCGTTTGAGACAAGACGTCAATCTCAGATTGATTAAACTCAGCTAGATGATGAATGTCACTAATTGTCATCTTCTGTTTCAGTTAACAGTGACAACCATTTACCAAGGATGAGATGGGGAGTTGGAGATCTTAAGCGCCTGATCGTCTTCTGGACCTCAAAGCTACTAAACAGTAAATTTAATAGAGTACTGCAATGGAGCAAGTTCATTTATGCCTTTAATTGCGTTGTCCAAATTTGTACCAGAGTACCGCGCGATATAACGCAACCGGCAATCTCATCAAACCAGTTAGCAACCACCAAAACGATTCATAAATGGCTATAGTCTGTTCAGCTGATGCTTGCTTAAAATTTGCACGTTCTGGGAAATGCTCATGGCGCAGCAATCCGTGCTTAAAGAGAAGTGATCGCAGGGGTCTAGTTAGTCGCCAACTTAGTGAGTTAGTTAGGCGCACAAGGTTTTCTTCTAATGTACTATCTGTGGTAATTTTCTTACCTGTAAGAAGATTGAAGTAATGTGCTTTGGAACGGTTAACTTCCTTCCACTTTGCAGTGAAACCCATGTTGGAATACCAATCACTATCCTTGAATGTGTCTTTATTGCGTAGAACCGTTGTATGCTGAGGAAGCAGTTTTTGATTGCGTATAATTGCTTTTGAAATGCGGTATACATCTGCATTCATTCTATCTGGGTTTTCAAGTTCTTTTAAAAGGCGTTTCTCAAAACCCGACCGATACTTGAAATGAAACAGATGGCCACACGTGTCGCTTAACGGAACTGGGGTACACAAGTGCGTTGACCGAAGATATTGGAAGTCTGATTGCCAGTAAACAAGAGGTATCTTGTAAGATCTTACATGATAGTTCTTTTTGCCAGACAGCTCCGCTCTGGCTGAAGAGCGAAGCTCAAAAAATGGAAAAGCCAGAGACGGTTCTGCATGAAACTTAGAGAAAGGGACATAGTTAGGTGTATTAGAAATGAGCTCATCTAGATCCATTGCACATTTGGGCGCACTGGTAAGATCATCACAAAAAAAGTCTATCAGAGGAGTATAAAGTGCAAATGCCAACTCGTTTTGTAAGATGCTCGTTGTACCATCCATCGTTGGTTGAGGAAGTAGCAGAAACTCATCCGCGTCTACAACTGTTGTCCATTTATCCTTACAGTACTTACAGCCAATTTCATTGACCCAATCAACTCCAGCGTTTGCTTGCGGGTAGCCACCATTTTTTTCATAGAGTTGGACATCACCTTGTTGATGTAAAAACTGCAAAGAACCATCTGAACTCCCTGTATCAATAATGTAAAAGCAAGTAACTCCAATCGAGCGATAGTGATGTAGGAACGCTGGCAAAATATCAGCTTCGTCACGCATTACGCAGATCAACGGAAAATCTGATTGGGTGGAGCTACTAAAGTGTTTACTAGGTCTCAAATTTTCACCCTAACAAAATTACGTGCTTTTCGTAGTGCCGAACTTATTTTCCCTGGCCTATAAGACAACCTTGTCGTATTTTCTTTATTACCTATGTGCTGCGACGCATCAGATCGCAGTAAAAAGAGGCTTTTATCTTCAACATCCATATTGTCCAAAAACGGTAATACCTGCTTAAAATCAGCTTCCTCTTTACTCTGATTTTTTAACTTCATACTGTCTGAACTTTTTCTGTAATAATACAATGGATCAGGGTAGTAAGATACTTTCCGGTTATCTAGTATTAGTCGATTGTAAAACTCGATGTCATCTTTTCCTACTCGATATCCTTCAGAGTACCCTCCTGAAGCTGAGAAAACGGTCTTCTTAACAAGACATGTCGCGTCTCCAACGACATTCACCTTCGTCGCCCATGCCTTAGCTGGACCTACAAAACGTATTTGTGTTCCCAAGATACTATTGGCGGAATGAGGTTCCCCTTCACCGCTAAAACGTAGCGAGCTGCAAGTTATGCAATCAAGATCTGCGAAAGTTGCTGCAAACACTAGCTTTTCTACCATTTTGGGCATCATGATATTGTCGTCATCGAAGAATAAAAGATACTCTCCTTTTGCAACTTGAGCAGCCTTATTCCGGGCTGCCCCTACGTATCGATTCTCCTGATAAAGGATGCTCCACGACCTATCTTTGTATCTTTGGGCAAGGGCCTTAAGTGTTGCACCTGCAAGCTGCGAACGACTACCATCATCAACGATTATCACCTCCACGTTTTGATAGGTTTGACGCTCAATGCTCTCCAAAGCTTGTGTTAGAAAATGGGGTCTCTCAAAATGAGTGATACAGATGCTAACTTGCGGGCGGGGCTCTTTCCTTGCTGTGGCTGTCTTTGTTGTTGAACGACTTTGCTGGTGCCAGCCTCTCCAGACAGCCAGCGATCTCTTTAACCTGTTATGTTTCACTGCGGGAGTAGGAAGGCGTTCTGTATAACGTTCAAGTCGGTCTGCTAACGATAGATGGTGCGGTTCAAACAGGACTTCATCGTGCGAGACTTCCTCGATTAGTTCATGTGTCCCGCCAGTATTTGCGGCAATAAAGGGAACTCGCGCAGCTAAGCATTCGTAAACAGCCAATGGAGAATTTTCCAGCAAAGACGGAATTACTGCTAAACGCCCTTCGGCACTTAAGTACTCGACGGCTTGAAGAGCATTATAGTCCGTTTTGAATGTGATTTTGGTTTGCCAATTCTTGCTGTTTTGCTGAATGAATTTTTTAGCATCAAACCGATGAGAATAACCACCAAGGAAAGTGATCGGCGGAATTGAAATACCTTTTGCAGCCAGAGCATTGAGAGCATTGACAAATAGTAAAATGCCTTTGCGAGGTTCTAATCGACCAAAAAATACCCATTCACCCACATGAGAGTATTGTTTTCTAGTCACGCTGTTGAGATCTTCCAGAAACACGTTGGGCCAGTAAAAACTTCTTGCAGGAAGTTTATAAAAGTTCCGATGCATCCAGTTCAGAAGATGTTGACTGCCGCAGATGAGAGTGTCAGCCATTTCCACGCTCTCTCGTTCCATGAAAACCCAACCAAGTTGACGGTATTCTTCCAGAAACTGCGAGTTTCCCTCCGCAGCCCAAAGTGTTGGAGACGAGCCTTTGACAACGAAATGTATGTTGAGGAATGCAATACCAAGTTTCTTAGCCAGTAACGCTACATAACCCAAGCCACGCCATTCTGAAACATGCACCATATCAAAATGGTTTTCGTGCTCTCGCAACCATTCATAGGCAGCATACGGAGGCGCCATAGTCTGGGCCATCTCAGTTTTTGCAAGAATCTGAGGAGCTACAGCGGAAAACTCAATGTCATGCTCAGAAAAGAAATCGCGCGCAGCCCGCATTTTTTGCTGGTTCTTAGCGTGACCATTCACAAAGCAAATAGTTACGTGGTGCCCAATACGTTTTAAAAACACAGCCAAATGGAAATATGCGGTGCCAATACCACCATTTTTAATTGGCCCGAAGATATCAGCAGTTATAATGCAAATGCGTTTATTGGCCAATGGGGCAGTCGCATTTATGTCCTGCTGTAGCTCGACCATCCAAGCGGCTTCCTCATTGTGCAACCAACATTTCCGAAAGATACTTTAGCTTACCATTACGAACTATGCTGCCATCCTCTTTAACTTTTACTGTGACTTCGGCACTTTCATCTCTTGCTTCTTTGGGAACCAACAACATAAAGCCATGCTGAGCCAGCTTTTTGTTTCTACTACCAAATCTCTCAGCATAACGATCTGCTTTAGCTTCAGCCAAGACAACTCCGTTGACTTCCAAAACAACTGATATTTTTTTTGAAGTATCTCTTCTATCCCATGCCCAGCCTTCAACATGGGTTGGGTTCAAGGCCAAAAGCTCCTTTGGCGGTATAGATGCTTTAATTGGAGACCCTGAATAACCACGGAGTAAGCGAAGAAATTTTCTCTTAAGTCTAAGCATAGATAAAACGCGACCAACTGAGAGAAATGGCCTCCGCCTTTCTTGAAAACGCGCAGTTGCCACATCCAGGTTTGCTGCTGGCTCAGTTACTTTATGCTCTTCGATATCTAGGCTTGATTGTAATTTCTTTGCAGCAATGCCCGGAATCTTAAAAAGAGCATCATGCCGGCTGAACATGCTTTCGGCGGCATCTCGGTCTAATATTACACCGCCTGAGACCGCTGCAAAAACGTTCGTAGATAACTTGATAACTCGAATAAACTGAGTACGTGTTCTATCTTTATTTACTAAATGAAACTTAATATTGTACCGCTCGCCCTCTGGCCAATCCTTTGGGATATCGAAGAAATGCAAAGTTGCTTCACCGGCCTGGCTGAGGAGTGACATTTGTTGTTCTGTTCCATTTACCGATAGAAAACGTTCCCCAGGGCCTATCGCTACACAGAGTATTCTGGATTCACTTTCATCCAATCCAAGTGCAACTTTGGACCATCTATTTCCTAGCTTGCGAGATCTATCTGCATGTACGAGCCAAATCGGCTCATCGTCTCTTCGTTTTTTATCCCGGTATAACTTGGATTGGAACTTGAGGCTTCCACTACCGGTGTGAGGTAAAAGAGCTAACTTGCGATATGCGATGTTGTCGTTTTCTATCAAGGGCATAGAGCGCAAGTATGAAGCATGTGCGTTATTTTGAATTATGTTTTCTAATTCAAATGGACTTGTTAATCGACATTCTGGAATAACTAAAAGGTCAATGCCGTGTTCTTTGCTTGCTCGCAGTACAAACTCTTGTAAAAGCCCAAAGCGAAGGTCATATGGCTGCAGCCCGCCTAACTGCTCGATAAGATTCTTGGGAACACAGACTACACTTGCACCAACTGAGTTTCCAAACACCACCTCGGATACAACATCGCTTCCGATCGGCATAATAATTTTGTTGTCTGGCAGTTCCACAAAGCTAGAAAAGAGTGTGTTTTGTTGGCGCTGGATTGCAACGCGTATATCGGCACAAAAGTCTGAGGCAAAGTGAACAGCTGTACCGTCACACAAAATACAAGCATCAGCTTCAGACGCATCCATCGTGTGATTGAACGCTTCACCAGCCGGAAAGCCGATGAACCTACATAATTTGGAACTTATGCCTTTATTCTGCAAATACTCGACGACTTCAAAACCCGCGTCTTCAAGTGCTGGATCAGTAATCAAAACACTTACTGTATCAGGAGGGTCAGCTAACAGGCTTGTAACGAATGCCATTGCGCTTTCATTTTCGCGCAACAGAACGATTACTTCTAAGTTCCCAATTATGGATTTTTGTCGGTGCTCAGCATTGAACAGTGAGGGATCTATCAGTTTTGCTATGGAGTCATTTACAGATTTTTTATCAAATGTTTCTGCAAGGTAAGCATGAAAACCGTACCAAGTTTTCAAGTTCTCTTGATTACTAAAGCTAGCACGCGGAATTTGATGGCCATCTTTGAGAGCATGTTTCAAACGTTCCGCAAGCTGAAATGCAGTTGGTTCAATCAAGCAACTGGAATGGTCTTGTGAGTCAATAAGTTCAGATGTTCCACCAACATTTGTCGCAATAAAAGGAACATTGTGCTCAAGCGTTTCATAAACAGCCATTGTAGAGTTTTCGATGAGCGATGGCATAACAGCAATCATATCTCGAGAGCAAAGAAATGATAGTGCCTCTGGCTGATTGAGATTTGTTACACAGTTGACTTCAAAACTCCAATTTTTTGCTTTTCGCCTAATGAAGTCAGCTACTTTCTCATTATTTTGGTTTGGGAGTGCCTCACCGTATTTACCAAGAAAGTTTACGGCCTTGGGTGAAATGCCTTCTCGTTCTAAGAGATCAAGAGCCGTGCAAAATAACTCAATGCCTTTTCGCATTTCCAACCGACCGAAAAACGTCAGTTCTTGAGTGTGAACCTTCTCACCAGCCCGTCGTGGGGACCGTCGGTCGATAACATTTACTTCCGAAAAATCTAGAATGTTTGGTTGCACATATGTGGCTGAAGGCAGTCGGTAACCAACATGCCTCATGAAGCATAATAAATGTGCGCTGCCACCAATTACAATATCGCCGAGTTCTACACACTTTTGCTCAGCAAAACTCGCTGGCAACAGATCTCGTTTAGCAATGGGTTGCATTTGATAGTGGCGGTTCCACAGGTGAGGTGAGGAGGTTTTAACGATGAAAAGTGTTTCTTGGAATGCAAGACCCAGCTTTTTGGCCATCAACGCATAGATCAGGCCACCCCTCCATTCTGATGTATGAATCACATCAAATTTCTTTTGCGTTTTGAGCCAATTGTATGCTGCGTCATAGCGGCCCTGCCAATTATGAGAGGGGCCAATTATAGTCTTTGATGTGTGATGCAAATAATGAAGAGTCACACCAAACTCAGCAAAATGCTTAATCCAATGTTGAGGCGTTTCGTTTTCGACCCTTGCACCTTTGAGATAGAGAACGTGCACTTCATGGCCACGTGCTGCCAGCCCTTTGGCCAAATGGTAGTATGTCGAAGCGATACCACCGTTTCGGACTGGTCCAAGAATCTCTTCCGTGGCAATACACACACGAAGTTTGCTTGTAGATGTGTAGCCTGCGTACTTTGCTAGGTTAGGAAAATCCTCTACTGCAAATGCATCAACCTGCATAACTGGATACTCCGTACTCTTTGTTGCTTAGCAAGACTTTGGAGTTCTTTTGAAAATAGTCCCATGTTTCTCTAATGCCTGTGGTCAGGCTTGTCTGTGGTTGAAAGCCTAGATCTCTTTTGGCTTTTGTAATATCCGCGAAATTATGCAGTACTTCGCCCACTCTAAAGTCACTGTATGCAACTTCTAAAGTTTCATTCCGGCCAGTAACCCCTTTTAGTATCTGGATGATCTGATTAACGGACGTTGGCTTGCCGCTGCCGAGCTGGAAAGTCCCTTTTTTCTCAGACTTTAGCGCCTGAAAGATACCAAAGCAGAGATCTTGGACGAAGATATAGTCTCTGGTTTGACTACCGTCGCCATAAACATGACACTGTTCGTCGCTCAGAATAGATTTGATAAATGTTGCTATAACACTTCCCTTATGAGCAGAACGAGGTCCATAGACGTTCGAAAACCGCAGGGACGTGATATCCATTTCGTAACTTTTTGAATAAGCTGAACAATATGCTTCTGCAGCAGCTTTAGAAGCACCATAAGGGGAAGCTGGATTAGCAGGCATGCTTTCATGAACTGCTTGAAGCGCATCTCCAACAATTGCACCTCCTGTAGAAGCATTAACAAGGCGTTTTATGCCATGTTTGCGCATAGCTTCTAAAACATTCACTGTTCCTATTACATTCACGTCAAAATTGTAGGTTGGGTTTTTAATGGAATCCATCACACGTGTATCAGCAGCCAAATGTATCACCGCGTCAACACCACTCATAGCGTCCTCTACAGTACGATAATCTCTAATGTCCCCACGGATAAAATGATGGGGTACGCCGTCAAGAGAACTGGCTTTCCCAGTAACTTCACTATCTAAAACCACTATCTCGTACGATATCATTTTGGAAGCTAATGTTCTGATTAGGTTCGAGCCAATAAAGCCACAACAGCCAGTTATCAGGATACGTTCGAACATCACTCGAAATCTCTTTAAAGCTGATTGATGGTTTGTTGTTCTTGTGTATGCTTGGTCCAATAAGAAATGCATTGGATTTTGGAGTGATCAGCCCTATTGCGATAACGCTGAGTGATCTCAGTGACTTCCAAAAACAGGCTATCTTCCATGAGGGTAGGCTTCCAGCCAAACGAACGCAATTGGTCATTCCTGACCACAAGGTCATTCTCTTCTGCCTCATTTCGGGGATTTGGCAAGTTATCTATTTCACATCCAGTTATTAGCTGAATATCTTTCGCCAAATCAGAAAGAGTGCGAGCCTCAGCCATTTGATTTAAAATTGTAGGCCGGGCTCCCGCGGAAGGAGGATTCATGAGTGCATATTCAATACATTTACATGTATCAGTGATATGAATAAACGCTCTTGTTTGTCCGCCAGTTCCATGAACTGTGAGTGGTAAGCCAACAGCAGCTTGCATCAAAAAGCGGTTAAGAACCGTTCCATAGTCTCCATCATAATCGAAGCGATTGACCAGCCGCTCGTCTAAACTTGTATCCCGCGTTTGTGTGCCCCAAACAATGCCTTGGTGCAGGTCAGTTATGCGGAGATTGTCATTCTTCGCATAGTATTGGAACATCTGAGCATCCATAGTTTTGGTCATATGGTACACAGAGCCAGGATTAGGTGGGTAGACAATTGAGTCTGTTATTTGACGGTCATCAGATGTTCTGATTTGAACATCCAGATATCCTTCTGGTATCGGAACAGGTTCTTCGTGGCCATAGCCATAAACACCCATAGTGCCTAAGTGTACCAAGTGAATATTTTGTTGCACTTCAACTATTGCATTTAAAACATTATGGGTACCGCAGATATTGTTAAAGGTTGTATAGTTTTTCGTGCGGCTATTCTTCATCGAGTAAGGAGCTGCACGTTGCTCTGCGAAATGTACGATACTATCGGGTTTCTCTTCTACCAATAGGCTTGTAAGCTCATCAAAGTGACGAGCAACATCTAGTTCAATGAAACGAATAACGTGCCCAGTAACCTCAAACCAAGCATTAATCCGATCATCGATCGTACAGATTGGCGTTAACGACTCAATGCCTAGCTCCAAATCAATTCGTCTACGTGATAAGTTATCAATGATTACAACATCATGCCCAAGTTTACTTAGATGAAGGGCGGTAGGCCAACCGCAAAACCCATCACCTCCCAAAATAAATACCCTCACTTATCAAGACTCCCAAGAGGTTTACCCGATTAAATAGATATGTATTTCATGTACTTAAAATTAATAATTGTGCATGTTACGATCTATGTATGATGGTTGATTTATTAATGTCGATTCGAGACCTTAGCAACTGTCGATTTATGCTATTATGATTTTTGATACATCTATAGATGGAAGCTATAACACCTTAATTGAGGATGCCGATGACTGTCAAAGTGACTGCAAGCTTAGATAATTTCGAGTTAGGTAAAAAAGCAGCTCTTGATGGTGACATCGATAAAGCAAGGGAGTTCCTGCGTCCGATTGCAGATGCTACTCCATATCATCCGGCTGCTTTCTTTCTTTGCCAGGTCGAGTCGAAAAAAGGTATTCTCGATAACTGTGATAGATATTGTCTGACTTTTCTTTCTAGGCACCCGCAGCATCCCGGCATGCGAACAATCGCTGCCTTGCTTCACATTGCCAAAGGTGACATCGAGCGAGCAGAGAATGAGCTAAAAATTGCGTTAAACACAAATCCAAAACATCAACGCGCTCTGAAAGTACTTCAGCAAGTGAGTTATCTGCGAGGACAAGAGGAAGCTCGCGATGCTCTGAATATCATTAGTGCAGTTCAATCATCGAAGCTCTCTAGAGTGAAAGCAGCGCAAAGATTGAAAAAAATTGATCTTACTATTGATTGGGATAACCAAGAGTTGCAGGCTAAAGTTGCTTTTTTCCATAATAGTAGCAACGTAAAACGAGCGCTGAAAAATTTCGATCCAGAGTTAGTCGAGAAGGCCGTTGAACTTGGTTATTGTACCTGGCCAAAAAAGATCCAAAGCTATATTAAAGGTAAAACCGTATTGGATGTTGGTTGTGGCTTTGGCGGGTACGCATTCGGCTATTTATGTGCTGGTGCGAAGAGTTACACTGGTATCGATCCTGCTATGTCACTTAGTGAAAAAAAGATGCGCAACAAGCGCATCAGGCAGTGGGTAGAAGTCCCCAAATCAGCTCAAGAGATCGCAAGTACTATTGAAGGTATTGAGTTACTCCAAACATCAACACACGAGCTTCTTGGTAAGAACACATATGATGTTATTTGCCTTCACAATGTTACTGAGCATCTGTCGGATATCAGAAATATATTTTCAGATATTTCAAAGCTATTGTCGAAAAATGGAAAACTCATTTATCTGCATCATAATTTTTATGGTTGGAGTGGGCACCATATGGCACCTCATAACCCTTCTGTCTTGGACACGAATAATCCTGAGCACCTAAAGTTTTGTGACTGGAACCACATTAACATCGTTGAAGAGTTGCCCGCAGACCATTATTTGCATACCAACCTTAATCAACTGCGAATTGGTGAGCTACAAAAGTTGACACACGAATTTTTCAAAATCAAAACTTGGGAACTTCGACCTTCACCAGATAATGTTCTAAAACGCTTAACTCCCGACATCATAGGAAAAATACAAAACATTTTGCCAGACATTACGATAGAAGAGTTGGAAACGAACGCAGTTTTTTGCATAGCTACCGGTAGATAGTTCGTTGTAGTGATTGTAGGTTGAGTAGACTTTAGAAGCAACTGTAGTTTTAAATTTCTGTGGGTATCTGTATCTACTCAAATATTTCGTTACTTGATTTAGACGAGTAAGAAAATGCGTTTAAAGTACTTGGTGTAACTTCTGCTGCTGATCGCAAGATACTCTATCTTCTTGTTAATCAAAACTACTCTGTGCGTAGAGCAGTCTTAGATGCGGGGAGCTTTATGGGCATTCGCCGTTTCACTTGTGTCAGGTCTTAATATCAATCTCAACTGGAAGCAGTCTATAACGTATTTTGTCTCCAATTTAAAACTAATTGGTAGCTATTTACTCGGTTGTTTACCTACTCTGGCAACTGACTCTGACTTTGTGAGAAAATTCGGGGTTTCAGTTCTTGGTATTCTAAAAGGTAGTACTACATCAAATATACAGTTCGTCGAGTTGAATGTTGGCTATTTCTGCTCACTATTCCATCGAGAACGTCAGGAATGTCTGCTGTTGGTCCAAAACTCTAGGCATTCCTAGCATGTAATAGCTGACCAATTGCGGCCATTCGGCTTAGATCTAGGTATATCCTGTAATCGCGAAACTCAACCATAGCTGGATTTTGGTTCATAGAGTATAATAGCTGCAATCTTTAGTAAGACGCTTAAAAGCCTAAGCTGCACTGCCGATATCCTTGAGCGGAAACAATAGTTTTTCAGAGTAGGAATGAGTCAAAGTAGAGTATAGTTTCAATACCCAAGTTAAACTCCAGAGCAGTTTACCAGTGATCTTAATTATCCTTAGAACATCGCGTGGAATTTAAGATTGAAGCTGTTTATAGTGGCACCGTCCTGATACTGGCCGTTGTAAGGCGCCTCATGAAAAGTAAAATTGGAAAGCCCGCTGTCCAGAGCCACTTCGGTGACAAAGGTATCTTTTGTGATGGGCGCAACCATGCGTCGCGCATGGAGCTTATCCAGCACCTGAAACATGGATCGCACTCCCAGCGTCGTGAAAGTAGTGCTTTGCGAAGTTGACGCCGCCGTAAGGGTAGCTGAGCTGCCGCTCTCACTATAGCCACTCGCCTCTAGACTGTTGTAAGGCACATTGGCAAGCGGCTCCAGCATTAGCTTGTGAAGCTGTATGTTGTGGTAGGCCTTAGCAAAGAGTTGCCAGTTTCGCGCATTGTATTCCGCTGATAAAACAATGGAAAGGCCAGTAAAGCTCACCACGCGTTCGAACCAAATGCCAGTTGTAGAGTGCCTCCGAAACTTAAGGCCGACGATGGCGCTTCAATCATGCTGTACAGACCCTGCGACCGGATGTCTGCTGATTCCGACGATTGTAAGTTGCTCTGCTTGACTTCTGTTTGACTGTAACTGTCAAACACACTGAGATGTCAGTTGTCGCCTACGCTTTAATCGAAACCATACACAATCCCTCCTACGGTGTTATCTAGCGCCGCCGTGTTTTCTGTCGTTTCGTTCCTACCCCATAAACCGTAGTCTTCTGCCCAGAAGCCCTTAGTGTTTTCGGTAAGGGTGGAAATGCCACTGCAGATTGCAGCGTAGCAATGTTGTTTTGACTGTTGTCAACAGCGCCCCGTGGAGAGAGGAATGGATTAGAGCGGGCAAAGCGTCAAAAACGGTATTCGTTTCTACCTTTGTGGCGAGCGCGAGTATTGACTGAGCCATATCGCTGGACGTGGCACGACTTTCAAGACTGTCGCAGGCGACAGCTGATTGATTGATCGTTACTGAATGACCACAAAAGCCCTTCATCTGCATAGAGGTCAGGTAAACGACGTTGGCATCGTAAGAGAGTGTGTTAATCACGAACGCTGTGTCTGTCCGCCTGATTGGTCAAACTGTTGAATGTGCCGATCTCTCCACTTGCCGCAATCAGGATCGTATAAGTGGAGTCTGAGCCAAGCATGCCGGAAACGGCCAAGGTGGCGCCGTTAATCGTTGCCGTGCTGGTTGTTACGATCAGATCGCTATTGCGAGCTTCGTCAACCTTCACCTGATAGGTTGACCCGGCTTCGTCGCCGCGGACACGCTCGATTTCGCATCCTCTAAAATCGTCAAATTGCCATCGCCGTCGTGTCCGATAATTAGACTGCCCAAATTGTCCAAGGTTGCACCGTTGTTTTGGCCAATAAAGCTGGCTTCACCACTCGATAATGCACCGCCATCGGAAACAGTCAGAGTACTTTGGTCATAATCGCCAACAACAAGTTCCAGAGCTTCAGCGTACCTGTTGATGGTTGTATCTGTTACGGTGGCCGGGTTGGGGAGCCTCATGTTTATGACACCGGTTTGATAGATATTGGTACTCCAGTACTTATCTGTAAACCAGTTGGTCGATACGCTGCCTTGCAAGGGCTGTTTAAGTGCGCTAGTTACACCGGACCACACCATAAGCACTGAGGCCAATAACGTAGCTGCAAGATGGGGCGCTCGACTTGGTGTAATGCCAACTACTTTGGTCATGCATCCACCGCACTGCAGATGGTCCAAGAAGTGATCAAAACACACTCTTGTAGGGGCGTAGTTATACGGTTATTGGAACTCTTGGTTCTAAATCTTTGATGTGAAAAGATGCAGAATTTATCGGTGACCTATTTAAGAACACTCGTCAGTTTTCGGTATGGCTTCTCGAAAAAGTACAAAATCGCACTTATGAAGTGCTTCTGGTTGGGTAGGACATTTTTATAGGCAATGCGCTCATGCAGAACGAGCGCTGCCAGTCATTCGGGTTGAAGTGGTAGAGAGCAACAGTGGGCAATTAGATCAGACGAAAAGATGCGTTCTTGCTATTTGCTGTCGTTCATTTCATCCAGCTCAATCCATCTCTGACAGGCTCTCCAATTATTTCTTGGGATGAAAGCACTTAGGCTTCTGGGCCTTCACAACCGAAAGAAACTGCGAGTTCTCCTGCAAATTGCAAAGGCTGCTGGCAATACGGCTGAGAAGCAGATCAGGGACACTCGGTACCGGTCATTTGGATCGTGTTTAACCTTCAGCCCGTCAGCGCCAGGGGGCATTAAGCAAACAGAGTTATCAGCGAACAATCTTTGCTATACTGATGATTGATAAGGGAGGGTAGAGGCTTAGTTGCTTTGCGGCTTGCATGTTTATGAGCACTGAGAAACGCTCGAGAGCCTTGACTGAAAGTTTCCCAGGTGACTGTGCTTTGAATAGAATTTCGTAGGCCTGAGTTGCTGCCAGTTTGCCCACGTTTTTGTAGCTGTTAGAAACCGACATAAGGGCCAGTCCATCGCGAACCATTTGCTCATAGGCGCTGAAAACTGGGAGATTTTCAGATATTGCAGCTTCGGTGTAACTCCCTCGATTTTCGAGGTTAAAAGAGCTGGACCCCACATATAGCGCGTCTGCGCCCAGGGCTTTAGCCTCAGCAATCTTGATCGGTATTTCTGCTGGATCTGCCCGGTCGTCTGCGCCAAGATTGTATTCAAGAGAAATGACGTCAAAACCCAGTTGATCTGAAAGAACTTTCAATTTCTGAGTGTTCTGGCGAGAGTTAACCGCGTTTGGCTCGTTAATGACGGCGAGGCGCTTTATGGGTGGTACTCAAAAATGTGCTTGAGCTGCACTGTCTCATTTACGCGATTATGCACGCCAGTTACCAAGGGCCGCCCGGAGGTTTCCTGGTCTACTATAATGCCTGCTCGAACCGGATCAGCAACAATCATGAAAAGGGATGGAATGTCACCTAAACCTGAGCTGGTACCGTAATCGGCAATCGTGCCAATGAGAGATCGCGTGACTGTGGTTCCCCAGGTGACAACAAGATCAGGTCGCTCTTCAATGAGCTGCTGCTTCACTTCGGGCAAGAGGCTTTTGTCTTTCGACACATCAGTAACAGTCACGTTCACAGGAAGTTTTCTGCTGTTGAAGAAATGAATAAAGCTTCTGCAAGCCTCTTCACAGCCACGCCAGACAACCATGTGCACCTGATAAGATTCCGTGGTGTCCTCTTCAGCTCTTGTCGTTCCTGCCATCAAAACAAGGGCAACAAGGATGAGCATCACTTTAGGCATGAGCTTGTACCTCCTGTTTCGAGGAGTGTGAGACCAAGAGCATTATGAGGCCCGAGCCAATAATCGCAGCGCCAAGAAGGGCGGCCACGGTGGTATAGTCTTGCTTTACAAGGAGTGCTGCCACGATCAGCGGACCAGCAGCGCTGCCGACACGCTCAAACATACGAAGGTAACTCAGTGCGCCAGTTCTGCTAATGTGCTGGTCCTTCTCGACTGCTTCCATGACCGCTACCATAATAGGAGCTTTGATGAAGGCGTGGGCGAGACCTACCAACGCGACCACTATAAACACTGCGATGATGTTCGTGTTTTGGTAGAGCGCCATCAGAGCCACACCTGATGCAATTGTTGCATAGGTGATCACCGATAAATTTTTCCCAAGTTGATCAGAGAGACGAGAGGCCAGCGGACTAATTGGAATAATAATCAAGGAATAGGCCATCATAATCCGACCAATCTCAGATTGACTGGCGTCCAGGCTGGCCAGATAGATTGGAACAAAGAAATAAAGGAACCCTGTAAGGACGATTTTGGTTGGGATTGCGCAAAACATTAGGAGTGCCACAAACTGGGTGTTTCCTATGAGCGTTATCAATGGTTTGCTTGCTTTTGATACTATTGAACTCGCATCGGATTTAGGGCTTGGTAACTCGTTTTGCAGCATTCGCCAACCCAGAATTCCTGCAAGGATCATGAGACTGATAGCGATAACGAAAACTGGCTTGTAACCAACCCAATCAGCCAAAATTGCCCCAATCGCCGTTCCACACATAGTAGCTGTCATGGTGACGCCAACATAGGTTGCCATTGCCTTTGCACGGCTTCCTTCTTCTGCAACAGCAGCGATGTAGCTTTGGCAACTGATTGTAATAATCCCGTAACCGATTGCCGTAATCGAACGCGCAATAACAATGTCGTTAGCGTCCTGGGCCAAAATGCAGAAGATGTAGCCACCAATTGCCGGGACTAAACCTGCAAGATAAAGCGTTTTGTTGCTGAAGCGCTCAATAAGCTGTCCTGAAAACGGCGATGTAATAGCGACCACGAGCATGAAGGCGGAAATCGGCAATCCCATCATGATGTCTTTTTCGAACCAAGCGTTTTCACCGTAATACTCCATGGAAAAAAACGGCAGAAACGACTTTTGAAGCTCATCAGCTAAGCAAAATACAAAAAGTGGTATGCGTGCATCCGCAATAGATGCCTTGTTGCCTTCTTCGACACGATACAACTTGTATTTCTGAGCGAAAGTGCGCAACTCCTCGCGTGTTATGTTTTTTGCCTGCTGTAGCTGCTCAAGTGTTTTGCGAATTTTGGCATTTTGCCGATTCATCGCTGAAATGAACCGACCGGCCCAATCTTTTCGATCAGACCCATGGTATGTGCCCAAATGCCCCCCAGCACACTTCACTATGGCCGCCTCAACAAGACGAAGTGGCACTGTTATGGTTGAATTGACGCAAACAATTACGACTTCAACGGCAATCAGACATGCTGCTAAGAGAAGAACAAACGTATCAAGAAAGATACTGGTGAGCTGGCTGTTGACGTAGTCCTCATCCAGAGTTGTTTGCACTCGAACAACAGTAGCGCCGTTTACAACTACATCCGTCGATACCGTCTGTTTCCCATTGTCCGAGCCAAAAATGAAAGTTCCTAGTTTTGACAGGGAGTCGAGTGTTTGCTGAGCAAGCAAAAAAGTACTGCTCTCGTTATTCATTAGCTCGGCGTGAACTGCTTTACTTTCTCCCAAATGCTCGGAAGAGTTAGCAGCAACAATTGAAATGCTACTTATCTCATTATGCTCTGCAGTTAGATCAGTGAGATACTTGTTCACGCCTCTAATTTCAGAGAACGGGATACCAATCTCATGAGCATACTCCAGATTTTGCTTTACGGTTTCGCTTAGGCTACGTGCCTTAGCGAGCAAGAAAGGGTTTAGACCAGAGTTAAACTCGGCCAGAGTAACAATAACACTTAGAAATGCTGCCAGCGACATTGCAACCGACATGATAAGCAAAAAATGCCTTGAGAATCTTGAAAACATCATCACGTCAACGCTCCCCAAGCTGATCGCTCTGTTTGATAACTGCGCTCATGTTAGACAGGTTCGATATGTCTAGTAGCGCTGTTTCCTGTACTTTCTTGCCCTTCGATATCTGCTTTTGCAGCTCATCAGCACTCTTCGGGTCAAAGGTTCCAAGATCAGCCTTGCCAGACTTCCTGAAATAGGACTTTCGAGCATGTAATTGGAGCAAGGAGAAAAGGCTTATCGAAATTGCAACGATTGCAAAAATGGCAAGATACATAAAGGTGAGACGAGACCATGTGTCTCTTACTTTTACCGACAGCTCATCAGTATGCTCTGAGATTAAAATAGCGCCCATAATGGAGTTTGATGAATCGCGCAGAATGCGGCCTGCGTACAGGTACGCCCCACTTTCATGTGTTATGGTTTTATCATCACTCGTCAGAACACGGGGCAGAACCTCATTCATGTCCTCTAGCAAGACATTGCGCCCCCCGGAACGAGCCAGAGTAGCGCCCTGAAGATCTAAGAGAAGAATTTGATGTATCTTTGGATCGCGCAAGCGCTCGCGTTCGATCAACGCGTCTAAGTCGGATATTTCATGCATACCAAGGCCGACAGCTTCCGCGCGCCGGATAACCACATCAATAGCGCTGGCGGTGACTTGCAACCGAGATGATGTTGCCTCGACAGCCAGAGTTCGAAACTTAAGTAAGCTTAAAGCACTTTGGAGTGCGAGCATCACGGCGATAACCGCAAGTGTTGAAACAACAACTCGCGATCTCATGCCAGAGAGCATCTGAGTATCCATAAATTAAGTTCTCTAATCTTGTCGCCACGTGTGAAACAGATCTGTGATGTTCACTTGATGATCTGCGTGAAGGCCCATCTGAAGCGCAGCAGTTCACCGGATGTCGTTTTAGTTGTGTGGAGTGGCCGTGCATCAATTTGACAAGCCGCGGCACTACTACCCGTTAGGGGAGTGAGTATTACAACGGAGTTTTACATGTGATATTGAAGCAGTGAAACTCATTGCCCACACAGCAAAGTACACATCTAATAATATATTAAAGCGCGTTATTTAATCTGCAATACTCATTGCGTAAACGCGCCGCTCGTTAGGCTATAATATTAAATTCTAACCCATTACTACATTGCAGCATCAAAGTTAATCTCGACATTATTGACTTTCATCAAGTTAGAATTTAGATCTCTCAGTCCGAAGTGCACATCATCGAACGCTCGATTTAGACACGGAGATTAAATGTAACGCGAGTTTTGGCCTCTTGTTACTTAAGATCGCTCATTACATTCGCTTCTTTCCATTTCCATTTTGCGCTCTAGTAAAACTACGGACTGTGAGTAAGCAACTCATTAGGCCACCGCAACAAAAAGAAATTGAAGGCCCTATAGTTATTAGCTATGAGGCGAGGAGGGCAATTGAGTACATTGACCATTCAAAGGCTTGAGATCTTTCGAGCCATCTATGAAAGTGGAAGTCTTACTCAGGCGGCATCAGAGCTTAAACTTGCGCAGCCCACTGTCAGCAAGCATATCAGTAATTTTCAGCGCACTCTGGGATTTGATCTCTTCGTTAACGAGAAGGGGCGCTTGCGACCAACCGTAGAAGCAAATGCACTCTATCAAGAATGTAAAGGTATGTTTGATCAGCTGGAGCATATTGACCAGTCTGTCCAATCTCTGCGTCGCGGTAGTGAGCAAGTTCTCAGGGTGATGATTGTTGTGCCTGGTGCACAGCTGCGCCTCTTTAGTGATGCTATCCGGGCCGTGAGAGATCGATGGCCAGATATTAATCTGATTGTTTCTGTTGGAGGGCGCGATACTCAGATTTGGAAACTGCGCAGAGGGGAAATTGACCTCGGGATAGGAACTCCTAAGCTTCCTCATCCAGATATTGAAAGTGAGGTTTTGACCACCTTGCGGATGGTGGCTGTCATGCCAGCAACCCACGAACTTGCAACGCAGAAGAAAGTTTCAGTTTCTGATTTTGGCAAATATCCAAGCATTTTGCCTTCAGATTCAACTTTGTATGGTAAGCTCATTTTAAGAACCCTGGAGCATGTGGGTGTAGTTCCAGATACCAGGATCAGCGCAGAAGCGCCCAGCCAACTACCATTACTCGTAGATTCATTAGAATGCTTGAGTATCCTTGATATGATCACAGCCTTTCATCCACCTAAAGACGCCGCCATCAAAGTTTCGCCCCTAGATGTGTCCATGGACTACAACGTCTGCGTTAATCGGATCCAGGGCCGGGTTCTTACACCGCAAGCCGAGTTCTTAATTGAGAAGCTGCGTGAAGGATTGTCACAAGAAAAGCAACGCATGGAACGTCAGCTTTAGGATTGTAGGCTGATTCTCTGTTCGAACTCTGCATTTAACTGGAGAGGCGGCGCAAGATAAAGACGCCGCCTTTCAGGTGCTTATCACTCAGCACAAGGCTCTAGGCACAGTGGGTCATCTTCTCTGCAATAGCCCGGAACGCATTGCGGACCGCCATAGCCTGCTGGCGGGTTAGAAATGCAGGCATAATCTTGCGTGTAAGTGGCTCCTGAACAACTTCCATTCTCCAGACAGCTTTCGGTTGTGTTTGTCTGAAACTGGAAAAGTACGCGATTAGTGGCATGTTTGTCTGGATTGCATGTGGCGGTAAAAGTGTCAGTCACAGATTGCGACAGTGCTGTTTGGAAGTTCTCTGACAATGCAAAACTCATCGACACCTGTTCACTCACCTTGCCACCAGCGCCGAGGACTTCAAAACTTTCTTCTACTGTTTCTGTAACTGTGGACGTCCATTCTGCCGTCGTGGACCAGGTGTTGGTACGCGAGGTGCCGATAGAGAGTTGTTTCGAAATCGTACATCCTTGACCCTGACAAGACTCGACTTTTGACCAGAGCCCGAATGTGCTGGTCGCAGATGGTGCGACAGCCATCCAATAACAACGCTTGGTTTCGTGGATCGGATTAGGCCCAAACGTCTCATTATTGCACTCATAAACATTGTCTGCTGAATGCATAAAGCGCCAATCATATTGATTGTCAGTCCCATAACGCATGAGAACTACATCACCGACTTTTGGAGTGCAGTTTTGTCCTTCGGTCGCACACTCTGTCAGCGTCTCATTGTCCGAAAGTGTGTAATATGCATCCTTACTGTACTGGCAGACCTTGGTGGTGCCGTCGCTTGGGTTATAGTTGAAATAATCGTTGGAGCAGTCCACGGTTTGCTTTCTATCACCGGACATCACCGTATACATCCACACGTTGCCACTGCTATATCGGATCCAGTGCATCTTACCTGTATCCGGCAGACTGAACGTTTCTCCTTGTTTGGCGACGTCAAAATAGCTTCTCTCTGGTGCAACTTTCAGAAGGTTTGCTGTCGTATAGGCGCATTTCTTATTCTGACCGTCCGACGGGTTACCCCAGAAGTTATTGCAGGAATTTCTGTCCAACCCCTGAGCGAGGATGTAGGTATAATTGTCTCCCTCGCCGTACCGCATGGTGACGATACCGTCGCTGTCGGGATAACAGTGTTTGCCTTCATCAGCGCAGTTTACCCAACTTGTTTCTTCCTCGTTTTGATGAGCGGAATCGGCTTGCACAGGGAGCGCAACCAGGGTTTGGGCTAGGAGCGCAGAGCTTGAAGCAATCAAAAGATTTCGTAGCAAAGGATATTCCTTTCAAGAAAACACATCAGCTGTGAAATGACGTAGGCAACGCCTTGCAAGCACGCTGCAGAATACGCCGTTCCAGCTTTTTGAAGATCTTTTCAACTTAAGGGAGGGATTGCCTATTTAAGTAACTGGACATAAATATTGCCGCCCTTAAGTAAAAGTGCAGAAAGGATATAGATTAGTCTCGAAGTGGTGGCAATATAAATGGTTTTAATGTTATATTATTGCAGATTATACGTTAATTAATCTAAGTAATTTTAGTTTTATGTGTATTTTTGACATTAATACTACGATCAACGCAATGCTGCTGAGATGTTGTGATCTAACAGTTCTCAGTATTCCACTGTGAAAAGGCAGTCTAAAAATAACTAAGGAATAATTTGGGAGAAATGCCAGGGTAATTAAGTAGAGGCTCCTTAGAACTATAGATAGGAACACTCCTGCAAGCGAAGTCATTGGGTACTTCTTCGATTCCTGACAACAAGGGGGTGTCATCAAGTTGCTAACTGGCATTTCTCCCATGCCAAAGCTAATCGCTCAGGCTATTGTTCTTCTTACTCCTATTAAATTTAGCAATAACAGAACCGGACTCTGCGCTTATCATTTTGATGTCATCGGAGATTAGGTATTTGAAGACCAACATGCCTACAACGCAAAAAAGTTATAAGACACTTTGCTTTAAGCTATACATCACTACTCAAGAGCGAAGATGCTGGCTTTCATGGTTTCTCCCTAATTAGAAAAAGAGCAAGCCCGCAGGCTTCTATCGATGTTTATACAAACTGTTTCGCAGTCAGGTTTGTGGCTTCCCTTGTGACATTTCCCGATCGATGTGCCGCTACCAATCTAATACTCTGAAAAGTACCAGTGTCCGCTTATGGCCCCTAGTTGCAAGATAGCTTAAATTTTGGGAGAGCTTTTTGCACGTGCAGCAAAGTGTATGAGAAACGAGGCAACTAATCGCATCAGTAGTTGAGGTGAGACTGGCGTTCCTAATAGATATAGCGGGCTATTTGCAATCTTAAGATTGAGAGAACGCTTCCAGTACTCGCGTTAGCGTGCATATCCTATCAACTTCAGGGCTAGGCACTACACTATTCCAATAACCAATTCTGCTTAGATATCCATCAAAGCGGCTGAAGCATGAAAACTTGCGCGTCAAGTATATGTAAGGTGAACTCATTTATATTATTGTGATTTTTTATTACATACTATTTGGTAGTCTTAATAAATATTAATTTATTGTTAATTTATTTAATAAAAATCGTATTTTGCGATGAATATATTTGGCTTTCTTCTAAGATGATGACTGATGAACCGTAATGAATGGACAGCAAATGGTGTTCTTGCGCTTTCGACAGTCAGTTTTAGTACTAGGATTATTAGTATGGTTCCATCCTGACGTTTATGCGCAGGCCGTGATTGATGATGATAATCCCTTGGGCCCAAACCAGACGGTTGGCGGGCCCGGTTCCACACATGGAGATACCTGGAATGTTGGTGGCACACTCGTCGTTGGTGATAACGGTGCTGGCACTTTAACAGTTCAACAAGGTGGGGAGCTAACCAGTGGCTTAAGTACGTTAGGCACAAATGGCTCATCAGGAACCGTAACAGTGACTGGCAGTGATTCGAATTGGACTGCAAGTAGCGGTATTCGCGTCGGGCGCGGAGGGACCGGTATCTTCAATATTGAAGACGGTGCCACAGTTACCAGTACACAGGGTCGTGTTGGGGTGATTGGATCACAAGGCACAGCTACTATTACCGGAACTGGGTCTGCATGGACCATTGATACCGATTTGATTGTTGGGAATGGTGGAACAGGCAATCTTATCGTTGAGCAAGGCGGAGCGCTTATTACTGGTGAAAGCTCTGTTGGCGAGAACAATGGTGGCAGTGGTACGGGCGTTGTAACCATTCGAGATGCAGGATCAACTTGGGATCTCAGTGATCGCTTGCGGGTTGGTATAGCTGGCACTGGCACCGTAAATGTTGAAAATAGTGCTAGCGTTACAAGTACAGAGGGGCAGCTCGGCGTATCGAACAACTTAGGTACGGTAAATGTGACTGGAGCAGGGTCTACCTGGGACATTTCTGATGAGCTTGTTGTTGGAGCGACTGGGGCTGCGGGTGGCAACTTGAATATCTCTGATGGTGGATCAGTAACCTCGCAGGGCTCCATTGTTTCTGAGTTTGCAACCAGCAATGGAGCGGTGACAATCACTGGTTCAGATTCAATATGGACTGTTTCGGGAAACATAATCATTGGTCGCCAGGAAGATGCAGTTGTTACAATTTCCGATGGTGGGACGCTTGATACCCGTGGGAGCAATACAATTGGCCTCTTTAACGGTACGGGTTCTGTTGTTGTTACAGGCGCAGGTTCGAATTGGACGGCTGCAAACAATGTTGTGGCAGGCCGTTCTGCCAGTGCGGTGATCACACTTTCTGAAGGTGGAGTTCTCGAGATTACTGGCGGAAATCGAAGGTTGGTACTCGGTCAAGAGGCCGGGGCTCGTGGCACACTAAATATAGGTGCCGCTACTGGTGAAGTGGCAACGGCAGCTGGCACATTCATTGGCAGCCAAGTGCGCCTGACCGCTGGCCGGGATGTGATCGTCTTCAATCACACGAGTACAGATTATACGTTCGGTGCCGGGCTTTTTGGGGATGGTGATGTTCTTATTGAGAACGGCACAACCACGCTGACGGGGAACAATAGCTCTTATTCAGGAACCAACACGATCACGGGTGGCACGCTTCGCGTTACAGATATCGATCAACTCGATGATAGCTCTACTGTCCTTAATGGCGGGAGATTTGTATATGCCGACACATCAAATGGCTCATACTCTGCACTAACGATTGGCAGTAGTGCCGGAACAATTGAGGTCTCGGAGAGCTCTGCAACTTTTACAATCTCAAGCGGGCTGACAGGAACAGGAAGTATTACCAAGGACGGAGCCGGCGTTCTTCGTTTAACTGGCGCAAATGATTTTAGCGGCGGAATAACCATAACTGACGGAAGTGTGCAGGTTGATAATATCAGCAGTTTGGGCACGGGCACGACGACTGTTAATGGTGGAACGCTGAGCTACAGTGGAACAGCGAGTGCGACTTACTCCAATCTTGTCTTGAGTGCTGCAGGCGGCGCCTTGGAAGTTACTGAGAGTTCGGGAGTACTTGAGGTTAGCAGCAGTCTTTCGGGGACGGGAAGCCTAACCAAAGATGGAAGCGGAACGCTAGTTCTCTCCGGAACGAACACCTACAGCGGTGGAACGTTTATTACAGGTGGAGTACTTCAAGTCGATGATCTGGACCGCCTGGGAACGGGAGTAACCACACTCAACGGTGGATCCCTCAATTATACAGGAACAGGCGCTATCACGCTCTCTGATTTGGTTTTAGGTGGTGCTGACAACACGCTTGATATCAGCAATAGTGCGGCGAGTATTACGGTTTCGAGCGGTCTTTCGGGTACGGGCAGCTTAACCAAGAGTGGAGCCGGTACTCTCATCCTTACCGGGACCAACACTTACAGTGGTGGAACAACTGTTTCAGCAGGAACACTGCAAGGTGATAGCTCTAACATTCAGGGAGATATGTTGATTGACAGTGGGGCTACTGTGGCTCTTACTCAAGCGACAAACGGAACCTATAGCGGAGACTTGTCCGGTTCTGGTGCTCTGACTAAGACCGGATCTGGTATTTTGACCCTATCAGGTAATAATTCCGGTTACTCTGGCGTGATCACCGTCGATAGCGGCGGGCTGTCGATCTCGGCTGCCAACCAGTTGGGTACTGGAACTACTCTGCTTAATGGTACATCACTCAGCTATACTGCGGGCATCGACGCTACTCTATCCACCGTAGCTTTGGGGACAGGTGCCAGTACATTGGAGGTGGCCAATGCTGCAGCGGCTGTGACGCTTTCAAGGGATCTATCGGGCACGGGCAGTTTAACCAAGACCGGAGCAGGTACGCTTGTCTTATCCGGCACCAATACCTATAGCGGTGGGACGACTGTTTCTTCGGGAACATTGCAAGTTTCACAGGTTGCGAACTTGGGAACAGGAACCACCACTCTTAATGGGGCGACGCTGGCCTATAGTGGCGTAGGAACAGACAGCTATGGCGCGCTCGCAGTAGGAGCAGCTGGAGCTACTGTCGAAGTGCTGGATCGCAGTGGAGCTCTGCAGTTTACGAACACTGTGATCAGTACGGGAACCTTCACCAAAACTGGCGTCGGATCTCTCGCCTTCAATAGTTCTAGTAACTCATTTGTGGCAGGTCTGACAGTTCAGGAAGGAACGTTGCTGATTGGCGATGCAACGGACTTTAGCACTGCATCTGTTGTGTCAACTTTTACAGTTGATACAGACGCTCGCCTTGGTGGGCACGGAACTGCTGATGGGAGTGTTACTCTTGACGGCGGCATCATCGCTCCCGGCGCCTCCTTTGGTACCATCACGCTCGGCAGCCTGGATGCAACAGGTGCTGGAGGCGCGCTGGAAATGGAGATCGGCTCAGATCCAGTATCTGGAACGGTAAATACAGATCAGATCCAGATCCTCGCGGGCGGAAGCGTGGATCTGAATGGCATTGCGCTCAATCTTGTTAACGTAATGGGTCCAACACCCGTCAAAATCGGCGATGAGTTCGTGATTATTGACAATCTCTCCACTCCGGGAACAGAGCCTCCGACTGGCACATTCAGTTCAGTCAACCACGACATGTTCATGCTCGATGTCAACATTATCTATGGCATCCCAGGAGATGCAAATGATGTGGCGATCCAGTTCATCCGAAGCTCCAACAACTTCAACTTTCTTGCAGATACGCGCAACGAACATGCTGTCGCGCAGGCACTAGATACTATCAATGAGAGCGGCGACCTGTTTACACAGCTAGCTCCGATGAACAACGCGCAAATTAAAGCTCTTCTCGACCCACTTGCCGGCGAAATCAACGCCTCCACCCGCGCTATCCTCCTTGCTGATAGCCGGTTCCTGCGGCAGGCCGTAAATGATCGTCTCTATAAGGCACACAGTGCTTTTGCATCAAAAATGGATGATGACATGGTTTCCCGAACCGTTGGCGACTTTGAGATGTGGGGGCAAGCCTATGGCAGCTGGGGGGAATTCTTCTCAGACGGCAATGCCCGAACCACCGGCAGAAGTGTGGGTGGTGTTCTAGTTGGCGTTGATGCGACCTACTTTAACATGGTGCAGCTCGGTGTGGTTGCGGGCTTCGGCAGAACCTCCATCGACATCAGCTCAATTGATGCGTCTTCGGACAGCGACAGCTACAGCGTCGGCGGGTACGCCAGCGCCAATCCGATTGACAATGTCAAACTGCGCGGAGGTGTTGCCGGCACATGGTACAACATCGCAACTGACCGTAATGTTGCTCTTTTCCCGGAAGAAACACTTTCAGCTGACCAGTTTGCTGGCTCCGTACAGGTTTTCGGTGAACTCGGTTACACACTGGAAAGCACCTACGGAAATCTGGAGCCCTTCGCTGGTATCGCCTACGCTTATCTCTCTGGTCCTGGCTTCAACGAAACCGGTGGTGCGGCGGCTCTCAAAGCAGACGGACAGTCCAACGGCCTCACTTTCCTGACACTGGGAACACGCGGTGAGTTTGATCTATCCAACTTCCTGTATGGTGAGACAAGCTTTGTCGGCCTCGCAGCCTGGCAATACTCTTCCGCCGATTCACTGGACTACACTCAAAGCTTCATCGACAGCGGTAACCCGTTCACGGTTGCCAGCGTACCAATTGCCCGCAACGTGGCCCTAATCGAAGCCGGCCTTCAGTCCAACCTCAGTGATCACATCCAACTCAACATAAACTACTACGGCCTCCTTGCCGACGAAGCCGTAGACCACGGCGCCAACGCAAGGCTGTTCGTGCAGTTCTAGGTTGAGAAAAGAGGGGTTCTTAAAAATGGAGAGAAACTAGTTAAAACTCCCTGATCTGTTTGCTTCTTTGAGTTTAGGTCGAGGTAGCGCCGTCAAGTTCCTTTAACGCAAGGTCGGCCTTTTAAGTATCCGCTTGACTGTCAGGCGATGAGAAGAAAATAAGTTATCACTCTAATTAGAGCGACTTTTTCCGCTTCTACTTCAAGCGGACATGCTTTTTGTTGCGAATTTTGATTGTGATCTGAAGATACGGGACAGTTCGTTGGTGGTTTTTGGAGGTTAAGCCTTATGGGAAGCCTGCGCGCTCTCATTTGTTGACATAGTGCTGACACAAGGCACAAAAGCAAAAAGCTCCCGGGAGGGAGCTTTGCTAAACCTCTTTGTA
>NZ_BAZK01000033.1 GCF_001310815.1 Pseudovibrio denitrificans JCM 12308
GTAGCGCTGTTGCCCGAACCTCAGGTTAGAATTTGGCTGAACTCGGATCGGAGCCGAAAATAGCTTTAACGGCATACAGAATCATATGCGCCGAAAACAATCAAGTTAGCAGGACGTTGCGGTGTATCTACTGTAATGGAGGTCAGCGAAGCTTGGAATTCTACGGTTCTGGCTTTCCCAAGCGGACGAAAGTAGAAATACGGGAGAAGTCACTGTTTAAGAATGAAGCAGGACTTTTCAGTACGAACTCCTTCACAACTCGAGAAAAGTGCGCCTGGTCGTAGTAACCGGCCTCTATGGCCAGTTCTGCGATAGAAGACGTGTCACTTGTAATAAATAAACCGGCCACATGATTGAACTGCACTATACGTGCGAAGTATTTGGGTGGAAGGCCTACAATCTTGCGAAATAGCTTGTTCAAAAAAGGCATACTCGCATCTGCGTCTGAGAAGGCGTCAGTAACACGAATGGTACCATGGCTGTCCTCAATCTGACGTACAGCTTTGTCGATTGTATCTGGCACTTTGCGCGCCATTGGAATGAAAGGTGCTAGAACCTCTTCAAATGCGTTAGGATCAGGCCCATGACGGAGGAAGGCCTTACTCATTGCTGCGTCGATTTCAGGAGCGATACCAGACAAAGGCTCCGCTTTGTTGATTATGCTGGAGCCATCGATGTGAAACAGCTCCCATAGACCCGTTGCAGTCATTTCTGCAGCTACATGACCAATGCCACCATTCCACTGTACTGAAGCCCTTTTGCGGTAGATTTGCCCAGCTAAGATATTGAAAGGCATTGGTTGGGCTGGATACCTTTTATCTTCGACAACAGCTTCTCCAAACCCGCGGAAGATATGACCAAGAACTGGATAACCGGTTGGTGGGGAGTCGATCTCAATCGAGCCTTGATGTTGATCAGCGACATGGAAACTGCGAAAGAAACGAGCAAGTTCACCAGTTGCAGGTATGCGCGAGTACGGTGTCTCCATGTCGACCTCCTTATCGGTTTCGGTTTTTACAATACAGGGCCATTGACGGATGTAAATTGCCTGTTCTGACCTCACAGCTAGGGCTGTGACTGTTTGGTAAGGATGGGACCAACGCATGAAAGATTATCTTTTTGGATTTTCAACGACCCGTAATGCGAACGCTATTGCGCCAGAGGATCGAGATCGATTTCATATCCAGATGATTGAAGCCGATCGGCTGGACACGCGATATTGGTCAGACCATCCCAGGGGAGATTTTCGGAACATCTTGAACCGCATTCTTCAGAGGCTGATGGTTTTGAGGGAATGCCAGACCTTGCTGAACTCAAAGAACAGTTCAGTGCTTTTCTCACTTTCTATCGTGAAGCAAAATCTGAACAGCGGCGTCTGGATCTATCCGATCTGCCGGAGTTGGCTTTTGAGATAGGTGTATCACCTTTGGAGCCAAACCAACGCGTGTTGTTATGGGATGCTGTTGCCGAGAACCTTTGGATCCGAAAGAGCAAGCCTACTGTTGATGTAATCCGAGCGATCTTTATTGCTGACCTGGTGCTGAATGGGCTCGAGGATATTACTCAAGAAGAGCTATCTTCCCAAAAGGTTCAGACAGACCTACGTCGTATGCTCAATGCCCAACTTGTGTTGCCACTACCACTTGATAACAGATCCAAACAGCGACGGCATGGTGTGATCAATGAGCGGCAGCGCGAACTACTGGAGGCTGCACATGACCGGATTATCGCCGGCATTGATAAGCGGCGTCTGTCTAGCGCACAAGATGAGCTGTATCTTGCTAAGCTACGTTTGCGAGCTGAGACGTTGTCCCGCAATGATAGTTTAGAAGTCGAAACAGAGCGGGGGGCAGGGGAAACAAGCACAATCAATAGATTGGCGGTTCACTCTGAACAGCCGGATAACTCAAATGGGCCAAGAACTGTTTCATCTAGTTTCTTTGAAGGTAATGATATCAGCAAAGTCATGGCGCACATTGCCTCTCCGAGCGTAAAGGCAACGCTTGCGCCTTTCCAAGCGCGAGCATTCACTACTCGGGACCTCGAAGATAGTCTTGATGAAGAGATTGAGATCAACGAGCTGATTGCTGGCGGAGAGCCTGAAGTTGCGCAGTACGCAGCTTTTTATGCATTTGGGACAGAGTTTGCAATTGAAGAGCACATTCCCAAAGGTTCGCTCATACTCAAGAGATGCGCCCATCCTGACGGCGGCTACTTGACCTATATGACTTATTATCATGGGCGAACAGCACCTGTCTTGATAGAGCTATCAGGCCAGATAGTTACACCAAATGGTAGGACAAGATTACAGCCGATCTTCTTGGAAACAGGCGACGATCGTTTCCAAACTTTGCAGCTCACCACAGAGCCGGAAGATGGTTTGTTTTCAGATGTGGAGCTGGCTTTGCGCACAGCTGCACCTGGTGCACCATTGGCTAATCTCGACACGGTGCGGATTTTAAATCAAGTACCACATTTTGATGTGCCTGATTTGACTGAAGCCCCAGTTCTCAGCCAACAGCCACAACCACTGTTCGGAATAAATCGCTTGGGCTTGATTGAGTACCGCAGGGTTGAGCAGGAAACGGCCTGTTATGTCTCCGGTGAGGTCAGCAGGATCGAGTCAATTCCAGCCCGTACGTTTAAGCGCCGGAATACACGAACATTCGCAATGACTGAGTTGGAACAAGACGTCACTCAGGAGATCAGTTCAGAGCGGCAAAGTGAGACCGAAGCCGTTGAAAAAAGGGAGATGCAAAGCCAAGTCCAGGAGACGCTTCGTGAAGAGCAAGGAAAGTCATTCGATTTTGGCACTGGAGTGAGTGTTGAACTACCAGGTGCGGGGTCTTTAACAACGGAAACCGGTTTTAACTTTAACTCTCAATCCTCGAAGGAGGATGCCACAACCCAATCTATACAGTTGCTCGCCAGATCACTCAAAAGGTTGCCGAAAAGATTGTACAGAAAACAACAGCACGGCGTCGATCACTAAGCCGGAAGGAATTTGAAGACATTGTCGAACAAGGCTTCGACAACCGGATGGGTGATGATCATGTCATTTGCGTGCATCGTAGTGTCGATAAAATCGTAAACAACACACTTGTTAACTATGGCCGCATGGAGGTGATTGAGTTTGAAGTGCCGGAGCCAGCCCGACACTTCATCTCTGCCCAGCAATCGGAGCGGGAAGAACAGCAGTTTACTCACCGTCGACCAAAGCGTCCTCGTTCCATAGGTTTACGTGGCCCCAAGAGTATCAACTTTGGCAACTACCGCAGGTTTGCAAAGACTTACGGCATTGATCTTGATGCCCCACCACAGCGGAAGGTTAAACTAGCTCAAGCTTATGCCGATAGCATGCCGTTGATGGGAGGAGATGAGGAGATCTCTAGTCCTAACCGTGCAGTAGCTTGGAATGACCTGACCGTACCTGAAGGATATGTGGCCACAACAGTTTGGGTTGAAGCCGTTTCCGAGGATGCGCTGCGTGTTGATGGCAATCCATTCTCCGGTGGAGGAGATATTTCGATTTCAGTCGGGAATACCGACTTTCTCAAGTCGTCAGCTTTTGTGGTCCAGGACCTAAATAACCTTGAAGGTACTGTACCAGTTTCGGTTATGGCTAGAGGGGCAGGGGCCTTTACTGTCCAAGTAACAATCGAATGTAAGCTTAAGCCGCGCCACTTCTTTGATTGGCAGATGAAGTCCTTCACCAAACTGATGGAGGCTTATCGGAAACAGAAGGCTGAGTACGACGAGGCACTTGCAGCACACAAGTCAGAAGTAGAAGAAGCTGAAACTCGGGAGAGTGATCTCAATCCTCGTTTCCGCAGACAAGTAATGGAACGTGAGCTCAAACGGTTATGTATCTCGATGATTGCAGACCAACTAGAGATAGACATCACGGCCAATCACTATGGAGGTGCACCCGAAGGAGATCTGCCACCAATCAATTTTGGTCCTTCTTTGGATAAACATGCAGAACTGGTCCGTTTCCTTGAACAGGCAGTGCATTGGAACCTGATGTCTTACATGTTTTATCCGTATTTTTACGCAGATAAAGAGCGTTGGCGCGAGAAATTAAGTATGGAGGCCACGCGGGACAGGTTGTTTGCAGCTTTTCTTTCTTCTGGCATGGGGCGCGTGGTGGTTCCAATCCGGCCCGAGTTTGCAAGCGCTTTTGGTTACTTCTTGGAAACCGGCATTCCATGGTTTGGTGAAGGTCTCGTGATGGATAGCCAAGATGATCATTACCTATCACTTGCAGATGAGATCATGACGGGCAACCATGATGAAATTATCGAGGATCGCTGGCAAACTAAGTTACCAACGAACTTGACCATTTTGCAGGATGCCGCCTCTGCCATGATTGGTGAAGGACTTCCTTGTGAGATTGATGAGAACCGTATCGGTGCAGGAAACAGCCGCCTCAGTCCGGTGCTTCCGCCTGTCGAAGGCGATGGTAGCGTGGAGTAGCGTCTATGCGTCATCCAGATCCAAGTGTGCAGTGGTTTGCTAGGAAGTTGGCCCGCGTCAAGTCTGATATTGGGCAAGTCAAAGTAACTAAGGGCCCTGGGACAACGCGCTCTGTTGGCCACTTAGTGGTAACTCGAAACAGTGAGCATACAGTTCCTCATTTTTGGGGGCTGAATGACGCTATGGGGATGAAAGAGGGGGATCATGTTACCTTTTCCAACCAGTTTGAGGTCTTCCTATCGAGAAGTGGTATTCAGCTTGCCGCTCTGGCAAGTGCACAAGAACCAAGCCCCCCCAGTAAGTCAATTATTCTGGTCGAGGTCGAAGACCCCGATCAGCCGGACCTGACATCGGGTCGTTATTTTAACATCATAGCAGCACCTGGGCATGAGCTGGCTGACTTTCGCAATGATACAGTGTTTGTCGCTGGCATTCTTGGGCGGGCTCTTGGTGTTAACAGGGACGGATATAATGAACTGGTAGAAAATGCTTTTGCTGGTGGCTCTGCTGTGCAGTTCTACAGTTTTCGTGACCTGGTAGATGCCGCTACACAAAAGCTGATTGGTCTACTTAAGCCTCTGGTCGATAAACTTGCTAAGGTTTTTCAAGACGGAACGATGCCTGCCGAACTTTGGGATCCAGATTTAATGCCTAAGGATTTCCAGAAGCTCATCTCTCAACTTGGAGTGCAGTTAGACAGTGCAATTGCTGACAAGTTAAAAGCATTGGAAGCGATACCACGTCTGGCTGTTGTCGAGGAAATTCGGGGGTGGATTGGGGCTGGTGCCATCTCAAGTTTTCTAGATCAACTGGCCCGTATTGAAGACCTTTGGAATGACACACTGGACTTCCTGACAGATGCAGTCGTGTTTGTTAGAGAAGCGATCCCAAAGAGTGAAGATGTCATCGGTACGACCATAGGTTATCTCTGTGGGCTTTGGGATGGTGTCATTCAGGCTGCAGCGGGCATTTTTGAGACTGTTTCACTAGGACTTGTTCTTCTGAAAGCGTCTATTGCTGCTCGTCAAAACACAGCTGAAACCGCTCAGTTTGTTACCGAAGCTTTCGATGAGATCATCCAAATTCTCAGCCGGATTAAATGGCGAAAAGTCTGGCATATGATTGAAAAAGATATTTGGCCGTTAATGTCAAAGTTCTTCGATGCAGCAGCTGATAGCCTTGCTCATACAGTTACCCGTAGTCCAGCAACTGTCGGCTACTATACTGGTTACATGGTTTATAATATTGCTGAAACCTTCTTCCCGCCCTTAAAGCTAATGGCCTTGCTCGAGCAATCAAAGCAGCTGACTTGACTGCAGCATTTTCTAGGAAGTTGAGCTGATGACCAAAGGGGGCAAAGTAACCAAGAAAGTAAATTCCCGCAAAAAGGGGAGGGGAAGGCGTCCTGCTAACTTTGTTGAGGTTGTGGCAATGACCATGCAAGGTGTCGAAGAGATTGTAGGTCCGGATGGTACCAAAATCGTGAACATGGCTGGGCAGCATTTTCGCTTAATTTTGCTCGGTCTCAAGGGACTTCGTGATTTGTCTGTCAAGCTTGTTCGTGTGGGGACTGGGCCAGCGGTGCGCCGCATTATGCCGGGTGGAAAAGAGATCCCTCGCATTGTCCGGCGAATGAGTAAAGATGCCATACCCTACGAGAAGATGACCTATGAGACCCGGCTAACTGGCGGTATCCGAGAGGCTATTGGTTGGCTCACCAAGGACCGTGCTGTTGTAGTAGAGCTTGGTGGTTATATCGGGAAGTTTCCCGGTGGTGGGTCGAAGTTTCGCAAAAAGGCTGATTTTTCTAAGAAGCATTTGAAAAGAGCGGGTAACAAGGCAGTTGGAAAGTGGAGATTGCGTCGCCGTAACCCGAAGACAGGCAAAATGGAGAGTTACCAAAGATCTCACCTTTGGGGGTTTATTTTTGGTGATGAAGCGCGTGATGGCATTATGTATGCCCCGGCTGAGTTCAACCAGTTCTGGCAATCTAAACGGGTAGAAGCCAGAATTAGAGAACTTGCAGAGCAGGCAACAGCATTGAAAGGTAAGTTGGTGCTGCGCGCACGAGCCGAAAGCTACTCTCCAGGAGAACTTGCAGCTGCTGCACGCGGCACAGCCTCAGCTGGCCAATCGGTTCGCGCAGGGCAAGGGGAGTACCTGCTCAAAAAGGTCACTTATGAGTTGATGATAGAAAGTCCGCAAAAACCGGGTATTTTCCAACCTTTCACAGAACTTGTCTTTGAGATTCCTCCCCCCTGGCGCCCAGGAGATAAGCTTAAAATGCCATCTCTTGATAAAGATCTGCCGAGGCTCTCCACTGAACTCTTTTAGGAGATGGTTTTAAGGATCTGATGAACGAAGATGCTGGGTTCAGGAGTGGGGCAGCAAGTTGGCCTCGTCGAGGTTGTACTCGGTTTGGCTAAAAAATTGATGCTTAACTGGAAGTGAGAGCAGACGTTTGGGAGTAATGGTGGCTGCCAGTTTTGCTTTGGAGCCTCCCATCAGTATTACTTAGCAGAGGAGGGGGGGAGTTGGCTAAGTGAAGTGCAAATTTTATACTTAAAGGCGATTAATGACCATTAAATAGCAAATAAGCTATCTTGTTTTCGTGCTGCTACAATCGTGATACTTTGATGGTCATTCGGCTCTGGGTATCAGGAATTATGTAGCATTTATGCGCTATTAACGCCATAGTGATGTGTAAGGTAGCAAAAATGAAACATAATTTATCACACGATGTGCCTATATCTACTCTCTTAGCTGATTTAGGTTCCTAAACCTCTTGCCACCGGTGCTAAAGCTAATTTTCGTTTATAGTCAGACCGCTTTATTGAAAAACGTTGTTTCGCTATGATGTCAGGAGGCCTTTGACATCATCTACACCGATTAGGGGGCGTCCTTCGTCATAAATGTATTGGATTGGGATGTGCGAGGCTGCAGCTCAGTTGATCTGAAATTGGGCTCGAGTTCGTTGAGATAGGCTCACATTGTCTAGAATGAATGCCATTACTGAGAATGTGAGGTCTTTGGGAAAGTTGGGCTATAACCTAGTTGTCGGACTTAGCCGAAATGCAAGCGTACGCAAAGGCTACAAAGTGTTTGGTGACCAGTTGCGGACAGATGCAGGTGTTCAACGCATTCTCAGCTAGGGCGAGGTTTCAACTGTAAGTCA
The DNA here is from genome assembly GCF_001310815.1 of Pseudovibrio denitrificans JCM 12308. Taxonomy (GTDB): domain Bacteria; phylum Pseudomonadota; class Alphaproteobacteria; order Rhizobiales; family Stappiaceae; genus Pseudovibrio; species Pseudovibrio denitrificans. The sequence goes on from NZ_BAZK01000033.1 coordinate 7,652, forward strand.
ATGTCTCTAGGCTTAAAATGGAGGCAGTAAGCAAGGCCTCATTAGTTGGACAGTTTCGTCTTCAGGTTAGTTCCGGAGTGCTTTTAGCCAGCAGAGCTTCTTTCATGCGACTAGGCGTAAATAGGCAATTGAGCGGATCATCACAAAGAGGCACTGCTCCAAGGTGCTGGTAATATTTAGACATTTTTTCGTTCTTGGCCTCAACAAATAAGCCCAATCCACCAACTTCATTAATTACGTTTAGTGTGCGCCGGAAAGCGTCGCTTATCAGGATGAAGCTGAGTTTTTTACCTTGATATTCTTGATCAATAGCGATGCGTGCAAGCAAAAGAGTGGGAGCTGTGGAGGGCAGGCGTCTGAGTGAAGAGGGCGGGAGCATGGAAGTGTCGAACTCTTTCATTGTCAGAGTGTAATAGCCAACGATTTTGTCCGGGGCGCTTTTGGCTGATAGGATATATGTTCGAGAAAGGTTCTTGGCCTCAGCTTGAGAAGCGGTTTTTTGCAAAAAAGTATTCAGTGCAGGCTCGCCGCATTCAAAATTTGCCCTTTCAAAGCTCTTCTTGTTCTTAGCATTCAGTCTGACTAGTTCCACCATCACGTTTTATCGTATGCCTCATTAGCCTGTGCAGCCCATACATCATATCTATCATGTGGTTGAACAGGTTGATCAAGAAGATCCAGTGCATGTTGCATTTGCGCTCGGGTTAGAGTGAGTTTGGTGGCTCTTAATTCTTTTTCCAATTTATCTAATGCCTTTTCGATCGCCTCTGTGACGATTTCAGTCGCATTTTTTCCAACTGCATCAGCGACGTGATTCAATCGGTATTTTAGATCACCTGAAACTCGAAAATTCAAACGCTCGCTCTTCGTTCTGACTACTGAAGTGTTTGAGGGCACCGATTTATGAACTCCAGTAGCGCTGCTTCTAGCTCCGTAAGACTCGCTAGATTTGGCTGCACCACGCTTCTTTGAGGTGCCCCATTCCGTATCTTGCTTCTTAGCTGAACCCATAACAAACTCCATGCCTTGAGCTGCGATAATGTGCATCCAAATGGTGTACAAGTCAATCTTGAGATTGCGTACTTCATTGCAGACTTTGGTTCCTAAATCTCCAGATCAGTTGAACACGAAAAGAGAAGTTTTGCTTCTTAGTTGGACGTTTCACGAGGCAGGCAAGTGCTACATAATCCAGTATCTTTATATCGAAGGTCTGACATAGCTTCCTTTGCTGAACGCAGAGTGTCGAAGCTGGTCCAACTGGTAGAGCCTGCTGCGTTCTTGAGCTGGCTTTTCCGCCCTTTGCCAATGTTGCAACTTGAACAATGAGCTTCATTTGCAGTTAGAGCTTTGTTAGGCAAAGTAATGGTTCGGGTAGGGAGCTTGGTCACAGACTTGCCAGGTGCTGCGTCCTTACTGGTGGCAAATATTACAAGGAGAAGCCACCAATGATTAGTAACAAGGGCCGTTCGCGAATAGCCGGCAGCACTATCCTGATGCTTGTAGGACTGATGGCAAGTAGTGTGTCAGCTGAAAATGGCGCAGTTATCTCAAAATCATTCTGCAAATCTTACTCAAACGCTGCAAGCCTTTTCTGGGCTACTGAGAGCAGGAGCGTTGCAAATATCTATTACATAAACTCCACCGATATGAAGGGCACGATCCGAAAGATTGCTGGCGACAAGGACTTCAATAAACTTGAAAACCTAATCGTTTCGGCGCACGGAAGTTGCCAAAAAATTGCCGGCTTCAAGAATGACGAATTTGTAGGTTACCTGAAAAGTGCACGTTTAGGTCAAACGAGAGCGCTTAAGAATCTGGCTTACTTATCCTGTAATGCAGCAAGTACTGGTGAGAATGGCTCAAGCCTTCTTGATCTAACACGTTTAGAAATGTCCGATGTAGAACGAATTTTTGGATGGCTTGGCAAGGGCCATCTGGCAGGAAATGGTGCCGGAAAATTTGAAGATGCAATTTACACGTCAAGCGCTAGCAGTGAGGCTGTAAACTATCTGGCTGGTACAGAGAACTTTAACCCAAGGGACGCCATTGCATCCTATTATTGGGAGACCCGAAGCAATCCTGATCTGGATAATAAATCGTTCAAAAACTATTGTGAAGATTTGGTCGCAGATGAAAAACATTCGGACTTTGAAAGTAATTTCCTTAAGCTTATCAAAAAGATAAATAAGGTCTACATGAAGGAAACCCACTTCTCGAATGATATGACATTCTTTGCATGGGTTTATGAGTTTCTTGGTGCTGGTAACAAGCCTGTTGTTTGCGGTGAAAACGTAGATGGCGATCAAGTTCAGTGTAGTCAAAAAATGGTCGACTTGCCGAAATTTTGACGTTTTGCCTTTATGAGCCTGGCTCTCACTAGCCGGTATCAGCGGCCTGTGTCCTCAGGCTCATAAACTGCTCTTTTGTTGGGCTTGGGCTAGTCTGGCCGCTAGTTAACACCCAGGTCAGCGGCCTGATCATGCACATATCTGGCTTTTGTTTTCCAGCTCTCCCATGAACCCGATTACTTGGCCGTCAAAAGCCAGCATTTTCCCAAGTTCTTACAGAGTAGGGGGCAACTTATGCCTCCCCGCCATTCTTGTAGCCGATCTTTCTTGTACCTACAGAGTTCCAGAAAAATGCTATTAAGAAAGGGAGGCTAAAGAAGCCGATTGAGGCTTGGATACCTGCCCATGGTCTTGACCCGGGACATGGGGAGTATTCGCCATAGCCGACTGTGGTCGTCGTAATTGACGAAAAGTAGACAAGTTGGAGAAATTCACCGCCTTTGATACCATGTTCTGGCCCTACGATTCCAGTCACACCATAAATGACTGCAAACGTAAGGATGAAGAAGCAGTATAAAAATAGCAGGCTCACAAAATTTGTCACAGGTGTTGTCCGTTCATGCGTCAAACACTTGTAGACCAAATAAATCATCAATAAGATTCCTGCCAATAATAGAAATGCGCTCATTAATAATGGAGGGTAGGTATAATCAGTCTTTACGCAATATTTGATATTGTTATGTATATTATTTACATTTATGATGTAATCAGCTCCTAATGTGCTGATTATGATGAGTATAATCTTTGAAGTGATGAAAGTAGGTATCTCATATTCTTCTGGTATTGCTCTGATTTTATTTGTCATGAATGTGTAAATGAACATATTTTATTGACTTACCTAATTGCTCTGTTGAATTGCGTGTGTATTTTACATGTACTTTAAGTTATTTTTTGGCTCCTGAGTTGGATAGTTCCCGCGAAGCCCAAGTTGAGAAAATGTAACGCTGAAAGAGATTTCTTGCAAAGATATGAGCTAGAAGACCAGTGCACGCAGCCAGGAACATTCTGATGCCGATATGCCACTAGGGCATCGGACAGATGGTGATATCAGTAGCAGTATTAGCAGCTGTGAGAACCCAATTTGGCATGAGTACCTCATACTGAGAATGTGAGTTGTTTGGCAAAGTCGGACCATAGCCGCCCAATCGGATTTAGCCGAAATTTAGACCGGTGAGCCTTTTGCGGACGTTAGTCGGAGTTCAAGCGTTAGCAAATGCAGCAAAGTGCTTGGATGACCACAAGCCGACATTGGCTACGATGCTGAATGCCAATAGCCAAAGTTTAACTTCAACTCACGAGTGCTTTTGATCACTTGCTGTTATGAGCATGGAAACCAAAACTCCAATACATCATTCGTTTCGTAACAAGGGTTGAGTTTGCTCATCTCTGACCAAACCCAGCCCAATAACAAAAGGCTTTCTAAAAATCCCAATCTTCATCCTCAGTGGCAATGGCTTTGCCGATGACGTAGGAGGAGCCGGAGCCGGAGAAGAAGTCGTGGTTTTCGTCGGCGTTTGGTGAGAGTGAGGCCATGATCGCAGGGTTTACCTGGCAGATAGCTTCAGGGAACAGGCCTTCGAAACCCAGATTTTGCAGGGCCTTGTTGGCGTTGTAATGCAGGAAGTGTTTGACATCCTCTGTCAGACCAAGCGGATCATAAAGATCCTCGGTGTATTTGGTCTCAAGATCATAAAGATCAAACAGCAGAGCGAAGGCGAAGTCCTTGATCTCTGTTCGCTCAGCCTCTGACAACCGCTCCAAACCACGCTGGAACTTGTAGCCGATATAGTACCCATGCACCGCTTCATCTCGGATGATCAGACGGATCAGGTCTGCGGTGTTTGTTAGCTTTGCTCGGCTGGACCAATGCATAGGCAGATAGAAGCCGGAATAGAAAAGAAAGCTCTCCAGAAACACGCTGGCGATCTTTTTCTTTAATGGACTACTGGTTGCGTTGTACTCCTCCAGGATCAAGCGGGACTTGGACTGCAGGAACTCGTTTTCTTCTGACCAACGGAAGGCATCATCCACCTCAGCTGTGCGGCACAAGGTGGAGAAGACAGAAGAGTAAGAGCGGGCGTGGACGGCTTCCATGAAGGCGATGTTGGTGAGTACTGCCTCCTCATGGGGTGTCACAGCATCGGCCATGAGTGTTGGAGCACCAACTGTATTCTGGATGGTGTCCAGCAACGTCAGACCGGTAAAGACGCGAATAGTGAGTTGTTGTTCTTCTGGAGTGAGCGAAGCCCAACTTTGCACATCGTTGGACAGCGGAACTTTTTCCGGCAGCCAGAAATTGGAGGTCAGGCGGTTCCAGATCTCAAGATCTTTGTCGTCCTGTAGCCGGTTCCAGTTCACCGCTTTGGCCACTGGATGAATGGCGCTATGTAAGGTCATATGAAATCCTCAGATCTTAGAGCGAACAGGCCACGCAGCCCTGAACTTCAGTGCCTTCCAGTGCCATTTGGCGCAGGCGCACGTAGTAGATTGTTTTGATGCCCTTCTTCCAGGCGTAGATCTGGGCTTTATTGATATCGCGGGTGGTTGCTGTGTCCGGAAAGAACAGCGTTAGCGATAAGCCTTGATCCACGTGCTGAGTGGCGGCGGCATACGTATCGATCAATGCTTCTGGTCCGATCTCGTAGGCATCACGATAGTACTCCAGATTGTCATTGTTCATGAACGGTGCCGGGTAGTAAACGCGGCCAATCTTCCCCTCTTTACGGATCTCAATTTTGGAAACGATGGGGTGGATGGAGGACGTGGAGTTGTTGATGTAACTGATTGATCCGGTTGGAGGCACAGCTTGCAAGTTGCGGTTAAACAAGCCGTCCGTCATCACCGCTTCTTTCAAAGTCATCCATTCCGCGCGGGTTGGAATATGAATGCCGAACTTCTCAAAAAGAGCCGCAACCCGCTCTGTGTCCGGAAGCCAATCCTCCTCAACGTATTTGTCGAAGAACGCTCCCGAAGCGTATTGGCTATCCTCAAACCCCTTGAAGCTTGCACCACGTTCTCGCGCGAGAGCATTTGAAGCACGCAGGCAGTGATAAAGCACGGAACAGAAGTAGATGTTTGTGAAGTCGATAGCTTCCGGACTGCCATAATGAATGAGTTCACGTGCCAGGAACCCGTGCAGGTTCATCTGTCCAAGGCCGATGGCGTGGCTTTCATCATTGCCACGGCGTACAGATGGTACGGAGTCGATGGCACTCATTTCAGACACAGCCGTTAATGCACGGATTGCGGTTTCAACGGTCGAGCCAAGGTCTCCACCATCCATGGCCCTTGCGATGTTGAGAGAGCCCAGGTTGCAAGAGATGTCAGAGCCAAGGTGGGAATAAGACAAATCATCCTTAAAGATGCTGGCTTCATTCACCTGCAGGATCTCTGAGCACAGGTTGGACATGTTGATGCGACCGGAGACCGGATTAGCCGCATTCGCAGTGTCTTCAAATAGAATGTATGGGTAGCCACTCTCAAACTGGATTTCTGCTAGCAATTGGAAGAAGTCACGAGCCCGCATCTTTTTCTTGCGGATCTTCGGGTTATCGACCATCTCACGGTACTTCTCCGTTACGGAGATTTCAGAGAATGGTACGCCATAGACTTTCTCAACATCATGCGGCGAGAACAGGTACATTTCTTCGTTCTGTTTGGCGAGTTGGAAGGTGATGTCCGGAATAACCACGCCAAGAGACAAGGTCTTGATGCGGATCTTTTCATCTGCGTTTTCGCGTTTAGTGTCGAGGAAACTCAGAATATCCGGGTGGTGTGCATTCAGATAAACCGCACCAGCACCCTGGCGTGCGCCCAGTTGATTGGCATAACTGAAGCTGTCTTCCAGCAGCTTCATCACGGGCACCACTCCAGAGGACTGGTTCTCAACGCCCTTAATCGGCGCACCAGCTTCACGCAGATTGGTCAGCAACAAAGCTACACCGCCGCCACGCTTTGACAACTGTAAGGCAGAGTTGATAGAGCGACCAATGGACTCCATATTATCTTCCAGACGCAGCAAGAAACAGGAGATCAGCTCTCCGCGCTGTTTCTTACCTGCATTCAGAAAAGTCGGGGTCGCAGGCTGGAACCGATTGGAGATGATTTCATCCATCATCCGCATAGCCAGGTCTTCATCACCGCGAGACAGAGCCAGTGCGGTCATCACCACGCGGTCTTCGTAACGCTCCAGATAGCGTTTGCCATCAAATGTCTTGAGTGCATAGCTGGTGTAGAACTTAAAAGCGCCAAGGAACGTTGGGAAGCGGAACTTGCGTTCATAAGCTGCCACAAAAATGGCCTTCACAAAAGCAGGATCATATTGGTCCAGAACCTCTGCTTCATAGTAGTTGTCGCGAACCAGATAAGACAGTTTCTCTTCCAAAGAATGGAAGAACACCGTGTTCTGGTTCACATGCTCCAGAAAGTACTGACGCGCAGCCTGGCGGTCAGCCTCAAACTGAATTTTGCCCTCTGCGTCATAGAGGTTCAGCATGGCGTTCAGCGCGTGGTAATCAAGACCCTGCTGGCTGTTGACCGGTTGCCCTAAGAGTGTTGTTTCCAAAATAATTCTAGCCCCTGACGAACCCGCGCAATGTCTGTTTCCGTGCCAGCAAGTTCAAACTTGTAAAGGCAAGGGCAGTTGCATTTCGCGGCAATAATTGTGCCTGCATGGGCGAAGAACGCCCCAAAGTTTCGGTTGCCGGAGGCGATGACGCCTCGCAGCAAGTTTCGATTGGCCGCATCATTCAAAAATCGGATCACCTGCTTGTGCACCGCCCCCCGCCCTTCGCCATCCGCATAAGTTGGCGAAATCAGCACAAAAGGATGCGTCATCTGAGGCATAGACTCAGAAGCGCGATACGGTATGCGCTCAGCCGACAGGCCGAGGCATTCAACAAAGCGATGGGTGTTTCCGGATGGGCTTGAGAAGTAGACTAGCCCGCTCACGAGATCAGGCGAGCGTGCTTATCTTATCTGGGCGAAAACCAGCCCAGTGTTGATCGCCAGCAACAACAACAGGTACCTGGCGATATCCAAGCTCCTGCACAGCAGCGAAAGCATCAGTGTCCTGAGAAAGGTCAATCACGTCGTAGGAGATTCCGGCACTGTCCAGCGCACGAGTGGTGGCGGTGCACTGCACGCAGGCAGGTTTGGAATATACCGTAATGCTCATGCTTCAAACCCCGTAGCATGGGCGAAGAAGCAAGGATGAGAGGCCAACACTGCTTTGGAACGCAAATGTGCCCGCAACCCAAACAGGCCCTCCGCCCGTGGTTGTTAAAATGTCCCTTGGCAGGTCTCCTGACTTCACAGCTCTAACACAGGCCCTCTACCTTCCCGGAATACGCTCCAGTGGCATAAATGAGAGCCCGCTTGCTGCTTACAGTTGCGGGGGCAGTCCCGGAATCTCACCGGCTTCCCTCTTAGCTTGCGAGTCACCTTGCAAGAACCAAGATGGCTTATATAGTGCATTTGCGTAGGAGGCGGTCAACATATAGAAGTCTATGCACAGCTTATTGTTGTGGAGTTTGCTGTCGCTTCAAAAACTTACAACATCAGGCCATAGCGCTAATTACGTGCTTGAGGCAAGTGAGAGAGTGCTTCACAAGCGCAGAGATATTCTGACAAGCATTCATCATCCGTCCTGCCAAACACCTTGCTTTAGGTACAATTGTCGGTGAGTCAGAGTGTTGCGGAAATATGCATCATGGGAAACGATCACCATAGCTTGTGGCAAGGATAGAAGAGTTTCCGTGAGGCGAGACTGATCAGTTCGCTTATCTGCTTTCCATCTGATCCTCAAGGTGGCGTCTGACTATACTGTATGCCTTTGAAAGGAAACTATTCTGGTATAGTTTTGAGCAATCCGGGCCAGAACAAAGTTCTCTAAAAACCGCCCGCTTTGAACGAACAACACAGAACTTTCGGAGAGACTTGGATCTAACTTGAAGTTCAAGAATCCGATGATTGGCCCTAATGCAGAATCCCCCCATAAGCAAACGACTGCAATTCAGATCATCTCAAGCTTGTATGCCTGTTGCAAGTCACAGGCACCAATATCGGTCTTTATCGGGACAGCAAAGAGTTTGACTTTTACTGACAATGAAACCAACGCAACAGAAATCTAGGGCAGAGTGGCAATTCAACGTCGGGTATATTTATTCTTGATGCATATTGCTAAGTTCAAAGAAGAGTGATCAATAGTTCGGCCATTACAAAGATGAAGTAGCGGCTTCAGAATAAAACGCTGCTTTCACGGTTCGAGTGAGAGTTGGGGGTGCGTATGTTTATTGAAGGTCAGGAATATTCACGCCGGAATGACATTCACGGAGTTTATGGGGGCCAATCTCAAGGAGGGATTTCCACTCCTGCTTCCCATCCTAAGATCTTCATTTTTACCGGAAAGTCAGGCGAGCAGCATGGCTACGCTGATGGGTGGCAGGATTCAGGTGTCTTCCTGTACACAGGCGAAGGACAGCTTGGCGATATGCGCTTCAAGGGCGGCAACCTTGCTATTCGTGATCATGACTGCAATGGAAAGTCATTGTTACTCTTTGAAGCATTAGGAAAATCTAAGCCTGTTCGTTTCATGGGGCAGTTTTCATGTCAAACCTGGGACACGTTTCAAGGAGTAGATCGAAACGGCGACATGCGAGAATGCATTCGGTTTCACCTTGTCCGTTGCGAGCATGATGTAGTGCCGGCTGAAAAGATTGAGGTTGCGACAAATAAAGACACTTCTATAGAACTTCTTAGGAAGCGAGCGTTTGATGCGGCTGTGCCTAAGCAATCCAAGAACTGGAATGATGCACCTCGTGTCTACAGAAACCGCAGCAAGGCGGTTCGCGATTATGTTCTTGCCCGAGCCGATGGTGTTTGTGAGCTAACAGGTAAGCCTGCTCCATTTCTAACGGCCTCAGGGCAACCCTACTTAGAGGTTCACCATACTCGCAGACTTTCAGATGAAGGGCCTGATGACCCTCGTTTTGTGGCCGCAATCTGTCCGACTGTTCATCGAGAAATTCACTTTGGGAAGAATGGTGAAGAGCTAAATCGACAGTTAATTCGGCAGCTTGAAATAATTGAGCCACACAGCAAAGAATGAGAAAGAAGTGGCCATCAGTGTCAAGCTGATCAGATCAGTCCTATGTTAATGTCTCGCTCAGGCTGAAGCTGATCCATAATAAGCCGAATGGCAACAAAGATCAGCCAGCAGTTTTACAGCATCTGCGAACGATTGCGCTCCGGCTAACGTCCGTTAAGAGGCTCGAAAAGTCTCAGGATGCCTGAGACTTTTTTCCTCTCCTACAAGGAGCAAAGCGACGTCAGCTTTGGATGTTAGCCCGTGCGATCATCGCCTTGTTCAATTGACGGAGTTCCTCAAGCATCTGGATGGTTTCGAAAGTTTCATCATTGTACATTTCTACAGATGTTCCTTCGCCACGCACTGACGAAAGAGCTGCTAAAGGTGCGGCTATCGCTTGCCAGGCAGCTGCACCGACTTCATCCATTGCACCACCACCAAGGCCATATTGGAATACGTCCTTGAACATGTCATCTACCGGACCCTCGCCATTTTTGATGCTAGCGTTCAATGATAAGAGCGTATTCCCAAGGCCTATCTTGGTAAACCGCCCGCGTGCCTCAAGATAGGTTTGAATGAGAGACGCACCATCAGGATCCATAGGATCGATGAACGGCAGAAGGCCATCATCGATCATGTGAAAGATGCTATCGGCTTCATCCAGAAGATCTTCGATTTCAGGGCTGTTGATGATTTCCTCGACTAAGTCACTGATCAGAGCGTTTCGTTTGGATTGATAGGCAGAGTCATGATTGATGCTGTCAGGCGTTGCTTCAATCATTTGTCGGAAGTCTTCTATCGATGTGTTTTCCAGATGCTTAGTGACTTTTTCCGCAAATAAACCCGCAAGTCGCGGCACATCACGATCATAGTGATGGTTGATTGTTCCGCTAAGGTAGTCGGCCTCAATCTTGAACTCTTGCTAGGTAGGGCGAAAGAAAGTGCGGATGATAGAACCGTTGCCCCCTCAAGGTTGGTAAGGACAAGTTTGATGACGATGGTTCCGCTTAATTCTTGTTTGGCCCAACGGCTGTTTATTGATCTACCATTACGCATGTACTCGCCATTCCATGCTCTGCTTACTGGGCCATTGGGAGGAGTCCAGCTATTCCTTTCTACCCGTGCGTGGTACTTTACATTGCCCATTGAACTGGGAAGTCAGGCTCATACCAATGCTCTTTCAACTGCGAAGGATCGTATTCGGCCTGCAAGGTCAGTTGACCTGAGAGTAGCATCAGTACGTAAGTTGTTGGAAGACGTTCAAACCATGCGATGGGGATCTGGATATATTGCGGACGCGGGCCATCGTAGCCGGTTGGCATTGCTTTGAACTCGCTCAACCTTTGATGTAAGCGCTGGAGTTGAAGGACAGGGAGCTGTGCCGCGTTGCGCACGGTGTCCACTTTCGTCTGGCGATCTGGAGCTCAAAGTGATGTTGGACCGATGAGAACGCTTGCTTGTATTCCGTTTTTCCAGACCCAGCCACACCCCTGATGGCGTCGCGCAACGGTTCCAAAGGTGCGGTTGCACCATATAGCGCTAACGTTGCATCGCGAGAACTATCGTCAGCCGGTTTGCCCGGCAAGGCTATTTCGCCAACTGGACCAAGAAGGAAGGGATCAAATCCATTCATTTCCCCACTTCGTTCAGTGACGATATGCATATGCAGCCGTGTGATTTCTGAGCGGATTTCGTTCGAGATGCGCAGCAAGATATCAAAGAGAGCAATGGCGTAATCTACGTCGACTTCAGCTTGTCCCAAGTTGTAACGAAGATCAAAGATCGCTGTTCGGTAGCGAAGGATTTCTCTTCCGTTACCGATCAACTCGATAAGGTCGGCTTCGGTATTCACCGCGCTGGAGGCTGCACCGGGCAGGGGATAGTGAAACTCAGGGAAAAGCAAGACAAGGCTGCGATACGATAAAGCGCACATCTGGAATACTTCTGGCGCAAGGATTGTTGGTGTAACCGTATCGGTAGCATCCAATGTAAAAAAACTTACAAAGCTGGGATTCAGCGGGCGTCCGTCCGGCCAATGATCACGTCCACGATAGTTTGTACTGGCTGCTAGCGAAACCGCGTTTGTTGGTGTGCTGCGATCCTGTTCAAGGTAGAAACGACTAACGATGCGTCCATTTCTGTTGATCCAAGGCAATAGGTTTCGTGGTCCGCGTTCACGATATGTATTGGCGTCGTAATCGTCTGCGCCATCTCTTTGACGTTCGATGATCAACTTATCAACTTCACCAAGAACGCTGCCCTCGGCGAGATTGATAATATCGCGCCGTATAGCCCGCTGGCCTTCGAGGATGTTGCGTAAATCTCGTCTCAGAATTTCCTCGACCCGTCGCAGGATCCTGCGCTGCTGTGTGGCGGAAATGGCAGTTTGTCGTTGAAGTAAGCCAAGCTGGATGGAGATGTCTGTGAGATGATCGTCCAGGCGGTCGAAGCGTTGATGCATTTCCCGGCGGATTTTTCGAACTTCGCCATAGACTTCGCTTAAAGACTTCATGATTTGTTCGAGTGCCTTGGCAACTGGGTCAGGCTTGCTTGAAGAAAAAAGTGAAGCCGCGGCCGAAAGTACGCCTGTATAGGCAGCAAAAGCAGACATCGCGCCGATTTGAGAGAATTGAAGGGCGATAGTTGTCGAGCGGATCATGCCAATCAACTCAATGGCCTGAAACATTTTGGCAGTTGCTTCCGATTGCATGCCAAAAGCATCAAAGATATTGCTGAGCCCGCGGAAGAAGGAATGCTGTTCTTGAATTGCGGCGTTTCGAATTTTGAAAACTTCATCGCGGGAGAGCTCGGATGACAGTTTAGCGCCCAAGGTCTGGCCCAGTTTGCCATTGGCCAGGTCGCTTTCGTGCCCCCAATCAAGGTCGGTCAGATCGAACTCTAACTGAGTGTCCTCATCAAATAAGGACCAGTGTTCGACTTGCTCGTTCGAGAACGTGACGCTGTTGGCATCGATCGCGCTCTGTCCGGAAATGTTGATCCCTAAGGTGGCTTGACCATGGCGGCGTTTCATTTCGGCAGCGTTCTGCTCCCACTGATCAAGCAGTTCAGTGGGAAGCTCCATGCTGGCATATCGTTCAGAATAGTCGAACCAGTCGGCTATGCTCTCAAACACATTCTGGGCAAGAGTTGGGTTTTGTTGGCTTGTTTGCTGTTCGAAGAATGTTGAAACTCCGAACCGGTCGAGTGCCCCGGTGAATGAGCCCATTCCCTTTTCCGGCATTTTAGATGAGATCTGGGCGAAGGCAGCACCTTGCATCGTGAACTCCGCATCGACGGGGTCAAAACCGACCTGATGCGGCTTGAGGTGGCCACCAGCGCTGATACTGTCAAGAAATATGTTGGAGTACCGCTTGACCTGGTCATAAGCCTCTCCTGCAACTCCAGCTGCCAATCCAGCCTGCCGGCTAAACAGAACCTGGGTCATTGCGGTGATTTCCGCTCCGACAATGAAATGCTGGAACTTATCAAATCCAGGCCAGTTGGTCGTTCCGGGGTTGTTATCGACGAACCTTTTTACCTTCCACCAGCGTTCCCGATCTTTAGCGCCCTCAAGGTTGCCCACGTTGCGCCCCAAGAGCCTGGCCATAGGATTTATAACGCGATGTTGGAAGGATCCGCGCCATTGCAGCGGATCTTGTCGATCGGCCAATGCCATTTCTGCCATTAAGCGATCAGGTTCCAGAACACCGGCATCAATAAGATCTCGCAGTTTTTGATTGGCAGTTTGAGTTACAGATACAGACATTTCCCACCTTCAATGGATGCAATCAAAGCTTCCCAAACGTTAGTAACTTTAAGGGGGGAGCGGCAAGACATTTGTCGTACATCAAGGCCGATGTGGGAGAGTAATGAGCTTTCATACTGACAAGCACCTCTAGCAGTGCAACCCAGCTGCTACGAGATATCTGCCATAAAATAGAGTTACATGTTGGCCGAAACGCATTTGCTTTCAGTCGCAACGCTCATCTGGCTTTAGGTCTGCGCCATTGTTTGCAGGATGCGCAGTAGGAGTTGGACTTCTTTCACTCATTCTGACGATGAACTACTGACATCTCCTGGGCGTCCACACATGCGTGTTGGGTCCAATTGGGGCTTGAAAGAAAATTCTACAAAGCAAATGATGCAATAAAATAATCTACTACGTACCCAGAGTAAGGTAGATTTATTGAAGATGATTCGAAGGTAAAATTAAAATGACGGGACTTAAATTAACTGAAGTACTCAATAGATTCAAATTATGATAAGTATCACAATGGAAAGATGTAAAATAATTCATCTAAATCTATGTTGACTCATATGTACTACTTGTTTTGAATGTAATTCATACTTCAATGAATACAAAAAAGTGAATTGTGCAATTTATAGGTGTAAAAATGTCATCTAGTGCTTTGAGTAATTCCCATCTGGTTCAAATAAGCGAGATTGCAGGTATTGGAGAGGCCAGATCTCAAGCAAAAATTGTAACTGGAAAGCTAGCTGACAGCTTTGCTGACGATCAAAAGATTCAAAAAAAACACTCAGATTTGCTCTCAGATTCATGAAAGTTTTTGCGCCGTAACAGATAGGCGTTTCATGACTGACAGCGCCACTGCGCGGTGAGTTGTGAGCATGTGTTGAGTTTTACTTTTTTACTTTTCCAAGGCCATTTCCCTTGACTTCAAACATCGATGATATTCTCCCTCTGTCGTCCTTACAGGAAGCCTTGCTCTTGCGGACGATCGAATATCCAGATGACGATGCTTATCTGGAAGAAGCGGTTGTACGCTTAAAACATCCCATAAATGTGGATCGGCTCCGCAATGTCCTCATAGCCTTATTCGATAGGCATGCCGGGCTTCGTGCGCGCTTCCATTGGGAAGGATTGAGCCGTCCTGTACAAATGATCTTAAAGCCAGATGGAACAGCACCTTTCAGTGTCATTGATGTGTCTGGCAAAAAAAACTGTGATCTGGAAAATGCGCTTCAAGGATGGTTGGACAAGAGCAGAAGCAGCAATGATATTGCGCGTGCACCTATCCAGATTTGCCTAGTGCAAGGAAAGAAGAGTGCGGCGCTTGTACTATCATGCACCACATCCTTCTTGATGGCTGGAGCCTTGCTATTTGCTTGAAGGAGATCTTTGAGGACTACTCAAAAGGGTTCGAGTGTACTCCGGAAAGGCTGCAGACCTCGCCGAAATCTCTCCTGCCGTCCAAAGACGCAATCCGACATGATGGCGAGTTTTGGAAGACTAACCTTCAATCTGCTGAACCTTCTTTTCTTATGGCATCAGGCACTCAGCCTGAACCGTGTGAAGCTACTTTAGTTAAAGAACAGCACACTAAAGAACTCGACTGTATTTCTCAGATTACCCGCTTCTGTTCGACTGTGTCGGTGACACCAGCTGCATTGTACTACACTGCTTGGGGGCTACTTGTTCAAAGGTGGACGCATAGCTTTGAAGCATTGTTCGGTACGGTCTTTTCGGGTCGGAGCGCTGCCACCGTCAACTCAGATAAGACGGTTGGCATGTTCATCAACACCCTGCCGATACGGGTCGCGTTTGAGGGTTCCGATCGGGTTGATGAAGCCGTTCTGGCGACACAGACGCATATCCAAGATTGCTCGCAACATCAATCGGCTTCGCTAGCGGATGTCACGAAATTAGTCAATCCAGGTGCGCGAGGACGAGTTTTCGACTCGCTGTTTGTAGTTGAAAATTATCCATTAGACCCAGAGCTCCTTAGTAGCTCATCGGACCTAGTTCAAGCCGTGTCGTTAGATGAAACAACTGAGTTTCCCGTCACAGCAACAGTGCTCGAAATGGATGGGAAACTGCGGCTTGAGGTAACTACTCGGGACGTGCGCTCGCAAGGATTAGCAAGAACGTTCGCTGACCTGTGGTCTTGCCTGTTAGAACAGATGATTGCAGACCCCAAAGCGCAACTTGCAAGCTTGCAAAACCTGTCGGATGAAGAGCTTACTCGTCGTCAATCTGTTTTCCATGCAGCGGTTCAAGATCGTACTTTCTGTTCGATACTGGATCGGATCTGGTGCCAAGCAGAGCGATCTCCAGATCAGATCGCCTTGGTTGATGCCAAAAGGTCGATGACGTACCGGGCGATGATTGCAGACGTCGAACAAAAGGCGCAGGCTTTGGCAGCGCACGGAGTGCGACCGGGTGATCTTGTCGGAATTCTCACGGAACGTTCCGTCGAGACTATCCTTTGCCTCATAGCGATACATAGGGTTGGGGCAGCTTATGTTCCAATCTCTGGTGACTATCCCTCTGGGCGTATCTTGGAGATCCTCGAAGATTGCACACCAAAACTGGTTCTTACAAACTCAAACCACACTTTCTTGGAGTTGGAGGCGGCCTGCCCGTTTGTTCAGGTTCAAGATTTGCATATCAAAGAGCCTGTGGCCTCTTGGGAGCCGGATAAACCAAATCCAGATGACTTGGCTTATGTGATTTACTCGTCTGGGTCGACCGGGAAGCCAAAGGGTATCGCTGTGCAGTATCGAGCTATGCCCCGATTGGTGCTCGATCAGCAGGAGCTTCTACCCAGTCCAGGTGAAAGTGTCTTGCTGACGAGTGCCTTTGAGTTTGACGTTTCGGTTTTTGAGATGTGGTCGACACTTGCGCAAGGCGCCAAGCTGGTTGTGCCCTCATGGGTCGATCTTTTGGACAGTGACTTGCTAGCGCGCTGGGTAAAAGAAGAATCCATAACTCAAGCTTGGTTCATAACATCGCTGTTTAATGCACATCTCTCATCAGGCGCGCAGTTTTTTGCGACGATGAAGAAGGTCATCATCGGCGGAGAAGCGCTGTCAACGTCCCACGTCCGGCAAGCATTAGAGGTTTTTCCGCACTTAGAGATATTGAATGGCTATGGTCCAACTGAGAACACTATCTTCACGACTTGTACGCCTTTGAGCCTACCTGTGGAAGAGCCGGTCCCAATTGGTTACGCCGTCAATGGAACAAGTCTGCAAGTTCTGGACTTAGACCAAAACCTATTGCCGGTAGGCGCTTTGGGTGCCCTGGCCGCTGGGGGAACTGGTGTTGCTGCAGGGTATTTGAATCGCCCTGAACTTGATCGGGCTCGTTTTGTTAATGATCCGTTCAATCCAGGCAAAAAGCGCTTTCTTACCGGTGATCTCGTCAGAGAGCGCACTGATGGATCCCTTTTGTATTATGGACGTGGTGATAGCCAGGTAAAGATCCGCGGCAATCGTCTGGACTTATCAGAGATTGAGCAACGGTTACTGGCGATTGAGGCCATCTGTGAGGCATCTGTTGTTCTCGTTAAACATCAAGACACTGAGCGCATTGTTGGCCTAATCCGGACTGAACAAGAGTTATCGAACTCAATCGTTCTTACTAAGCTTGCTGAGCATTTGCCGACTTGGGCGGTGCCTGAGCATCTGGTTCAGGTCAAGCAGCTCCCCACGCTTTCAAACGGGAAGCTCGACCGTTTGTTGGTAGCAAAACTTGCGCAAGAACATGTCAATGACCAACAAAAAGTGATCAGTCCCATCACTTTATCCTCAGAGCCGCCGAAGGGAAGCGGTATCGGATCAGAAAGATCAACAGATCGAAACGCTATAGAAATAGCTGTGCGTTCTGCATGGGAAAAAGTACTGGACAAGACCGACATTCCTTACACGATGTCGTTTTTCGAGGCAGGTGGCACATCGCTGCACATCATCCGCTTGAAGAGTTTGTTGTCAAAGGCATTGGGGCGTTCGGTTGCGGTCGCGGAGCTTTTTACCCACGTGACCATTGCTGATCAGGTGCGGCACCTGGAGGCTGCTGACGGATTAAGCCCCGCAAAGCCAGCGAGAAAATCGGAGATCAGAAGCACTCAGCCTGATGATGAAAGAGATTTTCGTCAAGATGATATTGCGGTTATTGGGATGGCTGGCCGCTTTCCCGGTGCTACCAATATTGATGAGCTTTGGGAGTTGGTGAAGAAGGGAAACTCGGCACTCCATCGCTTTAGTTGCGAAGATCTGATAGCCCATGGTGTTGCCCCTCAAGACCTTCTGGACGACAGCTATATTCCCATCAAAGGTCTTTTGGACGATGTCCATAAGTTTGATCCGACGTTTTTTGGGTATTCCGAGCGTCAGGCAAATTTGATGGACCCCCAAGTTCGCTTGTTGCACCAAGTCTGCTGGGACGCTCTGGAAGCGAGTGGTCAGAGCGATACTAACCACGGCACACGGATTGGCCTCTATGCTGGGATTTTGTCGAACCCGATATGGCTGAATGGAGTGATGGCTGGGGTTGATGGTGCGACGGAGTTATACGAAGCATCGAACTTGAACTTGCAGGCTCCCACTGCGCTGATCTCCCATTCATTGGGACTGACCGGACCATCGATGCAAATCGACACGGCGTGTTCGACCTCAGCGGTTGCGATCCATGTTGCCGCACAAGCAATACTGTCGTCTGACTGTGATGTTGCCTTGGCCGGAGCGTCTTCGATTGAAATGCCGGTTCGTCGAGGATATCGGCGCGTTGAAGGTATGATCCACTCTAAGGATGGCTACTGTCGTCCATTTGATGAGGCCGCATCTGGAACAGTGACTGGTGACGGTGTAGCTGTCATTGTCTTAAAGCGGTTAAGCGCAGCTATCCGGGACCATGATCAAATCCTTGCGGTTTTGAAGGCGAGCGCGATCAACAACGACGGTGACCGAAAGGTCAGTTACACGGCTCCCAGTGCGCTCGGACAGGCAGAAGTCATCAACGCCTGCCTCGATAAGGCGGATATAGAACCAAAGACTATTGGTCTGGTCGAAGCGCACGGTACCGCCACGCCGCTTGGTGATCCAATCGAGGCAGCGGCACTGACCCAGGTATTTGCTACAGATGGTCAACCTGCCTGTGCCCTAGGTTCAATAAAGGGCACCATTGGACATTTGAACTCGACCGCAGGTGTCGCGGGTGTGATTAAGGCCATTTGTGCGTTACAGCATAAAACACTGCCGCCAAACCCCAACTTCAACCGCCTGAACCCAGAAATCAATGCGCAGACGCTGCCGTTCTTCTTTCCATCAAAAGCAACTGTTTGGGAAAAGACAAATGATACAGCACGGCGGGCAGTGATCAGCTCGTTCGGGATCGGCGGGACGAATGCACATATTGTTCTGGAAGAAGCGCCGGAGCGTGTTTCAGTCGAAGGAACGCGTGCATTCAAGAATGATGAAACCAAGCGAGCCGATAGACTACGCATCTATCCGTTCTCGGCATCTGACGATGCGTCGCTGACACGGCGCATTCAAACCACGATAGGGGAGGCGGAGGCGCAAAGAGTATCCTGCGATGATGTCGAGTATACCCTTCGCTCTAGCCGCCGTACGTTCGCGCACCGGGCAGTCGCTTTAGCCCGTCCAGTTGAGACCACGTTCACGCAAGATGAGATGCTGCTTGCAGATTGGGAACGCGGATGTGTTGCTGATCAACCTGCACAACCGGTGTTCCTGTTTCCTGGGCAGGGTACACAGTACATAGGAATGGGACGTGGTCTTTATCGTAACGTCCCGCAATTTGCGAGAATTCTAGATGACCTTCTGGCCCGCTTAGAACCGCATATAGACTTTGATGCCCAGCATCTCATCTTTGAGGCGCCGATAGAAGAGGGGCTGCGGGATACTAAAATTGTCCAACCACTCTTGTTTACGCTGGAGCTTGCGCTTGCGAAATGCCTGATGGCGATTGGTGTAACGCCAAAAGCAATGGTTGGGCACAGTTTGGGCGAGTTTACCGCAGCGACACTTGCCGGTGTTTTTGAGTTAAATGATGCATTGTCGTTGGTTGCGTTGCGTGGCCGGTTGATGCAATCTCAGCCGACAGGGCATATGTATAGTTTGCCGATGTCTGAGGCTGAGATCGCCACTGTCCTTGAAGGTTGGCCAGACATTGAAGTTGCGACCATTAATATGGCGCAAGCCTGCGTTATTGCTGGCCCACAAGCGAAGCTGGCTGACTTCTTCGCACAAATGCCCGATCTCGCTAGTTCGGCGGTTCGCCTGCAAACATCGCACGCATTCCACACTCAAATGATGGACGGCATGCTGCCGGCTTTCAAAAAGGTGCTCCAGGCAATTACGTTAAGGGCACCAAGTATTCCGTATGTTTCGAATGTAACGGGAACTTGGATTACTCCTGAACAGGCGATGGATCCGGATTATTGGTGCCAGCATACGCGCCAGGCTGTGCGCTTTGCACAAGGTCTTTCAGAGCTGTTATCTGAGACCGGTTTGTTCATTGAGGTTGGCCCTCAAAATGTCCTATCCAATTTGGCAAAACGCCACGCAAGTTGGGATGTTAAATCGCATTCGGCGTTTGAGCTTTTGCCTAAAGAACCAAGCCCTCCAGTAGATCAGATTTCGCGTGATTGGCTACAGTTCAGCCGGACACTCGCACAGCTTTGGTGCCGCGGCTGTAACTTGTCTTGGAGTGCTCTGGATGACCATTGTGATGGACAAAAGGTCAAAGTGCCAGGCTATCCATTTGCGCAACGGGCCTACTGGAAATTTGGCAATACATTCGAGCCTTTAACGCTACGGGACCGTAAGCGAGCGAGTAAGAGTGAGTGGGCACGTCAACCAATCTGGACGGCGATGTCTACCACGGATGTTCGTCTGGCGCGCGGACATGAGCTTTGCGTAGTACCAATTGATCCGATGGCTACCGAAGCCACGAACCGCCTATGTGAGGTTCTAAAGAACCAAGGGATTGCCCATACTCATGTTAAACACCGGAGTGATGCGGCATTGGGGCGGAGTGGGACTGAGGCCGCGCCTTTATATTGGCTTTTGGTCGCAGAGTCACAAGCGGATCCGCTGGCGGATAGCGATGCCGCCAACGCATTGTTGGCGCAATATCTTGACCTTCTTAAGGGCGTGACTTCGCATTTCGGTCCGCATGACAAGATTTGTCTTCTAACTCATGGAGCCTTCCCGGTTCTGCAACAGGAAATAGCAAACCCCACAACACGTGCCATCGCTGGAGCAGCACTTCAAGCGCGCACTGAGCATGTGGGCCTGCCCATGTCTCAATGTGATCTTCCAGCTAGCGGGATCGCGCCGCAATGGCATATGACCTCCCTCCTGGCAGGGATGTTCGAAGGCCCAAACAAGCGGCCGTACTTGGCCTGTCGAGACGGCAAGCTCTTTGTCCGCGATGCTTGTCAGTTGAGCTATGCATTGTCAAAACGTGCTGAGTTGCCGAGTGCACCAAAGGTTTGGGTCTTTGGAGGGCGTGGTGGCATCGGTTCAGCACTTGTCGAGTACTGGCTGACCCATCCCAAAGCTGAGGTATCAGTTTTTGTGCGAGGGGAAATTTCGCCGAGGCAAGCAGCAGTGTTCCAACGCTTATCAGCCACTCATGGCTCGATGTGGAGGAGCGTCCGATTTGATGCCAACAATCGCGATGATTTGAAGATTATCGGCAATCATCTCCTGCAGTTTGGCAAGCCTGACCATATCGATTTTGCGATGGGCGTGGCTGGCTCTACGCTCCTGCATGCCTTAGACGAAAAAGCGTTGTCTAGGGAGCTATCTGCAAAAGTCAATGGAACAGCTCTTTGCTTGGCTGAGTTGCAACGACATCGCGCTCTGCACGAAGAGCTCACGGTGAACTTTTGTTCATCGATTGCTTCAGAGGCAAGTGGGGCCCCGGTCAGATTGCATATGGCGCTGCCAATGCTTGGTTAGACGCCATTGCGCACTATTGCTCCAAGACCTTCCATATCAACGCTTTGGCGTTGGGATGGGATACTTGGCGAGACCGCGGAATGGCTGCACGCCTAATCGGATCATCGTCTGCCGAAACTGAACCAGTTCCATTCTCTGAGCTTTTTTCAGGTGGAGCAGATGATATTTGGCCATCGCACGCATTGGGTCACAAGAACGTTAGAACATTGATCCGTCTGCAACGCTCAAACGATTGGATCGTGGAAGCTCACAAGTTGGGCGAGACGGGAGTTATGCCCGCGACTGGATATCTGTTTCTTGCGTTAGAAAGCGTGAAGGCTCTTGGGAGTGAGCTTGCAAACTTAGAAGAAGCCATTGTGCTTGCCCCCTTAAGCTTGGCTCAGGGCGAGGAGTGTTTGATCCGTGTGGATTGTGAGCAGGACGGTGATCACTTTAATATCGTAATTCGCTCTTGTTCGGACGCTTTTGATGACCAATGGACAACTCATTTTCAAGGCAAGGCTGCGATCGAACCGCCCGTTTATGTGAATGAGGCTGAATTTTCGCAAGATGTACAATTGTCTGACGGCAGACAGTTACAATCTGTACGCCTCCAGGACTTGCATACAACTGTCTTGAGTTATTCTGGCCCTTGGGAGTGTATCAAGAGTATTAAGTGCAATGCCGATATGTCGTTTGTCACGGCTGAACTGGCTATGCCGTCAAAATACTCACGGCAAACTGAGAGTATCCAGGTTCATCCAGCCCTTCTTGACGTGGCAATTGGGCTTCTCGACCGCGTTGCAGGAACCGGGTTGGATACAGTTCCGTTCTCGTTTGAAAAGCTGGCCGTGTCAGGACCTTTAGGTGCAACCGTCAATGCGGAGATCACTGCGCAAAGCTGCGGTTCAGCGGTTCCGAGTTTTTCTATGGTTTTACATGGAGACACCGGCCATCGCCTAACATGCCAAGCTGTCATTAAGCGAAGAGTGGAAGTTGGTGTGCCTGAAGATGACCAAGAACATCTTGTTAGAGGCTCATGGCGCACGCTTCCAACGAGTGCAAACTATGATCTGATCCAAGCCGAACCTGGCGTGCTGCAAAGCTTGGGTTTCGTCACTTGCGAGAAGACAGAGCTAGCTGCAGACGAAGTTGAAATCGAGGTCTTATCGTCTGGTCTCAGTTTCAAAGACGTGTTGTTTGCTGCAGGGCATTTACCGGAAAGTGCGGGCTTT
The DNA here is from genome assembly GCF_001310815.1 of Pseudovibrio denitrificans JCM 12308. Taxonomy (GTDB): domain Bacteria; phylum Pseudomonadota; class Alphaproteobacteria; order Rhizobiales; family Stappiaceae; genus Pseudovibrio; species Pseudovibrio denitrificans. The sequence continues at coordinate 30,031 of NZ_BAZK01000033.1, forward strand.
ACTAGTTTCGGGCTGGAATGTGCGGGGCGTGTCAACCGCGTCGGAAAAGATGTTTCGACCTTCCGCGTAGGTGATGGAGTTATGACGGCTGTGCCTGGCGCGTTCCGGCGTTTTTTGACGGTGCGTGAATGTTCTGTTGCAGCCATTCCAAGCAACAGTACATACGAATCCGCCGCTGCCTTGCCAGTTGCTTACCTGACGGCCCTTGTTGCTCTGCGCGAGCGGGCTAAACTCAAGCCTGGCGAAACAGTACTAGTCCACTCCGCAGCCGGCGGTGTCGGATTGGCTGCCGTTCATATCGCAACACACCTGGGCGCGAGCGTCTACACAACGGCTGGGACGGATGAGAAGAGACAGCGACTAGCAGATATGGGCACCACTGTTGTGGGGTCTACGCGCGATGAAAGTTTCGAAGCAGGTCTTTTGGCTGCCACCAACGGCAAAGGTGTAGATGTTGTTTTAAATGCTCTGACTGGGGAGCTTCTGGAAGCAGGTATGCGCTGCTTGTCTGTTGGTGGACGCTTTGTCGAAATGGGGGTTCAGGATATCTCATCTGGTCGCGGGTTGCCGATGGATCTGCTCAGCGGTGGCCGGCAGTTTATTCCCCTTGGAGACAGTTTGGATCCTGAAGCGTCGGGAGGAGCTTTAAGAGAACTCGTGCGCTTGGTGGAAGCTAGGGCCTTGCCACTCCTGCCTGCAACCACTTTCGGTGTAGATGAGGTTTGCGACGCATTCTCATATATGGCTGGCGCGCGGCATTTCGGCAAAATCACAATCACGCACCGTAACCGGGAGGTGATGAAACAGTTGAACGCGATCTTGGATGAGCGCGTCAACGGCGCCTTTGCTACGGGTTTTTCTGATGAAGAAGCTATTGAGTTGTTTGATAACTGGGCAGGGCGGTCAACGGCCTCGTCGCAGATCATCCTCAGTCCGCGCTCGCATGAGCAGTTGCACGAACAGATGCATAGCGAGCGTTCTACTGCATCTGCAGATACTGATCCGCTCAGGGCGGAACTTCGGCCGCGCCCAAATCTGACGTCTGAGTACAAAGCCGCGCGGTCGGAGATGGAAGAACGCTATGTGGCATTGCTGGAAAGCCACCTTGGCACTGCTCCAGTTGGAATTGATGATAACTTCTTTGAACTCGGTGCCACCTCACTCGATATTGTACAGATTGCTGGAAAATTGGCCAAGATCGAGGCCAGCAGCAAAGTCGTTGATTTTTACAAGTTCACCACAGTTGCGATGCTCGTCAAGCACTATGGGGCCGGTCAAGAAGAGCCAAGCTCCGTCTCTAATGCAACCGAAACGAGCAAAACTGCCACCAAACCTAGACTGAGCGCCGTTGATGCCGTTCGCAACCGTGCCAAGACGGCGTCTCAAAAACGCGCCCAGAGTCGGAGGAAACGTGATGTCAGTAGCGTGTGATCCAACAGATTTTGGCATGGGCTTGGCGATTGTCGGAATGGCAGTCCGTCTTCCTCAAAGCGAGACCCTCGAAGATTACTGGCATACCATTGTCGGTAAGAAGGCGTGCCAGACTTGGTTCGACAAGGATGATCTGATTGATGAAGGTTGGGATCCAGAGCTTGTAAAAAATCCAGCTTTCATGCCAGTCAAGCCAGTGATTTCAGGCGTGGAGCATTTCGATGCTGACTTTTTCGGGTACAGCCGGGCCGAGGCGGCACATCTTGATCCGAAGACACGTGTCTTTCATGAGGTTGCTTATCATGCTTTGGAGCATGCGGGCTATGGTGGCAATATCAGATCAGAGATCCCAATTGGCGTCTTTGCTGGTGCGTCAGAGGACCCCGAATGGCTTCGCAGAACGTCTGCCATGCTTTCTCGAAACAGCGTTGAGCAGTTTGAACGTGGAATACTCGCACACAAGGACTTGTTAGCCCAACTTGTGGCGTTTCATCTTGATCTGCATGGCCCGGCATACACATTGTACACCGCCTGTTCCACATCATTAGCAGCGGTACATATGGCTGCGCAGAGCCTTTTGTTCGGCGAGTGTGATGTTGCTATTGCTGGCGGTGTCACCATAGATCTGCCCATAAAGTCAGGCTATTTGGCGCAAGAGGGCATGATCCATTCTCTTGACGGGTATTGCCGGCCGTTTGATGCCGCCGCAAAGGGCACGCTGTTCGGCGATGGCGCTTGTGCGGTGGTCTTGAAGCGCCTTCAAGATGCTGTGGCTGATAGAGATCACATTCACGCTGTCGTACGGGCTGTTAGTGCAAACAACGATGGACATCGAAAAGTTGGTTTCTCCGCGCCCAGCCTGCAAGGCCAAAGTGATCTGATTAGCACAACTTTGGCTATGGCTGACGTTGATCCAAGCACTATCGGATATGTCGAAACACACGGGACCGGGACAGTCATTGGCGATCCGGTTGAGTTTGATGCTTTGGTTGAGGCGTTCGGCACGACGCTAGGACAACGATGTGCGCTCGGTTCTGTGAAAGCCAACATTGGTCATACGCATGCCGCTGCTGGGGTCGCCGGTTTAATTAAGAGCGTCCTCGCCATCGAGAACGCCACAGTGCCGCCTATGGCGCATTTTCAGGCACCAAATCCCAACATGGCGCTGGAGCAAAGCCCTTTTTATATTCCAACTGAACCTCAGGTTTGGCCAGCTGAAATGACACCTCGGCGGGCGGCGGTCAGTTCTTTTGGGATTGGTGGTACTAATCTTCACGCTATTATCGAGCAAGCACCTGACTTTCCAACCCCTTCAGCTTCGCAAGGCCCATTGGTCTATCCAGTCTCAGCTCAGACAGAAGACGTTGCTAAGGAGCTGGCAGAGCGCCTGCAAGCGCAGTTGAGCACGTTATCCAATAGGGATGATTTTAGTCGTCTGGCATTTTGCCTTCAAACCAAACGCAGAGAGTTTCCTTATCGTCTTGCAATTGTTGTGAGTGAAGGAAAAGAAGGACAGTGGCTCTTTGAGAAAGTAGAGCCTACTTGCGGTGCAAATGAGGTGTCAGGTTCTGTCTTACGATTGAGGCATGAAAACGCGGTCGCGCTGAGTGCTTGTGAACGCAATACACTGGTATCTCAAGCCAAGACGCTGATTTCGGCTGTGCCATCGATCACTTCTGTTTCGGGTCAAGGCGATATGTTGTGGCTCGCAGCGGCCGTTGCTGGTGTGATGGAAAGTGAAGGTGTTCTTTCGGCATTGGCCTTTGCACAGTCTGGTGCGTTGCTACTGTTCCATCACGCCACCACACGCCCTTAACAGTGCTGAGCGATATCAACGGGATCGCAATAACTCCCGATCAATTGGCTGATGATGGGTTCTGGATTGGGCAGCTGACCAACACGGCGCAAGCGCATCCGGCCTGTTCAGAGAATAAAAGAACTGTCGGTGGACATGGCTTAACCTTCGGCCTGGCAGAAACCCAATCACCTGGTCTTGAGCGCCTTCTTGCAGATCTGTGGGTCAACGCAGGTGCAATCGATTGGCGGGTCTTTCACAGTAACGGTGTACCGTCTCACCTTGCCGGACCGAACTACCCCTTCTCCAGAACGCCATTTCCGGTACCTCCTGCCGTATCTCAACAGGTAAGTCCAAGCTCAGACAGCGCACTGCCTAAAGAACTCACGAGTGTCAACGCACGTCCTGATCTTTCCTCCACATTTCGTCCCGCTGAAAACCAGACCGAACTCCTCGTCACAGGTTTGATGGAGCAGATGCTCGGCATTGCACCGGTCGGAATGGATGATGATTTTTTCGAGTTAGGTGGTCACTCCCTTTTAGCCACCAAACTGGCAATCGCAATCGAAAAGAGCTTCGGCACGGTCTTAGAGATCGCCAACTTTCTTGAGGTTCCAACTGCAGCTTCGATCTGCAGCTTTCTTGCCAGCGCAACTCCAGCTCAGTTCCCTTACAACCATGGAAATGAGGAAACAAACACATGAGTTCTCAGGTCAATAGCGACTTATCGGTCCTGTCCAAGCAAACAGTATGTGAGTCAATCTCCGATCTCGTCGCGGTCATCGGCGCCGGTACAATGGGTACTGGGATCGCGCATGACCTTGCTTTGCATGGGGTGGATACTGTCGTTGTAGATATCAACTCAGATCAGCTTGATATCTGTGCCAAGAACATCAAGCAGAACCTACGCCTGTATCAGATGCATGAAGTGCATGGAAAGCTAACGGTACCGCGCGAGACCATTTTGGAACGGTTGACATTCACCACATCGCTGGAGGACATCGCGGACGCGGGGTTCGTCATCGAAAATGTCACCGAAGATTGGGACATTAAGCAGCAAGTTTATCAAAAGATGGCTGAAGTTTGTGCGCCAGAGACTGTCTATGGCGTTAACACTTCGGCCATTTCGATAACCCAGGTCGCTAGCTTGATGCCGGTGCCAGAGAATGTCGTCGGCGTGCATTTGATGAATCCGGTGCCGCTCAAACCGATGGTTGAACTTATCCGTGGTTTTCGCAGCAGCGAGGACGCTCTAAATCGTATGCGTGCTCTGTTGGCGCGGTTGAATAAAGAGAGCATTACCGTCGAGGACTCACCCGGTTTTGTTACCAACCGAGCCATGATGATCTTCGTCAACGAGGCCATCTTCATGGTCCAAGAACACGTCGCATCACCCTCTGATGTCGACACACTATTCAAGTCCTGTTTTGGCCACAAGATGGGGCCGCTTCAGACGGCCGATTTGATTGGTCTCGACACGATCCTTAAGTCGCTGGAGGTTCTTTACGAGGGCTTCAATGACAGCAAGTTTCGCCCCTGTTTTCTGCTCAAGAAAATGGTCAGTGCCGGCAAGATGGGCATGAAGTCCGGATCCGGTTTTTATGAGTACACACAATAAGCCTCGGAGATACTCTCATGGAAAACATTAGAGCACAGATCCGCGAATTCCTGTCTCGTGCGACCAATGGTGCCGCGATTGAAGACAACACGAACATATTCGAACTGGGATTAGCGCACTCGTTGTTCACCGTTCAGATGATCTTGTTCATCGAAGGTAAGTTCGGGATCGAACTCGAACTGGATGACATCAAACCAGAAGATATCAGCACAATTGCCAAAATCTCCGAACTGATCTCAACACATTTAGTGGCAGAAAATCGGGAGTTGGAACATGCAGCCTCCTGACAATCTTACTCAGTTCCAGGCCAACGTACGTGCCTTTGTCGAAAAGACGCTTTTGCCAGAAGTGAATAAGATCGACGAAGCCGAGCAAATCGACCGTTCGCTAATTCAAGCGATGGCCAATCAAGGATTTTTGGGAGCGTCGATCAAGAAGAAGAATGGCGGGCAGGCTCTACCCTCTGATCACCTGATGGTGCTGCATAAGGAAGTGGCACGCGCGCATGGTTCTTTGGAGAATCTCGTGACGGTGACCGGCATGGTTGCAGCTGCGGTGGAGCGTTTTGCCAAGTCCGATCTGATACGTGACTACGTTAAGGCACTGGCTAAAGGCGAGTTGATCGGCGGTTTTGCGATGACCGAGCCCAATATCGGCAGCAACTTGAGCCATGTGGAAACCACCATCACACGCGATGGCGATGACTATGTGATCAATGGCGTCAAGACGTGGATCACTTTGGCCCAAATCGCAGATTTCTTTGTCGTCCTTGGTCGCACGCGTGACAACCACACCCAGGTCATTTTGGTTGATCGCTCGACGCCAGGTCTGAGTGTGGAACCGATCCGCGGGATGATTGGTCTGAGGGCCAATATGCTTGGCACGGTAACGTTTGATCAATGTCGAGTGCCTGCTCATTATCTTTTAGGCAGCGAAACTCAAGGATTGGCATTATCAGCGACGTTTGGCCTGCATGAGGGACGCTTTACAACGGCTTGCGGATGCCTGGGCCTGGCTGACGCTGCTCTGGAAGTGATGACTGAGCGGTGTATCTCACGCCAGCAGGCGGGCAAACCACTTTACCGGCATCAGCTGGTTCAAAAGATGCTCTCGGAGACCTTGGTCGCGGTAATGTCTGCGCAAGAGCTGGTCAATCGCGCTGCTGAAGCTCGCGATATGGCCTCACCAGACATGGTGCAAGCGATTATGATCGCGAAATATGCGGCCTCCCAAGCTGCTCGTCTGGCCAGCAATAACGCGGTTCAGTTGTTGGGAGCCTCTGGGTGCCACGCCGTCAATCATGCCGAGCGTTACTTTCGCGATGCAAAGGCGATGGAGATTATCGAAGGCACGACGCAAATCCATGAAATTCAGATCGCGTTGGCATACATCGCAACGAATGTTGAACGGGCCGCAGCATGACACATCTTGCATTCATATTCCCCGGTTCCGGATCACAGTATCCGGCAATGGCATCGCGCTTGATCAAGAACCATGACTTGATCAAGGAGCTGTTTGTTGAAGCGTCAGATGTTCTCGGATGGGACTTGACCGATCTTTGTACTAAGGGCGGGTTGACGAAGCTTAGCAAAACTAAATTTCTGTTCCCAGCTTTGCACGTCACAAATGTTGCTCACTTCAAGGCAGCCATCCTGGAATATGAATGCAAGCCAACAGTTATGCTTGGTCACAGTTTAGGTGAGTACTCGGCACTTACTTGTGCCGGAGCGATGTCTTTTGCTGATAGTGTCAAAGTGGTCGCTAGACGCGCAGAAATTGCAGCAAAAGCTCAAGCGGCTACGGTCTCTGCAACAACGATTTTTAAGAATACGGATCTGGAGACAGTTCGCAAAACGCTTGAAGAGGTGCGTGCGCAAACAGATGCCCTGGTGAGCCTTGCATGCATCAATAGTGACACGCAATTTATGGTGACGGGCGAAGCCAAGGCAGTGTTGCTGGCTGAGCAGTCTCTCTTAGCTTCTGATGGTAGTGCCGAGGTTGTACCACTGTATGGCGGTGCACCTTACCATAGTAGTCTTATGACACCTTACGTTGCAGAGTTACGCAGCGCATTAGAAAAGGTAACGTGGCATTCACCGCAGATCTCCGTGATTTCCAGTGCGACCGCGAACAAAGTTGAGACGCCTGATGCCATTAAGGATGCTCTAGCACGGCAGCTTGATCATACTGTATTATGGCGGGATTGTATTGAGCGGATCAAAGATGAGGGCATTTCCTGCGTCGCCGAAGTTGGTCCACAAAGCGTTTTGAAAAATCTGCTTTTGGAGACGAACTATCCAGGTGTAGTTCTGGCTCATGATGACCAATCGGACAAGCTAAAACTGGCAGAGTTTGGTAATCCGCCAAAGACTGAGACGCCCGAAAAAACCATTATGAGTGCAGTGGAGCGCTCGTTTCGCTCATATCCAGATGCTGTGGCTGTTCGTTGTGAAACGGGCAATCTGACGTACTGTGAGTTGGATAAGAAATCCAGCCATCTAGCTCATAAACTGAGAAGCCTCGGCGTTGGCAAAGACACGCCAATGGCCGTTTCAATGCCGCGCAGCTCTGATATGATTGTTGCTATATTTGCGATTTTGCGCGCAGGCGGGGCTTACTTACCAATCAATGCCCATCACCCTGCTGACCGTGTGCAGACCATATTGCGCGATAGTGGTGCCGTTGGGCTAATCACAGACACGACCGATCGCTTAGATGTATCGTTTGATGGGTTCAGCCTCGCAATGGATGTCTACGATTGGAGCGCTCCGGTCGTAAGTGGTGAGCTGCCCGAACCACAGCCAGAAGACTTGGCGTACATAATTTACACCTCGGGTTCTACCGGGCGGGCAAAGGGTGTTTGTACAGAACACGCGGCGCTCAGCAATCGCCTTGACTGGATGCAAGAAGCTTATCCAATAGGTCCCGCTGACACGATACTCCAGAAGACTGTTACGACGTTTGATGTCTCGCTTTGGGAGTTGCTTTGGTGGGCTATGGAGGTGCGAGTGTTGCTCTGCTGCCATCCGGGAAAGAGCATGATCCGAGGGCAATCTCTCGTAGTATTCGCACCCATAACGTTACTATTATTCACTTCGTGCCATCAGTATTTGAGCTGTTTCTGACCTATGAGGAGATCAAAGGACGTCCCGAAGAGCTTTCCAAGCTTCGGTTCATTTTTACAAGTGGCGAGAAGCTCTTGGTCGAAGCGGTTCAACGGTTCCATACGCTGACACAGAACCAACCAAGTATTGCGCTGGTTAATCTATACGGCCCTACTGAAGCGGCAATAGACGTGACCTATTTCAATTGCGTACGCGGCCAGGTCCTGTCCGATGTTCCAATTGGTAAACCGATTACAGGAATCGAACTGCACATTGTCGATGAGGCTCTTAAACCCATAGACGGTGAAGGGGAGTTGCTAATTTCTGGTGTTGGTTTGGCGCGAGGATATTTGAATGCAGAAGAACTGACAAATGCAGCCTTCGTAAATGTCCCAGCATTAAATGGTCTACGCGCCTATCGCACAGGTGACTTAGTCACGAAAGACAGCAAAACTGGTAACTATCACTATATCGGTCGTAATGACTTCCAGATCAAGCTACGTGGATTGCGTGTTGAGCTTGGTGAGATCGAGCATGTGATTTTGCAAAGCCGGGGTGTTACGTCAGCATGTGTTTACGCTGACACGGATAACCCCATGTCACAAAACATCTTCGCGTCAATTGTTGGTGATGGTGAAGTTGATATTGATGACGTGCAGCTGAACCTCTTGAATGCGCTACCTGAGTATATGATCCCAAGCAGGCTGCTCTTGTTAGATGCAATGCCACTGTCCAAAAATGGGAAGTTGGATCGCAAGGCACTTTTAGCTCAAGCTAAAAGCGTTCAGGGCGTGACAGTGGACCTTCGTAAAGCAAGTGATGTTGGTGGGAAGGCTATACAGGCTCAAGAAGCTATCCCTCTGACAAATGGGCAGAATGCAATGTGGGTTGCACAACAACTGCACCCTGATCGTAGCCTGTTCACCTCTCCGATAATGCTCAAGCTGAAGGGCATTTTGGACGTGGACCAGTTGTCCAAAGCAGTGGAACTGACCGTTGCCCGCCATGGGCAGCTGCGCTCAGGTATTTCTTCTGATCGCTCTGTTCAAGTTACAAATGCTTTTTTGCCCAAACTTGAGTGTCTTAGTACGCTGCCAGCAGGCTACAAGGCAGGCACACCACTTCCATTTGCGACGGGGCGCTATGACATAGAGCGACCTTTGGTTCGATTTGTCTTGGTTAAGCTAGCGCAGGATGAATACTTGCTACAGATTGATCTGGATCACATCCTTTGTGACGGTTGGTCTAAGGCGGTTCTGATTGATGATTTGCTCGGGTTTTATTATGACACCCCGACCGAAATGCCGGGCAAAACATACATTGATCATGTGTCCCAGTTAGCAGAGTTTGCATCTTCCGAAAAATATGACCGACAGCTTGATTTCTGGTTGAAAAAACTCTCAGGGGATCTGCCAGTTCTGAGCTTACCTTTTGACCGGCGCCGGCCATCGCTTTCTGCCCGGACTGGCTCATTCGTTGATTTTTCACTGCCATTAGAAACAACAAAAACCCTGAAAGGTGTCGCAGCACGTAATCGCGTTAGCTTTTATAATGTTCTTTTGGCGGCGTATGCCCTCTTTTTGAATAAGCATACAAGCCAGGCCGATATCATTATTGGCATCCCTATGGCTGGGCGATTTGAGGCAGCTTATGAACGAACATTCGGGCTTTTTGTAAACAGCCTTCCCCTTCGCTTAGACATTGATATTTCGCTTTCATTTTCCCAGTTGCTGGAAAAGATCAAGAGTGAAAGCCTGAATCTCATTCGAAATGGTTCGATAGGGTTTGAAGATATTGTCAAGACAGTCAAACCCCGGCGACAGGGGTCTGCCTTTCCAATCTATCAGACGTCTTTCCAGCTTGACAGTTTGCCGGTGCCGGATCTGAAAAGAGACGCACTAGAGGCTGACGTCCTGTTGAATGATACAGGTATTTCTCTTTTAGATTTGTCGATCAGTCTTCATGAAACAGGCGATGGTCTGCAAGGTACTTTTGAGTACGATGACGAGCTTTTTGATCGAGAAACAATCGAACGCTTTGCTGCGCGGTACCGTTGTCTCCTTGAGGCGATTGCAAAAGACGAGACGGTTGAATGTGCAGATCTTTCAATCATGTGCGCGCAAGATTTTGAGGCTTATGAACGATTAAATGCACGTTGTTTGACCAAACCCGCCCACTCCTCGCTTTGGCCCTTACTCAAATCTGCTCTTTCTGAAAAGGGAGACGCGATTTGTATTAAAGACAAGGGTGACGAGGTTAGTGGTAAATCGCTTTTGTCGGCAGTGTACCGTTTTACCAGTAAGCTTGCTGATTGTGGCGTGGTCCCGGGGTCGCGCGTCGCTAGTGTGATGGAGTCCGGCCTCCCAGCAATTGTGGCACAGCTGGCAACTTTTTGTATCGGGGCCGTCTGGGTCCCGGTTGATCCCAAATCTCCAGCTGATCGGTTGGCGCACGTGTTGAATGAGTGCGAGCCGCTTGTTTTGCTACTCGATTCAGCAAGCGCCGAGTTCTACGGTAAGACAAGTCCCGTCCTTGAAGGTCAAACTTTGATTGAGGTGGAACCTCTTCAGGCTCAGGACTTGCGAGTGTCATCCGATGATGAAGACCCAAGCTTTGAGGTTCCAATCTCAAGCGATGCAGTGATCTTGTTTACGTCTGGTAGTACGGGTCGGCCCAAGGGTGTTCGGCTGACACATCAAGGACTTGCGATCTTGGTGGAGTCCTTTCTGGAAAGTTATGACATCACAAATCAGGATGTTCTGCTTCCGGTTACCTCGGTTGGCTCTGCAAGTTATTTGGGAGAAGTGTTGCCAATCCTCATCGGGGGCGGACAGCTCTTGCTTGTCGATCAGATGACAGCTCTCGACATAGACGCAACACTCAATGCCATAAAGCAGGATCACGTTACCATACTGAGTACAGTTCCAGGGCTCCTGGACCGCCTCAACAAGGCCGTTACCAAAGACGATACTCGTTTTGAAAGCGTGCGTTGGTTGTTAAGTGGTGGTGAAGCACTGAATTTCAGTCAGGTCGACAATCTAATCAACCATGCAAGGGTGGTGAACGGCTATGGTCTGACTGAAGCGACGATTTGTTCGACCTTCTACGAAGTGACAGCGGCCGACAACAACACCGTGGGTCCTTTGCCGATTGGCATGACGGTGTCAGAGACCGATGCGATTTTGCTCACTGAGAACGGAACCAAAGCGCCAATTGGCGTTAATGGCGAACTGTATCTTTCCGGGCAAGGTCTTGCAGCAGGATATTTGCGGGAGGAGCAAACGGACAAAGCCTTTGTGGCACTCCCTCAAACCTCAGATCAAGTTTTCCTGCGCACTGGAGATCGTGTCCGGATGAGACCGGACGGGTGTTTGGATTATCTGGACCGTGTGGATCGGCAGGTCCAAATTCGTGGCCATCGAGTTGAACTCGGCGACATTGAAACGGTGTTGATGGGGCATCCGGAAATCGAGAGAGCCCATCTCGTCTTACACGAAGTACAAGGTGGTGCAAGAGACGCACAAGTGTTGTCGGCCTTCTACACGACCAAAACACAAGTGACAGTTGCTGATAGTGATTTGCGGGCTTTTGTTTCTGCTAAACTTCCGGCCCATATGGCCCCAGCTGCTTTTGTCTTTCTCAAAGATTTGCCGCTGTCATTGAATGGCAAAGTTGATGAGGCGCAGTTGCCAACTGCACAAGCAACAGTTCAATCGATGGCCAGGCAGGAGCTCTGTCCGCCCCGAACGGATGTCGAAAAGAAGTTAGCTACCATTTGGGAAGACCTATTAGGCGGTGTTCAGCCTGCTGCTGATGCCAATTTCTTCGAACTGGGTGGCAACTCACTACTGCTCACAGACCTACAGCACCAAATCGCACGTGAGTTTGCAACGAAGATTGAGTTAGTCGAGCTTTTTTCAAACCCAACAATTCAGTCGCAAGCCAAGCTGCTCGATACCTCCAGCACAATCGAGCCAACACATGAGCATGCTCCCGACAGTGCGATCGTGAGGAAATCTGCATTTGCCCCCAACCGATGGAAGCCAGCGGTAAACGCCTAGAGGGAAAACTGACATGACTACGCAAACTAATGATCTTGGTGTCGCTGTAATTGGGATGGCTGGACGATTTCCGAAAGCCGATACGACAGCGCAACTATGGGAAAACATTAGATCTGGGCGGGAGTGTATATCCGAGTTTACAGAGGAAGAAGTGATTGCATCAGGCGTCTCACCTGAGATCGTACGACGTCCGGATTACCTACGTCGCAAGGGCGCAGTCTCTGACATTGATCGGTTCGATGCGCCATTCTTCTCTATTTCTCCTCGGGAAGCTGAGTTAACCGATCCACAGCACCGTCTCATGTTGCAATGTGCTTGGAATGCGATGGAGGACGCTGGTTACGATCCCACTTCGTACCAGGGCGACATCGGTGTGTTCGCTGGGAAAAGCTTAGATTCTTATTTGATGCTCAATGTGTTGCCAACTTTCAAGAAGGTTTTCTCTTCGGGAAGTCTTCAGGCCGCAATCGGTAATGATAAAGATAGTATGACCACCCAGATCGCCTATCATCTAAATCTGACTGGGCCGGCCATCACCATTCAAACGTCTTCGTCGACTTCGCTCGTGGCAGTGTGCAGTGCTGCCCAAAGTCTGCTTACATGGCAATGTGATTTGGCACTTGCCGGTGGTGTGACGCTCGGACCACCAATTCACAGCGGATATCTGGCACAAGAAGGCGGCATCACATCTCACGATGGTCATTGTCGAGCGTTTGATGCGGCCAGCTCTGGTTTCGTACCTGGTACGGGTCTTGGTCTTGTTGTGTTGAAACGACTAGATGACGCAATCCGTGACAATGACTCCATTATATCAGTAATTCGCGGCTTCGCCGTCAACAATGATGGTTCCCAGAAAGTCAGCTATACTGCACCGAGTGTCGACGCACAGGCTCGAGTTATTGCGCGTGCGCATGCAATGGCAGGTTGGACAGCGGATGAGCTGTCTTATGTCGAAGCCCACGGAACGGGTACACGCATGGGAGACCCCATTGAGGTCTCCGCTCTAACAAACGCCTTTCGCAAGACAACCGATAAGACATCATTTTGTTGGCTAGGCTCTGTGAAGTCCAACATTGGCCATCTGGATACTGCTGCTGGCGTGACAGGGTTGATCAAAGCCTCATTGAGTATAAAGCATGGAGAAATTCCTGCTTCAGTGAACTATGCGACACCAAACCCTGCATGTAACTTCGAAAGCTCTCCTTTTAAAGTTGTACAGGAACTTACCCCATGGGTACCGGATAGTGGTGTGCGTCGGGCTGGCGTGACTTCGTTGGGTATGGGGGGCACAAATGCCCATGTTGTATTGGAACAAGCGCCAGAGCGGTCTAAGTGCGAAGCCAGGCAGCTAGCGCTTCCCTATATCTTGTCAGCGCGCAGTGAAACCGCGTTGGCCAGGCAGATCGATCTTCAAGGCAAAGCTCTTTCAAGACGAGATTCTGCTCAACTTCTGCCTCAAGATGCAGCTTTTACTCTGGCTGTTGGCCGTAAGGCGATGCCCTGGCGTGCAGCAGTCGTAGCCCGCTCCATCCAGGAGGCTGGCAACAAGTTCCTGACTGGAGACAGAAACGAGATTTACCTTGGTCAACCGGGACTGGTCAGCCCCTTAGCCTTTTTGTTCACGGGGCAGGGGAGTCAGTATCCGGCAATGGGTGCAGATCTTTATAAGCATGATGCTGACTACCGCGATGCATTTAACAGTGCAGCTGAAGCCATAGCCGCCGCCGAGGGGCCGGATTTGAGGAATGGGCTTTATGGTGATGAAGATGTGAGATTTAGTGGAGATCAGCTTGCGCAAACTCACCTGACCCAACCCGCGTTGTTCGCTGTGGAGTATGCACTTGCGATGGCATGGTTAGCGCGTGGCATAACACCCGGTGCATTGATTGGCCATTCATTGGGTGAGTGGGTAGCGGCGGTCGTGGCAAATGTTATGTCTTTGGAGACTGCTGCACGTCTGGTTATTGTTCGTGCGAACGCGATGGCAACTGCACCATCGGGTGCGATGCTTTCCATCCGGGCGGATGCCAGCCAGATCCAGGATAAGCTTATTGAGAACGTTGAGCTTGCAGCCGAAAACGCTCCTGGGCTTTGTGTTGTTGCTGGTCCTTCTGAAGTGATTACCGATTTTGAGCAAAAACTGGATCAACTAGGTATCCGTCATAGCAGGCTCAAAACCTCTCATGCCTTCCACTCAGCATCAATGATAGGTGCTGCAACACAGTTGCGAGACGCAATGGAGGGGCAGACGCTCCATCCGCCAGTTTATCCGATTTATTCAACGGCGCTTGGTCGGCTGGCTCGGTCCGAAGAGCTAACAGATCTCACCTACTGGAGTGCGCAGGTGCTTAAGCCTGTTTTGTTCCAAAAAGCGTTGATGGCAGCTTTGGAAGATCTGAACTGTAACATGCTGGAGGTAGGACCGGGTAACGCATTGTCTTCGATGGGAGTGCTTTGTGCGGGTACGACAATCGCTCCCATTACATCGCTCCCGCAAATCACAGAACTACAGTCTGCTTTGGATCACAATATGACGGCAATGATCCAATTGTGGACCATGGGGTATGATCTGAGTTGGGAGGTTGTTTTCAAAAATCAGAAATGTGGGCGTGTCTCACTACCTGGTTACAGTTTTGACAAGCATCGATATTGGATCGCAAGTGAAGAAGAGCAATGTGGGCACGATGGCGAGTCCACTGATTGGGATACAGATCAGGCTGCTGCCTCTACCACATTGTTAATGTCTGCTGCAAAGAGCCCAAGACCTAAGTCACTCTCAACAACTTTTGAGCCTGTGGCGTCCGAACTAGAAGCGAAAATCAGTGAAATCTTCGAGGATCTTCTAGGGATCTCCGGGATTGGTCGCACCGATGATTTCTTTGAACTTGGCGGCCATTCTCTGATGGCGTCGATGATGATAGCACGCCTTGCGGAGTTGCATGGCATCTCGCTTGATACCCAGACATTCTTCACAGCGCCAAATATTGCAGATCTGACTGCTGAACTTGAGAAACGCGGCAAGGCAGGGAGTACTTCTCTTGTTGAGAGCCTGCTTACAGACTTTGAAGTTAGTTCTGAGCTGCTGGAACACGCACAGCAGCCAGAGGAGGTGGCAAAATGACGACATCTCCTCCTCTGTCTGTCGCGGATCGCTTGGTCGCGTTGCCTAAGGATAAGCGCAAGGCTTTCTTTTTGAAGTTGCTGGAAGAAGGTGGCTCTCTTGCATCGCTTCCAATAGCCCGTCTACATCAAGACGAAGAAGTGCAGCTGTCATTTGAGCAAGAGCGCCTTGCGATACTTGATCAGCTTGACCCAGATGCTTGTGACTATGTTCTCTACCAGGGCTTCCGAATTTCGGGCATGTTGGATGTCGACGTGCTTATCCAGGTTTTTGAAAATCTGATTCAGTGTCATTCGAGTCTACGTATACAAATTGATCTTGAAAAAGAAACACTAACGCAGCGTATTCGCCCCCACATTGGTGTGCCGCTCACAGTTCATAACTTGTCTGGTGACCAGTTCAGTTTGTTAGAAAATGCGGCAGTTGGTATCGCAAGCAAGCCAATTCCGTTGGCCGAAGCTCCGCTGTTCAGGATTGACTTGCTAACGAATGATGGACCAGATCAGCTGCTTTTACTAAGGATCCATCATGTGATCGCTGATGGCCTATCATTGGCAATCCTGTTTCGACAAGCGATGACGTCATATGATGCGCTGGTCCGCGGACAAGCTCTGGAGCCTATAAAGGCGGAGCGGGCTAGCCTTGTTGATTTCGCGAACTGGCAGCGTAGCTGGTCTGATGGAATGCGCGCCTCGACCTTTGCTACTAACTGTGCAGAGGCTTTCCATAGCGCACCTGTGCAATCCATGTTGCCCCCAGATCAACCCGCACCTACGGGATCAATAACCACGCAGAAAGGGCGACGTCTTCGGCGTCTAATCGATCCAAGTCTGACGCAAAAGATTGAGGCAACAAGCCGAAGTGCGAAGACGGGCATGCACGCCGTTTTTCTTGCAGCACACGCTCTCACACTGCGTGCCTTCACCGGGCAGGACAGGATTATCGTGGGGTCACCAGCCACTGGTCGCTTGCGTCCAGAAGTTGAGGAAACAGTAGGTTTTTTTGCAACCACCACGCTTTTGGATGTGGATTTGGCAGAAGCTGAGACTTTTGCAGATGCTCTTGGTCAAGCGGCAAAGAGCATCCATAACTCTGACACGTTCAAGTCGCTTCCGATGGAGATTCTTCGGGAGAAGCTAGTTGTTGACGGACAACTTGACGGCAATGTGCCGTTTCAGACTTTCTTGATTTCTCATGCGACGGCAAAGCAGAGTAAGTTTCGGATTGCCGACCAAGATTGGGAGATGATTGACCTTCACAATGGTAGTTGCAAGTTCGACCTGACCCTCGAGTTAATACCATCGGGGGGAGGGTATGAGGTAACGGCTGAGTTTGATGTAACACGATATTCTACGTATCTAATCGAACTTTACTTCGACACCTTCCTGGAAATGCTCAAGCAGATTGCGCATGCGTCGGACGTAACTTTAGAAGCTGTCTCAACCCCTATCGAAGACAAGACCCAAGCTCTCCTTACAAGATTGAACAAGACCACCGCACCCCGCAGTGATGCTGATTTGGTTCTTGCACGATTTGAGGACTCTGTTCGTCAATTTTCAACGGACGTGGCGATTGCATCTCCACATGAGACCTGGAGTTACTGCGACCTTGATGAGGCAAGTCGGCGGTTTGCAGAAAATCTGCGGAGGCGCGGTATCGGCACTGGCGATCTTGTTGCTGTGGAACTGGACCGCGAACCATTATTGATCGCAGCAATGCTTGGCATCTGGCGGTTGGGTGCGGTCTATTTGCCCCTTGACCCGTATAACTTGCCGGAGCGCACAGACATTGTTTTGAACCTTGCTAAGCCATCGCTGATTGTCAGCCGCAATGCGCATGCATCGTTCAATGTCGCTGATCCACACGAGTTGACCTCGGGCACGGTTGAAACAGCTGAAGTGGATGAACTGCCGAGCGCCTCAGATACGGCTTACGTAATCTTTACGTCTGGCAGCACTGGAACGCCTAAAGGCGTCTGCATACGCCATGGCAACCTTGCTAACTTCCTGTCTTCAATGGCTCATCAACCAGGATTGACGTCAAAGGACCGCCTTTTGTCCGTCACGACCCCAAGCTTTGATATTTCCCTTTTGGAGTTCCTATTGCCGTTATGTGTTGGTGCATGCGTCGAAATGGCTCCTCAGGATATTGTTAGCGATGTTTTTGAGCTACGGGCATTTATTGAGCAATGCCGCCCAACGGTGATGCAAGCAACGCCGTCTCTTTGGCAAATGTTGGTAACAAGCGGATGGCGTGCTGACAGTACACTGCGTATCTTGGTCGGTGGAGAACCATTGCCATTGTCTTTGGCGCAGGCGCTGACGAGCACAGGTGCCGAATGCTGGAACATGTATGGCCCGACTGAAACAACAATTTGGTCGTTGTGCTGCAAAGTAGAACCGTCTGACACGAGTATCTCAATTGGTGCGCCCATCGATAATACGAGTATTCGCATCATCGATGATCTGGGACGACAAGTACCTATTGGAGTGACTGGAGAGCTTTGGATTGGAGGAGCCGGGCTTGCAGCAGGCTATAAAGATCGCCCAGACCTGACAGACAAACAGTTTGTGAGTTGCGGTGAACCAGCCGCTAGGTGGTATAAAACCGGTGATCGGGTGTGCCTGACATGGGATGGCAACATTGTATTTAAGGGACGCCAGGACAATCAACTTAAGATCCGCGGGCATCGGGTTGAGCTAGGGGATATTGAAACCAGCCTGATCGCGCATCCTGAAGTGTCGTTTGCTGTTATAAGGCCGCAAGAGGTAGAGTGTGGCAATGTCCGATTGACTGCCTTTATCGAACCCGTAATCGGCACGGACACAGCCGATCTTCATCCTCGTCTGGTCCAATATACGACTGAGCATCTGCCCGATTACATGCGCCCGGCGCGTTGGAGATTTGTCGAAGCATTCCCTAAGAACTCAGCTGGCAAAATCGACCGAGCCGCGCTGGATGGACAAGAACTTGCTTCAGCAAATGTTGCGACCACAACGCAAGCACCAGAAACTGGAACTGAACTGTCCCTTGCTGCGATTTTGCAGCACTTGCTTTCATTAAAGACCCTTGATCGGCATGCGGATTTTTTTGCCATTGGTGGGCACTCTCTTTTGGCAGTCGAGTATCTTGTCCAAGTGCGCGCAGCATTGGGAGTGAAAGTTCTTCTCAAGGATCTACTCAGGAACCCAACTATTGCGTCTTTGGCATCACATATCGATGAAGGCCAAGCAGCTGGTGACTTAGCCCAGATCCAAATAGAGCATACGGATTTTGGTTCTTTACGTCATGTAAGTCAGCCGGATATCGATTTTCCGCTCACCGATGTTCAGCGTGCATACTGGTCTGGGCGTCAGCTTGGTGCCAATGGAGCTAAAGTTTCCTCGTTTGTTTATCAGGAGTTTGAGAGCCGGTCGGTGGATCTCAAACGGCTAGAAAATGCTTGGAACAGGTTGATCAAGCGTCAGGATATGTTGCGGGCAATCGTCACCCAAGACGGTCAACAACGGATTTTGTCGGATGTTTCGCATTACCCTATTCCAGTTGAAGATCTGAGCTCCACACTAGTCGAAGTGCGAGAAGAAAAGCTGCAGCACAAGCGTGCCCGTTTGCGGCGGGGATGCGAGACGATTGATACTTGGCCTCTTTTCTCACTGGAAGCGACGGTGTTGCCTGATGGCATGGTGCGATTGCATTTCGGGATAGATCTTTTGATCGCTGATGCTGCGAGTTTGAGCATTATCGCCGAGGAATTGATACTGCTTTACGAAGAGCAAGATGTGAAGCTGACGCCACTACCATTTTCTTTTAAAGATCATGTGCTGGCTTCACAACACGCTGTCAAGAAGCAAGATCTAGCTGCTGCGGAGTGTTGGTGGGATGCCTCTATTGCGACCTTCCCGGCAGGTCCAGAGTTGCCTACACGCGATGACCAATTGGCTCTTCAAAGCACCACGTTTCGTCGTCGAAGTCACTGCCTCAATGGAAAAAACTGGGCTGCCCTTCGCAGCTCTGCTCAACGTATAGGTGTAAGTGCAACCAGTCTCCTGCTGTCGGCCTTCTCGCATGTTCTGGGAAGGTGGAGCCGCACGCCTGAGTTTGCACTAAATCTCACTGTGTTCAATCGGCCGCGAGTCAAAGGGGCAGATACACTGATCGGTGATTTCACCGACATCCTTTTGCTTCCGGTAGATTTGAAGACAGTTACCAGTGTCAGATCGGCGGCTTTACAAATTCAAGACAGGCTCTGGGAGGCCCTTGACCATGCAGCCCTGTCTGGTGTGCGCGTCACGGAGAAACTCATCCGTGCAGGGCGGCTCAGAGCCCCTCTGCCCGTTGTGTTCACCAGTTTGCTTGACCAGCCGAAACAAGACACGAATGCGGCGATATCTGCATTGGGTATTGAGACTGTCT
>NZ_BAZK01000034.1 GCF_001310815.1 Pseudovibrio denitrificans JCM 12308
TGCCATGCAACACCGCAAACGGACAAGTCCGGGTTCTTTGATAACTGAAGAAAGAAAAGCACCACCTCACCACGAAGCCGGGAGAAGTATGCAATGTAGGCCGATCCCTAAAGCCGAGGCTAAGCCACGAGGGATCATACATCTAATAGAAGCGGCAAATGACCGTCAGCAGTTCGAACTGAGAAAGGAGAAACTACCGAAAGCCAACATCATCACTTACGCAAAAACTGCTCCAATAGGTAACGCCCCTCAAACTGCCAATGCGACAGGCGTCCTGTATGTCCCATAATCAGCAAGCCCATACATTGAGCAATGGAGCCCGCAGTCCATTCCTTTGCTCGATCACCAAACTCAGCGGCAGCACTGCATTCAATCATACGAACGGTTGCGCCGACCTGGCGATTGAGCACAGCATCAAGCTCGCGGCCCAGACCAACCGGCTTGAGACCGTTGAACAGATATAGGCCAAGTGCGAGGTCATCTGGGCGGCTGTCATAAAAGTCAAAGAACGCAAGTACTCCGGCAGAGGCAGACTGCGCAGGAGATGCAGCACCCTCGATTGCTTCAGTCACCGCATGATGAAGCTGATCAAGCGTTTCTTGCAGGACAGCGCAGTAGAGTTCTTCCTTTCCGTGAAAGTAAGGATAGATGGCCCCTGTCGTACAACCTGCAGCCCGGGCGATGGAGCGCATTGAAGCTCCATCAAGTCCGTCCTGTGAAAACACGTCGCGGGCAGCTTTGACAATGAGTGAACAGCGAGCTTCACGCAAATATTCAGCCCGCTTCTGCCGTGCCTCAGCTTCTGGGTCGTCCTGATGATTTAAGTTGGTCATGATCTCTCATATTATAAAGGAGCATTTATTGGTCTGTTTGCGGTCCAATCAAAGGTTCCTTTATCGCGCTCACGGACAGCTTGCTTCCAGGAGACATCTTCTGCACGCTTCTTGAAGTTCATCTTCCGGGCTATGGCGAGTAATACCATCAAACAGCGTGGCAATCATTTGCGTCTGGTAAAGCCCCATAGACTCGATTGCTTGATTGATCATGAGTTTTTGCATCATCAACTGGTTTATCGGAATGCCAGCCATACGCTCAGCCAGTCTTTCAACTTCCGCATCAAGCTGATCAGCTGGCACTGCCTTGTGAACCAGTCCAATTCGCTCAGCTTCATGGCCATCAATCTTATCACCTGTCAGCAACATACGTTTCGCACGTTCAGCGCCAAGCCGGTACACCCACATCGCAGTCGTTGGACAGCCCCAAACACGCACCGGCATGTAGCCAATATGAGCATCTTCCGACATCACGATCATATCTGAACAAAGAGCAATATCTGAACCGCCAGCAACGGCATGGCCGTGCACCTTAGCGATAACAGGCCGGTAACTTCGCCATAATGACATGAATAGGTCCGTGTTCTGCTTCATGAAGGCATAGTCCTTCATCGGGTCCCATGGCATTTCCTGCACACCCGGGTTACTGCCTTCGGTTTCGGCATAAGCCGTCAGATCATAACCTGCACAAAACGCCGGGCCGCTTCCTCCCAGCACGATCACATGAACACCGTCATCTGCATTGGCTCGTGCCACACAGGCAGCCAACTCATGCGGAATATCCATATCAATGGCATTCATCACATCAGGTCGGTTTAATGTAATGCGCGCAATCCGACCGTCCTTTTCATAAAGTACCTTTGCCATAATCCCCTCCCATAACGACTCAATTAAAATATAACAGTGTTATATTGAGAGGAATTGGCCAAAAGAAGAACCCGGCAACACCATCAGTTACCGGGTTATAAGGAGCTAGAGCTTTTCTAGATTGGGAAGCGCCATACGATCAAGGACGAGAAGCGGCGTGATCCACTGATCCGGGCGATTGTACGCCCCACAAAAAACAGTGACGACAATATCAAGAGCCGGCACCACAAAAAGTCGTTGCCCACCATTCCCAGCACCTGAGATGACAGGAAAAGCACGATTGGCCGCTGGTACGAAATGCTCCTGCCAATACCAGGAATTGCTGTAGTGCGAACCGAAGGCAGTTCTCACCTGCGGCGCCATATAAGTCTCAAGCCATTCTTGAGGAACAATCTCCCTCTCATTCCATCGCCCACCAGCGGCAACCATCTGGCCAATGCGGGTTAATCCTTCCGCCGTCAATCTTAGGCCGGAAGCGGGAGAAGGAACCCCATCCGAGCCACGCATCCATTGGAACTGCGAAATACCAAGAGGTGCGAACAGCTGCTCTTTGGCAAACTCTTCAAGATCTTGCCCTGTTCCTACAGAAATCAAATGCCCCAACAAAGCAGTGCAACCGCCATTATAGTGCCAACGCACGCCTGGCTGCCCAATAATCGGGCGATCCAGAATAAAGCGATATCTGTCTGGAGCATTCTCCATCATGATCTCACTGTTGCGTGGGTCAGAGTACGGCAGATCTTCATTCCACTCAGTACCCATCGTCATGTTCAGCGCATTGCTAATGGTCCAGGCAGCACGCTGCGGGTCTTTTTTCAGATCCGCATAATCCGGAAAAGCATCGAGCAAAGGCGCATCGGGTGTCGGCACCTTGCCCATCCCCAAAGCGATACCATAGAGCAAGCTGGTAATGCTCTTGGTCACAGAGCGCAGATCATGCAGCGTATCACGCTCAAACTTCACAGTGCCCAGATCGTCTGCCCAGGCAAAATCCCGCCCTTCAAAAAAGTGCTCAAACACAACCTTGTCGCCATGGGCAATCATCACACCATGCAAATCGGTCAGCAGCCCCGACTGCACGCCAAGTTCCAGTTTCTCAGAAAGGTCATGCGCTGTTTTGAACTGAGCCTGCACCGCTCCAGTTCCGGCAGCCAGTGTCATGCTTCCAACCGCCATTTTCAGCACACTCCGTCTGTTCATTGTCATTCTGATGATCCTATTCCAGTGCCGAGATGTCCCCTTGCTCGCAAAACGCGTGAGAAGATTGACAGAGATCCCGGCAGAAAAGCCAATTGGCAAAATTCTAGTAGTGTTTATTGTGGTTCCAAAATGGAAAAATCAAAGATTTTGGAAAGATCATTGAAGGCGCACTAACGTGTCACCCTGCGCAGAAAACGCAAGATCCAGATTTAAGATAGAAACTACTTCCAACTCCATCAAGGCGGAAACTGGTATCCCCGCCCTGAAACCAAAAAGAAAACACTGCGTATTTTTCACCTAAAGCTCAAGCAGAAGCTCTGCGCCTGCGTCCTTTGCACGGGAGCAGCACAGAACCAGAGTGTCTTCCTTCTCTTTTCCGCTCAGCACAAAGTCACGGTGCTCAACATCGGCACCCTTGTATTTTGCGGTGCAGACGCCACAAATACCGTCCGAGCACTTGGTTGGAACAGAAATCCCCTTCTCGTTCAGTACATCCGCTGCGCTCTTATCCTCTGGGATCTCAATGCGCTCACCCGTTGAGGCCAGTTTCACAAAGAAGCTGGTGTTCACATAGTCGCCTTGATCAGGAACGGAGAAGTACTCCTTGTGCAGGCTCTCTTTTGCCCAGCCATTAGCAGCGGCCGTATCCAACACCCCATCCATGAAGACATCAGGGCCACACGTATAGACATGATAGCCATCCTCATAGCCGGCAAGAATAGACTTCAGATCAGCGCGCGTTCCTTCGCTGGAACAATGAATGAAGGCTTTATCTGCCCAAGGCGCGTTTTGGATTTCTTCGATGAAGCCCGCTTTGTGGCGATGGCGGAAGCAGTAATGCAGCTCAAAAGGTTTGCCGAGCGCATGCAGCCGGTGTGCCATGGCGATCATCGGCGTTACCCCGATACCACCACCAAACAGGAGCGTCTTCTTGGCATCTTCATGCAAAGGGAAATGATTGATCGGCTTGGAAATGAAGACACGGCGTCCTTCGTGGAAGATCCGGTGCATCAGCGCAGAACCGCCGCGCCCTTCTTTTTCTTCTAAAACGCCAATAACATACTTGCTGTTATCTGCCGGATCACCCGCCAGCGAGTATTGGCGCAGGAACTCAGGTGCAACAACCACATCAATATGGGCACCCGCCTCAAATACAGGAAGCGGTGATCCATCATCCAATGTGAACTCGTAACGCGACACGCCTTCAGCTTCCGCATTCACTTTGGACAGGCGTACAGCCAGAACAGGAGAGGAGCTTGCACTCACCTCGTACACAGGAGCAAGATCGTTAGATCCAGAAGCGAGGCGAACCTTGTACTCCTTAGCAGAAATCATGCCCTGATACGCTTTGATGCCCGCTTCACGGTCCATCATAAACGGAAACGGCCACGGATGCGGCGCGAGGTTGGCTGGGTACACGGCGAGGGTCTGGTCTTCATATTTCAGGTCGAGGTCCAGCTGCAACTCACGCGCGTTGGTCTCCTCCGCGATCACGTAGTTCCCTTCACCGCTGGCAACCAGATCCCACCACCATTTCTTGACCGGATTGATGGAACCATTACCCAACTTGTCATCAAGCTTGGCAAGCATTTTGGCCGAGGATGGCATCTTCATAGCCGTCCAGCGGAACGGTGCTTCACTGAACAGGCCCTCAAGGTTCCACGGACAGGTTTTCATACAGCGTCCGCACAAGGAGCCAGCGGGCTGAGACACACGGTAGCGCGCGCATTTCTCGGAATCTGACTTCCAAATCTCATAGCCGTTGAACATACGCTTCGGCCCGGCAGTGATCGCACCAGATGGACACTCGCGGGCACACTTGTTACAGCTTTCGCAGAAACGCTGCAGGCCGAAGTCGATGGGCTTGTCATAGGTGAACGGCATATCGGTGGTCACAACGCCGGACTTCAGACGCGGGCCGAGATACGGGTTCAGAATAACCTCACCAATGCGGCTCACTTCGCCAAGGCCGGAGAGCAGCAGCAGCGGTGGTTGGAGCACTTCGCCATCCACGACGGAGTGACACCGCGCCGGATAACCAAGACGGCGGATCTGCTCAGCGACAATACCACCGATAATGGAAGTACGCAGATAAGCACGCATGGATTGAGCGCCGGAGATCCAGTCATCTCCGCTGGCCCCCTCCATCGTCTCATGGCCCTGATCCACTAGAATGGAGATTGCGTTCTTATGATACGGCGTAATCGGCTCGCCGCGCGCATCGTGGGAGTAATATGCATAGTCCGGGCAGCGAGACAGGCCAACGGCATCCGCGCCGAGGAAATACAGCGCTGACTTCACGTTGGCTGCGTTCTTATCTGGATCCACCGCGCTTGGGGAGACCTCCGGTGCTGTATCACCATCTTGCAGCAGGATCAGCGCGGCTAGGGCACGGCGGGCGCAGTATCCCATCGGATTTTTTGCCAGATAGCCGCCATTTTTGGCAGCCTCCTGCAACGGTTTGCCCATATCGCCAAACAGCGCACGCGCGAACATGTCGGTGCGTTTAGGAACACGAGGCACGCGCGGCTCATCAATAAAGGTTGTCGTCTCTTCAACCCGCTTGATCCGCTCAAACGGAAACGCCCCCATGTGATAGTCACGGTTTTCAAAAGGCTTACGGTTGAAGGCATTTTTGAACGTCCCCATACCCAACTGCCAGGCAGGGCCGTGAGAACTCCAGATATCCGCTAGGTTGCGCGGTGCAAGCGGTTGGTCCGGCGTCAACTCCAGCGTGGTGGTGATGGCAGCCAGAGTGAACTCATGGCCAACATACGGATTGGAGACAACCGTCTCCCCATCCTTCTCCACCACCTCAACGAGACCGGCAGAAACAGCCAGTCGGTTCAGATCCACATCCGCACTGCTGGTGGTGTGCGCACGCGCCTCCACACCCAGCAGGCGCAGATAGTTGGCCAGCACCACGGCCACTTCTGCTGCCCGTATGGCAGAGCGCTGCTCGCAGGTGCCGGTGATCCAGTCCCCACCCGGCTCGTCGGCCCTTGGTGCGCGCGGATGTTCCATCAACACAACAAGCGCAGAACCATGGTGTGTCACGGGCCCCGGCGTGGCAGCCGCACTGTCGCGCACATCTGCCATAGTCACGTCGATACCGGCAGCAAGCGTCTTCGGTTGGAACGTCTGCAGATCTTTCGCAAGCTTATCCAGATCTGGGTTGCGCAATGGCTGATCAAGGAAGTGCTCAGGAACCAGATCACAGGTCCCCATCATGGTCGCATCAAAGAAATAACCCGCGGCCTTCAGGTGATTGGCTCGCTCCTGCGGATCATCAGGAATTTCAGAGAGCTTGGCATTGTGCGCGCCATCACGGATCGCATCCATGATGGCGCTAAACGAAGCCATCGAATTGCTCAGGATCTCGGGAGTGTCAGCTTGAGAGTAAATCGTTGGCTGCACACGGGGCACGCGCCCCAGATCAACAGCCTCGTGCGTCCGCTTCAGTCGTTCAGAAGGATACGGCCCAAGATGAACCTTTCTGTTTTTGTATGAAAACAGACGCATAATATTCTCCCCCAACCGGTGTGAGCTTGGCGATGCTCTTATTCCGGCTTTTTAGCAGCAGCAGTAGTACAGCCCTCCCCGACCGGACCACCACGAAAATTCAACAATCAACTCATAGGCATTGCTGAGCTCATGTCAACAATAAGCACCCGGATCACGACGACGTGAAAGAAAACCCGCAGCCAAACGACAATATAATTGCCAGCAAAGCGACCACAATTGAGATTTTCACTCAAATCACCTCGCATTTGAGGGGATACTGCCAGTTTCAGCCCAACACCACCCAATCTCAATTCCATCTGCCGGAACCGGCCAGACACACACCAGCAAACTGTAGAAGCAGCATATGATCACCAAATCTGCTTCAGCCAAATCACAGAGACACGAAGGACAGCGCCGTCATCCGCACATAAAAAAAGAGGCTCAGCATTTTCAGCTGAACCTCTTATGCGATGGAGTTTGCGAGCTTTTACTTGATCTCAATCTCATAGGTATTTCCGCCGGAGATCACGCGACCTGACGTGTACATCCGAAACTTCGTCACCACTTTGTCTGTGCCGCGAAAGTCTTTGTCCGGCGAGTAGTACATGATCAGATCGTTCGTCACCTTGCCCGCGCACTTACCTGCAGAACTTGGCAGCGCAGAGCGGGATTGCACAAAACGTACAACACCATGCTCCGGCTTTTTGACGAAAGAGACCTTAGGCAACTCTGCGGAGCCGCAGGTTTCAGGAACGTAATAGCTATAAACGTTGAGTTTTGCAGTGCGATTGGCTGCAACCTGCTTCCGAATAATGTCCGCATTTACACTGAATGAGAACATCACAAACACGAAGACTAAAAAATACTTCATCGCAATTCTCCCAAAATTTAATTCAAAATTATATAAACTAGAGAATCGACAAAGCACAATAAAACATATGTAATATTCATATTGAGCACACAGATAGATCTATTCTTTAATTTCAAGCATCTCCTTTACGTCAGGTTCTATTTTAGCAAAACAACACAAGCTAATATTTAGAATATTAACTCTAGTTCTACATCGAATTCTTATAAATCATTGATTGTGCAAGGCTCATGCAGATATTCGCAGCACTTGAACGACCAGTTCTTCTCGCGTAAGCCGTCCATCCAATCGCAAAGCTGGCTTGCCACAGCTTTTCATCCACGCCTCATGCCGATGCCGGCTTCTCCCAGCAAACTCAGGATTTTCGTATTGTGATGCCCATTTAAAGAAGGCGTCATGGATCTCAAACATGTCTCCACCTTCCAGAATGCGATCTCCAAAACGCTCTTGCTCTCGCTGCTTCAGGCGCTGCAACCGCAACTCTTGCGGCAAGCTGAGAAAAACAATCAGGGTCGCATCCGCAATAAAATCTTTGGCCCAGTTCTCGCAGGCACCAGTCAACACCCAGCTTCCATCTCCCAGAACTGGCGCCATAAGCTTCACCCGCTCTTCCTCAGGTCGCTTTTTGGAAAACGGAGGATCTGTTTGCTCCCAGAAATAATCATCTGAATCCGCATGAGGAATGGAAAGGGCTTGTGACAAGCCACGCCCAAGCGTGGTTGACCCGGAGCAGGAAGCCCCGAAAACATAAATTCGATTGTGCATCGCTAAAACCTTTTGGAAAGGCAATCAGGAAGGGATCCGCGCAGCAAGATCACTGGCAAACCGAACAAGCTCGCTTTGCGAGACAAAGCCAACCTTCTCAGTTATTCGTGCCAGATGATTACGCGCAGTGTTATAACTAATCTGCATTTTGTCAGCTGTCTCCCGCATTGACAGCCCACCCACAAGACATCGCACCAACTCAGCTTCTCGCAGTGAAATGCTTAGATAGCTCTGCAGCATCTGAACGTCAGTCACCGGAAGATCTGCCGGATCAATAAGAATGCAAAGGACAGGCTGAAACTCACCGAGAAAACAATCAAGATAGGGCTGTGTCGCCATTAAAGTTTCAAGCGGAACAGCAGCAAAAATCATTGAGGCTCGCTCTTCACTTTGAAGTACACAAGGAACCTGAGGCATCTGTGTTGAGCGTGCCATGTGAACAGAACGCTCAATATGCGCACGATGAAAACGACACTTGCTCGAAAGGGAGACACTTCGGTCAACAAGCACCCCCTCTCCTTTACGCAGCACAGCTTCTCCCCGCTGGTTTGCAAGCGCGACATGCAAGCCATGGTCCAGCACGAAAGCAGCACTCGGTATACGCTCCAACCAAAATAACTGATCATCACACTCAAACCGCCGCCGCTCCAACTCCAACCCAAGGGCAAAGGCGGATTGAAAGCTCGGCTTGATAAATTCAAGCATCGCGCAAAGTTCATCATCCTCCTGCCCCACAAACCTTTCTGGCATGGTCGCTGTGATGACAGCACCATCGGTTCCTCTCCGGTGCAGGATGATGCCACGTGAACGATCACACTTGTTCTGTCTGGAAAGGACGCGCTCATAGAACTCAGAGCGCTTAACTTGATCAGGGCTGATGAACCGCTCGCTGTAAATCACTTCATCAAAAGCAGCAGCATCCATGAGAGCTGGAAACGGGTTCACACTCTCTCCCTCCCGCATGTCCTGTTCAAAGCCATCATCGCAGTTCCAAAAAGCAAGATGATGCGTTTTCAGCCTGCAAAAGCACTGGGCCTGCACGCCAAACAACACCTCCGGATACGTGTGCGCCAACGGCTCAAGCGCGCTGAAGATATCCTCGCCAAGGGCCGCGCAGGCATACATGCGTTTCACAAGAGTATCTTGCAGGTTCTGCAACGGGCTTCTCCAGAAGATGTTGGCAGATCAGCGCCAACGAAATAGTCAGTCTAGCGAGGCACTCGCACTGAAAGGTCACTGGCCAAACGCACCAGTTCACTTTGCGAGCCTAAGGACACCCGGTCGGTAATACGGGCCAGATGGTTGCGGGCGGTGTTGTAGCTGATCTGCATTTTGTCAGCTGTTTCACGAACCGACAAACCAACCACAAGGTTCTGGATCAACTCCGCTTCTCGTTTAGATACATCCATACACTCCTGCAGATAAGTCACGGGTGCAACGGACAAACTGGACGGATCGATGACAATCGCAAGCACCGCCTCATCCGCAGGAACAAAGCAATCAAGATAAGCAGGCGAGCGCTCCAACACCCGAATGGGTGTCATCGCAAATAGCGTGCCCGGCATAAATTCCCCGTGCAAGGCCAAAGGCCCGACAGGCCTCTTATTTAGCCGAACATTTGCCGCCGTATCTTCCAGCAATTTACGTTGGCTATGAGAGCGGGTGGAAAGCTCACCACGGCAATCCACATCTATCAAATCTGAGGAGCGAAACATCCGTTCTGCCTCAGCATTGGCAACCGCAACATGTAAGCCACGATCAAGGACCATCGCCGCACTGGGAATGCGTTCAAGCCAATGTGCACCAAGATAAGCCTTCTGCTCTCGCTGCCTCAACTCAAGTGCCAGAGAGAATGCACGCTGAAAGTGAGGCCGAATGCGCTCCAATGTATCGCAAAGAAACAGATCTTCTTTGCCAACAAAATCATCCGGCATTGTAAACGCAACAATCGCCGCATCCCCATCCTTCCGATGCATCAGAAAACCACGGGAGCGATCAAACGTATTTCGCTTGCTCAGCACCCGCTCATAAAACTCCGAGCGCTTGACCATTTCCGGCGCAATGTAGCGCTCGCTGTAAAGAACGGACTGAAACGGGATAATCGCAGCCAATGGCGGAAACGGATTGCAGCCCCCGGCCTCATCCATGTCTTGCGCCATCCCTTCCTCAGCATTTTGAAAGGACATGTAATAGTAGTCATTGTTCAGATAACACTGCACCTGAACACCAAACAAAACATCACGGTTAGCAGCAGCAAGACCTTCAAAAACCTGCCCAAGATCCTGCCCCAGTATCACACTGGAGTACATTCTCCCGATCAGGTCTTCAGCAACGCTCATCTCACCCTCTATCGCGGCACTCTCGCTGCCAGATCACTAGCAAGACGCACCAACTCACTTTGTGAGTTCACTGAGACCTTGTCTGCAATACGCGCCATATGATTGCGGGCAGTGTTGTAGCTGATGTCCAGCGCATGCGAGGTTTCTCCCATGGAAGCGCCCTGAACCAGATGCTGCAGCAACTCCGCCTCTCGCTTTGAGATGCCAAAGTAATGTTGCAGGTTCTCCAGCTCTGCCAGTGGACGATCGCCCGGATCCATAATCATGCAAAGCAATGGCTGCAGCCCGCGCACAAACGGTGCCAGATAAGCGGGCGTTTCAGCCAGCACATCAATAGGCATCACCACAAAGAATGGATTGGGCGCTGCCTCTCCCTCCAAGACCAAAGGCCCCAACGGCTTGCTCGTCACCCGGCATTTGGTAACCGCATCCTCAAACAACTTGCGATGCCCGTTGTGGCGGGAGGAAACCTCACCGCGTCGGTCAATAAAAAAGCTTTCGTTACTGCCAAAGAACACCTCAGCCTGCTTGTTCGCAAAGGCAACATGCATGCCCTGATCCAGAATGAAGGCAGCGCTCGGAATACGATCCAGCCAGAACGTATAAGCATCCGTCAGCCCCCGCCGCTGCTCCAAATGCAACGCCACCGAAAACGCACTTTGGAAATGGGGCCGTACCGTATCAAGGGTCTTGTCAAGCTGTACAGCATCAGAACCGTCAAAGTCAGACTGCACGGCAACTGAAACCATGGCTGTGTCCATACCATTGCGATGGATCAGAAAGGCTCGAACACGGTCAAACGTGCCGTAGTCGCTGAATACGAGATCAAAGAAGTCCGTATCACGGATTTCATCCGGACTGATGAAGTCCTCAGTATGGATCAAACCATTCATAGGCGCGAACTTAGCAAAACGCGGAAGTGGGTTGCTCTGCCCAGCGGCAACAATCTTCGCCGCCATGTCATCCTCTGTATTGTGCAAGGCCATGTGGTGATATTGGAGCGAGTTGAGAGAAACGATCTTGTAGCAGAGCAAGGTCTCACGAAAGGAGGATGCCATTGGTGCAAAAGCCTGACCGATATCCTCTCCAAGAGCGATATTGGCGTAGAGCTTTCTCACCATCTCATCATGCACACCCTGCATCAGCCCACCCGAATCGAATAAACACCCCTTCTGTCTCTACGTAAATTAAATAGTAAAAATTCCAGATAGCAACAAATTGAGATAATATTTTCTTCGGATGCCGATGCGAAAAACAATTCACACCGATATCGCTCGAGGAACACCCCTGAAAAAACTCAGATATTCATGATGAATACAGACAAATACGTACGCTACTTAGCGAACAACTGCTGCTCATCATCACTTAAGGCTTGCGCGTCTCTTTCAACACCAGTCGCGTCACAATCGCATTGTCTCGCTCTTCCAGTGTGAACTCCCACCCCATCCTCCGGGCGATGCGCTCACAAAGGGAAAGCCCGAAGCCAAAGCTCTCTTCATAGATCGAAGCAGCCCCGTCTTTCTTGCCGGTAGCAACCGGGTTTTCGATCAGGAACACACCATCACGATAGCTGATCTTGATCTCCCCTTTCTGGGCATGCTGGAATGCATTGCGGATCAGGTTGCCAAACAGAATAAGCAGCGGCGCCTTCGGAAGCTCAGCCTCATCTTCACTCAGGTCCAGATGCTCCGTCAGCGGTTTGTTGCCCTTCAGATAATCCAGCTCCTCAATGCAGCCCATAATCAGTTTCGCGGGCACAAGCTTCTCTACCCGCGGCGGCGCTGAGCTCTCTCGTCCCAACCACAACAACGTCTCAACAATGATCCGCATGTTGAGGTTCGCCCGCTGGATGCGCTCCACCGGTATCGCATCTTCCGGATCACTCTCCCGGCTCTTCAGCAACGAGATATTGCCGGCAATCACCGTGATCGGCGTCCGTAGCTCATGGCTCGCATATCGCAGGAACGTCTGCTCCCGCTCCACAAACTCCGAAATCCGCGCCACGGTACGGGAAAGCTTCACGGCAAGATTATTCAGCTC
Organism: Pseudovibrio denitrificans JCM 12308; assembly: GCF_001310815.1. Taxonomy (GTDB): domain Bacteria; phylum Pseudomonadota; class Alphaproteobacteria; order Rhizobiales; family Stappiaceae; genus Pseudovibrio; species Pseudovibrio denitrificans. The sequence continues at coordinate 12,417 of NZ_BAZK01000034.1, forward strand.
CCGATACCGGAAGTTCGGCGGCGCTTCACCCGCATTTTCGCTATCCAGAGATTGCGCCCAGTTCTCCAGCGCTGCGATGGGTTTGATCAGCCGCTTGGAAAGAATGCGGGCACACACAAAAGTCGCCAGCAGGTTGATGAACCCAACAATCGCGAAAGCTATGATGACAACCTGATCCTCTTCGGAACCTTCAACATACTCTTCCGTGCTCTCAAGCGTGATGTAGAGATTTCGCCCATCTTCAAGCGGATAGATGTAGAGATAGAGGTAATACGTCGACTTGCAGTTGCCCTCCGCATCACACTCCTGGTCTTCCTCATCAAAATACAGCTCCAGCGGCTCCAGCGTTTCATCTTCAAAATGACGTGCCATTTCTGGCGGCAATGTCTCCAGCGAAAATGCACTTCGGATCAGATAAGTCTCAGGCAACGGAGCATTCGGATCAACCTGCGCGGCCTCCTCATAGGATCGCCCCAGATCATCCATCATGTAGATGATGCTCTCATCGGAGCCGGCGATGAAGAAGATCGGCAGCAAGAACGTATAGAGCAGCAGCAGCAGAATGACGCTGATGAAGAACGTGATGCCAAGCTCACGAAAGATGCTGCGCCCGCGCACCCCAACGGCTGCCTTACTCGCCATCCACTTTCTCCCGAAGACTGTATCCCCCATTGGCATCGCGATAAATCACCTCAACCTCATCAGGTTGCTGAAGTTGCTGGCGGAGTTTGTAAAGATGCACATTCAGGCTGTTGCTTTCCGGCGGCTCATCCCCCCACAACGCCCGTTCCAACTGCTCCCGGCTCACAGAGGCCGGACTGTGCTTGACCAGAACACTCAGGATCTTCCAGGCCGTTGGCGACAAACGCAGCACCCGATCCCCACGCTTGGCGATGTTGCGCGCAAAGTCTACCTGCAGATCCGCAAGCTCAAACAACTTCGACTGCGCACTCCGCCGTCCCGACAGCGCCCGTATCCGCACCACAAGCTCTTCAAAGGCAAAGGGTTTGACCAGATAGTCATCCGTCCCGGCCTCAAACCCGGCCAGCTTGTCGGAAAGCTCATCCCGCGCCGTCAGCATCAACACCGGACGATCAATCCCTTCACTCCGCAAGGTCTCGCAAACGGTCAGTCCATCCATCTTAGGCAGCGTCAGATCAAGGATGATGACATCGAAGTATCCTTCCCGCGCAAACTCCAACCCCGCCTCGCCGTTATAAGCATGATCGCAGCTGATGCCGTGCATCTTCAGCACATCAGAAATAGTGCCCGCCAGATCCAGATCATCTTCGATCAGAAGCGCAAGCAGGTTCTCTTTTTCGGTTTGTGCCATCATCTCATTTGCCCAACGTGCTCAACCACCACAAAACTCTCAGGTACACAGCACCCCATGGCAGCATGCATCCCACTCTCAGCATTCATCAATAGGCCATCGCCAATAACCAACGAGTGAACGCCGACGCACTTTCTGCCAACCACAGATATTTACCTGGAGCCTCCACTGGCCATATACATAGCCAAACAACACACCACCTGGAAATGTACCTGAGAAGTCGATATGCCAATCAGAATGAAACCCAAGTCTTATGGCCCCCTCACCGTCGCGTCTCATGAGTACGGCCAGTTCTGGGTGACCAACGAGTTCGGGCATCAATACTCAGCAGGTCTGGGAGACTCCGATGAGTTCTCCGCTCCATCAGACCTGATCATGTCCGCCCTTGGGTCGTGTATGGCAATCTCTTTGGAAATGGTAGCCAAGCAGCAAAAGGTGGCGCTTGGCAATGTCTACATCACTGTAAACGCGGAAAAGGCATCCACATTGCCCCACCGCTTTGGCAGCTTCCATCTGGAGTTTGCTCTCCCGGAGTTTGAGGACCGCGAGAAAGCAGAAGCCATGCTCAAAGCTGCCAAAGAAATTTGTACGGTGTCTAACACGCTCAACGCAGAGATCAGCTTCTCACTCGTTTAACGCAGAACACCAGCTCAGGCTTTCACAATCATCTTGCCGGTATTAGCGCCAGTGAACAGACCACACAGCGCCTCCGGCAACGTCTCAAAGCCGCCAATCAAGGTCTCATTGTACTTGATCTTGCCATCACGCACCCACGGACCCATCACCCTCAGCATTTCATCCATGCGAGCGGTGTAATCCCGTGCCAAAACTCCAGTCATAGTCGCACGTTTGTAAAGGAAGTGATGCAGCAATCGCGGCCCCATGTTCGGCACTTCAAGACCAGACTGATACTGACTGATCTGACCGCAAATAATGATACGTGCACGCAGGTTCATGCTCTCAATGAAAGCATCTGTCGTAACGCCGCCCGTGTTGTCGTAGTAGATATCGACACCGTCCGGAGCATGTTCTGCAAAAGCCTGCTTCATGCTTTCAACATCACTCACTTGCCGATAATTGATGGCTGCATCAAATCCAAGTTCTTCGGTGATCCAGCGCGCTTTCTCATCAGAACCGACCACACCAATCACTCGCAAGCCAGCCAACTTGCCGATCTGGCCAACAATGGAACCAACTGCACCGGCAGCTCCGCTCACTACCAGAGTTTCACCCGGTCTTGGCTTTCCAGCTTCCAGCAAACCGAAGTAGGCAATCCGCCCCGGCATACCAAGCACGTGCAACGCTGTTGAGGGCGAAACCTCATCAGCATTCAGCAAGCGGCAGTCTGCAACGGCCCGAAGCCCCGCACTGCGCCAACCCATATAAGTTTCAACCCAGTCACCAACTTTGAGAGCCGTAACACCCTCACCCACACAGGTGACCCGACCAACTACAGCTGCACCCTGTACTTCTCCGGTTGGATGCGGCGCTTCCCAGGTATCTTTGGAGCTTTGCTGAATACGCATATATGGGTCGACGGACCAGTACGCCCCTTCAACCACAACCTCACCCCGTACAGGCGTAAGGTCTTGCTCCACTTCCTCATACCGATAGTTCGCAGGAGACACGTCCGCCTCTGGCCGCATCTCATAAATCCACTGTTTAACCAGCACCATGTTCTTCTTCTTTTTCAGTAAGAAGCCCGGGACAGATCCGCCTCGGGCCAAAATATCAGCTCATCAAAAGACAGTATCAGCGCATCTGGCGCGCACTGCCGGAAATGCGAATGGAGGAACCTGCCTCAGCTGGAATACGAGCGGTGATGAGAGACTTTGATCCCATATCCTCGCCCTGCACAATGTGGATTTCACCGCCATGAGCCCAGCCAATATCCCGCAGATAACCGGAAAACGCCGCAGCAGCAGCGCCTGTAGCTGGGTCTTCAAACACACCCGCTGAGGCAAACGCATTGCGCACATCAAACTCTTGCGGCCCGCGAACATGAACCAGCATGATCGTCACCAAGCCCTGTCCAAGCATAAACTGCTTCATGGCTTCCAGGTCATAGGCCATTCCAGCCAGTTTAGCTCTGTCACTCAACGCGAGCACCAGATGGTTTGCGCCACCATGAATGCGAGCTGGCGGAATGCGAAGGTCCAGATCACTTTCATTTAAACCAAGCAGCCCAAGCAACTCAGCTTTCACCCCATCTTCCAAGCCCGCACTCTTGGTCAGCGGAGATTGCAAAGCAGCTTGCAGCTGCCCATTCTCCTGCCAGCTCTCAACGGAGATGACGGTTTCATTTAGTTCAAGCTGATGCGTTTTTCGGCCATGTTGCTGAGCCAGCACCGCGCCCAGCGCGATCGTTGCATGCCCGCAAAACGGCACTTCATTTTCAGGCGAAAAATACCGCACCCGATACCCATCTTTATCAGCAAGAGGCACCGCAAACACGGTCTCGGAATAGCCGAGATCAGCCGCAATAGACTGCATCTGCGCATCTGGAAGCATCACCTCCCCCACAAGAACACCAGCAGGGTTGCCACCCTCCTCTCCATGGGAGAATGCCGAGATGTGTTGAAGCGCTAAAAGATCTGTCTGCATGAGAACCTCCAATCGTCATGACTGAAAAAATAGCCAGCAACGGCTCTCTGCTATATAGAGAATAAAAGGCAAATTGCACGAAATGCCCTCACATTTTAAAGCGAGAGAACAAAAGTGCCTAAAGAGATAAAACAGCTAGACGAAACTGCCTGCAAAATCCTCGAGATTCTGGAGCGTGATGCCCGCATATCCATCAGCGAACTGGCCAGTCGCATCGGCCTCTCCGCCCCCAGCACCACAGAGCGTGTCCGCAAACTGGAGCAGGATGGCATCATCACAGGCTTTACGGTAGAGATAAACCCAAAGGCGCTTGGCTACATTCTGGAAGCAATCGTGCGCGTCAAACCAAGCCCGGGCAACCTCCATGTAGTGGAACAACTCATCCTCAACGAGCCCCGCTTTACCTCCTGCGATAAAGTCACCGGAGAAGACTGCTTCGTCACCCGCATCTACCTAAAAGACGTCAGCGAACTCGACGACCTGCTCGACCCACTCCACGAAAAAGCAATGACCAACACCTCAATTGTGAAGGCTTCTCCGATTAAGAACCGGATGGTACCACTTCGGTGAGAACTCCTTCACCTAGTTGATGCAACTCAGAACAAGACATTCAAATGCAAAGCTTCTTTACATTTCTAATCTTATTACTTTTTGCTGCAAACGACCAAGCCGATGCGGCATCCGTTTCGAGCCTATTAAGTAAGGATAAATGCATCAAACTCAACACCTTACTTGAAGTAGATATGGAGAGTTATCTCGAAAACGAAAAACGCTATATGATGGAGCGTAACCCATGCGATGCATTTGGCCTTTTGTATGTCCTCGGCCTTGGTCTCAATCCACCTCCATCAAGTCACTTCGATATAAATGTGGGCGCTGCGTACCAATTCTATTATTTTGCCAAAACATACCTTTGGAAGAAATCAAAACCGGCAAATACACCTGAGTATACCCAAGAACTCAACGTTTTGAGAAGTTTGACCCTAACAACATTATCAGACGGGGAAATCGAGATCTCCAAGGATAGAAAAGATATCTATCGGGTATTTCTGCTACGAGAACTTTTCTTTAATTCAAGAAATTCAGATGCAGCGAAAAGTGGGCTTCTAAAAAGCTTTATCGAGTTATACGCTTATGGCATACCGTTAAGTACTTACAGCGAGGTGGACTGCTTCATCAAACATGACATTCCAAAGTACTCTATCGCAGAAATAAAAAAGTCTCCTAGTTTTCTACACTGCGTCCAGAACTTACAGCAAGAAGAAGACGGCTAGAAGCTCAGCTTGTTCTCAGTACCGGAGAGCAGTCTGCCGATATTTGCGCGGTGCTTGGCAACCACCATGGATGCCATCGCCAGTGCGAAGATCTGAAAGTAGATTGTGTGACCAAACATCGGGATGAAGGAAAGCACTAGGAACAGCAGCGCGGCGCAGATGGAACCCAGAGAAACATAGCGGGTCGCAGCAACGATGAGCACAAAAGTCCCCAAACAACTTGCTGCAATCATCGGATCCAGCATGAACAGCACAGCAGCAGCCGTCAGCACACCTTTGCCGCCTCTGAAGCCGAAAAAGACCGGCCAGTTGTGGCCAACAATAGCCCCAGCCCCGGCAAGCAACATGCTCACACTGTCAACCGCAACACCAGAACCTGCATAAACGCCAAGGTACAGGCCAACCAAACAGGCAACGATGCCTTTCAGGATATCTCCAAAAAGAACAACCAAAGCAGCAGGTTTTCCCAGAACACGAAGTGTGTTGGTCAGTCCGGCAGACTTACTGCCATGCTCACGGATATCCTTGCCATAGGCTTTCCCAACCAGCACAGCCGTGCTGATACTGCCCAGCAGATAACCTGCTCCAAGAGCTGCAATTAGCTTAATCAGATCAATCACAGGAATAGCCCCTAGCCCACAACGCCCTGTAGCACCAGTTTCTGGTGCACCTCGATAATCTCATCGATACTAAGCCGTCCGTCGGGGCGATACCAGAAGCAAACACCAGTCAGCATGGCGATAATGGCGAAAGCAGCGACCTCCAGATCCACTTTGGGGAACACACCAGCCTTCACACCATCAGAAAGGATGTTTCGCAGGTTCGCCTCATACTGACTACGCTTGGTGACCACATCCGCACGGTAGTCCTCCCCCAGAGACCGCAGCTCCAGATTCGCTATCACGACATCTGCACGGCGTTCAATGTGGTAGCGAATGTGAAACGCAACAAAGGCTTTGAGACGAGAAACCGGGTCATCCCCTTTGCCTTCCAGCTTCTCCCAGTTCTCAATCAGGCTCACCATATGCTGGTTCATCAACGCCTGAAGCAGCTCGTCCTTACTCTCCACATAGCGATAAACAGACCCCGCTGGACGCCTACTTCAGCTGCAAGCTGACGAAGTGTCATCGCCTCAAAGCCCTTGGCTTCAATCAGCTTTTTCGCTGCGGAGTAGATTGCAGTCTTCGTATCTGCGCCAACGGAGCCTTTGGTTCGTGCCACGATCTGAGCCTTTATCATTCAATATAGGAGACGCAGTCTGTCTGCGCATGCCCGAGTGATGCCTAGCAGTTTTCGGGAAAGAATACGCAACAGGAAATGCGCCCTAAGGGTTATTGCATAGTAACTGAGCGCCTGCTACTAATCAAACGAACGTTCGTTTAATTAATTTGCGATCCACTGGGAAGCTCAACAAAGAGCGTGGATTGACTGGATCGGTAGCAGGAGGAAGCGCCGTGTTTGACGCCGTAATGAATTTTGGTCTTGGTGAAGACATTGATGCTCTGCGCGAAACCATTCGCCGTTGGGCACAAGACAAACTCGCACCGCGCGCCGCTGAGATCGACGAGACCAACGAGTTCCCGAATGACCTCTGGACAGAGATGGGTGAACTCGGCGTGCTGGGCATGACGGCTGACCCGGAATACGGCGGCACCGGCATGGGCTACCTCGCCCACGTTGTTGCGGTTGAGGAAATCTCCCGCGCGTCTGCATCCGTCGGCCTTTCCTACGGCGCACACTCCAACCTGTGTGTGAACCAGATCAACCGCCACGGCACCCCTGAGCAAAAGGCAAAGTACCTGCCAAAGCTCTGCTCCGGTGAGCATGTCGGCTCTCTGGCCATGTCCGAGCCGGGCGCTGGTTCTGACGTTGTTTCCATGAAACTGCGTGCTGAAAAGCGCAACGACCGCTACGTGCTCAACGGCAACAAAATGTGGATCACAAACGGCCCGGACGCCTCCACTCTGGTAGTCTACGCCAAAACCGATCCGGACGCAGGCCCGCGTGGCATGACAGCCTTCCTCATCGAAAAAGGCATGAAGGGCTTCTCTACCGCACAGAAGCTCGACAAACTCGGCATGCGCGGCTCCAACACCTGTGAGCTGGTCTTTGAAGACTGCGAAGTCCCGTACGAGAACGTCCTCGGCGAAGAAGGCAAAGGCGTGAACGTACTGATGTCCGGTCTGGACTACGAGCGCGTCGTTCTCTCCGGTGGCCCACTGGGCATCATGGCAGCAGCTATGGACATCGTTGTGCCTTACATCCACGAGCGTAAGCAGTTCGGCAAGTCCATCGGCGAGTTCCAGCTGATGCAGGGCAAGATCGCTGACATGTACACCCTGATGAACGCCTCCCGCTCCTACGTGTACGCAGTGGCCGCCGCGTGTGACCGTGGCGAAACCACCCGTAAGGACTCCGCTGGCTGTATCCTCTACTCCGCAGAAAACGCTACTAAACTGGCGTTGGAAGCCATCCAGTCCCTCGGTGGCAATGGCTACATCAACGAGTACCCAACCGGTCGCCTGCTGCGCGATGCGAAACTCTATGAAATTGGAGCTGGCACATCTGAAATCCGCCGCATGCTGATTGGTCGTGAGCTCTTCCAGGAAACCAAATAATGGCTGTCATCAAGTCTCAGGCTGCAACGGGTTCGGAAAGCTATAAGAACAACCGCACCCAGCACCTCGCCGCGATGGATGAGGTCCGCGCTGCAAGCCAGCAAGCACTGTTAGGTGGGGGCGAAGGCCCTCGCGAGCGGCACGTGTCTCGTGGGAAAATCCTCCCGCGCGAGCGCGTTGCCCGTCTGATCGATCCAGGTTCTCCATTTCTGGAAGTCGGTCAGTTTGCTGCCCATAACATGTACGACAACGCCTCCCCTTCGGCTGGCATTGTCACCGGTATCGGTCGGGTCAACGGCATCGAATGTATGATTGTTGCCAACGATGCCACGGTTAAGGGCGGCACTTATTATCCGCTGACGGTAAAGAAGCACCTCCGCGCCCAAGAAATCGCCATGGAGAACAATCTCACATGCATTTACTTGGTGGATTCCGGCGGAGCGAACCTGCCTCAGCAGGATGAAGTGTTCCCGGATAAAGAGCACTTTGGCCGCATCTTCTACAATCAAGCCAATATGTCCGCAAAGGGCATTCCGCAAATCGCGGTGGTTATGGGCTCCTGTACCGCTGGCGGCGCATACGTGCCAGCCATGTGCGATGAGACCATCATCGTGAAAGAGCAAGGCACCATCTTCCTCGCCGGTCCTCCACTGGTGAAAGCCGCCACGGGCGAAGTGGTTTCTGCTGAAGATCTAGGCGGCGGGGATGTTCACACCCGCCTCTCCGGTGTGGCAGACCACTTGGCCCGTGACGACGCTCATGCATTGGCGCTGGCCCGTCAGGCCGTCTCCAACCTCAACCGTCGCAAGCCGGACCAGCTTCTGCTGCAAACGCCAGAAGATCCGCTCTACGACCCGGAAGAAATCCTCGGCGTTGTCCCTGCGGACCTTAAAACTCCATACGACGTACGCGAAGTAATCGCCCGCGTGGTCGACGGTTCCCGCTTCGATGAGTTCAAAGCCCGCTACGGCACCACGCTCGTCACCGGTTTCGCTCACATCCACGGCATGCCTGTTGGCATCATCGCCAACAACGGCATCCTGTTCTCCGAAGCAGCCCTCAAAGGCGCGCACTTCGTTGAACTGTGCTGTCAACGCAAAATCCCGCTGGTCTTCCTGCAGAACATCACCGGCTTCATGGTCGGTCAGAAGTACGAAGCAGGCGGCATCGCGAAAGACGGCGCAAAGCTCGTCACCGCAGTGGCATGTGCCAAAGTTCCAAAAATCACCATGCTCATCGGCGGCTCCTTCGGTGCCGGCAACTACGGCATGTGTGGCCGCGCTTACTCACCGCGAATGCTCTGGACATGGCCAAGCTCCCGTATCTCCGTGATGGGTGGCCCACAGGCAGCTGGCGTGCTGGCAACTGTGCGTCGTGACGGCATTGAGCGTAAAGGCGGCACGTGGTCAGCAGAAGAGGAAGCAACCTTCAAGCAGCCGATCATCGATCAGTTTGAAGAGCAAGGGCACCCGCTCTACGCTTCTGCTCGCCTCTGGGATGATGGCATTGTCGACCCGCGCAAAACCCGCGACGTATTGGCTCTGTCCATCGCAGCAACCCTCAACGCACCAATCGAAGACACGCCATTCGGCGTCTTCCGCATGTAAGGGGGCAGCATAGTGTTCAAGAAAATCCTCATTGCCAACCGCGGTGAAATTGCTTGCCGTGTTGCAAAATCCGCCAAAGCCCTCGGCATCAAAGTTGTGGCTGTCTACTCAGACGCCGACCGCGATGCTCGTCATGTGCAAATGGCCGACGAAGCTTACCGCCTCGGCCCAGCACCAGTGGCAGAAAGCTACCTCAACATTCCTGAGCTGCTCGCAGCAGCTAAAACCAGCGGCGCAGACGCCATCCACCCAGGCTATGGTTTCCTTTCAGAGAACCCAGAGTTCGTGGAAGCGGTAGAAGCTGCTGGCCTCGTCTTCATCGGCCCACCAGCGGACGCAATCCGCGCGATGGGTTTGAAAGACGCAGCGAAGAAGCTGATGGAAGAATCCGGCGTTCCTGTTGTACCGGGCTATCACGGTGACAACCAAGACGGCGAGTTCCTAAAAAGCGAAGCTGAAAAGATCGGCTATCCAGTTCTCATCAAAGCCCGCGCAGGCGGCGGCGGTAAAGGTATGCGCCGCGTTGATGACCCGGCAGACTTCATCGAAGCGCTGGAAGGCGCTCAACGTGAAGGCCAGTCCAGCTTTGGCGATCCACGCGTGCTCATCGAGAAGTACATCCTGTCCCCTCGCCACATCGAGGTTCAGGTCTTCTGTGATGGCCATGGCAATGCTGTTCACTTGTTCGAGCGCGACTGCTCCCTGCAGCGTCGCCACCAGAAGGTGATCGAAGAAGCTCCTGCCCCCGGCATGACTGAAGAGATGCGCAACGCCATGGGCGAAGCTGCCGTCAAAGCAGCGCAGGCTGTAGCTATGAAGGGGCCGGTACTGTTGAGTTCATCGTTGATGGCTCTGATGGTCTGCGTCCTGATCGCTTCTGGTTCATGGAAATGAACACCCGCTTGCAGGTAGAACACCCTGTGACCGAGGCAATCACCGGTCAAGATCTGGTCAACTGGCAGCTCTCCGTAGCAGCTGGTGGCACTCTGCCTCTGATGCAGGACGAGCTCACCATCTTCGGACATGCATTCGAAGCACGTATCTACGCAGAAGATGCGGAAGCAGGCTTCCTGCCAGCAACCGGAACGCTGAACGAGCTAAAGCTGCCAGAACTGTTTGCCCGCATCGATAGCGGTGTGCGCAAAGGCGATACGATCACCCCTTACTACGATCCAATGATCGCAAAGGTGATCTGCCACGGCGAAACTCGTGAAGCAGCTCTGGCAAAAATGTCTCTGGCATTGGAAAAGAGCCACGCAGTCGGCTGCACCACCAACATCACCTTCCTGCACCGCCTGTGTAACCACGAGGGCTTTGCAAAAGGTGAGATGGATACAGGTCTCATCGACCGTGAGCTGGAAGCTCTCACCAAACCAACAGCCCCAACCCGGCATGCTTTTGCAATGGCCGCTCTCATCGAGCTCGGCTTTGCAGCTGAGACTGCCGTATTAGATGATGATCCATGGGTAAGCCTCACCGGTTGGCGTCACTGGACCGCTGCAAAGCAGTTCGCACACCTCTCATGGCGTGATGAAGTGACCGAGGTTGTTGCAAGCCGTCATCATGATGGCAGCCTGACAGTGACGGTTGATGGTGAGACGTTCGATCTGCAGATCCTCTCCGTAGATAACAACCACATGCGCGTGGACTTCTCCGGTCAGATCACCTCTGCAGATTTCTTCGTCGAAGACACCAGCCTCACACTCTTCTCTGATGGTGTGACATGGCGCTTTGACCTGCCGGATCATCTGGCAGAGCAGGATGACAGTGCAGCGTCAGGCAATGCAATCACCTCTCCAATGCCAGGCCTTGTGCGTGCAGTAAACTGCAAGCCGGGTGATAAGGTATCTGAGGGCGACACCCTGATTGTCACTGAAGCCATGAAGATGGAACACTCTCTCAAAGCACCACGTGATGGTGTGGTGGCAGAAGTGATGGCGAACGCAGGTGACCAGGTGGAAGAAGGCGTTATACTCCTCACGCTTGAGGAGGAGGAATAACCGTTGTTGCCATCTGCGAATACCTATGAGGAACTCCGAGAAAAGTTTCAGTGGAACATCCCGGAGTTCTTCAACATTGGCGTAGATATCTGTGACAAGTGGGCGGACAAAGATGCCGCCCGCGAAGCACTCATCTTCGCTGAAGAAGAAGGGCCAACAACCACCTACACGTTCGGTGACTTGAAAAAGCTGAGCAATCAGCTGGCCAACCTGCTCATTTCACAAGGCATTAATCGCGGTGATCGTGTTGGCATCCTGTTGCCGCAAGCACCAGAGACAGCCTTCTCCCATATCGCAATTCACAAGCTCGGCGGCATCTCTATTCCGCTCTTCTCCCTGTTTGGCGAAGAAGCACTGGAGTACCGACTGGGTAACTCCGGCGCCAAAGCTCTCATCACCAACAACGCAGGTGCTGCAAAGCTTGAAAAGATCCGCGAAAGCCTGCCAGAGCTTGAACTAATCTTGAATATTGAGGGCACTGACTTCGGCACCCGTTCGCTCCATGTAGAAATGGCAGAGCAGAGCGAAGACTTCATACCGGTGAAGACGAAGGCCGAAGATCCAGCTATTATCATCTACACCTCCGGCACCACAGGCCAGCCGAAAGGCGCGTTGCACGCACACCGCACGCTGCTTGGTCACTTGCCTGGCGTAGAGATGCCGCACAACATGTTCCCGAAAGCAGGTGACCGTTTCTGGACGCCTGCGGACTGGGCATGGATTGGCGGTTTGATTGATGTTCTCCTGCCAAGCCTGCACCACGGTGTTACAGTCGTCGCCTGTCGCTTCAAAAAGTTCAGCGGCGAAGCAGCCTTCCAGCTGATGCAGGATCTAAAAATTCGCAATGCCTTCATCCCTCCAACCGCGTTGAAGATGATGCGGCAGGTTGAGAATCCGAAGAACCGCTGGAACTACTCTCTCCGCTCTCTCGGCAGTGGTGGCGAAGCCCTCGGCGCTGAACTGATCCAATGGGGCCACGATACATTTGGCCTGACAATCAGTGAGTTTTACGGCCAGACAGAGTGCAATCTTGTTGTCTCCACCTGCGCAGAGTTGATGGAAACCCGTCCCGGTGTCACCGGCAAAGCCGTGCCGGGCTTTGATGTGCAGATTGTAGACGATAACGGCACCATTCTGGAAACCGGTCAGCTCGGCAACATCGGCGTTCGCGCACCGAACCCTGTTATGTTCCTGCAGTATTGGAACAACCCGGAAGCCACGAAGAAGAAGTTCTCCGGCGACTTTCTCATCACGGGCGATAAAGGCGTGATGGACAAGGACGGCTGGATCCAGTTTGTTGGCCGCGACGATGATGTCATCACGTCTTCCGGCTATCGCATAGGCCCCGGCGAGATTGAAGACTGCCTGCTGAAACACGACGCTGTTGCCATGGCAGGTGTGATCGGCAAGCCGGATAAACTGCGGACTGAGATCGTCAAAGCCTACATTGTGCTCAAGGAAGGCATTGAGCCTTCTGATGAACTCGCCAAAGAACTTTCTGAGTTTGTTAAGCAGCGTTTGGCTGCCCATGAATATCCAAGAGAACTGGAATTTGTCGAAGCCCTGCCAATGACAACAACCGGTAAGGTGATCCGCAGAGAACTTCGTGCCCGCGCTATCGACGAGGAGGTTTGATCAGCGATGAGCAAGAAACTAAACATTTTTGAAATGGGCCCACGCGACGGCCTTCAGAATGAAAAAACGCTGATCCCAACAGCAAGCAAAATCGAACTGATCAACCGCCTTTCCGAATGCGGGTTTGAGAAGATCGAAACATCAAGCTTCGTCTCGCCCAAGTGGGTGCCACAAATGGCAGATGCGGCGGAAGTGTTTGCAGGCATCGCTCGCAAGCCCGGCATTCGCTACACCGCGCTAACGCCAAACATCAAAGGCTACGAGCGCGCTAAAGCATCCGGTGCGGATGAAGTTGCAATCTTCGCATCTGCGTCTGAGGGCTTCTCGCAAAAGAACATCAACTGTTCCATTGAAGAGAGCTTCGACCGGTTCGCTCCAATCGTGGAAGCCGCAAAAGCAGACGGCATTCCGGTTCGAGGTTACGTCTCCTGCGTTGTTGAGTGCCCCTATGATGGCCCAACACCGGTTGAGAACACCGCCATGGTCTCCGAACGTTTGCTACAGATGGGCTGCTACGAGGTTTCCCTCGGCGACACCATCGGGGCTGCAACTCCGGAAACAACCGAGGCCATGCTGGACGCAGTGCTGAAGGTTGTTCCTGTTGAACAGCTTGCGGGCCACTTCCACGATACCAAGGATCTGGCTCTGGCTAACATCATGTCCAGCATCAAGATGGGTCTGCGGACATTCGACTCCGCAATCGGTGGCTTGGGTGGATGTCCTTATGCTCCGGGAGCCAAAGGCAACGTCAGCACACTGGCAGTCGCAAAAATGGCGAAATTGCTGGACTACGATACCGGTCTGGACATCGAAAAGCTGGAACAAACGCAAGAGTTCATTCTCTCCATTAAAGAGGCAGCCGCCGCATGACCTTTGAGAACATTCGCATCGAGAAAGCCGAAAACGGTATCACCACCCTATGGCTGGCACGCTCTGAAAAGCACAATGCCATGAATGCTGAAATGATGGACGAACTTGCAGCCGCAGCCGAGGAGCTCGACAACTGCGAGCAAACCCGCGCTGTCATTCTGGCTGCAGATGGCGAAACCTTCTGCGCTGGTGGCGACCTCAAATGGATGCAGGCACAGGCTGAAAAAGACCGTATCGGCAAGATGCAGGAGGCCAACCGTCTGGCAGGCATGCTCAAACGCCTCGACAGCATGAAAAAGCCTCTGATCGCCCGCGTCCACGGCCCAGCCTATGGCGGCGGTGTTGGTATGCTCAGTGTGTGTGATCTGGTGGTCGCAGCCGACAACACCAAGTTCGCCCTCACTGAAACCCGCCTCGGCCTGATCCCGGCAACCATCGGCCCGTATGTGGTACGCCGTCTGGGTGAAGGTCATGCCCGTCAGGTGTTCATGAACGCCCGTCCATTTGGCGCAGAAAGAGCCCGTCATCTGGGTCTGGTTTCACTGGTGACATCAGCCGATGACCTGCACGCAGTAACGCAGAAAGAAGCAGAAGCTTATCTGAACTGCGCACCGGGCGCGGTTGCCGATGCAAAAGCACTTTGTCAGAATTTGGCACGCATGCAGGTAGAAGATCAGATTGACTACACAGCAAATGCCCTAGCGGATAGATGGGAAACATCTGAAGCACAAGCCGGAATTGCTGCCTTCTTCGCTAAAGAAACACCACCTTGGCGTAAATAAATCTTCATGACGACTGTTTGACCTGCGGCATATGCACAAATGCTGAGTTTTTTCTTTACTTGCTGGAGCGCTTTGTTACATAGCATTTAGCGAAAAAACGAGAAAAGAATGCTGCCGGCACTGCAAGCTATCAGGTCAAAACAGGATTTTCATACCCTTGTCTTCATTGCAGGGACTGTTTTGCTGAACGCGATTGGTGCTGGTTTGATCATTCCGGTGACCCCGGCACTGGTTGCAGAACTCAGCCAAACCACCATCGCAGACGCAGCCCTCTGGGGGGGCTACATCGCGGCAAGCTACGCTGCCATGCAGTTCCTCTTCGGCCCTGCCGTTGGCGCAATTTCAGACCGCTTTGGCCGCCGCCCAGTGCTGCTGATCTCACTGGCTGTCCTGACAATCGACTACCTGATCATGACCTTCGCAGGCTCGCTCTGGGTCTTGTTCATCGGCAGGCTACTCGCCGGAGTGGCCAGCGCTACCTACGCCACCGCTTACGCAGCCGTCTCCGACATCTCCCACAACGGCAAACGCGCCACCCGCTTTGGCATGGTCGGTGCAGCCATCGGCTTCGGCTTTGTGATTGGCCCTGTCATTGGCGGCACCCTCGCCCTCTTCGGCATTCGTGTACCGTTCTACATTTCCGCGATCCTGATCGCCATCACCTTCGTCTACGGTCTGTTCTATATGCCAGAGACCCTGCCAAAAGCAGCGCGAAAAGCCATCCGCTGGCGCAGAGCAAACCCTGTTGGGGCGGCTTTGGACATCGCCCAGACACCTGTACTGATGTGGCTGTTCATCGCCCTCTTCCTGTTTGAGATGGCGAACTTCGTGTACCCGGCCATCTGGCCTTACTACACCATTGAAGCCTTCCACTGGACCACCGCACAAGTGGGCCTCTCCCTTGCCATCGTCGGCATAGGCTTCTCAAGCGTCAAAGGCGGCCTCATCCGCTGGATCATCCCTCGCAAGGGAGAAGCCAAAACGGTTCTCTATGGCTTCTTCTTCGCCGTTATCGCCTTGTTGGGCTTCGCCTTCGCACCCAACACGCTCACCGTCATCCTGCTGCTCCCACCAGCAGCGCTTGGTGCCATGATCCCACCTGCAATGATAGCCCTGATGAGCCACCACGTCTCTCAGGACAAACAGGGCCGTCTGCAAGGCGCACTGACCAGCATCATCGGCCTCACACTGGTGCTCTCCACACTGATGATGACCCAGCTCTTCACCCACTTCACAGCTGATGGAGCAGAGCTTTATTACCCTGGCGCACCATTCCTGCTCGCAGCCACATTCATGGTGCTTGCCATCGGTCCATTCCTGATCGGCTTGAAGAAGATCAACGGCAACTCACAACCAGTTGCCCTGCCAGAAAGCACACTCGCAGAGTAACCCCTCAGGCTATCGAATTTCGCTGCAGATACTCTGTTGTTGAGACGATATTGCTGCAAATGAACGACAGTGAAGCCATGATCGCTGCCTGCACAAACTCCTGTTGCGACGACTGGTCATTCGCCCCCGGCTCACGCGTCGCACAAGCATCATAGATAATCGTAATCGGATACCCCAGTTCCGTCGTCGCATGCGCTGCCGCAGCAATGCAGTCCTTGCTCATGGAGCCGCAAATCACCAGCTCCTCAACATTCTCATCATCCAGAATTTGCTTGAGATTGTTATTGAGGAAGATGTTGGAGGTGTACTTGGTCACCACAGGCTCATGCGGCAACGGCTTGGCCATGTCATGGATCTCTGCTCCGATGGTCCCCTCAACAGTAAACGGCGCATCCTTCTCTTTGAAGTGGTGTTGAATGTGAACGATGGTCTGATCCTGAGCGCGTGCATTTGCAAGCAACATCTGAATGTTCCCTGCAGCTTCCAACTGCCCTTCCAACTCACATTTCCCACCGGGAAAGAAGTCGTTTTGACAGTCAATTATCAGCAGCGCTGTCCTCGTCATTTTCCGTTCAACACCTCCTGTCACAGGCAGTTCGCGAACATTCTAATAGATATCGATTGACGGAACTGAGCCAGAAAAACCCGCATTTTTCATAAAATCTAGAGGTAAGCGCCAGACCTTATAAAGAGCGGTCCACACACATGCAGCCCAGCTCAGACAGCCAGATATTCTTCGGTAGTAATCACTTTGCCATAGGCAAAGGAAAGTGCAGCCATGATTGCCCCTTGCACATACTTTGCAGGCACAACTTCCCCCTCAAACTCAAGGTCACAGGTCGCACAAGCATCATAGATAACGGTAATCGGATACCCCAGATCAACAGTCGCCCGCGCTGCTGCATCAATGCACAAATGAGACATGCCCCCACAGATAACGATCTCCTCAACCCCGGCATCCTCGAGGATTTGCTGAAGGTTGGTGTTGAGGTAGCTGTTCGCCGTGTACTTCACCACCACATGCTCCCCTTCCACCGGCTTGCAGCTGTCATGTAGCTCAGCTCCGATGGTTCCTTCAGCCAGGAAGGGTGCATACTTGTCTTTGAAAAAATGCTGAATATGGACAACGATATCTTTGTTTTCACGCGCAGCTTTGAGCAAACGCTGAATGTTTGCTGCAGATTCGACCTGCCCCACCAACTCACACTTCCCACCCGGGAAGAAGTCATTCTGACAATCTATGATGATAAGGGCCTTTTTGGTCATATCCCCTCTACAGGCTGTTCATGAAAAAAGTCGCTTACGCTCCATTCACCGTGTCCAGAAACTCATCTGTCGAAATCACGTTGCTATGCGCAAAACGCAAGGACGCCATCATCGCGGTATGAACGTGATCCGCTGGCACTTTCACACCATTGAACTCAAGGTCTTCTGTCGCACAGGCGTCATAGATAATCGTCAACGGATAGCCCAGATCCAGAGTTTGCCGCGCGGTTGCGTTCACGCAGTTCTGGCTCATGGAGCCACACATCACGATTTCATCAATACCTGCCTCAACAAGGATCTGCTGTAGGTTAGTATCCTTATAGCCGTTCATGTAGTTTTTAACGACAACCGGTTCCCCATCAACGGGCTTGGCGCACTCGTTAATCTCTACCCCGGGAGATCCTTCAACCAGATAAGGCTCTGACTTATCTTTATACATATGCTGGAGATGAATGACGTTCTCGTCGTTGTCGCGAACCACCTCCAGAAGACGGGCAATGTTTTTTCCTGCTTCAACTTGCCCAGCTAAAGGGCAGGCACCACCTGGAAAATAATCGTTCTGGCAGTCGACAATAATTAGGGCCCTTTTTGGCATAAGCACACCTCAGTCCTATTGGTCTTTTCAGCGCAGACAATAAGGGCAACACGTTTAAGCATGCCGGATTTTAAGAAGCAGATTTTATAAAATCCCGAGCTAACAACGCCAAAAGCCAGCTTGAACAGCTGGCTCCTGAACTCATCTGAAAGTGCGCAGTTATCCCGCCAGATAGTCGTCTGTCGTGATCACCTTGCCATAAGCGAATGCCAAAGCCGC
The DNA here is from genome assembly GCF_001310815.1 of Pseudovibrio denitrificans JCM 12308. Taxonomy (GTDB): domain Bacteria; phylum Pseudomonadota; class Alphaproteobacteria; order Rhizobiales; family Stappiaceae; genus Pseudovibrio; species Pseudovibrio denitrificans. The sequence goes on from NZ_BAZK01000034.1 coordinate 30,609, forward strand.
CATGAAGGCACCGTGCACGTACTTTGCTGGGATCACTTCGCCATTATGCTCCATGTCCAAAGTTGCACAGGCATCATCAATGATGGTTGCGGTGTAACCCAGATCAACAGCACCGCGCACTGTCGCATCAATGCAGTTGTGAGACATGGAACCAACAACAACCAGATGCTCAATGCCCTGCGCGTCCAACACCTCTTTCAGATTGGTCTCAAGGAAGCTGTTTGCAAACTGCTTCACAACAAGCGGCTCACCATCCTGCGGCAACACAGTCTCATGAATTTTAACGCCTTCAGTGCCTTTGTTGAAGAACGGCGCATCACCTGCTTCCACCACATGCTGAATATGGATGATCGGTGTGTTCTTGCTGCGGCTGTCTTCCAGCAAGCGCTTGACGTTCTGAGCAGCTTCAACCTGCCCCTTCAGTTCCCAAGCACCGCCCGGGAAGTAATCGTTCTGCACATCGACGATAACCAGTGCTGACTTAGACATGTATGCCTCCATAGGTTTGTTCTTATGCAGCCAACCTAATCTGCATCCACCAATCCCTCGATTGGCATATACGACATAAAACATGCTATAATCGCCAAATGAGCTACTCGGACAAACATCATCGCATTGGCATCCTCTCCTATCCGGGTGCCCAGCTTTCAGCTGTTTACGGCCTCGTTGACATGCTCAACGCCGCAAACAAGGGTGAAGCAACGCGCATAGAGCTGTGATCCTTCAGCAAGATCAGCTGCCGACTATGGAAAACAACACATTCTCCGCAGTCATCCTCCTCCCAGTCTGGCAGCTCAGCAACCAACAGTTTCCCCAGCCCTAACTCAATGGCTCAAACAGCAGCATGGGCACGGCGCTATCCTCTGCTCCATCTGCGTTGGCGCTGTCTTACTTGCCGAAACTGGCATTCTTGACGGCAGACCTGCGACAACTCATTGGGCCATTACAGAGAGCTTCGCAGAACGGTTCCCGCATGTGAAGCTCGACACGGACAAGATGATCGTGGACGAAGGCGACGTCATCACCGCCGGCGGCATAATGGCCTGGACAGATCTCGGCCTAAGACTCATCGATCACTTCGCAAGCCACGCAACCATGCTGGACGTCGCTCGTCATTTTCTCATAGATCCAGCAGGACGGGAGCAAAAAAACTATCGCCGCTTCTATCCTAACCTCTCCCATGGCGATCAGGCCATCCTCAAAGCCCAGCACTGGCTGCAGATGGCTTACAAGCAAAAGCTGACGGTGCCCGACATGGCAGAGAAAGCTGGCCTCACCGGCAGAACCTTCCTGCGCCGTTTTGAAACCGCAACAGGCCACACACCCAACGCTTACCTCCAGCAACTGCGCATCACTGAAGCCCGTCAGCAACTGGAGCAGACCAAACGCTCTTTCAATGAGATCGCGTGGGAAGTTGGCTACGACGACCCAACCGCCTGTCGCCGTGTCTTCATCAAAACCACAGGACTAAGCCCCGGTCAGTACCGTCAAAAGTTCGGCTATCAAAGCCACGCTGCTTAGTGCGGATGTGTCAGAAACTCATCCGTCGATACCACAGACGCATTAGAAAAAATGAGCGAAGCCATGATCGCAGCCTGCACATCATCAACGGAGACTTCGCGCCCGCGGAACTCCATGCAACTCGCTGCACAGGCATCATAAATCACGGTCACCGGATATCCCAGATCCATGGTGGCACGCGCTGTCTCAACAATGCAGTACTGAGTCATTGATCCGCAGATCACCAGATCATCAATCTTGTGATCCGTCAGCAACTGCTTGAGATTGGTGCCCTCCAATGCGTTGAAACTGTATTTGGTGACAATCGGTTCGTCTTGTTTTGGCCAGACCATCTTATTGATCTCAGCCCCAAATGATCCCTCAGCCATGAAAGGGGAATTAGGGTCTTTGTAGACATGCTTGATATGAATGACGAACTCGTGGTGCTGCCTCGCATCTTTCAGCAGTTCAACAATGTTCCCCGCAGCTTCCATCTGCTTGGGCAACTCAAACTTCCCACCTGGGAAATGGTCATTCTGACATGCAATGATGAGCAAAGCGGTGTTATGCGTCATACCCAACCCTCTACAGCGCATCCCTGCTGGACGGTTCAGCACCCGCAAAGGAAACGCGCAACAAGCGTCAGAGCCTGAAAAAAGATGCTCACAAGCGCGTCAGGCCCTAGTGAAAATTCACCACCCCACATACTAGGCCCCAATTCATTTAGGCCACGCGCACGCAATCAGTCGGATTTTAGAGAACTGTGAGGATTGCTCGCCTACTACGATGCCCATCGTGTTCCTTGATGATAAATCATAGACCACTGCTCGCCCTCAAACTTCCAGATAGAAGTCCGCTGCGTTTCATTCTCAACGATGCTGTAAAACACCTGAACAAGCCCGCTGCTTAACTCCCGCAGGCGAAAATTCTCTATTGTTCTGACAGGATAATCCGCGGCCTCTTCCGGAAGCGCATCGAGTATCTGCGCCCGATCATACATCCGACCACTCGCACCAATCTCAATGAAGTCTGGATGCAGCAACAACTCAAGTTGCTGGTGATCTCCACGAACTGAAGGCAGAAGAAGTTGATTTTCAAGAGAGCGGAGAGTTTCCAGCATGTTCAACTAGCCTTTTGTTTTGATACGCTTTTCAGCAAACCATTTACCAACAAATAGTCCCAATGCAGTGCAAAGCGCCATGCCCAGAAAATGGAGCAATAGCAAGAACAACAATCCCAACGAGACAGATAATTCAATCCCAAATCCTGAAAACAGTAAGGCAACCAAACCAAATATAAAACGCGCAGCGAAGTCCAATGGGGTTTGGCTAAGAGGGCTAACAATCAATAGCTCTCGCTCAAATCCCGGGAGATCAAAGCCATTACCAACAAGACCACTCTTGCTGAGATACTGCTCAATAATATGAAGAAGAATGGTACCGTTGGTAGCTTCTTTAAAAACCAGAACAAACAAGTAAGCACATGCAGAACAGGCCAATGCCAACTTGCACAAGTCCTTAGTTTTGATTTTTTGATGGTTTGAACGAAACAGATTGAATCCGATAATAATACCTGAAATCACCAGCAAAATCGTAGGAAGGCTATTAGCCGTGATCGCGACATTAAACAGCTCTTGTGTGTAATGAAAAACCAGCCAAATGCTCAAATAAAGTAGGATGTAAACGATCCCATATGTGACTGCTATTTTTTCAACTCGCCACAAAGATTTAGCATTCGGCATGCATGAACTCTCCACTCCAAAAAACTGAGCACATAAACACATGCAATTCTAGGTTTAGTCAAGTAAACCCTAAACGCACTTTGCAAGTGTGCCTGTTTTACGCCGCTATAAGTCTGACATCATTAAGTCTCATGAGAATAAAAAACCCGGCGCCTTTCGACACCGGGTCTCTTAATTCTCGCAGTACTTTCAGCGGTTAGCCGCCGAAGTCATCTAGCATGATGTCTTCACGTTCCACGCCCAGATCAAGCAGCATGTTGATCACGGACTGGTTCATGATTGGAGGACCACACATGTAGTACTCGCAGTCTTCTGGCGCAGCGTGGTCCTTCAGGTACTCGTTGTAGAGCACGTTGTGAATGAACCCGGTGTAACCGTCCCAATCATCATCTGGCTGAGGATCAGAAAGCGCCACATGCCATGTGAAGTTCGGGAACTCTTTCGCCAGCTGGTCAAAGTCTTCAACAAAGAACATCTCTTTCTTGGAACGCGCACCGTACCAGAAAGTGATCTTACGATCGCGGTTCTCAAGACGCTTCAGCTGATCGAAGATGTGGGAGCGCATTGGTGCCATACCAGCACCACCACCGATGAACACCATTTCCTTGTCAGTTTCGCGAGCGAAGAACTCACCGAACGGACCGGAGATGGTCACCTTGTCACCTGGCTTCAGGTTGAAGATGAACGAAGACATCTTACCAGCCGGAATGCCTGTGGTGCCAGGAGGTGGAGAAGCAACACGAACGTTCAGCATGATCATGCCTTTTTCGTCCGGGTAATTCGCCATGGAATAAGCACGCTCAACTGGCTCGTCCACGATGGACTCATACTGCCACAGATTGAACTTGTCCCAATCTTCACGATACTGCTCTTCGATGTCGAAGTCGGTGTACTTCAGCTTGTGCGCAGGCGCTTCAATCTGAATGTAACCACCAGCACGAAAGTTCACGTCTTCGCCTTCTGGCAGGTCCAGAACCAGCGCTTTAATGAAGGTCGCAACGTTTTCGTTGGAGCGAACAGTACACTCCCACTTTTTCACGCCGAACACTTCTTCAGGCACTTCAATCTTCATGTCCTGCTTCACAGCAACCTGACAGGAAAGACGGTCACCACAGCGCGCTTCACGCTTGGTGATGTGGCTTTCCTCAGTCGCCAGAATGGAACCACCGCCCTCATGCACTTTCACGCGGCACTGAGCACAGGTACCACCGCCACCACAGGCGGAAGGAACGAAGATCTTCTGATCAGCCAGAACATTGAGCAACTTACCGCCCGCAGGAACGGATACAGTGCGCTCACCGTTGATTTCGATATTAACGTCGCCGGAAGCAACCAGCTTGCTGCGCGCCATGAGAATGACGATCACCAGCGCAAGCACGATCAGAGTGAAGAGCGTAATGCCCCAGGTAAAGTCTTGCATCTGCTCGTCTCCCTTACAGCTTCACGCCTGAGAAAGCCATGAAACCCATAGCCATCAGACCAGCGGTGATGAAGGTGATACCAAGACCCTGCAGTCCATCAGGAACGTCAGAGTACTTCAGCTTTTCACGCACACCAGCCATTGCAGTAATCGCGAGCGCCCAACCAATACCGGAAGCAACACCGTAAACGGAGGATTCTGCCAGGTTGTAGTCACGCTCCACCATGAACAGAGAACCACCCATGATGGCGCAGTTCACAGTGATCAGCGGCAGGAAGATACCCAGCGCATTGTAAAGCGCAGGAACATAGCGATCGAGGAACATTTCCAAAATCTGCACCACAGCAGCGATAACGCCGATGTAAGAGATCAGACCCAGGAAGCGCAGGTCAGTACCTTCAAGACCAGCCCACTCCAGCGCGCCTTCATTCAGCAGCGTGGTGTAGAGCAGGTTGTTGATTGGCACAGTCAGAGCCTGCACAACAACAACGGAGATACCCAGACCCAACGCAGTCTCAACCTTCTTGGAAACCGCAAGGAACGTACACATTCCAAGGAAGAAGGAGAGCGCAAGGTTTTCGATAAAGATCGCCTTTACGGCGAGGGAAAGAAGCCCTTCCATAATCAGTGAGCTCCCTCAGTTTCCATGATTTTATATTCGCGCTTCTCAACCTGCGCAGGCTTCCAGGTACGGAATGCCCAGATCAGCAAGCCAATCACGAAGAACGCGGACGGAGGCAGCAGCAGCAGACCGTTTGGCACGTACCAGCCACCGTTGTTGACGGTTTCAAGGATCTGAACACCAAACAGGGAACCTGAGCCGAACAGCTCACGAACTACACCAACCAGCAGCAGGATCAGGGAGTAACCCAGACCGTTACCGATACCATCAAGGAAGGATGGGATTGGTGGGTTCTTCATTGCAAATGCTTCAGCGCGCCCCATCACGATACAGTTGGTGATGATCAGACCAACGAACACGGACAGTGTCTTGGAGATCTCATAGAGATACGCCTTCAGGATCTGGTCAACCAGAATAACGAGAGACGCAATAATCACCATCTGCACGATAATGCGGATAGAAGACGGGATCTGGTTACGCAGAATGGAGATGAAGAAGTTGGAGAACGCCGTCACAAGCGTCACCGCAATCGCCATCACAAACGCAACTTTCAGAGAGGACGTTACCGCTAGTGCGGAACAGATGCCAAGAACCTGAAGTGTGATCGGGTTGTTATCGACCAACGGGTCCTTGAGCATGGAGAAGTCTTTGCCAGCCATTACGCCTCTCCTTTTTTCAGATTGTCGAGGAAGGTCTTGAAGCCCTGCTCGCCCATCCAGAATTTGACGAGGTTGTCGACACCACGGGAGGTCAGCGTTGCACCTGCAATCGCATCAATGTGGTGTTTGGAGCCATCAATACCTGCTGGAGCAGCTTTGCCGACGCCAATGTTAACTGCGCCGTTATCGCCATAAACCAGCTTGCCAGGCCACTGAGCCATCCATTTTGGATTGTCTACTTCAGCGCCGAGACCAGGTGTCTCACCGTGAGCGTAGAAACGCAGGCCGTACACTTCATTGCCATCAGCATTCAGTGCGATGAAGCCATAAAGCGTAGACCACAGGCCGTAACCGTGAACCGGCAAAACGATGCGTTCGATTTTACCCGCATCATCACGAAGCAGATAAACGGAAGCCAGTTTTGCCTGACGCTTGATGGATGCCGGATCGTTTGCCAGAGCGATAGAACGAGCTGGATCTTTCGCAGCAACACGCTGGTCATAGGTCGCAGCGTCTTCTGCATCAGAAAACTTGCCAGTCGCAACATCAACAAGGCGAGGTTCGAAGGCACCAAATGCCTTTTCAACATCGATGCCATCCTGGTAGAGGCCAGCAACCTTGAGGATGTTGGTCTTCTTATCCAGCGTCTTGTTGATTTCCTGCTGTGGCTTCAACATCACCGCAGCGCCGGAAACAATCATGGAACAGATCAGACACAGAACCACAGCAACGGTAATCGTGCGCGGTGCAGAGTCCAGAGGCATCGCGTTGAAGCGCGCCCACAGACCTGTTGGAGCTGTTGTGTTTTCAGCATTAGGCATGGCGCTTCATCCTCCGTGTGATGTTCGCCTTCACAACGAAGTAGTCGATCAGCGGGGAGAAGATGTTGCCGAACAGAATTGCCAGCATCATACCTTCAGGGAAGGCCGGATTGATGACGCGGATCAGGATACACATCACGCCAATCAGCGCAGCATAGATGTAGCGGCCCGGATTGGTCATTGCAGCCGTCACCGGCTCAGTCACCATGAACACGAGGCCGAACATGAAGCCGCCAGTGACAAGGTGCCAGTACCAAGGCATTGCAAACATTGGATTGGTGTCGGAGCCGATCAGGTTCAGCAGTAAGCTGAAGCCGATCATACCAGCCAGACAGCCAACAATCAGACGGTAGTTCGCGATACCCGTGGTCACAAGGAACACACCGCCGATCGCAATTGCAATCGTGGAGGTCTCACCAAAGGAACCCTGAATGGTGCCGATGAAGGAGCTGGTCCAGGTGATGCCATTCGCAGCCAGACCCTGCATGCCGTCAGCCGCAGCAACACCCAGTGCAGTCGCACCGGAGAAGCCATCAACTGGCGTCCAAACCGCGTCACCGGACATTGCTGCCGGATAAGCGAAGTACAGGAACGCACGGCCAACAAGCGCCGGGTTCAGGAAGTTTTTGCCGGTACCACCGAACACTTCCTTGCCGATAACCACACCAAACGCGATACCAAGGCCAACCTGCCACAGCGGAGTGGAAGCTGGAAGGATCAGCGTGTAAAGCATGGAAGAAACGAAGAAGCCTTCGTTCACTTCGTGACCACGCACAATGGCGAACAGCACTTCGAAGATACCACCAACACCGAGCGTTACGATGTAGATTGGCAGGAAGTACAGAGCACCATGCGCCATGTTGGCGAAGATGTTGTCCGGATTAAAGCCGATACCCAGCAGAGACAGGATCGCAGCGCGCCAGCCAGCTGGCTCGGTGATGCCCATCGCAGCCAGTGCTGAGTTGGTCTGCATGCCGGTGTTATACATACCAAACAGGATCGCAGGGATCGTCGCCAGCACAACGTAGGTCATGACACGCTTAAGGTCAGCATGGTCACGAGCGTGCGGCGCAACGCTGGTCACTGTTTTTGGAGTGTAGATGAAAGTGTCCACCATCTCATAGACGGCGTAGAACTTTTCGTATTTGCCACCCTTTTCAAAGAGCGGCGCAATACGATCAAACTTATCGCGCAAGCTCACGGGTTAGCCCTCTTTCTCGATTTTATCAAGATTTGCACGCAGCGCAGCTCCGTATTCATTCTTGGAATGGCAGATGAAGGTGCATAGCGCCAAATCTTCTTCGTCCAACTCCAGAGCACCAAGCTTCTGCGCCATGTCAGTGTCCAGCACCATCAGGGCACGGAGCAGCTGAGTTGGAAGAACATCGAGCGGCATTACCTTCTCATAAGTACCCAATGGAACGATCGCACGGATGGAGCCGTTCTTGTTGGTACCAAACGGGAACTTCAGCTTGCTGCGGAAGAAACCGGAAGGATGCACATTAAGGTTAGACCACTTGGTCATGAATGGGCGAACCCAGCCAACAACGTCTTGCTTGCGGTCTTCTTCCATCAGCGTCACCTGAGTGTGGTAACGGCCAAGGAAGGCAAACTGGTCTTCGGCAATCGTGCCGGAGAGAATAGAGCCGGAAACCACGCGGGCAGGAACACCCGGAAGAGTTTCACCAGCCAGCAACTCAGTCAGATCAGCACCAACGCGAGTTGTTACCAGACGCGGCTTAGTCGCCAGCGGGCCAGCAACAGAAACAACGCGGGAAACATCCAGCTCACCTGTCAGGAACAGGTTACCGATTGCGATGACATCCTGATAACCGATGGTCCAGACTGTCTTGTTCTCGTTGACCGGATCGAGGAAGTGAATGTGAGTACCGCATTACCTGCTGGGTGCTTACCTTCAAAGCTTTCCATCTGCACATCAGCAACATCAGCGCCTGGGAGTTTGTCCTTAGGGCTGTGGCAGACGAATGTGCGGCCATCGGTCAGTTTAGAGACAACCTGAAGCCCTGCTTCAAACGCGCCAGCATTCGCATTGATGATCACACCAGCATCCGCTGCAAGCGGGTTGGTGTCCATCGCAGTTACGAAAATGGAACGCGGCTGCGTTTCAAAAACCGGAACCTTGGAGTATGGGCGGGTGCGGAAGCTTGTCCAAAGACCAGACTTGGCAAGCTGCTCACGAACGACAGTTGCGTCCAGAGTTGCCAAAGCGCTAGCTTCAAACTTTGAGAAAGCGACCTGTTCTTCGTTGCCATCGTCCAATTTGATAACGATGGTTTCCAGAACGCGACGTGCACCACGATTGACTGCTTCAACGACACCAGCACCCGGAGCAACATAGTTGATTTCAGGAGAGCGTTTGTCGATGAAAAGTGGTTGACCCTTTACGACGCGATCGCCTTCAGCAACCAGCATACGCGGTTTCAACCCGTTGTAATCTCCACCATTCACGGCAACACGACGAACCTCTTGACCCTTGTGGATCTCTTGGTTCGGAGCACCGATGATCGGCAGATCCAATCCTTTTGTAATCTTCATCCTTACCCTGTCAGGCTTCTTATAGGGCAAACCACTAGATGTTCACGGGATATCTACGGGTAAGTGATGCTAAGTCATTCTGCTACGTACAAAATGCCGCGCATGCGGATTATTGACTTTGGCAAGTCGAACCGAGATAAATCCCCCCACAGATCGCATTTTCAGCAACAAAGCCCGAGCATTGCTGAACGTAACTCATCCGTGGCTCCGGTTAGGAGTAACCGCCCGCATACCATTAAAGTGTGCCGCGGTCAGCTATTCCTACGGATTTATGCGGGCCAATACCCTGATATACCGCAAATTTCAATAGGGATTCGTGATATTGACGCAACGGCAATAAGGGTGTTTCGCGAAAATTTTATCTCAAATAAGTTTTCCCCGAACTTTTCACATGCACGTAGTACCACCTACGACTTTCTTCATCTTCAACTAATGCTGATCTTGGTCGCGGCAGTAACCTCCCCCTATTTAACTTGACAGAAAACCAGAATAAGCCGATTACGCGGGGAAATGAAAAAACTCTGAGGCCGAAATGCGCTTCCTCATTACAGCTCTCGTACTCATCTTTGTCACTGCATGTGTACCCAATGACAAAAGCCGCGAAGAAATCGTACTTCACGGCAAAACCATGGGCACAACATTTAATGTCAAAGCCATTAAAGGGTCGTCTTCTGTAACCCAGCAGGAGCTGCAAAAGCAGGTCGATGATGCTCTCGTCGGCGTCAACAAGGCTATGTCCAACTGGGACAAAAACTCAGAGATCAGCCGTTTTAACCGCTCCACCAGTACCGAATGGACGCCAATCTCCCGCGATTTCAGCATCGTGATGCAGGAAGCTTTGCGGATCCATAATCTGACGGGCGGCTACTTTGACGTTACCCTCGCACCGCTCATCGAGCTGTGGGGCTTCGGCACCAAGCAGGACACTCCTCCGCAGCCAAGCCCACTTGAAATCCGCGAGGCACTCGAGTCCGTCGGCATGAGCACCATGCTTGAGTTCGAGACCGATCCTCCGGCATTGCGCAAGGTCAACACGGACACCTCCGTGAACCTCTCCGCAATCGCAAAGGGCTTCGGCATCGACAAAGTTGCCTCCGTTCTGGAGCAAAACGGCATTAACGAATACCTCGTCGAAATCGGCGGTGATCTGGTCACCAAAGGCAACAACGCCAAGAATGAACCTTGGGTCGTTGGCATCGAAAAACCAGATTCCGCAACGCGAACAGTTCAGCAAATCGTTCGTATCAGCGATAAAGGCATGGCAACCTCCGGCGACTATCGCATATATAAGGAAGTCAACGGCAAGCGCTTCTCACACATTATTGATGCTGCATCAGGGCGTCCTGTGACGCATAAACTTGCATCAGTAACTGTAATTGCTGACAATGCGATGCGCGCTGACGGTCTGGCAACAGCTCTCCTGGCAATGGGAGACAAGCGCGGCATGGCTCTGGCAGAGCGTGAAGGGATTGCCGCATTTTTCATCGTTCGTGAAGGGGACCACTTCATCACCCGGTCTTCCAGCGCGTTTAGAAAATTCGAGCAGTCTGCAGAGAAATAACGGAATATCGAAATGGCAACTTTCATCATCGCGTTTGTCATGCTGATCCTGATCGTAGCAGGAATGGCAATTGGCGCCGTTTTCAGAAACAAGCCAATCACTGGCAGCTGCGGCGGCTTGAACGCTATTGAAGGCGCAGATCATTGCGTCGTCTGTAAGCGTGAGATCGACCCAAACAGCCCGCTGCGTGAAAAGCTGCAGCCTTGCAAACGCAAACAGGCGATGGAAGAGCAAAGCGCAGCTTAACTGCACTCCATTTCAGCAAATCCGAAGGGGCCACACGGCCCCTTTTTCATGCCTGCTACTTGTCGGCTGTGTAATCCCGCGCCGCATCCGGCCCTTCACCACCAATCAGCTTGGCAAAGAAACCGGCTACGATCCCAAAGCCAACACCAATAGCGACAAAGCCGATGCCGAGGAACAAGCTTCCCAGTGTCGGAAAGATCCCCTGCCCGATCGAAGTCAGGCTATCTCCACCAATCAACCAGAGCAGTAAGTTCATCCATCCGCAGATAAAACCGCCAGAAAACCAGCTCGGCATGCTCGACTTCAGCAGCGGGTGATAGTTGATCACACCAATCAGCGCCACAAGACCACCAAGCGTAATGCACCAGAGGATCAGACCGAACTGAACCACAAACGATACATTCAGATTAAGCCAGGCAATGAGGTAGAGACACAGAAGCCCAAACGCCAGTCCAAACAACTTGGCGGTGATCCCTCGTCTGAGCAGTGACGGTTTAGAAAACATAACTTCTGGCTCCCATCGGTTCATGCGGCTGGCCAATGCCATGAGTATACCACCATAAACCAAGGGTCTTAAAACTAGTTTTCTGCAATCAGAAGATTATCTGTTCGCCCAGCCAAAATCGAAAACGCCGAACACCATCAGGCAGAAGCTGACAAGCGCCAACAGACCAAACACCCAACACCTAAGCTTCCAGCGACCAGTCTGGCCTTTCCAGGCATCACGGAACAGGCGACCGCTCAGCACAAACACCACAAGCAGGATCACGCCGACCCAGGATGGTATGTCGCTAAAGAAGTTTGAGAGCTGACCCATTGTGCCTCCGCATTGTTGTTGCCTCTCTTTAGTTCTGCCTTTCCAAAAAGGCAAACGCTCAAAGCAATCACACCGCCACCTTGTCAAAGCCAGAAGTCAAAATGCTCAGCTGCCCCAGCAGCACATCCAGCACCACAGCCTCATTTCCTGAGGGAGCAAAACAATGTCAGGACTTCGCCAGAGCAAACAACCTCCCTACTACCTCCTCCTGCTAAACACCCAAATACAGCCAACTTACATGCATCTTTCATATCTATTTTTCATATTTCATTGACCTTTTCAGCTAGGCAGACTACAAGGCCCACGAAGAAAAGAGCTCGCTTGCCATTTGCCGCCTCATGATCTCCCCGTTACGGTTCATGAGTGAGCGGAAGCGATGGGTAGGGCAACAAAGCTCTTGCTTTACAGATAATGACCCTCCTCGAAAGAAATACTAAATGACGATACCTGAAGGGGTTTCCCCGGCGCTTTCTACCGCACTAGAAAAGCGCGAATACACGTCTCTCACCCCGGTCCAGACCGCCGTTCTTGATGAAGAGCTGAAAGGCAAAGACCTTTTGGTTTCTGCTCAGACAGGCTCTGGTAAAACCGTTGCATTCGGCATCGCAATTGCGCCGGAACTGCTGGGTGACGAAGAGCGTATGGGCCGGGCAAACGAACCTCTTGCATTGTGTGTTGCGCCAACCCGTGAGCTGGCAATCCAGGTCTCCAAAGAACTGGAATGGCTCTACGGCGAAGCTGGAGCTCGTATCACCACCTGTGTGGGTGGTATGGACATGCGCCGTGAACGCCGCAATCTTTCTGCAGGCGCGCACATCGTAGTCGGCACCCCAGGCCGCCTGCGTGACCATATTGAACGCGGTTCTTTTGACACCTCCGCTCTGCGCACTGTTGTGCTCGACGAAGCGGATGAAATGCTGGACCTCGGTTTCCGCGAAGACCTCGAATTTATTCTCGACGCAGCACCAGAAGAACGCCGCACTCTGCTGTTCTCTGCAACTGTTCCTCCGCAGATCGAAAGCCTCGCGAAGCGTTTCCAGCGGGATGCACAGCGCATCTCCACTGTAACCAATCGCGAACAGCACGCAGACATTGAATATCGCGCAATGCAGGTCGCTCCCAACGACCGCGAAAACGCAATCATCAACGTCCTGCGCTTCTACGAAGCACAGAACACTATCATCTTCTGCGGCACCCGCGAGATGGTGAAACACCTTTCCGCACGCCTCGGCAACCGTGGTTTCGCAGTTGTGGCTCTCTCCGGTGAGCTGAGCCAGGCTGAACGTAACCATGCGCTCGGTGCAATGCGTAATGGCCGTGCCCGCGTTTGTGTGGCAACCGACGTCGCAGCACGCGGCATCGACTTGCCAAACCTGGATCTCGTGATCCACGCAGACCTGCCAAACAACGCAGAAACCCTGCTGCACCGCTCTGGTCGTACCGGTCGTGCAGGCCGTAAAGGCGTTTGTACGCTGGTTGTACCACACACCCGCCGCCGCTCCGCAACGCGCCTCCTCGGCTTTGCGAAAGTGAAAGCAGAATGGGGTCCGGCACCAACAGCACAGCAAATTCGCGACAAAGACCGTGAGCGCATCCTCGCGTCTACCGATCTGCAGGAAGCACCAAGCGAAGAAGATCTGCCAATGGTGCAGGAGCTTCTTGAGAAGTTCACACCAGAACAGATCGCAGCCGCTTACATGCGCCAGATCCATCAGGGCCTGCCTGCACCGGAAGAACTGCTGGCAAGCTCCTTCGAAGACCGTGAGCGCAAGCCACGTAAGGACTTCGACAACGGTGTTTGGTTCCGCCTCAACGTTGGCCGCAAGCACAACGCAGAACCTCGTTGGCTCCTGCCAATGATCTGCCGCGCAGGTCACATCACCAAAAAGACATCGGCTCCATCCGCATCTTTGATGCAGACAGCCGCTTCGAGCTCGACGCAAAACTCGCTGACAAGTTCCAGGAAACCGTCAAAGAAAACGGCACCGGTGAAAAATCAATCACCATCACCCGTATCGAAGGCAATCCTGAGCGTGGCAGCAGCGGTCGTCCAGGCGGTCGTCGCAACCACCGTGGCGGTGGCGGCGGTGGTTACCGTGGCGAAGGCGGACGCGGCGAAGGTCGTGGCCGTGGTCGTGGTGGCGAAGGCGGTGGTTACCGTGGTCGTCGTGATCGTGATGGCGAAGGTCGTGGTCGTGGCCGCGGCGAAAACAAGCCGGGCGGCGGCAAAAGCTTCCGCGACAACCGCGGCGGCGAATAAGCCTCACATCTTAAGATTTGCAAACGGGCCTCTCGGGGCCCGTTTTCTTTTGCAGCCAGCTTACCAACCAAACTGCACAAACACAAACAGCACCGCATGGCATCCCATGCAGTGGTGAGGCTGAAAGTCCCCGCAAGGCGGGTGGAGCAAGACGAACAGGCTGAGCCTGCGCTACTTGTTAGAAATGAGTCTTCGGCAACAGCTGGTCGCCTCGCTCGGGTCTTTTAATATGGACAACATCGCCTCTTATCCTGAAAGACACGATGGCCAGTTTCCTGGAAAGACAAAGCTGCCCTCGCAACGGGTTTCCCCAAAAGCAAAAGCTCTTTGCCTCTGGCATTCACCGCTCTGACCAGTAAATGCCACCGCTTGATGCCCTTCAGACTTGGGCCCTTCCTCCCAGACCATGCGGTCACGCCTGAAAATCGGTTCCACCGGACAACCGAAAGATGCGTTACTTCTCCCGAAAGCCCAACCCCGCCCACGCCGCGAGATGGACGGTCCACCCCGGCCCGATTGCGTGGGCACACAACAAAGATAACTCTGCCAAATGGCAAGGGGGATAAGTTTTCTGGAACCCTCATGTCCTGCCCCCCAATCAGCTTTCGATGCAGGAGGCTCCCCTTCCTTCGTCATCCCGCACAAACGCAGTGCGATGCGGGACCCAGAGCCCCACACCCGAACCTCTCTGCTGGATACCGGAC
>NZ_BAZK01000035.1 GCF_001310815.1 Pseudovibrio denitrificans JCM 12308
ACTCAGCTTCTTAGAGAAACTGGAGCGGGCGATGAGATTCGAACTCACGACCCTAACCTTGGCAAGGTTATGCTCTACCCCTGAGCTACGCCCGCATTCTGTTTCGCTAGGACCGTTTGTTGCGGCCCCGTCGGTGAGGTGGGAGCTATATGACAAAAGCTCGGAGTGAATGCAACAAGGAATTTGAAATTCATTGTGGGATTTCCAAGTGCTTGTGGACGTAACTGTTGTGAGGCTGATCTTGTAATCTATTTAAATACAATGGTTTAGGTGAAATTATAAGGTGTTTTTCCTGTTGTGGAAATAATTGCATCTGCGCAAAATAACCTATGTGATTTTGTCGGAAACTGAGGCGATGAGCTGCAAAAAGGAAATTAGTTCTCTCATATATCTCAATGGGATCAGGAAATTTTTTGTCCAACCGGGAAAATCACCTGTGAGATCATGGCTAAGAAAATTGTAGCTGAGTGGAGGAGATCACATTTTGTAAGTGGGGGCAGTATGTCGCACATACAGATTTGTATACTTGCTGAGAACTTTTTCAGCGATCCAGTGCTGCCCTTAGGAAACGCAAGTTGCAGATTTTGAGAGTACTCAATCAGAATACTATATTAGAGTTATTCTAAATCCAAAAAGAGATGAACTGTGCATGCTATATGATTAGATTTTGCTAATATTGAAGTATTTATAAGTATACATTCAATTCATATTCTGAATATTTTTTATAAATCTAAATATTGGATCGTCGTAAGTGACGTTATGCGGGGTTTTTAGTTTTGAAAATCCTATAGTAAATGTCAAGCGGTTGCATCAATGTGCTTTTGTTTATAGCGATTCTAAAATCCATTATCTCGTGATGATGGAGGAATTCATGCGAGCTATAATTAAGACATTGATTGGCGCATCTGTTCTCAGCTTGGCTGCTCAGGGAGGAGCCTTGGCTCAGTCTGAGTTGTTGGAAGAGGCGCGCTCTTACTTCAAGCCGATCCCGCACGCTGTACCTACTGTAAAAGGCAACACAATCACTCGCGAAAAAATCGATCTGGGGCGCAAGCTGTTTTTTGATCCGCGGCTATCGCTCTCTGGTTTGTTGTCGTGCAACAGTTGTCACAACCTTGGCATGGGTGGGGATGACAATCTGGAAACATCCATCGGCCATGGATGGCAGAAGGGGCCGCGCAATGCGCCTACCGTTCTGAATGCTGTGTTCAACCTTGCTCAGTTCTGGGATGGTCGTGCTGAAGACCTGAAAGAGCAAGCAAAAGGCCCTGTGCAGGCTGGTGTTGAAATGGCCAGTACGCCAGAGCGGGTTGAAGCTGTGCTGAACAGTATGCCTGGCTACACCGAACAGTTTGCAAGAGCATTTCCCGGTGAAGACAAAGCGACGAACTTCGACAATATGGCGAAGGCTATCGAAGCTTATGAGGCAACTTTGATCACGCCAGCATCCAAGTTTGACCTGTTCCTTGAGGGCAATGAAAATGCGCTCAATGCTCAGGAAAAGCAGGGACTTCAGGCGTTTATGGACACTGGTTGTGCTGCTTGTCATGGCGGTGTGAACATTGGTGGTGAAGGGTACTATCCATTCGGTGTGGTTGAGAAACCAGGCGCTGATGTTCTTCCGGCAAACGACAAAGGCCGCTTTGCTGTCACTCAAACCGCTGAAGAAGAGTACGTTTTCCGTGCATCTCCATTGCGTAACATCGAGTTGACAGCCCCTTACTTCCATTCCGGTAAAGTTTGGGATCTGAAACAGGCAGTTGCCATTATGGCCAGCTCTCAGCTGGGTGCAGAACTGACTGATGAAGATATTGATGCGATTACTGCTTTCCTGAAGACCCTTACAGGTGAGCAGCCGGTTGTTGAGTATCCGATCCTTCCGGTTCGGACGGATTCTACACCACTCCCTGATCCGTCTGTCATGACGCTCACTAAGCAAACTAATCGCCCCCGGTTTGCGAGAGGCAGGCAGTTCTTATGGACTGCTTGCCTTTTTTTATGGGTGCCTTAAAACGGTGCAGCATTTATGTGGCAAACACTTGGTTTATCTCAGAGACTTGGGGGAGGTTCTTCTACATGCCAGCAAGCCGTTCGCAACTGATGTCCTTTTTGGAAGAGCTGAACATTCCGGTTTCTACCATTGATCATGAACCGGTTTTCACGGTTGCTGAGTCTGCTGACTTGCATGATCGTATTCCCGGTGGGCACACCAAAAACCTCTTTCTGAAAGACAAGAAGGGGAATCTCTTTTTGGTTGTTGCGCTTCATGATGCTACGATTGATCTGAAAAAGATCTCCAGCATCATTGGTGCATCTGGTCGTGTTTCTTTTGGTAAGGCTGATCTGTTGGAAGAGGTTCTGGGTGTAACGCCGGGATCTGTGACGCCGTTTTCTCTGATCAATGATCGCGAGGCGCAGCGGGTTTCTGTTGTGTTTGACGCGAACATGATGGAGCAGGAAGTTCTGAACTTCCATCCGCTGCTGAACAACGCTTCTACAGCGATTTCGGCAGATGGGTTGATGGCATTTGCAAAGGCATGTGGGCATGACGCAAGAGTGCTTGCGGTGTCTGCAGAGGCGCAGAAAGTCACTGAAGATCTATAAAAACTGAGTGATCGCCAATTGTAATTGGTCTCGTCTAAGACCATTTTAGGCAGCAGTTAAAGATTTTGATATGCGGAGCGCTGATAAAAGCAGCTCCCAGTTCAGGTAAAGGGTCAAGATAATGAGTGGATCCGGTTATTCCGTAGGTGGCAGCTTTGGAGGCTCCCTTGGTGGTGGATATGGCGGTGGTTACCAGACCAACACACAGGCTGGTGCGGCTTCCCCATCCGCTGCTCCTGCAGCTGCGGCTGACTTGATTGTAGATACGACCACTCAGACCTTTGTGCAGGATGTAATCGAGGGCTCCCGTAATCAGGTTGTTCTCGTTGATTTCTGGGCACCTTGGTGTGGTCCGTGTAAACAGCTTACTCCAACGCTTGAGAAAGTGGTCAAGGAAGCGAATGGCGCTGTTAAGCTGGTGAAGATGAACATCGAAGAGTACCCGGAAGTTGCGGGTCAGATGGGTGTTCAGTCGATCCCAGCTGTGTTTGCGTTTAAAGGTGGCCAGCCTGTTGATGGCTTCATGGGCGCTCAGACTGAGGGTGAAGTTAAAAAGTTCCTCGACCGTATCGGTGTGAAGATTGGTCCAAGCGATCTGGAAGTGATGCTTGAGAAGGCTGATGAGCTTCGTGATGCGGAAGGCTATCCGGAAGCTGCGCAGCTTTATGGTGGCGCGCTATCCATTGATGCTGGCAACGTGCATGCACTGAGCGGCCTTGCTATGTGTTATCTCGCTCTTGGTGAGAAAGAACATGCCAAGCAGATGCTCGACATGGTTCCGGAAGATAAGCAGGATTCTCAGCAGTTTATTGCGGCTAAGGCTGCGTTGGAACTGGCTGAACAGTCTGAAGGACTGGACGATCTAGCTGAGTTGCGTGAGCGCGTGGAAGCAAATGCAGATGATCATCAGGCCCGTTTTGACCTTGCGCTTGCATTGAGTGGTAAGGGTGACAAGACTGGCGCTGTTGATGAGCTGATTGAAATTATTCGCCGTGACCGCGAGTGGAATGAAGATGGTGCACGCAAGCAGTTGCTGCAGTTTTTTGAGGCCTGGGGCTTCAAAGATGCAGGTGCTGTTTACGGTCGCCGTAAACTCTCCTCAATTTTATTCTCGTAATCTTGGCCTAATGATAAGAGCGGAGAGCACTTAAGTGGCCTCGATGACTGTTGGAAATGCGACCTACGCAGGTCTGGATGACCTGCCGCAGGTTGTACCGTTGTTTGTTTTGCCGGGAGCTATCTTGCTCCCGCGCTCCCATATGCCTCTCAATGTTTTTGAGCCGCGCTACACCGCGATGATCGACAGTGCTTTGCGCACTGATCGGATGATTGGTGTGATTCAGCCGCAGTTTGATACAAGCGATGAAGAGTTGGCCGGACGGCCAAAGCTTTGCACCGTTGGCTGTATGGGGCGTATTACCGGTTTCCAGGAGAGTGGCGATGGCCGCTATCTGATTACGCTTTCCGGTGTTTCCCGCTTTGAGCTTCGTGGTGAGTTGGAAGAACGTGCGCCGTTCCGTCGTGGGCATGTGGATCCGACCCGATTTGCCAGTGATCTGAAGACAGGTCTTGGTGAAGACGATGTGGATCGTGAGCTGCTGCTTTCAACGCTCAAGGAGTATTTGAGCGTGAATGATCTGGAAGCGGATTGGGATAGCGTGAATTCTGCTTCGACAGAGGTATTGGTCAATGCGCTGTGCATGATGAGTCCTTATGGACCTAAAGAGAAGCAGGCTCTGTTGGAGACAGAGAATCTGAAAGTGCGTGCGGATACGCTGATTGCGCTGGCTGAAGTGGAGCTGGCACGTGGCAACGGTGGTGCAGGCAGCACTCTTCAGTGATGCAGGTAATGATAAGAGATGAATGAGGGCTCTATGAGCGAATTTGAAGCGCCGCAGCTGGACCGACGCTTCTGGAGTTGTTGGTCTGCCCTGTGACGAAGACAACGCTTGAGTACAACGCTGAGAACCAGGAGTTGATTTCTCGCGCTGCTAAGCTGGCTTATCCAATTCGGAACGGCATTCCGATCATGTTGGAAGAAGAAGCGCGTAAGCTGGAAGACTAAATGCTGTAAAGGCTAGGAGAGATGATCTTCTAGCCTTTTTGCCAGATCCTGCGGTTCACCCAGAACACGCAGAGTTTTTATGCGGGCCGTGGAGCCTGCAATCACTTCAGTTGAAGATTTTGGAACAGAGAGTGCTTTTGCAAACAGGGCTGCAACGGCTTTGTTGCTGCGCCCTTTTCCGGCACTGCGCGAACTCTCGCTAGGACAAGCGGACGTCCGTCAGACTGTGTGCCGATTTTCTCAATCTGATCTTTGGAGGATTTGGGGGTGAGGCGGACGGTAATGAGAATTCCGTCAGCCTGCAGTTTCCAAGGGCGTTCGTCTGCCACTACTTAGAATACGTAGGGGTAGATGTAGAGGCCGATGACGCGCTCGATGAGAAAGATGCCGAGTAGCAGCACAATCGGTGAAAGGTCCAGTCCACCCATTGCAGGCAGGACTCGGCGGATCGGTCGCAGGAGCGGCTCTGTCAGATTGTAGAGCGTCTGTCCGATCATAGCGATGAACTGATTGTGCGAGTTCACCACGTTGAACGCGTAGAGCCACGAGAAGATCACGTTTGCAATAATGACCCACGTGTAAAGATTTAAGATGATGAAAACGACATCAAGAATAGCGCGCATGGACTGGTTAAACTCCAAGTTTGCGGAGATGAACTTTCTAAATTGCTTCCTTTAAGACAGAGCTCAGGAAACAGAGTTGTTCTTCATGTAACTTTGAACTGAGGCACCTGCAAGATCCAGTATGCCTCATTTTTCTATATTTAGAGCTAATTTCCGCAATGAGCCCATGAAAAAATGCCAATTGCCGGTAGCGGTATGCCCCTGAAATGGAGGGGCATACCGCTTACGGGCTATGGTGATTTGCTTTAGCCAAAGTGGAAGGTAGGCTTGAAGCTCTCTGGCAGGTGAATTGGTTTGCCCTGTTCCGGGAACATTTCCTGCATCAAGCAAGCTGCGATGCGGTGAGAGATGGCATAAGAGATTTTGAAGCCACCGGTTGCCACCCACGTTTTCTCAGTGCCTGGAATGAGGCCAACCAATGGATCACGTTTTTTGCATTTTGGACGGATGCCAGCCCACCGGGTGATGATGGGTGCGCCTTTGAGGGACGGGCAGAAGCCAATTGCTTTTTTGAGCATGGTCTGGATGTCAGCTTCTACAGGCTCTTTGCTGGTCCACTCCTGCTCTGAGGTGGAACCGATAGCGACAGTTCCGTTGGCGTGGGAGACAACGTAGATACCATCATCGTAGATTACCGGCAGAGGCTTTTCAGCTTTGTATTCCAGCAGAAGGGATTGTCCCTTTACGCCCATGCCGATGGTTTTGCCTGCTATTTCGCTGAGCGGCCCAAATCCTTCATAGCCTGCGGAATGAACGACACGATCTGCTGTCAGGGTCTCGCCGTTTCCGAGTGAGACGGTACTGGTAGTTTCATCGAAGCTGAGGAACTCAGTGTGTTCCATGATATCGATACGGGTTTCTAGGAAAGCTTTGAGGCCAGCTGACACGAGGCGTGGATTGGCGCGTGCCGCCAGAGTATCCCAGATGATGCCGAGCGGTGCTGCTTCCGGTGTGAGCCAGTCGCTGAACGGTGTTTCTTTCACCACGTTGAAAGTGAAGCCGGTTTCATCGCTTCTCCAGCGCTGCTTGCTTTCTTCAACGCGGGAGAGGGCGTGTTCGAGCTTGTGTTCGGTGTAGAGCGGGATCAATCGGCCTGCACGGCTGTAGCCGACGGTCATGCCTGTGGCTTCTTCAAGCTCTGCTACGATATCGGAGAGTTCGATCAGGGCGTCCAGCTGAAACTGCTTCTTTTCGTTCCATTGACTAGGAACGTGAGGCATCAAAGCGCCGACAAGACCGGCACTTGCACCCGAAGCAATTGTGTTCTTTTCCAGAAGAGCGACTTTCAAGCCTTTTCCGAGTGCGGCTTTAGCGACGCTGAGTCCGAAAATTCCCCCACCAACAACAACTATATCGTAGGTCATGTTTTTTTATTTCCCAGGTTGGGGTATAAGCCCAACCGATTTGTACGTTAGAGATTTGGCTTAGACATATGACAGAGCGCCCAAAATTGGAATGGATGATGCGAATGTGCCGTATGCGTCGCAGTTTGGAGATACTTATTACTCCAAAGCGGGTGGATTAGGCGAAACGCGCTACGTATTTCTGCAGGGTAACAAGCTTCCAGAACGCTGGAAGGATGCTCCGTCATTTACCATTGCCGAGTTGGGGTTTGGAACCGGACTTAATTTTCTGGCCACTCTGGAGCTTTTGTTGAGCTTGCCCGAGGCGGAGCGGGCGAAGCTGACTTATGTTTCGTTTGAGCTCTATCCGATGGAAGCCGCAGAGATTGATAAAGCGCTTTCTCAATGGCCCGAGCTTAAAACTCTTAAAGACAAGCTTTTAGCAGCCTGGAACCCTCAGCCGGGTTGGAACCCGATTACCATTGATGGAGTGCGGCTGCTGCTGGGTGTTGGTGATGCGCGCGAAATGCTGCCTACGCTGTCATTCCCGGTGGATGCCTGGTTCCTGGATGGTTTCAATCCTGCACGGAACCCGGAACTTTGGGGCAGAGATCTGATGTTGGCTGTTGGTGAGAAAACTGCTGTTGGCGGCACGTTCGGCACCTACACAGCTGCCGGATGGGTGCGCCGGAATTTGCAGACTGCGGGTTTTGATGTTGAGCGTATCAAAGGCTATGGCACAAAACGCCAGATGATGGTGGGGCAGAAACCTGCCGCCACCGTAGCCTGATTGATCAGCATTCTGGCAGGTTGACTGCCAGACCGCCTTTGCTGGTTTCTTTGTACTTGTCGTTCATTTCAACGCCGGTCTGGCGCATGGCTTCTACGCAGTTGTCGAGTGGCATGTAGTGAGAGCCGTCGCCGCGCAGCGCCAGTGAGGCCGCTGAAACTGCTTTGATGGCACCAAGGCCATTGCGCTCAATGCATGGTACCTGAACCAGGCCACCAACTGGGTCACAGGTCATGCCAAGGTGATGCTCCAGCGCGATTTCAGCAGCGTTTTCAATCTGTTCATTTGTGCCGCCAAGAGCTGCGCAGAGACCTGCTGCTGCCATGGCTGCCGCTGAGCCTACTTCGCCCTGACAACCTACTTCTGCGCCGGAGATAGAGGCGTTGTGTTTGATGATGCCGCCGACTGCTGCTGCGGTGAGCAGGAAGGTTTTGATACCTTCGTCGTTGCTGCCCGGGCAATGTTCGCGATAATATTTGACGGTTGCGGGGATTACGCCTGCTGCACCGTTTGTTGGTGCGGTGACAACTTTGCCGCCTGCTGCGTTTTCTTCATTCACAGCCATGGCGTAAACGGAGAGCCAGTCATTGGCGACATGAGGCATGCTCATGTTGTTGCCGCGCTCATCTTCCAACTGCTGCTTGATGGCTGCAGCACGACGTTTCACAGTCAGGCCACCCGGTAGCTCACCTTCCGTGTTGAGGCCGCGCTCCATGCAGCCGTCCATAACTTCCCAGATTTGCCAGAGCTTGCTGTCCAACTCTTGTGGATCAAGCGAGGTGATCTCGTTGGCGCGTTTCATCTGAGCGATGGTCTTGCCGGATTTCTGCCCCATCTCCAGCATTTCTTTTGCGGTGGCAAATGGATAAGGCATGCCTTTGATTTCATCGGGAGCGTCATTGCCAGCAGCTTCCGCTGCTTTCATGCGGTCAAGCTCTTCTTCCGTCAGAACGAAGCCGCCACCGATGGAGTAAAAGGTTTCCTGCAGGTGGAGGCGATCCTGAGCATCGTAGGCTTCGATCACCATGCCGTTTGCGTGGCCGGGCAGGTTTTTTTCGAAGTCGAAGATCACGTCTTTGTCCGGATCGAAGTCCAGCTCAGGCAGGTCTGGCAGGTGGACTTTCTTTTCCTTGGCGATCTTCTTCTCAAGGGCTTCGGCTTCATCCGGATCCAATGTTTCCGGGGTGCAGCCTGCTAAACCCAGCACAACGGCTCTGTCGGTCGCATGGCCTTTGCCGGTCCATGCCAGAGAACCGTGAAGCGTGCAGCGGAGGCGCTTTGGTGCGCCGGCACCGGGCCATATCCGTCGTCCGTCTCTCAGTTCATCCAGAAAACGTGCAGCGGCGGTCATCGGGCCCATGGTATGGGAGGATGACGGGCCAATGCCGATCTTGAAAATTTCAAAGACGCTGAGAAACATGTGTTTGGCACCTTTCAAATGGCTGGGGGCTTTGTTTTTGTTTCGTGTTGGATAGAGAAACAGCCACTATCACTGAATTTTCTAGGAATAATCGGCAAAGGCTCTGAAACCAAGCGGATTATTTTTCCCGATATTTGAAATTGACGTTGCGTTTGTCCAGAAGCCTAGGAAAATATCTGCAAAGATCGTGTGCCTGTTGATTCAACTGGGCTTTTTATCGGGATGTTTACTGAAGATATTGAAGAAAATACGCCAGCTTCACGTGGAATTGATGACCATGTTTTACTCACCCAATGTGAAAAGGGATGAAAAAACTGTCTCTGGTTCATTTTTGTGGTGCCTATGCGCAACAGTCTGTAGAAAACTCCTGAAACTACAGGTCTGCAAATCGGGGCAAAACGTATATCATAGGTGGTAATTGTTTCTTCCGATCAAGGCTGCACCTATGACCGCCTCATTTCGTATTCTTGCAGGCTTAGCGCTTGCTTCCGTTTCCAGTCACGCGCTGGCAGAAGATAATTTCACGCCAGGCGACCTGACTGACGAGCAAGCCAGCAAGAGATACGTAATGGATATCGGCGTTGCTGGATTTGTTAATCCAAAATATGACGGCGCCGATGAGTACATCATCTACCCGTTGCCGTTGATTGCGTTTTCAAGATTTTATCTGCCAGGCTTTGGTCAGGTGAAGGAAGGGGAAACGCAGGGTGTCTTCATCTACCCATCCTTTGGCTTTGTAGGTGAGCGTAATCCTTCAGATTCCAGATCTTTGGATGGTACGAGCCGTGTGCCTTGGGCCGGTGAAATTGGTCTTGGTGGTGGTTTCCGTCATGATTGGTTCCGCGCCTTTATTGAGGTGCGCCATGGCTTCAACGGTCACCGCGGGTTTGTCGGTCGTGCTGGTATCGATGTGATCACCGAGGTTACTGATCGTCTGACGTTTGTGTTTGGTCCGCGTGTTGATGCTGCGGATGGTTCTTATATGAACACATACTTCAGTGTTCCGGCTGGTGGACCTTCCGGCCCTTATACCGCTGAAGGTGGTTTCAAGAGCGTTGGCGGTGTTGTTCGTGCAAGTTATGCGCTTACCGACACAATTGGTCTGCACTTGCAAGGTGGGTATGATCGTTTGATTGGTGAGGCTGCGGATAGCCCGATCACTCAAAACGACAACATGTGGTCCGTTGGATTTGGCGCTACCTATCGCTTTGCCTGGGACATGTTCTAGAGCGGCTAGCACTTACAGTTTGATTTATGAATGAAGCCCGGACTTGGTTCCGGGCTTTTGTTTTTGTTGCTTGTGGTGAGTTTTCATCTAGCTATCTAAAAATAAAACACCGCTTGAAGTGAAGCTGGGTGTATATTCATGAAAATAGAAGCATGTATGCAGTATTGATATTGAAAGTTGTATTACCTCATTATTGAAGTATCAGCTTTGTCGCCGTCGGTAATAATCTCCTTAGAATAACTTAATGAAAGACTCAGATTAGGGCTCGTGTTAGTTCACGACGAGTATTGCGTTGAGTGAGGGGGCTTCAGTATGCGTACGATAATTACTATTTCAGGACTGCTGTTTATTTGCTTACTTCTTATGGTTCCAGCCAAGGCGTCGTCTTCCAAGGTGCTGGCTAAAATTGATATCTCCGAACAGACCATGCGGATTTTTGTCGATGGGAAGGTGCGCCATTCATGGCCAGTGTCGACTGCGCGGCGTGGGTACAGGACGCCCGTGGGAACCTTTAAGCCAACCCGGATGCACAAGCGTTATTTCTCCAGGAAGTACAACGGCGCGCCGATGCCTTACTCAGTGTTCTTCTATAAAGGCTATGCCATTCATGGGACGGATGTGGTCAAGCGGTTGGGAGCGCCTGCATCGCATGGCTGTGTTCGGTTGCACCCGAAAAATGCGAAGAGGCTGTTCAGTTTGATTCAGGCGAATGGCGCTTCAAACGCCAAGATTGTAATCGTGAAATAGTGAACACGCTTTACGTGCAACGCGGATCGTGGTGTGATATCCGTCGAATAAGGCCCTTTGCCCTTGCTAGAGCGGGGGTTCCTTACTAAATCAAGGGCTAAGAGATGTGCTTGAAGGCTTGTGAGCGGAAGAAGCAAGTCGGGTCGCAAACGCCTGCTTCTCCCGCCGTAGCGCTGAATACGCATAACTCAACAATCAGCGTGTCTTTCCTAACGCCAAAATCTTGCCAAAAGGTTGGCACGCTGATTTTTTTGAAAGAGTTTTTTAGGGATAAAACGATTTTTTTCGAATAGGCCTGTGTGTAGCGTGGATGCATTGGCCAAAGAAAAAGAGGGCTTTGAAAGAACGCTCAAAAACCCTCTCTATATTCTCTAAAGCTGATTACGCAGTACCTTGATATCAGCTGCTTATTTAAGAGCAAAAGCTGTGCCAGTTTTGAGAGAAAAATTTGGCACAAGATCTGGGGTGACTGCATCGTTTCCATCCAAAATGCAGGTTAATTTTACAGCTTGATTACCTTTGCTGCTTTGCAATTTGCAACGCGGTTTGGGAGTGTTAACCATTGCATTTACGCTCAGTTAAACTCGTGATCGAGGTTGAGCGTGCTTTGTTTGCCGATATGGTCGTAATTATCGTGAGCCCATTTTTTAGCTGCCTGCCTGCCGATGTCGTGGAGCAGTTCCACAAATTCCCATTGTGGATTTAATTTTGATGAGGCGCCAAACGGGGCCAAATCCTTTGTTGCTTCGATGCGATGCATGAACACGCGGGTGTATTTGTCCGTGTCCAGACGTCCTTCCTGAATCAGTCGTGTCACAAACTCGATCGCACGCAGCTCGCGCAATAAGGTGGAGTTGAATGTGATCTCGTTCAGGCGCTCTGAGATTTCCTGGGCGGTGTGCGGTAGCTCGTTTCTTTCAACCGGATTGATCTGGATGAGCAGAACGTCCGTGTGTCCGCCTTGCTTGAACAATGGGAAGAGCGGTGGGTTGCCCATGAAGCCGCCGTCCCAATACGCTTCGTCTCCAATTTCGACGGCCTGGTACATATGCGGCAGGGCGGAGGAGGCCATAACAGCGTCGAGCGTCAGCTCTTCATTGGCGAAGATTTTGATCTTACCCGTGCGCACATTGGTGGCGGCGACGTAGACGTCCACTTCTTTACAGCTACGAACACGTTCGAAGTTGATCTGCTGTTCGACGAGATCACGGAGCGGATTGTAGTTCATAGGATTGAGCTGGTACGGCGAAACAACGCGTGAAGCGAGATCCCAGGCGAGATACATGGGAGAGTTGTCCAAGCTCCAGTTTCCCATGAACACATCCAGCGGGTTACGCTGGAACGGGCTGGTTTCACCCGCTGCGCTGACTGACTTCCAGAAGCGGGTGAGGGCTTTGCGAGCACCTTCCTGACCACCTTCCACGAGACCATCTGCCATTACAACGGCGTTCATGGCTCCGGCGCTGGTGCCCGAAATACCGATGATTTCCCAGTCTTCGTTTTCCAGGAGCCAATCCAGAACGCCCCAGGTGAAGGCGCCGTGGGCTCCTCCACCTTGTAAGGCCAGATTGATTTTCTTCCGTTCTTTCTTCGCAGTCTTCCGAGGCGTTGCCATATGGACCTCCGTGGGTCGCCAGATTAGAACAGCTGGGAAATCGTAGGTTTGGTTATTGAGCTGTCCAGCCACCATCGATTGGCAATAGAGTGCCAGTGATTGAAGCTGCCGTATCAGAGCACAAGAACACGGCAAGACCAGCAACCTGTTCTACGGTTACGAACTCTTTGGTTGGTTGAGCGGCCAGCAGGACTTCTTTTTTTACCTGCTCCTCAGTCATATTGCGTGCCTTCATGGTGTCCGGGATCTGCTTTTCAACGAGAGGAGTCCAGACATAACCCGGGCAGATGGCATTCACCGTGATGTTGTTTTCTGCCACTTCCAGAGCAACTGTTTTGGTCAAGCCTGCGATGCCGTGTTTGGCTGAGACGTAAGCTGCCTTGAAGGGGGAGGCGACGAGAGCATGTGCGGAGGCGGTGTTGATGATACGGCCCCAGCCTGCTTCGCGCATGTAAGGCACTGCCGTGCGGATGGTGTGGAATGCGGAAGACAGGTTGATCGCGATGATGGCGTCCCATTTTTCGACCGGGAAATGCTCAATCGCTTCAACGTGCTGAATACCTGCGTTGTTGACGAGAACATCGACAGAGCCAAGGGTTTTGTGGGCCTCGTGGATCATAGCGTGAATTTCGTCAGGCTTGGTCATGTCTGCTGAAGAATAAACGCATTTCACGCCAAAGTCGGCTTCGATACCTGCGCGCTCTTTCTCGATTGCGTCTGCATCCCCAAAGCCGTTGATCATGATGTTGGCGCCTTGCTTCGCCATTGCACGGGCATAAGCAAGGCCGATGCCGGAGGTGGAGCCAGTGATTACAGCGGTTTTCCCTGAGAGCATTTTGAGTCTCCTGACCAAATGTATTGAAAAATGAGTTGGTGTGAGCTTGCGCCACTTTTTAGTCTGGTTGCATTAGCAAAAAGCATAGTTATCTAGCGTGCAGTGCAAAAAGGTCAGAAGTGACCGCCAATCTGTCTTTTGTCCTTAATGTAAGGTTAGAGATGCGTGCGTTGCGTCAAAAGCTCTCTGGCATTTTGTGTTTCCCGATGATGCTGAGGACCTAGCATCATTCCGAGGAGAGGTTTACTGTGAAATCTTGGGGAGCATGATGGTGTCTGGAGATGACATCAAACTGAGTTGAGAGTGCGCTAAAAAGTTGACAGGGCGGGCTGCATGCTGCACTTGCTTGCCTAAAGATTTATCCCAGTGGAATGATCATGACTAACAAGAGCCAAACCTATATTTCTTCCCCGTTTCCGCGCCGTCGTTCTGTGGCTGTCGACGTTGGTGGGGTGATTGTTGGCGGTGAAGCGCCTGTTGTTGTTCAGTCCATGACCAATACCGATACTGCAGACGTGGACTCCACTGTCGCGCAGGTGTCTGCATTGGCACGTGCTGGCTCTGAGCTGGTGCGTATTACTGTTGACCGTGATGAAGCTGCTGCTGCTGTGCCACGCATTAAAGAGCGTTTGCAGCGCATTGGTGTCAATGTTCCGCTGGTTGGTGACTTCCATTACATCGGGCATAAGCTACTCGCAGATCATCCTGACTGTGCTGAAGCGCTCGACAAGTACCGGATTAACCCGGGAAACGTTGGTTTCAAAACCAAGAAGGATAAGCAGTTCGGCCAGATCATCGAAATGGCGATGAAGCACGATAAGCCTGTGCGCATTGGCGTGAACTGGGGCTCCCTTGATCAGGAGCTGCTGACACATCTGATGGATAAGAACCAGGAAGAGGGTTCTCCGCTGACTGCGCAGGAAGTGATGCGCGAAGCGATTTGCCAGTCTGGTTTGCTATCTGCTCAGCGCGCTGAAGAGCTTGGGCTTGGCCGCGATAAGATCATCTTGTCCGCGAAGGTGTCTCAGGTTCAGGATCTGATTGCTGTTTACACAGATCTGGCACAGCGCTGTGATTATGCGCTTCACCTTGGTCTGACTGAAGCTGGTATGGGAACGAAGGGCATTGTGGCTTCTTCTGCGTCTATGGGCATTCTGCTGCAGCAGGGCATTGGTGATACTATTCGTATTTCTTTGACACCTGAGCCGGGTGGAGATCGTACCCGTGAGGTTCAGGTTTCTCAGGAACTGTTGCAAACTATGGGTTTCCGCAGCTTTGTGCCGATTGTTGCGGCATGTCCGGGCTGTGGCCGTACAACTTCCACCGTCTTCCAGGAGTTGGCGCAAGACATTCAGGAACATATTCGCGAGAGCATGCCGAAATGGCGTGAGCAGTATCCGGGTGTTGAAGAGCTCAACGTTGCGGTTATGGGCTGTATCGTGAATGGTCCGGGTGAGTCCAAGCACGCTGATATTGGAATTTCCCTGCCGGGTACGGGTGAAACACCTGCTGCACCTGTGTTTGTTGACGGTGTTAAAACTGTTACCCTGCGTGGGCCGAACATCGCTAATGAATTTAAAGCGATGGTTCTGGATTATATCGAGAAGCGCTATGGTACCGGCGTTTCTTCAGAACACGAGATTTCCTAGATGTCGCTTGAGCGGTTTGTCAAAAAAGTAGAGCACAAAATCAGAGACAATGCCCCGAAGGAAAAACCTTCGGTTCTGGTGATCTCCTCTCAGGTCGTCAGTGGCTGTGTTGGCACGCGTAGCGCTGTGTTTGCACTGGAGCGCATGGGCTTCAATGTCTGGATGTTGCCTACTATTTTGCTGCCGTGGCATCCGGGGCAAGGTGCAGGTGAGCGGATTTCTGCCAGTGAAGAAGCGTTTACGCAGATCACCCAACAAATTTGTGCGAGTGACCGGCTGAGCTCCGTTAAAGGCGTCATCTCTGGTTATATGGCAAACGCCGCTCAGGTTACTGAGGTGGCGAAGATCGTGGAAGAGGTGAAGAGCCGTAATGATGATGCGGTTTATCTCTGCGATCCTGTGATCGGTGACAAAGGCGGGCTTTATGTTGCTGAGCCTATCGCTGAAGCTATTCGCGATCAGCTGTTGCCTTTGGCAGACGTTATCACGCCAAACCGCTATGAGCTTGCGTGGCTGAGTGGGTTTGGTACCGAGATGGAAAATGAAGCTGTTGCAGCGGCGCGTACGCTACAGGTGGAGCGGACGATTGTGACGTCTTCTCCTGCTATCCGGCGTAATTCCATTTCCAACTTGCTGGTTGGCCCGCGTGGAAGTCTGGCGATTGAGCATGCAGAAGTGCAGGGCGCTCCGCATGGCACTGGCGATTTGCTGGCGGCGCTTTATCTGGCGCGCAGTTTGAGTGGCCAGAGTGACGAAGAGGCGTTGAAAAAAGCGACTGCTTCAACATTTGAGCTGGTTGCTCGCTCTGTGAAAGTTGGTTCTGACGATTTGCTTTACTCGGAGCATCAGGATCCGCTGATCCAGCCGATGGCATTGGTGAATAGTCGCCGCGTGGTAGAGGCTCCTGAGCGTGCCTGAGACAGCTCAATCTGCACCCGTCTGTGTCGCTGGTGTTGATGGCTGTAAAGCTGGGTGGATCGCTGTTTTCCGCTGGGTTGGTTCTGACCGACCTTCTGAAGTGAAAATCTTCCCGCATTTTGCTGATTTGCTGGCTTCAGAGTTTAAGCCTCAAAAGATAGCGGTCGATATGCCGATTGGACTGCCTAAGCAGATTGGCAGTGTAGGGCGCGGACCGGAGAAGGCGGTTCGGCCACTTCTTGGGATGCGGCAATCGACGGTGTTTTCCATTCCGGCACGTGCTGCGATTTACTGCGAAGATTATCGCGAGGCTTGTTCTGCTGCGCTGGCGCATTCCACGCCGCCGAAGAAGGTCTCTAAACAGGCATTCCATATCTTCCCGAAAATCCGCGAGATTGATCAGCTGATGACACCTGAGCTGGAAGAGCGGGTGTTTGAGGTTCATCCCGAGGTGGCCTTCTGGCGTTTAAACGGGCAGGAGCCGATTGCGGTCCCTAAGAAGGTCAAAGGGAGCAGCTACCCTGCGGGCTTAGATGCACGGCGGGACTTGCTTGTGCAATATGACTACACCGCCAGCTTTCTGGATCAGAAGCCACCTAAAGGGGCAGCGCGGGATGATCTGATGGATGCTGCTGTTAATGCAGTGATTGCGGAGCGGTTGTTGACTGGGCAAGCGGAGCCGTTCCCTGCTGACTTTGGGCGGGATGAACGCGGTTTGCGGATGGCTATCTGGGCTTAAGCTTCGTCGGCTTCCCGGCTTGCAAGGACATCGAGGCGCGGCTCCTTACCAACGCGTTTGAAGCTCTTGAAGCCTTGTTCCTCCAGTAGGTTTTTGAGCATGTTGGGATCAGTCCACCGAACATCTCTTTCATAGAAGATTGCCTGAACCTGCGGGAAGAAGTTCGTCTTTATGAGTTCTTTGACGACGGTTTCCTCGTGGCCCTCTGCGTTCAGTTTAATCACCACATCAACGTCATCTGTTATCATCTCATTGAGTTGCTGTCTGATACGGTTTCGATCTCCTCTGTTTTGTCAGAGGAGTGCACTGTGCTTTGGCTGAGTGAGGCGCCGCCGCTATGGGTCTTGCTGAGGAAGATCCGAGCTTGTCCGGCATGGTCGGACACAGCTGCCTGCACTGCTTTGATGCGTGAGGTGGCAAGGTTGAGCTCGATGTTCTGTTCCAGCAGCTGAAATGTGGTGGCAACAGGTTCAAAGGCTATGACTTGCTGACATTTGGTGTTTTGAGCGGCAAGCAGGCTGAAGAGGCCTTGATTGGCACCAATGTCCAGCATGATGAAGGGCTTTTCGTAGTCCACCATATAGCTGGAGAGGAATGTGCCGTAGCCGCCTTCACAGCACATGCGGAAGGTTGCGTCGAAGACGTTGGGGGTGAGTTCAACGCCATATCTGGTCAGGATGCCAGAGGAGAGGCCAAGCCGGACACCCCACGACATGGGGATGTACTTGATGTAATAGCCCAGAAGGCCGCGCAGGTGGCGGCGTTCGTTGATGTACTCTTTGCTGTGATACTTGCCAAAGAAGGTTTTTGAGCCTGGCATCTGCCTAACCTGACTTGTTGATCTTCATTGAGACCAGCGTACATGAGCCAGGCTAGGTTTCGATTAACGCAGCGTCACAATTGCGGTTTGATGCGTGGGGCAGGGGCTGCCGGGAACGGATCCTTGACCTCTGCAACAACCTTGTTCTCTTCGCCAATACGGCTATTTGAGAACAGGGATGTGAAGTAGTTGAAGGCACGCTCTGTTTCAGATGCTTTCTTTGGAGCCGGGGATGGCTCTTCCGCTGCAAGTGCCAGAACTTTTGCGGCTTCTACATTCACAGGCGTTGCATTTGGTGCTTCTGCCTTTGCAACATCGGTTGTGGAGGTGCCACCAAAGAATGCTGCAATCTTCTCTTTGCGCCGTTTGCTGTTTTCCATTGCGATCTGGATTTCAGCTGTCTCACGCGCGTCTCTGGCCTGCTTTTCAGCAACTGCGACTGCGATGTGCTCAGGTACTGTGTAAGCCGGGCAGGCTGCGCGAGAGTTGAACTTGGTGCCACGGCGGTCTGCCTTCGCGTTGAAGACATATTTCTTATCGCAGACTTCAATAGCCGGTGGGCGTTTGGTGACCTCAAAGTGGTCGTAGCCACGCTTCAACATGCGCCAGAACTCGTAGTGCTCGGAACTTGCGTTCTTTGCCATGTTTTCTGGTGTCATGCGGAATGGGAACGCCTGAACCTGAAACTTTCTCTGACCACCCAGGAAGCTGTCGCGGCCAAGAGCGTAGATGTCTGCAATCTGCTCGTCAGTCATGGCGTAGCAGCCACGAGAAGAGCAGGCACCATGGACCATCAGATTTGAACCTGTGCGATCGTGGGCGCGGTCAAACTTGTTTGGGAAGCAAGGTTGAATGACAGATAGTAAGAAGAGAACGGGTTCATCAGGCCCGGAGTGACTTCATAGAAGCCTTCAGGGGCCTGGCGGTCGCCTTCTTTGAATTTCGGGCCGAGTTTGCCAGACCATTTGCAGATATCGAATGTTTCAAGCAGTGCATACTCGCCAGATTTGGTCTGCTTCCAGACTTCCAGCTCGGACTCTTGCTTGAACAGTCGGACCATGATTGGAGACTTGAGCTCCATGTCCTTGGACTTCATGCGGTTGGAAAGGCTTTTGCTGACAGGCTGCTGGTGCTTTTCAGCGCCAAATTCTGTTCCCTGACAAGCGGCTAGCGTTAGTGCCAGCGCAAGCGCAGCGGCGCGCTTTACGTTCTTGCCAGACTCTCCCTGAAACACTTTAATCATGTGCTTGACCCACCATGCTGGGGCTAGTTTGCCCGAACCCCAATCTCGACTCTACACTTAGACTATCTGGGTTAAGGTTGATCGAATCTTACCACAGATCATTCTCTCTGAGATTGAGGGGTATTCCCCAAGATGCACTTTCCCCCGAGTTTGATTGGATCAAACAAAAAAGGCATCAGACGTATATCTGATGCCTTTTATAAAAAATTTAGTGGATACCCACAATAAATCGTAGGTTCGAATCAGCCGAGTTCACGACCTATGCGTAAGAACTTCTCCCGACGCTGCTTCTTGAGGTCGTCTGCGGACTGACCTGCCATCTTGCTCAGAGCGTTCTCAATGCTGGATCCTGCGCGATCGATAACGATCTCTTTTGCGCGGTGTGCACCACCGATTGGTTCTTTGATGATCTCGTCGATGATGCGGAAGCCGGAGAGGTCTTCTGCAGTGATCTTCATGTTGGTAGCTGCGTCCTGTGCGCGGGTGCTGTCGCGCCATAGAATGGATGCGCCTGCTTCCGGAGAGATCACAGAGTAGATGGAGTGTTCCAGCATTGCCACGTGGTTGGTGGTGGCGATCGCGATCGCGCCGCCGGAGCCGCCTTCACCAATGACGATGGAGATGTTTGGAACGCCAAGGCCGAGACACATATCGGTAGAGCGAGCAATTGCTTCTGCCTGGCCGCGCTCTTCAGCGCCGATGCCTGGGTATGCACCTGCGGTGTCTACGAAAGAGACAACAGGGATGTTGAAGCGATCAGCCAGTTCCATGATACGGACGGCTTTGCGGTAACCTTCCGGACGAGCCATGCCGAAGTTGTGCTTCAGGCGGCTTTCGGTGTCGTTACCTTTTTCCTGGCCAAGAATTGCAACGGACTGACCGCGGAAGCGACCAAAGCCTGCAATAATTGCGCAATCCTCGGAGAATTTGCGGTCACCAGCAAGAGGTGTGAAGTCTGTGATCAGAGCGTTGATGTAGTCCAGTGAATGTGGACGGTCTGGGTGGCGGGCCACCAGAGTTTTCTGCCAAGGCGTCAAGCGAGAGTAGATGTCGCTGAGTGCCTGATCTGCTTTTTCCTGGAGACGGGCAATCTCGTCTTCCACATCAACCGCTTCCCCACCTTCAGCCAGGATCTTCAATTCCTGTACTTTGCCTTCAAGGTCAGCAACTGGTTTTTCGAATTCGAGGTAACTGCGCATATTGGATATTCACTCGTAACAATCAGCGGGCTTGACCCGCCGACTAAAAGGCGTTGGACCGCGCTATAATTTTGGCGCGACACTGGCGACAGCTGGGTCATCTGTCAAGGCTTTGCAGCACAAATGTGGGTGTTTGAACCCCTTCAAACAAGAAGATCTTGGATTAAAGTGCAAATCCTAGCGGGAAGCTGTTTTTTTGCGGAGTCCTGACGTTTGCGGCATGTTGAGCTTTGAAGCCTCCAGAACGAGTGTGCCCGTCGCAGTTGGAATAGAGACCTTATAAGGAATGAGAATGCGCGTGTTTCCAATCGGTGCCAGCCATGTCTCAATATTGGCGTTGTTGGCCAGATACTGAACTGACTTTCTTTCCGGGCGGTGCCCGGCAATCGGCTCCCAGCGTGCAGAGCAGACGACGACAGGGCCGTTGTATCCGTTGCCGGAGACCTCGCGTACTTCCTTGAACTTCATGTTGATGTTGAAGCGTGCCCAGCCATCATAGATTGGCAGTTTGCGATTACATACTGATGGATCAAGCACTTTAGAGCGGGACGGTGCGCGAACGATTGCTGCGCTCAATGGGTCCATCGCATTGAGTTTGTGCTGGCCGGTAACCTTAACGCGGGTCTTGGAAGGTTTGTATTTCGGAGTGACCTGAGTAGTGCGGACGTGACCTGAGCCCTGACCGAGGTTTACATAGAAGTCACGGTTAGATGCGCGGGAGGCCATGGTGTAGGTGCTTGGCAGAATTTTACCGCCCTTCATCCAGCCTGTGGCCTGCGCTCCACCTTTGCCTGTGGAGAAGAGAGTTCCGATGCCTGCTGGTTCCATGCCGACTTTTGCGGAGTAGGCGTTGTCTCTAAGGATGAGTGAGAAAGACCCTTTTCCCACAGTGAAACCTGCATAAGAAATATTGTAGACACCGCCGAGGCGTTCCGTTTTCCCCAGCGCAGCTGTGATAGTGTGCCAAATGAAAGTGCTGCGACGGCTATTACGCTCGATTTGCCTGCAAAACTGCAAATCTTAGAAACTGATACTCGCACGATACTGTACCTCCGCAGCCGCAGACATTGGCGCCTGACAGCCTGAGAACTCAGGAAACTGAACAAAAAATTCAAAGTCATTGAAATATGAAACTACCTAAACATGGTAACACGGTGGTTAAGAGATGTGAGTTTGTTCGAGTTTTGATTGAAATATGGGCTTCGAACAGGCAAATAGGCAGCAAAGCCTTGACGAATTCTGCTGTACTAATTATAGCAAGCCAACTTTTCCGTACAGGGCCGGAGGTGGTTCCGCGTGACTATGTCGTCCGCGACCTGCCGGTTTTAACAGAATGCGCCCAAAAATGAGGGCGCCTACAAATTAAAAGGGTGACCCTCATGGCACGCCGCTGCGAACTTACCGGTAAAGACGTGATGACCGGCAACAACGTGTCTCACGCAAACAACAAGAGCCGTCGTCGGTTCTTGCCAAACCTCTGCAACGTTTCTCTGATGAGCGATACTCTCGGCGAAACCTACAAGCTGCGTATCTCTGCACACGCACTGCGCTCTGTTGAGCACCGTGGTGGTCTGGACGCATTCTTGATGAAAGCTGCAGAAGCTGAGCTTTCTCCAAAAGCACGTCTGCTGCGCACCGAAATCAAGCGTCGTCAGGCAGCTGCTTAATCACATCATTCTTGAAAGGGATTGAGCGTGACTAAGTCGAATACTGCTCGACCACTGGCTCTTGCCATTATGGCAATGACCGCAGTGGTCGTCGCTTCGAACTACCTCGTTCAATTTCCTGTTCAGGGAATGCTCGGGGCTGTTAATCTGGCAGACCTGCTTACATGGGGTGCTTTCACCTATCCGGTGGCATTCCTTGTAACTGATTTGATTAACCGACAGTTTGGTCCTGCTGCTGCGCGCAAAGTCGTGTATGCGGGCTTCGCTGTTGCTGTTGCACTCTCTATCGTTCTGGCAACACCACGCATTGCAATTGCATCAGGAAGTGCATTCCTGATTGCTCAGTTGCTCGATGTGACTGTGTTCCATCGTCTTCGTGATGGTCGCTGGTGGAAGGCTCCTGTGGTCTCCTCCACGCTCGGCACCATGCTCGATACTGCGCTGTTCTTTAGCCTTGCTTTTGCTACACAGTTTGCGTTTCTGGGTTATCACGATGCGTTTGCGGTAGAGGTCGCGCCATTGTTTGGTGTGTTCGCTCTGGAAGTTCCTCGTTGGGTTTCCTGGGCAGTTGGCGACTTCAGCGTGAAGATCCTCGTAGCGATGAGCATGCTTGTTCCTTACCGCATCGCTTTGGGAGTAATCGGCGCGGTACCTGCTCCGCAGCGCGGATAAGCTGATCGTTTTAAAAGAATTTGAGAAGGCATCGGATTTGCTCCGATGCCTTTTTTGCTTTTCAGGGTGCGGTTAAAGCCTGCTTACCTCGGCTTGGACTTGGGCTTAGGAACGATCTTCGCTTCTTTGGGCGCGCGTTCAAACGGTTCTCTGAAAGGATCATTGTCTGTCAGAACAAAGCGCAGCAGGACTGTGCGTTGCAGGAATGATCTGTTGTCATCTGACATGAGGGAGAGAACAGTTTCTCCGAAGGTGTTCTTGTGAACGCTCAGAGCCTCCATGTTGTCAATCTGATAGCTGAAATCAGCGGTCAGGAGCGTCTTTCCTGTATGGAGGTGGTTTGGCCTCAGGTTGGAGCCATCCAGCTGCCTGATGCGCATCCCAAGGCCTTCTGAGAGGTTGAACAGGCGCTCAAGGATCAACAGGTCGCCGTTGGGCAGGAATGCTGCATCCGTGACATCGTAGTTGCCCTGCTTCTTAATCCAGAACTTGCCTTCCTTAGGGCCGCCGATGATCCATGCAGGTCTGTGGTGATCCAGCGACTTTCCACGTTCAGCGATGGTGATAATCGACCCTGATAAGGGAGAGTTTGGTGGGCCAACTGCTACAGACTCAAGACTTTTGTTTCTAGCAAGGCTTCTGATCTCTTTAGGGATCAGCAGGTGCTTTGCGCGCTCTTCGCCTGTTTTCAGGTTCAGAGGATACGTCATAATGCCGCCTTTGCCTTCGTGACTTACGAAGATGCGAGGTGCGCTGGCGGAGCCGCCGATGCTCAGGCCTTCTGTATCGGCTCTGGAAGTCTTTTTGAGTTTTCTACCCTTACTGTCCAGCAAAGTAGCTGTTTCAGCGTTGAGGAGCTTTTGGGGCTTTCCTCGGGATGACTGTGAGAGTTGGCCACGCAGCCAGTGTCCGCGATCTGACACGGCGATGATGTCTGTGCCGTTGTTAAGTGTCAGTAGACCAGAGTAGCCGCCGAAACGCCCATTGGAGCTGCTCAGCTCAAGGCCGCCTAGAAACAGGAGGGGACCGTATTGCTCTGATTGGCCACCGGAGAACTTGAAGCGTTTGATCTCTTTAGAGCGGATTTTCATTGGCTGAAAACCGCTTTGCTGGGCTTCGCTTTCGCTAAAAGGCAAAGAAGCAGCGACTGCAGTTGTTGCTGCGGCCGCTGCTCCTGTCAAAAATATACGTCGAGATAGCTTCATCGGCGTCCGCGACGTCTGCCGTGATCTTGGCTGCTGTGCTCATCAAACAGGTCAGCGAGCTGATCTGTCATAGCGCCTGCCAACTCTTCAGCATCCACGATTGTTACTGCACGTTTGTAATAGCGCGTTACGTCGTGACCAATGCCGATTGCGATCAGTTCGACCGGAGATCTGTTTTCGATCTCGGCGATCACATTACGCAGATGCTTTTCCAGATAGTTGCCTGGGTTCACAGAGAGTGTGCAGTCATCTACCGGTGCGCCGTCTGAGATCATCATCAGGATGCGGCGACGTTCTGGACGAGCAAGCAAACGCTTGTGTGCCCAATCCAGAGCTTCACCGTCGATGTTTTCCTTCAGAAGGCCTTCACGCATCATCAGGCCGAGGTTGCGCTTGGCGCGGCGCCAAGGGGCATCTGCGGACTTGTAAATGATGTGGCGTAGGTCGTTCAGGCGGCCCGGGTTGGATGGTTTGCCATCCTTGAGCCAAGCCTCACGAGACTGGCCACCTTTCCATGCCTTCGTGGTGAAGCCAAGGATCTCCACTTTCACGCCGCAACGTTCCAGTGTACGCGCCAGAATATCTGCGCACGTGGCTGCAACGGTGATCGGGCGACCACGCATGGAACCGGAGTTGTCGAGCACCAGTGTCACGACGGTATCGCGGAACTCGGTATCGTTTTCCCATTTGAACGCAAGAGGTTGCAATGGGTCGATTACGACGCGATGGAGGCGGGCACTGTCGATGATGCCTTCTTCCAGATCGAAGTCCCAGGACCGGCTCTGCTGCGCCATGAGCTTTCGCTGCAGGCGGTTGGCCAGACGGGAGACAGCGCCGGACAAGGATGCCAGCTGTTTATCAAGGAAGCCACGGAGACGATCCAGCTCTTCCTGATCGCAAAGATCTTCGGCAGCGATGATCTCATCGAAGGCCTGTGTGAAGACGCGATACTCATCAGCAGAAGGCTGGTTGGAGAACGGATGATCCCGGCGTTCCTGTTCGCCCGGCTCTTCAGCCTGATCGGACATATCCTCTTCGGAAATGTCCTGCATCTCGCTGTCGACGCCTTCGGTTTCGCCGCTTTCCTGCTCTTCGCCGGAAAGTTCCATCTCCTCAGGAGCGCCTTCCTGATCACCCTGATCTTCCTGCATGTCACCGGACGTATCGGAGCGATCTTCCTGATCTTGCTGGCTTTCGTCGTTGTTCTCGTCGTCGTCCTCTGGCTCTTCACCGAGCTCATCGGCCATGTCGAGAGAGGTGAGGAGATCGCGCATCTGCTTGGCAAATGCGATCTGATCGTCCATGCGAGTAACGAGTTTGTTCAGCTCGTGATCCGCCTTTTCCTCCACGAATGGACGCCAGAGATCGACCATACGCTGAGCACTTTTCGGGACTTCGCGTCCTGTCAGGCGTTCGCGCACCAGCAGAGCGATCGCATCCTGCATCGGCGCTTCGTCTTTGGCGGTGATTTCAGCGAAGTTGCCTTTGAAATAGCGGTCTTCGAGCATGGCGTCGATGTTGTCGCCAGCGCCCGGCATGCGAACAGCACCAAGGGCTTCGACGCGAGCCTGTTCGACTGCGTTGAAGATAGCGCGTGCGTTTTCGCCCTGAGGGACGTGCTTGGAGTGCACTGCCGGATCGTGACAAGCAAGGCGCAATGCCATGGAGTCGCCAAGACCACGGGTGATCGCGACTTCTTCCTTTGTCATCGTACGGGATGGTTCCGGCAGGCGTACGCGCCCGCTGGTCATACCCGGTTTATCCGGTGAGAAAACAACCTCCAGCTCAGGTTCGCCCGCGATGGCCCTGACTGTAGAGCCCATCGCTTGCTTGAATGGCTGGCTGGCAGGTTTGTTCTTACTAGAGGAGTTGCTGGTACCTGCCATGTAACTCCCCTTAGCTCATGACGATGTTTGCCGCTGATTCAGGAAGGTCTTCCCCGAAACAACGCTGGTAGAACTCAGAAACCAGCGCTTGCTCGGTATCGTCACACTTGTTCAGGAAGGTCAGGCGGAAGGCAAAGCCGATATCGCCAAAGATTTCAGCGTTTTCTGACCATGTGATCACTGTACGCGGGCTCATCACGGTAGATAGTTCCCCGTTGATGAAGGCGCTGCGGGTCATATCTGCCACGCGGACCATCTTGGAAACGATGGAGCGGCCTTCTGCGCCGCTGTAGTGCGGAGACTTCGCCAGAACGATCTCTACCTCGTTGTCGTGAGGCAGGTAGTTCAGGGTGGTCACGATAGACCAGCGGTCCATCTGGCCCTGGTTGATCTGCTGTGTACCGTGGTAGAGGCCGGATGTATCGCCAAGGCCGACAGTGTTTGCTGTCGCGAACAGGCGGAAAGCCGGGTGAGGGTGGATCACGCGGTTCTGGTCGAGGAGGGTCAGGCGACCGGAAACCTCAAGAACACGCTGGATCACGAACATCACGTCCGGGCGACCTGCATCGTATTCGTCGAAGAGAGAGCAACGTTGTTCTGCAGCGCCCATGGCAGGATGCCGTCTTTGAATTCGGTTACGGTGTGGCCGTCTTTTACGACGATGGCGTCTTTACCAACCAGGTCGATACGAGAGACGTGGCTATCGAGGTTTACGCGCACACAAGGCCAGTTAAGGCGGGCAGCGACTTGCTCGATGTGGGTTGATTTACCAGTACCGTGGTAGCCGGAGACCATTACGCGGCGGTTTCTTGCAAAACCTGCCAGAATTGCGAGAGTTGTCGCTTTATCAAAGAGGTAGTCCGGATCAACTTCAGGAACATGCTCATTCGGCTCAGCGAATGCTTTCACTTCCATGTCGCTGTCGATGCCAAAGACTTCACGTACAGAAATAGTTTCGGTCGGCAGGGTTTGAGCGGTCTGCATCGTATCTATCATTTTTCCTCCGCGGCCCCACGTCGAAATCGGGGTAATGAAAATCTAGAAAATCATAAGAGATCTGGGAACTAGTCGAACGGATGACCTAGCAGTAACCGGATTTCTTGAGCACGTTGTAGGCCTGAATAATCTCGCGTAGGCGGTCTTCCGAGGAGCGGTCTCCGCCGTTGGCATCAGGGTGATGAATCTTTACCAGCTCTTTATAGCGGGTTTTTATCTCGGCGCCACGGGCAGTTACCCTAAGGTTCAAAGTTTCAAATGACCTTTTCTCAAGTGCCAGCACCTTACGTTGCGGCTCTTGTGGTTGGCGGCGGCCTCCGGCGGCTCCGGCAAAGAAGTCGTGCGGGTCGTTGACGTTGTCTCCACCAATGCTGGAGCGGCTACCATCGCGGGCGTTGGCGGCGTCTGCTTTGGAGTTAACACCCATTTTCCAGGTTGGACGGTGTCCGGTCATGCCTTCGCGCTGATACTGGCGAACGCTGTCGTCATCCATTCCAGAAAAGTAATTATATGATTTGTTGTAGGCCTTTACGTGGTCTACGCAGAAGTGAAAGTATTGGCCTTCCCGGTCGCGACCTTTCGGTGCTTTGTGGGTGCCAGGCTTGTCACAGCCGTCCCATTCGCACTTAGGCCCGTCGGTGTTCTGAGTGCGGTCTTTATTTGACTTAACGCGAATGCTGTCGAAAATGGAGGAAGTTTGCTTCATTTTTCGGTTTTCAGTTGCCTTGCGATTGGAACAGCACCTGCCTTAAAGCAGGTAGCCGGTATAAATAGAAAAAAGTGACCCTGTTAGGCAAGGCCTTGACGACGGTTTCCTTCGTGAGAGATACAGAAAACATGAGCACAAGAGACATCATGATCACTAAACTGGAAGCAGCGTTCAAGCCGCAGCTTCTTGAAGTCACCGACGAATCCGAGAGCCACCGCGGCCATGGCGGCTGGCGCGAAGGGGGACAAACCCACTTCCGGATCAAGATCATATCCACAGCCTTTGAGGGTATGTCCCGCGTCGCTATGCATCGTGCAGTAAACGAATGCGTGGCTGAGGAGATCGCCGGAGGCATTCATGCGCTCGCCATTGAAGCCAAATCTCACTAAGTCATATTTGGTATATTGGCAGCACTAAATCAATGCGGCAAATGGCTAGTACGTTGTAGACATTAGCCTTTCACGCGTTTGCGTTGTTATGTGCGTTGATTTGAGCGCTTTGCGTTATTTCTGCGTTTTTTATTGAACCGCAGAGATAGAAATGGGCCCCGCAGGGCCCATTTTTATTTGGATGCTTTCTTCGCGTCCTGAAGTGGGTTGAGCGCCATCATGCGCAAGCGTGTGATGCGGTTCTTTTCCCGGCTCAGAACTGTGAAGCGGAAGCCGTGAAGGTGAAGATCTGACGCTCTTCAGGGATCATCTTGGCTTCGTGAATAACCAGACCCGCAATCGTGGTTGCTTCGTCGTCTGGCAAGTTCCAGTCGGTTGCGCGGTTGAGATCTCGAATCGGGACTGAACCTTCGACGATGACGGAACCATCTGCCTGAGGTTTGAGGCCTGGCAGTTCGATGTCGTGTTCGTCTGCGATTTCACCGACGATCTCTTCCAGAATGTCTTCCAGCGTGACGAGGCCCATCACTTCGCCGTACTCGTCCACCACGAGGGCGAAGTGGGTTTTGCGCTTCAGGAAGGCGTTAAGCTGGTTTTGCAGGCTGGTGGTGTCCGGTACGAACCACAGCGGGCTCATGACCTTGTCCAGCTCAAACCGCGCCATGTCGCCTTTGAGGTTTGCGATTGCGCGCAGAACGTCTTTAGCGTGGAGCAGGCCGACCATGTTGTCCGGATCATCGCGCCACAGCGGGATACGGGTGAACGGGCTGGCCAGCACTTCTTCCACCAGCTCTTCCGGTGGCAGGTCAGCGTTGAGCGCGAACAGCTTGGTGCGGTGGACCATGACGTCGGAGACTTCCAGCTCCGCCAGATCCAGCAGGCCGCCGATACGGTCTTTGTCTGCTTTGATCAGTCCGCCTTCTTTGTGCTGAAGGTCCAGCGTGCCGCGCAGCTCTTCGTGAGCGGACAGCACAGCGGTGGATTCATCGATGCGGATGCCGAAAATGCGCAGTACAAGGCGAACAATCACCTCGATTGCAGCAACAATCGGACCGAAGACGATGACCAGTACACGAACGACCGGTGCCACACTGAGTGCGAACTTTTCTGCGTTGGCGATGGCCCATGTTTTTGGCAGCACTTCTGAAAAGATCAGAACCATCAAGGTCATAACCAATGTGGCGTAAGCTACACCTGCGTCACCGAAAAGCTTCAGGAACAGGGAGGTTGCCAGTGCGGAGGCCAGAATGTTGACCAGGTTGTTGCCAAGCAGCAGGGCGCCGATGAGGCGCTCTCTGAACTCGATCAGTCCTGCAACAATAGACGCTCTTTTATTCCCGGATTTAACCAGCGCATGCATGCGTGCGCGTGATGCAGCTGTCAGGGCCGTTTCCGACCCGGAAAAAAAGCCCGATAGGACGAGCAAAATTGCAATTGCGACAACGGAAGCCCAAAAAGCGTAGTCCGTCATTTGCCGAGTTTC
Source organism: Pseudovibrio denitrificans JCM 12308 (assembly GCF_001310815.1). Taxonomy (GTDB): domain Bacteria; phylum Pseudomonadota; class Alphaproteobacteria; order Rhizobiales; family Stappiaceae; genus Pseudovibrio; species Pseudovibrio denitrificans. Next base: position 28,846 of record NZ_BAZK01000035.1, read on the forward strand.
TCCTCAAGAAACGCGCGGAGGGGTTCCGCGCTTACAGTTTTATCGACATAGGAAGTGCCGATCCCTTTTGTAAGGATAAAAGTGAGCTGACCGCGACTTACTTTTTTGTCCTGTGCGATTAGGTCCATAAAAGTATCAATTGGCGGTAACTGCCCGGGGATTTGATCAATGCGGGTTGGCAGGCCAACGGCTTCCATGTGCGCGATGACACGTTTGGTATCTTCTGCTGGGCACAGGCCAAGCTGCTCAGAAAACTCGTGGGCCAGTACCATGCCGATGGAAACGCCTTCTCCGTGCACCAGTCGTTCAGTCTCATAGGCGACGGCACCTTCCAGCGAGTGGCCGAAGGTGTGGCCGAGATTGAGCAGTGCCCGGTTGCCGGATTCCAGTTCGTCCGCTGCAACAACAGCTGCTTTGGCACGGCAGGAATGTGCAACTGCCTGATCTCGCTCAGGCCCACCAGAGAAGATACCTTCCCAGTTGCTCTCCAGCCATTCGAAGAACTCCGGATCATTGATCAGGCCGTACTTGGCCACTTCTGCATAGCCTGCACGGAAATCACGCGGGCTCAGAGTGTCCAGAACGGACGTGTCCGCCAGCACCAGAGCGGCTGATGGAAGACGCCAAGAAGGTTTTTGCCATGGCGGGAGTTGATGCCGGTTTTGCCGCCAACAGAGCTGTCGACCTGCGCGAGCAGGGTGGTTGGGATCTGCACAAACTTCATGCCACGGCGCACAACGCCGGAGACGAAGCCGGAGAGATCGCCCACAACACCGCCGCCTAAGGCGACAACGGCATCGCCGCGCTCAAGGCGCAGAGCGAGGATGTCATCACACAGGTGCTCGAAGATTTCGAAGCGTTTGGTTTTTTCGCCCGCCGGTACAACAAGCGTGCTGTACTCAACACCTGCAGCTTGGAAGCTTTCTTCCAGTGTCTTCAGATGGAGCTTCTTTACGGTCTCATCTGTGATGATGACTGTTTTGGAACCGGGGAGGCGATTGGAGATTTCTTCTCCGGCGCGTTCAAGCAGATTGCGGCCAATGAGGATTGGATAGCTACGGTCGCCGAGTTCTACATTGACGACTGTGGCTTTATTCTCTTTTGTCACTTTCCAACCTCATTATTTTCAGGTGCCTCATCGGTCAGAGGCGGTAGTCCTTTTTCCAGAGCGATCAGGATTTCTTCCATCACAGCTTCATGGGTCACATCGCGTGACCAGATTGTCATGTCCGCTTCTTCGTAGATCGGATAGCGCTCATCCATCAGCTTTTGCATGGTTGCCTCAGGATCCGCGGTTTGCAGCAATGGCCGGGTTGGGCGCTTGCGCACGCGGGTCATGATGACAGGCAGCTCAGCCTTCATCCAGATGGAGATGCCCTTTTCTTTGATGCGGGAGCGTGTTTCTTCATTGATGAAGGCACCGCCACCTGTTGCGAGGACTTGTGGTCCTTCGTCCAGCAGACGGGCGATGACACGCTTTTCACCTTGCCGAAAGTAGCTTTCACCGTGTTCAGCGAATATCTCTGAGATAGAACGATCTGCCGCTTTTTCAATCTCTGTATCTGCATCAACGAAGTTGAGAGAGAGATATTGTGCCAGACGGCGCCCCACAGTGGATTTGCCGCATCCCATAATGCCAACAAGTACAATCGGCTTATTGCCCAGCGCTTCAAAATATTCTGCTGCCGTTGACGTTTTTTGTCTGACTTTGTGTCGTTTGCCTATCATCGTCCACGCCCTCGCCGATTCATCTACTCTTACTTACGCTTTGACATTATCACACAGTGTCCTGTCAAGGTTCTAGGCTAAGTGTGTTTGATAGGATTTAACGGCTACTTTTCTACAGAATGTGCGGGGTGTGGACCCTGCACTGAGAGGATATCGCGAAATAGGCGGTACACGGAGTGCCTTTGGGTTGAACCTGCACAGTGAAACGGTCTATTTTTGATTGTAAAGTATACTGCTACACCCCACCTCTTTCGGGGTGACTTGAAGCATGAGAGTGAAATGCTTCAAAACCTTATCGTGTCGCGTAGCTTTATCCGAAAACCGACGACCACTTTTCGGAGATGCGCGGTCAAGTTATACGGGAGCATCCGGTTCTGCCATGCCAACATTGACGCGATTGCTGTCTATCATAGGTTTGATCGTTACGGGCGCTGTGCTGAGCATGTACCTGCTCGTCAGCTATGTTGAGCCGGAGCCACGCGAAATCATCGTTGAAATTCAAAAGGAAGGCTTCGAATAGGCTTTTTATGCGTCGAACTCTTGAGACTGAACGCTTTTTTGAAATGCTAAGCGTTGAGCGCGTCAGTGCGTTCAACACGCTGGAAAGCTACCGAACCGATCTGGAAGATTTTGATAGTTTCCTGACTACGCAAGGTGTTGATCTGCTGGCTGTGCAGGTGACAGATGTGCGCGCCTACCTCTCTGATCTGACAGATCGCGGGTTTGCTGCGTCCTCTCAGGCGCGTCGTCTTTCTGCTCTGCGCCAGTTCTATCAGTTCTGCTATGCGGAGGATATTCGTGATGATGATCCGACGCGAACCGTTGCTTCTCCGCGGAAAGCCGCGACTTTGCCGAGTGTTTTGAGCGAGGAAGAGGTGGATCGGCTGATTGGTAAGGCCGAAGAGTTAGCTAATATCACGCATGATAGTGATGCCAAGCAGATCAGAGCTGCGCGCATCTACACTCTGCTGGAAGTTTTGTATGCCACGGGTCTTCGTGTTTCCGAGCTTGTTTCTCTGCCAGTTTCTGCTGCGATCCGTGACAGCCGCCTGATCACCGTGAAAGGCAAGGGCGGTAAGGAGCGCGCTGTTCCGCTGTCGCCCCGGGCGCAGTCTGCCATGGTGGAGTATGTGCGTCTGCGTGCGGCAGTTGGTGCGTATGCAGACAGTGTGTGGCTGTTTCCGTCTCACGGCGAAAGCGGACATTTTACGCGGCAGGCGTTTGGGCGTGATCTGAAGGCGTTGGCTTTGGAAGCGGACATTGACCGCAACAAGGTTTCTCCGCACGTGCTCCGCCACGCCTTTGCATCGCATCTGTTGCAGAACGGCGCTGACCTGCGCGTCGTGCAACAACTGCTCGGCCACGCAGACATCTCCACCACCCAGATCTACACCCACGTCCTGGAAGAGCGCCTGCAAAAGCTCGTGGAAGACCACCATCCGTTGGCGTGAGTACGTCAGTGAACACGCACGTGTAGCGTTGGTGGAAAGCTGCTGAAATTTTTGGGAAGAGAAGAGTGGTGCCCCTGGCCAGACTCGAACTGGCACTTCCGAAGAAATCGGATTTTGAATCCGACGCGTCTACCAGTTCCGCCACAGGGGCAACGGTTGGTAAGGGCGAAATATATCGAGATAGGGTATGGCGTCAATATTTTGATTCAGCTAACCACAGCATTTGTGTTCCTGTAATCATATATATTTACGGGGGATAAAAAGGGCGAGGCCACATTTACAGCCATATTCCTGTGATTGCTGCTGTTGATTGGGGTAGGAGTCCAGCGTGGGGCCGTTATTGAATGTTACCGCACGGTGAAATGAACTGTATTCTTCGACTGAATGATTGATTGTTTGGAGCACTGCTGACTTATGCTGCGTCGCCTTTATGACTGGACCCTTTCTCTTGCTGCCGGACCGCGTGCCCCTCATGCACTGAGCGCAGTTGCTTTTGCTGAGAGCTCTGTCTTTCCGCTGCCGCCGGATCTGCTGCTTATTCCGATGTGTGTGAGCAAGCGTCATCGGGCGTGGTTTTATGCCGGGCTGTGCACCATTGCTTCTGTGTTGGGTGGTTTGCTGGGCTATCTGATTGGTGCCGTGTTGTTTGAGGAAGTGGCAAAGCCTATCCTCGCGTTCTACGGCTACATGGATAAATTCGACCAGTTTGCGCAGATCTTTGATGATTGGGGCTGGTGGTTTGTGTTTATCGCTGGTTTGACGCCATTTCCGTACAAAGTAATTACTATTGCGAGTGGCGTTTTTGCTCTGAATCTTCCAGTGTTCATCGTGGCGAGCATCGTTTCGCGCGGTATCCGCTTCTTTGTCGTGGCAGGGTTGTTGTACCTGTTTGGCCCGGCTATTCGGGATTTCATCGAGAAGCGGCTTGCGCTGGTGTTCACTGTGTTTGTGGTGCTGCTGGTGGGTGGCTTCGCTCTGATAAAGTTTATCTAGCTGCTGGCGTTTTGTGAGACGCAACAGCCGCCTTGTTCGTTGTGATCGTGCGGGTTTGCCGGAGACAGAGGGTTTCCGGAAGCTCGCCGGAGAGGTTAACTGGAAATGCTAGGACGCTTTTTTGCGCTGCTTCTGAAAGACCCGCTCACCTCTGGTGCTGCGCTGGTGACACTGGGAAGTGCCACTGCATTGGCAACTGCGTGGGGTTTTGAGCTTATTGGCGGCTTCAAGCCATGCCCGCTGTGTCTCATTCAGCGTAACCCTTATTATGCTGGTCTGGTGCTGGGTATTCTGGCGCTGATCTTCACCCGTATCGAGAAGCTGCGCTGGGTTTCCGTGCTGGCGCTGCTGGGGGCTACTGGTGGCTTCCTGTATGGCGGCGGTGTTGGCTTCTATCAGGCTGGCGCGGAGTGGGAACTTTGGCTTGGCCCGAATGACTGTGCCGCTGGCGGCAGCATGGAGCTGGGGTCCGCTGCGAATATGCTGCAGAGCCTTGCAACCACCAAAGTGGTGAGCTGCTCTGTTGCTCAGTTCCGCATCTTCGGCCTGTCGTTTGCTGGCCTGAACGTGATCTACGCGACTGCCATGAGCATCATTGCCGTGTGCGGTCTGGTGCTGCCACGCAAGCGGTAAGTCTCAGTGATCTGATGATATGAAAAAAGCCCGGGGCTCTACGCAACCCCGGGCTTTTTTGTAGGCTTGTAAGAAAGAGGGCTTAGCCTTCTTCTTTGCCGTAGCGCTCGATGCTTTCTACGATGAGGCGCTTTGCCTCTTCAGCACCGTGAATGCCGGTGATCTTAACCCACTTGTTCGGCTCCAGATCTTTGTAGTGCTCGAAGAAGTGCTCGATCTGCTTGATGGTGATTTCAGGCAGGTCTTCGATGGTGTGTACGGACTCATAACGGCGGGTCAGCTTGCTGCTTGGGACAGCAATGATCTTTTCATCCTGGCCGGACTCGTCTTCCATGATCAGAACGCCGATCGGACGGCAGCTCATGACAGCGCCTGGAACGATTGGACGCTGGTTCACAACAACAACGTCGATTGGGTCGCCATCACCGCACAGGGTGTGTGGAACGAAGCCGTAGTTGCCTGGGTAACGCATAGGGGTGTAGAGGAAGCGATCGACGTACATTGCGCCGGATTCTTTTTCCATCTCGTATTTGATCGGCTCACCACCAACTGGAACTTCAATAATAACATTGATGTCCTCAGGCGGGTTCTTACCGACGGGAATACGATCGATACGCATTTATGTATACTCCAATTTCATTTGCTGCCTGTATTACAGGGGCACCGGCGTCTTGCAAGATATATTTCGCTGTTGAGCTTGCGTAATTCGTCCAAGTAATTTCTGACGAATAACTCTGGGATAAGTGGGTGCTTGATGTTGAAGAATTTTCAGTTCCTCATTGTTGCCATGACCGGAATTTTTATGTGCAGTCAGGCTTGGGCTGAGAGTGTTTATTCCACCCTTGATTTGAACGAGACCTGCAAGCTTCAGGAAGTGACCTCTGATCGTGCAGAGGGCTCTGCCGTGTGGATGTGTCAGGGGTATAACGGTATCCCCGTGTATGTAGCTGAAGGCGACCTGCGGTTCTTCGTTAGTTTTGGTGATATGGCGCGGGACGAGCCCGCTGCCACGCAGGGCCTGAGCCCGTGGAACCGGCTCGGCACCACCATCGAGTGGGTGCTGGAGGGCGGCGAGCCTGTGGCGACCATTTTGCGGTGGCATACGGATATTCCGGCGGATGTTGCTGGTGCTGAAAAAGCGGATGCGGATGGGTTTTATCGCGGACAGGTGCTGGTGATCACGCAGCTGGGGCAGGGCAAGACCTGTCACATCGGCTACGTGGATGCGCGCGCTGCCAAGGATGCGAACAAGCTGGCGCGGGATGCGGCCGGACTTCTGGCGGGTATATGGGATTGTACAAGCCAGCCGAAACTACTTGGAGGTGGTGGTCTTTCCCTCGGCCTCACTGAATAAGACCCCGCGAATTCTCGCAGCAATAAGTTGTAGGGGGAAGCGGTTCGGTTCTCCTTCAGCACTGTGACGAGTGGGTCAATGGGGGGTAGGGGTGAGAGTCATCACCACAGCTCCACAGAACCGAACCTGCTTGGGCAACAACGATAATTTGGCTGGCATTCGTGGCTCCTCAATGACCCAATTGGGGCGAAATAGAGAAACTACTGTGACAATTTTAGCGTGTACTCTGAATTCTGAGGGGTACCTTTGCCGGGCAACAAAAAGTGCCTGACTTGCGTTCTTTCAGGCTTTGCCGCAGGATGGACGGATTATGTGGTAAAATGGGTTTGTCGATGGCTTGAAGTGTGTCGCGGATTTCCAAAATCACGCTGCGTGCTCAACCAGATTGCCCCGGTGCAAACGCGGATGAGGGAGCTGAGCTTCGTCTTTCCAGCGGGTGCCTGACCACAGGATCTGAACGCGGGAGGCCTTCATGAGTGAAGGGGATGATATTGCAATAGTGTCGGGGAGCGTTCGCTCTCTTGATGGTAGCTCAAACAGCACTGCCGTTAAACGAAAACCGAACCTCCCGAAACCGATAGTTGCTTTTCATCGAACGGAACTCGATCAGATCCTCAGGCTGTACGGGCGCATGGTTGCCAGTGGCGAGTGGCGCGATTACGCCATCGGCCACGGAACAGACAAGGCGATCTTCGCCATCTTCCGCCGCTCCAGCGAAATGCCGCTTTACCGAATTGAAAAAGACCCCAAACTTGCCCGCAAACAAGGCGCCTACTGTGTTGTTGGCGCTGGCGGCATGATCCTCAAACGCGGCCACGATCTGGCCAACGTACTCAAAGTGCTTGAAAAGAAAAAGCATCTGCGTGTGGTGGAGTGATCAGGCTGTTAAGCTGTCTGAGGATGCTGGTGCCGCCGGTGAGCATTTGCTGATGTGAAGCGCGAAAGGCGTGAAGCGATGGGTTGGTCTCGATTTGCATTGCTTCTCCTTGTCCTCGTGGATGTTATGGGGCAAGGGATGATCTTTCCGATCGTCAACACCCTCGTGCTGGTGCCGGGCAGTACCTTTGTTCCCCGTGGAGATTCCCTAGCTATCCGGGAGATTGATTTCAGTCTTTTGACGGCGGCGTTCTACATCAGCTGGTTTTTTGGTGGCGCTTATATCTCCAAGCTTTCAGACTACATCGGGCGTAAGAAGGCCATTCTTGTTTGCCTGTTTGGCGCTTTGTTCGGATACGGGCTGGCTGTTGTTGCGCTGCTTTGGTCCAATCTGCCATTGCTTGTGCTGGCGCGTGCGATTACCGGGTTTTCTGCTGGCAATCAGCCAATTGCGCAAGCGGCTCTTGTTGATCTCAGCACCACGAGTGCCGAGAGAAACCGGAATATGGGGTATGTGACGGCGGCGATTGCCCTTGGTTTGATCATCGGGCCGCTGTTTGCAGGAACGCTCAGTGATCCCTCGATCATGGGTGGGTATGCTTCGCTGGAACTGCCTTTTTACGCGGCGCTGGTGCTGATCCTGATCAACATTGTTCTGATCATTATTTTCTTTGAGGAGACAAATCAGACACGGCGTAAGATAGATTTTGGCCTGTCGGAGGTGTTTCTCGTTCTTTGGCGGGCGCATTCTCGGCCAACAATCCTGAAGCTGTGTGCTGTGTTTCTTTTTGTCGAGGTGGGGCTGAGTGCCTTTTACATCTACCTCAACAACTACATGGTGCTGCGCTTTGGGTTCGATACCCTGCAGAACAGCATTCTCATGATCATTTTCGGATCGGTTCTGGCGCTTGTCAGTTCGCTTTTGGTGGGGCCAATATCGCAGCGGTTTTCGAAGGTGGCGACCATTGTTGTGAGCGTGACTGTGATGGGCGTCGGGCTGCTGGTCTTTACGGTGAACGACGTGGCGTGGCTGTCTTACTTCCTGACGGTGCCTATCGTTGCGGCCTTTGCGCTGACCCTGCCGCTCATGTTCTCTTTGTTTTCTGCCGCCGTTGATGAAAGCGAGCAGGGCTGGATTATGGGGATCACCATTTCAAGCTCAACAGGCGGCCAGTTCATCCTTGCTATTGCCGGCGCCTCGTTGATGACAGCCAACATCCATGGCGTGTTCATCGCCGGTATCACCTGCTTCGCCATCGCCCTTGGCCTCATTTTCCTCCTCTGGCGCCAACCGGATATTCGGGCTTTGGATTATGGGTAGGCGCTGATTTCTGCCAGTTAGCATTTGCTGGATTGGAGGTTTCTTCGCTGTCTTTGACGAGTGGCTCGTTTGACAGCGAAGACCAGATTGTATTTGAGCAGCCTAAGAGGCTGAACTCATGAACTGACTGCCCGCTCTTTTGAAACCCGCTCAAGCTTCTGAGAAGGCTTGCCAGAGTTCTTCTACTGGCTCGCATCCCACGGACAAACGGATAAAGGCGGGGCCTACTGCATCTCCCCAGCGGGCGCGGCGTTCTGCTGAGCTGTGAACTCCGCCAAAGGAGGTCGCAGGGCGCAGGAGTGCACATGAGTTGATGAACTCTTCAGCCTGAGCTTCCGTCTCAAGGGTGAAGGAGATGAGGAAACCAAAACGCATTTGTTGAGTTTTGGCCAGCGTGTGGGCTGGGTCGTTTTCTAAGCCCGGGAAGCGGATGGATTTGACAGCAGGATGCTTTGCAAGGCGTTCTGCCAGAAGGGCCGCAGAGTTACACATCCGATCATAACGCACATCCAGCGTTTCCAGACCACGATGCAGCAGCCATGCTTCTTGTGGGCCAGGAATGCAGCCGGAAAACTTGCGCCACTCTTCGACAGCATCGAAGATCTCAGTGTTTCGAGTGGCGACATGACCCATCAGAGCGTCTGAATGACCTGCCATGGATTTGGTGTCCGAGGAAACAACGATATCGACCCCGTAATCCAATGGACGCTGGCCAAGCGGCGTGAGGGTTGTGTTGTCACAGATTGTGATGCCACCTGCATCGCTTACGGCAGACGCGATTGCTGACATATCCAGTAGGTCGAGGCCCGGATTTGAGGGCGTTTCCAGAAACACGACGTTGAACCCCTCAAAGCCGCCTGTGGTGAACTCAGCAGTGTCGCGCTCAAAGACTTCAACGCCAAACTTTGCCAGAAACTGGCTGGAGAGGATGCGGGTCACATAGTAGCCATCTGCCGGGACGAGCAATCGATCGCCTGCTTTGAGCGTTGCGAAGAGGGCTGCTGAAATTGCTGCCATTCCGGATGGAAAACAAAGGCAAGGCGCTGCTTCGAGATGGGCGAGAGCATGTTCCAGTTGGGTCCATGTTGGGTTGCTGACACGTCCGTAGTTTGGGAAGTCTTCGGGCAATCCTGGAAGATGGTACATGGAGCTTTGCACCAGAGGTAACGCAATTGGCTCACCCTTAGACAGGTTCTGACCGCGAAGATGCAGGAACTCGCCCATGTTTGGTGAAGTGCGTTGTGTCATGCGGAATCTCCCATTGGATCGTGTCAGCGCGCGTTCCGCACTGAGTTGTTGTTTATGCTGGCCTTTATGAGGGGGGCTCAACGGTCATTGCAGTGATGGTAATGTACGCGTTACAGAGTTGTCTATCTTCCTATCAAATAGGAGAAAGCATCCCTTTGATGAGCAGCGTATTTTCAGCTTAACACGTTGGTTTTTTCAATAGGCGGCTCGCTCTATCACGAGGCGCTGAACGTTATGCCAAAGCGTTCTTCAGCCGTGTGGTGGCGATGAGTTTGGGGAGGCGCCAGATGATGGGGATGGAGACGAGGACGGCAAGGAGGATGTAGTAGACAGGGGCGTAATCCCTGCCGGTCTGGTTGACCAGATAGGTGGCGACGATGGGAGTGGTGCCGCCAAAGAGGGCCATGCTCAGATTATATCCCAGAGCTACCACACTGCATCGCAGATGATCCGGGGCCATCAGGGTAAGGGCTGTGATGGAGAGTGCCCAGCCGACTGTGCTTGTCAGGGTGAGGCCGAACTGGCCGAGAAAGACAGAGGCCGTGTCTGGGCGGAGCATGAGCCACCAGCATGGGCCTGCCAGTATGAATGTTGCAACAGCTCCTGCCAGAAAAGCTGGCCGTAAGCCGAACCGGTCTGCAGCTAGTCCGCAAACGGGAATGAACAGAGCCATCACGACCAGATTAAGCGTTGTGACGTTGAGCGCTGCTGATGAGCCAAAGTTTGGGTCAGCGCTCAGATATGACACTGCGTAGACGTAAATCACGAAGTAGATCACCGCTGTTGGGATGAGCAGTAAGATCATCTGCCCGATCAAGGCGGAATGATCTCGCAGGCTTTGCCAGACTGGTGAGCCTTGATCTGACTGGTTTTTGACCAGCACAGTGTCAGTGATGTGCCGCCTGATGATTGCGCTGAAGAGGGCGACCAGTGTGCCGAATGCAAAAGCCACGCGCCATCCCCAGTCCGCCATCTGATCTGCAGTAAGCAAGAGGCTGATGCCAGCGGGGACTGCAGAGCCTATGAGGCAACCGGAGATCATGGCGCAGGCGATCCATGCGCCTGTGAGTGCACGGCGTTCCGGTTCAGCCTGTTCTACCAGAAGGACGCCTGAGGCGGTGTATTCTCCGGCCACGGCAATGCCCTGGATGATCCTGATCAGGACGAGAAGAACTGCTGCGGTGATGCCGATCTGATGAAATGTGGGCAGCAGCGCAATGGCGAGGGAGCCTCCGCCCATCAACAGGACAGAGATCATCATGGCGGCCTTTCTGCCGACACGGTCTCCGATATGGCCGAAGATGACACTGCCGATCGGTCGTGCGGCATAGCCGACAGCCAGCACGGCGAATGTGGAGAGGACGGAGGCAACCCGGTTTTCTAGCGGGAAGAACTGGGTGGCCAACGTGGCGGTGAGGAAGCCGTAGACCGTGAAGTCGTACCACTCCAGAACATTGCCACTCGCTGCTGCGATGATTGAGCGGGGTGGCAGTCTCTGTTGTGATCCGGACATTCAACAACCCTTTGCCGAGATAGCTCGAAGCCGTGGCTGGCGAGCTCGTTACACAACACTGCTTAGCAGCATTCCCTTACGGAAAAGGTATCGTGGTGTTTGGTGTGCCTTACTTTGCCAGCATGGGGTAGGTGAAGAACAGGATGTGGGTGAGGTTGACGAGGAAGTGGACGGCGATGGCGGCTTCTACGCGGCCTGATTTCCAGAAGGTAGCGCCGTAGAACAGGCCTGCAACGAAAGAGAAGGCGGCGTATGGCAGGCCGCCTTCCAGATGGTAGTAGGCGAAGTGGAGGGAGGAGATCACCAGAGCGGCGGTGCCTGCCCAGAAGCTGCGGCCCAGCTTCTCCATGATCTGGCCCATGATGAACTGGCGGAAGAATGCCTCTTCTGCCACGCAGGTGAACAGCAGGTTGGCGAACATCCAGACTGGCAGGAAAGACACCAGTTTCGGGTCGAGTACCACCAGTCCGGCGGCATAGGTTGCGCCGATGAGGACGGCTGCTGTTGGGATGAAGAACAGCAGCGTAATACGCAGACTGCGGAGCCATTCCTTTGCTGAGCGCATGCGCGGGGCGGCGAAGAGGAACAGTAGGAAGCCGAGCGCGGCCTTATCGAAGTTCAGATACAGCGAGTATGGCACGGCATCCGGGCTGGTCTTCACATCAGAGAGAACCTGCAGATTGTGAAAGCCGGGGGCTTCGTGCTTCATGACGAGATGGCCTGCCAGCAGCAACAGAGCGACCATCACATAATAGAGCCAGACAGGGTGTTTTTGCTTGAAGAGGAAAGCACTGACCACGGCCCAACTGAGGACGAGCAGAAGGCCTGTTGTGTTTAGTATGCCTGCGATCACCGCTAAAATCAGAGAGAGCGCGATTAAAGCAAGTGGCACCCTTGGTTGGGTGATGAAAGGGACGCTTGCAATGGCAAGGCCGAGAATAAGATAAGCACTCAATGAAAGCGGCATGATGAAACTTTTGGGTGTCGCAATAAGCAGAAAATGAGTTGCTTTAGAGAGTGAGGTAAAGCTGCCGCTAAGTCAAATGTGCAGAAGGCATCGCCCGGCTGGAGCTGATGAGGCTGTGTACCGGGAGATGCTGAGATGTTTGGTTTGGGAATGATCTGGCGTGTTAAACCAGAATTTCTTCTTTCAGGCTGCTGACGAACCCAACTGTATCGTTGAACTCAGCCTCTGGCAGGCTGAAGGATTCCAGTGTGGCTTTGAGGTGGCCGAGGAAGGCTTCCCAGTCAGCTTCGGTGATGCCCATGCCTTTGTGGGTGAGGACCATGTCGCGGCCGGTGTAATAGAGTGGTCCGCCTGCGCTGTTGGCGAGATAATCAATGAGCAGCTGCTTTTCGCGTGCGATCCCATCTTCACCGCGGTTCTGCCAGAACCGTGCGAGGAGGTCATCACTTTGAAGGCGAGGGAGCAGGTTGTCGACGACCGCAGAAATTGCGTCATAGCCGCCGAGGCGTTCGTACAAAGTCTTGTTACTCATAATCAGGCCTTTTGTCCTAGGGGGTTAAAAGGCTGAGATTAAACAGGATTTAGGTATTTCTACTTGATAAATGTTAAGTCTGCATATTTGGCTGAAATGGGTGGTGAGCTGGCTTGTTGTGTTGAGCCTCTGAAATTTAACTACCTGTATTTACTTGGTTTTTCTGTATGGTGGTTTGCCTGAAGGATGTGAAATGTGACGTTCTTTGG
>NZ_BAZK01000036.1 GCF_001310815.1 Pseudovibrio denitrificans JCM 12308
GGGCGGCAAATGTGGGTGTTCAGGTCGATCATAGTTTAGTAGATTCTATACTGTTTAGATATTTCTAAACAGTTATGGTGAGCGGTGTCAAGTTTAGCTGTATTGGTTGGCTTGCTGGGCCTGAGGGATGTCCGGAGAGTTGGGTTGGTAAGCTGTTGTTACTTTGAGGCTTGTCGCTTGGAGGCTATGGTTTCTTCCCAGCCCTTGATGAGAGAGGCGCGGCGGGCTGGGTATTTATCGGACTGAACTTCCATGGAGTGAACTCGGTCGGTTCGGAAATGCCGGTAGTCCTCTCTGCTCTCGCACCACGCGACGATGTAGCGGACCTTATCCAGATAGGCGATGAACAGGGGCCAGATGATGCGGGTGGTGAGTTGCTCGCTCTGGTCTTTGTAGGTGAGCTGCAGTTTGGTTCTGCTTCGGATGGCGCGTCTCAGGATGACGCCGTCAAACTGATCGCTGGTGGGTGGTTTGGTTGCGATGGGTTTGACGCCAGCATCCAGTATGATTGGGCGTAGCTCAGACGGTATAGCAGCAGAGAGTTTGGCGACCAGATCTCTGGCGGAGCGGGCGAGGGATGGATCTGCCTGTGTTGCCACCCATGCGGCGCCCAGTGCAGCGGCTTCGAGTTCGTCGGCAGTTAGCATCAATGGTGGCATGTCGTAGGCATCGTCGAGCACGTAACCTGTTCCGGCTTCTCCGGTGATGGGTACGCGCTGGGCCATGGAGTTCTGCCATGTCGCGGTACAATGTGCGCAGGGAGATTTCGAGCTCGTCTGCGAGAGCGCGTCCTGTGACAGGAGACCGGCTGGACCGCAATATCTGGATGATGTGGAAAAGGCGTTCCGTGCGACGCATTGCGGGCTCCTGCTGTCATGCTGCTGCCATAACGGTGTCAGCAGCGCCACTGTATCAAGGGTTCAGCACCAAGCAAGATGTTTGCGAAGACTGAGGAAATCCAGATGATACACTTTGAGCGTTCTTTGATGATTGATGCCCGCGCGGATGCAATTTGGAATGTGCTTGGCAAGTTCATGCAGATCGATGAATTTGCTCCGCTGTTGAAGTCCGTTGATGCTCTGACAGAGGGGCCGGATGGGGTTGGTTCCAAGCGGCGCTGTCACTTTGAGGATGGCAACTCCGTCGTTGAAGAGGTGACTGAATGGGAGACAAATCACCGATACCGCGTTCGGCTGTCAGAGGCGCCCTCCATGCCACTTCATGAAGCCTATGCGGAGATTTGCATAAAGCCACACACCCAAGGTCGGTCTCTGGTGGTGTGGAGCATGGATTACCATATGAAGTATGGGCCGCTTGGATGGCTGATGGGCCAGACCCTGCTGAAAATGATGATGGGCAAGGTGCTTGATGCGAACCTGAAAGGCCTTTCTGAAAAGGTGAAAGCGCCCAGAGCAATTGCGGCTTAGAGATGAATACGCTTGACGAAACCCACGTGGGCCTTGATATGAGTCAGTGGTTCGGGTGGGTTAGGTCCTTATAGTTCCAGTCGGACTCGCGAAATGGAGTATCCTGATTGTGACTGGTTTCTGGCGTTTTTGTTCTGCAGCTGTTGTAAGCCTTGCGCTGATTGTTGGCGGCGGGGCTGGTGCGTTTGCGCAGGAGCCGGAGCGGATACTGGTGTTTGCCGCTTCCAGCCTGAAGGATGTGCTGGAAGATGCTGGCGCGCAGTTTGATCAGTCCCATAACACCAAGACAGAGTTCTCCTTTGGCGGGTCGCAGACCGTCACCCGCCACGTTGTGGCCGGTGCGCCTGCTGATGTGCTGGTGACAGCAGATGATGCGTGGATGGCCTATGCCGTGCAGAATGGCGTTCTGGTGGATGACAGTGTGGTGGAGCTGGCCTCCAATGGGCTTGTGTTGGTTGGCTCTGAGGCGCTGAGCGCAGAAGCTGTTGAGCTGAATGCGGAGGCCTTGCAGGCTGCATTGGCGGATGGGCGTTTGGCCATGGGAGAGCCGGAGACGGTGCCCGCCGGGCGTTATGGCAAAGAGGCGCTGACCAACCTTGGTTTGTGGGAGAGTGTGGCGCGTCAGGTGGCTCCCATGGAGAATGTGCGTGTTGCTCTGGCCGCTGCTGCGCGGGGTGAAGTGCCTTTGGCGCTGGTCTATTCTTCTGACGCAAAAGTGGAACACGGCGTGCGGGTGCTTGCGGAAATACCGCAGGACAGTCATCGTGCTATTGTTATTCCGGGAGCCTTGACCTCTGGCCATTCCAAGGTTAGCGAAGGATTTATGGAGTTTTTGCAGAGTGCTGAGGGGCGCAAGATCTTTCAGGCTCATGGTTTCAAAGTGAGCGGCGATTGAGCTTTTATCTGACGGATGCAGAATGGGCAGCGATCCAGCTGTCGCTGCAGGTTGCGAGCCTTGCAATTGCGATTGCGCTGCCGCCTGCGGTTCTGCTCGGCTACGCTCTCGCCCGCTGGAAGTTTCCCGGTTATACGCTGGTGAATGCCTTGGTGCATTTGCCGATTGTACTGCCCCCTGTGGTGACAGGCTATGTGCTGCTGGTGCTGTTTGGGCGGCAGGGCATGTTGGGCAGCTTTTTTGAAGATGTGTTCGGCATTGTGTTCGCCTTCCGCTGGACGGGCGCTGCGCTCGCCGCGGGGATCATGGCGTTTCCGTTGATTATTCGTCCGGTGAAGCTTTCCTTTGAGTTGTCTGATGGACAGCTGGAAGAAGCGGCGCATTCGCTGGGGACGTCTCGGCTCAAAACCTTTCTGCTGATCACGCTGCCGTTGGCGCTGCCGGGAATCCTGAGCGGTGCGATCCTTGGGTTTGCCAAGGCGATGGGTGAGTTTGGGGCGACGATTACGTTCGTTTCCAACATCCCCGGAGAGACACGCACACTGTCGCTGGCGCTTTATACGGAGATGCAGAGCCTTTCCGGTGATGCGGGGGCGATCCGCCTGACGGTGATTGCGATTGTGGTTTCCATCTGCGCGCTGGTGTTCTCTGAAGTGATTTCACGCCGTCTTTCCCGCAAGTTGGGAGGGCAGCATGATTGATGTCGATATCTCCAGCCGGTTGGGTGATTTCTCGCTTGCTGCCAAGTTTGCGGTGAACAGCGGGATCACCGCGATCTTTGGTAAGTCTGGTGCTGGCAAGTCCTCGTTGATCCGCATGATTGCCGGGCTGTCTGCTCCGGATAGCGGACGTATTGCGCTGGGCGAGCGAGTTGTTTTTGATCGGACTGCTTCCATCAACGTGCCTATTCAGCAGCGCGGAGTGGGCATGGTGTTTCAGGATTCCCGCCTGTTTCCGCATATGAATGTGGAGCGGAACCTGCTTTACAGCCAGTGGGCGGCAGGACGGAAATCTGCTGTTGGGCTTGCTGAGATTGCAGAGCTGCTGGGGATCTCCCATTTGCTGAAGCGGCGACCTCATGGGCTTTCCGGTGGGGAGAAGCAGCGTGTGGCGATTGGGCGGGCGTTGCTTTCCAATCCGCAGCTGCTTGTGTTGGATGAGCCTCTGGCCTCGCTGGATGCCTCGCGTAAAGCGGAAATCCTGCCGTATCTTCTGAAGCTGAAGAACGAATTCGGCATTCCCATGCTGTATGTGAGCCATAGCCTTGGTGAGATTGAGCAACTGGCAGATACGCTGGTGCTGCTGGATGCAGGTAAAGTAGTCGCGCATGGGCCGATTGCTCAGATGCTGAGCAATCTGGAGCTGCCTCAGTTGGCGAGCGGGCCGGATGCTGGATCACTGCTGTTTGCCACGCTGAACACCTATGATGAGCAGTGGCAGATCACCGAGTTTGGTCTGGAAGGGCAGAGGCTGCAGTTGCCGGGGCAACTGGGCAAAGTAGGGCAGGATGCGCGCATTCGCATCAAGGCGAAGGATGTGGCTCTGGCCCGTAAAGCGCCGGAAGAGGCATCTGTTCGTAATGTGCTCTCTGTTGTGATTGAAGGGATTACGGAGACCTCCGGCCCTTATGCTGAAGTGGATTGCCGGGTTGGGGAACAGCATTTGCGTGCGCGGCTGACACGCCACTCTGTGCATGAGTTGCAGCTGGCTGCCGGACAACAGGTATTTGCTTTGATCAAAAGTGTTGCGCTAGACCAGTGAACGAACACGCGTTACACCGTACGTGATTGAGCGCATTTGGTGATGTCTCGGGAGGCATTGCGGCTAGTTTCTAAGTTAAATCGGACAAGCGACGTGAACAGGACAAGCAGATCTGAGCGATGGCAGCGGGTCTCCAGTGTTGCACTGGTGACGTTTGCTGTGTTTGCGCTTGTTGTGGCCTGGGTCGTGATGCAGCTCAGCGGCCAGTTTTATATGGCAGACCTGCAAACGCGTAGTCAGGAGACTTTGTCTGTGCAGGCAGCGGGGCTTGAGAAGTATCTCGACAAGTATCGTCTGTTGCCTCCGCTGTTGGCGCGGCGCTCGGACATTGTGCAGATCCTTGCTGAAGATGAGCATGAGCGCGGGCAGAACGTTGCCAAGGTGATTGCGGGCATGTCTGGTGCGCAAGAAGTCTGGTTTCAGAAACCTGATGGCGAGATTGTTGCGTCTAACCTGATCGACAATGCCAGTATGGCTGAGCGGGGCATGTCCTCTTACGCTGACGCTTTGAAGGCAGCGCGGCAGGGGCGGCTTGGACGTCAGCTGGTGCTCTCCCGTAATGGTGGGCCTGCCAGTTACGTGTTTATTGCGCCGGTTCGGCAGGGTGAGCAGGATTACGGCTTTATTGCTGTACGTGTGAGCCTTGAGGAGGTGGAGCAGAACTGGGCGCTCTCCAAGGATCGCCTTGTTGCGGTGGACCAGAACGGCATTGTAGTAGCAACCAACCAATCCAGTTGGCGCGGGGAACGACTGTTCGCGCAACGCACAACACGGCGTGGGCGTGTTTCGGGGACGCAGAACGGTGTGATTGACCAGCGTTGGTATGACCTGGACTTTGAGCTGGTGCGTCTAAGCCCGCCTTTCAACAAAACCAACTTCCAGATGATTGAGCAGGAGCTTCCGGTGTTGAACTGGAAGGTGGTGCTGTTTGCAGATACCTCTCAGGTTCGGCAGCAGTCCATCTGGGCGGCACTGGTAGCGTTGCTGCTGTGTGTTGTCAGCGGTGGCTTGTTCTGGATGGCCGGGGAGCGACGGCGCCGGTTGCTGGAGCGGATCCGGCAGGACAAGGTTTATGCGGCGCGGCTGGAAGAGCGGGTGCATGAACGTACACGAGAGCTTTCCAACATGAACGCGCTGCTGGCTCAGGAAGTGAAAGAGCGCGAGGCGGCGGAGCAAGAGCTTCAGCAGGCGCAGGCAGGGCTGGTGCAGTCCGCCAAACTGGCGACGCTGGGCGAGATGTCTGCTGCGATTTCCCATGAGTTTAACCAGCCGCTGGGCGCGATCCGCACCCACTCAGAAAATGCGCAGGTGCTGATAGAGACCGGCAAGTCTGATCGGGCGCTCAAAAGCTTGGCAAGATCGTCGCCATGGTGGAACGTATGGCGGCGATCAGTCAGATTCTGAAAGGCTTCACCCGAAAAGCGGGGCGTGATCTGGTGCCGGTGAAGGTTTCCGCCGTGGTTGGTGAAATCCTGATGCTAACGGGGCCGCGCTGTAAGCAGATGGGCGTGCGCACAGAGGTGGTGCAGGAGGATAAATCCCTTGAGGTGCTGGCCGGGCAAGTACGCTTAGCGCAAGTGCTGATGAACCTGATGAGCAATGCGCTGGATGCGATGAAAGAGCAGCTGGAGCCGCGCATTCGGATCACTGTTTCTCACCGGGAGCAACAGGTGGTCATTCGGTTTGAGGACAACGGCCCGGGTGTGCCTGAAGATGTTGTTGCCAGCATTTTCGATCCGTTCTTCACTACAAAGGATGTTGGTGAAGGATTGGGCTTGGTCTTTCCATCGCCTATAAGATAATCGAGGATCTTGAAGGGCAGCTGCATTATGAGCAGTCTGAGCTTGGCGGTGCGTGTTTTGTGATTGTGCTGAAGGACGTCTCGGAGACTTCCGGCGATCCTGAAGAAGAAGAAGTTTAGTATGGACGTATGGGCGATCGATAAAGCCACCATTCTTCTGGTCGATGATGATGAGGATATGCGTGAGGCGCTGGTAGAGGGGCTGGAACTGGCCGACTACCACGTGGTGCCGTTTTCCCGCGCTGAGGAAGCGCTGGAGCATATCACGCATGAGTTCTACGGCGTTTTGGTGAGCGATATCCGTATGCCGAAGATGGGTGGCTTTGATCTGATGAAAGCTGCCTTTGAAATCGACAGCGCGTTGCCCGTTGTGTTGATTACGGGCCATGGTGATGTTCCGCTGGCTGTGGAAGCCATGCGCGCCGGGGCCTATGACTTCAAAGAAAAGCCGTTTCCAGTCAGTGGCTGGTTGCCGTTGTTGAGCGTGGGCTCGAGAAGCGTCGCCTGACACTGGAAAACCGTGTGCTGCGTGAGGAGCTGGGCAACCTTTCCGGTCTGGAAGAGCGCATCGTGGGCAAGTCCCCGTCAATGGAAGCGCTACGCAACACAATCACGGCGCTTTCCGGTACGGATGCTGACGTGCTTATTCTGGGCGAGACTGGTTCTGGTAAGGAAGTGGTTGCCCGTGCGCTGCATGAGGAAGGCCTTCGCAAAGATGGACCGTTTGTGGCGCTGAACTGCGGAGCGTTGCCGGCTGATATCATCGAGAGCGAGTTGTTTGGGCATGAGAAGGTGCATTCACCGGGGCGAGTGGTCAGCGGATCGGTAAGCTTGAGCATGCTCATGGCGGGACGGTGTTTTTGGATGAGATTGAGTCCATGCCGCTCGACTTGCAGGTGAAGCTGCTGCGGGTGTTTGAGACGCGGACGATTGAGCGCCTTGGTTCCAACAAGGCTATTCCGCTGGATCTGCGTTTTGTGGCTGCCACCAAGGAAGATCTGGAGGCTGCTTCTAATGAGGGGCGGTTCAGGAAGGATCTATTCTATCGCCTCAACGTGATCACGCTGGCTATTCCGCCTCTGCGGGAGCGGTTGGAGGATATTCCGGTGCTGTTCCACTATCTGACGCGAGGGGCACGGGCGCGCTATCGCAAAGAAGTCCC
This sequence comes from Pseudovibrio denitrificans JCM 12308, assembly GCF_001310815.1. Classification (GTDB taxonomy): domain Bacteria; phylum Pseudomonadota; class Alphaproteobacteria; order Rhizobiales; family Stappiaceae; genus Pseudovibrio; species Pseudovibrio denitrificans. Next base: position 7,047 of record NZ_BAZK01000036.1, read on the forward strand.
TGAGATTTCGAGAGAGTTTCTCTCAGAGCTGATGCAACGTGAGTGGCCTGGTAACGTGCGTGAACTGCGCAATGTGGCGGATCGGTTTGTGCTGGGGCTGGAAGGCCAACCTAAGGCAGCTGGGGCGGTGGCTGCTGTCGCCGGACCACAAAGCGGTACTCTGGCTGAGCGCGTCAGTGCTTATGAGCGCGATATCATTGCAGCTGAACTTGAGAAAAACGACGGCAAGATCAAGCCGACATACGAAGCCCTCTCCGTTTCTCGCAAGGCACTTTATGAGAAGATGAAGAAGTATGGGCTTGGGAAGGATGAGGTTGGCGAATAGAAATGTGTCGAATTCGACACATTTTTGAATAGTCAATGTTACTTATTCGAAACAAATGCATTTTGAATGATTAGGTGAAACTCCGTAAGTAGCTGTATTTATTGTAGGTATTTAAACTGGCACGCAGATTGCTTTTAGTATCGTGAGGAGCTTCGCTCCGTTCCATCTGGGAGGATACTATGAAGAAGATTATTACTGCTGCCACAGTTGCAGCTGGCATGTTCACCGCTACTCAGGCTGTTGCTGCTGAAGCGTGTGATCCGGGTGAAGTCGTTATCAAGTTCAGTCACGTTGTGTCCGCGACCGGCCACCCAAAAGGTGACTTCGCAACTGCACTTGCTGAGCGCATCAACAATGAGATGAATGGTAAGGCCTGTATGCAGGTTTTCCCAAGCTCCCAGCTGTTTGATGATGACAAAGTGATGGAAGCTCTGCTGCTCGGCGACGTTCAGATCGCTGCGCCTTCTCTTGCGAAATTCGAAGCTTACACACTCAAGTACCGTGTGTTTGACCTTCCGTTCCTGTTCTCTGACATGGATGCAGTGAACAAGTTCACACAGGGTGAAAAAGGTCAGGAACTGTTGGGCGCGATGTCTGACATCGGCTTTGTAGGTCTTGGTTATGTTTACAACGGTATCAAGCACTTCTCAGCAAACAAGCCACTGGTGACACCTGCTGATGCGGCTGGCCTGAAGTTCCGCGTTCAGACCTCTGACGTTGCTGTGGCAATGATTGAAGCGATGGAAGCAAACGCTCAGAAGCTTGCATTTAAAGAAGTGTACGGCGCTCTGCAGACTGGCGTTGTTGATGGTCAGGAAAACACCTGGTCCAACATCTACACCAAGAAGTTCTTTGAAGTTCAGGACGGTATTACAGAAACCAGCCACCAGCTGCTGTCTTACCTGGCTGTGACTTCTCAGGAATGGCTCGACAGCCTTGATCCAGAAGTTCGCGACCAGTTCATCACTATCTTCACTGAAGTGACCAACGATGCGAACGCTCGTTCTTCCGCTATCAACGAAGCTAACAAGCAGAAGATCATCGAAGCTGGTGTGGAAGTTCGCACTCTGACACCTGAGCAGCGTCAGCAGTGGGTTGACGTGATGAAGCCTGTATGGGGCAAATTTGCTGACGACATCGGTCAAGACGTGATCGACGCTGCCGTCGCAGCAAACAACTAATCCAACACATTTTGATAGGACCGTCCGGCCATTGGTCGGGCGGACCCTGAAAAACCACAATGGTTTCTTTCTCGGTGCCGCAACACACTGAGAAATGAGAGTGCTGTTGGGGGAGGGCGCTTTGTCTCGACTAAATAAAATAATAGATGCTTTCGAAGAAGGGTTTATTGCCACCATCCTTGCTGTGATGACGCTGGTAACCTTCTGGCAGGTCGTCATGCGGTACGGCTTTAACTCGGGTTGGGGTGGCGCGCTACAGTTCACCCGTGTACTGTTTGCGTGGCTTATTCTCTTCGGTATGAGCTACGGCCTGAAAATTGGCTCACACCTTGGCGTTGATGCTTTCATCCGCCTGTTTCCAAAACCGATCTTCCGCGCATTTGGCCTTCTGGGCGCGCTGGTGACACTGCTTTATGCAGCGCTGCTGTTTGATGCGGACTGGTTTGGTGTATTGCTCGGACTGGAAAACCGCGGTTCTACCGGTGGTGCGTTCGACTACGTGGCCAAGTACTATAAGCTTCCAATCGGCATGGAAGATCTGAAATTCCCTGAGTGGTATCAGGAGATGTTTGGCGTGAAAGAGCGCGTTCCTCGCTGGTGGGGTTACGTCATTCTGCCAATCGGCCTTGCCCTTCTTGCTTTCCGGTCGCTGCAAATGTGCTGGCTCATTCTGACCGGCCAACGCGACACGATGATCGCTGCGCACGAAGCTGAAGAGCTCGTTGAAGAAAACAAAGACGTGCTGAAGGACTAAGCTCAATGGAAACCGCTGTTCTCTTTTTGCTGCTCTTTGGGCTGCTTCTTATCGGGGCACCAATCGCGATTGCGCTTGGTCTGTCATCCGTTCTCTATATCGCGCTGTTCTCTCATGACTCCATGAGCTCTGTGACCATTCAGATGTTCAATGCGTCACAGAACTTTACACTGCTTGCGATCCCGTTCTTCATTCTGGCCTCCAGCTTCATGTCCACCGGTGGTGTGGCACGTCGTATCGTGAACTTCGCCGTTGCGACTGTTGGCTGGGTGCGTGGCGGTCTGGCTATGGCTGGCGTGCTGGCCTGTATGATCTTCGCTGCGCTGTCCGGGTCTTCTCCTGCGACCGTGGTTGCTATTGGTACCATTGCGATTGCCGCGATGCGTCAGGCTGGTTACTCCAAGGAGTTTGCAGCTGGTATCATCGCCAATGCGGGTACGCTGGGTATTCTGATCCCGCCATCCATCGTGATGGTTGTTTATGCAGCTGCGACCAACGTTTCTGTGGGTCGCATGTTCCTCGCGGGTGTTATTCCGGGCATCGTTGCCGGCCTGATGCTGATGGTGACCATCTACTTCATCGCGCGTAAGAAAAATCTGGCTGCATTGCCTTTCCCAAGCATGAAGGTGCTCTGGACCACGTTTGCGGAAGCTGCCTTTGGCATGTTCCTGATCGTGATCATCCTTGGTGGTATCTATGCTGGTGTGTTCACGCCAACTGAAGCTGCTGCTGTGGCTGCTGTTTATGCGTGTCTGATTGCTCTGTTCATCTACCGTGATATGGGGCCGCTGAAGGATAAGAAGTGGCGTAAGCCGGGTGAGAGCCTGATTGAAGCTGTTGGCCGTAACATTGGTCTGCTGGTTCTTTACTTCTTCCCTGCGTTCTTCCATCGCGATACACGCAAGGTGCTAGTTGAGAGTGGCAAGACCACGATCATGCTGATGTTCATCATCGTGAACGCGTTGCTCTTTGCGCATACGCTGACAGCTGAACGTATTCCGCAGATCATCACTGACTGGATGATTGGTGCTGGCTTCAACTGGTTCACCTTCCTGATTGCAGTGAACATCATTCTGCTGATTGGTGGTCAGTTCATGGAGCCATCCGGCTTGTTGCTGATTGTGGCGCCTGTGGTGTTCCCGATTGCGATTGAGTTGGGTGTTGATCCAATTCACCTCGGTATCATCATGGTGGTAAACATGGAGATCGGCATGATCACGCCGCCAATCGGACTGAACCTGTTTGTGACGTCGGGCATAACGGGCATGAGTCTGGTGCAGGTGGTGCGTGCTGCTGCGCCGTTCGTGATGGTTCTGCTGGTGTTCCTCGTGTTGGTCACGTACTTGCCGTGGCTCTCCACGGCGCTGCCGACCTACATGATGGGACCAGAGGTCATCGTCAAATAGCGGAACTGATGAGTTCTTTGAAAGGCCGGGGCATTTGCTCCGGCTTTTTTGTATCTCCACTGATTTGCAGCAAATTCGCCGAAATAGCTTAGGCTGATTTTCGGGGTAAAATGCGACAATAGAGGTTCCCCAATGTTTGAGTGAGGAGCCGATGAAGAGAGCGATCGTTTCTATCATTTTCGCTCTGGGCGTTGCTTTTGCTTCACCTGCGTTCGCCCAGATTGAGTGTAAGCCTGGCGAAGTTGTCATCAAGTTCAGCCATGTTGTGCCGCCGAGAGGCCATCCTAAGGGGGATTTTGCGCGCATGCTGGCGGAGCGAGTGAATTCCGAGATGAACGGTAGGGCGTGTATGCAGGTGTTTCCCTTTTCCCAGCTTTATGATGATGAGAAAGTGATGGAAGCCCTGATCCTGGGCGATGTGCAGCTGGCGGCGCCTTCTCTTTCAAAGCTGGAAGTTTACACCAACAAGTACCGGCTCTTTGATCTGCCTTTCCTGTTTGAGGATATGGATGCGGTGCAGCGGTTTACTGCCAGCGACCAGGGGCAGGAGCTGCTTGATGTGATGTCTGACTTTGGGGTTGTTGGACTTGGGTATCTCTTTGATGGCCTGAAGCACTTTTCAGCAGACAAACCGTTGCTCGTTCCTTCTGATGGAGCCGGACTGAAGTTCCGTGTGCAGAACTCTGATGTAGCTGTGGCAATGATTGAGGCGATGGGTGCGAGTGCTCAGAAGCTGGCGTTCAAGGAAGTCTATGGGGCGTTGCAGCTGGGTGTTGTCGATGGGCAGGAGAACAGCTGGTCCAACATCTTCACGTCACGCTTCTATGAGGTCCAGAACGGGATTACCGAGACCAATCATCAACTGCTGGCCTATGTGGTGTTTGCACCCAAGGAATGGTTGGAGAGCCTCGAACCTGATTTGCGAGATCAGTTTCTGACGATCTTTCGGGAAACATTGGTGAAGGCCAATGCACAAGCGGCCCAGACCAGTGAGGAGAACCGGCAACGGATTGTTGATGCAGGTTACACCGTGCGTGAGCTGACACCCGAGCAGCGCCAGCAGTGGGTGGATGTGATGCGGCCTGTGTGGGGTGACTTTGAGGATCAGATTGGTAAGGATCTGATTGCAGCTGCTGTGGCTGCTAATGCGCCTGAGGACAACTGACGGAGTTTCGAAAGGTTCTCTAGAGCTGTTGCGCGTGCGCATCTTATTCGTATGATCAATGTTGATCATGTAATAGGTGCGTCATGTCTGAAGTTATTTATCTTTCCGCCAAAGAAGCTGCCAATGAGTTGGGTGTTCGCCCAGCCACGCTTTACGCCTATGTGAGCCGTGGGCTTGTCCGCTCAGTTCAGGGACCGGGGCGCACCCGGCTTTATGATGCTTCAGACATCCGCTTTCTGAGAAGCCGACGGGCTGGTGAGGGCGTGGAAGATAAGGAAGGGCAATCCCGCAGTGCTGCAGCCAAGGGCGTGTTGGAGACGAAGCTGACACTTCTGACCGAAGATGGGCATTACTACCGGGGACAGTCTGCGCTTGAGTTGGCGAAGGCGGGGACGCTTGAGAGCGTGGCGACGTTGTTGTGGGACTGTGAGAATGATCCGTTTGCTCAGCCCGCCCCAAAGGGCGTTGGAGGCTTCAGTTCGCATCAACGGCCTGTTGAGCGGGCGATTGTTGCTCTGTGTTCGTGGCCGGAGCAGGACAACGCGGCTTACACGTTGTCTCAGGAGCTTCTGAAGAAGAAAGGCGCGAGCCTCATTCGCCTTGCTGCCAGTGCGCTGTTGATGCAGGAGCCGAGCACTGCTCCGATGCATCGGCAGATTGCGCGGGCTTGGGGTATCAAGGATGAGAAGGCCATTGATTTGATCCGTGCGACGCTGGTTTTGTGTGCTGACCATGAGCTGAACACCAGTGCCTATGCTGTGCGATGTGCTGCTTCTACCCGAGCACCACTGCATGCGGTTCTAGTATCCGGGCTTGGGGCGTTCATGGGGCCAAGACATGGAACAAATGCAGAGCGTGTGCTGAGTTGGCTGAAGCATATTCATGATGTTGACGATATAGAGAACGTGCTGCAAGAGCGTTGTATGAACGGCGAATATCTGCCGGGATTGGGCCATTCTATCTATGGTGGGATGGACCCTCGGGGCAAATTCCTATTAGACAAACTCATGCAAAGTGAGCTGAATCACCCACTCATTGAATTGATTCCGCCTTTGCTGGAAAGGTCGCGTGAGCTGTTTGGAAAGCCCGTGAATGTGGATATTCCACTAGCACTTTTGGAGCAGATTCTCGCGCTACCAAAAAATTCCGCCGGAATTTTGTTTTGTATTTCAAGAATTAGCGGATGGATCGCGCAAGCGCTGGAACAATATCAAATGCAAGAACAAATACGTCCACGTGCTGCATATGTTGGTATTCGTCCAACCTGAAGCACGGCTCAGTTGAATAGTTAATTTTTTTGATCTTTAACCTGAGCGTGTATCTGAGCATTATTCTATAGTCTCCTAGCGTAAAATTCAGGGAATTATGTTCTTTCTCTGTAATTATATTTGTATCGATTATTTGTTCTGATTATCTGCAAGTATTCCCTAGATTATCAATAATTGAGTAGTTGCCTATCGATGTTATCTATTGTGGAAATGTGGCTTTTTACATAATTTTTTGACGTGACCTAGTTGATTTGAGGGTGTTCAAATTGGGGAGGCGCTATGTTACGTCTACATCATTAATCGGAATATTCGTTGTATCTCTCACTCTATCAAGAATAAGGCATTTCATGAATCGTTTGCCCCCTTTGAATGCTTTGGTCGCGTTTCGTGCAGTTATGGAAACTGGGAGTTTGGTTTCAGCGGCCCAAAAGCTAGCGATTACTGCTAGTGCGGTCAGTCACCGGCTCAAAGCGCTGGAGGATCATTTGGGTCTGGAGCTGTTTGAGCGTCGGTCCCGTGCTGTGTTCCCAACTGCGGCCGCTTATAGATATGCCTCAGAAATTGCAGAGGCGTTTGACAGAATTTCGACTGCGACGCGCACTATTGAAGCTGTCGGGAACAGAGATACGTTGAGTATCCATTGTTCTTCCAGCTTTGCGAGTAACTGGTTGCTGCGCCGCCTTCGTTCCTTTACTGCGCACAACTCTGAAATCACAGTAACTGTCTCAAGCAGTGGTGCTGATCAGAGTATTGAAGGCGGTCTTTATGACCTCGTCTTCACGCGTCAGTCCAATACTCCGGATGAGTTTGAAGAGCTGACACTGGGACGTGAAAAGTTCCGTCCTCTGATTTCGCCGGAACTGCTGGATACGCTTGGTTATCCGAAGAAGCCGAATGAGCTGCTGAAGCTGCCGATTATTCGCAGTGAAGGGGCTACGGTTTCCTGGGAAACATGGCTGTCTGAGCTGGTGTTCCAAACCCAATCGTCAATGAGATGATGGTGTTTGAGAATGCAGCGCTTGCTCTGGATGCCGCTGAGAAGGGCTTTGGCATTGTGCTGGAATCCAACCTTCTGAGTGCAGAAGCAGAGACTGCTGGTCGTCTTGTGCCGATCTTCCCTGAGTATCAGCGGGATGGTCGTGAGCATAAGCTGATGTGGCGTGAGAAGCGTGGTGCGGAACCAAAAATCCGTAGCTTCCGTGATTGGTTGGAAAGCCAGCTGCGTTACGACTTTGTCGATGAAGAGGCGTATGAGCCGGTTGCGGCGCTTGTCGACTAAAAGGCATTACGGCATGTGACTGGTATCGGGCGGGCAACTGCCAGTTTGCATTGCTGAGTGTTTGATTTGGGTGGGTACGTATGTGTCCACCCATTTTCGTTTTCAGAAAACGATTTTATATCTGATGTGCTTTGAGGAACTGAATTTTTGCAGTGAGTTAATGAGGGCTGGGGCCTGCTCGTCTACCTGAGACAAAATTCTTCTGTTCATCCTTGATGAAATCCCTTAGAAGCACCGTAAACAGGCGCTCCTTTGCTGTTTCCCAAAGACAAAGTATGAGGCGCCGCTCAATAGCTCGATAAAAGAGCTTTAGAAAACACCAGAGAATTTGGTCGCCAGAATGAGAACCTCAGAACTCCTGATGCCTGCGGGCAACTTGCAGAAGCTTAAGATTGCCGTTCTTTACGGAGCAGATGCAATCTACCTTGGTACGCCAGATATGTCCCTGCGCACGAAGGCAGAGTTTACGCTTGAGCAGGTCGTTGAAGGCATTGAGTTTGCGCACAAGCACGGCAAGCGTGTTTACCTGACGCTGAACCTGTTCTCTCACAACAAAGACGTTCCTAAACTGAAGGAATATGCGGAGACTATTCGGGATATCAATCCGGATGGGTTGATCATTGCTGATCCGGGCGTGTTCCAGTTTATGCGTAAAGAACTGCCAAACGTACCGCTGCACATTTCCACGCAGGCGAACGTGTGTTCCTGGCTTTCTGTTGACTTCTGGAAAGAGCAGGGCGCGGATCTGGTTGTTCTGGCACGTGAAGTTTCTTTCCCGGAGCTTTCTGAGATTCGTGAGAAGTGCCCGGACATCCGTCTTGAAGCGTTTGTTCATGGTGCAATGTGCATGACCTATTCCGGTCGCTGCCTGCTTTCCAACTTTATGGCGGAGCGTGGCGCGAACCAAGGGAACTGCGCGAACTCTTGCCGCTGGAACTACAAAGTGCGCATGCGCATGAAAGATGGCACCATCAATGAGCTTGAGCTGAACGAAGACAACATCGGCATGTTCGAGTTCCTGTTGGAAGAAGGCTGCCGTCCGGGTGAGTTGATGCCAATTCTGGAAGACGGTCGCGGGTCATACATTCTGAACTCCAAAGACCTCTGCCTGATGCCGAAGCTCAATGACTACCTGCGCATTGGTGTGGACTCGCTGAAAGTGGAAGGTCGTAACAAGTCCATGTATTACGTGGCTGTTGTTGCACGTGCCTACCGCATGGCGATTGATGACTACTACCGTGATCCGGAAAACTGGAACCCGCAGAAGTACATGGATGAGATGTACAGCGTTGCCAACCGTGGCTACACCACTGCGTTCCACGAAGGCCGCCTGAACAACTACGCCCACAACTACGAAGATACGCATTCCATCGGTGAATGGGAATTTGCGGGTATTATCGAGGATGTGACAGATGAAGCCTTCTACATGAAGGTGAAGAACAAGATCATCGCTGGTGAGGTTCTGGAGTTCTTGCAGCCGTTGTCTGATGACAGCATCCTGCTGCGTATCTACGACTTTGAAGATGCGAAGTCCGGTGAGATGACGCAGGAAGTGCAGGCTGGTAAGCAGCCGGTCGTGCGCATCCCATTCTCGCTGTTCGATAAAGAAGATGCGGCGACCTTCAAAGAGCGCTTCCCAGTTAACACTGTGGTGCGTAAAGAGCGTCCTCTGACACCTGAACAGTGGAGCCGCCTGAAGCTGGACCGCACCGCGGAGCGCATTGAAGCACGTGGTGAAGCGACTGACGCACAGCAGAATAAATACGAGAGCCAGCGTGACCGCTTGATTGATGCGATTGCGGAAGGCAGTCAGGATCGTAAGCCGAAGTCTCCACGCCTTGGTCTGGAAGGGTGCTGTGGTCGTGGCTGTAATGGCTGCATGATCTTCTGGGAAGATCCGAAGTTTGAGAAAGCGCGTGAAATTCTGAAAACCAAGAAGCAGGGCGAGATGCTTGCTCGCAACGCGCTGAAGCACGAAGTTAGCTGATAGCTTAGCATAACTTATGCATTGTGAGCCCCGGTCTGAAAAGGCCGGGGCTTTTGTTTTGCCTGGCCTCTGCGGGAACCTACTGAAGTTTCAGGCAAATATCATATTTATTAGGATGGTTAACTATTATTAGTATTAATTTATGTATGTTTGAAACATGAGTCCTCCGAATTCATGTGGGTGACGTTGGGATAGTTGCGCTGATTGTACTGGATGACTTGTCGTGGGGTACGTAAATACGCTGATCTTACTTATTTGATGCTCATCTCGCTCGGATGAGTTGAGTGGGTGAGAAGGCAGCGTATCAGGGATTATCTGCACTGGATGTGCAGTTTAGAAGGTAATTCGAGATGAATTGGTCCGGTATGTTGAAGGGCGCACCAAAAGCTCAGGCATCACATGAAGCGGATGTTGAACTCATCAGTCGTGAGGGAATTGATGCACTTCTGTTGGCTTTGATGGAGGATCGTCCGCTGCCTGAAGTGGATGGAATTTCACCAGATCTTTATCAGCGATTTGAGGCGCTGAAACAGAAGATGGACACTCAAGACGAGAACACACTTGGTCAGACGGTAGAGTACTCGTTGCAGGCCAGTGAATCCATGGCGGCGATCTCCCAGATCACCTGGCACATTCGTAAAGCAGATGAAGGCGCGCAGACGATCGCAACTGGCGTTGAAGAATTGAACGTTTCGTTCTCTGAAATCGCCTCCAGTGCGCAAGGTGCAGCGGATGCGGTTGAATCGGCAAATGTCGCCATGCAGCAAGGTGAAGCTGCTACGCGTGAATCTGCAGATGCGAGCCAGCATATTGGCCAGTTCTTTGAGACAATGATTGAGGCCGCAAATGAGTTGACGGCCGCAGCAGTGCAGATTGGCACTTTTGTTGGCACCATTGAGGGCCTTGCAAAACAGACCAACCTGCTTGCGCTGAATGCGACGATTGAAGCGGCACGAGCTGGAGAGGCCGGCAAAGGGTTTGCGGTTGTGGCATCCGAGGTGAAGGACCTTTCTGGGCAGACACAGCAGGCGACTGATGACATTCGGACCCGGATTGAGACACTTCAGGGCCATGTGAATGATGTGAACTCGTCTGTGAGTGATGCTCAGTCGCTGGTGGGTAAGAGCATTGATAACTCTCAGAATGCTGAAAGCCTGATTTCTGAAGTGCTCCGTGATGTCGGTGTTGCTAGCACCCAGATGCGTGAGATTGCGCGCCAGTTGACCCAGCAGGAAGAAGCGACGCATGAGATCAATCGTGGCGTCCATTCCATCGCAGGTCATGCACGTGATGTGAATGAGCGTATTGAGCATGTAATCCAGACTGTTGCTCAGTCAGAGTCCATCGTGGAGGAGCAGTTCACCGAGTTTGAGAAGCGTGGCGTGCCGAACTTCATTCTGCACCGTGCTAAGGCAGACCACATCATCTGGAAAAAACGCCTTGCGGAAATGTCTGTAGGCCTCAGCAGCTTGCAGGTGACTGAGCTTTCTGATCATCACCAGTGTCGTCTTGGCAAGTGGTATGACAAGGTGGAAGATCCCCGCTTGCGCGACAGCCTTGCCTTCAAGAAACTTCTGCCCGTTCACGCCGAAGTGCACGAACAAGGGAAAGAATGCGCCCGCATGCTGGAAACTGGCAACCACGAAGGTGCCGACGCCGCTTACAAGCGCATGGAGACCGCATCCATCGACGTCCTCCGCTATCTGGATGAGCTGTTGACCCGTCGGTGAAACTAGATAGATAACGCAGTGAAAAAGCCCGGGCAAGAGGTGCGCCGGGCTTTGGGTGTGTTGTTTTTTATTCTGTTATTTGGTTTGTTTGGCTCAGAGAGAGGCCATTGGCCTCTCTAAATCTTTAAAGATCAGACCGGGATGACGACCCAGTAATCCAGATCGAGGATCACGCCGTCTTCGTATTTCCCTTCTTCGTTTTTGTAAGGGAAATCTCCGCAGGTGAGATCTTTGGTGGCGACAAGGCGCAGGCGCATGGCTGCGATGTCGCTTCTGCCTTCAATCCGCTTTTTGTCCAGCACTTCAGACCATGCGTAAACGGTGTCGCCTGCGAAGAGCGGGGCAACGTGGCGTCCTGCATTGATGCCTGTGATGTGGAATGCATTGCCCAAACCATTGAAAGACAACGCACGTGCGAGCGAGATGACGTGACCGCCGTAGATCAGGCGCTTGCCGAAGCGGCTGTTCTTCTCACTGTGGTGATTGAAGTGGACCTTTGCTGTGTTTTGGTAGAGACGTGTGGCCAGCTGATGCTCAGCTTCTTCCACGGTCATACCATCAACGTGATCGATCTTCTCACCCACTTCGTAGTCATCAAAGCGGAATGGAGATCCGGACAGATCAAAGTCCCAATTCTCGATGGATAGCTCCGGAACGGCTTGTCCCAGAGTGTCTTCAGAAACACCTTCTGGCAACTCCGGCAGGGTGGTTTCTGGTGCGGGCGCGTTTTCATCACGCTTCTTCACCATGACCCAGCGGGTGTATTCCAGAACCTTTTCAGGGTTTCCTGGCTCCTTGTGGCGATAGCCCGTAGAGCGCACGTAAACAACACCGGTTTTGCCGTTTGAGTTTTCTTTCAACCCGATGACTTCTGACGTGGCAGAGAGTGTGTCTCCGGCATAGACAGGCATCAGGAAACGGCAATCGGAGTAACCCAGATTAGCGACGGCATTTAGTGAAATATCTCCCACTGTTTTGCCGAAGACCACGTGAAAGACTAATAAGTCATCCAGTGGGTAATACGGGTAGCCAATTTCTTCTGCAAAAGCAGTTCCCGACTGTACCGCAAATCGAGATCCGTACAATGCAGTATAAAGAGCTGTATCTCCTTCGTTTATTGTCTTTGGTGTTCCATGTCTTATGACCTGGCCCACGTGAAAATCTTCAAAAAAGTTACCGCAAGACGTTTTTGTCTTAACCGCAGTTAACGTCATGTATGTAGTCCCCCAACAACAACACGGCAGGCATTGAATAAGAAGTATTTTTAGTTATCAAGCAACACCTTAGAAGGTTGACACTTCGCATAGTATCTGTCGCTTTTGATCTTTTTTCTTGTGCCTTTGTATTTTCCTTAGTTGTCCGATTGACTTGTTTTATTAAACAAATTCAATAGCTTGACGGATAATGTGGTGGTTCCCGCACTCCGTGCTCCAGATGATCGACAAAAAAGCTCGAGAGAAACGAGCAAGCTTTCTGTCCGTTTGAACCCCTTTATATCTCAGAATCAGGAGAAATGAGCAAATTAAATGTAGATATTAGTTAGGTAATTGTGTCGTGTTTTTAGCTGAACCTACATCCTGACGTTGAAATTGTAGGATTGTGCAAGCGAATCACTAAAAATGTTAGCAAATGTCACCTGATTCACTTGGTGAGCTGAAGTAGTGATGTTCACTGTTTGGCCCCCTAAAACCGCAGGTTTTTCTTCCAGATCAACGCGTTACTATGAGTAGAGGGAGGTTTGTGCCCATGGTGAGCTTTTTCTGGCGGATTGTTGGTGTTGTATTGCTGGCTTGGGTCGCGTGGGATCTTTATGCGGGATACACGCTTCTCTATGATGTGATCTACAGATCTGCTGATCCTTTGATGTACTGGATTGGTATTGCGCTCTGGACAGCTCTTGGCCTCAGCTGCTTCTTCTCATCAAGTAGTCAGGATTAAGGCGGCAATTTCTCAATTGATCGGGATGAGGTTGGTTGTATCCTTGAAGCAATGGATGCTGGTGGTGGTTTCTGCCGCCGCATGTTGAGCTATGGTTCAGGGAGGTTGTGATGTCAGAGAGAACCCTTATTTCCTCAGGTTCACCTTTTGAAAAGACAGCCGGATATTCCCGCGCTGTTGTCGATGGTGACTTCGTTCATGTTTCCGGAACGACCGGTTACGATTATTCCACTATGCAGATGCCAGAGGATGTTGGCGCACAGACCGTCAATATTCTTGAGACCATTAAGGGTGCGCTTGCGGAGGCAGGTTGTTCGCTCAATGACGTCGTGCGCGCGCGTTATTACGTAACTGACCGGAGTAATGTTGAAGCGGTGTTTGCTGTTCTTGGCGAGTATTTTGGTGACATTCGCCCTGCGGCAACGATGGTTATCTGTGATCTCATCAAAGAAGAAATGAAGGTTGAAATTGAGGTGACGGCGCGTAGAGGCTGAGCCCGATTTATCTCCGGCTTTTTACTGGTAAGATGCGTGCTCATGAGGTGAGCGCTAAGACTTTTAGCTTTCTGGTCTTATCGCCAGTTGAAAGATCGATTGCCTTAGCTATATAGGCAGATCATAGAGGGACAAAAGCGGCCTGTTTTGCTGACAAGCTGCTTTCAAGGATTAACTTCGCTCATCCCCGAAGGCCTTTGGCTTTTGGAGATGGCTTTAAAGAGATGGCGACGAATGACTGATTTTCCGAAAGAACTGCTGGCTGGATATGGCCTTTATAAAGAACGGATTTATAGCCAGTTTGAAGAGGAATATCAAAACCTCGCCATCTATGGCCAAGAGCCTGAAGTTATGGTGATTTCCTGCTGTGATAGCCGGGTGACACCAGAAGGTATTTTCCACGCGCAGCCGGGAGAACTGTTCGTGGTGCGTAACGTGGCGAACCTCGTGCCTCCGTTTACTCAGGGTGGTGGCACACATGGCACCAGTGCAGCACTTGAGTATGCGGTGACTGGCCTGAAGGTGAAGCACCTTGTTGTTCTAGGCCACTGTAAGTGCGGTGGTGTGCAGGCATTCCGTGAAAGCAATGGTAAGCTGAGCAAGACTGGTCAGTTTGTTGGTCCGTGGATCAAGATGCTGGAGCCTGCTGCGATTACGCTGGCTTGTACTCCGGTAGACAAGAACGAAGACCCTCAGCTCGCATTGGAATATGCTGGTATTCGCCAGAGCCTGAAGAACCTGATGACTTTCCCGTTCATTGAGAAGCTGGTCACCCAGGGTAACCTGCATATTCATGGTGCGTGGTTTGATATCGGATCAGGCTCCTTGCGTGTCATGAACAAAGAAACAGAGATCTTTGAAGATGCACAGGATTTGCGGGCTCGCATGAAAGAGCAGGAAACTGCTGAGCATGTTCCTGCGACTGCCGAAGAGAAAAAGTAAGCTCTTTGATCTGAAGAAATTTGAGAAGGCCACGTTCTATGGTGTAGGGCGTGGCTTTTTTGCTTTCTTGCGGGCCTTCCAGTTGGGGCTGCTGACTTTCCAGAGAATGAACGGCACGCTGAGTGTGAGGAACACGCCGGGGATGATGATTGCGAGGTATGTGGTTGCCGGGAAGTCAGGTTCATCGGGTGGGCGGAAGCCGATGAGGAAGGCGATCAGGGAGATGGAAAATCCGATGCTGCCGAGGACCCAGATGCCCCAGTTGCCAAACGGGACTTTGTAGGTGCGGGGAACGTTTGGGCGTTTATAACGTAGGCGAATAGCAGTGCTGTAAAGCAGCAGGTACATGACAGAGTAGAGCAGGACTGCTGTTGATGTCAGATATAAGAATACCTCGTTCGTTTTAACGTGAAGCAGAAATGCTGTTGCAATGAGGGTGGCGATTGTTGCCTGTACTATCATCAGTGGGACGGGCATGTCATAGGCGTTTGAGCCATGCAGGAACTTGGGCAACATGCCGTCACGCCCAGCAACCGCGAGGCTTTTGACTGGGCCCGCGATCCAGGTGCTGACTTGCCCTGCAGCACCCACGGCGATGAACATCGCGGCGATGGGGAGAAGGTCTGGTACGCCGTAGTGATCCAGCAAAATGGTATAAGTTTGCAGCACGCCCAAGGTGTTTGATATCTCTTTGTCCGGGATGATCATAGCGATGGTCAGGCCGCCAAGAAGGGAAATAGAGAAGCCAATGAACGCAGCGATGAGGATCGCGATTGGGTAGGTGCGGCGGACGTTCTGGACCTCGGTTGCGTGGCCGGCGGAGACTTCCATTCCGATGAAACCGAAGAGGAAACTGAGGAAGAGGAATAGTGTTGAGGTCTGTGAGAGGGACGGAACCACATTGGCGGTGGTAAGGCTGACGTCTATGACCGGCTGGGCTGGGCCTGAAACGTATAACAGGCCGAGCGTGATCATGGTGAGTGATGGAAAGATGGTGCCTGCGAGTAGGCAATAGCTGGCGATGCGCTTGGTTATTCGGGTGCCGCGGAAGTTGGCGAAGGTGGCCCCCCAGTAGATAATGATGACACCCGTGAACATGAGCCATGGGTTTTCATCGAGAGGCCTGTCAAAGACGAAGGCGAGGGCTGCGGTGGTGTAGGCGACAGTGGCGACCATGGCGAAGATGGCCTGAAACCATTGCAGGAAGATTGCCATAAATCCGAAGGGTGCTCCAAAGGCTTCCTGCACCCACGTGTAAACGCCGTGTTTGGGCCAACCCGTTGCCAGTTCAGCTGAAATCAGGGCGACCGGTAAGATGTAGCAGAGGATGACTGCGCTGTTGAAGAACAGGATCTTCATGCCGGTTTGGGCCATGAGAGGCATGTTCAGCATGGTCATGAAGAGGGCTGTGGTCATAAACACCAGGTGCCAAAGAGTGATGTGGTGCTTTGGCTGATTGCGTGGTGTTTTGCCCATTACCTTTGCCCTTCATTCTGAGAAGGGTGATGGATGTTTTTGCGATGTATGAACCAGATCGTCAAAGGAATGAGCAGGGCGAGGATGACGGCTACAATCATCAGTCCCTCAAAGCTCTCCAGTGAGAATGGCAAGGATGGAGGAGGGATGAAGCCAATGGCGAAGCAGCTGATGGCGGTGAGCATGCCGATGCCGCCCAGAAGCCAGATGCCCCAGTTGCCTCCGGGGACTTTGTAGGGCCGTGGAATTTGCGGATGGGTGTAGCGCAGGCGGATGGCTGCGATGAACATCAGCAAGTACATCATGGAGTACAAAAGCACTGCGGTTGATGTGAGCACGAGGAAGACGAGGTTGACGTTCTCAAACACCACAAAGCTCAAGGCGATCAATGAGATGAGTGAGGCTTGCAGGATAAGCAAGGCCGTGGGCACGTTGTTTTTGTTGGCTTTGGCGAAGCGAGGGGGCAGCAGGCCTTTGCGGCTGGCGGCCCACATGCCTTTGACCGGGCCTACAATCCAAGTGCTGACCTGACCGGCGGCACCGATTGCAACCAGCAAAGCGATGAATGGCGTGAGGATGGCGAGGCCATAGGCATCCAGATAGGCAGAAAAGGCCTGAAGGGCTCCGTTGATGTTGGAGATGTTGCCTTTTTCAAGGATCAGGGAGACCGCCAAACCACCTGCCAATGTGATGACAAAACCTGCGATGGCTGCTGTAAAGATGGCTCGGGGATAGTTCTTTTGCGGGTTTTCGACTTCGTTGGCGTGGCAGGCGGAGACTTCGATGCCGACAAAGCCGAAGACGAAGCTCATGAAGAAAACGAGGCTGGTGGTATCGGATAGAGAAGGCACCCAGTTTGCGACAGTCGCTGAGGTATCAAGCGCGATGGTCTCACCTGAGAACAGGTAGTCGATGCCAAAGGCGATCAGTAATGCGGAGGGGAAGAAGACACCGAGAGAGACGGCGTATCCTGATATCTTTTCTGAGGTTTCCGTACCTTTGAAGTTGATGAGCGTTGCGGACCAATAGAGGACGAGCACTGAGAAGGTGATGTAGTAGCGGTTGGAGCCGAGTTCCGGATCAAAGGCATAGGTGAGCGTTGCGGTGGCGTAGGCAACAATGGATGTGACGCCGAAAATGGACTGGATCCATTGAAGGAAAACGGCGATGAAACCGATGGGTGTTCCGAAAGCTGCTTCGACCCAGTGGAATACTCCGTTCTGGGGCCAACCTGTTGCAAGCTCGGCTGAAATCAGTGCTGTTGGGATGAGATACGCGAAGACTGTGATGGCGTTGAGCAGGACCATCTGCATGCCGGTTTCTGCCATCATGGGCATGTTGCGCAGGGTCATGAACAGCGCTGTGGTGATCAGCACCAGAGGTATAAAGGCGATCTTATGTGGTGCGCTGGGCGACTTTTCCTGCTGCATGGGCCACCGGCATAGTCCTCGACACCCTGAACTTTAAAATGAGGGCCTGAAAAAGACTGAGAGTGCAGGTGGTAAGCGGCTTGCCGGCATTAAGCTGCTGTTAGCTGTAGGCGCTGGGCTAAATGTCTTCCTTGCAGATTGAACGGTCAACTTCCATCAGCTCAACGGGTGCTCCGTGCACTTCGATGAACGCAACAGTCAGGCCTTCAATAGGAGAATTGGGCTCAATGATAACCTTCTGGTCTTTTAAAGCCTCTTCCAGATTATCGACTTCGAAGGCGACATGGGCGACGGTTTTGACGATTTCCGGATACGGGGCGTCTTCGTCATAACGCTGCCATTGGATGCCAAACGGATTGTTTTTGTGGTCGCTGACGGTCATGTGCAGGTGGGGTAGGGGAATCTCTTCCTCAAAGTAGCCCTTGGTCGGAATGCCGATGTGATTGAATTTCATTGAACTTCTTTCAGTTTGGCTGCGTGGGACCATGTTTGAGACCAATGGCCCAAGGGTTGCAGATAGGTGAACAGGTCTTCACCTTCCTCTGTCAGTTCGTAACCGTTCTCTCCGTTTCTGACGATCCCGCATTCTCGTAGTTCTTTCAAGCGCGTATTGAGCACAGTTGGTGATACAGAGTCGCAGTTTGACTGGAGTGCGCGGAAGGATTGAGGGCCGGTTGAGAGGTTCCAGATGATGCCAAGAGCCCATCTTCTGCCCAGCAAATCAAAAAGAACCATGATTGGCTTGCCGGATTTTGATCCGCGAACCGGTTGTCCTGCCTTAGGTATTTTCACAGATTATGGGCTTTCTTTTTTGCTAGGTTTAATGTAGCGATGTGTTGCTACGCATATTGTAGCACGTTTGGAAAGTTTTACTATGGTTGTTTTCGCTGTGTCGTCTGCTCTGGCGGCATCATTGGGGTGGGCCTGTGGTTCTATGTTGGCCCACCGACCGCTACAACGTGTTGGTGTTTTTGAATTTACTCGTATTCAGCTACTGACTTCAGGGGCTATCCTATGTGTGCTGTGCTCTGTGTTGGGGTATTGGCAAACTGTTGACTGGAGCCAGTGGCCTGCCTTTGTGGTGAGTGTGGTAGTCAGCGTGATTATCGGCAATGTTGCTTTGTTGGAATGCCTGAAGAGAGCTGGGCCAAGGCAAACAGAGTTATTGCTTTCACTTAAAACGCCGATTGTGGCTGTGCTCGCCTTTGCGTTTCTGGGTGAAGAGCTGAGCTTTACAGAAATGATTGGCATCGCAATCGCTCTCTTCGGCATTTGCTTAGCTATTTTGTTTGGAAGTTCTGATCAGGAAGCAGAAGCCACGCGTCGCAGTGGGGGATTGGTGGCGATTGTTGTGCTGGCGCTTATTGCAGCTGCCTCACAAGGGATTGGGATGCTGGTTCTCAAGCCTCTGCTTCTTTCTGGAACTGAGCCTTTGGCGGCATCCGCGATACGCGTTACAGGGGCTGCGTTTATTGTGGCGCTGGTTGGGTTGATGCCTCTGTCTGCGGTTCAGGCGACGACAGAGATGAGCTGGATGTTGCTGTTCCGCGTGGTGCTGCCCGGGTTTATTGGCTACGGCATATCGGTTTCGCTGCTGCTCTATGCCTACGCGCATTATGATGCGGCGATAGCCAGTGTGCTTGGATCGCTCTCACCTGTTTTCATTCTGCCATTGCTCTGGATGAACACAGGCAACATGCCCCGCCCACTGGCCTGGGGCGGAGCCGCGCTTTCGCTGCTCGGAACAGCGGTGATTTTGCTGTAACTACGGCGATGCCAGCAGCTCAAGCGCTGCCGGCATGTTTTATCAGAAACTGAGCTGCAGGTTATGCTTCTCGAAGAGACTATGGAAGTTCTTGACGAGGCCGTTTGCCACTTCTGCTGCACTTTCCGAGGGTTCATTCGGGAAGAAGAAGGTGTTTGCTACCGCTTGCTTCTGCTCCAGAAACTCATCCTGAGAGATCAGCTCCTCGTCTGGTGCGCTGATGGAATCCAGCAGAGGGGCGAACAACTGTACGAAAGGCCCTTTCAGCGTTGAAGAGATTTCTGAAGCTGTTGCATACGCCTCCGTCGGATGTTTTCCGGCTTGCTGAAGACGGTTGACGAGTTGCTCCTCGACGTTTCTGGAAATGAGTTCGATTGCCTCACTTACTGTCTGCGCGTTGTTCTTTAGTCTTTCAGAGGCAAATGCAGTGTTTAGCTGTTGCTGAACTTCCGGGTGCTCTTTGAAGATTTTTGTAAAGTGGCGTTCAGCAGCAAACTTATTGTCATCCCCTCCTAAACCCTCAGCATTTTGAGAGTGCTTTGCTGTGAATGCTGTCAGCAGTTCCGCATTGATTTCATCGGCAGTCAGATGCTCAACAAAGCTCTTGATGGTTTCATTAACACCTTGCGCAGCTTCGATTTGAGCCCTCAGTTCTGCCTTCCCTGCATTGATGATGCCACCTTGCTCCTCGAAACTGTTTCCTTCTTTTATTGAGCGTACGATCTCTTTAGCAACAAGAGTTGGCAACCACTTTTGAGCAGCTCTGACTTCCTTTTCTGTTCCTTCAGGAACGAATGGAGCGATTTGAGTGCTGAACTCTTCGGTTTGTGCAACTTCGTTCAGCGTTGAGGCCAACACGCCCTGAACAGCGCAGTTGGTGATCGCTTTTCTTGCGATCCCCTCGATCTGACCAGTAATGTCATTTGTGCCTTCTGGGCCTGATGCTGTTTTGAAATCTCCATTCACTACAGTCGCAATTAAGCCGAAAGCGCCTTGGCTTACTTTTTCAGCGGGCAGCCCCAGCTCTGCAAAAACTTGCTCAAGTAAGGCTCCGCCTGCGCTTGCTGACTGAAGTGCCTCGATTGCACGCAGCTGGTTAGCTAGTGCTGCTTGCACTTTATCGTCCTTCAGGCTGCTGCGAATGGATTGGTTGGAGTTGTCTGGTCTGGACTGCGTTTCCAGTTTGCCTTGCACATTCTCCTGAAGGTTGGAGATTTGCTCAGGAGAGACCTGATCCCAATCGATCTGGATGCCCGCGTTTGATGCGGTGGCTTTCAGAAAGTCCCGGTCAGCCATTTGCTCGATATGACTTGCAATGCTGGCATCGGTTGTTGCTGCCAGTTGTTTGGCGATGTCTTTCGCGATCTCAGTTACGGATGCTTTTAGTTGCTCAGGATTTTCGCCAGCTTTAGCAAACTCACTGGACCCTTCCAGTAGTTTAGAAAGATCACTAGCGACCTCTGCACCATGGGCCTTAGTGACACTTGTGAGGATATCTGTCTGCGCAGTTGTGTTGCGGGCTTCAGTTTTTTCTTCCTGCGTTCTGAGTGCAAACTCGACGGTGTCCAGAACCTGTGCTTTTGTCAGGCTGTGGGATCTGCTGCCTTCTTGTGTACATGCGTTGTACGCAAACTGGGCGATCTCCTCTCCGAACTCGGCTTTTAAGGCTTCCTGAAAACGGGCTTGATCTGCTGATTTTTGGCTATCACCGGTGATATGGAGCTTTGCCCAAGAAAGTACTTTCCCGCCTACAGATGTGTGGGAAGTGCGCTCAGTAACTGCTTCGCTGGTGGTGTGTAGTTTGTCCAAGCCGTTGTGGTTTTGGGCGGCTTCTACAAAGCTGGAGAGTTGGATCGCGCTCATACTCTTACTCCAAGATCTGAGAGATTATTGGTTTTGCACGGTGGTGCGTGATTTGAATTTTCCCAGTCTGGGGTGAGGCTTTCCGGGGTTTTAAGGCGTTCGTGCCAGGAGGCTGCCGTGCGGATGAACATGTCCAGCTTATTGTGCAGGGCGAAGGATGATCTGTCAGAGATGGTCACCACCATGGACAGATTGATGTGACGCTCCTTGGGGCTGATGTTGAAGGCCATGGAATGGCTATCGGCAAACACACAGTTGGCCTGCATCAAAGCTTGCAGCACCTGCGGGTCGTCGGTGTTTTGCTTGCTGATGACAGAGTTGAAGAGCAGGGTCTGGCTCTCATCCCGCCAGACGATGCTCATGGCGAGGTTCTGATCAAGGCCGAGAAAGATCTGGCCGTCTTCATTGAGAGAGAAATTGTCGAACCCAATTCTGTTGCCGAGTTCGATCAGCAGTGCGTTCACCAAATCTGTCATGCTTGTGCACCTCACCATAGGACGCATATTCCGTTGGTTCAGTACTAGCGAAGGTGAGATGAAGGCGCTGTCTTGTTTGGTACAGTTGGTTTGAGAACTTTCAGCCCTCGCAAATCCTGTTGGTCTGCGAGGGCTGATTGCTTATGAGCTTGCTACTGCCGCTGCAGGAGCGGCTGCTTTTTTGTGGGAGACTACGACAATGAATGTCAGCCCAAGTAGCAGGATCTCTGCCAGAGCGCTGCTGTACCAGATACCCGCTTCACCCACTGCATAGGGCAGCATAAGGGTGAGAGGGATGGCGAACAGGTAGGTTTTGGCAAGCAGCAGAATGCCTGCACGGGCAGCATCCCCAATGGCCTGAAAGAAGGTGCCGATCATCATCAGTGGGCCTGACAGGAAGAAGATCAGCGTAACGATTGGTGTGATGCGTGCAACCTCTGAGATCGTGGCTGCGTCATCGACAAAAATTGCGCCCAGTTGAGTGCTGAACAGAAAGTAGATTGCCTGCACAACCACGCAGTAGACGAGCGAGATGATAAGCGCAATCTTCAGGGTCTGTGATGTTCTGTCATGCTTTTGAGCGCCGAAGTTGTTTCCTGAAATAGACTGCAGAGCCATGCTGATGCCAAGCAGCGGCAGGAAGGTGAAGGTCAGCATTCTGGTGAGGATGCCGTAGGCGCCTGCGGTGGTTTCATAGCCACTTCCGGGCCAAAGCTGGATGGCGAACAAAGTGACTGCTGCTGCCAGAGAAACACCCGTGTAGCCAAGCTTTGTGGAACGCCGAGTGCGATCAGAGACTTCCACTGGAAGCTGACTGGGCGCCAGTTCAGGAATGAAAACTCACCACGCTTTGAGGTGTAGTAAGTAACCATCGCAGCCAGAGAGATGAGCTGCGCAGTCAAAGTGCCATAAGCAGAGCCAGCCACGCCCCAACCGAACTGAACGACATAGAGCCAATCAAAGAAGATGTTGAGGAAGGCTGAGCTGAGCGTGATGGCGGTCATCAGCGGCAGCAGGCCTTCGCACCGTAATCTGTCGATGTTGATGGACAGAATGAAGCCGAGCGGGGAGCCCAGAATGAGGATGGCCATGTACTCATAGCCGATCTCAGCCAGCTCATGAGAACCGTTGGTCAGGAACAGAGCCAGCTGAAAGCCAGCAGCGAGAAAGCTCAGGATAAGGAGTGAGCAGAAAATCAGAGCGAGACAGATGGCACTGTCGATGATCTTCTTTGTGATGCGGAAGTTGCTTGCCCCGAAGGCCCGGGCATAGATGCTTGCGAACCCGTTGGACACGAGAGTGAACAGCGAAACAAGGATCATGAAGAGCGGGAACATGAGTGTGACGCCAGTGAGCGCCTGCGTACCTACATATGTGCCCAGGAAGTACGCATCAACGACGGTGTGCAAGCCGTTCACCATCATGACGATGCTGATTGGCAGAGCTGTTTTTGCGAAGAGAATAGGTATTGAGCCGGATAAGAAAATGTTGTCCGGTTGAGAAGAAGAAACTTCAGACATCGAAACTGCTTTCAGTTCAAAATGCGGGAAAGTGCTGGTGCTCGCGTTGCCAGTAAACCGCTGAAAACATGCGGTTTGTTCAAGAAAAGTGGAGCTTCACCAGAGCGGGATTGCTTGCGAGCGGCGGGTGCCCTAACCACGTCGCGATCATAGGTGGAGTGGTTTTTGACCGCAAGTGGATGATCTGAATTGAGCAAGATTTGTAAACTGCTATATGACTGCTCGATTTTGCGTGTTGTTGCGGTTGACGGGGGTGCAGCAAGCGACCTACTTCTCATGCAGTAATTTCTGTTGAGAGGTCTTTCCATGGCAAAAGCAATTCACATGATGGTTCGTGTTCTGGATGAGGAACGGTCGCTTGCGTTTTACCGTAAGGCGTTTGGTCTGGAGGTTGCGGAGAGACTGGACTTTGACAGCTTCACGCTGGTTTATCTGCGCAATGCGGAGAACGACTTTGAGGTCGAGCTGACAGTCAACAAAGACCGCAGCGAGCCTTACTCACTGGGTGATGGTTACGGTCACATTGCGTTCTGCGTGGATAATCTGGATTATGAGCACAAGCGCTTTGAGGCGGAAGGGCTTGCTCCGGAAGACATCAAGGAGTTCTTCGTGGAAGGCAAGCTACTGGCGCGGTTCTTCTTTGTGACTGATCCTGATGGATATCGCATCGAGATGTTGGAGCGGCACGGGCGTTACCAGTAACCGCTCTTTGTCTTTTAGTACTCGATTGCTTTTTCAGCGAGCGTTGGAGGGGAGCTTCTTGCAAGCTCTTCTCTGGTGTAACTCTTGAAGGTGTGGGTGAAACCTTCCCGCAGTTTGTACTGAGACTGCCAATCGA
>NZ_BAZK01000037.1 GCF_001310815.1 Pseudovibrio denitrificans JCM 12308
TCTACTAAACTATGATCGACCTGAACACCACATTTGCCGCCCTCGCCAATCCAGTTCGCCGACAGATGCTGGATGACCTGCTCCACGGCAGCAAGACCGTGAAAGAGCTGAGCCACCATCACGACATGACACCCGGCGCAATCTCGCAGCACCTCAAGGTTCTTGAGGAAGCTCAGCTCATCAAACGCACCGTCAAAGGTCGGGAGCATCACTGCGAGCTGGCCACAGCGGGCCTCGACCCCATGCTGGAATGGACAGAGCGGCACAAAGCGTTCTGGCAACAGAAACTGGCATCCTTCGGCGCTTATCTCGAAAAACAGGGAGACGGCGATGGCTAGCACAGCAAATCCCGACTACAGCGTCAACGAGAGCATGTGGTTTGACACGGATCTGGAAACCGCCTTCACAGGCTGGACAGATCCTAAAGCCATCGCCAGCTGGTTCGGCCCCCCCGGCTACACGGCGGAAATTCTGGAGCTGGACCTCACCCCCGGTGGCCACTGGCGGTTTCGCATGGTGCCGGAAACAGGTGCTCCCTCACACCATTCAGGCCGATACGTAGAGATCTCCCGCCCCAACACCCTGATCTTCACGTGGGAGAGTGAGGAAGACAGGCACCTCACACACGGACGCGACACACTAGTGACCATCACATTCACCGAGGAAGCCAGCGGCGTCCGCATCACCATCCTTCACGAACACTTGCCAACACAGGAATCAGCACAGTCCCTCACTTACGGTTGGGGCCGCGGCATCATCTGTTTTGGCCATTGGCTAAGGAGACTGGAAGAATGACAGAGCAACTCACCGGCGGATGCGCCTGCGGTGCGGTCCGTTATGAAGCAGATGGCGAAATCGAGTTTTCCTTCAACTGTCACTGCCGAAAGTGCCAGCAGGCTACCGGCACTGGCCATTCATCAGCCTTCGCTGTCGCAGCCAATCAGGTTCAGTTTCAGGGAGAAATCCGCGAGTACAAAGCCTCAAGCGACAACGGCGCAGCAACCTATTCCGGCTTCTGCCCTACCTGCGGCTCCCCACTCACCAGCCGCACAGAACGCTTTCCGGACCGCATCTACATCCACGCCGCCACGCTGGACGATCCAAGCCGCTTCTCTCCCGCTTTCACCGTCTTCGAAGAAGCCGCCCAGCCATGGGATCCACCGATGAAAGAGCTGGAAGCAGCCCCAAGATAAAGCGCCGCTACAACACCGGATCAAGCAAAGACCGATGCACCTGCATTCCGGCCCAGACACCGTCCCCCACGGCAAAGGAAACGGAATGCGGAACGCGAGCTACGTCCCCACAGGCAAATACACCGCGAACGGTTGTCTCTTTGAACTCCGAGGTCACAATCTGCTGCCCCATGGGGTGATCCTCCAATGCACACCCGGCAGCTTGAGCCAACCCACTGGAGGGATAAGTGTTGGAGACAACAAAGATCGCAGAAAACGGCAGTGTACGCCCATCCTCAAGCACCACATCCGCAGTGCCCTCAATACGGCTGATCCTAATATCTTCAAGGGTAACACCACTACGCAACAGATGTTCGCGCTGGCTGTCTTCCAGAGGAGCTGTACCATTGGTGAAGAAGGTCGTCGGTCCCCACTCCGGCATAATCTCCGCCTGATGTAAGGAGATGGGATTAAAGGCAATCACAGCAATCGGTTCTTTGTTTAGCTCATAGCCATGACAATACGGGCAATGCAAAACAGACGTGCCCCAACGCTCTGCCAATCCCGGAATATCCGGCAGCTCATCCCGCACACCTGTGGCCAGCAAAATCCGGTGCGCTGTGAAATCAGTGCCTTTGTCGGTACTGACCCGAAACGCTCCAATCTCACCTAGGATCTCCTGAACCTGTCCCTCGTACCAGGTCAGATCAGGATAGGCATCCAGCTGCTGCCGTGCCTGCGCCCAGATATCATCGGGCTTCACCCCATCCTGCCCAAGAAAGCCATAGGCATGCTCAGAAAAGCGGTTCCGCCGTTCACCTGCATCAATCACCAAAACAGATCTACGCGCCCGCAACAGCTGCAAAGCCGCCGCCATCCCGGCATAACTCCCCCCAACCACAATCACATCATGCATCTTCAGGGCCCTCTGCTGCTGGCATCCAGTTCCACTGCCAACAGTACTTCACCCTCACCAAAGCATCCTTAAACACAGCAAGACATCATCACTGCCAAGCAAAAAAGGGAGCCAATCGAAGGCTCCCTCATTCCAAACAGTTCATGGCTTCTTGGTAATCTGCCGCAGAAGCGTGGCAATCTCTTCAACGTGCCAAAGCCCGTTGATCTTGCCGTTCTCATCAAACTCCCAAAGCTCCATTCCCGCAGCATCAAACTCATTGCCGGAAGCTGGAATGCCAAAGAGAGGCCCATCATGCGTGCCCACATAGCGCCAACGCACAAGCGCTTTGCTCTCACCAACAGGCTCAATAAACGTGATCTCGTGACGCCCATCAGACGAGCCATCCTGCAGAGACTTATAAAAGTCCGCCACAATGTCCCCGCTGCTTTCATTTGTCTGGCCCGGACGCGGATCATGGTTTGTATGCGTCTCGGAGAAGAACGAGACAAAAGCCTCCCGATCAAATGGGCGCGCATCCGCCACTTCATAAAACGCCGCCATCGCATCAACGGGCGTCAGCTTCTCGGCAACAGCACCAGTCACACTCAACACAGACAGCACCAGCCCGATGCCCAGCGATTTCAACTTCAACATAAAAAGTCCTTCAGCTTTGGGAAGCACGAGCCCCGCACTTCCTGTTAAACGGAAGTGTTCTTTCTTTACCAACTTTACAAGATTCGCAAGTTTGTAAAGCTTGACAAGTTCGTGATCAGCACTATGACTTTCCGCATTCAGGGAGACTGCTGTGCAAACCAATCCTCATAAACCTCGCGATACCCGGGCGCGTATTCTAAGCTCGGCCGTTGAGGTGTTCATGCAGTTTGGCTTCAGAAAATCGTCACTTAACGACGTCGCCCAAGCCGCAAATGTCTCCCGGCAGGCGCTTTATCTTCACTTCAAAGACAAGACGGATCTCTTCCGCGAGGCCAGCACTTTCACGTTTGAAGAAAACCTAAAGCTGGTGCAGCAAGCCGCCCAATCAGGCCAACCTCTGCAAGACATAGTCACGGAGATGTTCAGCATCTGGCACGGCCAATACGTTGGCAAGATCGACCATGTCGCCTCAGACTTTGTAGCGGCCGCGATCGAAACAACTGGCGACATCATGCAATCCGCAGAAGCCAACTTCCTGTCTGAAGTCGCAGCAGCAATTGAGCAGGCAGACCTGCCTTATCTGCAGCAAACAACACAGGGCACACCGCTCAAGATCGCGCGGCTTCTCAACACCTACTCAAAAGGCCTGAAGCAGGAAATCACAACGGAAAAAGAGTACCGCGCGGGCATGACAGAGGCCACGGAAACCATGCTTGGACTGAGCAAGTAGCCTCACACCTCATCCAGCAATTCACCAGAACTCAATCGTTTCCGATGCTCCGTAGGGGACAGATGCCTCCAGATTTCAGCGGGAGGTCTTTCTGGCAAGTTGATGTCACCAACGTGGTGAGCACCAAGCCGTTTGGCGAGGGAGCGTGAGCCTTCGTTTTCCCGCACGATAACGCTGATTGCCGTTTCCCAGCCCAGCGCATCATAAACGTATCTCAAAGCCGCCTGCACAGCCTCAAAGGCATAGCCCTTTCCCTGAGCCTCCGGGATCAACGCATACCCGATTTCCGGCTCAGGCCACCCAAGCGGATACCACGGCCCAGCGTAGCCGATGGTCTTGCCATCCTCTTTCCGCTCAACAGCAAACACCGTAAACCCGCGCATATGCCAGTGCCCGATGATGGTTGCCATTTGTCTCCAGACCATATGTTCTGAGCGGGCACCACCAACATATCGGGCAGTCTCTTCATGACAGAAAATAGTCTTGAGACACTCGAAGTCCTGCTCCTGCCAGGAACGCAGAACCAGCCGCTCAGTCTCTAATCTGGGAACCGAAAGTTCAGTAAACGACACAGCAAAGCCCCTTAAGCTGCCACCACAGAGTTCTTGCGATCCTCGCGGATCATGTCCGATGCCTTCTCGGCAATCATGATCGTCGGAGAGTTGGTGTTGCCGGAGACGATGCGCGGCATCACGGAGGCATCAACAACACGCAGTCCCTCAATGCCCTTCACCTTCAGCCGCTCATCAACCACCGTGCCCATGGAACAGGTGCCGACAGGGTGGAAGATCGTGGTGCCGATGTCCCCCGCAGCGATGGCAAGGTCTTCATCACTCACCAGATGCGCACCCGGTAGATACTCCTCCGGCGAGAACTCAACCATCGCCTTGGTTTCCATAATCGTCCGTGTCAGGCGCAAACTGTCTGCTGCAACCCGTCGGTCACTCTCCTCAGAAAGGTAGTTAGGCTGGATCTTCGGATGCGCCATCGCATTGCCAGAACCGATATGAACGCTTCCACGCGAGTCTGGCCGCAAGTTGCAGACGCTTGCGGTGATCGCCGGGAACTCGTGCAGTGGCTCGCCAAACTTATCCAGCGACAGCGGCTGAATGTGGTACTCAATGTTCGGCGTCTCAAAAGAACTGTCAGAGCGCGTAAACACCCCAAGCTGACTTGGCGCCATGGACATAGGCCCGGACCGGCTCAGCGCATACTCCGCCGCAATCTTTGCCTTACCAATCAACGAGTTCGCTCGCTGGTTCAGCGTCACTGTATTCTGAACTTTATAGATACTGCGGATCTGCAAATGGTCCTGCAGGTTCTCACCCACCTGTGGCTGATCCAGCACCATGTCGATCCCATGCCCCGTCAACCGCTCAGCTGAGCCAATGCCAGACAGCTCCAGGATCTGCGGAGAGCCAATCGCTCCCGCGCTCAGGATAATCTCACCGGTGCAGGCGGCAGAAACCATCTCGCCCTTCACCATCATGCAAACGCCTGTTGCGCGGCGTCCGCCAAACTCCAGAGCCGTCACCTGCGCATCTGTCAGAACCTTCAGATTGCTGCGCCCTGCCGCTGGCTTCAGAAACCCCTTGGAGGTGTTCCACCGCACACCCTTGCGCTGGTTCACCTGAAAATACGAGGAGCCGAAGTTGTCACCGCCATTGAAGTCATCAATCTTCGGAATGCCCACTTCTGCGCAAGCATCACGGAACCTATCAAGGATCGGCCAGGACAGACGTTGCTCCTCAACGCGCCATTCGCCGCCTTCCCCATGCACTTCGGAAGATCCTGCGTAGTGGTCCTCTGATTTCAGGAAGTACGGCAGCACATCATCCCAGCCCCAGCCGGTTAACCCCAGCTGGCGCCAGTTGTCATAATCCTGCGCCTGTCCACGCAGATACAGCATACCGTTGATGGAAGAGCACCCACCAGCAGTTTGCCACGCGGGTAATTCAGCTTGCGCCCGTTCAGCCCCGGCTCCGCCTCGGTCTGGAAACCCCAGTCCATGCGCGGATTGCCCATGCAGTACAGATAGCCAACAGGGATATGCACCCACGGATGTTTGTCGTTGCCGCCCGCTTCCAGCAGCAGCACTTTCACATCCGGATCCTGAGAAAGCCGGTTCGCAACAACACAGCCAGCCGAACCGGCTCCAACCACGATGTAATCCCAGGTTCCCAATGCGCGCATACCGGCCCTCCCAAGCCCCAATCCTCTTTGCGACCTAAGATAGAAACTGAGCGGACCAATTGCACTAGTAAGATATGTTTAGATCACCCGCGATGCGCCACCGCTGCAAAGCACCCACGCCGTGCATAATGCATTTGAATATAAGAGACATCCGGGTTCTCAAAGAAGCTCTCCAACATCGGTTTGATGTCATCACCCTGCGCGATATCCGCCTCAACCATCATGTGGTTTGCATCAAACCCGCGCAGTGACAGCAGCCGGGACGACAGCGACACCGGAACCTCGTTCTCATACGGCGTAGCATCAGAGGCATTCTCACGCACGAAGATCGCATGGGAGGCTTTGTAAGGCGTGTCATTCGGCTGGTAGGCGTAATTCAGCAGAAACACCCGCTCCCCAACCTCGGCATCATCCAGCGTGATGCGGCACGGAAAACCTGGCTTTTCATCAGCCACATAAACAACCACGTTGCGCTCTGCCAACTGCTCTTCGCTCAGGCCATTCAGTGCTTCAAACTCGTTGGATTTCAATCCAGAAATAATAAAAGCCATAGGTCACTCCTTAAGTTGGGAGCAACCTATGGCCTTCCGCAAACCGTAACCACCCGATTTGCGAGCAATACAAAATAAGCGCGTTTATGCCTGCGCTTGAGCCGCGGCAATCGCCTTGTCCAGCTCCGTAACCAAACCGCTATCCAGCTGCAAACGCGCAGCCAGCATCATCAGATACGCCTGCTCTGCCGGAAGGTCCGGATCAATGGCAAGGCGGGACGCGGTGTAAATCTCTGCTGCCGTTTCCGGGCAAGTCGCAAACGCCACCACACGGTCGATATCCAGTGGCGCGCGCATCTCATCCAGAACAAACGCTTTTTCCTCAGCACCCAGACCAAGCTCATCCAGCTTTTCAAAGATGCGCTGCATCTCTTCGCCGTCCACATTGCCATCTGCCTTGGCCGCCTGGATCATCGCAACGATCAGCGCCATAGCAAACTCTTTGGCATCACCATTCCCTGCATCCGGGTCAAACGCAGTTCCAGTCGGGTCAGGCAGGGCAAGCGGCTCAGGAACAGGCACCACAGTTGCGGGAGCCGCCTGTGTCTGCGTCTGGGCAGAACCGTGAGACGTCGCAGCACCACCGCCACCGCCACCATTGTTCTTACCATCCTGCCATGTCTGGAAAGCTTTATAGGCAAGGCCGCCAACCAGCGCCATGCCACCGTACTTCACGGCCTTTTTGCCGAGTTTCTTGCCCTTCTTGCTGCCAAGAAGGTAACCGGCCAAACCACCGGCAAGGGCACCACCTGCAAGTCCGCCAGCGTTGTTTTTGATGTACGACTGCCCTTTCTCCATGGCACCACGGGCCTGATTACCCCCGTTGGAACCTAAGAACTGATCAAGAAGTGCCTTGCTGTCGAACATCTGTAATCCTATCTCGTTGATCTTGGGCGTTACACGCCAAACCTCTTAGGACATGGGAAGCCATCAATTTCACTTCAAGATGCCTCTTCCCGCAAAAGTGCAACCTGACAAAATTGTAATGTTTGAGAGCACACCTACTGCCCGAGCGGCAAATGGTTATCGTCGCGCAGCGTGTCCATCGCGATGGAGCTGCGCACGTTCTGCACTGCCTCATGGGGCAGCAGATCATTGTTGATCACTTCACTCAAGGCCTTCAGATCTTTCACCCGGATCTTGAGCATGTAATCCATGTCCCCCGTCATGGCGTAGGCTTCCTGCACGCTGGGAATGGTGCGCACCAGATCACGAAACAGCCGGGCGTTCTCCTTGTTGTGCGTAGCCAGCGCCACCCCCACAAAGGCCATCACATCCAGCCCCAGATATTCCGGCGAAAGATCAGCCTTGTAGCGACGGATTACCCGCTCCTGCTCCAGCCGTGTTCGACGACGCGACACCTGCGAGGCAGAAAGGTGAATCACCTCCCCCAACTCCTGATTGGTCTGGCTGGCGTCTTCCTGCAACGCTGCAAGTAACTTAAGGTCAAACTGGTCAAGCTCAATCATCTTTCGCACCAAATCAAAATATGACGCACAATTTGTGCATATACTGCGTGATTTTACGTAAGAATGCAAACCTGTCGCATCACAGATATTTCAGAATAGTTCCAAGTTGCAGTGTATCGCCGAAAAGTGGGAACCGGTTTTCGGACAAAGATACGCAGAACAGCATTTATCGCCTTGTTTGAGGAGGAACAAATGGGCCCATTTCCGCACGATGCAGGACCAGCTGAGATTACAGCAGAAAACCCGGCTGGTACCGACGGTTTCGAATTCGTTGAGTTTGCGCATCCGGAGCCGGAAAAGCTGGACGTTCTCTTCCGCCGCATGGGCTTTGAGCCTGTCGCCAAGCACAAGAGCAAGAACATAACCGTCTACCGTCAGGGCGATGTAAACTACATCCTCAACGCTGAGCCAAACAGCTTCGCCTCCCGCTTCATCGACGAACACGGCCCTTGCGCCCCGTCCATGGCATGGCGCGTTGTAGACGCACAGCAGGCGTTTGAGCATGCCGTCAATCGCGGCGCAGAACCTTACACCGGCTCCGACAAAACCCTCGATGCACCTGCCATCATGGGCATCGGCGGCTCCCTGCTCTACTTCATCGACAAGTACGGCGACAAAGGCTCTGCCTATTCAGAAGAGTTCGACTGGCTCGGCGAAACAGACGCCAAGCCAACCGGCAAGAGCTTCTATTACCTCGACCACCTGACCCATAACGTCTATCGCGGCAACATGGACAAGTGGTGGGCGTTCTACCGTGAGCTCTTCAACTTCAAGCAGATCCACTTCTTCGACATTGATGGCCGCATCACCGGCCTCGTCAGCCGCGCAATCACATCCCCATGTGGCAAAATCCGCATCCCGCTGAACGAGTCCAAGGATGACACCAGCCAGATCGAAGAGTACCTGAAGAAGTACAAAGGCGAAGGCATCCAGCACATCGCCGTTGGCACCGATGACATCTACGAGGCCACCGACATGCTGGCAGAAGATGGCCTCAAGTTCATGCCAGGTCCACCACAGACCTACTATGACCGCAGCGCCGAACGTGTCCACGGCCACACCGAGCCACTCAACCGCATGGCCAAACACGGCATCCTCATTGATGGTGAAGGCGTTGTGGGCGGCGGCATGACCAAGATCCTGCTCCAGATCTTCTCCAAAACCGTCATTGGCCCAATCTTCTTTGAGTTCATCCAACGCAAAGGCGACGAAGGCTTCGGCGAAGGCAACTTCCGCGCCCTTTTTGAGAGCATCGAAGAAGACCAGATCCAACGCGGCGTCCTAAAACAATCCGCCGCCGAATAACCAGCAGGACCCACTGCTGAAAAAAGACCGGAGGCGACGGGGGCGCTTTCGGTCTTTTTTGTTTGAGGTGCATGGCTAGCTCTGTGCATTGGCAATACTAGGCAGGCAAACCATCCAAATTAACCGAAGTCTCCATTCCCGTAAGCAGGATCCTGAGCAGCGAGAAACTCCTAGTTAGTTTCTCGACGTCTCAAGTTTTTCTTGAACTTTCGAGTGTATCCGCTCCAGCCCATCATCTGATATGCCGAAGGCTTTTAAGCTGGATAGCGTATTTAAGAGATACTCGTGACAGCTACCAAGTGGACCTTCAGCAAAGGCAAGTCTCTGTGAAATCTCATCTTCACTCAAATGCCCGATGTACGAGTGATGCGACTGCTTGACAACAAACGCTAATGTGCTGATCGGACCATTGTTTGTTTCTGCTTTCAACCAACGCGCTTCATAAGCTCCGGATATCATCTCCCGTCGCCAGAGTATCAGAAGCTCTTCTTCAATTTTCTTTTGGCTGATACGAAAAGCGATCCCCTCGCAAGAAGAGCCTGGTTCCAAACCTAACATCACACCGGGTCTTTCTCGGGTACCCCGTCCAAAAGTTGACAAGCAAAAAGAGCGATGCCAACCCGGCAGAACTGTTGCTCGTTTCTCTGCAAATTCAAATGCAGGATTCCAGATCAAGGAGCCATATCCGAACACCCAAACATCTTGGTTTGCACTGAGGCAAGAAATGAACTTTTGCAGCGATGTTTCAATTTCACCGTCAGACAGCAATGTGTTCGATGGCCCTGCTATGAGACGCGCAGCTTTCAAGAGCGACCCGTCTCTTAAACCCTCACGAGTGACGGATAGCCCGCTCACTTTGTTTTTGGGGTGGCCTGAACTGTCACCGTGCGTCTGACTTGCCAACGTTCACTCCTAAATTGATGATTTAGTGAGACGTTCAATCCGACCAAAGTAAAAGTCTTCTTCTCAGCTATTGTCACCACAAATAATGGCAAAAGTTGAATCCACGTTTGCATCAACGAGCAAATTGTCCGAAAGGCAAAACCGGAAGCATCATAAGAGTGCAAGTCCTACTGTCATCTGACAGTACCTCATCTCCCTACCCAACCATTCCCCAAAACTGCTCCAGCTCTCTGGGATGCTCAAATCGCAGCATTTGCCCGCCAAAACTCTCTAGCTTTTCAAGGTCACGTGGCCGGTTTGTCCGTTTGTAGTTGAGGACAAACCAGAGAAATTTCCAGTCAAAGCGCTCTTCACAGCCCTCAACGAACTCAGCCTCTCGTCTCTTTCCCAATCCAGCCAACATTCGACGGAACACACGATACAGGCAGATGTGGGTCGGGAAGTCGAGATGGATCACGGTGTCAGCACGGGCAATCCTCGGCTCCAAAGTGCCACCATAGTTTCCATCAATGATCCAACGCGGCTGAGCAGCAAAAGTCTCTACCTTTTCGGCCCAAACATCGCTCTCAGTCCGAACCCATCCGGACTGCCAGTAATGAAAGTCCAGATGCACAAGCGGTAGACCTGTAACAACAGCCAACCGCTTAGCCACCGTCGTCTTTCCCGCGCCCGGACACCCAACAATCATCACCCGCTGCATCACAACTCCATAGCTCTGCTAATATCCGCCAAAATGAGCTAATCCGAAAACAAGGCGTCACCAAGTATCCGGCAGAAACCATCGCAAGCTTAGAGGACTTCCAATCTTTTTGTGTTTGCGTGGGAAACCTGATGATCCATGAGCATTGGCAGACATGAATGCAAAGTGCAATACTGACTGTTCTCAAGCAGACCCCTAATTAGGAAGGCTAATTAATGGACCAAATGGATGTACTTTATAAATGGTGGGCAGATCCGGAAGCCCTTATTGTACCTGCTGGGGAAACTGATCAAATCATTGAATGGCTTGCCCAGCAAACTCCTGATACATGGCATCAAGTCGTAATGTCATGGAATTATGATTACGGAGACAGGGTTCTCTCCTGGATCTTGGCCCAGGAAAACTGTGATCAAGGCACAGCTGCCCGCATCTTTCTCGTCGAAGGCGTTGGATATTGGTTATGGGATGTACTCGCCGACGTAAACGTAGCAAATGATAAAACCAATGTCTGTCGCTTAGTTCTTGACAATTGGCATCGCTACACCTCCGCAGAGCTCAAACCAGAATACAAAGACATTCCTGATCAGCTCATTGAATCACTAAAGAAAATAGATGATGACCATTATCTTTCTAGTACTCCATTCAAAGAAATCATGGCTTATGAAGGAACACGCGAACCTTCCTCAAAGTATGCATCCGACGATGGCAAAATCGTTATAGCACTTGATCATTGGATGGAGGCAAAAGGCATCGAGATAACTTCCTAAGCGATCTGACAGAACTTGTTCTTCAGATCGTGAAGTTGGGTGCCCGCTCTGAAAGTGCGCCACCCAACATACCTCACCCCACACCCAACACCGTCAGCCCCCAAATCCATCCGTAGCTCACCACCACGCAGAACACCGTAATCGGCAGCATCCACCAGCAGAATTGCCAGAAGGTGAAGGGGGTTGCGCCGAACTTTTCTGCCTGTTGAACCACAATCACGTTGCTGGCGGCGGAGATGATGAAGAGGTTTCCGGCCACGGTGGAGATGGTAGAGAGCATCATGAAGGTGCCGGTTTCGCCGCCATCCAGCAGCTTCAGGTAAAGCTCCACCACAGGAACGTTGGAGAACAGCTGGCTGGCCCAAAAGCTCACCAGCGCGGTTACGGTCAGGTCCGCCAGTTCATTCTGCAGGGAGCCAAGCAAATATTGCAGGGAGCCGGATTGGTAGAGCGAGCCGGTGACAACGAACATCGCCACAAAGAAGATCAGCGTCGCCCAGTCTACTTCCTTGAACACCCGCAGACGCTCATCCCCCGCCAGATAGATCGGCAGGCAGGAGACCAGCCCTACCCAGCCAAACGGCAGCGGGCCGAGGTGAAAATACGTCCGCCCCAAACTGTCGCCCGTGATGATGCCCACCAGTAGCAAGGCAGAAACCATCGCAGGCCATTGCCGTCGGCTAACCTCAACCGCCTCAGCCTGCGTTTCCACCTCCTGTGAAACCAACGCGCTTTCATCTAATCCATTCTTCTTCACCAACCGGTGAAATCGAAAGAACACAGCCACAAGGCAGATCACGCCGGGCACCAAAGCCCATACGATGAACGTGGCCAGCATGTTCTGAAAATTGGCGGCGTTCACCACCAGAATGTTCTGCGGATTGCCAACAGGAGACACCATGGAGCCAACTGTCACCGCCGCACACAGCGCCACCAGAACCACCGCCAGTTTCCACCGGAACGCACGGCTCAGGATAATCGCGATGGGCACACCGATCACCGCCGCCGCATCATTGGTCAGCACCGCCGCGCAGATCGCGGAAGCCACAATGAACCATAACAACACCATGCCAGACTGCGACCGCTTGAGCAGCATATCCGCGATATCCTGAGAAAGACCGGTATCATACAGCGATGAGGCGATGCTGAACACGGCAAACAGATAGAAGATCAACTGCCAGTCCACCGCATAGAAAGCGGCCAGCGGCGTGATCTCTCCCAGCACCAACAGCACAACCGCGCCCGCCAGCATGATGTGCCAGATCCGCACCATGGGCGGAAGCCACTGGCGCACGGCAATTCCGAGGAAAATGAGGGTGGAAATACCAAGAGAGACCGACATGCCTCACCCTATCCAGCGTGGTTTGACAGCAGCTTAACCACCACTGCCACAATCGAGCGAAATCCTTGGCAGCTTCTTAGAGCCATCCCCCTATTCTCGGCGGGCACAGCAAACCGGATCAGGGTCTCCATGAAGCTCAACAAGGCCATGCTATCGACGAACTTCTTCGCGGGCGATGTCGTGGGCGGAATTGGGCCTTATCTGGCGATCTACCTGCTCACCGGCCTGCACTGGTCCCCCGGCAACATCGGTCTGGCACTGGCCATCGGCTCGCTGACAACCGTCGCCCTGCAAACACCCGCAGGCGCCTTCATCGACAGCACCCGCAGCAAGCGCCTGCTGCTTGCCTCCTGCGCCCTGCTCATCGGCTGCGCCACCATCTCCATTCTGCTGTTCTCGCAGTACCCGGTGGTCATCTACATCGCCCAGATTTTCATGGGAGTTGCTGTCGCCTTCGTTGGCCCCTGCATCGCCGCCATAACCCTCGGCATATCGGGGCCGGAACACTTCACCGTGCAGATGGGTGCCAATCAGGCTGCCAACCACTCCGGCAATGTCTTCGCCGCCATTCTGGGAGCCGGGCTAGCGCTCTGGATCTCAGCAGAAGGCGTGTTCTGGTTGGTGGCAATCATGGCTGTCGGCATGGCGATCAGCATCGGCATGGTCAGCGGTTCGGCCATCAACCACAACGCAGCCCGTGGTGGCCTGCACCACAATCCCAACGACGGCGACGAGCCCTCCACCATCGGCACCATCGCAGCGGATAAGCGCCTTCTCACGCTGGTGCTCTGCGTGTTCATGTTCCACTTTGCCAACGCCGCCATGTTACCGCTGGTGGGGCAGAAGCTCTCCGTCAACTCCAACGTCAACATCGGCATCGCTTTCGCCGCCGCCTGCATCGTGGTCGCACAGTTCTGGATGACCATCATGTCCATCCTCTGCGCAGCCCGCGCCGACATGTGGGGCCGCAAACCACTCTTCTTGCTGGCCTTCTTCATCCTGCCCATTCGCGGCATGCTGTTCATGTGGCTGGAGGATCCGGTGGCCCTCATCTCCGTGCAATCACTGGATGGCATCGCCAACGGCATCTTCGGGTCATCATCCTGCTCATCGCCGCAGACCTGACCCGCGGCACAGGCCGCTTCAATCTGGTGCAGGGCGCGCTTGCCGCTGTGGTTGGCATCGGCTCGGCAGCCTCCAACCTGCTGGCTGAAGAGATCGTCCAGTTCTTCGGATATTCCCCGGCCTTTATAACTCTGGCGATTCTCGCTTCATCGGCGGCACAATGTACCTGTTCCTGATGCCAGAAACTTTGCCAGCGCAATTAGACGAAGATGACGGCGCAGCCCCCCAACAAACGGGGTAATCCTTACGATTAGGTCACCTCAACTTTCGGGTGAAAACGCTGATTTATACCGTTCCTCCCTTTATTTACTGGTCCTCAAAAACTTATGCTTATTGCGTCAAACAAAGAACGCGCGCAAAAAAGCAAATGTTCAGAGCCTCATGCGTAAATGCAAATGAATGCTTGTGAACTCAAAGCGCGAAGTGCAGGCCAGTACTCGAATGATCGAAAAAGCCAGTAGAGAGCAGGTTCGTCGCCAAAACCGGTTCGTGGTATTGTCCACGTTGCGGCGTCACACCACGCTGGCCCGTGTCGACCTTGGCCGGCTCACAGGTCTGTCACTCGCAGCTGTCACCTCCATCACCGCTGATCTGAAAGATCGCGGCCTGATCGCAGAGGTGGAAGAGCAACCCAATCCGGATGCCAACACACGAGGCCGCCCGCGCACCTATCTGCGTCTGCGCGATGATGTGGCCCATGTCATCACCGTAAAGCTCTCAGTAGACCGCGTGTCTCTTGCGCTGGTGGACTACACCGGCCATCAACACGCCGAAGCCAAGTTCATGGTGGAATCCTCCGATATGGGCGGCGATGCATTCATCGCCCTGCTCGCACGGGAGATCAAAGCCCTGCTGAAGACCGAGCCGCTCCGCGCCCGCAGTGTCATGGAAATCACCGTGGCGACGCAAGGCATCGTCGGCAAGCACAACGGCTCCATCATCTGGTCACCCACCATTGCAGAGCGGCAGGTGGAGCTCACCGCTAAGCTCTCCAAGACCCTCGGCATCACCTGCACGCTCTACAACGACACCAACATGATCGCCGAGGCCCTGCACCGGCAGGACGCTGAAAAATACAGCGGCAACTTCGTGGTGGTTTATATCGACCGCGGCGTCGGCATGGGCATCTTCATCAAGAACGCCCTCTACCGCGGCGAAACCGGAGCCGCCGCCGAATACGGCCACTCCCCGTTCACCCCGGATGGCGCCGCCTGCAGATGCGGCAAGAAAGGCTGTCTGGAAGCTTACATCGCCGACTACGCGCTCTACCGCGAAGCCCAGAAGCTGCCGAAGGAAACCTCTCCTTCCGCCATGTTCTATGGGCCGGAATACATCCAGAACCTGCGTGCCCGCGCCCGTGTGGGCGATGCGCAGGCGCAAAAGGTCTTCACGGATGCCGGGTTCGCTCTGGGCGTCAGCCTTGCCCGCACAATCTCACTACTGGACCCAAGCCGCATCGTCCTCACCGGCAAAGCCATGCAGGCTTACGACCTCTTCAAGCACGGCATGAACAAGGGCCTGGAAAGCAGCCTGCTCGCCCCGCTGCTCGATGCCGTCAATCTGGAAGTCCTGCCGTGGGATGAAGACTTCATCCTCCAGGGCCTCCTCATCAAAGCCCTGAAACACCTGGATCAGGCGCTGGTGCATTAAGCCCCCCTCTCGCAAAGCGGCTCCGTTTTTCGGATAAGAGTACGCACGAAAAAAGCCGGCCCCAACGGAACCGGCTTCTTCAAAACACATTGTCGCAAACTTAGCTGCGGGACAGCATGGCAGATGGCAAACCGCGTGCAATGGTGTGTGCCACCAGCGTTGCCAGAGCCACCTTGATCAGGTCACCCGGAATAAACGGCAGGCTGCCCACTATGATCGCTTTATCGAGCGTCATGCCAGCTTTGTAAGCGAGCACCGGCACGCCAAGCGCATGCACCACAACGATGCCGCCAATAATGCCGGAGACGATCGCACCAAACACCACGTTCATGTTGCGCATGGCTTTCATGATTGCACCAACCACAATCGCGCCAACAAAGTAACCGGCCAGATAGCCAGCCGTCGCGCCATAAAACACGCCAATGCCACCACGGCCACCAGCCAGAAACGGCAGGCCAAGCGCCACGAGGAACAGGAACAAAGCAACAGCCAGCCCGCCACGCACCGGACCAAGCATCATACCCGCCAGCATCACACCAAGCGACTGCGCCGTAATTGGAATACCGCCAGCAAGACCCAGCTCAATCTTAGGCACCAGCCCAAGAGCAGCAATCAGGGCCGCATAAAATGCAATCTGAACAAGAGAACGATCACTAGACATAGTCATCCTAACTTCTTTTGTGATCATCAAAGCCGTCAGCACCACCACGGGCTGTCAGAGCTTCGGCAACATGATCTGTCATTTTTATCGCGTGCAAGGCAAACGGAGCAAGCAAGCGCCAGCTGTTGGCGTGGGCTGTTCTGGCTTTATACGCTTCTTGCAGTGACGCATAAACCGCCAGCAGGACCGGCACAAACCGGATAACCAAAGCAACTGCCAGCGAAACGCGTCTTGGGGAAATGCCAAACACACGCAGAGGCTTGAACAGCGGCTCCACCGCATCCATCAAAGCCTCCATGTGGGTTGTTATACTAATAAAATTGGCAAGGAGCACCATCGCCAATAGGCGCAACACAGCAATAATGCCCTGCTCGATGTCTCCTAAAAACACATGCACCAGAAAAATGATACCCATCATCCAGAGCAGCGGCCGCACCACCTTCAGCTTATCCAGCCCCTGCTTACCAAGCGTAGCATACAGAGCCACGACAAACGCCAGAAGCAAAGCAGAAAACCAAAGCGTGTTGAACGGGATGATCAGCAAGCTCAGTACAAACAGAAAGATCAGCTTCAATCTGGCAGGAAGCCGATGCGCCCAACTGTTACCCGCCATGTAAAGGGAGATCATGCGCGCGCAGCCCCCTCAAAATGAAGATCCGCGCCAGAAAGCTCATGCTCCTGATAGGCTGCGAGCACATCAGAGGGCGCACCAAACTGCTTGATTGCACCATCCTCAATCCAGAGCACCTTGTCGTAATCACTCAAGGCATCCAGCTCGTGGCTCACGAAGATCACTTGTTGATCCAGCTTCTCCAGCTTACGCCGCAACGCAGCTCGCGTACGCAGGTCCAGACTGGAGAACGGCTCATCCAGCACCACAAGCTTCGGCTCCATGATGAGCACAGCCAGAATACAGATCAACTGCTTCTGCCCCTCTGAAAGCTCATGAACGGGCCGTTCAGCCAGTGGCGCAATGCCATGGTCCTGCAGCAACGCAAGCCCCTGCGCCTTCGCATCTGCCTTGCCCACACCAATCTGGCGCAAGCCAAAGCTCAACTCTTCCAGGGCAGTGGGAAAGATCAGCTGATGATCCGGGTTCTGAAACACAAAGCCCGTCACCCGCGCCAGCTTTTTGGCACCTTCCTCAGCCGAAACACCATGAACATGCAAAGACCCGGCGCTCACCGGCAGCAAACCATTCAGGCTGCGCACAAGCGTAGACTTGCCAGATCCATTACGGCCAATAATCCCAACCCGCTGATCCGGCAGCTGGACTGTCAGATCACGAATGATCGTCGCCCCACTGCGCTCAATGGAAACATGGTCAAAGCTGATTGTTTTTGAAGTCTCGTTCACGCCGTAAGTTCACCTGCCAAAGGAGTTGCATTCCTATACACAATGCAGAAAACCCACGCTATGGAAATCTAATGGATCAAGACGGACTATAACGGCTTCTGCATTAGAAGGAGAGGAATAAGGTCACAAAATCAATAATCAAACTTCATACAGAGGAGGACTTAAACGCGGCCAAACCGGACTTACACGGGAAACATCACACCGGGAGGCAAATACCAAAACTGGCCGGTTACGAGTTTGATTGCAGTAAGGAAATTTGTTGGATCTTTATCATGTCGTGTGGTTATGAGCCCGCTCGGCAAGCGCCGCAATAGAAGCAAGACCAGCCACGATATAAACTACAGTTCAGATATTATTACTTCTCTTTCTCTCACTTACTCCCTCCCGCTCAATGTAGTCCCAAGTACATTGACGATATAAAAAATAATCATTGAAGAAGAAAAACTTACAAGAAAACACATTAGCCAGTATTGAGCGTAAGAAAGAAAACCAATATTAAATTTGAATGGATAACCTCCACTATATTCCAGAAGAAAGAAAATAGATGCTAGTAGAAACAAGATCGATAAATTTAAATGCTCTTTACTTTCTAACTTAACATATGCCGAAATGAAATTAAAATACATCAAACTTAAGTAAAAAATAGAAATAAGCGTCCAGCAAAAACATAACATAAAAACAAATACTGGCTTCTTTTCAGTATAATAATGATCAACCACCCAAATATATTCCACAATTAAGTATGATATAAATGGAATTAGAGAATATACTATCAACACCCAAGAATGACCATTCATCTTCTCCCTAGTATCCATTAAGTAATCTCCATACTTAATTTGAAATTACTGTATTCCATCCAGCCCCCAAGACCTTCTCCGTACGTTTTGCCTTATCACCACCCAGTAGAAACATGCCTTCCTGTCCCTCTTGCTTTTAAGCGTTCATTGGCCACCATGTGGAGCCTCTAGTACCGCCAACTATGCCTAGTAGACCGCACTTGTAGTTTTCAAGGTTGAGCGTATGAGGCATTTCGGAACGCCAGACATCAGATCAACTATCAATTATAATGCGCACTTGCTCATCCTAGTTCTATCGTTTGAATTCAGGGATGCCGCACATTTGTGAACCAATGCGCCATCCCATAACGGCGCCTCCAATCCTTTCTCGTGCTGCTCTTTTTATCCCTAAGCCAATATCCACTAAAAGCTTTAGAGCTACTTTCCTACTGGGAGAGTTCGAAGACCACGAAGGGCAAGAGAGGTCACCAAGTATGACGCTTTATTCCTCGGCACAGCATGTGAGGCCTGTCTGAGCAATGTCAGTGCAAGCGCATTCTTGATGTTGACAACACAGAAGACAACAACACTTGAGATCTCATGCTCCAAGAGCTAGGCCAGCACATCCCGCAGAGAGGTCAGCCACGTTTTCACATCCGCAGACACCTTGGCATGGTCTAGCCCCTCAAAGGCATCCCAGCTCCAGCCATCCTCAGGCAAAGCTCATCCAGAAACGCGTGCAGCTCTTTTTGCTTGCCCTCAGGTAATGGCAGATTGGCTGCATGTTTCAGCAACAGCACCTGCTCCTGAAGACGCAAGAACACCCAGAAGGCTTCCATCATGGGTCGCAGCAAATGCGGCTGCGTCTGCCATGTACCTCCGGAAAACAGATCCTGCGTGACAATCGGCCCGGCCCCATGACAGTGAAACTGAACACAGCCCATATATCCTGTCGTCGCCAGATCAGAATGGATCTTGCACGTGCCGCAGCTCTCAAGATTTCGGCAAGGCTCACCCGCAGCTTTGTCGAAGGGAAAAACGCTCGACTTATCAAAGGCAAGCGCCACACAGCACAAGGCTGCACACTTCTCGCAGTCAGCTTTCAGGCGGTCATCTAGTCGGTTCAGATCCATAGCGCCTTATTGGCACAAAACAGCAGGCAACGAAAGCAATCTGAAGTTTCGGCAAGCAAAGCGTCACAGAAGCCACACAACTAAGAATAACGCAGTCCGTGAGAAGGGGAATAACGTCTGCCAGGAACATTCAGGCCAGGCCAGCGCAAAGCGGGCATAACTTTTTCGCTGGTTTCAGAGAGAAAATCTTACTCCCCTCCCCAATAACCATGTTAGCGCTCTTGGGACCAGCCTTCGCACCGGCTTAACGGAAGGCATGGCCAACTTTCACGACTTCAAACACAGCAACGCAGAAAAACCACTTTAAACGCACCCAACACGCAAAAAACGCAAATCAACGCACAAAAGAACGCAAAGCAGCACTACTTTACAATTCACCTGCGAAATCAAGCAGATACAAAACCGATCTCTTTCTGCAGCTTCTTGGTCAGCTTTTTCGCGATGATGCTATGCGCTTCTGTGATGTAATCCTTGATATCACCATCAGCCATCGCATCCATCGTCTCCAGCTGAACCCACTTGGCACGAGCCAGATAAGGCGCAGGAATTATCCCCTCTTGCTCAGTCAGGATCTGATAGGAAAGATCCGAGCACTTAAAGCTGATCTTGATCCCTTCCATCTCAGGGCGATCCTCACCCAGTTAGAGCAAATCGCAAAGATCTTCCCCCCCAACCTTCCAAACCGAAGCATTCCCCCACTGAATGACATTCGTCGTCCCAATCAAAGACTTACAAAACCCATCAAACTCATCCCGCGTCAAAGCAACACCTCATGAAAACCAACTTATTCAAAGCAACGCCACTGTACCTGAAATATTTCTCACACAGGCAAAAAACTTTAAACTTGAGGAGTCTTAATTTCACCTTTTAAAGTAGCCGGCATACATAAAAATATATTTATT
Source organism: Pseudovibrio denitrificans JCM 12308 (assembly GCF_001310815.1). Taxonomy (GTDB): domain Bacteria; phylum Pseudomonadota; class Alphaproteobacteria; order Rhizobiales; family Stappiaceae; genus Pseudovibrio; species Pseudovibrio denitrificans. The sequence goes on from NZ_BAZK01000037.1 coordinate 20,288, forward strand.
CCCCATCGAGATTTTCATGCCAGACAAACCTATTCACGACTATGGGTATTTTTGCTCGGAAATTACAGAGTGGCACCAATGGCAACTCGCCCACGAACACATCTCCGAAACCCATCTAAATCAAAAGCTTAGCAGCAACCCGGATGACTTTAGCGCCAACGTCACAGAGCGCTTGCTCAGCAACGCTGCCATCAGCCACGTCCGCGCCACACCCAACATCTTCGACCGTACGTCATCCCACGTCGCTCAAGTCCCCATGGATGTGATCCTCATCCAGTATTATCTTTCAACGACAGGCTGCTTTATTTTCAATGAGTTAAGCACTCAAGAGATTCAATCTGGCGATGTCGTTATTCACGATATGCTTGAGCCCTTCAAGGTCATCCATGGCACCTATGAAGTCATCAGCGTCATCCTCCCCCGCTCCGCTTTCAGCCCCCTGCTCCACATGGGCATCACCTATCCCGGTCAGGTGTTGAACCCAACCGACACAACGACAACCTCCTTACGCACACTGCTCTCTTCCCTCCAACAGGAGATGGAAACAGCCGACCCGCAAACACTCAAGGTGTTCATCGAGTGTGTCACTCAGTTGGCAGCTCTAAAACTTGGAGAAAACAATAGGTTAGAGTTTCATATACCCAACCAGAAACACAAGCAGATCCTGCGCCAGTTGCAGGCCCAGCAAATCCTACGCGCCCACATTGCTAATCCAAATTTGGATACAGAGACCCTGTCCAAGCTGATGGGCATCTCCCGCGCAACCCTCACCCGCATGTTCAAACCCGCAGGTGGTCTCACCCAATACATGAAGCGCAACCGCTTGCTCAAAGCCCGCCACATGATCCTGCATGACCCAAACTGCGAAATCCAAAAAGTGGCCAGTCTCTGCGGTTTCAAGCACCCGGAAAGCTTCTCCCGTGCGTTCAAACAGGAATTCGGCACCTCCCCTGCCATAATGAAAAAACAACAAGACGAAGCCACCACAAATGCACTGGACGCCTACGCAACATGGGTTCAGGCCCGCTAACCAGCAGCCACAAGAGTCGCACCCCAATAATCGATATGCACAAGCCACATAACCATATGCGTCAAAAACACTCTGTGGCCCATCCAATGCATAACCCTATGGCTCAACTTTGTATATCAAGCTAACCGTTTGAAATAAAACACTTATCAACTTACATTTTCCGCAACGAAACATCATTTTATCCAGTGTTGCACTCTAACTCTCATCACTTCAACACCCAGCTAGAACTCAGATAACACCCCTTCTGAGAAAGCAAAAACGATGAGAGACGGGAAAGGTTCTGACATGCCAAGGTTGCTCCATCCAACCACCTCATTTGCTCTTTTCGTTCTCTCACTTATAGCCTCCCAAACCTCAGCAGAATCTCTGGACGACATCGGCACTGTTCCTGGCGCAGATACAATCAGGCCTTTCCTCACTAACTCAGATGGATCCGTTATTTCTGGTCACGTAGGTGCTCCAGGCAACACCGCCTTTCGCTGGACACAAGCAACGGGAATGCAAAGTCTCGGCATGTTGCCGGGCGGCCTCTTCTCAGATGCAGCAGCAATGGATGTAACCGGCTCCACAATCGTAGGCAGGTCAGGAAGCACTGCTGGCCAACGCGCCTTTCGATGGACAGAAGCGACAGGAATGCAAAGCCTGGGAGTTTTAACCGGAGGCTTTTACTCAGCAGCAGAGGACGTGAGCGCAGATGGCTCTGTTATTACTGGATTTTCCGACTCTGCAACAGGTCTGAGAGCCTTCCGCTGGACCCAGACAGGAGGAATGACCAGCCTTGGCGTATTGGCTGGAGGCACTGAATCTCGGGCAGAGGCTGTCAGTGGAGATGGCTCTACAATCATTGGTAAATCGGAAAGCACTGGCGGAGATCGCGCATTCCGATGGACACAAGGCACCGGATGGTCAGTCTTGGCGTGTTGACCGGGGAGACATATTCCGACGCAAATGCTGTCAGCTATGACGGCACTGTTATTGTAGGTAAATCAGGCAGTTCCAGCGGTTCAAAAGCATTCCGTTGGACGCAAGGCACGGGAATGCAAAATCTCGGCGTATTAACAGGACATACTTTTTCTGAAGCAACCACTCTGAACTCTGATGGATCTGTTGTCATAGGCAAATCGATCGGCTCAGGGGTAAGCCGAGCATTCCGATGGACACAAAGCACCGGTATGCAAAACCTCGGTACACTATCTGGAAACGCACACTCCTCCGCTAAAGCAGTAAGCGAAAACGGAAGCGTCATCGTCGGAGACTCAGAAGGTGGAGCCTCAGGCACACGGGCCTTCAAATGGACAGAAGCAACCGGTATGCAAAGCCTCGGCACTTTAACTGGTGGAAGTTACTCCAGAGCCTCTACGATCAGTGCCGATGGAAAAGTCATTCTGGGATACTCAAACAGCAGCTCAGGGGAGCGGGCTTTTATCTTTATCAATCAGATACAGGATCTTGAGAACCTCCAGAACTCAGTGGTTGATGTAGCCAATGGGGTAGCTGCCAGCGTTGATCGCAACACCCACATTGCCCGTCGCCTCCGTCAGGACACCTGTACAATCGCAGACCAGGCACAGGGCTGTATTGGCCTTTCAGGACTGGCATCTTCCCTCCTACAGGGCACAAACGCCTTTGGTGGCAGCATCATGGGCAGCTACAAAGCCACAGAAACGGTCCGTGTAGGGGCCAGCGTCGGTCTTTACGGAGAAAGCATAGTTTCTCAGACCATCAATCCTGATTACGGCGTCGGCATTGGCGCTTACGCTGATATTCGGCTGAGCCAGATAGCTGCATTCAACTCACAGGCCTACATTGGCGTCCGTATAGATGGCTCCTGGTTCTATACAGACGCAGAAATCACACGCGGCGCAGGATACTCAGACGTTCAGCAGGAAACCGGCTCATCTAACTTCAACACTGGTACAGCAGGCCTGCAGATCTACGCCAATCATGTAGCAACGTCCAACCTGTTGCTTCACTCCTATCTGGGAACTTATTGGGAAGGCACGGGGCAGAACGGTTATACAGAACAAGGCGTTGCCGACACCAACACGCGTATCAGTAGCCAGTTTTACAACGCAGCCTCAGCCACGATGGGTATTGATGCTGCCTATAGACTCACCAGCAATATGCAGCTTACCTTTGGAGTAGGACTGGAAGCAGACTTTTACGCCGACGGAATCCAGGTCTCCGGCATCTCCAACATCCCGGGCCTGACAGATTTCACAATCGGTGCAGACACCGCCCGCAACTGGGTCAGGCCAACCTTAAAAGCCGGCCTCGCCTACACTTTCACCAACCTAGGCATCCTGGAACTCGACACCCAAGTCTTCTCCCCCCGCTACCAGAAAAAGCTTGGCGCTGACCTCTCTCTAAAATACTCAGTGAGTTTCTAACATTCTTGCAGGATCAATTGAATTTAAATCGCCCATTGTTGCGGCATGCAATGCAGCGGTAATCGCCCGCCTTTTGCGTCATCAGTGCAACAACACTGATCGATCGGGCACTTCAAGACAATCACGGCTTAGCAGCACAACACCATCTTAGACCTTGAGCACGCCTAGCCTATTTAGAGGCGAGGCTTATCTTGGGGAGGTTTGGATAGTTGTCTGCGGATTGTAGCAGCAGCCGCTGTCTCTGCGCGGAGGCTCCCTTCAAGGACTGGAGTTATGTATCCGCAGAGAGAGATCTCTGATCGAGAGCGTCCTACGCAGCCATCAACCGAAGGGAGCTAAATCTGCGTTAGCAACTCATTGCAATCATCGCAGACCTCTCGGAAGGAAGACTCCATTCGAGAACTGAAGCGATTGGCAGCTGAATGAGAGAGCTTGGATCAGGTGTGCGTCCTCCTCACCGGGTTAGGCTTCCGCCCCCCAG
>NZ_BAZK01000038.1 GCF_001310815.1 Pseudovibrio denitrificans JCM 12308
TGACACCCTCAATGGGGCAGCTGGCAATGACAATCTACATGGTGGCAAAGGCAATGACACCTTTGTCTTTGAAGGCACCAGCTTTGGCCGTGATGTGATTGAAGACTTTGCCTCTGGGGATGCGATCAAACTGGATGGCACCCTCTTTGGCGGTCTGCCCCAGGTGCTGGCTAATGCCAGTCAGCAGGGCAGCGACACGCTCATAGCAGTCAATGACAACAGCACTATCACTTTAAAGAAAGTGCAAAAGTCCACTCTGCATGCCAATGACTTTGTCTTTGCAAACCAGGTAAACTCAGCTCCGGTTCTGGCAAGCACCATTCCTGATCGCAGTGTCAATGAAGACAATGCCTGGAGCTACACCATTCCAGCGGGCACCTTTACCGATCCCAATGGCGATGCACTAACGCTGAGCGCAAGACTGTCCAACAACAACGCCCTGCCGTCCTGGCTCAGCTTCAATGGCTCAAAGTTCACCGGAACACCACCGGCCAACTACAACGGGCAGATCCTGATCAAGGTCACAGCCTCTGATGGCAGCAAGTCTGCTTCCGATGTCTTCAAGCTAACGGTCAAGGGCATTAATGACGCCCCTGTCAGGGCAAAGACTATCCCTGACCAAACTGTCAATGAGGACAGTGCCTGGAACTACACCATTCCAGCGGGTACCTTTACCGATCCTGATGGCGATGCGCTGACGCTGAGCGCAAAACTATCCAACAACAACGCCCTGCCGTCCTGGCTCAGCTTCAATGGCTCAAAGTTCACCGGAACTCCGCCGGCCAACTACAACGGGCAGATCCTGATCAAGGTCACAGCCTCTGATGGCAGTAAGTCTGCTTCCGATGTCTTCAAGCTAACGGTCAAGGCCATTGATGACGCCCCTGTCAGGGCAAAGACTATTCCCGACCGCAGTGTCAATGAGGACAGTGCCTGGAACTACACCATTCCAGCGGGTACCTTTACCGATCCTGATGGCGATGCGCTGACGCTGAGCGCAAGACTGTCCAACAACAGTGCCTTGCCGTCCTGGCTCAGCTTCAATGGCTCAAAGTTCACAGGAACACCGCCCTTGGGTTCAGCGGGTGAGCTGAACATAAAAGTTGTAGCAACAGCAAGGGGCAAAAGTGCTGAAGATACATTTAAGCTCACTATAACATCTGTTAACCAAGCGCCAGAATTACTAAAAGGAATTGCGGATCAATACTTTATAAAAGGAGGATTATGGGCGCTCACCGTCCCGCTTGATACCTTCACAGACCCTGATGGCGATTATTTGACACTGACAGCCAGACTTTCCAGCAATCAGGCACTACCATCATGGTTGAGTTTTAATGGAAAAGCGTTTCTTGGCCGCGTCCCCACAGGAGCTGCGAGTAGGTTGGCGATTAAGGTCATCGCCTCAGATGGTAATCGAACAACCTCAGATACGTTCGATTTGCATTTATCAAACTCAAAACAGCAGAGTCTAAGCCAAACTGAGCTGGAGGGGCTAGCTCTGGAGGTGATTTACAATGGGCAAGAAGAGATCTTCGGTCCAGATTCCACTGCAGTTGACTTCGACTTTGCTGAGGAAGTTCTTGGATCATTTATTATGGAGTTTTTGGGCTCTGAACCTTCAATAATACAGGATGCTTTATATTTACACATGCCGCTTTTCGATCAAGGTCATAACGGGCTAGAGTTTATGATTGAGGTTTTGCGTTTCTTAGATCTGCAAGATGAAATAAGAACCTAGAGGCGACAGTTTCATATTGGGCGAGTGAATGCCTAAATCCTAATTAACTTAACACTATCCCAGCGACTGCCACTTTCTCCTTCTTTGGAGGGATGGCACGAGCTGAAAGAAAAGCAAATGATATACTGTCAATTTTTACGAGCATTGAGGCCAGGAACTGGTAGCTCTGCTGCTTCCTTGGTTTCTCAAACTCACGGCTCTTCAAAAAAACTACTTTTTGTCTCCCTATGCGCACGACCGCTTTTGCAAGGTTTAGTGGGAGCAACAATGTTGTCTGCAATAAGCTTAGCAGCTAATGCTGCTGCTTTGCCTCAGGCTAGTCAAACCAGCTTTACCACTTACATTTATGATGAGGCTCGTGCAGGCTATCACAATATGAGTCAGCTCACGACAGTCAGTAACGAGCATGCCACCATCTACTATGACTACAACAGTCATGGTCAGAAGGTTCGCGAACGCTACGTCATTGATGGGCAAACCTATACCCGCACATTTAGCTACGACGTTAGCGATAAGCTAAGAGCACGAAGCTTCTCAGATGGAGAAACCTGGCCCCCTGCGGGAGCTCAGTATCAGTATGATACTGCTGGCCGCTTAAGCGGTATCCCCGGTGCGATTGAGCAGATCCATTACTCGCCAGATTCTGAGATCGCGCAGGTGGATCACACTAACGGCACTCAGACTAAAAATACCTATGACCTGCAACGTAAATGGTTACTGGGAACCAAGCTGAGCAAGGGTGCGCAGGTTCTGTTTGAAGAACAATATACCCGAGACACTGTTGGCCGCATTGCCAAGATCAGGTCCAACCGGGCCAATGGCAACTGGGACTATACCTATGATGGCATTAATCGGCTTACAGCAGCGACCAATGTAGGCAATAGCTTACTGTCTCGTACCTTTACTTACAGCCCATCTGGCAACCTGACTTTTAAAAGTGATGTGGGAAGTTACACTTACCCAGCTCCAACAGCATCGCGTCCGCACGCGGCCACCACGGCAGGGGGATGGTCATTCGACTATGATACCAACGGCAACATGGTCTCGGGTAAAGGCCGCGCCATCCAATATGATGGTCAGGATCGTCCAGTCCTAGTCACCATGGGCGGTGTTACCACTCAGTACGTCTATGGACCTGACGACAAGCGTTTAAAGAAGATCTCTGGCGGTCAGACCACGCTTTACTTAGGCGATGATGAAGAGATACTTCCCGATGGAACGACACTAAAGCACCTGGATGGCGGCGTGCGCAGGGCAGGAAACAAAACCAATTGGATCCACCGCGATCACATGTCCTCTGTGCGCATGCTTACTAACGCCTCGGGTACTGTGGCTGCCATCAGCCGCTACCAACCTTACGGCAAGCGCACAGATGTGCAGCAAGCTGCAGATACTCCACGTGAAAGCAAAGGTTGGATTGGAGAACGCGACGATCCAGAAACCGCTCTCACATATCTCAATGCCCGCTACTATGATGCCGATCTTGCCCGTTTCATACAGTCGGATTGGTTCGATCCACTAGATGCAGGGGTTGGTACAAACCGATATGCTTACGCCCTCAACAATCCAACTTCATATAAAGATCCATCTGGGAATGCCATCGAAACTGTATGGGATGCATTCAATGTTTCACTGGGGGTTGTTTCATTTGCTGGGAATGCGGCTGTTGGAAACTACTGGAGTGCTGCCCTCGATGCTGCTGGCGTCGTATTTGATGGAGCCGCTACTAGCGTGCCGGGTGCACCTGGAGGAGCCGGGTCAGCAATAACAATAGGTAGGATTGCAACAGCAGCCAATGGAGTTCGTCAAAACGCGCAGAAATTTGGCGCAACCTTTAACAGTACAAAAGTGTCTCAGCTTACTACTAAAATATCCTCCAAAATCGAAGGGAATCTTGATCACTTGTCTACTAGTGATCTGATTGGAGCTGTTGGGGACATCCTTGGGAACCCGGTAACGATCAACGGTAAGACATATGATCACCTTGATGAGGTGAACAATGCTGTAAATGGATTAAAGAACCAAGTTAAGAGTATACAAAAAGTATTAGGTCGAGATGATCTTACAGATGCACAAAGGAATGCGGCTGTAGAACTTTTAGCCTCGACCTCTAATCACATTGATCGCGTCGAAAAAACGCTAGATACTGCCCGTCAAGTCGTTAAACAGGTAACAGAGCTTATAGAATGAACAACTTCCGAGATACTTATTTAAAACTAAAGTCTGGAGTTCAACTAACAAAAGAGGATATTGCTGCAATAAGAGCGGCTGTCTTTGGACGAAGTGAAGTACTCTCTGATTATGCGATTCTTTCTTTTGGTCTTAGCGAGCCCAAAACTACACGGAATCTAGGAAGGTTAAAGGAACTCGCAGAAGTTTATATCAATCAAAGAGATGATGATCTTCTAAAAGCCTGTCTAACCGCCGGATGTATCTACTTCAACTCACCGCAATATTTTGTCGACATCTCTCAGAAAGTTCTGGAGGAAGAAGACATGTATTTGTTTGAAGACTCATCATTTGTTGCGGGTACATGTATATCAAAGCAGGCTAGAATGGAGCGCAGTATTGAACTGCTGTCTGCTTTGACTATGTACGCTAAGAAATCTCTCGATAAAGACGAAATGATTTTGTGTGAAAGTTTGACCCGCTCAGCTTTAGAGTCTGCAACAGGGTCAAAGTGCATTACATCAAAAGAAGTCAAGCAATTTATGGATCACGCAAAATTGGATTCGATTGAGTTTGACATGAATATATAATGTTTTTCTGAATAGCCCAGTTTGCTCCCCATTGAAGCTGAGCCAGGATGGCAGAGTACTGTTGTTGGACAGTTCAGCTGTCAGCGCTAGCGCATCACCACCGGGAAAGGTGCCTGCAGGAACGAAGTCGCTCCAGGCACTGTACTCGTTGACACTGCGATCAGGAAGAGTGGTTACCAGAACCGGAACTGAGTTTACCTGGTTTTAAAGATGCAGTTATTGGTATGCGGGTCGGACTTTTGCACCTTCATTAAGATGATGGTGCTGTTGTTGTTAACTGCCGTGAGTGTGTCACTGCCCTGTTGACTGGCATTTGCCAGCACCTGGGGCAGGCTGCTCAAAGGTGTGCCATCCAACTTGATCGCATCCCCCTGTTCCAGATCCTGCAGCAAGGTCCTCAATGACAACGCTGCCGAAGCTGCTGCCTTTGAAGAGGAAGGTGTCCTTGCTAGAGCCGCCGTAGTCCCAAAAGGTGTTGTTGCTCACCTTCCCGGTTAGTGTTTTAACACGATCACGGGTCCCCATAACACATTCAATAGAGATGCGGGTGTCGTTAGCCGCATCCTTAAAACTCAAGTGCCGTACAACCACTTCAAACGCCTGTATGCTCTTTAGAGAAGGGATCTGGGGCATGGTACTCAAACGCTCTGATTGTTAAGAGTTGTCAGGGAGGCGTATAATGTAGTTTCGCGTAGATACCAGTCAACAGTTGGAACTTGAGATTAGTTTTCTCCAAAAGGTCTCTTAAGATTGCGACATAGTAGCCGTGTTGACTTTGCTTGCAACAATCAGATGTTGAGCAAAGTCGGTTACTTAATTTAAGCTGTTTTTACTTATTAGGATCGTTAAGTGCGCACCTGAAACTTCTTCGCCAGCACCTTCACAGCAGCATCCGTACTCAGCCCTGCGATGGCCTGGATCTGTGCGGCATCATCAAAGAAGCATTTCATCACGGCGATGGCAGGCGATCGATCCCAATGCGCCATATCCACTTGCGCGATCTCAGTCACCAGCCGCTGATGGAACCGGTTGAGCGCAAACTTTGTGCTGTGCTTGGTCAAAGCATCAATGGCGTGTTTCTTGATCTCAGCTTCCACCGTGCTCCGCCGCATTGAGTTCTCCTGCCCCGCATCTATGCGGTTTTTGTGTGCGTACTTGCGCATAGCCTGCAGATCGCCAGCTATCACCTTTTGCAGCTGCTTGCTTTTATCGTGATGGGTGCCCCACTTGATCAGCCTTGCTCCAGTCATCGTGACGCTCCCCAGCACAAACCCACCACCAATTGCAGCTCCAACGGGCCATGTCGCCGCCGCCACACTAGCAGCAAGGACACCGCCTGTCGCAGCTGTCACAACTCCAGCCACACCGGAAACTGTGAGCGCAGCAAAGCCTAACCCATCAACGGCAGAAAGTGCAGCTTGGCCAATTTTGGTGTTTCGCGCACGGGACTGATTATCGGCAATCGTCTTCGTAATCATTGCCAGCTCAGCATCCCGTGCCTGGGATACTTTCCGTGATCCCTCCAGGCCGGAAACCGGGACCTCCTGCCGTTCTGAAAACAGCCGGTGTAAGGCTTGTGCTTTATTGCCGGTCTGATGATGCTTGAAGGCACGGATAGCCGCTATACTGGTGCCATATGCAGATAATCCGAAAGCAAGTCCCCCAGCGCCAGCGCCAACAATACGAGACGCATAGTCGAGCCCTTGGGTAACCAGAGAAACACCCTCAACGTTGGAAGAGAGCGCTCTTTCAATTATGGCTAATCCATTAGAGATCAAAGCGAGACCACGGATTTCAGCCGACAGAATGTTGACGTGCATCTGGGTCTTGTAATCACTGCGCATGGCCTTCGCCAAAGTGGCATTTTTGCCGTAGTTCGCAACAAGACCCGTCAATGCCTTATGCGCCTTGTCCGCATCCTTCATCCGCAGCTTCAGCGCACCATCCAGATGATCTAGAGCCCCTTCCAGATGCGCAGCCTCACTGGCAGAACTTTCTCCATAAGTCAGCGCCACCTGATTATGCAGAGCAGTCAGCCGCACCACCTCATCAGCAACCCCCTTCTCCACTCTGATATAGGCTTCTAAGGCAGACTTCGCAGACGCTGACAAATTGGGAAACAAACCATTCAGCACAACACCAAGGCCCTGCTTCGTGATTTTGCCCGCCTGAACAGCCTGCGCCAAGGAGTCCACCAATGTCAGCGGAGAAACATCGCTCTTCTGCACATCCTTGACCATGCGCGACAAGGCCACCAGCTCGGCAATATCTTTCTGTGCCTCAAGAAACTGCTTGGCTTCAGTACGATACGTATGAAGCGCGTTGTCCGCTGCCTTCATGCTTGTGTAAGCGGATCGCGCAGAAATCAGGCTCTGAATTACGCACAGAGTATAGAAAAAGCCGGAGAATCCAAAGCGACCATAAGCAACACCATCAGTGATCGGCACCTCTGTCCGGAAGATCTCTTCCCGCCCATTCACCGCAGCATTGATCAGCGGCATCACATTATGCGGAAACTTACCCAGTCCATTGCGCACCAGACCTTCTGTCTGCACACCTTCCGCAATCGCACCGCGTGCCGTCACGCGAGAGGATGATAGCCCCCCTCTTCTCCACTGGCAGTTTCAATAAGCTTAGCCGTGCTGACTTGACGCCACTCTTCCTGCCCCGCCCGCAGCAACGACTGCGCCCGGCCTCCGCTCAGCGCCCGATCCAGTGCTGGCTGATACTCTTTCAGATGCCCTTCCAAATCCTCCAGGACTGGCCGAAGCACCTCAACCGTGTCACGGCCTGCTGCTGAACCACCAGCCACCCCGTTCAGATGCTCCACCAAAGCCGTCTTGGTTGTTTCCTGTTCCGGCTCAGCAAATGAGACGGACACCAACTGCTTCTGTAGGTCTGCCGCTCGTTCTTTCGTCAATAAGCTCGGATCTTTTGCAAATGCCTGCAGAGTCTGAAACACCCGATGCTCACTGCCAACACCGGCGGTCTTATTTCCAAACCGAGTCTCCCCGCCCAAAACATCCCGCTGTACAGGCTGTAGCTTAAGGCGCGCATCCAGCAGCGCTCGCTCCATGGAAGAGAGAGGCGGCCCGTTCCGTTCTGACTGTGCTGCTTGCCCGGACAGGTCGGAAGACGGAACAGACCGCAGATGAAAACTCGCCATGGAAACAGCCCGCAGTGGCTGAGGAACCCGTCTTTCCTGCCCGTCGGCAACCGGCACTACTGACAACCGATAGGGCATCCGTGCCGATTGGGTACTCCGGCTCTTTGAAGCCGTATGCACTCCTGCCTGATCGGCAGGCGGTGTCACGTTAGGGCTGGGTGTGCTGACTTGCGATGTTGTCCTGGTAATCGTCATATTGGTGTTTCTTTCAGAGCAACACGTGCTCCGAGGTCCATTGGCCTTCTGCTCCACCAGCATCATATAGCGAATGGCGAAGCTGCACGCCTCGCCAACAAAGCTTCCATCAGATGCTCAGTGGGATCAATTATGTGAACTAGGAGTTGTTGGCGTACTATGTAATTCTATCGTGCATCTGGAACAGGCTAATGTAGGGAGGCTCCCTCCAGATGCATTAATAGAAGTTGTAGTTGCTGCAAACTTCTTCACTTAAAAACTATGAAAATGAGAGCAACTTTTTGTGCTCAAAAGCACTGGATTGGAGAACTGTTAAAAAATAATTCTGTTAAAATGGTAAATGATGAAGTTTAATTATCCTTATCTGAAGTTGTAGCCCGATTGCACTTGATTGAAAGCCTAGTAGTTACTTGATAAGTTGCCATCGAGTTGGGCCTCCTTCACCCTTCCGAGCAAAAGTATTAATAAGCCTTCAGTTCAATTTTTTTCATCACCTAGTAAACTGATTTACTGGGTGACAAATTGCTAGATGCTGCCAGTTAGAACCTTCAGATTGAAAACCATGCTGTCGGCCAGTGACTTACAATAGTACCGCTGTTCAACGAAACTGCTTAATGGATGGACAAGGTCGAGATATCTTAGGGTCGACTCCTACCCTAGAACTAAAACAAATGTTGAGTTCAGCTGCAGCAAAATAGTTGGTGTACTATTTGTGCTCTAGCGAAAGGGTTCTAACCCCGTTCTAAGTCTAACTTATACGAAGTAAAGGGGAACAGGGACACCGAATACGTCCGCCAACAAGACAAAATTTAAACCAAGAACAATGCCAGTCCCCAAGATAGCCCAAATACCAACAAATGGAGTGATAGCATAGTTGTTCATAATTGACTTGCGTGTCACAAAAAAAATCAAAGCAATCATAGGGACGGGCAGTGTGATTGAGAGAACAACCTGACTAAGAACAAGTGCTTGGGTTGCGTTTACTCCAAAAACAACAATGACAAAGGCGGGTATCATTGTGACGAGTCGGCGGATCCATATTGGTATTTTATACTCTAAAAATCCTTGCATAATCATTTGCCCAGCCATAGTTCCGACAACAGAACTTGAAACACCAGACGTGATCAAAGACGATAAGAACACAGCCGCTGCAGCGCCTCCGAGCAATGGCGTAAGCAGGTGATACGCGCTTTCAATATCAGCAACATAGCTAAAGTCGCTATGAAACGCCCCAGCTGCTAGGATCACCATAGCTATATTGACAAAGCCAGCCACACCAAGTGCCAAAACAACTTCAATGTTTGTGAACTTCAATAACCGTTTGCGATGATCTTCATTCCGGACAATGGCACGATCGATCGATAAATCAGAATGCAAGTAAATAGCGTGTGGCATGATGGTTGCTCCAATGATGCCAACTACTATTGTTAAAGCGTCTAGGTCCGGAACTGTTGGAATAAAGACATTGTCAAAAACGCTTTTCCAACTGACTGGAACGATCAATAGTTCAGTTAGAAAGCAGAGTGTAATAATTATCACCATGAATGCGATTATTAACTCTGTTGGCCTAAAGCCAAAACGATCAAATGTTAGTATCAAATAAGTAATAATTCCTACCATTGCCATAGCCTGAAGTATTGGTATGTTTAGTAGGAGAGATATGCCAATCGCCCCACCTAGAAATTCTGCAAGATCGGTTGCCATGGCAGCAAGCTCACTTGCGAACCACATAAAAATAACGATGTGAAATGGGAATGTTATTCTGCACAACTCAGCTAGATTTTTCCCTGTCACGATGCCTAGTCGTGCAGACAAACCTTGAAACAACATAGCTATTAGGTTGGCAAGAAGTACGACCCATAACAGCTTATAGCCATACCCCGCTCCCGCTTGAATATTGGTGGCATAATTTCCTGGATCAACATAAGCAATGCTTGCGATAATAGCAGGGCCCGCAAACAAGAACTTGCTCCATAGACTACGACGCTTGCCTACCAAGACGGCTGTCAGTTCCTGTCTAGTTTTTTCTGTTAAGGACATACCCTTTGTTCTCTTTAAAAGCTCAATGCTAGGAGTGCCTTTGGGAGGGGTTAAAAGATAAATTTCCAATGGTATTGATATCTTGAACGTGTTGAGTCTGTGCTCCACAGGGTCGCTTTTTCAAAGTGAGGGCGATTAAGTAACGTATTGTCGAATGCCTAAATATCTTTCTAGGTTGCGATATCACAGCACAAGTTTTGTCCCATGTGCCGTGTATCGGAACATGACGTTCGTGGATTTTATCGTTTCAAAAGAACAATAGTGAGGCCAAAGAAAGACTAGGCTACTCCATCAATTAGAATTGCCTTTTCGACGCGTGTCCAAAAGTCAATTTTGATGATGTCGGAACCTTTGAAAGTATCAATTTGCAAAGTGCGTTTGCCTCGTAGTGTAATAACACTTGAGTACACATTACCATCTTCAATGTCTAAGACCTGGCCAGTCCAACTAAGGTGATCGCTTGGAATGAAATCACTCAGAATTCTGCAACCTTCTAAGTTTTTTTTTGCGTTGTTTCACCTTATGAGTTTGGGTGTAATTAAACACTGATTGTGTTTTTACGATTGAACCACATAGCTTTGCGCCGCAGTCTGCGATTTCAATGAGTCTCCAATCACGATCTCTTACCTGGAGCCAGGATCCTTCCGGTGTATCGGTACTTTGACCGAGTGCCACGGCTAGAAAAAGTGGGGAGCCAAACAGCTGCTCAAACTGATCTGTCATACCTTTTGTCCTTAATTTTTATTTCTTCGGTGAGAAACCACAGGCCAGAAATGGCCTGTGGGGCAGACTAATTAGCTAAAGTGAAACAGAGTTAGCTTTTCTTATTGTTGTTGGGAGAGGACTGGATTAGCGGAGCCTTTATTGTTCGCGTCCAGAGTTCTGTCTTGCAAAAACCGCCATCTCTGCAACTTGCGACTTTCAAAGTTCTAGGATCTTTTAATGAAAGAACAGATGTGTAGTTTTTCCCATCCTCTGAGTCATAGAGCTTTCCAGTCCACTGCCGACCGTTTGGTGTTTTCAAATCGGAGAGGATTGAGATACCTTCCAGATCGCGGTCATGCATGCTTTGATCATCATTCAGCAGGTCTTTTTGTGGCAACTCCATTTTGAGGATAGAACCGCAAAGTTTGTCTTTACATTCTTCAATTGAGATGAGTGTCCATCCTTCTTTCCCATTACGTAGCCAATCCCCGATAGGACTGTTATCGGGCTGTGCAAAGGCGCTTGTTAAACAGAGTGTAACAGCAAAGAGCATTGCTATTATTTTCTTCATGTTTTTATTCCATTAAGATTACAGACCACCACCTCTCACCCTTCAAGAGTATGTTGCCGCAAGACTGTCATTGAGATTTTTCTGAAGAAAATCACCCACAGGAAGCAAAATAAGAGAGGCAACCTGTGTCACTCAGCTTATTCAGTCTTCCTGACATAAGAGATTCTGTAAAACTGCTCTGGATTAAATCAGAGGATAGAGTTTGCTTTTGGTAACTGAGGCACTTTTTCTCCTAAATTCAGCCACTAAAATTTAGCAAAAAACAAGTGAAAGGTGCTCTCTAATTTATCTATTTTGAGAGTGTCTTATCTAATGAATGCCCTGCCTTTTAAAAAATCATCTCTACAATCCCCCTTAATTCGGAAGAGTGTTTTATGGTGAGTGACCTAGAACTGAGAATCTTGCGGAAATTACAAGCAGATGGCCGGATGACTAATGCAGCTCTAGCCGAAGCAGTCAACTTAAGCGCAGCGTCATGTCACCGGTATAAGCAAAAGCTTTTGCAGGATGGACTTATTTCAAGCATAAGAGCACACGTGCGACCAGAAGCAGTTCACTTATCAACGCTCGTAATGGTTGGGGTCGTGCTTGATCAATCTACGCAAGAAAGTCTTAGCGAGTTTGAAAAAGCCATATGTTGTAATGAACTTAAAGGAGTTTTGGACTGTTATCTTGTGAGCGGTGAGTATGATTACATCCTTAAAATTAGGGTACGTGATATCGAAGCCTTCAATCGACTACACGCGAACCATCTGATCAGACTTCCTCGAGTGTCACAATTGCGTACTTTCTTTGTACTCAAAGCAGTTAGGGACAATGAGCTCCTGCCTTTTTGATCTCTCACAATACAGCTTTATCTTTTGTAATACATATATCAGTTCTACTTATGCCAGAAGTTGGAAACTGTGCTTGGTCTTCCCCTAATGACTTAGCAATGCTTGCTTAAGGCAATTATTAGATTGCAGGTTGCCGTAAACGTAAGTTGGCAATGGCTCAGGTGCTCATTTCAATCCATCGGTAACCATTGGCCTTTGGGCCGCAAAGCGGTTCCCAACCGCAGATGTAATCCACTACATCATCGCAATCCCGATTTCCGACGCATCCTTTAACCCGGCCCGCTCTACCGCAACAGCTATCGTCAATGGTGGTTGGGCTCTCGAGCAGCTCTGGATGTTCTGGTTTGCCCCAATCGTTGGCGCTTTAGTCGGAGCGCGGTCTGCTGGATCATTAGCATTTGTGGGCCTAAGAACGCAGATTGACAAAGTGGTGCATTCTCTTAACGCTGCTCGTATCAAGGCGCGGATGGCTGGGAAGTCTGATCATGAAAGAAGGGCTGGTAAAATCCAGTCTTTTTTAACTTGCAGTCCGATCTAAGTGTTCCTCTTAAGAAAAACAGCGCATGATACTATTGGTAATCGCCTACCATAGAGACCATATTGCATGAGATTATTGTCAAAATCATAACCTGTATTACTCACTCTAGCTCCAAAACTGACATTTGTGCTTCAAACTCTAATGTCCCCAAGAAGGTGATCAAGTTTTCAATATCGTCCTCATTGAGCAACTCAGGTTTGAACGTTTCATTGCTCCATACTGATAAGCGCTTGTAAAATTCTGCTCTACTACGGCTATCATCTCTTTCGGATTGGTAATCTTTCAAGGGATCAAAGTGATAAATAATCGCATCTTTCAATGAAGTTACCGCACCTGAATGCGAGTAAGGTGCTGTTTTGGCTACATTATAAAGAACAGGTGTCCGGAACTTATAGATCTCTTCTGCGTTAAGCGTTGTATTGAAGCGGCCATAATCAACGCCATAACCGTTCTTACCAAAGCCGATCTGCGGAAAAGGTATGGCGTGAAACTTCATATCTGAGAAGTATGGTCCTTTGTGACAACCACTGCATCGTCCTTTGCCATAAAAGACGAGACCACCCTTCAACTCTGCTTCTGTTAGCGCACCGTTCTCAAAAACAAATTTTGAAAACTTTGTTGGCTGTAACTTGAAGTTCTCACGGATGAATGCAGCAATTGCTTTGGCAAGGTGTAAGAAGGTAACTTCGCGTACTTCAGGATATGCAACGGCAACTTCCTGTGCGAGGCGGCTATCACTCAAAATCCGGGCTGTCAGTATCTTATACAAAGCTGTTGCAGAACCAACCGACTCTGTTTCGAATATCAAGTTCTCCTTGCTGTCGCGCAGCATTTCATCAAGTTCAGCTGGTGGCAAATGTACAGCAACGACAAGCGGGTCATCTGAAGGTTTAGAGTCTCCGAACTGACTGCTGATCTGTTGATCGCTCTTATCAACTTTGCCATCCCAGAAGAAACGATCAAACTCCAAGCCGCCGACCCCCCAAAGTGCCAATGTATTGCGAGGAATAATTGCTCCTTCGCTTCTTAACCTGCGCTCGCCATGACCAACTCCACCCACTCCGATCGCATTAGGTAGACCATCTGCAGAACCAAAGCGGTCCAAGTGGCAAGAGGCACACGCAGTATCCTCATTCAGTGAAAGAAGCTTACTCTCAAACAAGAGTTTGCCAACTTTTACTAGTTCGAGGTTTACAGTCGCATGTGTTTGCTCAGGCTTAACAAAGCCGTTCTCAATTGCCGCGTTTCTTAGAACTGCCTCTCTTAAAGGGCTTGCAAAAGATGATGTGCAAATCGAAACACATATTGCTGCAGCAATGTATTTAATAGCGAATTTCATGGACTTTAATCACGTGCTTTAAGTTACCACCACGCTCTTCAATGGATGACAGAACCATCTCGCTAACTTCGTTTTCTGTTAGCCCCCATTTGATGAGTGACTTTCTCTTTAAGTCATAGTCCTGGCAATCGATCAATGCGATCTCGGCAGCTTGCAGATTTGCTACATTAGCCTCACTTGGTGTCTGAGATAGGATTTGCTCAGCAACAAAATGGCTTCGCATCGCGTTGTCACACTCAAAAGAGAGCTTAGAAAACTCGGCTTGGTTCATCGCAATAAGAGCGCTCTTCCAGATAGGCTTTGCAATAATCGCTGTCCCAACACCAGCTATGAAAAAAGAGAGCGCAACTATGCTAGTTGGCAGCAATCCCAAGCGCATTCAGGACCTCCGTGTTGATTGTTCCTGTCACTTGGATTCTTGATGCTTTTTGAAACTTGGAGATCGCGGCTCGGGTCTGCGGTCCTACAATGCCATCAATGGTGCCGGTGTAATAGCCTTTTAAGAACAGCGCAGCTTGAACCTTTCTCGCGATCATCAAAAACTTCTCGGAGTTTCCTGGTAATGTCTTTTTCTTTGCCGCAGAAGGCAAACTTGGAAGAACTGAAGATGGCGGCGTACTTTGAATGTTTCTTGATGAAGGAGCAGGGTAACTTGGGGCCGGGGCTACTCTTTTAGGCTTGTAGATATACCCCCCACCGGAAGAAGACCGATGACTGGAATGAGAACGGTGGCTGGAGTGCGAACGATGTCCTGCGAGATTGTAGATATGGTTCAACTTCAATCGTTCTACAGCTCCGGGGATTTCAGGCTCTAAGTCTGTGTGAGCCGTGTTCACCGCAGCATTCCCTTCTGAAACAGGGAACCCGGCAGCAACTAGAGAGGGGATGAGAAATTTTCTAAGTTTCATAGTTCACCTATCAATTCGGACAAATATTCTCAAATCCATGATCTTCGGGATACCACTCGAAAAAGCCACCACATTTCGTTTGATCAGTGCAATCTGAGCATTGTGGCAGAAACTTTTGCTTCCAATCTGATATGGCTTGATGGGAGTAGTTCCGATACTTCGAAGGGATGGTACACCTTGGGAAATTATAAAGCGCAACCTCTAGACCTGATCCTAGCACTAAATCCATCGCAGATGAGATCGGTTTGAAGTCCAATGAGTTATCATAGAACTGCTTATTCCAGTTCTTTCGTGCGAACCCGATGTTTTCCATCTGCATTAATGCCCAAACAGAGGCAAATGAGATATCCTTAGATATAAAGGATGCGAGACTTAGAAGCTTCTCGACATTTTCCCGCATCAAAACGGTTCTAAGCTCCACAGAACTGCCAGCCTGACCGAGAATAGCCAGATTGCTACAGAGCCTTTCATATGCTCCAGGTTTGCCTACGATCAGGTCATGAGTTGCGGCGTTTTCTGAATATAGTGGAACTCCCCACAATACTCTTCTGAACAAACTGCTACTTAGAACCGGAAGGTCAGCTCTACTGAGGTGCTGACCATTGGTCAGAACATGGAACTTAATGTCTGACCGCTCTTGCAAACACTCAGTCATCATGTTGAACAATCTTGTTTTGTGTAGCAAAGGCTCTCCCCCTGAAACACCTATTGTTGCATCAGCGGGGGCAAGTTTGACAGCAGTTGCAAACTGGTCAAACAGGTCAAAATGATGTTTTTTGGGAGGCTGCGAACACATCAAGCATAACTGATCGC
Organism: Pseudovibrio denitrificans JCM 12308; assembly: GCF_001310815.1. Taxonomy (GTDB): domain Bacteria; phylum Pseudomonadota; class Alphaproteobacteria; order Rhizobiales; family Stappiaceae; genus Pseudovibrio; species Pseudovibrio denitrificans. The sequence goes on from NZ_BAZK01000038.1 coordinate 15,609, forward strand.
ATTGCTCGGTAACTAGCAGCGTGTTGTGTTTAGAGTTAGCCCGAATTAAGCGGTGTACAGATCGCCCATCTGGCAGAAACATAACGACATCGCCATCGATGCTCTTCACATCTTCTATCTCTAATGCAAATGAGAAGCCATGGAAGTCAAACTCTGCAACTCCTTCTGCAGTTGAGAGTAAGCATGCCTCATGTTGGTTTGCATGATCAATGTGGCTACGTAGTCGCACGACCAATGGTTCATTTAAAGGTAAGCCGGAAGTTTTTATGCGGAGCGCGATCATGGGCACTTCCTCACCAACTCAGTTGAAAAGTTTGGAACTCCCAACCACAGGCCAATCGAATGCCGCGTCTTCTCATCCTTGTCCAGGATCAGCTCAAATAGAAAATCGAACAGGCTCATATGTTTGCGACAATAATCCGTATCTATCTTCGGAACGTCGACGCGACCATATCGAGATAAGTCATCAATCAAATCTACCCACAATAGGGCTTGTAAGCGCAATGAACACAGTCTGGAGCATTGTCATTGAGTGATAGCTCATTGAGGCTAGATAGCAGCTCGAGATCCAAGCCATCTTCGATATGACCGACAGCAAGATTAATGTTGCCAGTTCTTGTCAGCATTCGCGCTTCGTCTGTGGGATAGAACTGACCATCATAATCGATCAGAACATAGTCAGATCCCAAAATGTTGGGATTTCTAATATCAACATGACCGTTTGCAGTACCAAGAAACACACGGCGAAGAAGGTGAGAAAAATAGAAGTCTTCTATCCAGTCTTCATGCTGCCAGTTGTACTCAATTAGCTTTTGAATGAAGGCTTTATGATACATCGTCCAAGGGTCAACTGACCCTGTTGCATCATGTTTTTTTCGAGCAAACCCATGATGGTTAATGGGTCTAAGGAAAATGGATCGCATTCCAAGCTGAGCAAAGTTAGAAATTAAATCGCTCACGTCGGGGAGATTCTGCACGTCCAATGTGGGCAGCACCGAAACGCGTTCCTCACCACAAACAGAGATTGCCTTTTCCAAGTTCTTTATGAAGAGCTCAGTTGTGGCATTGTCCTTTGTTCTTTGCCTCTTATGATTGTGAAAAGAACCATCGAAGGATGTACTTATTTGGGTGTCGTTTGCCTGAAAGAAGGCCCATGCCTCATCTGAGACATTCTGTAAGTTCGTGCAGACTACGAACTCAGAGGTATCAAAATTAGAACGACAAAATGATCTAATTTCTTGCAAGATATCAAGTCTAAGGAGCGGCTCTCCTCCTTGAAATTCAATCTTGATGTTATCCGTTTCCAGCGAGCTCAAAAAATCTTTAACTGACTTAAGTGTTTGCGCAGACCAATCAAATCCAGGTGCATTCTCAGCTACCCTGGATACCTGGCAATAAGAGCAATCTAGATCGCAGCGGAGGGTTGGAACAACTACAACATAGCCTAGTTGATTAGAGACATATGAGCGTTTTAGCCACCGATTTGCAAACCCAATGCTCGGTAGGTCACCGAGCCGGCTGTACGTAAAGCCGGATCTCGTGAGGATATGCCTGTCTTTTTCGGTAATCTGTTGTGCCACATACCGATCAATCAAAGTTTCTGAGCCATAAAGAAAATCGCCAGCATCATTAGTGATCACGTACTGGCTAGTGGGCAGCCTTCTGAAACGAATGGGTACCAATGCTTGGTTCACGACAACACCTGCAAAAGCGATTGGCGAAGCTGGGTGGAATCTGCCCTCATTTTCTCTCGATAGAGCGTGTGGCTTACTTCTCTTTTCAGCGTTTGTTTTTTGTGCTCACCGATGGATCTAAAGACAATGCTTGTATCGTGGAGCTCGATTTCCAACTCAGGATAAAGATAAGTAAGTCTGAGATAGGCATCGTCTTTAACCGGCAAAAACGTTTCAGGTATTTTGATTTCGCACTGTACTGTCATAACTACTTCAAACTCTAGCGCCCAATTGTCGGCGGTACTCGCAGGCATTGTGCGCTCATTTACAAATAGAATAAAATGAAAATTTTGGAGTCAGTTCCGTATTGTGTCGCTTGCAACCTCATAGTGAAATAAAGAATTTTGTCTTTACCCAAAAGCGTTTAAGTGTAATGTTCAAACCAAACACATCGATTGTTAAATAAAAATTAGATTAGTATTGTTGGTTAACTTGCTTTATTACCGATATCAACATGTACTAAATGAGATGAAAACTTTCTTGAGTAAATTAATCAGCTCAAAGAAGAGAAGTAATTAGTACGTTCAAAGGTTATCAGTTTTAGTAAGAAAGCTATCCCGCCGCTTGATAGCTGGGTCTAATTAGTTCAGTTCAAAAATACCTTGGATTAGGCTGAATAAAACTATCTCTTTCCCTTCTAGGGCAGCATATGCTGTTTTGCTCAAGGGAGCCGTTTTTAAATTGAGGAAAGCTCGCTCCATTTCGCGTTGCCCTAGTTGCATGAGAATTTCTTTTGCCTTTTCAAGGGCCTTGTCTTCAGTATTGCCAATTCCAAAAGCACTCTTCTTATAATAAGCGATGTACATAATAATCTCCTATTAGCATGTGAGTAATTTTCTCACACTCGTAGTAGGAGAGGTTTCTTCGAGCTCGTTCACCCGAGAGTTTTGCCCCTGATCTTTGTGCATTGCATTTGAAGTTGCATGCATGTGTAATCAGGGGCTGGTAATGAGCACCTATGGCGATTTTGCAGCGGAAAATCTACCTCATTTACAGATTTGGTCGCGTAACGAGTTGAAACGCAGTGCTTCATCTGAAGATAGGTTCAACTTGTACAGAACCGTAATACGCTTAAATCGAGTAATGTATTCACAATGAAACTTCTTGTTAGGTGGTAGCCATTTGAGCGGACCCAAAGCCCCCTTTTCTCTGTTTACGGATGCTTGGACTGCAAAGAGGTTTCTCATGTCATTGGCGAACGCCTTTCGTTTTTCTACATTCCAAGAAACGGCCCCATGGTCCCAAGCCCATTTTAGTGGGACCAAATGATCTACATCCATGTCTTTTGCGTCTAAAAACACTTTGTTGGTGTATGGATCTAGCCAACGGCCATGAATGACACGGCACCCAGCTGCATTATATGTGGGAGCCACGCTGCTGATCTCTGCTAAAAGCTCATGTCTGGTGTTTTGACAATCACCATCCTCATCCCCCCAAGCCCCAAAAAGTTCTCTGTTGTAAGTGCTCTTTGAGGTGTTTTGAAGAGTTTTGCTAGACTGCTTTACAGATGCTTTTAGATGACCTGATGGTCTATAGTTTTTCGGTAGCCGTCCTTTTTCAAGGCATTCTGCCAAGCTATTATATGGCTTAAAGTGTTTGGTTCGGCTGTAGTATTGACTATCTGGTGCATGACAGATGCCGGATTTGGACAACTTTACAACCACTTCGCTTTGAGCAAAGGTTAATCCCAAAATTATAAACGCAAAACAGGCGAACACTGTTTTGATAGTTGCGGCAATAGGTTTCATGAAACTCAAATCTCCTGAATGGATCACTTGGCCGACAACTACCTTGGTGGCATTATCGGCGCAAAATCAATCGAAAGTTGCTTTGACCGAGTTTTCATCAAACTTTGGGTGGAGGGCCAAATGAGCAATGAGCGAGAATACACCTCTAGGCGTTGGACTTATGGTTTGCTTATTCTGGGGGCCGTTATGGGGCTTTTGGGGCTCACTGTTTTAGTATTTGAGCCTGTTCAGTTGCTTTTGACCGAATTCCTAAAAGCTCAGGGGTGACTTAGAGAGGGGCAAAACACTCAGCCGCATCGACCGTTCACGTAGACTGGCAAAGGCCTGTTCTCTGCTAGAAAAGTCTGCCTTGCGATATTCGAGCAAACAAATAGATCTTACGAGCGGTAATACACATACCAATACAAGTTGGATCATTGATTGCAAGATGAGGGAGGGGTGGATTAGTGAACAGTCTAACTTACTCGTCGAAAAATGAAGACCTCGGTAATGGCCAGAGTCATGATGCCTAGATTTTATAGCTACCACGTGAGGTCAAAATTAGCATCACTCCCTAAAGTATTCCAAGCGAATGAGCTTTCGATACGGCTTGAGCTAGATTCGTACAGTTAAATTTTTGTCGAAGAGACTTCAGGTAACTACGCGTCGTATGCTCTGAAATGCCGAGTAAGATAGCGATTGTTTTATAATCCTTTCCAAGCGCGGTTAAGCTAAGACATTCAAGTTCCCGACGACTGAGAGGCGGAGCAGGATCAACCCCATCGTATAGTTCAATCAAAGCCTTTTGATGCAAGACATGAGATATCTCGCGCCAACAATTGCCGTTTTTGGCGATCAGTTTGTTCCAGATAAGAGTAGTAGAATTTGAGTTGATCGAGACAAGGGATTTTCTGCCTGATCTATCCATAACAGGTATTGAATACCCATTTTTCCCGATCCCAAACTTAATCGATTCTTCCATTAGAAAACGAGATTCAGGGAGGATTTCCAGATCACACCAGTTAAACGGTGAAGTTTGATTGAAGCCCTGTTTAACTACAGGGTCAATTTCGACGTAACCCTTCAGAATGTACTCTGAAATCCACTTTTTTGGATAAGTGGTTTTCAAATAAGGCATGTCCACATTTTGAGAGCGTGTTTGTGCCATATGTAAAGTTACATGAGCTACCTCATAGGCCGCCCGGAAAGCTTCAATTGCGCATTCCATAGACGACGATTCAAAGATTAATTTCTGTACTTCAATTGATGTTTTCCCTTCAAGCATTGGCGATCTCTTCCTTACTTGAAACTCAAACAAGCTATGCACGTTTTGTCGGTTACATGCATAAAACTTATCATCGTTGGATTGCTTGTAGCTTGCTGAGTTACCCTAGATGAAAGCATTGATGAAATAATATACGAGTAATATAAATCAGCAAATTCAAAATTATGGAATATAACAATATTGTGATGCGTATATATAATATATCTCATATTTAAACTGTAATTATTAAAAGGAAAATGAATGTGATGACTGTATGTTGTAAATATAGTTGATTTTTAGCATGGGTGATGAGGGGGCAATAAAGTAATGACATTAGGTAATGTAAGGAGTTTATTGAAACGAGTGGCCGGGCGTAGGTTATTTGTGCTGAATGCAAAAGTCTGACTTCTTGTTTTTAGGATTTTTGCCCAGCCAATTCTGAAAATGTTAAAACGCATTGCACTCCGAGTAATAGTGCTGCGAACTCTCCTCGTCATAGGATCCGCTAATTGCCCGTGTTGATCGCCTATTAAGTTAAACAGGTAGGGTTTTCCCTTATAAGTCCGTTGGAGGTCATCCCCCTCTTTTGAGGGACCTCATCTGGGCATCCACATGTGGGCGAATTTTCAGACACAGGAAAAACATTAAGCTTCCCTTAAAATAAAATAGGTGGCGAAAATGTTTTTCAAGGTTCAAAGCATCAACAGTAGTAATTGGTCACCGCTCGTTGAGAGTATGTTCAAGCTTCGAAAGAAAGTGTTTCATGATCAATTACAATGGAATGTGAATGTTGATGGTGATTATGAGTTTGATCAATACGATAATAATGATTGTATTTACTTTGTGTGGTCTGATGCAGAGCGATCTAAACTTTATGCCTCTGTTCGGTTGATACCAACTACAAAACCAACGCTATTGTATGATACATTCAGAAACAGCTTTCCTAAGTCCTTAAATTTAGCTGTCCCGGGTATCTGGGAAGCAACTCGTGCTTGTCTTGATCATAGTTTAATCAAGGCTGACTTTCCAGAAATGACCACTTCCTATGCATTTGGTTTGCTGACGTTAGCAACTTGCGAATGTGCTTATTTGGATGGGCAACACACCATTGTATCCAACTATGCGCCGCAGTTTAACCAAGTTTATTTGCGTGCTGGTGCGATGTTCTTGGAAGTTGGCCGGGCTGAAGGCTTTGGTGATGATCCTGTGTGCTGTGGGACTTTGAACATCTCAAGCTCTTCCATTCGCTATATGCAGCAAGTTCTCCAACAGCCTAAACCGCTTTATGAGCCATCTGCCTCATTAACTGCTCAGTACATTACCCCAAATGGATTTCATGCAGGCCACGTATCTGCTGGCAGGCATTTTCAAGCATGACCCTGACTTGATGTTTTGCCTTGTCGTGTCCGTTTCCGGAACTCAGGGCGTTTTGGCATCTATTCAAAGATGCAAAAAATGGAGGAAGAAAGAATGTCTATAAGATCATATAGGTTTGTCGGAACACAATCCACTGATCAAGCTGGAGTTAGTGTTTCTTCTGCAGGAGATGTAGATGGTGACGGCCGAGATGATGTCATTATTGGCGCCCACCTTGCTAATGGGGATGCGATCTTTTCCGGTGAAGCTTACTTGGTAACGGCTGCAGCTTTAGCTTCAGCAGACGCTGCTGATGGTGCAGTTGATGGTGTCATTGACCTAGAAAACATTAATGGGCTTGAGGGTTCTTATCGGTTCAGCGGTGTTGATAGCAGTGATTCAGCTGGAATTAGCGTGTCGTCTGTCGGTGATGTTGATGGTGATGGCAAAGACGACCTTATCATTGGTGCTAGTAGAGCAGATGGTGGTGGACGTACTTCTGGTGAGGCATATTTAGTAACAGCTTCAGCATTGTCTGCAGCAGATGCAGCTGACGGTACAGCTGATGGCAATGTCAATTTGGCTAATGTTAATGAGCAAACCGGTTCGTATCAACTAGTAGGAACCGAATCTCGTGATGGTGCCGGTGGAGCTGTTTCGTCAGCAGGTGACATTGATGGCGATGGTAAAGATGATCTCCTTATTGGTGCTTCAGATGCTAGCGATGGTGGTACATTTGCTGGAGAAGCCTATGTCTTGACGGCAGCTTCGCTGACTGACGCGGATGCAGCGGATGGCACAACTGATGGCATTATCGATCTAGATAATGTTAATGAGCAAACTAACTCCTACCAGTTTGTTGGTACTGAAGAACTAGATCGAGCGGGAGGTACAGTCTCGACAGCGGGAGATGTCGATGGTGATGGTAAAGATGATTTCTTGATAGGTGCTAGTGGAGCAGACGGCGGAGGCAACCGTTCGGGCGAAGTTTACTTAATAAATGCTTCGGACTTAGCTGCAGCAGATGCAGCTGATGGTACAACTGATGGCATCATTGATTTGGATAACATCAATGAGCAAACTAACTCCTATCAGTTTATCGGAACTGAAGCTAATGATAGGGCTGGTGGTGTCTCCTCTGCTGGTGATGTTGATGGAGATGGTAAAGATGATCTCCTCATTAGTGCTCATAACGCTAGTGGCGGTGGAAGGTTCTCCGGTGAAGTTTACCTCGTAAATGCTTCAGACCTAGCCGCCGCAGATGCTGCAGATGGCACAACTGATGGCGTCATTGATTTAGACAATGTCAACGAACAGACAGGCTCTTATCAGTTTATCGGTGCGGAAGCATCAGACCAGGCAGGAGTTAGTATTTCTTCTGCAGGCGATGTTGATGGAGACGGTAAAGATGATCTCATCATTGGTGCATTTACTGCAGATGATAATGGCTTTGAGTCAGGAGCAGCCTATCTTATGACAGCTAGTGGGTTGGCCGCCGCAGATGCTGCGGATGGCACTACTGATGGCGTCATTGATTTAGACAATGTCAACGAACAGACAGGCTCTTATCAGTTCATCGGAAGTGGGCCAGATGATGCAGCAGGACGTAGTGTGTCGTCAGCTGGCGATGTTGATGGTGATGGCAAGGATGATCTGCTCATTGGTGCATATTTTGCCGATGGTGGTGGAAATGACTCAGGTGAAGCTTATTTGCTAACTGCCAATACCTTGATTGCTGCAGATGCTGCTGATGGAACTATTGATGGGATTATAAACTTAGGAAACGCAGATATCGATATTC
>NZ_BAZK01000039.1 GCF_001310815.1 Pseudovibrio denitrificans JCM 12308
AGCTTGTCGACATGGGTGGACTGATGGTACTGTGGAGATGGAGATGCTGTTCTTTTTGAGAGGGAGGGCGAGTGTGTCGCTTGAGAGATAGACGGCTTCCACCGCCGCATCGTCGGACAGCATGGTGCAGACGATATCGCAGTCCGTGAAGTCTTGCAGAGATTGGGCCTGAGTTGCTCCGTTCGCAACGAGGGCTGCCGCCTTTTCCGGGGAGCGATTGTAGACCTTCAGCTCGTGCTCCTTGTTGATGCGCTGGGCCATACCCAAACCCATTGCGCCGAGGCCGATAAATCCGATGATCATTGTCTCACTCCTGACTGGCTCTGCTGGCGGCAGATTAAGCTGGCGGAGTGTTGCAAGGCGTTTCGTGGACTTGCTGAATTTGAAGAAATGTATCTTGAAGCGCGTTTGGGAGGAGAGGATGCAGGTGCTTCTTGTCTTCGATCACGCGTGGTATCACGGGGGCTTTACTTGAAGTTTAGGGAGTTTCGCAGCTAAGTCATAGGCAATATTGGTAGAGATTACCGTAACCCTTACCTGCTGGGAGATGGCAGCATGAACATTATTCATAGGCCTGAATGGATTATTCCGGAAAGAGAAGCGACACCTGAGGATGTGTTCTTCAACCGGCGCAGGTTTATGAAAGGCTTGGGTGCCGTAGGCCTCGGTCTGGCAGCTGGCGGCGGTGGCCTTGTCAGCAGCGTGTTTGCTCAAGAGGGCAAAGATCCGACGCTCGACCTTTACCCAGCCAAGCAGAACCCTGACTTTACGCTTAAACGCGCGATTACGCCTGAAAGCGTAACTTCGGTTTACAACAACTTCTATGAGTTTGGATCTCACAAGCGCATTTCTGGTGCTGCGCAGGCGCTGAAGATCCGTCCTTGGGCGATCACCATTGATGGTCTGGTCGATAACCCGCAGACCATCGACTTTGATGATCTGGTGCGCAAGATGCCATTGCAGGAGCGTCTGTACCGTCACCGCTGCGTGGAAGCGTGGGCGATGGCTGTGCCGTGGACTGGTTTCCCGCTGGCGGAGCTGGTGAAGTACGCTGGGCCTCAGAACGGTGCCAAATACATTCGCTTTGAGACCTTTGAAGATTCCGACGTGGCCAGTGGTCAGCGTCAGTTTTGGTATCCATGGCCTTACGTTGAAGGTGTGACCATGGATGAAGCGATGAACGACCTGGCGTTTGTTGCGACTGGTATCTATGGCAAGCCGCTGCTGAAGCAGTATGGCGCGCCGATCCGTCTGGTGATGCCGTGGAAGTATGGCTTCAAATCCATCAAGTCCATCGTGAAGATCACCTTCACTGATGAGCGTCCAGTCAGCTTCTGGGAAAAGATTGGCCCAAGCGAGTATGGCTTCTGGGCGAATGTGAACCCTGAAGTGCCGCATGCGCGCTGGTCTCAGGCAACTGAGCGTTTGTTGGGAACGGATGAACGTGTGCCGACACAGCTGTTCAACGGCTACGCAGAGCAGGTGGCGCACCTTTACAAAGATCTGCAAGGGCAAGACCTCTACAAGTAAGAGGCACTCCCACGAGCTTTAGAAGAGGCCTGAGCGATATTCGCTTAGGCCTTTTTTGTTGGTGCATTCCGGTGCGCAGTTGTAGCTGCGTTTTGGTGAAATCGCCCGGATACTCAAGGGGTTTTGATGATTGCAGCTTTGGGCAGGACTGAACTGGAAGGATAAACTGCCTGATGCTGTGGATAATTGAAAAGCGGCGTGTCCTCGTCAAAAGAGGAATCAGTCCAGGCCGCTTTTATTCTGCCGGAATGTGCAAAGTGATTTGGGTGCTCATGCGCTCTGCCTTGTCGGCTTCGCTGATGGCGTGGGAGATTTCGCCATAGATTGCAAAAAGTGCGCAGGCAACCAGAGTGTAAAATGCTTTTCTCAGGTCATTCACATCCACTACCTCGGATATTTGCCAATAGGTATGATTCGATAAGTAAAGGATGCAAGGTGATTTGTAATTTCGCTGATTAGGGGTGGTGAAATTTCATTGTTTGAAGATTTACCTAGGAAATTTATAGTTAATTCAAGTTTATTTTGCAGAAATTACTAGTTTTGATGGTTTGGGAATACCTCGAATCTAACGGGTTTTCCCTTAGTTGGGCTGCGCAATAGCCTGTTGAATCCGCATGTCTCTGCGTGCATCTGAGATAGTTGATTTTTTAGTTTGCTCAAAAAGTAAGCGGGCCTGGTCTGTTGTTGGGCAGCGTGATTTCGGTGCTGGTGGAGCGGCACTTTTCGAGTCTCCATATTTCTCAAAAACCACATAGAGAACAGCTGATTAGGCTTGGAGCTGGCTTTAAGTGCCTTGAAGTGTGGTGGGCTTTTGAAGAGTTCGCTGGCTAAAAAACCAAGGAAGCCCCTTGGTCACTTTAGCGATTTGGCAAAAAAAAACCGGACCATGCGGTCCGGTTTAGAAGTGATGAATGATAAAGCACCTAATGGGTGCAATCACCTTCCAGAGGGGAACAGTTGATCGAATGTTGGAGCCACTGGGAGGAGAGGTGTGGCAGCAACTGATCAACAGCAGGTGTATATATGCAGTGCAGCGCCGAAACAGCAATCCTTAATTTTTGCATTGCAGCTATGCATTTTGTGAAGGGCTTGAGGCGCTCGGAACTTCCTTGCAGGATCTGACAACTATCATAAAGCTAACTCTGCGTAAGATATTGTCATTTCGGGATGTGCAGGCCTCAAAAAAGCCTCTCATGTTGCTTGAGAGGCTTCAAAAGAGATCCGAAATATTTTTTATTTTGCGGTGCAAAACTTCTGGTTGATTCCACTGAGGAGGCTAATCAAGCCAAATCAGTTCTTTTGCGGAGCCTGAACTGCGTTTTGAACTAGTGAGTCCAGCGTTCTGCGTAGGAGACGAGGAAGTCTCTGAAGGCGGTCACGCGGGCAGTGTTCTTCAACTCGGACGGATACACAAAGTAAGTGTCGAAGCTTGGCAGCTCTTCCTGCGTGACGGACATGACGCGTTTGATACCAGCACCGGGCTCAACCATGTAGTCCGGCAGGATCGCGATGCCCACGCCGGTCTGAACGGCTTTCTTGATGCCAGAGAGGTTGTTTACGCGCAGGGAGACGTCTCGACGCTCACCGTTTGGCAGGCCAGCAGTTGCGAGCCAGTTCATGGCGCGCAGGTAAGAGGCCATGTTGTCTCCGATGGTGATCAGGCGGTGATGGTCCAAATCGTCTATGGTGCTCGGGCTGCCATAGCGCTCAATGTATTTTGGCGAAGCGTAAACGTGGAAGTGCACCGTGAAGAGCTTGCGCTGGATAAGGTCCGGCTGGGTTGGCTGGCGCAGGCGGATGGCCACGTCGGCCTCACGCATGCCCAGATCCAGCTCATCGTCCATACAGATGATTTCCAGACGCATGTCCGGATAAAGATCCACGAACTCGTTGACGCGAGCGGTGAGCCAGGTTGAGCCGAGACCCACGGTGGTGGTGACACGGAGCGTGCCGCTCGGCTTTTCCTTGGTGTCTGTCAGGCGGGACTGAACGGTTTCCAGTTTCAGTAGAACTTCACGAGCGGTTCTGTAAAGAAGCTCGCCTTGCTCAGTCGGGATCAGTCCGCGCGCATGACGGTGGAAGAGGGGGACACCCAACTCAGCTTCAAGGGCACTCACCTGACGGCTGACAGCCGACTGGCTCATGTTGAGAGCTTCGCCTGCATGGGTAAAGCTTCCTGCCTGTGCTGCTGCATGAAAAATTCGCAGCTTGTCCCAATCTAAAGAACGGCCTGGCATCTGCTTTCCCCCAATCTTCCCAGTTTGTTATTCAGCTGCTTCGGTTTTAGCTTCCAGAGCTGCCAGATAGCGTTCTGCTTCCAGTGCAGCCATACAGCCCATTCCTGCTGCTGTTACAGCCTGACGGTAGTGCTCGTCTGTCACGTCGCCAGCTGCGTACACACCCGGAATGGAGGTCTGAGTTGAATCAGCTTCGGTCCAAATGTAACCGGATTCCTTCATCTTTACCTGATCTTTAACAAGATCAACCGCTGGAGCGTGTCCGATTGCGATGAATACGCCGTCAGTGGACATCTCGGTGGTTTCACCGGTCTTGCGGTTTTTCAGGCGAACGCCGGTCACAACAGCTGGGCTTTCGGTGCCGAGGATTTCTTCTACCTGGGTATCCCAGACCACTTCGATCTTCTCGTTTTTGAAGAGACGGTCCTGAAGGATCTTTTCGGAGCGCAGGGCATCACGGCGGTGAACCAGAGTGACCTTGCTTGCGAGGTTTGCGAGGTAAAGCGCTTCTTCAACAGCGGTGTTGCCGCCGCCGACTACAACAACTTCTTTGCCGCGGTAGAAGAAACCGTCACAGGTCGCACATGCGGACACGCCGCCAGCCTGATACTTTTCTTCGGATGGCAGGCCGAGCCATTTTGCCTGTGCACCGGTTGCGACGACGAGCGCGTCTGCGGTGTAGATGGTGCCGCTGTCGCCCTTCAGTTCAAACGGACGCTTGGACAGGTCAGCTTCCAGAATGGTGTCGTAATCGATCTTGGTGCCGACGTTTTCTGCCTGTTTGCGCATTTCTTCCACCAGCCATGGACCTGAATCGGATCAGCAAAGCCTGGGTAGTTTTCCACGTCGGTGGTGATGGTCAGCTGACCGCCGGTTTGCACACCTGTGACCAGGAGCGGCTCCAGCATTGCGCGCGCGCCATAGATGGCGGCGGTGTAGCCTGCAGGACCGGATCCTACGATCAAGAGTTTGGTGTGCTTAACAGTCATTTCCTCAGAACCTTTAAATTCGTGCGCGCTTGGATAGTACCAGTGCAGTGTTAGGGAGGGGTTCTATCCGCTCGCTTGCTTTTGTTCAATCGCTTTGGATATGGCATCCGCAATATCCGGTGTTGCGTCTATCGGTTCATAAGTAGGTGCTAATATGTCTCCGGGGAAGGGATGAAGTACTCCCAAACCCTCCATTTTTGATAAAAACCTATCAAACTTCTTGTGAGCACCTGTTGGACGGAAGCCGTAAATAGGCTTTCCGGTGGCTGCGGCTTCCCCCACCATGTTGGTGGAGTCCGTTGTAACAACAATGATTTCTGCGTTGGCCAGATACTGAACGATTGGGTTTTCGCCCTCACCATTCCAGAACAAGTTGCCTTCAGATCTGCCAAGGTCGTGCAGCTCGGTTGCCAGCTCGCGTGGGGTGCGGCGGGAACAGGTGATCATGAGAGAATGGGTCTGCGACAGATTTTTAAGTGCGGCGAGAAGCGTGTTGATATTTTCGGGCGTAAAGGTGTGGTGCTGGGAGTTGCCACCAATCAACACGGCTGCTTTCGGCTGTGGCAGGGCAGTGATTTGCTCAAGCGGATTTTCGCGAGCTTCCTGCAGCTTTTGTGCGGAAAAACGATGAGGTGACGTAAGTGTTGTTACTATGTTTTCTCCGGAAATTCCGTCGTGTTCCGGCGCCCAGACAAAATCAGCAAATTTGCTGTTGATCTTTGGGTCCTTCAGGAAAACAGTAAAGGTCTGGCCCTTGGAAAGCCGCTTTAGTGCGCGTAAGTAGGGCACCGCTCTGCGCCCGGATGCAATCGCGACCGCGGGATATGGGGGTGCAAGCGGGCTTTCTGGCTTATGTGGTGCGTCTTTGGGATCTATCGGACCCCATGGCATTGCGTAGGTAAAAAGCTTGCGGGGGGCAACTATTCGAATTTCGTAGGGCAGGTCCAAAGCTTCGGCGACGCCGATGCATTGCGCTACATCTCCGATTTTGCCATCTGTTAAAACCCACAGGTTTTGCGACATTTTGTTCCCCCAGCTTTCGGGAAGTGTCTGCAAAATGCTATTTGTTGATATAGTCTGTCGCAAATAAGCAATAAACTAGCATTTTGCCTAACTTCGTGTTTTAGGCAGTGTTGTAAAACAGGTTAACTGTTAATCCAATAGGACAAGCAAAGGAGACGAGCTTGAAAGCGCGTCTGGATTCGATCGACTGGCAAATTTTGAAGGAGCTGCAGGGAGACGGCCGCATTACCAATGTTGAGCTGGCTCGTCGTGTAGGAATTTCTGCGCCTCCATGTTTGCGCAGGGTTCGAGCCCTGGAAGAAGCAGGACTCATTCGCGGCTACCGCACTCTACTTGATGAGAAACAACTGGGATATGAAGTCACCGCCTTTGTGATGGTTGGATTGCATAACCAAACAGAGAATGATCTCGTCGCTTTTGAAGCGCAAGTCAAGGAATGGCCATTGGTTCGGGAGAGCTACATGGTTTCCGGTGAAGTTGACTTCATCATGCGCTGTACTGCCAAGGATCTGGAGACCTTCCAGAACTTCATTATTCGCGATGTGACCTCCACCAAAAATGTGGATCACGTTCGCACAGCACTGACCATCCGCCGTATCAAGGATGAGCCAAATGTGCCAATCGACAAGCCTGAATATTTCTAGGCTTTCGATATTGGGAGAACTTGCAAACGGCCTTCGCGTAGGAAGGCCGTTTTTTTATGCGCAATTACGTCCACTTGCCGACAGTGATTGTCACCATCCTGCTGTTGTAAAGCCCTTCAGTGCGGTTTGAGCCTGTTTAGCGCATCTCTGATGCCTCCTATCACAATACGACAGTACAAGGCACCCCAGAGGGGATTTATCGGCGTGTTTATGCCTAGTGGGTGTCGTGTGAAAGCGGGATGCCTGCGCATAGAAAAACGGCCCTCCGTATGGAAGGCCGCTTAATTTTTCAGTTTGTGGTCGCAAGCCGTCAGATGGTGCGGATGCTGGTGAAGAATTGGGAGATTTCTTCGGACATTGCTTCGCTCTGCTGGCTGAGTTCTGTTGCGGCGCTGGTCGCGGTGGCAACGGCACGCTTGGATTCTTCCGCAGTGGCGAGGATGTTGCTCAGCTCGTTGGTCACGCCTCGTGCATTTTGAGAGGCAGACTGAATGCTGGATGAGATCTCGTTGGTAGCCACAGTCTGCTGATCGACGGCATCGGCGATCGCTGTTGCGGTGGAGCTGACTTCCTCAATCTTCTGGGAGATTGCGGAGATCTCTTCCACACAGCGGCGGGTTTCGCTCTGGATTGCGCTGATCTTGGAGGCGATCTCGTCGGTTGCCTGACCGGTCTGGCTGGCAAGATCTTTCACTTCGCTTGCCACAACAGCAAAGCCGCGACCTGCTTCACCCGCACGGGCTGCCTCAATGGTAGCGTTGAGTGCGAGGAGGTTGGTCTGTTCTGCGATTGCGCTGATCAGTTCGGTGACGGCGCCGATCTCGTTAGTTGCGGTCTGCAGACCAAGAACGGTGTCGTTGGTGCGCTCAGCGTCCTTGGACACGGTACGGGCGGTTTCTGCAGAGCGGCTGACCTGACTGCCGATCTCTGAGACGTTGGCAGACATCTCTTCAACTGCAGCGGCGCCGGAGTGAACGTCAGAAGCGGTGTAGTCAGCGGACTGGCTGGCGGCTTCTGCTGCCATCTGGCTCTGTTCAGAGGTTTCGCGCAGGGTGAGAGCGGAGTTCTCAACGCGTGAGCCTACTTCGCCGGTCAGTTCCATACGCTTGCTGATGGTCTCTTCGAAGGAGTTGATGGCGTTTTCCAGACGGCTGGTGCGCTCATCACGCTCTTCGGTGTAGTGACGATGGTAGGCTGCAACAGCCTGACCCATGTCGAACATGACTGCCTTCTGAAGTGCAATCAAACTGCGGGAGAGGCGGCCCGGAGAAAAGCGCATCTTGCTGGCAAGGACTTTGGTCAGCTCTTCGAGGATAAACGTATAACCACCTATATACCAATCCGGCTCAAGGTCGGTGTACACGTGAGCGCGGCCAATCTTGTCGACGCGTTCCATGTAGGTGGAATCAAAGCCTGCGGTGAAGAGGATCTTCCAGTGGCTGGCTTGAGCGGACTTCAAGCCAGGGACTTTGCCCGCAACTTTCTTTTTCAGCTCAGGATCAAGCTGAACGTGGTTGTAAAAATCACTTAAAATCTGGGTCAGGTGGCCTTCAACAAGCGGCCAGAGATCTGAAAGTGTTTGTATGGTCTGACTATCGATTTTGAAAAAACCGAGCTGGCTTTTCAGACCTGAAAATGAATTGGTGGTCATGGCAGCAAATTTCCCGTCAATTTGTCGAGTTCATTTGCATTTACAAGGGTTAACAGTAGGTAGATTTATCTATGCTAAATTTCGAATATATACCCAAAATTGTGTGAGTAAGCGCAGATTGTGATGGGATATGAGCTTTTTAGGAGGGCTTGTGTGCCAGATTGTCGCAGATTCCTGCGGCTTTTTCGGCTGTTTGAAGTAAACGCGTTAACTTATCAAAAAACCGATTATCTGTTCTGCAATTAGTGGATAACCCGTGCGGGTTGCATAAAAAATGCCGCACGAGGCGGCACTTTTATTTCTTGAAATCATAGGGAGCTAAATTGCTTCAAAGATTATCTCAGTTCATGAGAAGCTTTGAATCGATGAATTCAGCTCTATAATTTACTTAACCGAATTCGACTTCGACGATCTCGTAACCGCGTGCGCCACCTGGTGCCGCAACTTCAACGCTGTCGCCAACGGACTTGCCGATGAGCGCGCGAGCGATTGGGGAGGAGATGGAAATACGGCCACGTTTCACGTCAGCTTCAACATCGCCAACGATCATGTATTTCTTCTCTTCCTCGGTATCTTCGTCAACGAGAGATACGGTTGCACCGAACTTTACAGTGTCGCCGCTGAGTTTGGTCAGATCGATGACTTCTGCAAGGCCGAGAAGACCTTCGAGTTCGTTGATCCGGCCTTCGTTCAGGCTCTGCTGTTCTTTCGCTGCGTGGTATTCCGCATTCTCAGAGAGAT
The DNA here is from genome assembly GCF_001310815.1 of Pseudovibrio denitrificans JCM 12308. Taxonomy (GTDB): domain Bacteria; phylum Pseudomonadota; class Alphaproteobacteria; order Rhizobiales; family Stappiaceae; genus Pseudovibrio; species Pseudovibrio denitrificans. Next base: position 8,816 of record NZ_BAZK01000039.1, read on the forward strand.
CGCCGTGAGCACGGGCTTCGGAAATGGCTGCGATAATGCGCGGGCGTTCTCCGGTTGTGCGATGCTTAAGCTCTTCTGTGAGCATCGCATAACCTTCAGGCGTCATAGGTACCTTTTCCATGGCTCGTACACCTTTCTAACGTTGTGGTGGTGTGGCCCATCACACTAAAAAACTGACCGGGCTGAGCGACCCCAACCCGGACCTGTTAAGCTATCTTAGCAAAAGTAAGATTGTAGGGACCTTACTTCAAGCGTTTTCGCGCGGAAAGCTTCAATGCCTTGAGCTGCTGCTACGGCTCCTGCCACCGTGGTGTAGTAAGGAACCTTATTCATCAGCGCAGCTTGTCGAAGCGACCGACTATCGGAGAGTGCTTGCGCGCCTTCGGTTGTGTTGAAGACGAGCTGAACCTCACCATTCTTGATAGCATCAACGATATGCGGACGCCCTTCAAGCACCTTGTTGACCTTTGCGCACGGGATGCCTTGGTTTTCCAAGTATCTTTGTGTGCCCTCGGTGGATATAATGGAAAATCCTGATGCGACTAGTTTCTTGGCAGCCTCAAGAATTTTCGGTTTGTCTGCATCTTTCAAGGAGATGAAGACGGTTCCACCTTCCGGAATAACGGTGCCGCCGCCGAGCTGAGACTTGGCGAATGCGAAGGAGAAGTCTGTGTCCAGACCCATGACTTCACCAGTGGAGCGCATTTCCGGGCCGAGGACCGTATCAACGCCTGGGAAGCGAGCGAATGGGAAGACAGCTTCCTTAACCGCCACGTGATCCAGCTTCTTAGGCTTCAGATCAAAGGCTGACAGTTTTTCGCCAGCCATCACGCGTGCTGCGATCTTGGCGATTGGCTCACCGATGGTTTTCGCCACGAACGGAACGGTTCTTGATGCGCGTGGGTTCACTTCCAGAACGTAGATCTCTCCGTCCTTGATTGCGAACTGTACGTTCATCAGGCCTACAACGTTCAGAGCAAGGGCAAGTTTGCGTGCCTGCTCTTCCAGTTCAGCAAGGGTTTTGTCGTCCAGTGTGTAGGCTGGCAGGGAACAGGCGCTGTCGCCGGAGTGGATACCAGCTTCTTCGATGTGTTCCATGATGCCACAGATGAAGACGTCTTCGCCGTCGCACAGGGCATCCACGTCCACTTCGATTGCGCCATCGAGATAGCGGTCAAACAGAAGCGGGTTGGTGCCGAGCAGCGTGTTGATCTGGCCGGTCTTATCATTCGGGTACTTGGCGCGCACATCATGCGGAACCAGCTCTGGCAGGGTGCCGAGCAGGTAGTTGTTGAGTGCTTCTTCGTCGCGAATGATCTGCATTGCGCGGCCACCCAGCACGTAGGATGGGCGAACAACGAGCGGCAGGCCAAGCTGGTTGGCGATCAGGCGACCCTGTTCAACAGAGTAGCAATGCCGTTCTCTGGCTGCTTCAGGTCGATCTTGTGCAGCAGGCGCAGGAAGCGATCGCGATCTTCTGCGAGGTCGATCATGTCCGGAGCGGTACCCAGAATTGGGATGCCAGCTTCTACGAGAGCTTCCGCCAGTTTCAGTGGGGTTTGGCCGCCGAACTGTACGATCACGCCCTTCAGGGTGCCTTTGGACTGCTCAAGGTGCAGGATTTCCAGCACGTCTTCGGAGGTGAGTGGTTCGAAGTACAGGCGGTCGGAGGTGTCGTAGTCAGTGGAAACCGTTTCCGGGTTACAGTTGACCATAATGGCTTCGTAGCCAGCGTCCTTCAGAGCGAAGGCCGCGTGACAGCAGCAGTAGTCGAACTCGATACCCTGACCGATACGGTTTGGACCGCCACCTAGAATAACAACCTTCTGACGCTCGCTTGGCTGTGCTTCACAGGATGGCAGGCCAGCGGTTGGTGTTTCATAGGTGGAGTACATGTAAGCGGTTGGAGAGGCGAACTCTGCCGCGCAGGTGTCGATGCGCTTGTAGACCGGCTTTACATCCAGCTCAGCGCGCAGAGCTGCGACTTTGTCGGCTGTGGTGTCTGCTAGGACTGCCAGGCGGCTGTCAGAGAAGCCCATGGCTTTGACCATGCGCATGGCTTCGGTGTTGTTCGGCAAGCCGTGCTCAACGATCTTCTGTTCCATCTCCACGATTTCCCTGATCTGCTCAAGGAACCATGGATCGATCTTACAGATGTCGTAGATCTCTTTGTCGGTGGTGCCGAGGCGCATTGCCTGTGCCACGTTGAGCAGACGGGTTGGCGTCGGCACTGCCAGTGCCTTGCGGATGGCGTTGGAGTCGTCGCCATGACCGAGGCCGTCGAGGTCGATTGGATCAAGGCCAGTGAGGCCGGTTTCCAGACCGCGCAGGGCTTTCTGCATGCTCTCTTTGAAGGTGCGGCCAATGGCCATCACTTCGCCAACAGACTTCATCGCAGTGGTCAGGGTTGGTTCAGAGCCCGGGAACTTCTCAAATGCGAAGCGTGGGATCTTGGTGACCACGTAGTCGATGGTTGGTTCGAAGGATGCTGGTGTTGCACCGCCGGTGATGTCATTTTCCAACTCGTCCAGTGTGTAGCCGACTGCCAGCTTTGCAGCGATCTTAGCGATCGGGAAGCCGGTTGCCTTGGATGCCAGAGCAGAGGAGCGGGATACGCGTGGGTTCATCTCGATGACGACCAGACGTCCGTTGTCCGGGTTCACCGCGAACTGAACGTTGGAACCACCGGTTTCCACGCCGATCTCACGCAGAACAGCAATCGAGGCGTTCCGCATGATCTGGTATTCTTTGTCCGTCAGGGTGAGGGCAGGGGCGACGGTGATGGAGTCGCCGGTATGCACACCCATTGGGTCGATGTTCTCAATGGAACAAATGATGATGCAGTTGTCCGCTGTGTCGCGAACCACTTCCATCTCGTATTCTTTCCAGCCGAGCAAGCTTTCGTCGATGAGCACCTGACCGTTTGGAGACGCATCGATACCGGAGCGAACAATCTGTTCGTACTCTTCACGGTTATACGCTACGCCGCCGCCGGTGCCGCCTAGGGTAAAGGCCGGGCGGATGATGGCAGGCAGGCCGATGCTGTCCAGCTGGCGCATGGCTTCTGCGTAGCCTGCGCCACGGTCGTATCCGGTGATGTTGCCTTCATCATCAAGGATTGGTGGAGAGGAGGCGATTGCGGCGCGTGGGTTTTCCAGGCCGATCTTGTCCATCGCTGCGCGGAACTTCTCACGGTCTTCAGCCTTGTCGATCACGTCGGCTTTTGCACCGATCATCTCGACACCGTATGCCTTCAGTACGCCTTTGCGGTCCAGCTCCAGCGCGCAGTTCAGCGCGGTCTGTCCGCCCATGGTTGGCAGGAGTGCGTCCGGCTTTTCTTTGGCGATGATCTTTTCAACGGCGTCTGCGGTGATCGGCTCGATGTAGGTTGCGTCAGCCAGATCCGGATCGGTCATGATGGTCGCCGGATTGGAGTTCACCAAGATTATTCGGTAGCCTCATCTCGCAGTGCCTTACAAGCCTGAGTTCCGGAGTAATCGAACTCACAGGCTTGACCAATCACGATGGGTCCAGCCCCGATGATCATGATAGATTGGATGTCATTGCGTTTAGGCATGGTGACTCACATATGCTCGCGTTAAAGCACCAGTGCACCCGCATGGTGCTCTGGTGTGCCCTCTATAGGAGTATGTCGGCTGAGCGCGCGTTATAAGAAATATTGGAGTAATTAGAAACCCCAACCAACGCCTATTTCCGAAATAATCCGGTTTTTTTTCTCAAGACTTAAGGGGAGTTTATTCAGCTAAAGTCGAAGTCTCTGTGGGTTTTTCACCATCAAAGTCTGCAATGCCGTGACTCAGGGCATAGCAGGCAAGGCGGACTGACTTGGGAATTTCTACCGGTTTACCGTCTCGATTGCCGTTTTCATAATATTGAATCATTCGTTTTTTTAAGCCGAGGCGTTCTGCTGCCTCTTTTTGCTTATAACCCATCGACTTGCGCCAAGCCCGAAACTGAGATGGTTTCATGATACTAACCTAATGATTCCCAGACTGAAAATTCATTGTACAGACTGCTGTATAATAATCAGCATTGGTACTATTGCATATAACAGAATACAAAAGGCGCAAAAATTGCGCTATTTACCTTGATGAGGCGCAATTTGTGCGCTTATAATTGTGGTGTATCAGGAAAACTTCTGTAAGCCTGTGCGATTGATGCACACAAAGCTGAGGTGGCTTTCCATTCATACAGCTCATTAAGGAGATACCCATGCTCAACGAACTCATCCTCTATCGGGCTAATCTGAAGGGCAAAAAGATGGATGTGCATCGGCATGCCACGTTCAGGTTTCAAATCAGACGGATCGTCAATGGCCTCTTGAAGGGCTAAACGCAAGTTCGGGTTTTAACGGCACGTCATTTTGATGTGGTGATTTGAGTGGTGGGGGTGCTGGCTGTCGCCTGATTGTTTTGGTTTGCACAAGCTGAAGAAGTTTCAATTAATGAAATTGGGTGGCCAAAATTGTGCAATGCGCATTTTTTAGTGCTTTTTGCTGGTGCGATTTTCCCAATATCCTGCCTGTTTATGTATCAGACTGCCCGTTATCCCCTCTGTACGCGAGGTAAGGTAAAAGTTTTGCAGCGCGAAAAATGAACATCCTGTTTAAAAAATGTGCAGTGCGGTCATTTGGTCGGCCAATTTTCGTTTTGCTGAGAAAGAATAAAGTCAGAGCAGATCTAAAGAAGGCGAGTAGTTAAAAGTTTTATTGTTCGTTCTCTCTATCCCTTCGTCATGTTCACATATTATAGACAATATGTAATTGACGGTTTCCTAGTATATCATCTCAGATAACGCAGGAACATCTTTGGAAAATTGACGCGAAATGTAGAATAGATCAGCGTCCTGACAAAATTAGGTGCCGGAATTTTTTCATAATACTTATCTAGTATAACTACTTATGATGTTAATTCTGATATGTCCTAGTGTATACGTTGCATTTACGAAGTAAAAAATGCGAAGGCGGGCTATATTTTATCGGTTTCCTTGTGTAGATTATGAATTGTCCAATATGAATTATCATAGATTTCGTTGAGGACTTTGAAAGTGGGGGTACTCATTCCTCACTGGGAGATGCCTGTATCCATGTTCATATGAACATGGGAAAGCTTCCGCAGTGTGAGTGGGTATCAAATGCTACTACACAAGCTAGTACAGAAGTGGGGGAGTACAAAAGTTATTAGGGGAATTCATGGAAGCACCGGGTGGGGAGCTGAAATGATGAACTTTTGTAACTCTTCTAAGGTTTAACATACAAACCACCGGGCAAATGGAAATGAACAGTATTCCTAGTAAGCTAGATGTCGCGGCAGATATCGCTGGACCAATTCGTGAGGACGATGGGGACGGTCAGCTGCTGGCAATCTCTGAGATGTCAGAGTTGTTTAGTGTAACTCTGCGTACACTTCGCTTCTATGAGGAGAAGGGCCTTCTTAATCCTGTACGTCGTGGCGCACGCCGCTTCTACAGAGGTCGTGACGTAAGCCGTATGCGCGTGATTTTGCAGGCCAAGAAGATCGGTCTGACGCTTGCAGAAGTTCGTCGCATCATCAAGCTTGTTGAGGGTTCCAGCCCTCGTGCAGACCAGCTTAAAGAACTTCAGGAAATTTGTGGTGCGCAGGAGCAGCTGCTTCATGAGCAGGAGCAAGCGCTTCAGGAACAGATTGCAGAAGTTCGTGGTGTGTCTCAGGCACTGACCAGCATGCTGGAAACAGAAGCAGCTTAATCGCTTCTTCGTTTTCTAAATATGGAACCCGGCTCCATTGGTGCCGGGTTTTTTGTTGTCCTGAGTTTGCCGTTCTCAGGTTCTCGGCAAAGAAAAAGCGGGACACTCGGCCCCGCTTTCAATCGTTTTTTACTGTCTGGTTCAGTTATGCAGCCGCTGCAGCCTTGTGGTTCTCGATCTGCTCGATGAAGCGAGAGAACAGGTAGTGGCTGTCCTGTGGGCCTGGGGAGCTTCCGGGTGGTGCTGTACTGAGAAGACAGGTGCATCTTTTACACGCAGACCACAGTTGGTGCCATCGAATAGGGAAACGTGTGTTTCTTCCACGTTGTCTGGCAGGCTACCAGCGCTCACAGCAAAGCCGTGGTTCATGCTGGTGATCTCAACCTTGTTGGTGGTGTAGTCGTGGACCGGATGGTTTGCGCCATGATGGCCCTGATGCATCTTCTGGGTTGTTCCGCCCAAAGCAAGTGCCAGCATCTGGTGGCCGAGGCAGATGCCGAAGAGTGGCAGGCCAGACTTTACCAGACCCTGAATGGTTGGAACCGCATACTCACCTGTTGCTGCTGGATCGCCAGGACCATTGGAGAGGAACACTCCGTCTGGCTTCAGCGCAAGGATGTCATCAGCTGAGGTGTTTGCAGGCACGACAGTGACACGGCAACCAGCTTCAGCCAACAGGCGCAGGATGTTACGCTTTACACCGAAGTCCATTGCAACCACGTGGTGGGCTGGCTTGTCCTGAGCGCCGAAACCGTCATTCCATTCCCAGGTGGTTTCGGTCCAGTCGTAGGTCTTCTGTGTGCTGACGCCTTTCGCAAGGTCCATGCCTTCCAGATCTGGCAGGCTGGCCGCTTCTGCTTTCAGTGCGTCCACATCAAACTCGCCTTCAGGATTATGCGCGATGACAGCGTTCTGCATGCCTTTTTCGCGGATGAGGGCGGTGAGTGCTCGGGTGTCCACGCCTGTCAGACCAACAATGCCGCGGGCTTTGAGCCAGGCATCGAAATGATTGCCAGAGCGGTAGTTGGAAGGAGTGGTGATGTCGGTGCGCAGAATCGCACCACGAACGCCATTGGTGCCTTCCATGTCTACAGTTTCGATATCATCTTCGTTGGTTCCCACATTGCCTACATGAGGGAACGTGAAGGTGATGATCTGCCCTGCGTAGGAAGGATCTGTGAGAATCTCTTCATACCCGGTCATTGCCGTATTGAAGCAGACTTCGCCGGACGCTTTTCCAAGAGCTCCAACGCCTCGGCCTTCAATGACTGTGCCATCTGCGAGAACGAGGAGGGCGGTAGGTTTGGGTGCTGACCACGCGTCTTGAGCTTTCATCACTTGCTTTCTTGATACGGTTGATGACAATATGCGTCCATCTGAAACGCACCGAAGGGACTTGACTTTGGCGCGTCACAGTCGCATCAAGGCCGGGACCATAGGAGAAGGGGTCACTCTGGTCAATATCACTCGTGTAGAAATAATCGCGCGTGAGTTACAGGAAATTAGCCTAAATCAGAAGGATGAGGCGTCTTATCCGGGATTTAGAGAGCCTCTTTTAAAGTTTCCGCGTCAGGGTTCCTTTAGTATGTTGCGAGACAAAATAGCGAATGCGCTGAAAGCCGCGCAAGAAGACAATAACAAGAGACGTGCCGCCACGTTGCGCCTGATCACTGCCGCATCATGGACCGGGATATGGCTGCTCGTGAGCAGGGACGCGATGGCTTGAGCGAAGAAGAGCTTATGGACCTGCTGCACACCATGCTGGTACAGCGTGAGCAGGAAGCGACGCACTGTGAAGCGAGCGGCAAGGTTGAGCTTGCTGTACAGGAGCGCGAGGAAGCGGAAATGATCCGTGAGTTCCTGCCTTCTCAGCTGAGCGAGTACGAAATGAAGCTTGTTTGTCAAACAGTTGTCGAGTGCGTTGAAGCGCGCGGACTGCGTGATATGGGCCGCTGTATGGCCGAGCTTAAAGAGCGTTATCCTGGCCAGATGGACTTTGCGAAGGCCAGCTGCATGGTCAAGCAAATGCTCCGTGCTCCGCAATAAATCCGTATTTCCGGAGCACTTTTAGGTCGCCGCGTCGTCATGATGCGGCTTTTCTTTTTTCCTGAAGCAAATTCATGCGTTAAGCCAGTGTTCTGGGGGTTTTGCTGGCTTCTCCGGGGGGACATGGTTATAAAATAGCCATCCCAGCTGCTTTCGGGCCAGAACCACACTATGGACTACTATGCGCTTTGATCAGCTCTTCCTTGATGACATTCGCAACCGCGTTTCGCTTACGGACGTGGTGGGGCGACGTGTAACCTGGGATCGACGCAAATCGCAGCCCGGAAAGGGCGACTACTGGGCCTGCTGTCCCTTCCATTCTGAGAAGTCTCCAAGCTTCCACGTGGATGAGCGCCGCAACCGCTATAAGTGCTTTGGTTGTGGTGAAAGTGGAGATCATTTCAAGTTTCTGATGGAGACAGAGGGCCTCAGTTTTCCTGAAGCTGTGGAAGAATTGGCCGGTTTGGCAGGAATCGCCATGCCAGCGCCAGACCCTCAGGCCGCAAAACGTGCTGCTAAGCGCAATACACTGACTGATGTCTGTGAGATGGCGGCGCGGTATTATCGCCATATGTTCCAGTCTGCAGAAGGCCGTGCTGCGCAAGAGTATGTGCAGCGGCGCGGTTTGTCGGCAGAGACGCTGAATGAGTTTCAGTTCGGGTTTGCGCCTCCGGGCCGCGACAACCTGAAAAAGGCTTTGATGGCGAAAGACATCAGTGAAGCTGAACTGATTGAGGTTGGCCTGCTGATCAAGCCGGATGATGGCCGTCCTTCTTATGACCGTTTTCGCAACCGCCTTATGATCCCGATCCACGATGATCGCGGCAGAGCGGTGGCGTTTGGTGGCCGAACGATGGATCCGGATGGGCAACCGAAGTATCTGAACTCACCGGAAACACCACTCTTCCATAAAGGGACGATGCTGTTCAATGCTCACCGCGCCCGCCAGCCTGCTTATGAAGCCGGGCAGGCGATTGTGGTGGAAGGGTATATGGATGCCATCGCTCTTTGGCAGGCGGGTATGAAAGGCACGGTCGCGAGCCTTGGTACTGCGTTCACTGAAGACCAGATCATGCGGCTCTGGAAGTTTGCCGATGAGCCGGTGATCTGTTTCGATGGTGACGTGGCCGGTATCTCCGCTGCGCATAGAGCCGTTGATCGTATTCTGCCTGTGCTGACCAGTGGCAAGTCCTTCCAGTTTGCGTTTCTGCCAGACGGGCAGGACCCGGATGATGTGATCAACGCTGGTGGCACCTCTGCCATGTATGGTGAGCTGGAGAAAGCGCTGCCGCTTTCTGAGGTTGTCTGGCAGCGTGAGAGTGAGCATGCGCGGATTGATACGCCAGAGCGCAAGGCGGCTCTTGAGAAGGCCGTTGAAGATCTGGTGGGCACCATCAAGGATGAACGCGTTCAAAAGCGCTACCGGATGGACCTGCGCCTTAAGCTCTCCAATCTGTTTTATGAGGAGAGCCGTCGGAACCACGGGCAGGGCGGTGGCCGTGACGGTGGCTGGCGTGGCCCGCAAGGTGGCAATGATCGTGCTTCTCTGGCCAAGGTGGAAGCGCCGGATACGCCAGCTTATGGCGTGGAGCGCAGCTTCTGCACCATGTGCCTGATGTATCCGGAACTGTTTGAACGTCACTTCGAACGCATTTCGCAGCTGACCTATTCCAACGAGCTGCACTCCATGTTCATGGCGGCATTGGTGCGGATTGCCACCGATCTTGCTGAAGGAGCCGTCACGCAGATCTATAACAAGCTGGATGAGCGGTTCTATCAGATACTTCAGGAAGCCATTGTTAGCTCGAAGAGCGAGGATGATGGTAGCAAGAGCACAACGCTGCGGCGTTGGGATGCGCTGACCAACCGTCTGCAGATCCTGAAAGAAGATCCGCCGGAAGACTTCGTAGAGATGCTGTTCCTGAACTACGCCGATATGCTTGAGTTGCGCATGTTGGAGTTGGAGCTTGAGCATGAGACGCGGGCGATGGAGCAGGATCTGACAGAAGAAAGCTGGAGCCGTTTTCAGGCTTTGCAGCAGGATCTGTCTCGCCGCCGTGAGGAATGTTTGCGTGATGAGCAGGAGCTGGCAGAGCGTGCCGCCAAGATGCGCTCTACGAAAAGTTCCGTTCTTGCATAACGTCTGAAGCGGAATTTCTGGTCAATTTGTCGGTTCACCCTGCGGGATTGGGTGATGACAACTTGAGGTAGATTTGTGATAGAAGAGCTGTTGTTTTTCAAAGTTATCCAGAAAAACTGGCAATGATCTGTCCAAAATCCCCCAGAATCAGATTGACCAAGCCGAATCGCCCTTGCGAATCACAAAAGGCGAGCTACATACACTAAGTCAGACAGCCGATACGAGCGCCCGTAGACCACAGATGTCACTAGAGCGGCGAAATCATAGTCGGATAATCAGCGCTGTCGATGCCTGGAATGTGCCGGAGACGGCCTAAAACGGTAGGGATGCCGGTGAGCACTCCTGCCCGTATGTGTTTTGGGTTTTCAATTCCGTGAAAACATTTTGATACCAGGGTTAAGTCAGGTTTAAGGGACTTTGCGTTAAACCCCAAAGTCAAATGTGATTCAAATGCTACCTGTGTGGGTTCATGCACGGGGGCGATGGGTTGCGTAACGCAATAGTTCGCTGGCGCACGACCAGCGACTTTGGAGCAGAATATGGCGACGAAGGCGACACAAGCTGAAGATACGCAGGAACCGGCAGGCGCAGAAGGACAAGATGGTCCTCTCTTGGATTTGTCGGTCGCCGCCGTCAAGAAAATGATCAAGACCGCAAAAAAACGCGGTTACATCACTTATGACGAACTGAATGAAGTTCTTCCTCCTGATCAGGTGAGCTCTGAGCAGATTGAAGACACCATGTCGCTTCTTTCTGAAATGGGCATCAACGTTGTTGAGGCGGAAGATGCGGAAGAGGGTAAAGAGGAAGAGGATGCACCGGCTGCTGTAGATGGCGGTGAGCTGGTTGTTGCGTCTTCAACTGCTGTTACCAAGACTTCCACTGCTAAAGAACCAACTGACCGTACCGATGATCCGGTGCGTATGTACCTGCGCGAGATGGGCTCTGTTGAGCTTCTTTCCCGTGAAGGTGAAATTGCGATTGCAAAGCGCATTGAGGCTGGCCGTGAGGCTATGATCTCTGGTCTTTGCGAAAGCCCGCTGACCTTCCAGGCGATTATCATCTGGGGTGAGGAACTGGCCGAAGGCAAAGTTCTGCTGCGTGACATTATTGATCTGGATGCGACGTACTCTGGTCCTGGTGATGCAGGTGGTCCGTCTGATGATGATCTGTCCGAGCAGGAAGAAGCCGGTGAGGGTGAAGTTCCTGAAGCGGTTCGCCAGAAGGAAAAAGAAGAAGCCCGCAAGCGCAAGGAAGAAGAAGCACGCAAAGCCAATGGCGCTGCTGCTCCAGCTCCTGCAGCTGATGGCGCTCAGGGTGAGCAGACCGGCGAAGGTGGCGAATCTACTGACGACGATGACGACGAGTACGAGGCAAACGTTTCTCTTTCCGTGATGGAAGCAGAGCTGAAGCCTATGGTCGTTGAGATCTTTGACAAGATCACCGAGGACTACAAGAAGCTGCGTAAGCTTCAGGATCAGCTGGTTGAAAACAAGCTGGCCAACAAAACACTGTCCCCGTCTCAGGAGCGTCGTTACAAGAAGCTCAAAGAAGACATTATTGCTGAAGTGAAGAGCCTGCACCTCAATGCAAACCGTATTGAGACACTGGTTCAGCAGCTGTACTCCATCAACAAAATGCTGATGGGTTATGAGGGCCGCCTGCTGCGTCTTGCAGACAGCAACGGCGTGAACCGCGCTGACTTCATCAAACACTATCAGGGTTCTGAACTGGACCCGAACTGGATCCGTAAAGTTGCAAACCTTTCTGGCCGTGGCTGGAAGAAGTTTGTGACCAACGACGGTGACATGATCCGCGAACTGCGCGGCGAGATTCAGTCCCTTGCGACTGAGACTGGCCTTGAGATCACCGAATTCCGTACTCTGGTTTCCATGGTGCAGAAGGGTGAGCGCGAAGCGCGTATCGCGAAGAAGGAAATGGTGGAAGCGAACCTTCGTCTCGTTATCTCCATTGCCAAGAAATACACCAACCGTGGCCTGCAGTTCCTGGATCTCATTCAGGAAGGTAACATTGGCCTCATGAAGGCGGTAGACAAGTTCGAATACCGCCGCGGTTACAAGTTCTCCACCTATGCGACCTGGTGGATTCGTCAGGCGATCACCCGATCCATCGCGGATCAGGCACGCACCATCCGTATTCCGGTGCACATGATCGAGACGATCAACAAGATCGTTCGTACCTCTCGTCAGATGCTTCACGAGATTGGCCGTGAGCCAACTCCGGAGGAGCTCTCTGAAAAGCTGCAGATGCCGCTTGAGAAGGTTCGTAAGGTGCTGAAGATCGCTAAGGAGCCTATCTCCCTTGAAACACCGATTGGTGACGAGGAAGACAGCCATCTTGGTGACTTCATCGAGGATAAAAACGCCATCCTGCCGATTGATGCGGCAATTCAGGCGAACCTTCGTGAGACCACGACCCGCGTTCTGGCATCGCTCACACCTCGTGAAGAGCGTGTTCTGCGCATGCGCTTCGGTATCGGCATGAACACCGACCACACTCTGGAAGAGGTTGGTCAGCAGTTCTCCGTTACCCGTGAGCGTATCCGTCAGATTGAAGCGAAAGCCCTGCGCAAGCTGAAGCACCCAAGCCGCTCCCGCAAACTGCGGAGCTTCCTGGACAGCTAACCCGCTGCACTGGTTGAGAATTAAGAAGCCGGTCTCCGAGAGGGGGCTGGCTTTTTTGTTGGGTGCTTATTGCGGAGGGAGCTGGAGGATGAGCTTCTTGTTCAGCTCAAGAGCCTGATTGTTGCCACGCAAAGCCTCATCCAACTGGTTTTGCAGCTTTTGTGTTTCTCTGCTCTGCAGGAGTTCGTCCTGAGCGGAGGGTGATGGCAAGGGAATAAAGGACGGTCTTCGTCGGTCTATGGCCCCGTTCGGTGTGATTGGTGAAGGGCTCTGCAACAATGTGCTGTTGAGTTGGCTAACTTGCTTCTTCAAGGTATCAATCTCAATCTTGGCGGAGGAAAGCGCTGCATTACTTTGCTTCAATGCATTTTCCTGCTCATCCAGAACCAGCTTAAGACCAGCGATGTTGAACTCTGAGATCTTCCAGCCTGCCTTCTTCAGGTGAGCTTTGATGCGCATTCCTGTTTCTTCTGGGTAGGTGAACGCAGCCAGCAGGAAAATGGCGATGACCAGCAGAAAGAAGGCTTTAATCGCGGAAGCTACTGTCTCTATGAAGTGTGCCATGTCAGATTTTCCGATCCTGCAATCGTCAAAGATGTGTGCAGCTTGCCGGAGAACTTGAAGGGAGCCTACTGTCATTTGTTAGGGAGGCCACCGCTTGGTGATACGATCTCCTGAGAATGCGCTGGAGATGCGTTGTACACTCAGGCTGTCTTTGTCCGAGTAATTGCTGAGTTGGTTTAGTTTGTGATCAAAGTCTGAAGTAAAGAAGGAGGGCACAATGTCCCTCCAACTAAACTTGAAGATCGGTAATTTTAGTATGGCAGTTCCCAGTCCCAACTGAATGCATTGGGGGCGATTAGAGCTGCATCAATGCCTTTGAGTAAAAAGCTATCGCCATTATATTCGACTAGTGTACCATCGCCTACATCGGTGATCACAAAATCTGGATAATCAGGTGGTGGTCCGGCTGGGATGTTTATTTTATCAATGCCGACTTCAAAGTCTGTGATTATATCGTTCCCCATACCTTCTCTGAAGTTAAATAGATCAGACCCAGCTCCACCTGTCAGAATATCTGTGCCGGCTCCACCCTCGATGTGATTGTCTCCATCATTTCCAATTATCGTATTATCTTCAGAGTTTCCGATTGCATAGTTATCTGCTGTCCCAGTCAAGGTGAGATCTTCAATATTGTCAGTGAGCTTAAATGAAACACCACTAATGATAGTATCGATTCCTGAGTTATCAGCTTCAATTATAGTATCTCCGGCGTTATCGACGAAATAAGTGTCGTTTCCTTCTCCACCGTTGAGGATGTCGTTTCCATCGCCCCCGATGAGCGTGTCGTTTCCATCGCCCCCGTTGAGTGTGTCGTTTCCTCCAGCGCCAGTTAACGTGTCGTTTCCGGCACCTCCGTCTAAATGGTAGTTTATTTTGTTGCTGTTGCCTTTGACGCGATCATTCATCTCCGCCCCTACGAAGCGCTCAAATCCGTACCATG
>NZ_BAZK01000040.1 GCF_001310815.1 Pseudovibrio denitrificans JCM 12308
AGTCTCACCAGCGCCTAACTCATCAAACTGCCCATTTGGATCATAATGGAACTTGCCATCGACAAAAGTCACTTCACCTATTGTTTCCGACGCATCAAATGTAATTGTATGTGTATCGGAATGGTCAGGATCTACAAAGTCAGGTGAAATCTCTAGAGGGCTGTCCTCTGAAGTAGATGCTGCAATATCTGATACGACTGGGGCATCATTGGTTCCAACGACAGTTACAACTACAGGGTGAGTAGCCGTGCCGCCGGCTGTATCTGTAAGCTCTACAGTGAAGGTAAGTTTAACCTGCTCATCAGTAGCCAGATAGTCAAACACTGTTGACGCTGCCTCGAATGTCAGGTTGATACGACCATCTACACTGCCTTCTGAAGAAGTAACACCTGTCACCTTAAGCAGTTCAGTAAGCTCAGAGTTACTTAGAGAAGAAAGCCCGGTAGCAACACCGGTGAAACTGACGGACGAAACTGTCGCGCTGTGATCTGCATCGGTTATATCCGCATCAGAAAATGCCAGTTCTAAACTGTCTGTAATTATTGAGTTATCAGTGCTCTCCAAAAGGGCTAATTCATTGGAAAGATGAACATAGTTTCCAAGAATATCCCGTTTGAAAGCGTAGACTGAACCTGCATCATAGGCGACATCATCATTGCCTGGCGCACCGATATAGATCGTTCCATCTTCACCAATAGATACATTCCGACCAAAAGCGTCGTCTGAAGCTGCATCAGGAGCGATAAGTTTAGTTGAAGTATATCCACCTTCTCCATTTGGCGTAAATACGAGTGCAAGTCCCTCAGTGTTGACACTAGGTGCGGTTCCTACAACGATAACACCATCATTTCCAATCGCGATTGAGGTGCCGGCTTTATCTAGTAATGTGGCGTCGTCTACTGTTAACTCGATAGGATCACCATATGTTCCATCTTCATTCGGGATGTAGACAAATGCAGAGCCTGTATCAAAGAGGTCAGCATCGGCGCCTTTTGCACCAACAACAATCACACCTTGATCATTAACACTTACAGAGCTGCCAAACTGATCACCAGAGACACCATCTGGCAACAGCAGTTTAGTCGGCGCATCATAAAGCCTTCAGCATTTTCCTTATAAATATAAACAGCTCCACTCAGCTGTCCGTTATCATCATCACCAGGAGCTCCGACCACCAGAAGTCCAGTATTGCTGGTATTTACGGACTGCCCAAAGAGTGCGCCAACTGCTACATCCGGTGCTTCCAAGCGCTGAAGAACGTATTCTCCATCAACATTTTGTTTGAAAACTTGAACAACGCCAGAAGGTTGCATCTCGCTATTCGCAGAATAAGGTGCGCCAGTTACGATTACGCCATCGTTTGTTATCGCAACAGAGCTTCCAAGTGCACCTACGCCAGTATTTGCATCGGTTAGCTTGACTGGTTCTCCGTAAGAGCCATTTTCATCCGGGAGGTAAACGTATAGCGCACCACCCGCACCATCGGCTTTTTCTCCTACGACAACAACACCTTGATCGTTGATCGCGACGGAAGCACCAAACTTGTCAGGTGTGGCGCCAGCTGGAAGCTTCAGTTTCGTTTCAACATAACCACCTTGGCCGTCAGGCTGGCGAACCATAACAGAACCATTACTTGGTCCAAGCTCATTAGGTGCACCAACAACCAAAGTGCCGTCAGCATTCACCGCAATAGCAGAACCAAACCCGTCTAGGAACGAGCCATTCCCATCAAGCAAAAGCTCTGATGAGGTAATCGCCTCAACAGGACCGAAGACAGGTGCATTATTGGAAGAAACAGAATCAGACATGCCAACCTCAGAAAACTAAAAAATTTCCGAGACGCTTTCACGAAGAAAATCCAATATCAAATATGATTTGATTCTCAATTTACATAATATTAAGCAAATAAATACTATAGATGAAGCAAACTCATCATTATAAGTCGCACCTATTTTATTGGAGCATGCATATTGCATAGAAATATAATCTAAATGAAAATCAACTCGCTTCACTTAAATCATTTCATCTAGATTATTTTTCTATTTTTAGTTGATATCTAAAAATAATACAATTTAAAATAGATTTCATTTTCATTTTTGAAACAAGAAATCTTTGTTTTTTCTAAGCAGCAAGAGCCTAGATACAGAAAGTTGTCTCATCATGTGCGCCATAGCTGCCTACGTTGCCAGCCGCCCCTCAAAACCAATGCCGGCCCCAAAACACTCGCACTCTATACATCGGTTCTAATTGATTTTTGGAAATATCCGCATCTATGACAAACCAACCGAGATAACTCGGAATATCTTTCTACAAACAAGCCTTTTCATCAGCTCAGCCAGGCCCTTAATCGATTCATGTAACAAGCAAATCCACAATAAAACGGCCCCACTGAACTGCTTCTCGATCTCAAGACCAGTTCAGTGAGGCTGCATTTTGCGCTAATGCAAAGGGACTTAAATGAAGAAGCTTTCGTCCAGACCTGAGGAGAAGCCTTCTACTGTGATCGTATCTGTTGTACCAGCAGCGGAAATGACAGCATTCCCTGGGTCGGAAGCGTAATCGATGATCAGATCATCAAACTCGCTAACACCATTCCAGTTACCAAGCACATCAATAACATCCCCTGCTGCAAGGTCCGTGATGACATCAGTGCCGGAACCTGAGCTGAAGACAAAGATATCATTGCCGGTATTACCGGTCAGGGTGTC
This sequence comes from Pseudovibrio denitrificans JCM 12308, assembly GCF_001310815.1. Classification (GTDB taxonomy): domain Bacteria; phylum Pseudomonadota; class Alphaproteobacteria; order Rhizobiales; family Stappiaceae; genus Pseudovibrio; species Pseudovibrio denitrificans. The sequence goes on from NZ_BAZK01000040.1 coordinate 2,709, forward strand.
ATCACCCGCATAGCTTTGGATGGTATCAGCACCAGAGCTGCCATTGATGACCAGATCATTGGCGTCAAGTTGGGCTTCCAGCGCAGTGGTGTTGTTGCTCATAAGACCGTAGACAACATTGTGAACCGGATTACCGGAACCAGAGCCTGACAATCCTAAGCCAGAAATACTGATATCGTTTGTGGTGTGTGCAAAGGAGTCAGAAGATGAATTGTAATCCAGACCATGTCCGAAGGAAACGCTATCAAGTGTTCCACTGAGTACATGATTGATCAGGCTATAGGAGATATCGCCTGCTGATCCGGAGTCTACAATGAAGGATTGGGCATCATCGCTTACGAATGGAAGTAGTGCGGATCCGTTTGTTGCAGCATAGTTATTGCCGTTAAAATCGAATGGGTTCGAGGAGAAGTGTCCCCAACCTGAGCGATCAAAGTTTTGATTAAAGTCCGCAAAGTAAGCAGGCATGTTGATGCCGGTGCCGTCATTGTTTGCATCGCTCAAATTGATAGTTACAGCCATGATATCCTCATCAGATGGTTGTTTGTTCTCTATAGAACGTTGAGGGATCGCAGATGCGATCGGTCAGGCTGGCTGGCAGAAAGCTGGCTGGCTAAGATGTTAAAAAGTGAAGTTTAAAGCGGCCGTGATGGTGCGGCCCGGAGATGGAAACCCACCCGCAGTGAGCGCATCCACATATGCAACATCACCAAGATTATTTACATCTACCCGAAGCGTTGCATTCTCATTGAACTCATAGGAACCGTAGAGATCAACAATGGTATAATCATCTGTTTCGTAACCGCTAGCAAAGAAGCCGAACTGGCCATCAGGTTCAACATGTGTGACACGCCCACCAATGTCAGCCTCTCATCCCAAAACCGAAGACCGGCATTTGCACTTAGCTTTGTTTTGGGAGCAACATTGAGCAAAATGACCCGATCCTTCGCGTCTCCAAACATTGTGTAGGGGTTATCGAACGAGAATGTGTCAGGTAGATCAATATAACTGCGATTGAAAGCAACTCCAGCGAAGAACCGACCAGCATCGTAAAGTGCCTCCAGTTCGAAACCCTGCGTTTTAAGTGGCTCATACAGGTTAGCGTACTGGTAGTAAGGTATCTGGTATTGAAACCCACCAAGATCAAATGTCACGCCAGCCACACTTGCTAGTGCTATGTAGTTTTCTACTTCACGGTTAAAGTAAGAGAGCTTGAGCCGAAGCCTGTCATTTTCAATAAGCTGATCATCAAGCTGAATGTTCACGCCTCCTTCCCAAGTTTTGGCTTGCTCTGCATTTAGCGATCCATTTGGCAGATATGGCAAACCACCACCGGTATGTTCCCCACCCAGGAAGGTCTCCATTACTGTCGGCACACGATATCCCTCCGAGTATCTGCCAAAGAACTGCAGATTTTCAATTGGCGACATAGAAAGCCCAAAGGTTGGAGAGAACCTGTTTCCTGAGTTTGAAATAGATTGATCAACAACCGATGGAACACCAGTGAGGTCATACTCCAGCGCCCTAGAACTCCCCCTCAGATGAAACTGATCATAACGTAATCCGATATCTAGCTTGATCAGATCATTGTAAGACAGTGCAAACTGGTTAAATGCGCTGAAAACACTTCGTTCACCGCTTGGGTCAGCTCCTATCCATAACCCATTTGGATCATCAGCTGGATTGTCGGGTACAGTTGTTGACTTACCCACATCACGAAAGGCTTCAACGCCGTAATTCCAGGATATCGTTAGCTTAGATAGATCAAACTCGCTTGTGTTTTGGAGGCTCCCTCCAAATGTGTTGAGCGCATGATCATTATCAAAGCCCCCTGCACCTGCCGTTCGCGGTAAACGGTACTGGTCATTTTGAGTGCGGTTTGCCCAAACCTTAGCCTCCAGATCAAACCAGTTGTCATCTGGTTGCCAGGTGTAAGTTGCTGTACCCGTGATATTGGAGATGTCGCTGTCATTTTGGAAATCACCACCAATCGTACTGTTGGTGAATGCATCATGAAAACCAAGTGCACCCAGTACGACTTCGTGATCATCTCCCAAACTGAGGTTCAACTTTGAGAGCCAGGATAATGTTTCAGAACCGGTAAAAACAATCGGTTGCCCACTAGAGCTGTAAGTCAGGCTACCTTTGCTACCAGCGTCGTACTTACCCAGATTTTTCTTACTAATACCGGCAGCAAAGCTGATGTTTTCTGTCAGTTTTACCCCAGCTGCAAGATTGCCGCTAAAGTTATAGGCATTTGTGCCTGAGGCCAGTTTTCCTTCAACACCATAGGACTTGCCAGACCTTATCAAGTCAGATGCTTCAATTGTGCGGAAGTTAACGACGCCACCCATGGCCCCTGCACCACCAACACCGGATATGGCACTTTTTTCAATCTCAACTTGTTTTACAAAAGCTGGATCAATGTAAAAACGTCCAACCTCGTCGTGCCCAGCTTTCTGGAAGTTCTGACGAGCACCATCAATCATGACGTTCACGCGGTTCTGATCCTGAAGACCACGAATATTAATACTAATACCTGGATCCTGCGGATTATCCGCCACGTTTACTCCTGGTACTCCTGCAAACAGATCAGCAGCACCGCGAGCATTAGAGTTTTTTATTTCATCGCGCCCGATAACGCTAATGGCCCGAGGTGTTTCATAAACCCACTCAGGTGCCCCCTGCCACCCTGCGGCATCTCCTGAGGAGGCAGTCACAATTACAGGCAGCAAGGATGGGTCACCATCACCAGCTGAAACTGTATCCTGCAGAGAGGAGATGATAATGATGCCGGATGGATCAATCTCATAAACCAACCCCGTACCATCCAGCAGAACATCCAGCGCACCTTGAGCTGTCATCAGTTCTTTAAAGCCAGATACGTTGATGCCTTTTATGTTCTGCGCGTTCACTGAAAGCCGTATGCCTGCCTGTTGTCCAACCTGCAAAAGAGCAGCAGATAAAGACCCGGCAGGTATATTGAACGCAACCTGTTTTGAAAGCTCAGATCGACTTGCTTCTGATTGCGCATAAGCTGCTGGCAACGTCAAACACGTCGTTTGAAACAGTGCTACAAGTAATAAGCTCGCTAGTCTTTTTGTGGGACGCCCCCCTAAGCGCAACCCCACTTGGTTCCCCATATCCATTCTTAAATCACTTCCAAGTCGTCATCAATTTGTCAGTAGATAGAACCTGCAGTCCCAACTTCTTTTAGGAGACGATCCGGAGAGCTTTATTTTCTGAGAAAAATACTCATATTTTTGTAGACAGATGACAAAAACACAAATAACACATTATTATCAACGTGTTATATCTTTGAGATTGTGATAAAAAAATCAAAATCTCTCAGCTTAACCGTATGAGCTGCGACGATAGCATTCAGACTTTGTCGGGGTTTACTCAAGTCAAACACCCCAGTCACACGTTTGCTGTTGATACGAGGATCGAGCACCAAAACCGGCGTCTTCATGAAACGGCGCAGCTTAAACAGAACTTCTTCAAAGCTCTGGTCATCGACGTAAAGCTTACCTCTTTGCCACGCAGCGATGTATTCCGCATTCTGTGATCGAATATCAGGATGCCTATCCTCATGCATCCTGGCCCAATCTGCATCTCTTAACTCTATGACTTCATTCACATCAGAGCTTCCGACAACCTGTACATGCCCATGTTCGACGCCGACAGACACGGCAGAAAGGCCTTTGTTTACATTAAAGCGTGTGCCAAGCACTTTTGTTGTCGTATCACCAGCTGTGACAACAAATGGCCGTTCCTCATCTCGGGCTACATCAAAGAGAGCTTCCCCTCTCAGAAGGCTCACTTTTCGCATTTCATCTGTAAAATCCAAATCAATCGCCGAGTAGGCTGAAAGGTAGATTGTCGAACCATCTTCAAGTTCAACTTCCTTTGTCTGTGCCACTTCAGTTTTATGATCTGCATAGAGCCAAACCGTCAAATGTTGAGGAACGGTCAGGCCTATGCAGAGCAGCAGAAGAAAAGAGAAGCCAGCAGCAAAAACCATTTTTGAGCGTGCAAAGAAATTATGAGAGGCAAAGGCTGGCTCGACATCAATCCCCTGCTTTGGGCCCTGTTCAGTACTGCTAAGTTCAAGCTGCCCCAGTACTTCTGATGTTTGACTAACCTCGAGCCATGCCTCCTGATGAGTTGGATCTTGAAGAAACCAGTCATCAAACTCTTCCCAAAGCTTCAAATCCTCAGGATACTCTTCCAAAAGGATGAACCAGCTGATTGCAGCATCTTCAACGGAAGACGATACTTCTTTTCTGAAATCTGCAAGTGTCATTGGCTTAATCCTGAAGTAGTCGCTGAGTTCGGGACGGCTATGATGCTGTTCATCTTAAGAGGAGACGTTTGAAGGACAGTCTTTTTCGCAAAAAAATCAATTTTGAACCAAATATGTTTTATGCGATAACTTGTGTACTTTACCTCATTAAAGATCCTACTTCTTTGCATTGAGGACCCTCATGCAATGCTTGATACCTCGGTGCAAATGCTCATGTGTCTGCGTCACAGAAAGATTCAAGCTACTCGCAATCTCTCTCAGTTTGAGCCCTTCTAACCGATGCATCTCGACAACTCTTCGCGTGATTTCCGGCAGCTCCGCAAGAGCGGTCAACACCAGCTCAAGTTCTTGCTTTTGGGCCAAAGCACTCTCTTGAGTGGGGTTCTGTTCCACAAATGAAGCAACCGGCGTTTCGTGATCAAAACGTTGAAGCTCGCGTTGTTGCTTGCGCAAATGATCGATGGAGAGATTATGAACAATCCGGCGCAGATAACTCTCTGCGTTATTGGGAGACTTGGCATCGAAACGCAAAAACGCTTCCTGCACAATATCCTCACTTAGTGCCCAATCTTTGGTAATCGATGCCGCATACCGGACCAATATCTCATAGCTTTTGATATGAACCTGGACGCGTTGTTGTGATTTGGTCACTAACCGGTGCCGTTACTTTTGCGAGTATTGGATAATTTAACAACCGGAATATCTTTAATATGAATATAATAGTCAAGTTTTAAAATACATGATTTAATCACCTCAAAGATTCTGATCAAAATTCCATAAAGCTCCTTACGCCTGTTCTACTCTTCTTCCTCAATACAAAATATTGCCATCCGTCGCTTGCAAAGCAAACAAGAGACTGACAGTTCAAAATACAGATCATAGACTGAAAACTCTTTTTGAGACTGGCGGTTATTGCGGGAATGCGTGCACGATGGCAATAAAGAAGCCCCGCAAGTGGCTGCGAGGCTTATGAAGAAAAACATTGAAGTTTCGTCTTATTCTTCTTCCAGAAGGTGCTCGTAACGTTCATCCGTGAGCGTTTTCATGAAAGCAACCAGTGCGTTGATGCGTCTGTCATCCAGTGCAGGTCCGGTGGTCAGTTCCTTGACGTCCAGCGTTGCTGGTACTTCAGGTGCTCCCCATGGTCTGCCTGTTTCTGGGTTGATCTGAGCAGATTTCTTTCGCGAGTTGTAGCGGTTATAGAACTGAACAACCGTTTTGAGATCCTTGAACACGCCGTTGTGCATGTAAGGCCCTGTAACTGCCACGTTGCGCAAGGTAGAAGTTTTAAACTTACCATCCCAGAACTTATCATCTACAGCTGGATTAGCCAGCAAGCCGTGGTCAACTGTACCAGCTGGAGAACCATTGGCTGCGCGCACGGCTTTGTTCACTGGCACACCGATGTTGAAGTACTGGTAGTTGGTGAAGGTTTCCCCTTCAGAGCCCGGCACTTTCTTGAGCTGATGGCAGACATTGCAGTTGGTGAACTGAGGAGAGAAGAACAGGATGCGTCCCAGTTCCTCTTGTGGGCTGAGCTCTAACTCACCACGCAGGAAGCGGTCATACTTGGAATCAAACGGCGCGAAAGTGTCAGTACGCTCAAAGGCTGCGATTGCCTTGGTCATGGCGACATAGGCTTCTTCGTCGCTCTCAAAAATGCTTTTGCCAAAGAGCTGCTTGAAGGTTTCGATGTAATCGTCGTTTTCCTTGATACGCTCGACAACAGAGGCTTTGCTTGGCATGCCCATTTCAATTGGGTTCAGCGGTGGCCCGCCGGCCTGACCTTCAAGGTCGTTCTCCCGGCCATCCCAAAACTGGCCGCCGACAAACTTACCGTCTTTGGTTTTATGGAAGTTGGGGCTGAATGCGGCATATCCGGCTGATGGCGCGTTGCGGTCACCTATGGATTCTCCATCATCGCCTAGGGAGACAGCCGTGCTGACTGGCGCGTCAAAGCCGTTGTCTCTTGGGTCCGCAAAACCAGTATCTGGCGTGTGGCATGTAGCGCAAGACATAGTGCGGTTCTTTGACAGGTTGAAGTCAAAGAATAACTGATGGCCGAGGTTTTCCAGCTGAGAAAGTTTTTTTGATGAAACGCCGGCGTCCTGCGCATAACTCGCTGAAATTACGAGGCAACCAGCAAGGCTAAGCAGGGCAAAGCCCGATTTTTGATAGAAACTACGCATTCTATGAACTCATTTTGCAACTGCGTCTCATTTACATTTCCTTGTAATGAGCTTCAATTGAAAACTTGAGGAAAGAAGTAGAAATATAGGTTGAGATGTCTGGAGGGTTCTGCTGACAAAAATTGTCGGTAGCATCGATGAAACATCATTCAATGTTGGCTTGGTGCTTTCAGAGGCCGTCATTTCAGAGGTTTAAGAATATTATGGGTGGCTCGTCTGCATTACAGATACGGCATCAGTTATCGTGTCTCTAAAAACTAAGAAAAGCCCGATGTCATCGACATCAATAAGGCTCCCACATATGGTATCGCTGTTTCTCAAAGGATGTTCTGGATGAGGCCCGCCTGGTTGAGCGGGCCATTAAAATTAGGGCAAGTGCTTTGACTATGCAAACCTACTGGACAATCTGGAGGTTGTGGACACGTATGCTTGGGGTCCCTATCCAGCCTTCAACTTCACCAAAAACGCGAACCATGTCTGATGCTGAAACGGTTAGAGGGTTTTGCCGTTCATGATCATCGATATGTACTGTGATTACACCAGAGCCATCATCAAAGACAAATGAGCTCTCGTCAATCTGGCGAGTAAGCTTGCCTTCAAGAACGACACTGTCATCCTTAAAAGGGTTCAAGCTGGTAGATAGCATGGAAACTTTCGCAACAGCTACTGGTCCGGTGTACTGAATTGCAGCCCCTTCATTGCTGTCACCATACTCACTGCGATGATCATCCGCCAAAACAACAAACGGGCTTGCGAGGGTCACTGCGGTAGTTGCTGCAATAATGGATAGCTTCTTTCTTGTTTTCATGTGGTCGTCCTCTCTTCTTCTTGAAGGTCAGGAAACACGCCAAGCTGAACTCTGTCTGAAGGGGAACTTAGGAATTTTAGTAAGCCAATCGAAAAAGTGTCGTTTGTTTTCTGTCAAGTTTCTGGATGGCTGAAACCGCTATGATATTAGGGCTATAAGCAAATATTCAGGCGCTTCTTCAGCATTTCCCATAATTGAGCTTTTACTGCTTGAACAGCCCTTTAACTGCCGTTGTCACTCATCTGTATGCTGCAGTGCAGTTTCCCATTCCTGCCATTCATCAATGATGCAGCCTTTCCGCGCAGTGGCATCGGTAGAGCCGGAGGAAGCTACCACGCCAAAGCTGGAACTCAATATTTACCCATAATCAATCCCGGTTGTGTCAAGCCCCTCGCACCACACAGACACAATACCTGCTCCGCTTTGCAAGGATGAAACAGATTAGGGAATGAGCGGGGACTCCGCTGGAATTAAGAACCATAGGAAGACATTCGCTTTCCGCTCTAACGAATACCCGCACGAACCCAAATACCGCTAGTTTGCATTTGGCACACCATAGATCCTGTATGAGTTATCATACAGGATCTATGGTCTTGATTTAAGGTGTCTTTTATAAGAGGTTGGAAGGCAAAAATACCGTTCGTAGAGTTCTACTTCTCAGTATACTCAATATGATAATTCATTACTCTCGAACTTTAAAAACTTCAGCATTCCATCCGCTTATTCAACGGTGACGGACTTTGCCAGGTTGCGTGGTTGGTCTACGTCGGTGCCCATGAACACGGCGGTGTGGTAGGAGAGCATCTGCAGTGGCAGGGCGTAGATGAGTGGAGCGACGATTTCCGGAAGCTCTGGTAGGATGATCATCTGGTTCGCAGCAACACCGGCCGCCTCAGCGCCCTTTTCATCCGTGAACAGAGCAATCTCACCACCACGGGCAGCTACTTCCTGCATGTTGGAGACGGTCTTCTCGTAAACACCATCAAATGGCGCAACGACCAGAACCGGCATGTTCTCATCAATCAACGCGATCGGACCATGCTTCAGCTCGCCCGCTGCATAGCCTTCTGCGTGAATGTAGGAGAGCTCCTTCAGCTTCAACGCACCTTCCAGAGCAAGTGGGAAGCTTGTGCCACGACCGAGGAACAGCGCATGATGCTTTTTGGACATCCATGGCGCCAGCTTTTCGATCTGAGGTTCCAGCTTCAAAGCCTGCATGGCATGTGCTGGCAGCTCGGAAAGCGCTCCAACCAGCTCTTTTTCCTGAGCATCGCTCAGATGTCCACGTTGACGACCTGCCAGCACTGCAAGACTTGCAAGAACAGCCAGCTGACACGTGAAGGCCTTAGTGGACGCAACACCAATTTCCGGCCCGGCAAAGATCGGGAAGATCAGATCAGATTCACGCGCAATCGTGCTCTCAGAAACGTTCACAACCGCACCGATGGTCATGCCCTGCTCTTTACAGTAGCGCAGCGATGCCAGCGTATCTGCTGTTTCACCGGACTGAGAAATGAACAGCGCCAGATCACCTTCCCCCAATGGCATTTCGCGGTAGCGGAACTCGGAGGCAATATCGATATCAACCGGTAGGCGAGCGTATTTCTCAAACCAGTACTTAGCGGTCAGCCCCGCATAGTAAGCTGTACCACAAGCAGAAATAACGAGGCGGTTGATCTTGGAGAAGTCAAAATCATTGCCCTCCGGCAGAGCAACCTTGCCCTCATTGAACTTCAGATACTGAGAGATCGCATGACCCAACACTTCTGGCTGCTCATGGATTTCTTTAGCCATGAAGTGGCGGTAGTTGCCCTTGTCCATCATGGTGGAGCTAACGCTGGACGTTTGAACCACACGCTCTACAGCAGAGTTGTTCTCATCAAAGATCTGCGCACCAGCACGGGTCAAGACAACCCAGTCACCTTCTTCAAGGTAGCTGATGCGGTCTGTAAACGGAGACAGTGCAATCGCATCAGAGCCGAGGAACATCTCGCCTTCGCCATACCCAACAGCAAGCGGGGACCCGCGGCGAGCACCGATCATCAGGTCGTCCTGATCAGCAAACAGAATTGCCAGTGAGAACGCACCTTTCAGGCGACCAAGAACAGCAGCAACAGCATCCTGTGGGGATTTGCCAGTTTTCACTTCAAGTGAAATCAGGTGCGCAACAACTTCAGAGTCCGTCTCGGTTGAAAGTTTCACACCGGCACTGCGCACATCTTCACGCAACTCCAGGAAGTTTTCGATAATACCGTTATGCACGACCATCACGCCATCAGCAGCGTGTGGGTGTGCATTTTCTACAGTTGGTGCACCGTGAGTTGCCCAACGGGTGTGGCCAATGCCACTTGTGCCGGAAAGAGGCTTATCTTCCAGCAACGCTTCCAGATTGCGAAGTTTACCCTTCGCACGACGGCGATTAAGGTCGCCGCCGACAACAGTTGCAATACCTGCAGAGTCATATCCGCGATACTCAAGCCGTTTCAGCGCATCTACCAGCAATGGTGCAACAGGTGTCTGCCCCAAAATACCGACAATACCGCACATAAGTGTTCTCCTTGAAATCCCACCTCGCAACTGATGCGAGCATCAACTTTTGGCCAAGTCTTTAGCCTGATGCACTGCTGCGAGGGAAATCAATCCGTGTTTCGTTTCGTTACAGCTTGAGGATAATTGAGCAAGCACACTGCTAACCTCAGCAATGTGCAACATTATTGCTCAGCCCTTTCTTGAAGCTTTAGCCGCAGCAAGCATCTCACGCATCACTTTGGCGCGGCCTTCCTTGTTCACCTGCTGACCACGCCCAATCGCCAACGCGTTTTCAGGCACATCAGAAGTCACCACAGAGCCCGCAGCAACAAAGGCACCGTCACCAAGGGTCAGAGGCGCAACCAGCACGCTGTCAGAGCCGATAAAGCTACCAGCCCAATGTCTGTGTGATGCTTCAGGTAGCCATCGTAGTTGCAGGTGATCGTGCCGGCTCCGATGTTGGACTTTGCACCAACACGCGCATCGCCGATGTAAGAAAGGTGGTTGACCTTCGCGCCACTCTCAACCTTGGCATTCTTGATCTCAACAAAGTTGCCGATATGGGCGCCTTCTCCGATATCCGCACCCGGACGCAGTCGTGCATAAGGACCAACCGTGGCATCCGCACTCACATGTGCCTTTTCAAGATGAGAGAACGCACGAATACGAGCACCGCTGTCAACATGAACTCCCGGACCAAACACGACGTTCGGCTCCACCACAACATCTGGGTCGATCTCAGTGTCCCAGGAGAAGTAGACAGTTTCCGGCGCCTGCAAGGTCACACCGTTTTCCATGAAGGTCTCACGTTGAACCTGCTGGAACACAGCTTCACAAGAGGCCAGCTGAGAGCGATTGTTGATACCTTGCACTTCCTTCTCATCTGCCAGTTCAGAAACAACACGCATGCCTTTGCTGCGCGCCACTTCCACCGCATCCGTCAGGTAATACTCACCCTTGGCGTTGTCGTTTTTGATCTCGGCGATCAGGTCTGGCAACGCCGAGCCTTTGAACGCCATGATACCTGCGTTGCAAAGCGTGACTCTGCGTTCTTCGTCAGTTGCTTCTTTTTCTTCACGGATCGCAACAAGTTCACCATCGCTTTCCAGAAGACGGCCATATCCAAACGGGTCATCTGCCTCAAAGCCCAGAACCACAACATCAGCACCACCAGAAAGGCGCTCGCGCAGACGATGCAGCGTGTCGGCCTTCACCAGCGGCGTATCCCCAAAAAGAACCAGAACGTGATCTGAAGCAGCCTTGTAAGCCTCTTCAGCCGCTTTCACGGCATGGGCTGTTCCAAGACGATCAACCTGTACATGGCAGGTCGCATGAGGCACACGGATGGCGACATGCTCTTCCAGCTTCGCCATCTCTGGGCCAACCACAACAGCAACCTTGTCAGCACCTGCGTGAACGACGGAGTTCAGCACGTGGCCAACAAGCGGCAACCCACCAATCTCGTGCATCACCTTTGGCAGGGCCGAACGCATACGCGTTCCCAATCCAGCAGCCAGAACAATTGCCAAACAAGAACTATTGGACATGCAAACCCCTTGGGTAACTAGAATTCAAAACTGACAGGCAACCTGCACCAGAGCTTTGGCATTTCAAAGGACATCCCTTTGCTTTCACCAAGAAAATCAGCGCACCCATTAGAAGTAGCAGATAGTGTTTAATACATCTTTTTCAGGTTGCGTTTGCATTTTGTTAACCATAAAAAATCAAGTTAATACATATAGTTAGGATTAGATTCGAATACGAGGCGACTGGAAGCGTTGCGACTTCCTCATAAAATCAACGAGTTACGGCAAGAACCGAAAGTACTGCGAGAACGTGTGACCGTTCTGGCATGGGGTATTGCTGCGCTCTCGTTCGTCGCCCTCGCCGCCTCCGCAGTGCAGATGCCAGGCAAGTTTGCAACCCAAACACCCCATTTTGCCCAGGCAATAATTCCACTCCCAGCACCCGGCCCTGTAGCCACAACAGCCTCAATTGGTGGACAAACAGCACAAAATGCCTTCCAGATTTATGGCGGAGCTGGCGAAAAAACCGAATCACAACAGGAATTGCAGAACGCAAAAGAGCTCCGAGCCGTGCGTGATGAGATCATTTCTCTCCGCCGCTCCATGCTGCGTCTGACAGAGCAAAACCGCAGATTGTCGAGCAAACTGAAAGCGCTGGATAAAGCCGCAAACCAAGCGCAGACTGAAACCAAAGCCGCCCCCAAACCGACCATCACCGCAGTAAAGCCAAAGCAAAAGCCTGTAACACCAATCGAAACGCTGCCAGCACCAGAGCTTTCCGCAGCAAAGCCGCAACCACAGGCACCCGGCCCATTGCCAGAGATGAAACTCTCCGAACTGGCGGAAATCACAGAAACCACCCTGCCGGACGCATCTGTGCCTGAAACTGTCGCATCAATCCCGGCAAAAGCAGAGCTGCCTGAGTTTCACAAAACCCCAGCAGCAGGCAAACTCAGCCAGTCGGGCCGTCGCAAGATCGTGCGCACCTCCTTCGCGGTTGATCTGGGCAGTTTTGACAATGCCAACGCGCTCAACAGTCGATGGCAAAAGCTCAAGGACAACAACCCTCTCTTGCTGGGAGACCTGAAGAAACGGGTCTCAACCGCTGAGGTTGACGGAACAACCCAGTTCACATTGACAGCGGGCCCATTCTTCAACGCCGCAGACACCGCTGTGGTCTGCGCAAGACTGGTGCGAGAAAAAGTCAATTGCTCGCCAACCATTTTCCAATAAGTTAGCTTCATCTTTCTGCACCTGAGATTGGGACCAGCCGCGCCGACACCTGCGTGAACAGCCCCAGCCTTGCAGGTCATTTCGGAATACCACGCGTGTCTCATTCTCCTTCGAGCTCAAATTGGGCCTCAACATATGCCCTGTTGTTTCTCATGCCCGTTTTCATGAGCTCCAATATCATTATTGCCAAGCCTGCCATTGCCCATACAGAGCCATGGACCCTCGCCTTTTTCAGATGGGGTCTGGCCTCTCTCATCCTGTTGCCGTTTACATATCGTGAGCTGAAAAGAAGCCTGCCGATCATCCGCAAGAATCTGAAGCTCCTCGGCTTCATGGCCTTCCTCGCCATGTGGATCTGCGGTGCCATCGTCTATCTGGCCTTGAAAGAAACGTCCGCCACCAACGGAACGCTGATCTACTCCGCAGCCCCTGCTCTGATCCTTGCCCTTGAGTGGCTCTTCAGAGGCCGTGCAGTGGCCATGCGCGAGCTTGTGGGGATCTCACTCGCCATCATTGGTGTCTTCGTGATCGTCACCAAGGGCTCACTGGGGAATCTGCTCAGCCTGCAACTGAACAGCGGCGACTTGCTCTTTGCGCTATGCACGCTCAGTTGGGCAATCTATTCTGTACTTATCAAGAAGAGCCAGCTGCAGAGCATCTCAACAGCCCCTCTGTTCACAATCCTCGCCATCCTCGGCACACTCATCCTTGCGCCATTCGCAGTCGCTGAGATGGCAATCACGTCGTCCGTACCAAACACGGGCGAAGTTTGGATGTCGATCGCAGGGGTAGCACTGGTCGCATCTGTTGCTTCGTTCCTCACCTACCAGTTCAGCATCCGATTGGTTGGCCCATCCATCGCAGGCATGTTCATGTATCTGATGACACCCTACGGCGTTGGTATGGCGGTTCTGTTTCTCGGTGAGAAGCTGCAGACATTCCATTACCTCGGCTTCGCACCGATCATGGCAGGCCTCCTGCTGGCGACACTCCCGGCCAGCATCTTCCGGAAAAAGGCCAGCGCATAAAGCGCATCACATCCTCCAAACGCAAAAAAGCAGGCTCAGAGCCTGCTTTTTTCATTTCATCATTTATAGAGCGATTTAGCCGATCTGGGAGAAAACCGGGAAAGTTTCCAGCAGCCAGAAAGAGAATGCCTGAATGTAACCGGTCAGGAAGCCCACACCGGTAAGCACCAGAAACGCACCCATGACTTTCTCTACTGTGCCCATATGCTTGCGGAAGCGCGCCATGAAGCCCATGAACGGACCAGCAAACATCGCAGCGATCATGAACGGCACACCGATACCCAGCGCATAAGCTGCCAGCAGGATCACGCCCTGATTAACAGAAGCCTGCGTACCAGCAATCAGAAGAATACTTGCCAGAACCGGACCAATGCATGGCGTCCAGCCAAAACCGAATGCAAGGCCCATCAGATAAGCCCCGCCAAAGCCGCCCGGCTGGCGATCAATCTGCACACGCGCTTCGCGGTAAAGAAAACCGATCTTGAACGCACCAAGGAAATGCAGACCCATGATGATGATCATCGCACCTGCCACATAGGCAAGGTACTGGGAATACTGCAGCACGAACTGGCCAAGGAACGACGCACTTGCTCCAAGCAGTACAAACACGGTTGAGAACCCGGCCACAAAACACATGGCCGCAATCATAACCCTGTTGCTCTGCGCTGCGCTTTTATCTTTGCTTGTCACCTCTTCAATGGACAGACCAGCGATGTATCCAAGATAAGGCGGCACCAGCGGTAAGACGCAGGGAGAAACAAACGACAAAATGCCCGCGAAAAATGCGCCCCATAGGGTGATGTCTTGCAACATGTAGCTTTCCTAATTCCGTTTGGAATGCATCCTGAAGGACCTGACGCCGACACGCATGATGGCGTGACAAAGTTCTGGTCCGGCAACAGATGACCAACGCTTATATATACAATTTTGCTGAAAGTTGGATGTGTTTCGTCAAACAGGCAAGAAAATCTGCGACACATTTTGGTGAACGGTAGATAGAAACACGTAACCACCGTCCACCAGAAACACTAGAAGTGGCTTTTACTTATCGCGAACAACCAGAACAGACTGGTTGGCATGGCGCACAACGCGCGCAGCATTTGGCCCCAGAAGGAAGTCCTTCAGCTCTGGGCGATGCGAAGAAAGAACAATCAGATCCGTGCCCAGCTTGTCAGCCGCGCTGGTGATCTCTTCATAGATCGTTCCGTGGGCAATATGCCCTTTCACATCCAGCTCCTCATCAGGAAGCTGCGTATCCAGAAACTCTTCAAGAGCTTCACGGGTACGCTCCAAAGCTTCGGTTTCAAATTCGCGAGCAAAATAGCCGCCAACAATAGATTTGCCAAAATCTGGCAGCACCGTCACCACATGCAGCTGAGCCTTGTAATGACGAGCCAGATCAACAGCCACGGGAAGCGCAGTTTTCCAGCTGCTTTCTTCGTTCAGATCCAAAGGCAGCAAGATATTGGAGTACATTTCCCAACTCCTCAAAATTATAGTTTTATGGCACAGCCCGCTTAAAAAGCGGGCTGAGTTTGGCGTCGGCGTTGAAGCATAACAACCAGCAAGAGCAAGAGTATCGCAGGAATGTAGAACAATTCCTTCGGCATACGTTCTGCCTCTACCTGAGAGCTTAGGATTGAAACCGGAACATCTCCGTAAAAATCAAAGCCCTGCAGTTTTTCAGCAAACGTTGTGCCTGGGAATGGCTCATCGAGGATCAGCTTGCCATCATCTTCCATCGTGACAAGACCAGCAGCCTCAAGCCGTGCATCAGCACCCTGCTCTTCTCCAATAGTTAGCGGCAATGTCAGCGTCAGGATTTTATCCATGTCATCAAAATCCGGACCTGCGAGGTTAAGACGCACTATTTCACCCGGCTGCGCATCACTGACCATCTCAAGGATGGCTGGACCTGTGACAGTTACGTACTCGTCCTGCACCTGATTGAGCCAGAAGCCCGGACGGAACAGAGAAAATGCCACGAGCAGCAGAACCAGCGATTCCCAAAGACGGGAACGGGCAAAGAAATAGCCCTGCGTCGCCGCTGCAAATAGCATCATCGCCACCACAGAGACAATGAAGACAAAGACCGCCTGAAGAGGTTCAACATCGATCAACAAAAGATCAGTGTTGAAGATGAACAGGAACGGCAGCGCTGCTGTACGCAGGGAGTAGATGAAGCCCTGAACACCCGTCTTGATCGGATCACCACGACTGATCGCAGCAGCAGCAAAGGCCGCAAGCCCCACAGGTGGCGTCACATCCGCCATGATGCCGAAGTAGAAGACGAAGAAGTGAACTGCAATTAGTGGCACGATAAAGCCAGTCTGCTCACCAAGCTGCACCACAACAAGTGCCATCAATGAGGACACCACGAGGTAGTTAGCAGTGGTAGGCAACCCCATACCAAGGATCAAGCTCATCACAGCAACGAGGAACAGCATTGCAAGTAGATTGCCACCTGAAAGGAACTCTACCAGTTCAGCAATCATCTGGTGCATACCGGTCAGGGACACAGTACCCACGATGATACCAGCAGCAGCTGTTGCAACAGCAATGCCAATCATGTTGCGTGCGCCGCCAATCATGCCTTCAGCAAAATCAACGATACCCTGCCATACGCGGCCAGTCTGAGACTCCCCACGGAAGAAAGCTTTGATTGGGTGTTGGGTTACAACGATAAAGATCATCGCCATGGTTGCGTAGAACGCTGACAGAGACGGTGAGAAGCGCTCAACCAGAATACACCAGATCAGAACAACAATCGGCAGAATGTAATAGTAGCCAGTACGACCAACATCACCAGCAGCCGGCAGCTCCTTGATAGGTGCATTCGGATCATCCACCTCAAGGTCAGGAACCTGAGCTGCGATGTAAGCAAGGAAGAGATAGCCTGCACCAAACAGCGCCAGAACCACTGGGAATGTCAGAGACGGGAATGCCGTCTTAGTCCAGCCCAGACCGTAGTAAACCGCAGCACCAACAATGGTGATACCGATAAAGCCAGTCAGAACGCCAATCAGACGCTGCATCACAGTAACATGCACAGGAGGCTTAGGCAGGCCTTTCAGGTTCATCTTCAGCGCTTCCAGGTGCACGATATACACCAGAGCGATGTAGGAGATCACAGCCGGAATGAAGGCGTGAATAACGACCTGATGGTAACTGGTACCGGTGAACTCCGCGATCAGGAATGCTGCAGCACCCATCACAGGTGGCATCAACTGACCATTCACGGAAGACGCAACCTCAACAGCACCCGCCTTTTCAGCCGGGAAGCCAGTGCGCTTCATCAGCGGAATAGTAAAGGTACCGGTAGTCACAACGTTCGCGATGGAAGAACCGGAGTAAAGACCACTCATCGCAGAAGCAAGAACCGCCGCTTTCGCCGGACCACCGCGCAGGTGACCGAGAAGCGCGAACGCTGCTTTGATGAAGTAGTTACCTGCACCCGCCTTCTCCAGCAGAGAGCCGAAGAGAACGAACAGGAAGATCATGGAAGCCGAGACGCCGACAGCAACACCAAAGACGCCCTCCTCCTGAATCCAGTAGTGCCACATGGCCTTACCGTAGGAAGCACCACGCCACTGAATAACTTCAGGAAGGAAGGAAGAATTGCCGAACATGGCATAGCCGACAAAGATCGCTGCAACGATCACAAGTGGCAGACCAAGGCTGCGGTAAACCGCGATCGCAAGCACAGTCAGGCCAGTGGTGGCCACAACCAGGTCCATCTGAGTTGGAAGACCGGCGCGATTAGCGATTTCAGACCGCATGATCACAAGGTAGAGACAAGCCGCAGCGCCTAAAAATGCAAGGACCCAGTCATACCACGGTATGGTGTGACGCGGGCTGCGGGAAAACAGAGGGTATGCAAAAGCTGCAAGCACCAGACCAAAGGCCAGGTGAATGTTTCTGACTGCAGAGTTGTTGAAGATGAGATTGATGCCAAAGGTATCATTCAGCCAAAACGGAACATTCGACGCCACGTAGAGCTGAAAAACAGACCAGAAAAAGGCAATGGCCGCAATCATTGTGCCTAAGCCGCCAGAAAGGCTTCGTGCACCGGTATCTGCCTGAGCGACCAGTTCCTGCGCATCAACTTGCGCCTTGTGTCGTTCTGGACTCATTCGCACCCCCAAATACAGTTCCCCCTTTGCCTTAGCTGTAAAGGCAGAGCAAGAAACCTACTAAATCTCATAGAAAACCAAAAAATGCGGGGCTAGAGCCGCCCCGCATTATAGAAAAACCGGATAGATTACATCCAGCCGCGTTCTTTGTAGTACTTAACCGCACCATCATGCAGAGGAGCTGTCAGGGAATCCTTGATCATCTCTTCTTCTTTCAGGTTTTTGAATGCTGGGTGCAGCTTTTTGAAGTCATCGAAGTTTTCGAATACGGACTTCACGATGGTGTAAACAACATCGTTAGGCACAGCAGCGGAAGACACGAAAGTTGCGCCAACACCAAAGGTGTTGATGTCTTCTGCGTTGTTGTACATGCCTGCAGGGATAGTTGCTTTACGGTAGAAGGAGTATTTGTCGACCAGATCGTCGATCGCTTTACCTTCAACGTTCACCAGCTGCGCATCACAGGTGCTTACAGTTTCCTGAGTAGATGCGGATGGGTGACCCACCAGCCAGTAGTAAGCGTCGATCTTGCCGTCACAAAGTGCAGCACCAGCTTCAGCGGACTTCAGCTCGGTTGCCAGAGCCAGATCGCCCTTGTTCACGATGCCTTCTTTTTCAAGAAGCTGCCAAGTCGCATACTGACCGGAACCTGGGTTACCGATGTTGACTTTTTTGCCCTTCAGGTCGGTGTAGTTGTTTACGCCGGAACCTTTAGCAGCAAGCATTGTTACTGGCTCAGGGTGTACGGAGAATACGGAGCGCAGCTCGCCGAAAGGCTTGCCGTCCCACTGGGAGCGACCTTCGTATGCGTTCGCCTGAACGTCAGACTGAGCAACACCAAACTCAAGCTCACCATTCTGGATGGTGTTGATGTTGTAAACAGAACCACCAGTGGATTCTACAGAACAACGGATGCCGTGCTCTTTACGGGTTTTGTTTACAAGACGACAGATCGCACCACCGGTTGGGTAGTAAACACCGGTAACACCGCCGGTGCCGATGGATACGAAACGATTTTCTGCCGAAGCTCCAGTTGCAACGCTAACCGCAATCAGCGCAGCTCCAACTGCAACATTGCTAAGTTTCATACGAACCTCCACTTAAGTTGTAATTGCGCGATCCCGTAACTCACGGTATCGCGAATAGGAAATCTTGGCATTTTAACCATCAGACACGCCTATTTCCCACTGGCACAGAATGAATGATGCCAAAAGCGGTGAAATACGTACACATCTATTGCTTGAATTACCAGTAAACTCTCAAAACTGCCGGTGACGTCCAAGCCGTACGCCATTTCACCTAACAAACTGATTCAAAAATACTTTTTCAGATATATGAGCATTTCGCACACGCGAAAGCCCCACAGATATTTCACGAAAAACTGCCAAAATTCGGGTGATACACCAGCAAACTGCCAATTGCTTCCACAAAATAGTATACTAAGGTATTACAGATTTTGTGAAGTATCACGCCTTATTTCAAGCAGCGATCCTACGTTATTTCACCTAGAGAACTAATAATACCCCCAAAACCAATGGATGACTGAAATGATTGCAGCAGTCACCTCCTCAGAAGCAGATCATAGCACAACGCGCAATTTGTGCACCGCACCCTACACTCTGCCGACGTGAGAACAAAGGTCGCTCATATGTCGTTCATATAAAGAGCGCTCAACCAAACATCATTTCACTCTCCACCTTCCAAACTTAATGCACTTCAGCAATCGTATCGCCCCCTCAACATAAGAACGGTCAAAAAGCCTAAAAAACGCACTGTGTGGAAAATG
>NZ_BAZK01000041.1 GCF_001310815.1 Pseudovibrio denitrificans JCM 12308
GAGATGGATATAGATCCAGACCAGCTGGAAAACGTTGTTTCCTCTTATAAAACAGAGCGGACGGAAGCGAACTACCGCAAGCTGGTGGAGGCTGCGGAGCCGAAGAGGCAGGAGCTGGCGCGGCGTCTTAATCAGGTGCCCGGAGCGACTCATCAGCTGGTGCATATGCGCAAGGATCTGCTCGGTTTCATGAAAGACAAGCCGAATCTAGCCCGCACGGACGTGGACTTCCGGCACCTGTTTAACTCGTGGTTCAACCGGGGTTTTCTGGTGTTGCGGCCCATCAGTTGGGATAGCCCAGCGCAGATTTTGGAGAAGATCATCGCCTATGAGGCCGTGCATGCCATTGATAGTTGGGATGATTTACGCCGCCGCCTGCAGCCGGAAGACCGGCGCTGCTTTGCGTTCTTCCATCCTTCCCTCCCAGATGAACCGCTGATCTTTGTGGAAGTGGCGCTGACCAAGGGCGTCCCCTCCTCCATTCAGGGCGTGCTGGCTGAGGAGCGGGATATTGTGCCGGTTGATGAAGTGGATACGGCGGTCTTCTACTCAATCTCTAACTGTCAGAGCGGACTGGCGGGCGTTTCCTTTGGTAACTCCTTGATTAAGCAAGTGGTTCAGGATCTTTCGCGGGAGCTGAGCCAGTTGAAGACGTTTGTCACACTGTCGCCTCTGCCGACCTTCTGTAAGTGGGCCAAAGAGCAGGAGATCGACATTCCGCAGGACGATGCAGCCCTGAAGGAGCTCGCGGCCTACTACCTTCTTGAAGGCAAGCGCAGAGGGGATATGCCTTATGACCCAGTGGCGCGGTTCCACCTTTACAACGGTGCGCTGGTGCATGATGTACATGTTGGTGCGGACACCTCCGAGAATGGCAAGAAGCAGTCGGCGGGTGTGATGGTGAACTATCTGTATGACCTACAAAAGATCTCGCAGAACCACGAAGTCTTTGCGAATAAAAAGGAAATCGTGGCATCCAAGCGAGTTCAGGCACTGGCAAAAGCTGGTGTGGTGCCGGCATCCTCCCAACCGAAGAGCGACGTTGCCTAACCGGTGATCCGCCGGAGAGCTTTGTTCAGAGGAGCCAGTCTGCGCGGCATGGGTAGGTAGACCTCCTCGAACAGTTGTTTGTAGAGCTCAACTGTTTTCGGGTCTGGCTCAAACACCTCGTTCTGGCGCGTCATGGCTTGCATGGCCTGCGTGAAATCCGGATGAATGCCTGCACCGACGCTGGCTGCGATGGCGGCGCCCAAACCTGCGGTCTCAAAAGTGTGCGGGCGTTCTGTTGGCAGGCCGAAGATGTCAGCGGTGATCTGCATGATGGCGTCGGACTGGGAGCCGCCGCCGGAGACGCGTAAGACCTTGATCTTCTGTCCACTTTTGCGCTCGATCCGCTTCAGACCGCGGCGCAGTTCCAGCGTAATGCCCTCAATGATGGCACGGTAGATGTGACCTCTGGTGTGAACGTCTCCAAAGCCGATGATGGCGCCTTTCACGGGTGTGGAGCGACCATTATCGCGGCCCCATTTGGGCAGCAGGGTCAGACCGTGCGACCCGGGTGGTGTGCTGTTGAGCAGGTCGTCGAAGAAGACTTCCACCGGGCTGCCGATCTCACGGGCTTTTTCCTGTTCCGGGTGGCCAAACTCTTCCTTGAACCAGTTGACCATCCAGTAGCCGAGGATGACTGAGGCTTCGGGTGTAAACATACGAGGGATGCCGCCTGCATAGGCTGGTAACGGGCGCTCGACCTCGAAGTATTTCCTGGAGTGAATGGTTGCTGTTGCACGGGTGCCGTAGCTGAGGCAGCCGACGGAGGCGTCCACGGCACCGCAGCCAACAACTTCGCAGGCTTTGTCAGCAGCGGCTGAGATGACGGGTAGTCCTTCTGGCATGCCGGTGTGCTGAGCGGCTTCTTCGCTGACGTAGCCGATTGGTTTTCCGGGCTCGATCAGCTCTGGTAACTGACTGCGTTTGAAGGCAAAAAGCTTCCAGAGGAAGTGGTTGGCATTGGCCCATTGCTGCTTTTTGTAGTCGAATGGGATGTAACCAACCTGCGCACCGGTGGAGTCGCGAAACAGGTCTGTCAGCTTGTAGTTGAGATAGCCGGAAACCTGCAGGAACTTGTAGGTCTTCTTCCAGATTCCGGGCTGGTTCACCGCAATCCAGTTGACCTCACATTCGCTGCGTACGCTCTTGATGGAGCGGGACAGGCCAGCGACGCCAAAGATGGTCTTCCAGAGCCATGGGAGCGGCTTTTGCTGGTCCTCGATGCGTTCGTCCATCCACGTGATGGCAGGGCGCAGAGGGATGCCGCGTTCATCGACAGCAATCTGAGTGCCGCGTTGTGTGGTCACGCTCATGGCTTTAACGGCGGCGGGGTCTGCTCCTCTGTCCCACAGCTCACGGCAGCAGCGGCCCAACAGCTCCCACAGGATGACCGGGTCGATCTCCGACCAGCCGGGATTATCGCTTCGGTAGTCCGTGATCGGTTTTTGCACTTTGGAGATCAACGTGCCATCCGGTGCAAAGAGCAAGGCGCGGATGCTTTGGCTGCCGCAATCGATGGCGAGGAGTGTTTCCGTCATCCTGCCACCACCTCATGCACCGCTTCCAGCTGCTGTGGTGCCTGTGTCGATGGCAAGCTGTAGTGATCCCGCCAAATTTGCTGGTATCGCGACCACTCATTCTGCCATTTGTCCATGGACCACCCCAGTTTATCTCTCAGCCGCGTTTCCAGCTCTTGTGCCAGTGCGGCTCCGCCCTGTTCCAACACTAAGCCAATTCGCGTGCGGCGCAAAAGGAGATCGTCCAAATGCACGACTTCTTCATGCATTATCGCCCACTCCAGCTCTGCCCATAGGCGGTTGCTGCCACAAATGAGAGAGAAATCTGCCTTGGGCGTTGTTGCGATAAGTGCAGGCAAATCAGAGCCATAGTAGCCTTTGAGCCGGTTCAGCTCTGCTTCTGGTAAATCAGCAAAGACGGCATCGTCAATGGGCTCCTCTTCAGAAGTGAACACATAGTCGCTCGCGGCTGAGGTGCCCGGTGCATTGAGGTATTCTGCACAAGCTTCCAGCACCTGTCCCGCCATCACACGGAAGGTGGTGAGCTTTCCGCCTGTCACGGTGATGGTGCCGTTGTCATCCCAAACAACATGATCACGCTTGGCCTTGGAAGGGTGCAGTTCTTTCGGGTCGACACCTTCATTGCCCACGATGGGCCGGACACCGGACCACGTGGAGATGATGTCCACCTCTGAGAGCTTGGCACCGGGGAAGTTGTGGTTGGCACCTTTCAGAAGATAGGCGACTTCTTCTGGTGTGATTGCAGCTTCCAGATCAAGGTTTTCTGAGTGGTCCAGATCTGTTGTGCCGATCACGGTACGGCCCTGCCATGGGTAGATGAAGACGCCGCGCTTGTCCTGCGGGTGCAGATAGGTCAGGCATTGGTGCACCGGCATACGCCATGACGGCACAATGATATGGCTACCGCGTAAAGGACGTATACGCTTGTCTTGCCCGAGCTGGGCGCGCAATTCATCTGCCCACACACCAGTTGCGTTGACTACGGTTTTGGTCGAGATGGCAAAGACTTCGCGGGTTTCCTGATCCTGTACCTCAAGGACTTTCGGTTCTTCTCCCTCACTATGGATCATCTTTACAGCGGCGTAGTTGAGCGTGGTCGCTCCGCTTCTTCTGGCATCAGCGAGAACGCGCAGTACAAGGCGGCTGTCGTCTGTGAGAGCATCGGTATATTGGGCCGATCCGAGCAGTCCTTCCTCATTGAGGCCCGGCAGCGCGGCAATGGTCTGGTCGCGGTCCAGATATTTGTGGTCCCGCTTTTTGGCGAAGTAACCGTAGATGTTGAGGAGAACGGAGAAGGCCCGGCGGGTTGGAAACTGCTTTTCACGGAAGGGAAAGAGGTAGCTCATTGGCTCAATGAGACCCGGTGCTTCCTTCAGCAGTTTTTCGCGCTCACGCACGGATTCACGCGCTAGCCTGAACTCTCCCTGAGACAGATATCGAAGGCCGCCATGAACCATTTTGGAGGAACGGCTGGAGGTGCCCCATGCATAATCCTTCTGTTCCAGAAGCAGTACATCAAGGCCAGCTCTGGCAGCCATCAACGCAACACCGGCACCGGTGATGCCGCCGCCGACGACCACCATGTCCCAAGGCTTGCCACGCTCTGTCACAGATGCCAGCTTTTCCTGCCGGCTCACTTGCCTCATATTCCCCATTGCTCCCTCCTCTTGTTTTGAGAGCTACGCAGGTTCGGTGCTGCTTGCCATTTCTGAAGCGATCAGAACACCCGGATTCATGCGCTGATCCGGATCGAAGTTCTTGCTCAGGGCCTTAAGAGCGCTCATGCCCAACTCGCCTTTTTCTGCTGGCAGATATGGTGCATGGTCACGGCCTACGCCGTGCTGGTGACTGATGGTTCCCCCATGAGCTACCACAGTTTCTGAAGCCACTTTCTTGATGATCTTCCAGCGCTCCAATGTCTCTTCATAGGTGCTGGCAACCGGAAACAGATAGGTGGTGTAAGCGCTGGAGCCCTGCGGGTAGACGTGAGACAGGTGCGTGAAGGCAAACACAGGAATGCCCTGCTTTTTCAATGCACTGGTGACTTTCTGCTCAATCACGTTGATGTACGGGCGCAAGGCTGACCAATCCATGGCAGTCTCGAAGGTATCAACACCAACGCCATGCTCCCACAGTGGGTGGCGCAGGTATGGGCCTTTGAAGCGACCTTCCTTCCATTTGTCACCCAGCATCTTTGAGAGGATGCGCTTTGCCCCATGCTGTTTGAGATAAATAGTCGCAAGCTTTTGGTTGGCGGCAACCTGCTTCTTTGAGCCTGTCAGGCCAAAGGTGAGCATGCACTTCTGATCTGTCAGGCCCTTCAGTTTAAAAAGCATGTTGAGCTTGGAGAGCTTCTTTTCCGGCACAGCCAGTTTCAGGCTGACGTCGGTTTCCGTGGCATTGCTCAGGCGCATCATGGAGAGCGGAATGCGGCCTTGCGTGATTGCCTGAATGGCAGCCACTCCGCTTTCCCAATCCGGCATGAAAACCGTATAGAACTGCTCCGTCTCAGCCAGAGGCGTGACGCGCAATTTTACTTCCGTGAGGATGCCAAGAGTGCCTTCTGAGCCGAGAACCATTTCTCGCAGGTCAGGACCAGCTGAGGAGGCCGGTAGGCTTGGGATTTCCAGCGTGCCTTTCGGGGTTTCCAGTGAGCCGCCAGCAAAGAGCTGCTCGATACGCCCGTAGCGTAGGGATTGCTGGCCGGAGGAGCGTGTGACCACCCAACCACCAGCAGTGGAGAGCTCAAAGCTCTGTGGGAAGTGGCCGAGGGTGTAACCGATGGCCGCCAGTTGCGCTTCCAGATCTGGTCCACGCACGCCTGCCCCGAAGGTGGCGATCTGGCTTTCCCTATCGAAGTCCAGCAGGCGGTTCATGCGGGTGAGCGCTACGGTGATCTGTGGCTTCTCACTGACGGGACATGCCAGATGGCCTGCAACAGAGGTTCCACCACCATAGGGAACGAGGATCACATCCTGTTCCGCCGCCCATACCATGAGGTCACGCACCTGTTGAGAGGTTTCAGGGAATGCCACTGCGTCTGGGATGTTTTCAAACGCACCGCTGCGCATTTGCAGCCAGTCAGGAAAACTCTGGCCTGCTGCGTGTCTGATGCGGGTTTCAGAAGACGTGTCCAGTAAGGATGATCTGGCGCACGAGAAGGAGGAACGCGTTCCAGTGCCTCTTGCAGGCTGGCATCCGGTAGAGGCTTGGTTTCGCCTAAAAGCTCTGCAATCAAGGCTTTAGCAAAATCTGCCAGCTCCGCCTGGTGCGTGTCATCGCCCCAACCGTTCCATCTTCTCATCTTTGTCGCTCCCCCACACGTATAAACTGTGCTGCGTGACGCATGCTACACAGAGTTTACGCATAGGGAAACTATGCAATTGGATTATTTTAAGCGCCGCCTAATACAGGTGGGATCAGACAAGGACCTTCTGGCGTTTTTGCTCTCCCACCCCGAAAACACGCTTGTAGCGTTCGATTTCTTCCCGTGGACCCATGGCCTTGTTGGGGTTATCGGAGAGTTTCACCGTTGGTTTGCCATTCACTGAGACGGCTTTACAAACAAGAGAGAACGGTGCCAAGGCATCGTCAGGCACAAGGCCGCGGAAGTCGTTGGTGAGCATCGTGCCCCAACCGAAGCTGCAACGCACGCGTCCGTGGAACTTACGCTGCAAGTGAGCGATCATGTCTTCATCGAGACCATCAGAGAAGATCACGCGCTTTCTGGTTGGGTCTTCGCCGCAAGCTTCCCACCATTTGATGGCTGCTTCTGCGCCTTTGACGGGATCGCCGCTGTCGATACGAATGCCAGTCCAGGAGGATAGCCAGCTTGGCGCGCGCTCAAGGAAACCTTCTGTGCCATAGGTATCCGGCAGGATGATGCGGAGGTTGCCGTCGTGCTCTTCCTGCCAGTCTTTGAGGACCTGAAACGGCGCTTCGGCCAGTTCTTCGTCGGTTTCTGCCAGTGCGGAATAGACCATTGGCAGCTCGTGGGCATTGGTGCCGATGGCTTCCACTTCGCGGCGCATGGCGATCAGGCAGTTGGAAGTGCCGACAAACTTCTTGCCGAGGCCTTCCATCATAGCCTGCACGCACCAGTCCTGCCACAGGAAGGAGTGGCGGCGGCGCGTACCGAAGTCTGCCAGAGACAGATCGTCGATCTTGCGCAGGCACTCGACCTTTTCCCAGAGCTTGGTCATGGCGCGGGCATAGAGAACCTGCAGCTCGAACCGGCCCATGTTTTTCAGCACAGCACGGGAGCGTAGCTCCATGAGGACGGCCAGAGCCGGAACTTCCCAGAGCATGACAGCAGGCCAGTCGCCTTCGAACGTCAGCTCGTACTGGTCGTCTTTGACTTCCAGATGGTAAGGCGGCAGGCGGAGGTTTTCGAACCACTCCACGAACTCGGCGCGGAACATAGAGCGCTTGCCGTAGAACATGTTACCGCGCAGCCATGTGCTCTCGCCACGAGACAGGGAGAGCGTGCGGATGTGATCCAGCTGATCGCGGAGTTCCTTCTCATCAATGAGCTTTGCCAGCGGGATGTGCTGCGCACGGTTGATGAGGCTGAAGGTGACCTGTGTGTTCGGCTTGTTCAGAAACACCGACTGCGCCATGAGCAGCTTGTAAAAATCGGTGTCGATCAGAGAACGAACAATCGGGTCGATCTTCCAATTGTGATTATAAACGCGGGAGGCAATATCGATCATTGTGCAACCATCTCGCCGGAAAACTTGACGCCGTGGCTTTGCATTTCGTCCATGGCCTCTTTGAGGGAACCATTCAGGTCAATCGCTCGGCAGGCATCCAGATGGACGATAACGTTGAAGCCCTGCTTGGCCGCATCCACCGCAGAAAAGCGCACGCAGAAATCGGTGGCCAGACCAACCATATGCAGCGTGTCGACACCGCGCTCGCGCAGGTAGCCGGACAGGCCCGTCGAGGTGGTGTGGTCGTTTTCAAAGAATGCGGAGTAGCTGTCGATGTGCGGGCGGAAGCCTTTGCGGACGACAAGGTCGGCACCATCGGTTTTCAGGTCTTTATGGAACGCAGCGCCCTGAGTGCCCTGCACGCAGTGGCTTGGCCAGAGGACTTGCGGGCCATACGGCATTTCAGTCATTTCGTAGGGCTGTTTGCCCTCGTGATTGTCCGCGAAGGATTTGTGCTTCTGCGGGTGCCAGTCCTGTGTCAGGACTTTAACGGCAAACTCATTTTGCAGCTCATTGACAAGGGGGACGATCTGCTCGCCGTGTTCAACAGCCAGAGCTCCGCCCGAACAGAAATCGTTCTGAATATCAATCATAATCAGAGCTTCGTTGGTCGGTCGTGTCATAGTTGTTTCCTGTAGGCGTTGAGAGGTCCTGTCTAAGTTCGCAAAGCAAAATGCGAGGACGTGTAGATACACCGAAGTGGCCAGCGCGAAATATTGCGATAATCTCCGCCAAACTCAAGCAAAATATGCGGGATTAAGCAGCAACCAGAGGTAAAATCTATAATTTGCGCACTGTGTGTCTTAGCCGCCTTACTTCAAGGGCAGCTTTGTGCACAAGTGGCTGGCGTACCTACGTCAAGATTGCTGTTTCCAGAAGGCAAATTGGAAGCCGACAACTAGTTGGCGTAATCCGATTGCGGCCCCTGCGATGATGGAGAGCATTACGACCGGTGCGCTGACGGCAAGGGTGGAGAAGGCGGAGATGCCCTGCCCGATTGTGCAGCCCAGTGCGACCACACCGCCAGTGCCCATCAGGAACCCGCCGAGGATCTGGCGGCGGAGTTCGCGCGGGTCATCGCAGGCTTCCCATCTGAAGTGGCCTTTGATGAGAGAACCGAGGAACGCGCCGCTGAGGACACCGACGACAGAGCCAACGGCAAAGGACAGGCCGCCGCCGGAGGCTGTCATGAGATACATGAGGGTATCGCCTACCGGGACTGTGAAGGAGTGGCTGGCGACGCGGATTTCCTCAAAGCTTTCCTCAAACAGATAACTGGTTGCGACCCAGCCGAGGAGGATCGCGAAGGCGACGGCCAGAGAGGAAATGATGGCGCGCGGGCTCTTGAGGAACTCTTTACTGCCGATGGCGAACAGGGCAATGGCCCCTGCGATTACAAGAGCTATGGTGAGTTCGGAGAGAGCCAGCTTTTCTGCCAGAACGTGGGCGATGCCAGTGGTGCTGGCTTCTGCAGTTTCGACTGGAAACAGGAGGACACGCAAGTAAGCGGTTGGTCCACCGACGGCCATGGCGGCTGAAATGGCGATGACCAGTGAGAGCACGAAGTAGCGCATATCACCGCCGCCGAGCCGGGCCAAAGCGCCGTAGCCGCAGGAGCCAGCGATGGCCATGCCGTAGCCGAACATCAGGCCACCGACGATGCACGCCAGCGGGTTCCAGCTTTGGGTGAGATAGATGGTTTGGTCCAGTGCGATCAGGCCCTGATCTGCCAGCAGGAATGTGGATGCGATGGAGATGGCAATGGCGAAGGCCCACATGCGCATGCGCAGCCATTCTTTGCCGTAGAGTGCGTCTTCAATTGCGCCAAGTGTGCAAAAGCGGCCCAGACGTGCAGCAAGGCCAAGCAGAACACCACCCGCAAGACCTGCGAGTGCTGCCAGAATATCCTCGGACATTTGATCCCTCCCAAGACCAAAACACCGGAGCTTCAGTTATGACTTGTTGTCGTTGTTTTCTTCGGCGCAGAACAACTCGAAAATCAGGTCCAAGACCCTTTGTGCGCGCTCATCTTTGAGGCTGTAGTAGACTGCCTTTCCGTCCCTTCGGCAATTTACCAGACCGTCCAAGCGTAATCGTGCAAGCTGTTGACTGACCGCAGACTGACGAGACGACAGAAGCTGCTCCAGCTCTGTTACTGACTTTTCGCCGGTAACGAGATGACACAGGATCATCAATCGGCCTTCGTGTGTCAATGCTTTCAGGAAATCAGTTGCATCCTTGGCATGGTTGACCATGCGTTCGATGTCTTCTTCTTTCATCCCACGTTCGATCATGGGTATAGCCATTAAACCAGATCCTGCACAACATTCGGAACGGAATGAGCAAGGTCAGCTATAGTTGAAAAAATTAAAGCTGACCCTGGAGCACACCTATTGAGTGGTGGCATACGCTGAATGCAATCGTTTTTCAACCATTGCACTGCGAATACCTCTTAGAAGTCGAGCAAATCCGAGATTTCCTCTAGGCCACTTTGGGCACATTCTTCATCAATTTTTGGAGAGGGTGCTCCGGAAACACCAATTCCCCCAACGATAGCTCCGGCAGATTCGATCGGAAGACCTCCACCCAGTGCAACGGCGCCTGGAATGTCACGCAAGCCCGCGGAGAGGTTGCCAGCCTTGATCTCTTCCTGAATTTCCAGAGTGGAACCGCGGAAGCTGACTGCTGTCCATGCTTTACCACGCGCTGTGTTGACGGTGTGGACACCAGCGTAGCGGTCGCGAATGGCTGACTGTGTCTGGCCAAAGCGATCAACCACGACTGCAGAGATCTGATAGCCACCCTCACGGCAGGCTTCCATGGTGGCGACTGCAAGCTTCATTGCGATTTCCGGCTTCAAAGATTTGAAGCTGACAAAGGCAGATTCATCTTCTGCCTGCGCAACGCTGAAACCTGCGGACATGACAAGCAAAGCCGCCCCTGTGATGAATGATTTCATGGAGTTCTCCCAACTGAATAGAGCCCCGGAGTGTCCGGGGAAGATAAAATTCTTTTCAATATTGTTATTGAGCTGACTGAAGCATCTGGTTCAGGGCGGGGTAGAAGAAGTCTTCTCCCGGGTAGCCTTCAATCCGCTGGACTTCGGCACCGTCAATCAAAAGAATAAAGGTTGGCGTGAAGCGTGCTTTGCTTTTCAACGACACGCCCTTTGGGAGCGGATCATCGATGTCCATGCGCATCAAAGGGGCCTTTCGCCCCTCCTCTGTTTTGCTATAGGCACCGCCGATTTCATCTTCCCAGCGCTCACACCAAGGACAGATTTCGTCCTCTACCAGCAGCAGTTTTGTGTCTGCGCTGGCTGCCTGAGCACTGCTGAATGTAAGGGCGAGAATGACAAATGAGATCCAACCAAAATTGCTCATGATATCCACGATTGACAATTTAAAATCTATGATATCTAAATATTCTAATAATAGAATGTGTTTTTAGCAAGTGCCCATATGTATCCAGATCTAACTATAATCGCTGCGGGAAGTGCGGGTCTTCTCTCGTTTCTCTCGCCCTGTATTTTGCCCATTGTTCCGTTCTACCTTTGCTACATTGCCGGCATTGGAATGAACGAACTTTCCGGTGATGGGGTTACGCCTGCCATTCAACGACGCGTTGTTTTTACGTCGTTTTTCTTTGCTGCAGGCATCCTTACAATCTTCGTTGGCCTTGGTGCGACGGCGACTGTTTTCGGTCAGCTGCTGCGCGACTGGTTTGATGTGCTGCGGTACATCGCGGCGGCGGTGATCTTTATTTTAGGGCTGCACTTTGTCGGCATCATCCGGCTCAATCTGTTGCTGCGGGAAGCACGATTGGACAGCTCTTCTGCCCCTGCGGGAATCATCGGCGCGTATCTCGTCGGGCTGGCTTTTGCCTTCGGCTGGACCCCGTGTGTTGGTCCTGTTCTGGCAACTATTTTGTTTACTGCCGGTGCCAGTGATGACGTTTCACAGGGCATGTTGCTGCTGTTTGCTTACGGCGTTGGCATGACACTGCCGTTCATTCTGGCGGCTGTGTTTTCAAAACCATTTTTGAGCTTCATGGGCCG
Organism: Pseudovibrio denitrificans JCM 12308; assembly: GCF_001310815.1. Taxonomy (GTDB): domain Bacteria; phylum Pseudomonadota; class Alphaproteobacteria; order Rhizobiales; family Stappiaceae; genus Pseudovibrio; species Pseudovibrio denitrificans. Next base: position 11,355 of record NZ_BAZK01000041.1, read on the forward strand.
TTTTCGGAAGTATCTCGGTGCGATTGAAAAAGGCATGGGCGTTCTTTTGATTGTTTTCGCGGTGTTGATTGGGACGAACACCGTTTCCTGGATTGCAGAGCAAATGATCGAGTATGCGCCAGGACTGACATCTTTAAGCTGAGGCGTACCTGTTTTTGAGGCCCTGCCGGGTCTTGCGGACTGGTACGTTATGGGAGGGATCGATGCTTAAGAAATTTGTGCTTGCTGCTGCGATGGTGTTCGCCAGCATGACTATGAGCTTTGCTGAGGTTGGAGAGGACGGTCTTCACAAACAGCCATGGCTCCGCCTTACTTTTAAAGACCTGAGAGAAGATCTTGCCGCTGCCAATGAGGAAGGCAAACGCATGGTTATTCTCTTTGAGCAACGCGGCTGCATTTACTGCTCGCGTTTGCATGAGAATGTCTTCAGCGACGGGGAGGTTCGCAAGTTCATCGAAGACAACTACTTTGTGGTGCAGATGAACCTGTTTGGCGATGAAGAGGTGACGGACTTCGACGGGGAAGTTCAAACCGAAAAAAACATCGCCCGCAGATGGGGCGTTGTGTTCACCCCGACCTTCCTGTTCCTGCCTGAAGAGGTGGAGGACGGTAAAACCGCAGGCACTGCATCCGTACAGACCATGCCGGGCTCCTTTGGCAAATGGACCACGCTGAACATGCTCCGCTGGGTCAAACAGAAGGGCTATGAGGGCGATGAACATTTTCAAAAATTTCATGCACGTGAATTTTTGAAACAAAAAGCAGCCTCAGAATAGCGTTTTCACTCAATTAGTTAGACTAAGGTTCATATATTAACATATTCAATTATGTGAATTTTAAGTTGAGTGTTTCTACGTACCTGAGTAGCATAAAAATATTGAATCGCTGTAATTGGGAGGGAGCAATGAAGGCGATTGCCAAAACTATAGCGGCTGCAACGCTGCTAATTTCTGGGAGTGCCGTTGCCGGGGTTGTTGCTCCAGGTGACGTTCAATTTGTCGAGGCAGCAGTGCCGGTCTCCTTGACCGGTGTTGCAGGTGATCCAGCCAAAGGACGGGAATGGTTCGCCAATCGCAAGCTGGGCAACTGCCTTGCCTGCCACGCCAATGATGATCTTGCGGAAGAGCAGTTCCACGGAGAGATAGGTCCGTACCTTGAGGGTATCGGAGACACCTATACCGAAGCAGAACTGCGGGCGATTGTTATCAACTCGAAGGAAGTCTTCGGGGACGCGACGATCATGCCTGCCTTCTACAAGACTGATGGTTTGAACCGCGTGGCGAAGAAGTTTGCGGGAAAGACAATTCTTTCAGCCGAACAAGTTGAAGACATCGTCGCTTATCTGGCGACCTTGAAGGAATAGGCAGGATTGCCCTGGGTGTGCTGCGGTCCTGACCGGTCGCGCACCACACTCAAAATTATTGCTCAAGTGTATCGTTTGCCGAACCATTCTTCGCGCTTTCCGGCGATACGCTCCAAGGAGGACTTTTTGAAAATGACTGTTACCAGACGTGAAGCGCTTGGTCTTGCAGTAGGAGGCGCAGCAGCCCTAACGACACTGCGCTTTACCGCGCCAGCTTTCGCAGCAGGCAACGCTGTTGAAGATGCAATTCTGGAGTTCACCGGCGGTGCAACGCCAGGAAGCGGTGACATCACCATTGGTGCACCAGAGATTGCCGAGAACGGAAACACTGTTCCGATTGAAGTCTCTGCGCCGGGTGCTGCCTCCATCATGCTGCTTGCAGCTGGCAACCCAAGCCCGGGTGTTGCGACCTTCCACTTCAGCGCTCTTTCCGGTGCGCAGGAAGCCAAGACCCGTATTCGCCTTGCGAAAACACAGGACATTATCGCTGTTGCAAAGATGCAGGACGGTTCTGCCATCACAACCAAGCGCAGTGTCAAAGTCACCATTGGTGGCTGTGGCGGTTAATCAGAAAGGCATCGGGAAAACAACATGGCAAAGGTTAAACCACGCGTAAAAGTGCCTAAGAAGCAAGCGCCAACGAGGTCGTGACCATCAAGACACTGATCTCGCACCCAATGGAATCCGGTCAGCGCAAGGACAAGAAAACTGGCGAGGCCATTCCACGGAAGATCATCAATAAGTTTGCGGCCACCTTTAATGGCGAGCCAGTGTTCATGGCAAACATTGAGCCATCCGTCTCTGCAAACCCCTACATCGAATTTCAGATGCGGGTACCAGAGTCCGGTTCAGTTCGCTTTGAATGGACTGATGATGATGGCTCCGTCTACGACTTGGAAAAGAAGATCACGGTAGCCTAACGAGCCATTCTTTGGGAGGAGAAGGGTATGAAAAGGACGGTTTCTATACTCGCTGGGGGGCTTCTCTGTGGCGTACTTAGCACAGCTGCACTTGCCGATGACGGACGCGAACTTGTCATCGACGGGGAGACCATAGCAACAACAGCAGTCGCAGCGGATGACCACCCGCTGGACGAGATCATTTCCGGCTGGCGGTTCCGCTCCGCTGAAACTCAGGCGCTGCAGATGGATGACTTTGAAAATCCTGCGTTTGTGGCCATTGAGTATGCAGAGGAGATTTGGGAGACACCTGCCGGAACATCCAACAAGTCTTGCGCGGATTGTCATGGGGATGCAGACAGCTTTGCTGGTTTGCGCACCAAGCTGCCGCGCTGGAATGACGAGATGGGCAAGCCTGCCACGATGGAAATGCTGATCAATGCCTCCATCGAAACGCATCAGGGAGCCGAACCATGGAAATGGGAAAGCGCCGAGATGCTGGCGATGACGGCCATGATCGGGTTGCAATCCCGCGGCATGCCGGTTGCCTTGGAGACCGATGGTCCGATGGCTGATTGGATCAAGAAGGGTGAAGAGCTTTACTACACCCGGGTTGGCCTGCTGAATATGGCTTGTGCCAACTGCCATGAAGACAATTACGGCAACATGATCCGCGCTGACCATCTGAGTCAGGGGCAGATCAACGGCTTCCCGGTGTATCGCCTCAAATGGGGTGGTCTGGGCTCCATTCACCGCCGCTTCAAAGGCTGTATGGATCAGGTGCGTGCTGAACCTTACAAGCGCGGCAGTGATGAGTTTATTGCCCTGGAAGCTTACGTGGCTTCTCGCGGAATGGGACTTTCAGTCGAGACCCCATCCGTTCGTAACTAAGCGATTTTGGAGGTTGCTCATATGTAGCAACCTCCTGATCTAAAACAATTTTCGAAATTCATATAACCTACGGAGGGTGCGGAGATGATCTCGCGCCGTGATTTCTTGCAGGCTGGTGTCGCTGCAGCCGCGATTTTTGGAGCTGGTAATTTTCCAGTTCTGGCCGCGCGTCAGGCCCTGACGCAGAACCAACTTCTGGACTTCAAGACCACCGGCAATGTGACCATCATCCACTTTACGGATTGTCATGCGCAGGTGAAGCCGATCTGGTTCCGCGAGCCCTCCGTGAACATTGGTGTGGGTGCACAGAAGGGATTGCTGCCGCATATCACCGGGCAGGATCTTCTGAATGCGTTCAACTACCAGACCGGCACACCGGAAGCTTATGCGCTGACCTCTGAGGACTTTGTCTCGCTGGCGCGCAGCTATGGCAAGATGGGCGGTCTGGACCGGGTGTCCACCATCGTGAAGGCGATCCGCGCTGAGCGTCCGGATGCGCTGTTTCTGGATGGCGGGGATACCTGGCACGGTTCCATGACGGCGCTGAAGACGGATGGTCAGGACATGGTGAACCTGATGAACGCGCTGAACCCGGATGCGATGACCTCGCACTGGGAGTTCACCTACGGCATTGATCGGGTGAACGAGATCGTTGAAGAGCTGCCCTTCCCATTCCTGGGGGCCAACATCTTTGACAGTGAGTGGGACGAACCGGCATTCGAGCCCTACAAGATTTTCGAGCGTGGCGGGGCCAAGGTTGCCGTGATTGGTCAGGCCTTCCCGTACATGCCGATCGCCAATCCGGGCTGGATGTTCCCGAACCTTTCCTTTGGTATTCGCGAGGCGCGGATTCAGGAGATGGTGGAGGAAGTAAAGCAGGAAGGCGCTGATGTTGTTGTCTTGCTTAGCCACAACGGCTTCGACGTAGACCGCAAGGTGGCGCAGCAGGTTTCCGGCATTGATGTGATCCTGAGTGGTCACACCCATGATGCGGTGCCTGAGCCGGTGAAGGTTGGGAAGACCATGATCATCGCGTCCGGTTCCAACGGCAAGTTTGTCTCCCGTCTGGATCTGGACGTGGACAAGAACGGCATCAAGGACTTCACCTACAAGCTGATCCCGGTGTTCTCCGATGTGATCGATCCGGATCCTGAGATGGCGGCTCTGATTGAGAAGGAGCGGGCACCATTCAAGGAGGAGTTGGAAGAGGTCATCGGCACCACCGATAGCCTGCTTTATCGCCGTGGCAACTTCAACGGCACGTGGGATGATCTGATCTGTCAAGCGCTGATTGAGGAGCGGGATGCGGATATCGCACTGTCTCCGGGCTTCCGCTGGGGTCCATCTCTGCTACCGGGCGACAACATCACCCGCGAAGACATCCACAACGCTACCAGCATGACCTACCCGAACGCGTACCGCACCGAGATGACCGGTCAGTACCTGCATGAAATTCTGGAGGACGTGGCCGACAACCTGTTCAACCCGGACCCGTATTACCAGCAGGGTGGCGACATGGTGCGTGTGGGCGGCATGGGCTACTCCATCGACGTTTCCAAGCCCGTAGGTGAGCGCGTTTCCAACATGACGCTGCTGAAGACCGGCGAGACTATAGACCCTACCAAGACCTATGTGGTTTCGGGCTGGGCCTCTGTTGGAGAGGACACGGAAGGGCCTGAGATCTGGCAGGTGGTTGAAGATTACATCAGCCGCAAAGGCACCATCACAATGGACCCCAACTCTACGGTTCGCGTCACAGGCGTGTGAGGCGAACCCCTTTAGATTTTGAGATGACGAGTAATTGACATGAGTGAAAGACTAAAGTCACCTACCCGCCGAAACCTCCTGAAAGGCGGGGCCTTGCTGAGTGGAGCTGCCTTGACTGGCGCTGCGCTTCCGGCCCGGGCAGATGATCCGGCCATCACCAACCTGCAGCCCTGGATGCAGGAGCTGGGCGATGGTGTGGACGCGATGCCGTATGGCATGCCTTCCAAGTTTGAGGCGCATGTGAAGCGGCGCACCGTGGAATGGCTCACCGCTGATCGCGTCAGCTCCATCAACTTCACCCCGCTGCACGAGCTGGACGGCATTATCACCCCGAATGGCCTGTGCTTTGAACGCCACCACGGCGGGGTGGCACATGTTGATCCGGCACAGCATCGCCTGATGATCAACGGTCTGGTGGACAAAGAACTTGTCTTCACCATGGAAGACATTATGCGCTTCCCGCGTGAGAACCGGGTGTACTTTCTGGAATGCGCCGCCAACTCCGGCATGGAGTGGCGCGGTGCGCAGCTCAATGGCTGTCAGTTTACCCACGGCATGATCCATAACGTGATGTACACCGGCGTTCCTTTGCGGTTGCTGCTGGAAGAAGCCGGGCTGAAGACCAACGCCAAGTGGCTGATGCCGGAAGGCGCGGATGCTTCTGCCATGACCCGCTCTATTCCTTTGCAAAAAGCCCTCGACGACTGTCTGGTCGCCTTCAAGATGAACGGTGAAGCGCTGCGCCCTGAGCAAGGCTATCCGCTGCGTCTGGTGGTTCCGGGTTGGGAAGGCAACATGTGGATCAAGTGGCTGCGCCGCATCGAAGTGGGCGATGAGCCATGGCATCACCGCGAAGAGACTTCCAAGTACACTGATCTGATGGAGAACGGTAAGGCGCGACGGTTTACGTGGGAAATGGACTGTAAGTCCGTCATCACCAACCCAAGCCCGCAGGCCCCTATCCTGCACAAGAGCGGTCACACCATCATCTCTGGTCTGGCGTGGTCCGGACGCGGCACCATTCCACGTGTGGACATCACGCTAGACGGCGGCAAGAACTGGCATGCGGCTAGAATGGATGGTCCAAGCTTCGATAAGTCCATGCACCGCTTCTATTTCGAGTTCGACTGGGATGGAAAGCCACTGCTGCTGCAATCCCGCGCGCACGATTCCACCGGCTACGTACAGCCAACAAAAGATGAACTTCGTGCCGTACGGGGCGAAAACTCCATCTACCACAACAACGGAATCCACACCTGGTACGTTGGCGAAAATGGTGAGGCGGAAAATGTTGAAATTTCTTAGTGTTCTGGCAACAGGAACGCTGTTGCTCACCTCAGCTGCAACAGCCGGTTCCTTCAATCTTGGCCGTGCAGCAACACCTGCTGAAGTGGCGGCTTGGAATATTGACGTGCGTCCTGATGGACAGGGGTTGCCTGCCGGGCGCGGAAACGTGGAGCAAGGCGAAGAGATTTTCGCTGAACGCTGTGCGGTCTGTCACGGTGACTTTGCCGAGGGTGTTGATCGCTGGCCGGTACTTTCTGGCGGTGACGGCACGCTGACCTCTGAGCGGCCAGTTAAAACCATTGGCTCTTACTGGCCTTACCTGTCCACCGTGTTCGATTACGTGAACCGCGCCATGCCGTTTGGCGAAGCGCAATCGCTCAAGCCGGATGAAGTTTACGCCATCACCGCCTTCCTGCTTTATGCCAATGATCTGGTGGAGGATGACTTTGAACTGAGCAAAGAGAACTTCACGTCCGTTCGCCTACCCAACGAAGACGGGTTTTACATGGACGATCGTGAGGAGTCGCCTGTCTTCAAAAAACGCGATGTCTGCATGAAGGACTGTAAAGCGGAGGTGAAAATCACCGCACGGGCTCAGGTTCTGGATGTGACACCGGAAGAAACCAAGGCTGCGGAAGAAGCTGCTGCTGCACCAGAGGCCCCAAAAGCTGAAGAGATAGCCTCAGCAGAGCCAGCACCAGCTGTTGAACCAGCTCCTGCCCCAGAGCCAGTAGCCCTTGATGAGGCGCTCATCAAGAAAGGTGCTAAGGTCTTCAAGAAGTGTCGAGCCTGCCATCAGGTTGGTGAGAAAGCCAAGAACAAGGTCGGGCCGATCCTGAATGACATTATCGGTCAGCAGGCGGCTGTGGTTTCCGGCTTCAAGTATTCCAAGGCACTGAAACAGCTCAATGGGGATGGTCTTGTCTGGTCCGATGAAAATCTGGACGCCTTCCTGACCAAGCCGAAGAAATTTGTGAAAGGAACAAAGATGTCGTTTGCCGGTCTTAAGAAGGAGAAAGACCGCGTTGCGCTCATTGAGTTCCTGAAGAGCCACTCCCAATGAGAGCCACGATACCTGCTCTCTTGAAGCAGTTTGCTATTTCCCCGAGTGTAGCAAACTGCTTCCCACTCTCAGTGCTGCGTGCCCTGCACACAAAAACTCCTGCCAGTTTTCGCAGGTTCGCAGCCTCCAGCCTCGTTGCGCTTGGTTTCCTGTCAGGGGCGATATCTATTGCCTCTGCGCAGGATGTTGCGCGTGGTGAGCGCCTGTTCAACGCCTGCCTGCGCTGTCATGATGTTGGCAAGGATGCCAAGAACCGCATCGGGCCTCATCTGAATGGGGTATTTGACCGCAAGGCTGCCAGCATTGAAGGCGCCAAATACTCCAAAGCCATGAAACGCGCCGGAGCAGATGGCCTGCGCTGGAACATCGACACGCTGAACATTTACATTCAAAATCCGAAGAACCTGGTTTCGGGCACGCGTATGAATTACCGGGGCATGAGAAAAGAGAAGGATCGCTCAGATCTTCTTGCTTACTTGCGCCAGTTCTCCGTCAGCCCGGCTAACATTCCAGAAGCATCTGCCAGCCTTTTGAAACAGGATGCCCCGAGCATTCATGAGGAAGCCTATCTGGACGGCGATGCGGAATATGGCGAGTATCTTTCTTCTGAATGTACCAGTTGCCATCAGTCCAGCGGAGCAGACAAAGGGATCCCTGCTATCACAGGCTGGCCGCAACCGGATTTTGTGATTGCTTTGCGCGCTTATAAGAAAGGACACCGGCCCCATCCCGTTATGCAGATGATCGCCAAGCGGCTCTCAGAGGAGGAGATCGCGGCTCTGGCGGCTTATTTCAAAGGCCTGGATTAGAACACTCGCTCATTTAACAGCGAGTGCTATCGATATTTTTAGGGAGGAATTGACTTATGATTTTGAACCGACGTCGTTTTCTGGGAACAGCAGCTGCCGGTGCAGCGCTCTTGTCCTCCCCTATGGCTTTGGGGCAAAAGCGGCCACGTGTTGTTATTGTTGGCGGCGGAGCCGGCGGGGCAACAGCTGCACGCTATATCGCTAAAGATTCCAAAGGCGCGATTGAGGTGATCCTGATCGAGCCTTCCCGCACCTATTACACCTGCTTCTTCTCCAACCTTGCCATTGGCGGCTTCCAACCCATGTCCAATCTGGCACATTCTTACGGCAAGCTGGCCAGCGAGTATAGCGTGACTGTCGTGCACGATTGGGCGTCTGCTGTTGACCGGGAGAAAAAGGAAGTCCGTCTCGCAGGCGGCGATGCTATTTCCTATGACCGGTTGGTTCTGTCGCCTGGTATCGACTTTATCAAAGATTCCATTGAAGGCTGGGATGTGACTGCGCAGACCAAAATGCCTCACGCCTACAAAGCCGGTACGCAGACCCAGTTGCTGAAGGCCCAGATTGAGGCCATGCCAGAGGGTGGAACCTTCGCCATGGTTGCGCCGCCGAACCCGTACCGCTGCCCTCCCGGCCCTTATGAGCGTATTTCCATGGTCGCTCATGTGCTGAAGCAGCGCAATCCAACTGCCAAGATCCTCATTCTTGATCCAAAAGAGAAGTTCTCCAAGCAGGGTCTGTTTATGGAAGGCTGGGAGACACACTATCCCGGAATGGTCGACTGGCTGACAGACGAGTTCACCGGCGGTGTTCAGCGCGTTGATCCAAACACCATGGAAGTGGTGATGGAGGATGAGACCGTTAAAGCGGATGTGGTGAACGTGATCCCGCCGATGCAGGCTGGCAGCATTGCACAGCAGGCTGGTCTGACCAATGAGAAGTTGGTGCCCGATCGTTCCGGCAACACTGCAAAGCCAGATGGATGAAAACATTCACGTGCTTGGCGATGCCACCCAGAACGGCGACATGCCCAAGTCCGCCTACTCCGCCAACAGTCAAGCCAAAGCTGCTGCCATGGCCATCCGCCATGCCCTCACCAGCTCCCGCGCCTTCAAACCACGCTTCTCCAACACCTGCTGGTCCCTGATCTCTACGGACAACGGCGTGAAAGTGGGTGCAAGCTACGTGGCCACGGACGAAAAAATCGCCAAGGTGGACGGCTTCATCTCCCAAAACAACGAGGACGACGCCCTGCGTAAACAGACTTATGAGGAGAGTTTGTTGGTACGCCGGGATTACCACGGATATGTTTGGGTAACGGGAACGAATGAACTGCGGGGCGCTCTTGAGGGGGCGCCTCGTGATTTCTGACACTACCCCCCCTCTCTTGCACAGTATTGCGCCGGATGTTAACTGGGGTCGGAAACTGCAGCGGCAGCAACTTGAGGGGAGCACTCTAATCGGCACAGCTTGATGCCGGTATCGGGCCTCTCCGTTACACAGGCTGACGACTGTGAGTACATCATAGATGGCAGAGTTCTGGTGGCAGGAGCAAAGGGAATAAGCCTCAGCAGACAGGATCGCCAGTGCCTAGGACTATGAGTGCCACATTCACTAGCTTACATGCCTTCTCAACTGGGCATGTATTCTCACAGACCGACCTTGTCTTTCTGGCAGTTATTCCCGCTATATCCCCTCACAGTTTCAACGGCTCATGAGAACTTGACGGCAAGGTACGGGGATAACTTAAGTCACGGTACAAAACCGTCCGCTAGAACAGACGGTTCATTTACCTGCACGATCCCCATGACCGGCACTCATTCTGAAAACCTGACAGAACTTCTTCTATTGCTCTGGCACACACATTCCCAACCGATCAACGCAGTTGGAACGTAAATCTTTCAAACCAACGCACCTAAGAACGCAAAGCTACATTGATCCTCAAAGAGGTGCATGATGACTGATGCAAGTTCGTTCACGCAACCGATCACAGCCTCACGGGTTACAGCGCGACCGGCACCTGCTCTGTTGCTTCACAGTAACCGAGTCAGCCGTCCTCTTTTGCCTGCGAGTCTCTTTACACCAGCTTCCGACCAGACCGGCTTTTTGATGACGTAACAGCCTCAACCTGGCTCCTACACTGCACACTGCTTCAGCACTACACATGTCTGGTAGGCTCTTTGACCAGTCAAGACAGATATAGTCTTGCCTAAAGGCATCGAATTTTCTGGGTCCGCACCCGTAATACTCCAAGCAGGCACGAGGTAAACACTTCGATCAACATCCTAACTTTTTAGCCCTGAGGGCCTCAGCAAAGGCTTCTCTATCCAGTTCCTCTCTGAGCGCCAACCATCACATCTCTTGCCCC
>NZ_BAZK01000042.1 GCF_001310815.1 Pseudovibrio denitrificans JCM 12308
TGTGGTAGCTGAAATCATCGAATAAAGACTTTTTAAGTCTTTACATATCGTGCCGCGGTGTGTATTGCGGCACGGTTCCTTCCGACGAAACGCTTTGTTGGTAGGAAAAGGTTTTTGTCCCGAACGGGACATTGTAGGGGTATAGCTCAGTTGGTAGAGCGACGGTCTCCAAAACCGTAGGTCGCGGGTTCGAGCCCTGCTGCCCCTGCCATCTCTTCTTATCGAGAAAAATCTTGATTAATCGAAGTTGGTGGCATATGAAGAGTTTTTCAGGGATAGGGCGCGTGGAAGAATCTACGCGCCCACCTGTCGTGTAATGGGCCGGGACCGGATGGCAAAAACCAATCCTTTTACATTTATCCAGCAAGTTCGTTCGGAAACTGCGAAGGTAACTTGGCCGACGCGTAAGGAAACTGGTGTGACCACGCTGATGGTTTTCATCATGGTTTTCCTGGCGGCGATGTTCTTTCTTGCTGCTGACCAGCTGATGAGCTGGGGTATCAGCCTAGTGCTTGGCTTTTAATAGCATTTCAGGCAATTCTAGTAGGAACAGGATTTAAGATGGCTAAGCGCTGGTATATTGTTCACGCTTATTCGAATTTCGAGCGTAAAGTTGCTGAAGCGATTAAAGAAAGAGCTCAGCAGCAGGGTCTTGAAGATTCATTTGACGAAGTTCTGGTTCCGACCGAGAAATTCGTAGAAGTACGTCGCGGTCGCAAGGTTGATTCCGAGCGCAAGTTCTTCCCAGGCTACGTTCTGGTGAAGATGGAAATGAGCGATGATGCTTATCACCTGATCAACGATACGCCGAAAGTTTCCGGCTTCCTTGGTAACGACAAGAAGCCAATGCCGATTTCTGAGGCTGAGGCGCAGCGTATTCTTAATCAGGTTCAGGAAGGTGTCGAAACTCCGAAACCTTCTGTCAGCTTTGAAGTTGGTGAGCAGGTTCGCGTCAGCGATGGCCCGTTTGCTTCCTTCTCTGGTCTTGTCGAGGAAGTCGATGAGGAACGGGCACGTCTGAAAGTGACTGTGTCCATCTTCGGCCGGGCTACCCCGGTTGAGCTTGAATACGGACAGGTCGACAAAGTCGGTTAAGTCCGGGTTGGGGCGGCAGGTGAGGCGCACTTTCGTCAGTGTGCCGGAAGCCAGACCGCCCGCTCTCTTATCCAGTGAAGCGCCCTTGGTGACTTCACAGATCCATTCTGGAGAGAATTATGGCGAAAAAGATTGAAGGCTATCTAAAGCTTCAGGTGCCAGCAGGTTCTGCTACACCATCCCCACCAATTGGTCCTGCGCTGGGTCAGCGCGGTCTGAACATCATGGAATTCTGTAAGGCGTTTAACGCTAAGACCCAGGATGTTGAGAAGGGTGCTCCTTGCCCAACCACCATCACTTATTATTCCGATAAGTCTTTCACATTTGAGATCAAGACTGCTCCAGCTTCTTTCTTCATCAAGAAAGCTGCTAAGATCAAGTCTGGCTCTCAGACACCTGGTCGCGGTACTGTTGCGTCCATCACTAAAGCTCAGGTTCGTGAGATCGCTGAAGCTAAGATGAAAGACCTCAACGCTAACGACGTCGAAGCAGCAATGCTGATGATCGAAGGCTCCGCCCGTTCCATGGGTGTGGAAGTTACGGAGTAATAGATCATGGCTAAAGTAGGTAAGCGCATTAAAGCTGCTCGCGAAGGTGTAGATCGCAACAAAGAGTACGCAGTTAGCGAAGCTCTCGAGCTGATCAAGTCCAACTCCACTGCGAAGTTTGACGAGACTGTTGAAGTTGCAATCAACCTTGGTGTTGACCCACGTCACGCTGACCAGATGGTTCGTGGTGCATGTGTTCTGCCAAACGGTACCGGTAAAACCGTACGCGTTGCAGTATTTGCTCGTGATGCGAAAGCTGACGAAGCTAAAGCTGCTGGCGCTGACATCGTTGGTGCAGAAGAGCTGGTTAAAGAAGTTCAGGGTGGTACCATCAACTTCGACACCGTGATCGCAACACCTGACATGATGCCACTGGTTGGTCGTCTTGGTAAGGTTCTTGGCCCACGCGGCATGATGCCAAACCCTAAGGTTGGCACTGTGACCCCAGACGTGACCAAGGCTGTTAAAGACGCTAAAGGTGGTTCTGTACAGTTCCGCGTTGAAAAAGCTGGTATCATCCACGCTGGCGTTGGCAAAGCTTCCTTTGAAGCTTCCAAGCTGGAAGAGAACGTAAAAGCTCTCGTTGATGCAGTGATCAAAGCTAAGCCATCTGGTGCGAAAGGTACCTACGTTAAGCGCGTAGCACTTTCATCCACGATGGGACCAGGCGTAAAGGTTGAACTCGGCTCCATTACCGAGTAAACACCTCGCCTATAAGAGTTACCTCCCGCTTTTATGTGGGAGGTTTTACCGCTGAAAGACTGTTATGGTCCTTCGGCATCCCTGTCCGAGACTGCAGGTGCCAACATTCGTTGGTTTAAGTTTTCGCTAAGAAAGGCCTGCATAGATGGAGAAGAACTGATTTGGTTGATATGCACACTTGCACTTCAACCTTGCGGTTCGAACCAAATTGCCTTGCTGCGTCTCTCCGGCGCGTAAGGGGACAGGACCCTAATCGTCGTTGTCGAGGTTGGGTTTAACCCAATTTTGATGCGGCAAAGGCAAACCGGCGGCAATGAGAATTGCTGCCAACTGGAGAAGGCAAGTGGAAAGAGCGGATAAGCAAAAGTTCGTCAGCGATTTCAACGAAGTGTTGTCTAACACTGGTGTTGCTGTCGTTGCGCACTATGCGGGCCTTTCAGTTTCTCAGATGACTCAGCTGCGTGCTGATGCTCGTGAAGCTGGCGGCACCGTAAAGGTTGCTAAAAACCGTCTTGTCAAGCTTGCCCTTCAAGGCACTGAACTCGAGCACATCAGCGACCTGTTCAAAGGCCCAACTGTCATCGTTTATTCCGATGATCCAGTTGCTGCGCCTAAGGCTGCTGCTAACTTCGCTAAGGCTAACGAAGACTTCGTAATCCTTGGTGGTGCTCTTGGTTCAACTAACCTGGACACTGCTGGTGTTAACGCACTGGCAACGATGCCGTCTCTGGACGAGCTTCGTGGCAAGCTGGTTGGAATGATCCAGACCCCAGCTTCCCGTATCGCTCAGGTTACAAGCGCACCGGCCGGGCAGCTTGCTCGCGTCTTCAATGCGTACGCCGAGAAGGACCAAGCCGCGTAAGGCGGAACCACACAATTTTTGTCAAAACCGAAAACGGTTCGAACAACAAGGTACTGAAAAATGGCTGATCTCGCAAAGATCGTAGAAGAACTCTCTGCACTGACCGTTATGGAAGCTGCTGAGCTGTCCAAAATGCTCGAAGAAGAGTGGGGCGTTTCCGCTGCTGCTCCTGTAGCTGTTGCTGCTGTTGCTGGCGGCGAAGCTGCTGCTGCTGAAGAAAAGACTGAATTCGACGTTGTCCTGGCTGACGCTGGCGCGAAGAAGATCAACGTAATTAAAGAAGTACGTGCGATCACCGGTCTTGGCCTGAAAGAAGCTAAAGAGCTCGTAGAAGGCGCTCCAAAGCCAGTTAAAGAAGGCGTAGCAAAAGACGAAGCTGAAGAGCTGAAAAAGAAGCTCGAAGAAGCTGGTGCAAAAGTAGAACTCAAGTAATCCTGAGTTCTTCAGATATTGGTCCCGGAGCGATCCGGGACCTTTTCCGTACCCTGGCGGGTTTCCCGGCCGGGGTAAACGTCCCGACGGGGGTGGGTGCCGCAAGGTGCCTTTAGTGGACGGTTCTGAGAAGCTACGTTTTCTGTCATGTGCAGGGCGTCGTTTTTCTGAACCGTCACCTTGAGTGATACGAGGAGCGACAATGACGCAGACGTTCAACGGTCGCAAGCGGGTCCGTAAATACTTCGGATCCATCCGCGATGTAGCGGCTATGCCAAATCTTATCGAAGTGCAGAAGGCGTCTTATGACCAATTCTTGCAAGTTGATAAGGTAGAAGATAGCCGCGTTGACGAAGGCCTAGAGGCCGTATTTAAGTCCGTATTCCCCATTTCGGATTTTGCAGGCAATTCCCTTCTTGAATTCGTAGATTACGAATTTGAAGCACCAAAGTATGATGTGGAAGAGTGCCGCCAGCGTGACATGACTTACGCTGCGCCACTGAAGCTGACGCTTCGCCTCATCGTGTTTGATGTGGATGAAGATACTGGCGCAAAATCGGTTAAAGACATCAAAGAACAAGATGTCTACATGGGCGATATTCCGTTCATGACCGATAACGGTACCTTTGTGATCAATGGTACAGAGCGCGTTATCGTGTCTCAGATGCACCGTTCCCCGGGTGTATTCTTCGACCATGACAAAGGTAAGACCCACTCTTCCGGTAAGCTGCTGTTTGCCGCACGTGTGATTCCTTACCGTGGTTCCTGGCTCGACATCGAATTCGATGCGAAGGACATTGTCCACGCACGTATCGACCGCCGTCGTAAGATCCCAGTGACATCCCTGCTGATGGCGCTTGGTCTGGACAGCGAAGACATCCTGAACACCTTCTACAAGCGTATCGATTACGTTCGCTCCGGCGAGAACAGCTGGTCTGTTCCGTTTGATGGCGCTCGTTTGAAGGGCACCAAAGCCGTCAACGACATGGTTGATGCTGCTTCTGGTGAAGTGGTTGTAGAAGCTGGTAAGAAAATTACCGCTCGTACAATCCGTCAGCTGACTGAAAAGGGCGTTAAGTCTCTGAAGGGCACTGATGAGGATCTGTACGGCCAGTACCTTGCTGAAGACATTGTCGACATGGGTACCGGTGAGATCTACGCTGAAGCTGGTGAAGAGCTGACTGAAAAGCTGCTCCACGAGCTGATCGAGCGTGGCTACCACGATCTTCCTGTTCTGGATATCGACTACGTTAACGTTGGTCCTTACATCCGTAACACACTTGCAGCCGACAAGAACGACAGCCGCGAAGGTGCTCTGTTTGACATCTACCGCGTGATGCGTCCTGGTGAGCCGCCAACCCTCGAAACAGCTGAGGCTATGTTCCAGTCTCTGTTCTTCGATGCTGAGCGCTACGACCTGTCCGCTGTTGGTCGCGTGAAGATGAACATGCGTCTTGACCTTGAGTGTGAAGACACTGTTCGTGTTCTGCGTAAGGAAGACATCCTGTCTGTTATCGGCCTGCTGCTTGACCTGCGTGATGGTCGCGGCGAAATCGATGACATCGACAACCTTGGCAACCGTCGTGTTCGTTCTGTTGGCGAACTGATGGAAAACCAGTACCGTGTTGGCCTGCTGCGCATGGAACGTGCGATCAAGGAGCGTATGAGCTCTGTTGAGATCGACACTGTGATGCCTCAGGACCTGATCAACGCAAAACCTGCTGCGGCTGCTGTGCGCGAGTTCTTCGGTTCTTCCCAGCTGTCCCAGTTCATGGACCAGACCAACCCACTCTCTGAAGTCACGCATAAGCGTCGTCTCTCAGCGCTTGGCCCAGGTGGTTTGACCCGTGAACGCGCAGGCTTTGAGGTTCGCGACGTTCACCCAACTCACTACGGTCGTATCTGTCCGATTGAGACACCGGAAGGTCCGAACATTGGTCTGATCAACTCACTGGCGACTTTTGCGCGTGTGAACAAGTATGGCTTCATTGAAAGCCCATACCGCCGCGTGATCGACGGTAAAGTGACCAAGGACGTTGTCTATCTCTCCGCTATGGAAGAGAGCAAGTACTACGTTTCTCAGGCAAACGCTGAGATGAACGAAGATGGTAGCTTCGTGAACGACCTGGTTCAGTGTCGTCACGCAGGTGAAAACATCTTGGTCACCTCTGACCGCGTTGATCTGATGGATGTGTCTCCGAAGCAGCTGGTTTCCGTTGCTGCGTCGCTCATTCCGTTCCTTGAGAACGATGATGCGAACCGCGCACTGATGGGCTCCAACATGATGCGTCAGGCTGTGCCGCTCGTTCGTGCGCAGGCTCCATTTGTTGGTACTGGTATGGAACCAATCGTTGCTCGTGACTCTGGTGCTGCTATCGGCGCACGTCGCGGCGGTGTGGTTGACCAGGTTGATGCAACACGTATCGTTATTCGTGCAACGGAAGATCTGGATCCTTCCAAGTCTGGCGTAGACATCTACCGCCTGATGAAGTTCCAGCGTTCCAACCAGGACACCTGTATCAACCAGCGTCCGCTGGTGAACGTGGGTGACCGGGTTCGCAAGGGCGATATCATTGCAGACGGTCCTTCGACCGATCTGGGTGATCTGGCGCTTGGCCGTAACGTTATGGTCGCGTTCATGCCTTGGAACGGCTACAACTTCGAGGATTCCATCCTTCTGTCCGAGCGCATCGTTCGTGATGACGTATTCACCTCCATCCACCTCGAAGAATTCGAAGTGATGGCACGTGATACGAAGCTTGGCCCTGAAGAAATCACTCGCGATATTCCTAACGTTTCTGAAGAAGCGCTGAAGAACCTCGACGAAGCTGGCATCGTGTATGTTGGTGCTGAGGTGAAACCAGGCGACATTCTCGTTGGTAAGATCACTCCAAAGGGCGAAAGCCCGATGACACCAGAAGAAAAACTTCTGCGTGCGATCTTCGGTGAGAAAGCTTCTGACGTTCGTGACACATCTCTGCGTCTGTCTCCAGGTGTTGTCGGTACTGTTGTTGAAGTTCGTGTATTCAACCGCCACGGCGTTGAAAAAGACGAACGCGCAATGGCTATCGAACGCGAAGAGATCGAACGTCTTGCGAAAGACCGTGACGACGAACAGGCAATTCTTGACCGTAACGTCTATGGCCGTCTGGCTGAGATGATCATGGGTCATGTGGCTGTTGGTGGTCCGAAGAACTTCCGCAAGGGTGTTGAGATCGACGGAAACGTTCTGAACGAGTTCCCACGTTCTCAGTGGTGGCAGTTTGCTGTCGAAGACGAGCAGCTGATGAGCGAGCTGGAAGCGCTTCGTGGTTCTTATGACGAGAGCCGTAAGCGTCTTGAGCAGCGCTTCATCGACAAGGTTGAGAAGCTGCAGCGTGGTGATGAATTGCCACCTGGCGTAATGAAGATGGTTAAGGTCTTCGTTGCGGTTAAGCGTAAGATTCAGCCAGGCGATAAGATGGCTGGTCGTCACGGTAACAAAGGTGTGGTCTCCAAGATCAACCCATGTGAAGACATGCCATTCCTCGAGGATGGTCAGCACGTGGACATTGTTCTGAACCCACTGGGCGTGCCGTCCCGTATGAACGTTGGTCAGATTCTTGAAACGCACCTTGGCTGGGCTTGTGCCGGCATGGGGCAGAAGATCGGTGAGCTTTACGATGAATATCGTAAGTCTGGCGAGATCGAACAGCTCCGTGGCAAAGTTGTCGAAATCTACGGCGATAACCTGAAGGGTGAGCCGGTTAAAGAATACGACGACGAAGGCATTGCGAAACTTGGTGAGCAGCTGCGTCATGGCGTTTCCATCGCGACTCCGGTCTTCGATGGTGCACGTGAGCCAGACGTTGTTGACATGCTGAACATTGCTGAGATGAAGCCATCCGGTCAGTCAACTCTGTTTGACGGACGTACCGGTGAGCAGTTCGACCGTCAGGTCACTGTTGGTTACATCTACATGCTCAAGCTTCACCACCTGGTTGACGACAAGATCCACGCGCGTTCTATCGGACCTTACTCTCTTGTTACTCAGCAGCCGCTGGGTGGTAAGGCACAGTTCGGTGGTCAGCGCTTCGGTGAGATGGAAGTGTGGGCGCTTGAAGCTTATGGCGCAGCGTACACCTTGCAGGAAATGCTCACAGTTAAGTCTGATGACGTGGCTGGTCGTACCAAGGTTTACGAAGCAATCGTCCGGGGTGACGACACATTCGAGGCGGGCATTCCGGAGAGCTTCAACGTTCTCGTCAAGGAAATGCGTTCCCTGGGCCTCAATGTCGAGTTGCAGGATAAGGAACCGCGTCATTCGACCAATGATGACGCTGAAGCAATCGATGCCGCGGAATAGGACCTTTCAAGGTATTTCGCTGTAAGTCATGTATTCATGCCGGAAGAGGGGAGCCTGCTAACTAGCACGCTCCCCAAACCGCGCATTTTAGGAGAGAGCTGATGTCGCAAGAGGTCATGAACCTGTTCAATCAACAGGCTCCCGCACAGACCTTCGATCATATCCGCATCTCGATCGCCAGCCCGGAGAAAATTCTGTCCTGGTCGTTCGGTGAGATCAAAAAGCCGGAGACGATCAACTACAGAACTTTCAAGCCAGAGCGCGACGGGCTGTTCTGTGCTCGGATTTTCGGTCCTATCAAGGACTATGAGTGCTTGTGCGGTAAGTATAAGCGCATGAAATATAAAGGCGTTATCTGTGAGAAGTGTGGCGTTGAAGTCACCTTGTCCCGTGTACGCCGTGAACGTATGGGCCACATTGAGCTTGCTGCTCCTGTTGCGCATATCTGGTTCCTGAAGTCGCTGCCATCCCGTATCGGCATGCTGCTGGATATGACGCTTAAGGATCTTGAGCGCATCCTGTACTTCGAGAACTACGTTGTTATTGAGCCAGGCCTTACTCCTTTGAAGCTGCGTCAGCTGCTTTCTGAAGAAGAGTATGTTGCTGCTCAGGACGAATACGGTGAAGACAGCTTCACTGCGATGATTGGTGCTGAAGCGATCCGCGAGATCCTTGCAAGCATGGATCTGCAGCGTGAATCTGAAAAGATCCGTCAGGAAATCGCAGAAGCAACCACTGAGCTGAAGCCTAAGAAACTGGCGAAGCGTCTGAAGGTTGTTGAGGCGTTCATCGAGTCCGGAAACCGTCCTGAATGGATGATCCTGACTGTTGTTCCAGTCATTCCACCGGATCTTCGTCCGCTGGTTCCACTGGACGGTGGCCGTTTTGCGACGTCTGACTTGAACGATCTTTATCGTCGTGTGATCAACCGTAACAACCGTCTGAAGCGTCTCATTGAACTGCGCGCGCCGGATATCATTATCCGTAACGAAAAGCGTATGCTTCAGGAGTCCGTGGATGCGCTGTTCGACAACGGTCGTCGTGGCCGTGTGATCCAGGGTGCAAACAAGCGTCCTCTGAAGTCCCTCTCAGACATGCTGAAGGGTAAGCAGGGTCGTTTCCGTCAGAACCTTCTTGGTAAGCGCGTGGACTACTCCGGTCGTTCCGTTATTACCGTGGGTCCTGAACTGAAGCTGCACCAGTGTGGTCTGCCTAAGAAGATGGCGCTTGAGCTGTTCAAGCCGTTCATCTACTCCCGTCTTGACGCGAAGGGTTATTCTTCCACTGTTAAACAGGCGAAGAAGCTAGTTGAAAAAGAGCGTCCGGAAGTTTGGGATATCCTTGATGAAGTGATCCGTGAGCACCCAGTTCTTCTGAACCGTGCACCTACGCTTCACCGTCTTGGTATTCAGGCATTCGAACCAACCCTGATTGAAGGTAAGGCAATCCAGCTGCACCCGCTCGTCTGTTCCGCGTTTAACGCTGACTTCGATGGTGACCAGATGGCTGTTCACGTTCCGCTTTCTCTGGAAGCGCAGCTTGAAGCCCGTACCCTCATGATGTCTACCAACAACATTCTGCACCCGGCGAACGGTGGTCCGATCATCGTGCCGTCTCAGGATATTGTTCTTGGTCTCTACTATCTGTCCATCATGCAGAAGGTGAGCCAGGAGAAGGCATGGCCTTCGGTAACATGGGTGAGCTGCATCACGCGCTTGAGAACGGTGTTATCACTGTTCACTCCAAGATCCGTGGCCGCTTCAAGACTGTTGATGAGCTGGGCAACCCAACCTCTGAAATCTATGAGACCACTCCAGGTCGTCTGATGATTGCAGAGCTGCTGCCTAAGCACTTCGAAGTTCCGTTCGACGTCTGTAACAAGCTGATGACGAAGAAAGAAATCTCTAAGATGATCGACACGGTTTACCGTGCTTGTGGTCAGAAAGAGACAGTCATCTTCTGTGACCGCGTCATGCAGCTGGGCTTCAAGAACGCATGTCGCGCCGGTATCTCCTTCGGTAAGGATGACATGGTTATCCCTGGCACCAAGGCGAAGCTGGTTGATGACACCGCGGCGATGGTTGCTGAATACGAGCAGCAGTACAATGACGGTCTGATCACCCAGGGCGAGAAATACAACAAGGTTGTTGACGCCTGGGCGAAATGTACCGACAAAGTTGCTGATGAAATGATGGGCCGCATCTCTGCGACCGAGTTCGAAGAGGACACAGGTCGTCAGAAGCAGATGAACTCTGTTTACATGATGGCTCACTCCGGTGCTCGTGGTTCTCCAGCACAGATGAAGCAGCTCGGTGGTATGCGTGGTCTGATGGCGAAGCCGGACGGCTCCATCATCGAAAACCCGATTATCGCGAACTTTAAAGAAGGTCTGTCGGTTCTCGAGTACTTCAACTCCACCCACGGTGCCCGTAAGGGTCTTGCCGATACGGCGTTGAAGACTGCGAACTCCGGTTACCTGACCCGTCGTCTGGTTGACGTGGCACAGGACAGCATCATTCTTGAAGTTGACTGTGGTTCCGAAGGTGGCATCACCGTTCAGCCAATCGTTGATGCTGGTAACGTGATCGCGACTCTTGGTATGCGTGTTCTGGGCCGTACGGCTGCAGAAGACGTGGTCAACAACAAGACCGGTGAAGTGATCGTTCCTAAGGGACGTTTGATTGACGAGAAGGACGTTGAGCAGATTGAAGCTGCCAAGGTTCAGATGGTCAAGATCCGCTCTGTGCTGACCTGTGAAACCAAGACCGGTGTATGTGCGACCTGTTATGGCCGTGATCTTGCACGTGGTACTCCGGTAAACATCGGTGAGGCTGTTGGTGTTATCGCTGCGCAGTCCATTGGTGAGCCTGGTACTCAGCTGACCATGCGTACGTTCCACATTGGTGGTACGGCACAGGTTGTTGACAGCTCCTTCATCGAATCCAACTTCGAAGGTACTGTGACAATCCGTAACCGCAACGTAGTTCGCGACTCTGACGGCAACAACATCGTCATGGCACGTAACATGTCTGTTGTGATTGTCGACAGTGACGGCAACGAGCGTTCTTCTCACCGTCTGACTTACGGTGGTAAGGTCTTCGTTGACGAAGGCGACACCATCAAGCGTGGTGACCGTATTTCCGAATGGGATCCATACACCCGTCCGATCCTGACCGAAGTTTCCGGTCGTGTAGGCTTCGAAGATCTGGTGGATGGTGCATCTGTTCAGGAAACCGCCGATGAGGCGACCGGTATCACCAAGCGTGTGGTCATCG
This sequence comes from Pseudovibrio denitrificans JCM 12308, assembly GCF_001310815.1. Taxonomy (GTDB): domain Bacteria; phylum Pseudomonadota; class Alphaproteobacteria; order Rhizobiales; family Stappiaceae; genus Pseudovibrio; species Pseudovibrio denitrificans. The sequence continues at coordinate 11,260 of NZ_BAZK01000042.1, forward strand.
ACTGGCGTTCTGCTCAGCGTAGTGCTGATCTGAAACCTGCGATGGTTGTTCAGGACGAAAACGGTAAGATCAAGAAACTGGCTCGCGGTGGCGATGCACGTTCTCTGCTCTCCGTTGACGCAATTCTGTCCGTTCAGCCGGGCGACATGGTTTCTGCTGGTGACGTTCTTGCACGTATTCCTCTGGAATCTGCGAAGACGAAAGACATTACCGGTGGTCTGCCACGTGTTGCGGAACTGTTCGAAGCACGTCGTCCGAAGGATCACGCGATTATCGCTGAGACCGACGGTACGATCCGCTTTGGCCGAGACTACAAAAACAAGCGCCGTATCATCATCGATCCTACCGATGAGAGCCTGGAGCCTGTTGAGTACCTCATTCCAAAGAACAAGCACTTCCACCTGCAGGAAGGTGACACCATCGAGAAGGGTGAATACCTGATCGACGGTAATCCGGCACCGCATGACATTCTGGCGATTAAGGGCGTTGAGGCACTGGCTGCCTTCCTCGTCAACGAGATCCAGGAAGTTTACCGTCTGCAGGGCGTGGGCATTAACGACAAGCACATCGAAGTGATTGTTCGTCAGATGCTCCAGAAAGTTGAGATCACCGATCCAGGCGAGACAGAGTTCTTCTCTGGTGAGCAGGTTGATAAGATCGACTTCGAAGAAGCAAACCAGCGTGCAATCGATAATGCACGTGACCCTGCTAAGGGTGTTCCAGTTCTGCTGGGTATCACCAAAGCAAGCTTGCAGACTCGTTCGTTCTTCTCTGCTGCATCGTTCCAGGAGACAACTCGCGTTCTGACCGAGGCAGCTGTCTTCGGTAAGATCGATCCACTGGATGGTCTGAAAGAGAACGTAATCGTTGGTCGTCTGATCCCAGCGGGTACAGGCGGAGCGATGAACCGCACTCGCAAGATTGCGACCCTGCGTGATGATCTCATTCAGGATGCCCGCCGTGCAGCTTCAACTGCAAACACTGCGGACTCCATGCTGGAAGATTTCAGCCGCGGCGAACAGTTCTAATGGTTCGGTAAAATACAATTCCGGTGAAGCCGCCCTTCGGGGCGGCTTTTCCATTTTGATGCGTGATTGGCGATTTAGATGAATAAGCCGATCCGCGATGAAGGAAATAAGATGTCTGATCTGAACGAAATCGAAAACGGCGAAGACACTCCTCCAGTTGTCTACCTGATTATGGGTCGTGCCTGGAAAGAGGAAGACGGCGAAGAAGAAGATGGTGTTCCATTCCACGTCATGGTGACTGCACCGGATGATGATGGTGCCGTTCGCCGTGCAGTGGAAGCGCTGGGTGAACAGGGGTATGCGGATGCAGCTCTGGATCAGCTCGGATATATCACTGAGGTTCCGGAGGAAGAGTTCTTCGTGCAGCCTTACAAAGATGCACTGGCTGGCAACGTCTCCGTCATCACCTTCTAAGGTGTGCCGGGCCTACGCTTTTAAGTGATGTGATCGATCCGACTTGGGATTTTTGAAAAGGAGAGGGTGACCTCTCCTTTTTTGTGTTTGGGGGAGAGGGGCAGGGCGGTGTGTTGTCGGTGCAGTATTTGCACTTAAGTGGCTAATTGAAATCCGGTTAAAGCCATAAGAATCAAATGGCTTGGGCAGGTGACGATGAGTCAGAGTAGGGATGTGCTTAACTTCCTTTTAATCTTCAGAGTCAAACTGAAATGAACACTTAAGCGCTTCCAAATTTTGGGGTCTTTTGCGAGGAAATAGCTGAAATTGCCTGAATCTTGGGATACACCGCATGAATCTGAGAGTCTTCGGCCAAGAATCTCTTGGAAGGGACTTGACGAACAGTGTCTTGATGAGTAGTTTCCGCGCAACCTTATGGCAGGCAGTAAGCAATGTCCTTCTCCTGAGGCGCCTCGCCTCGGAGTACTGAAGCTTAAAGCTGTCGGGTTCAAAGGCGAATACAAGTCGAATGCAAGACCGCGGACCTGTCCGTGGTCCTCTGGTTTCGCAGCGCCCTCCGCGGATGTTTTGTTCGTGGACTTGGTGCGCGTGCGTATGTCTACCAGAAACTGCGTCCGGTCGAAGAGCAAAAGTAGTTAAAGGGCAAATTATGCCAACGATCAACCAGTTGATCCGCAAGCCGCGCCAGGTGCCGGCGAAGCGGAACAAAGTTCCAGCGATGGAAGCATGCCCGCAGAAGCGCGGCGTGTGTACTCGCGTTTATACCACCACTCCTAAGAAGCCAAACTCAGCGCTTCGTAAAGTGGCTAAGATCCGTCTCACCAACGGTTTCGAAGTTATTGGTTACATTCCGGGTGAAGGTCACAACCTGCAAGAGCACTCCGTTGTCATGATCCGTGGTGGTCGTGTAAAGGATTTGCCAGGTGTTCGTTACCACATCATCCGCGGCGTTCTTGACACCCAGGGTGTTAAAGATCGTAAACAGCGTCGTTCCAAGTATGGCGCTAAGCGTCCGAAATAATAGGATATAGACCGATATGTCCCGCCGTCACGCCGCTGAAAAGCGCCAAGTTATTCCGGATCCAAAGTTCGGAGACATCATCGTTACTAAGTTCATGAACGCAGTAATGCTCGATGGTAAAAAATCCACTGCAGAACGCATCGTATACGGTGCATTCGACGCGATCGAAGCTAAAGCTAAGGCTAACCCACTCGAGATGTTCCATCAGGCGCTCGAAAACGTTATGCCACAGGTAGAAGTTCGCTCCCGTCGTGTTGGTGGTGCAACCTATCAGGTTCCAGTCGAAGTTCGCGCAGAACGTCGTCAGGCACTTGCTATCCGCTGGCTGATTTCTGCAGCTCGCGGTCGTAACGAAACCACAATGGTTGGTCGTCTTTCCGGCGAACTGCTTGATGCAGCTAACAACCGTGGTAACTCCGTTAAGAAGCGCGAAGACACCCACCGGATGGCTGAAGCTAACCGTGCGTTCTCGCACTATCGTTGGTAATCTGTCTAGATAGAGGCTGACGCTATGTCACGTTCGCACAAAATTGAGGACTACCGTAACTTCGGCATCATGGCACACATTGATGCTGGTAAGACGACTACTACAGAACGTATTCTGTACTACACAGGTAAGTCCCACAAAATCGGTGAAGTTCATGATGGTGCTGCTACCATGGACTGGATGGAGCAGGAGCAGGAGCGTGGTATTACCATTACCTCTGCTGCTACCACTGCGTTCTGGAACGACAAGCGCCTGAACATCATTGACACCCCAGGCCACGTTGACTTCACCATTGAAGTTGAGCGTTCCCTGCGTGTGCTTGATGGCGCTGTTGCTCTTCTGGATGCGAATGCTGGTGTTGAACCTCAGACTGAGACCGTATGGCGTCAGGCTGACAAGTACAACGTTCCACGCATGATCTTCGTCAACAAGATGGACAAGCTCGGTGCTGATTTCTTCCGCTGTGTAGAAATGATCGAGAAGCGTCTTGGCGCGACCCCACTCTGCCTGCAGCTGCCAATCGGCGCTGAGTCCGAGTTCCAGGGTGTTATCGATCTGCTGAAGATGAAGGCACTGGTTTGGAATGGTGAAGCTCTCGGCGCAAGCTGGGATGAGCTGGACATTCCTGCTGACCTTGCTGACCAGGCTGCTGAATACCGCGACAAGCTGGTTGAGACTGCAGTTGAAGTCGACGAAGAAGCAATGGAAGCTTACCTGGAAGGCGAAGAGCCATCCTTTGAAAAGCTTCAGGAGCTGATCCGTAAAGGTACCATCGCCGGTGAATTCGTTCCTGTGCTTTGCGGTACCGCATTTAAGAACAAAGGTGTTCAGCCTCTGCTCGACGCAGTTGTTGACTACCTGCCTTCTCCAGTTGAAGTTCCTGCTATTAAAGGCATCGACGCTAAGACTGAAGAAGAAACCGTACGTGAATCTTCTGACGAAGAGCCACTCGGTATGCTCGCATTTAAGGTAATGAACGACCCGTTCGTTGGTTCCCTGACCTTCGCTCGTATTTACTCTGGTGTTCTGACAAAAGGTTCTTCTGTCATGAATACCGTTAAAGGTAAGCGTGAGCGCGTCGGTCGTATGATGCAGATGCACTCAAATTCCCGCGATGACATTGATGTAGCTTACGCAGGCGACATCGTGGCTATCGCAGGCCTGAAGGACACCACCACTGGTGATACTCTTTGTGATCCTCTCAAGCCGGTTATCCTGGAGCGCATGGAGTTCCCTGATCCGGTTATCGAGATCGCTGTTGAGCCTAAAACCAAAGGTGACCAGGAGAAGATGGGTATCGCCCTGAACCGCCTGGCTGCTGAGGATCCGTCCTTCCGCGTTAAGACAGATGAAGAATCCGGCCAGACTATCATTGCTGGTATGGGTGAACTTCACCTGGATATCCTTGTTGATCGCATGAAGCGTGAATTCAAGGTTGAAGCAAACATCGGTGCACCTCAGGTTGCTTACCGTGAGACCATCACCAAGCCTGCAGATGTGGATTATACCCACAAGAAGCAGTCCGGTGGTACTGGTCAGTTTGCTCGCATCAAACTCTCAATCGAGCCGAATGAAATCGGTGCAGGTTTTGCGTTTGATAACACGATCGTTGGCGGTAACGTTCCTAAGGAATACATCCCTGGTGTTTCCAAAGGTATCGAATCCGTCATGTCTTCCGGTCCACTCGCTGGCTTCCCGATGGTCGACATTAAAGCGGTACTCACCGATGGTGCTTACCACGATGTTGACTCTTCTGTGCTCGCGTTTGAGATCGCAGGTCGTGCAGGTTTCCGCGAAGCTGTGGCTAAAGCAGGTCCAAAGCTTCTCGAGCCTATCATGAAGGTTGAGGTTGTCACTCCAGAAGACTATATGGGTGACGTGATTGGTGATCTGAATTCCCGTCGTGGACAGATTGCTGGTACCGAAAACCGCGGTGTCGTGACCGTTATCACTGCTATGGTTCCGCTGGCTAACATGTTTGGCTACGTAAACAACCTACGTTCCATGTCCCAAGGACGTGCGCAGTATTCCATGGTGTTCGATCATTACGACCAAGTCCCGCAGGCTGTTGCTGACGAGGTTATGGCGAAATACGCCTAACCTCACCACAATTAGTCAAAGGGATTCAAGAGAGAACGGAGAGATCCGATGGCAAAAGAAAAATTTGAGCGTAATAAGCCGCACGTCAACATCGGCACAATTGGCCACGTTGACCACGGCAAAACTACTCTGACCGCTGCGATCACCAAACAGTTTGGTGACTTCAAAGCATATGACGAAATCGATGGTGCTCCTGAAGAGCGCGCA
>NZ_BAZK01000043.1 GCF_001310815.1 Pseudovibrio denitrificans JCM 12308
GCGGGTTGTTTTTTGCACCCGCTCCACGCCTTCATCATAAGAGTAGGTCAAGCTGGCGGTGTTCAGGGAGGTGTAAGGTTCATTGTCATTTTGCACCGCATACTCTTGGACTTGCTTGCGCAAGATGGTGCCGTCGCCATCTTTCCAGATCTGCTGCGCGATCTTGCCCACGGAGGAGACGTCCTGGCGGTAGGTGGTCTCAATGGTTGGGGCGTTTGTCTCCCCTGCCAGCTTTGGCAAAGTGGTTATGATCTTCTCAAAACCAAGAAACAGGGAGCGCTCATAGTCCCATTTACCACCAGAGTAGCTGTAGTGTGTTGTTGAAAGGGAGCCGCGCCCATCATTTGTTGTCACGGAGCTGACAACCCGGCGCGGATACGGGAACCAGTTGTCGGCCTCTCCTTTGTAAAGGCTGTAGCTGATGGTTTGCTCAACACCAGAGGGATCGGTGGCGCTGATCATCACGTCGGGAAGAGTGTCAGTCACATAATAGCGTGCGTCACCAAATATATTCTTTTCGCCGTTTTCTCGTTCGATGATCTCAGCAATACCGTCTCGGTCCAGGTCACCAACAAAGGCAGCTGCACTACCGCTCACACTGTGCGCGTCGTTCTCTGACAGCAACTTGAACGTTTCATTGCCCTCATTCAGATAAATTTGGATGTAGGAACTGCTAGAGTTTTTCTTCCAATAATGGGCAACGATATCACCGCGTCCATCTCCATCCAGGTCAGCGATTTGGAGCCCATCTCCCTCAAGGCCTGCCACTTGGAATGCTGGCTTTTGTCTTTCAGAATATCCTTCCAGTGCGAAGATATCGGAAGAAACAAGCGTATTTCCCGCTACGTAGTGAGCTTTGAAGTTACTCCCCCCTTCATAGGAGAGAAAATCGTTGATTCCGTCTCCATTTAAATCACCCGTAATTTGCTTGCTACCAAATGAGCCTGTTTGAGAAATGAGAGAAATAAAGCTATCGACACCATTGGATCGCTTAATGGAGATATTGCTATCAGTTGCTTTATAAAGGTCTGCTAGCCCATCGCTATTGAAATCACCAACCAGATATTCTGTGCTGTCACCAGACCAATCATCGACTGTGCTTCGAGTAAAAACTCCTTTGACGGAACCGGAGTTGCCGATGATATCTTCCAATCCGTCGCCATCAAAATCACCAATACGGGAGCTGTAGGTAACCGGGTCAAGTGATTGAGAGCCGTTTCTTTTTTTGCGACTTACAAAAATTTTCTTTTCATCAGAATAACTTTGTCGTGCGATAAACACGTTTATCGAAGCGGACAAACAGTCTTTCGTGTCGCTATTAAAAGACGTAATCGAAGGGCTCCCAAAAAAGTCAAAATAACATCTGTATGAAACCGGACCTCCGAAAAAGCCTCCTGTAACGCTGTAACTGGTCGATACACCATCAAGCTGCATGTCATTGTTATAGGTGAAGCTGTTCACGTTCTGGCTTAAAGGGATAAATCCAGAACCTCTCCCAATGTTATATCGATTATGAGACGCGGTTTTCAAAGTCTTGCTTACTTGAGAGTAAGAGAATGTGCTTGCAGAAATGCTTGATCCGCCACTAACTGCGCCGTTATTTAAGGTTACATCTCTTCCAAATTCTTGAATACTTGTAATCAAAGATTTTTTGGTTGTGCTGCTTAGCTCGTACGATAATTTATATGCACGAAGTGTCTTTCCAGCAGATTTGACCACTACACTTTGCAAACGCTGTGTAATATTGCCGAGGCTTAAGCCAGTGGCATAGGTCATAATGTCAGGGCGAGTAACCCAATTAAACTCAACTGCGCCTGAATCATAAGAGATTTTCTGAACCTGACAAGTAGGGAAGTTTGTGCAGTCGTACCTATAAGTTACGGTCTTGCCGAGGGTATTTTTAACTGTTGCTAAGAGCCAGCGATACTGCTCTGCAAGCTTCTTTTGGATGCTGTTGTTACTATCATAGGTTGCCCATTCTGATAGCGGTTTATAAGTGAGGACTGTTCCATCGTGGCTGGTTACAATCCACTCTTTGTCACCTTTTTTTATCTTTTGGTAGTTTTCGATCCAAGCGGTATGCGTACCTCCTGCTGCGCACCCGGCCTTCTTTGTATTTTCAGAGCACGTGATTAAACGTTGACCGTCAAGTAGAAACTCATCAGCTTCATCAAATCGCGGCAAACCATTGCGCTTTGCTCTTCGTGTTATCTGCGACAAGCCACCTAAATGCCAACCTGCACCAAGGACATTGTTTGGTCCACTTGAACGCGAAGCTGCAGAACTGTAGCTAAAGGATAAGCGTGGTTCTAAACCTTTAAAACTAGGGGCTTCTATGGGGATCTGTTTTTGGAAAAAGCCAGTTCCCCCCGCAGTGGAGTTCTCTAATCGGCTTTGAGAATGATGATATCCTAACAGCGACTCTGATCCGTGTAGCACTGTAGGTTGAACAATGCTTGAAACGAATAAGCTAGCAGCAACAAACGGGGTTAAAACAGCGCGTGACTTTGATAGATTAACCGCGAGTGACAGCATTGCAGAGATATCCCAATATATAAGTGGAGATATTCTCTCAATGCATAGTTGTAATCGCAACCTATAGTCAGTGATTTATAGCATCTAATAAATCATTATTGAATGTGCTTCATGCAAATAGAAGCATACGGAACGGTTGGTATCAAAATGTAAGTCAAAGCTGGATGAAGCAAAGGACTTTCCTTTATGTGACAACGTGTAGTTTTGAAGTCTTGGCTTGCTCATTCTTGTGAGTGTAAAATTACTTTTTTAGAAATATCTATTATCGTGAAATATATTCAGTGGATAGCACGGGTTATGGAGAATTGGATATTGCAGTTATGTGCTCATTAGAAGGGGGCAACGAAGTATCCACTTCGTATAAATGGACATCAAAGAACTGGTCTTGCTTTTCCACCGTGCAAAACTCTTCGGATATCTTGACTAACACCCATCCATCCAGTGTTTCTCCAGTTTTTAACAATACTTGCTCTGACTCTTTTTGAAACAATGCCCACTGCGTATCATTTTGCAGGACAACACCGGTTAGTTTCCACTTAAAAACCTCTATTTCGCTTTGAACAGGGGTAGAGGTGCTGACTGGCTGTTCTGAGGGAGGTTGAGAAGTATCTTCTGGTGGATCGCGAGCAATGTCTTCTTCAGACACGAGAGCGCTTTTCTCTGGCATCTTCCTGGTTTCGGAAAATAGAGGTGCACTTACAATTGTATCAAAACTTTTGACTGTGGGTTGGAAGTTAGTTTCTCGATTTTGCTTTGGTGCATGATCATCTCTAATAGTAGCGGCTTCTTGGTGAATAGGCGTCAAGTCGATGCTGTCCATGAAGGCGCTATAGAAGATCCAGCATGAAGCCAGGAGTAACAAGGACAGCAAAAGAGATGAGAGATATGGCTTCAGTGTTTTATGCATTGTTCGGCTCTTCACTCTCAGACGCAATATACAGGTCTATGCGTACTGTCAGTGGCAGTAGCTCATTCGGATTTTGATAGCCATAAGTAGGCTTGGGGCGCAGTTCAACTGCTGATAGAAAAATATAGGGACGGTGTACTTCCAAAGAGCTCAAAAAATCTCGGACAGCGCCGATTTCTCCATCGCCTTCTAGACGAAGTCCTATGGTTTCAAAGCCATCGATTACTTTGCCAGAGATTGGTAGGATGCTTGCTATTGCAATATTGTTGATACTTGCGCTGCGTTGTAAGATCTCTTGAAGTTGTGCTGCGATAATTGCGTTACTTCTGCCTGACCAAACTTCTGGCTGCTGAGGACTATAAGTTTGGTGTGGGGTGTTTCCTTCTGAAACTGCACTTTCAAAACGACCAATCTGGTCACGAAGCCGTAAAATTTGATCTTGCTTTTCACTAAGTTCTTTCTGAAGTGGAACTATGCCAACAATAATTGTCGCAAATGCAAATGAAAGAAGCAGAGTAACTGCTAGAACGCGGCTAAGATGGGGCCTTTGCTTCAAAGCCTTCATTGTTCATCGTTCCTTTGAATCGTAAACGAAATGTCAAATCGCTCAAGACGATCGGTGGGATTGATCGTCACAGGGCTATTGAAGCTAACTTGTGACAGGCCTTCCAACTGGTCCAAGGTTGCTAACAATGATGCGGCAGAAGCAGCAAAACCTGCGATACGGCCTTGATCTTCTTCTAAGTAAAACTCATTTAGCCATGCGGTCTCAGGCATGTTTTGGCTCAAATCTTCCCAGATTGCTAATACAGATCGATGTTGCCCCTTATGTCTGGAGAGCGAGAGGCGGCGATTGAGTTCTTCCTCTGCTTTGAGGCGTTCTTTTTTTTGTCTAACAGCTTTACGTTTTACATCCGTCAGCTTCTCGGAAAGCACTATCAATGCAGTATCATGCGCCTTTGTGTAGCTAAAATGCGCGGCGAGGAGGATGGCGATGATAAACCCAAAAAGTACAAGGTTTACTTTGCGCCAAAATTTTACTCTAACTTGTTGAGATGTTTCTAGCTTAAGTAGATTAATTAACTTATGTGTGTCGCTGTTCTGTGTAAATATATTTGAGATTTCTAACTCTTTTTTCTTGCATATCTCAATAATATTCGAACTAATACTCTGCTTAACAAGTGATATGTCAACATGAATGGAACTAAATTGCTTTGATGATGCGCTCCAAGTCCAACTTGCAGTGCTCTCATTAAACGGAGTGTTTTGCTTTACATACAAATCAATGGCATTACTGAGATGCTCATCATTAGCTATCGGAAAATTTTCTTTTAAGTTTAGGCACAGCTGAGGAGCCAGTACTAAGTCTACTTCACGTCCCTTAAACTGCGTCCAGTCAATAAATGGCGTTGAAGTTCCTAGCTTAATATCAAAGATCTCAAACCGAAAATCGCTATGTTTTCCATGTGCTTCCTGGTTAGGGGACACAAAGAGGATGTGGTTTGATTTTTCATTAAAACCCAACTTTGCTTTTATCTCTCGTCCCACAGACGCAAGTTCAAAAAACCACCATAAAAAAAACTGCTCGATTGCCGTTAATTTGGTAAGTCGCAATATTTTTTTTCCACTATGTAGCATAATGCTTGAGCTCGGTTTCCCCTACAATTAATACTAGTACATATTAGTAATTCGAGCCGTGTTCAATTCCATGTATAAATTTGACCTTAAAAGTCTGGATTGCAATGATCCCAGTTTCTTTGCCCAGATGTATGCTGCGCTCGAATTTTATGAGTTCCTCTCCGTTGAGGAAGTTGAGCGACTAAAGTCTGCCAGCCAATCATCAAGTTTTAGAGCTGATAAAGCCTTGATTGAGTTAGGTTTGCTCAATGAAGATGAGTTACTCAGATTTTGGCATTTGTTCTTATCTCTACCTACTTTTGTGGAGGAGGATCTGCCTGAAGCACCTATTTTGCCAGATCTGATTCCTATCAATTATTTATTGGGATCTAAAGTTCTTCCTATTCGGTTTGAAGAGCAGTCATTATGGCTTGCAACCAATGATCCAATTGATACAAAGATCCGTTCATCGTTAGAGTATTTGCTTGATGTTAATGTCAAGCTCGTGCTTGCTTCTGAAAATCAGATTCAGCTAGGCCTGCAGTCCTTATATTTTCCTGAAGGGGTCGGGATAGGTACGGACGGATTAGGCGTTGGCGAACAGCATGGGGAAGATGATATTGAACAACTCCGTGCTCTAGCTAATGAAGGGCCTGTTATTAAGCAGGTAAATAACATTTTGGCATCTGCTCTTGTTCAAGGTGCATCAGATGTTCATTTTGAGCCAGATGAGACAGTTCTAAATGTCAGGTTTCGTTTGGATGGACGCTTAGAGCTTCATGACAGGCTCTCTTTAGAGAGTGCCCCTTCTGTTTTGTCGAGAGTTAAGATTATGTCTGGTCTCGATATTACCGAACGACGTGTTCCCCAAGATGGCCGAGTTTCTCTTGTACTTCGTGGACAATCGATAGATTTGCGTGTTTCCACGCTTCCAGCGGTGCATGGAGAGAGCACTGTCATTCGCTTGCTGCGGAAAGATGAGAATGTGACAAGTTGGAAGCAACTTGGGTTCAGTGCATCTATTCAAGAGAGTCTGAAAGGTCTTTTGAGTAGCCAAAATGGTATTATTCTAGTCACTGGCCCAACGGGTAGTGGGAAATCAACCACACTTTACTCCGCTCTAAGTCATCTAAATGACAGCGACAAAAAGCTGGTTTCTGTTGAGGATCCGGTAGAGTACCGCATAAAAGGTGTTAATCAAGTCCAGGTTCATTCAGAAGTCGGCCTCACATTCGCGAATACTTTACGCTCAATTCTTCGCCAAGACCCAGATGTGATAATGGTAGGAGAAATTCGGGATTTAGAGACAGCTGAGATAGCAATGCGAGCATCCCTTACAGGTCACCTTGTTCTCTCAACGCTACATACAAACAGTTCGGTTTCAGCCTTTACACGATTGATTGATATGGGAGTTGCACCGTATCTGGTGGCATCGTGTGTTCGCGGAGTACTATCACAACGTCTTGTCAGAAGAACGTGCCAGACTTGCAAAGGATCTGGTTCTCGGGGCCTGGAATCTAAATGTAAGGATTGTAGAGGGTCTGGTTACAAGGGTCGAACAGCACTTTGTGAGTTAGTTGAGGTTGATGAAGCCATCCGTGATGCAATAACCAAAGGATTAAGCGAGAATGAAATCTTTGACCTTGCATCTGGTCGAGGAGCTCTTAGCCTAATGGAAGATGGTGTAAGGGCAGCTAACGAGAACATCACTTCCCTGGAAGAAGTTATGAGTACAGTTGGTAGTCACACACTTGAGACTTCGGCCTTCTAAATGGCACAGTTTTACTATCAGGCGCTTACAGCCACGGGCGAGAATAAAACGGGGCATATTACTGCAGAATCTGAAGCTGAAGCTTATGCTCAGTTGCGCATGGGCAATCTGACCCCTTTAACACTTGAAAAAGAGAGTAAGCAAAGCAAACCTGCTCGTAAACGAGCAACTACAGGGAATGCTTATTTAGCTAGGTTTTTTCTAGGGATGTCCAATCTCGTATCTTCCCATGTGCCTTTGTTGGATGTGTTAGAAATATTAAGAGAAAGTGAGCGAAGTAGAAACTTTAAGGCAACGTTAGAAGCGCTGTGCCAAGCAATACAAGGTGGTCATTCATTTAGCTCTGCACTGCGCCAGCACCCCAGCGTGTTTCCAAACTATATTGTTAAGTTGATCGAGGCTGCTGAAAAATCTGGTGCATTAGACGTTGTGCTCAAAGACATATCGGATCAACTTGAAAGCGAAGTTGCGACGAAAAAGCGTATTAGGTCAGGTCTGACATATCCTTTGATTTTGGTATGTGCTGCTATTTTTGTAATTGTTATTTTGACCACTGTTTTGGTTCCTGCCGTTGCTCCATTGTTTGTTGGAGCTGGTCAAGAGGTTCCTACGATAATCCAGATTTTGATAAGAGCTGAGTATTTCGTGACATCTTATCACTTCGAGGCTGCGATTTTTGTCTTGCTTATGAGCCTCTTCTTAAAGCTACTGGGCTCGTTAGCACCAGTTCAGTACTACACAGCGGTGGCATTTTACAAAATCCCAGTAATTGGCTCTTTCGCTCTTAATGTTCAACTCTCTCGAATGTTACGTCTAGTTGCTGTTATGCAAAAGAATGGTATTTCTTTGTACGACGCGCTTCAGACGGCAGAGCAAGTTTATTCGAGCCCGGTAATTAGAGATCTGCTTCAAGCGTGCCTTCGCATCTTGCAAGATGGGGGGCAACTAACACAAGTGATTGAAACGAGAGACGACCTTCCAGTTCTACTGAAAAGATTCATAGTCATGGGAGAGCGAACAGGTACACTTCCAGATAAAATGCAACAACTCAGTACTGCTTTACATAGACAGACAAGCCAGCAGCTTGAGCTCTTTTTGCAAGTGTTACCTCCACTCCTCACTTTGGTGATTGGCCTCTTGGTTGGTTCATTTGTCGTGGTGATCATGGATGCGATTTTAAGTGTAAATGATCTAGCACTATGAGAAGAAAGCACTTTCTTATACTAAGAAAACGTGGGTTTGCTTTTATTGAAGTCTTAGTCGCATTCGCTTTGCTAAGTGTTGTTATGGGACTTGTCTTTCAAAACACAACGCGTACGAGCAAACTTTTGACAAAGGCGGAAAAAACGAGCGTGGCATACGCTTATGCTCACTCTCAGTTGGATAAAATGCTGGCTGCAAGAAACTTTGAAAATGGTGATTTTGTAGTTTCAGGAGAGGGAATTTTTCGCGCAGAGTTATCTGTCTCGTCAGTCACTTCGTTGATGCAAAAAGGACGATATGTGAACAGTAGCTTTTGGCAGATCCAGATTAAGGTTTACGACAAAGAAATCCGAAACACGCGCTTGCCTTTGGTGGTTCTGGAGCAGCTGGTTACATTAGATAGGCTGAGCAATGATTAGATCCAAAGCCGGTTTTGCTATGGTTGAGTTGTTGGTTGCGCTCGCAATTCTGCTTGTCATATCTGCTGGGATTTCGGGAACTCTGTCATTCGGAAAGCGTGTATGGCAACGAACTGAGACTATCTCTCAAAATAGCAATGAAGTCTCTCAGCTCCAGACTTTGAGGTCTTATATCTCCCGAGCGCAAAACATCAATGTTAGTGGTTCCAGAGGTGGCGAGCCGACACAATTTTTTGTAGGTGAAGCGAATAGCTTGAGTTTTTTATCATACACAAAAGCAGAGCAAGGATTTATTGCGCCCTTTATACTGGAAATTAAGGCCTCAGAATCAACTGAACGGGTCACCATTAAAATGAGTTCATTAGATGAGAAAGCTTCTCACCTTCCGATCAACTTGTTGTCTGATGTGGAGAGTGTCAAATTTCGCTACGCGAAACGCGAACTGAAGAAGACAGTCTCAATCGGTGACAATTTTAGTTGGTTTTCAGAATGGAAAGGGCAAAACCAGCTCCCTGATCTTGTAGAGCTTTCGATAGTTTCTACTGATGCTCAATCAGAGCCACACCTTAGGTTGCTTATTAGACCAGTTTTGCGATGACAATCTGATAATTCTTACTAGCTGTTTGATAGATCGGCATCTTCCCCCTCTCCTCCTTCTATTCCATCACGGCCCAAAGTATAAACGTCAAACTCGCCAACCTGCCCTGGGTAGCGATATCGATATGTTCGATTCCAAGGGTCTAAAATTGCAGCCTGGTTTTTAAGGTAAGGGCCATTCCATCGTTCTTCGGTTGCAGGCTTTACAATCAATGCGTTTAAGCCAGCCGTTTCTGCCGGATAGTGACCATTGTCAAGGAAGTATAGCTCGAGAGCAGATTCAAGTTCGTTTATCTGCAAATGCGCTGTTTTTGATTTTGCACGGCTCAAATATGAAACTGCGCGAGGACCAACTACGCCAGCAACAAGTGCAATAATTGAAAGTACAACCAAGACTTCCAAGAGGCTTAAGCCCTTTTTGGAAGCTCTTTTTTTTGCTCGTAGATTCAATTTCATAATCACGCTCACACCAAAACTCAATTCAACTCCAGATAAATATAACAGGTCCGAACAACCATGTAATCCATATCCCCAAAGATAATGGGGGACCAAATGGGAGGCGAGTATGAAATGTCAGTTTCTTGCGTCCGACAGAGGTACCGATCATCATGGCAATGCTATAACTGAACCAAGGAAGATTGCGCTTGGAACTCCTTGGAAACCCAGCCACAAACTCGAACTAGCAAGCAACTTGATATCACCCAAACCCAGTCCTGTTCTGTTCCTTAGGAGCACGTAAAGTTTGGAAAAGGCTAAGAGGCCTAAGCCGATGGTAAGGGCTGCCAAGATGTTGATTTTGAGTTCGTTGGGAGTAAGCACTTGAGTTGCTATGCAGCCTGATAAAGCAAGTGCTGCGCTTGTACGATCGGGAATAAAAAACCAGAGGCTATCGACTGACGCTCCGTATACTAAAATTATAGCCAATAGGATGGAGAAGCCCACAACCGCGTTCGGTAGTGGTTCAGATGAAAGTGTGGAGCAAAGGCCGATAGAGAAAAACAACAAGCTAAAAGCGCTGATTTGTGCTAGAAATCTTTGCGTTCTTTTTAGCTGTCGTTTCTTCTGTAGTGCTTTGATTTGTAGGTCCATTTTGTCCGGCAAAAATAAACTTATTGGATTAAAAAAACGGGGCTTCGCTATTCCGTCTGTTTTATTGAGTATCACATTAATTTTGAGCATCGTAATTGGTTATTCAACGTCGGCTCAAAACCATGTTCTGCGGGTGAAAAGGTACTTATCTGAAGTAGATGGCCAGTTAGCAGCTCGCTCTGGACTGGAACTGGCGGTAGGCATTTTACTAGAGCGTTTCGCCTCGCCTGAATATGAGCAGAAACTGACATTGATAAATGGCGATGCAGTATATTGTCGATACAATAAAAGGGATCGACTTGCAATTTCCATTCAAGATATCGCCGGAAGGATTGATCTAAACTTTGCAAGTAAAAGCTTGCTTGAGAAGTATTTTAGTTCCTTTCATGAGCAACATGTAATTCTTGAGAACGTCACCCAAGCTATCATAGAACGTCGTCAAATTCGTGCCTATGCTATTGTTGATGAGCTGCAAGAATTAGAGGGCATTGATCCCGCTTTTTTTCAGAGTATTCGTAATGACTTAACGACTTTTGGCATTCAAAATAGTCTGGCAAATGACGCCCTGTCGGAAGAACTTAAAAAGCGCCTACAAGGTCTACCAAAATCAACGTTTAATGGCTATCCAAGCAATAAGAGGTACGCTATTGATATTTCGGTCTTGTCAGATACTTCGGATGCGTATTTTCTTGAGGCTGTTATCGAACTAAGGCCAGGACAAAGACCTCCCTTCAAAGTTCTAAAATGGGTTGGCTTTTCATCAACTCATTTTGAGGAGTATCCCAGAGGCAAGCACCTCAAAGACATGCCAGCAGAGATTTCTTTTTGTACAACATAAGCTTGTGTCTGCTCGATTTTCCACAAGTTGTATATCCTGAATAATAACCACTTAAAAAGTGCATTTCTTTTCTCAGTTACCTCTGCTTGTCGCTGGTGTTTACCCTAAAAAATCAATAGAGATAAATAACTTCGATCTGACGTATGGAGTCTGACGTGTTGTTTCGTCATCAGACCTTTTTTGCTTTAATTTTATCTATTGTTTTGCTGTTGGCAGGATGCTCCGGCAACAACCTAGGTGATGACGATTTTGAAGAAACACGTTTAACGCGGCCAGTAACGCAAAGTGGCTTTAGTCGCTCATATTTTCCAGTTAACTCGCGAGGGACCGTTGGCGGGAATCAACCACGACAGGCCGTACTTTATCCTGCGACTGGATCGTCTCTAGGAACTCAAGAACACCGCCAGTTTGCGTTCTCAGGTGAGACAGAAGTCCGACTTAACTTAAAGGATGCAAGCATTGCAGCTGCAGCCAAAGTTGTCCTGGGTGAGATTTTAGGAAAAGGATATATCGTCGATCCCGAAGTCGAAGGCTCAATCACTCTCCAAACTACCAGCCCAATGAAGATAGAAGCTCTGCTCGATGTATTTGCATCTATGTTAGAGTATAACAATGCAACCCTGGTTATTAGGGATGACCTTGTACATATCGTTCCAGCTCAAAATCCTGGCAGTTTGCCGATTACAACCAAGTTGAAGGAGTTTGGGCTTGCTGTACGTGTTGTACCGCTTGAGTACGTTGCGGCTTCAGAAATGGTTCGGATCCTAGAGCCCATTATCGGGAGCGAGAAAATTATTCGTGTAGACAAGGCTCGTAACTTATTGCTTCTCACAGGATCTCCGCGCGATATCTCTGCAGCAGTTGATGCAATTAATTTGTTCGACGTAGACCTTATGCGAGGAAAATCCTTTGCACTGCTTCCAGTAAAGAATGCTGATCCTGTTGATATTGTAAAAGAAATGGAGACAGTTTTTGCTTCGCGGCGAGAGGGACCGCTGGAGGGCATAATCAGTTTTGTTCCTAATTCTCGTCTTGCATCCATTCTGGTCATCTCAAAGCATCCAAGGTACCTCAAGGAAGCTGAAAAGTGGGTTGAGCGTTTTGATAGAGTTGCAGGCGGAGCAAAACGTCAACTCTTTGTCTACAACATCCAAAACCGAGAGGCGAATGAGCTATCAGAGCTCTTAGCATCGCTATTGTCTACCGCTAATCCAAGCTCCAAAAGTGCTGACACTAGTCAAGATAGTTCCGAAGAAACTCCAAACCCGACCCAAAATGTTTCGTATACTGCCTCAGTTGAAGGGGCGGACGTGCAATCAGCAAAAGGTGGCGTGAAAGTTGTCGCAGATGGGACAAATAACGCTGTGTTGGTCTACGCAACCAAAGATGAATACGACGCGATTTTGCCAATGTTGAAGCGACTAGACTCCTTACCGAACCAAGTGTTGTTGGAGGCGACTATTGCCGAAGTGACACTCACGGATGAACTTAAGTTTGGTCTACGCTGGTTTTTTGAGAGCGGGAATTTCAGCTTCAAGTTTACTGATGCAGCAAACGGGACAGTTGGATCTGCATTCCCAGGGTTTTCATTCTTGTTCTCACCGGGACAGTCGCAACTTGCTATTAATGCCCTTTCTAGTATTACTGACGTGAATGTTATTTCATCGCCAAACCTCATGGTGCTTGATAATCGAAAAGCAGAACTTCGTATCGGGGATCAGGTTCCGATTGCAACAAAATCCTCAGTTGGAACCGGAAGTTCCGATGCAACGATCGTCAACTCAATCGAGCTGAAAGATACAGGCATCATCTTGTCGGTAACGCCCCGCGTGAATGATAGCGGCCGGGTAATTTTGGATATCCAGCAAGAAGTCAGCGACGTAGTCAAAACAACTACATCTGGGATTGACTCACCAACTATCAGGCAGAGAAAAGTGAATACCACTGTTGTAGTAAACAACGGTGAAAGCCTTGCACTAGGTGGTTTAATTCAGCAAAGAGCTGAGACTACCAACTCTCAGGTTCCTGTCCTCGGTGATGTACCGGTGTTGGGCACAATGTTCCGGCGCAAAGAAGACACCGAGAAGAAAACTGAGCTTTTGATCTTAATCACTCCTCATGTTGTTCGTGATTTCAAAGAGGCTGGGGATGTAACGCGCGACTTCCGTAAACAGCTCAATGGATTGAAAGGGTTCAATGCTTCCAATGGTGATCAATTGCGACATCAACTGAACAGAATTTTATTCTGAGGAGAGGCCGATGATTACTACCGGCAATTATCATTTTCATTGACTGATTTTAGTCAGGGAATATTGGATCGATGCTTCAGATTAATCTTTGATATGGGCAAGGAGTACCATATTATCACGTTGTCTGGCGCTCGCAGGTTGATTTCTCCAAGCATAATACTCACGGCAGCTTACGCTATAAAGGGACAGTGACTGGCAGCTGAACAAGAAGCGTTCTGTGTATCAATGAACTGGTATCTCACTGACATGTTTTCCTGGCGAAGAACACTGCCGCCTTTCTAGACAAATCTCTTTCTTGCCGTAAAAGCTCATTTTCATTGCGCAATTTAGCCAATTCTTTGCTAGCGTCCTCACAAAGCCCTATCAATAAATCATGATCGCAAAATTCCTTGATCCAGCGTTTTAGCGTAGCTCGTCCCACACCCAGATTGGCGGCAATTTCAGGAATGAGCCGACCACTCACTTCAACCCGCTGCACTGCTTCTCGCTTAAACTCTTCCGTGTAATGTTTGCATCCATAAAGTCCTCCTGATCTTAGAGTATCAGAAGGCTCTCCACTTTCCCCGGACCAGTCTAAAAACGTACGGCTTAATTAGAAAGGCAGTTACGAGAAACGAAGGCTAACCGTGAAAGAGAGCGGCAAGCCTTTGAAGATCAGCTAAGCAAATAGCAGGAGCAAGCCTCCCGGCCTCAGACTCTTTTAGAGCATCAAACCAAAGACCCTGACAAAGGATGGCTTGAAAAAATTATTGGAATGAAAATAGTAAAACTACCTAGACATATACTCGCCTTCATACAATATTTTGAATTGCTTCTTTGCTCGATATCGTGCGTTCCTGAGTAGACCCCATGCTGTGCGATGGTACCGGGCTCTGTCCGGTACCAACACGGCGGAAAGGGCCGTGGACGCAGGAGTGTAGTTTTATGGATCTAATTGAATCATGTTGTATATCTCAGTTCTTAATACTGATAACTTATCGTTTGCGATTTCCTCATGGTCTTCTGAAATTGTGTGACCATTAAATCGAGAAATAATTAGATCATTAAAAGATCCCATGCCTCCATACCAAGTTCGGAGGTTTCGATACTTCTCTGAAGCAGGTGAAGCTTGTATCTTCTTCACTTCTTTATACCAATGCATTTCACCGCAGTTTTCTAGTAATGCTGCTAGTTCTTCAAGTGCAATGCATATGTTTCTCTGGTGATTTAGTGTAGCCATTTAGGATCAACCCTTGGTATGTATACTTGATTGCCGCCTCCAAGAAGACTGCTAGCACCGACAGACTGAGGAGCTGCAACACCTTCATATATAGTGACCCCCTTCGGGACCGTGATTGTTGCAGTCTGTTGAGCTGAATTACCCCATTGTGGAGCTAAGGCGCTATCAAGTTGAGATTGCATTGGTCCTTTAGGTTTAGTACGCGTCCAATATGCGCCAACCTTGTTCGCACTGCCACCGTAAGATCGGTATAATGTTGTTGCCTCTGATAAAGTAACGGTACTGTATGTTCCACTACGAAATGTTTCTGCAATATTAGCTGGAAGTGGGCTTTCAGTAATTGGGGTAGTTAGGTTCTTAGGTATAGTTCCAGGTTGTCCTTTAACTGCTCCTTTCATAGGCAAGGGTAGTGCCGCTGTACCTATCCCAACAAGATTTAGTAGATCGCCACCAATCTTTGACCAACGTGACTGCTTAGCTCTATTGCGGAACCACTCAGATCTTTCTTCAAAAGCGTCAGCATGTGCATTTGCAATATCATTGTCTTTGAAATCGTGATTTCCGTCTCTAATTTGCTCAGCTGAACTTTCATCTCTATCAGCCATCCGATTGTTAAAATCTGCGGCATCTTCATCACTATCAAACCAATCAAAGAAATTACCATTTGTGTCGAATTTATTGATTGGGTCGTTTGCGGAGTATGCATACCGGTTGGTGCCGACATTTTTCTGGGTTGGATCGAACCAATCCGATTGTATGAAGCGAGCCAGATCAGCATCGTAATAACGGGCATTGAGATAAGTTAGGCCAGTTTCTGGATCATCACGTTCACCAATCCAGCCCTTGCTTTCGCGCGGAGTGTCTGCTGCCTGCTGGACATCTGTACGCTTGCCGTAAGGCTGATAGCGACTGACCGCGGCGATAGTACCGGTACTGTTGGTCAGCATGCGGGCCGAGGACAGGTGATCACGGTGGATCCAGTTGGTGGCGGTGCCCACACGGCGCACAGAACCATCCAGATGTTTGATCACCGTACCATCGGGCAGGATCTCTTCGTCATCCCCCAGATACAGCGTGGTCTGACCACCGGAGATCTTCTTTAAGCGTTTATCATCAGGACCATAAACATACTGAGTGGTCACCCCGCCCATGGTCACCGAGATCGGACGGTCTTTACCGTCATAGACCAGAGAGCGGCCCTTGCCGGAGACCATGTTGCCGTTGCCATCATAAGAAAAGGTCCAGGACCCGGCCTTGGTGGGAGCATGCGGACGGGCAGCTGTTGGCGCAGGATATGAGTAGGTGCCAACATCACTCTTAGAGAGCAGATTACCAGAAGGGCTGTAGGTAAAGCTGCGGGTCAGTGCACTGTTGCCCACATTGGTGGCCGCTGTCAGCTGGTTGATGCTGTCATAGGTGTAGTCCCAGTTGCCATT
>NZ_BAZK01000044.1 GCF_001310815.1 Pseudovibrio denitrificans JCM 12308
GCTGGGAGCTGGGAGCTGGGAGCTGGGAGCTGGGAGCTGGGAGCTGGGAGCTGGGAGCTGGGAGCTGGGAGAATGTTTGCGGGCGATGTTGTCAGGTCAACAAAAAAAGGCCGCGGAGCGTTCCACGGCCTTTCATAAATCTCATTGCTTCAGCATGACTTTAAGTCTTGCTGTCCTCCTGATCCTGTTTTGGATCAGGCACGCCTGCTTTGGCGATGTCTTCGAGGCTGACTTTCAAAGAGGCTTTGTCCTCTGACACGCTTTCCTCTTCAATCTCGGTTGTCATCACATCACAGTCCGCGTGTGGCCCCTTCCCTGTTACACAGTGGATTTTGTAGGAGCGCCATGCGAACGGGATAGAGATGAGGTAGCCGAGACTGATCACAGTCAAACATTCAAACGGATAGCTCGCGGCCAGTGCGACGATACCAACAGCTACGACGAACAGCGGCAGAACCCATTCACGGCGGATGTGAGTGCCGATCTGCTTGCCGGAGAAGGTTGGCAGCTGGCTAACCATCAGGAGGCCGATGAACATGGTGTAGAGCGCAACTGGCAATGCCAGCTCGTTCCAATGCGGTACGCCCAGACGCTCAAGATAGATCGGCAGCAGAACTGTCAGTGCGCCTGCCGGGGCCGGAACACCGGTGAAGAACTTGTTAGCCCATTTCGGCTTATTCGGATCGTCCAGCGCCACGTTAAAGCGCGCCAGTCTCAATGCCATACAGATGGAGAACAGCAGCGAAGCAATCCAGCCGAGGGAGCTGGCGTCTTCCAGCATCCATGCGTACAGGATGATGCCCGGTGCTACACCGAAGTTCACAAAGTCAGCCAGCGAGTCCAGCTCGGCGCCAAACTTGGTGGTGCCTTTGAGCATGCGCGCAACGCGGCCATCCAGTGCATCCAGAATAGCAGCCAGGAAGATGGCAGCGATTGCCATATCCCACCTGTCTTCCATGGCCATGCGGATGGCTGTCAGGCCAGAACACAGCGCCAGCAGGGTGACGACATTTGGTAAAACAATACGAAGGGGAATGCGCTTGCGCGTACTCCCTTTTCCATTGGCGGGTTGACTCCCGGTTCGTAGGGAGGAAATGGATTTGACACGCTATACTACCTTAAGAAACGCGGGCAACGACGTCGCCTGCTTCTTCATCTTTCAGATTTGCCAGAATACTCTCGCCAGCAATCATGGTCTGGCCCAAGGCAACTTGTGGCTTTGTACCCTGTGGCAGGTAAACATCAAGACGGGATCCGAAGCGGATCAGACCGAAGCGATCACCTGCAGAAATGTTTTCGCCTTCTTTGACGAAGCACACAATACGGCGTGCTACGAGGCCGGCGATTTGCACAACGCCGATGCGGGCATTGTCGTTTTCAATGATCAGGCCGTTGCGCTCGTTGTGCTCACTTGCCTTGTCCAGCTCCGCATTCAGGAACTTTCCGGCTTTGTAAGCAACGCGCGTGACGCGGCCTGCCATTGGCGCACGATTTACGTGGCAGTTAAAGACATCCATGAAGATGCAGACACGCATCATCGGCTGATCACCCAGATCCAACTCACGCGGTGGAATGGCGGAGCCCATCAGGCACACGGTACCATCTGCGGGGGAAACAATCAGACCGTCTTTAACGGGTGTGACACGTTTTGGGTCACGGAAGAAGTAACAGACCCATCCGGTGAGGAAGAGGCCTATCCAGAAAAGAGGTGACCAGAACCACCCTAAAATGATGGTCAGGACAGCTGCAATGGCGATGAACGGGTAACCTTCTCTATGAATGGGAACCAGTGTCTTGGAAATGCTGTCTACCAACGACATCGTCGACCACCTTTGCTCAATTGAGGGGTTCAGCTATTGAACCCCTCAGACGTTAAGTTTCTGCTCATAGAGCAACTCAGAGAGTTCTGTGCAAGCAACTCTAGCTTATTTAAACAGAGATTCCCCTGATTGCGCGCAGAGCTTTCCCTTCAACCCACTATTTCTTGTCGTTTATGCCCTCAATTACGGCTTCTTCAGCACTTTTGCCTCTGGAAATGAAGCTTGATCATCCTCACGCATTTCTGCCAGACGAGCTTCCGCTTCGCTGACTTCGCGCTGACGGCTCCACATGGAGGCATAGAGACCATCGTTGGCCATAAGCTCAGCGTGGGTGCCCTGCTCTACGGCTTCACCGGCTTTGAGCACGAGGATCTGATCTGCATTCACCACGGTTGAGAGACGGTGGGCGATGACGAGCGTGGTGCGATCCTTGGAGACCACATCCAGAGCGGACTGGATTTCCTGCTCGGTGTGGGTATCCAAAGCGGACGTTGCTTCATCGAGGATGAGGATTGGCGGGCTCTTGAGGATGGTTCGCGCAATTGCCACACGCTGCTTTTCACCACCGGAGAGCTTCAGGCCACGTTCCCCTACTTCACTGTCATAGCCATGTGGCAATGCTTCGATGAAGTGGTCGATCTGGGCCAGCTTTGCTGCCTCCTTCACCTCTTCATCTGTTGCGTTCACGCGGCCATAACGGATGTTGTAGGCGATGTTGTCGTTAAACAGAACCGTATCCTGCGGCACCATGCCGATGTGATCGCGCAGGGACTTCTGAGTGACTTCACGCACGTCCTTGCCATCAATGGTGATGCGGCCTGAGGTGACGTCATAGAATCGGAACAGCAAGCGCGAGATGGTGGACTTACCAGCACCGGATGGGCCAACAATCGCAATGGTGCTGCCAGCCGGGACTTCGAAGTTCACGCCTTTGAGGATCGGGCGCTCTTCGTCGTAGTGGAAGTGCACGTCCTCAAACTTGATGGTGGCTTCCTTGACCTTCAGGTTCTCTGCCAGTGGCTCATCCTGAATTTCAGGCTCAACAGCCAGAACAGAGAACATGGCTTCCAGATCAGCAATACCCTGACGGATTTCGCGGTAGATGAAGCCGATGAAGTTGAGCGGAACAGACAGCTGCATGAGCAACGCGTTGATCATGACGAAGTCACCGATGGTCTGCTCGCCGCGTTGGATTGCCATTGCGGACATGACCATACAGGTTGTCATGCCGACGCCCAGGATCAGCGCCTGACCGAAGTTCAGCCAGGACAATGACGTCCATGTTTTGATCGCCGCGCGCTCATAGCCACGCATTGCCTTATCAAAACGGCCACGCTCCATCTCTTCGTTGCCGAAGTACTTCACAGTCTCAAAGTTCAGCAGGCTGTCGACGGACTTGCTGTTTGCATCGTTGTCCGCGTTGTTCATATCGCGGCGGATCTGAATACGCTTATCAGACGCCACAACGGTGTAGTAGACGTAGGCGAACACGGTGACGCCAACGACGACCACGTACCAGAAACCGAACTGGAACCAGATGACAACCGCCATCATGGCAAATTCAACGACTGTTGGAATACCGCTGAGGATGGTGAAACGAACGATGCCTTCAATGCCCTTCACCCCACGGTCGATCACACGGGTCAAACCACCGGTGCGGCGGGACAGGTGATAGCGCAGGGACAGCGCATGGAGGTGCTGGAAGGTCAGGTTTGCCAGTTCGCGAACGGCGTGCAAGCCAACGCTGGAGAAGATGGCGTCACGGATCTGGTTAAAACCGACAGCCATGGTCCTGGCGACATTGTACGCAATCACCAGCATGATTGGCGCAATGAGGATTGGCGGCAACCAGTTTGGCAGAACACTGTTGTCAGTCAGGGCATCGGTTGCCCATGCATAAAGGTAGGGTGCGAAAACGGTAATAATTTTTGCGACAATCAACGCCGCGAGGGCCAGAACGACACGCTTTTTCAGCTCCGGCCTTGCATCAGGCCACATGTAAACCCAGAGAGTTTTCAGTGAACGAAGCAAGCCTTTATCGTCTGCATCCAAAGCAGGGGCGGATTTTTCCTGCTGTTTTTTGCTTGTTGCAGTCATGCTAGTGCCTTGTTGCCCGGCACGCTTCTCAATACGCAGAAGCGGTTTGGCGAATTTGGAATGTCTTATCAGAAGAGCAATGGTCCTGAACGCGCCATTGTCATCAGATTGGAAAGGGTCTTATGCCCTCTTTGGGAACGCACCCTCATCCGAAATCACTTTTCGGGAGCGCGCAGTAGGTTTGCAAACCAGAGAAAGCGCTGGATTGTTCATCCAGCGCTTTCCGAAAGATTAATCTGGAAAGCTTTCTCTTCTTAAATAGGACGTTCGAAGAGAAGAATCCAGATCAGTTATTAATTGTTTTCCAATTCAGGTCAGCCACAGGCAACATGAACACCTGTCCCGGGAAGATCAGGTCCGGATTTTGAATCTGCTGGCTGTTTGCCTGATAGATGGTGGTGTAACGCGTTCCCTGACCATAAAGGCGGCGGGAAATGGTCCAGAGGTTATCACCGCGGCGAATGATAACATTTGGCAGCTCGCCAATACCGACAGATGCAGATGAGCCTTTAGAGCCGGAACCTTCTGCGACGAGGCGAACCGGGATCATAGCAACATCATTTTCACCTTTGGTGAAGACGACTTGCGCACGGGCTTCCACTTTGCCTTCGGTGTTTTCTACCTTGTCGGCGCGCACTTCTACGTTGCCAGCCGGAATGGTCTTTTCAGCTTCCACCAGCCAGCGGCCTTCTTTGCCCGCCTTTGCTTCGCCGACAAACTCTTCGCCAACGTAAACACGAACCTGCGCGCCCGGCTCACTTTCACCGGCCACAAAGACCTTGCCCTGCTCGGTCTCAACAGCCTTCACGGTCAGCTCAGGTTCTTCGTTTGCCTGTGCTACAGCAACAGGGGCTGGAGCTTCGGTTGGGGTTTCAGTCTGCGTTGCAACAGCCGCTGGTGCTTCTGGCTGAGGCTGCTCAGCTGGTGCTTCAGCAGCCTCAGTTGCTGTTGGTGCAGGTGTTTCAGCAGTTGGAGCTGGTGTCTCTGTCACAGCAACGGTGGTTTCAGCTGGTGCAGCTGCTGGCTTTTCAGCGGTTGCAGCAGGTGCAGGTGCTTCTTCTTTTGCGCCTGGCGTTTCAACTGCCGCAGTTTCAACCGGAGCATCCGTTTTTGGCTGCTCTGTCTGGACAGTTGTTACTGGTTCAGCCATAACTGGCGCTTCAGGAAGCTGAAGAATTTTGGATGGTGCGTTTGGCTCATTGAGGACAACGAGAACTTCACCGCTTTCATCCTCAGGTACAGAGACAGCAATGTGCTGCTCGGAGCCATTCTTTTCCTGAGTTTCCTGATTGGTCGCTTCCAGGCTGACATCGTGATCGCCCGGCTTCAGCGGTTTATCGAGGACAATCGCGAACTCGCCGCGGTTGTTAGCGATGCCTTTGCCGATCACATCGCCATTGGAGATGAGTGCTACAATGGAACCTGCTTCTGCGCGGCCTGCAACCACTGCATCACCTGATGGCTCAACACGCATCACATCGAAACTTGGGACATTGTCGCCGGCAACATCTGCTGTCTCCAGCTTGGTAGTCGCTTCAGGAGTTTTATCAGCCCCTTCCTTATCTACCTGTGCGCCCGACGAGTTGAGCTGTACTTTGCCATTTGCAGCTGCTTCCAGTTTTGCAACAGCCTTTTCAGCTTCTGCTACAACCGAAGTGTCTTCCTTGCTCAGGTAGTACGCCCCCGCACCGATTGCGCCCGCAGCAACAGCTACAGCAACTGTCAGCAACCAGTTCATCCCCGATTTCGACATGGTTCTCAATTGCTCCTCAAGCAGACCATAGTTCACTCGACATGGCATGCTTTGACATTATATCAGATTGCCCGGATATCAGTTTATCCGGCTGTCTCTTTTGCCGAGTTTAGAGCAAAAAGGACAGACTTTAATCGTGTTTGTTATACATGTTTAACCCGAGGGGCAAGGTGCACCATGTCAGGCAAGTTGCGCATGTTGGGTGAATTAACCTCATTTTACGAGCCTTGCTTGACGTTCCCCCTAGCCTAATGCGACAGAATACCTATGAAAACCTTGAAAAGCATCTGCGTATATTGCGGCTCCAACGCGGGGAGCCAGCCGCTGTTTGAACAAGCTGCGATTCAGCTTGGTGAATTGTTAGCCCGTGAAGGGATTCGACTCGTTTATGGCGGCGGATCCATTGGACTTATGGGAGCTGTTGCAAAAACCGTTCTTGAAAACGGTGGTGAAGTGACCGGCGTTATTCCAAAGTTCCTGAAGGAACGAGAAGTGATGCTGGAAGAAGCCCACGAACTGATCGTGACGCAGGACATGCATGAGCGCAAGCGCACCATGTTTGAAAAAGCGGATGCGTTCATCGCTCTTCCGGGCGGGATCGGCACACTTGAGGAACTTGTGGAGATGCTGACCTGGGCTCAGCTTGGCCGTCACGACAAGCCAATGCTGCTGCTCAATCTAGATCAGTTCTGGACGCCTCTGGTTGAGCTGCTCGACCATATGCGAAGCCTTGGCTTCATTCGTCCGGACAGCGACATCACCTATGAGATCACCTCAGACGTTTCGCAGAGCGTCGATATCCTTTGCAAGGCCATTGAGGGCTGCAAAGTTGAACATCCGGATGTCAAAGACATGTAATGAAAAAGGCCGCTGATTGAGCGGCCTTTCTTAATTCTGAATGTGATTGCTTCTACGCCATTTTCTCCATGCGGCGGCGCGCCATGACGCCATCAATGGAGAAGATTACCAGCGAGAACCAGATCATGCCGAAGGCAAACAGACCTTCCAGTGACAGTTCCTCTCCAAACAACCAGATTGCGCTGAGGAAATGGATGGAAGGTGCGATGTATTGCAGGAAACCAATGTAGACCATTGGCAAGCGCCGTGCAGCAAAGGCAAAGACCACCAGCGGCACGGCTGTGATCACCCCGGTAAAGAGCAGTAAGGACAAGAACCATGGATGCTCAGTTGGGATGGTCGGATAGATACCGCCGGATCCCACTGCGGTGAAGTACCAGAGGCCGCCCAGCGCAAATGGCATGACCAGCAGAACTTCCACCAACTGACCGGCAACAGCGCCCACAGGGGCTTTTTTGCGCACGAAGCCATAGAGCGCAAAGCTGAGGGCCAGCACGACGGACACCCAAGGTAGTTCCCCAACCTCATAGGTTTTGTAGAGCACGGCAAAGATGGTGATGGCCAAGGCCAGCATCTGCGCTTTGGTGAGGCGCTCGGAGAGCAGCACGACGCCCAAGCCCACACTGACGAGTGGGTTGATGAAGTAGCCGAGGCTGGCGTCCAGCACCCTACCCGTTTCAACAGACCAGATAAAGACCGTCCAATTGATGCTGATGACAGAAGCTGAGACTAGCAGATAGCGCAGGCGGGAGAAGTCGCAGAAGATGGCGAAGACCTCTTTGCGCAGCTTGCTCATGACCAGAAACGCACCCAGGAACAGCACGGAGCCAATCACGCGATAGCAGATCACGATGATCGCTGGCATGTCTGCTGTGAGCTTATAGTACATGGGTGCAAAGCCCCACATGAGATAAGCAGATATCGCTGCAATCAAGCCAGCTTTGAACGCTTCCGGCGTGCTCAGCTGGTCAGCAGCGGATGCTGACTGGCTCATTAAACCCTCATACTACGAAATAAATGGGCGCCAGAGAGCCTGACGCCGATGAAATAAAGGTAGGAATGGCCGCGCGACCGCGACCACAAATCTTTCAGTGCTTATTCCCAGGTATCATTATCTGAAAACCGGTTCCCACTTTTCAGCGATACGTTTTAAGATGCCTTATCAGCATCTATCAGGCTGTTTCCAGCTCATTCGCCTTGAAAATGCAATAGCGAACGGAATCTACCAGAGCCTGGAAGGAGGCGTCTACGATGTTTTCAGAGACGCCAACCGTGAACCAGCGCTTGCCGGTTTTCTTGTTCTGGCTTTCTATGAGAACGCGGGTGATCGCGCTGGTGCCGCCATTCAATATTCGTACTTTATAGTCGATCAATTCAAGGTCAGCTATCAGGCTTTGGTATTTGCCGAGATCTTTGCGCAGTGATAGATCAAGCGCGTTGACCGGGCCATTCCCTTCCGCCACGGACATGAAGGTCTCACCGTCCACTTCCACTTTCACCACTGCTTCGGAAACTGTCACGCGCTCGCCCAGCGCATTGTAACGGCGCTCTACTCCGGTGCGGAAGGACAGGACGTCGAAGTAATCCGGCACAGAATGCAAGCGTCTGCGGGCGAGGAGTTCGAAGGAGGCGTCTGCGGCTTCATAGGCGAAGCCCTGTGCTTCCAGTTCTTTCACTTCTGCCAGCAGGCGATCGACGCGCGGATCTGCTTTGTCCGCATCCACGCCGAGGCGTTTCAGCTCGTTGAGCAGGTTGGATTTTCCTGCCTGATCGGAGACAAGCACACGGCGCTGGTTGCCGACCATTTCTGGCGGGATATGCTCGTAGGTGTCCGGGTTCTTCAGGATAGCAGAGGCATGGATGCCTGCTTTGGTGGCGAAGGCATTTGCGCCGACGTAAGGAGCATGGACATTGGAGGATCGATTCAAGATCTCGTCAAAACTCCTTGATATTGCAGTCAATTCTGTCAGATCTTCAACCTTGATGCCAAGTTCCACCAGATCGCAATATGGCTTCTTCAGCAGCATATTCGGGATCAGGGTGATCATGTTGGCATTGCCGCAACGCTCACCAATGCCGTTGAGTGTGCCCTGTACCTGGCGAACGCCAGCGACAACAGCAGCCAGCGTGTTTGCGACAGCATGGCCGGTGTCATCATGGGCATGGATGCCCAGATTACTGCCCGGCACCACCTGCATCACGGCGTTGACGATCTCGGTGACTTCATGTGGAAGGGTGCCGCCGTTGGTGTCGCACAGGACCACCCAGCGCGCACCGGCTTCATAGGCAGTCTTCGCGCAGGCCAGAGCATAGTCCGGGTTCGCTTTGTAGCCATCAAAGAAGTGCTCGCAGTCGATCATGGCTTCCTTGCCAGCGTCGACGGAGGCTTTAACGGTGTCAGCGATGCTTTCCAGATTTTCTTCGTTGGTGCATTTCAGCGCGATATCGACGTGGTAGTCCCAACTCTTTGCCACATAGCAGGTGGCATCTGCTGCAGACTGCAGAACCATCTGCACACCGGGGTCATTGCTGATGGAACGCCCTGCCCGTTTGGTCATGCCAAAGGCGGTGAAGATCGCTTTTTGGGTTCTCTTTTCAGAGAAAAACTTTGTGTCTGTGGGGTTCGCGCCCGGGTAGCCGCCTTCAATATAGTCGACACCCAGTCTTTCCAATAAGTCAGTAATGGCAATTTTTTCGTCCACGGAGAAATCAATGCCGGAGGTCTGAGCCCCATCGCGCAATGTCGTGTCGAAAAGATACAGACGCTCTTTCGTCATAGTATGCCTACCCTGCTTATTGTCCTGAGCTTTGCCTCAGGCTCCCCTCATTTGACGGAGGCTTCCCTGTTGCCTCCGTAGGATCTCTCAAGGCACACACAACGCGCGCCTTGAGAAAACTTAGCAAGCCTAACGGGTTATCCCATTCAGAACCATGGAGCAGACTTCAAGTTTCCTTGTGGTATCTGCTTAGAATATGGCCTGTCTTTCCGTTAAGCGCAGGACCAGGTGGTTTCGATCTCACCTGTTTCCTTGTTTTTCATGTCTTTGAGTACAATGCCATCGGCTGCCAGTTCATCACGGATGCGGTCGCTTTCAGCAAAGTCTTTGGCCTTACGGGCTTCCAGACGTTTTGCGATCAGCTCTTCCACCTTTGCCTTCAGCTCAGGGGAGACATCTGCTTCAGCTTTTTCTTGCGTTTGTGCTTTGGAAAATGATTCAAGATCAAAGCCCAAGAACTTGATAGAATTAGCTAATTTCTGAGCAGCGTCTGCATCGCCACCGCGTGCGTCACGGGCGAGCTTATGAAGAGCGGCAAAGGCGCGTGGTGTGTTCAGGTCGTCCTTCAGGCCTTCCAGAACAGCTTCATCCGGTGCACCATTTCCCTGTGCTGTCACATCATGCTTCTTCAGTAGCTCTGCCCAGCGGGTGAGCTGCTTTTCGCCTTCTGCCAGACTTTTGAACGTGAAGTCGATTGGCTGGCGATACTGGGTCTGAAGCAGCGCGTAGCGGATGGCCTGACCGGACCATTTGCGTCCGCCGCCCTCTTCTGTATCCAGCAGCTGATGCACGGTGAAGAAGTTGCCCAGAGACTTGGACATCTTTTCGCCTTCCACCTGCAGGAAGCCGTTGTGCAGCCACACGTTTGCCATGGCATGGGTGTCGTGCGCACATCTGGACTGTGCAATCTCGTTTTCATGGTGTGGGAAGGTCAGGTCGACCCCGCCGCCATGAATATCAAAGACCTTGCCCAGGTGCTTTTCAGACATTGCGGAACATTCGATGTGCCAGCCCGGACGGCCCGGCGTTTTGATGCCGCATGGGCTTTCCCAACCCGGCTCTTCCGCTTTGGATGGCTTCCAGAGCACGAAGTCGGTCGGGTCTTTTTTGTAGGAGGCCACTTCCACACGGGCACCGGCGACCATCTCGTCCAGCGTACGGTTGGAGAGCTTTCCGTATTCCGGCATGCTTGGCACATGGAAGAGAACGTGTTCGTCCGCGACATAGGCATGGCCTTTGTCAACGAGCGTTTCGATCATCTCTTTCATCTCTTCGATGTGCTCAGTTGCACGCGGTTCGATGTCCGGAGCCTGAGCGCCCAGCGCTTCCATATCCGCATGGTACTGACCGGCTGTTTTTTCGGTCAGCTCGCGAATGGAAATGCCTTCCCGTGCTGCGCGCTCATTAATTTTGTCATCCACGTCTGTGATGTTTCGCACATATGTGACATGGTCTTTGCCATAAAGTTGGCGAAGCAGCCTTGCCAGAACGTCAAAAACGACGACGGGGCGCGCATTACCAATATGGGCGTAGTCATAAACGGTGGGACCACACACATACATGCGCACGTTAGACGCATCCATTGGCACAAAAGCTTCTTTTGTGCGTGTCAAAGTATTGGTGAGCAGAAGTCCCTTTTCGCCTTGGGCTGTGTCTGCGCTCATAGTGGTTCGTCTCCTGGCCAGCTGGCCGGGCGTTCATCTCACGCAGAAAATAGGCAGGATAGAACGGCCACAGCCAGCGTTGTCGCTAGCTGCAAATAATGATGGTGCAAGAAGAAGTGTGCATCGCCGTTTTCATATGTTGCTTTTCGCTGATTGTGGCTTACAGGTCAAGTCTTAGTCTCACCGGATCACCCACATTTCTAACTAAGTTAAATACAAAATTTCTACCCGAAGATGCAATTCTAAGGGAAAGCCAAGAAAAAACAGGGAAGTTACACGTGTCTCACAAGAGTATCTGTGCCACCATTCTCGCTGCAAGTCTGATTGGAATGATCTCGCCATCAAGTGCGACCAGTAATGCAACTTCCTCCGAGCGACTTATAGATCCGCTGAATTTCAACGAAGATCCGGCGGCTCTACCTGACCTGCCAGCACCGGAAGACCTGTCCCCGCCTGTGATTGAACCGCTGGTGATGCCGGAGAGCGAACTGCAGGCCCCTCCTCTGTCTGGCCCTGCCGGACAAGTGGCCAAGCCAACTGGCACCGAGCTTTCTGAGTTGGAGCAGACCATCCGGGATCTGATCTTTTCTGAAGCAGACATCCAGAAGGCTGGTTTCAGCCCCAAACAGATTGACGCCCTTGCAGAGGCCTATGCCTTACGCAAGTTCCGACCTGTGTGGTTTGAGGACCAGTCTTTAACGCCGTTGGCCAATCATCTGGTCACTGAGATTCGCAAGGCACCGGCCCATGGGCTTGATCCGCAAGCCTATGGTGTTCGTCAGCTCGCCTCCATTCTGGCCGTCATGGAAGCGTCCAACGCCACTGCAACTCTTCATGAGATTGCGGTTGTAGAGTTGCAGTTGACCCGCGCCTTTGCCACATATGGCGCTCACATTGCAGGCGGTGTTGTGCGGCCAACCAAGGTGCTGAAGAACGTGTTCATCTCACCTCAGGTGCCAAAGCTAAACGACATGCTCACCCAGATGGAAGAAACGCGTTCACTGGCGCAGTTCTTCGACGGGTTGGAGCCGGAAGCGCCTTCCTATGACATTTTGAAGGATCAGCTGGCCCGCTATAACGCGGCGCTCACTTCTGACTATCCCGTTTACATTGAAGATGGCCCAAGCATCCGGCCCGGTGATACGGGAGGCCGAGTGGCTCAGCTGGAGAAGCGGCTGCAGGCAGAAGGCTACGCGCCTTACTATTCCGGTTATACGGGTACAAGCGAAGTTGAAGTACCACCAACCTTCTATAATGATGACATGGTTGAGCTGGTCAAGGACTTCCAGAAGCGTCATGGCCTGACGGTCGATGGTGTTGTTGGCAAGAAGACACGGGCCGCGCTCAATGCTTCCCTGGAGGATCGCCGCAATCAGATTCTCGTCAATCTGGAGCGCATGCGCTGGGATGATCCTCTGCCATCAGGTCGCTATGTGAAGGTGAACGTAGCTGAGCAGATGGTGCGGGTGATGGAAGGCACGGATGTGCTTTATGAAACCCGCAGTGTGGTGGGCAAGCCGCGCAATGCGACACCGCTGTTTTCCGATACCTTTGAGTACGCCGAGATCAACCCGACCTGGGGTGTTCCGTGGTCCATTGCAACCAATGAATATTTGCCTAAGCTTCGCAAGAACGCTTCAGCCCTCTCCGGCACCGGCATCAACGTATACAAAAACGGCAAGCGGGTTGATCCGACTGCGATCAACTGGAGCAATGTGAGCAAGCGCAAGTTCGGGTATCAGCTACGCCAGAAGGCAGGCCGGAAAAATGCGCTGGGGGCGGTGAAGTACATGTTCCCGAACAAGCACAACATCTATCTGCACGACACGCCGTCCAAGCGCCTGTTCAACAAAGATCAACGTGCCTTCAGCCATGGCTGTATTCGTGTGCAGGATCCTTTCACCTTCGGCGAAGTGCTGCTTTCCGGTTCCGGCCACAGCCGTGCAAAGATGGAAAAGCTGCGTGCGCGTGGCAAGACAGTACGCCTGAAGCTGACGGAGACGGTGCCGGTACATCTGCGCTACTACACCGCCTTTGCCGGTGTTGATGGGGAGCTGCAGTTCCGAGAAGACATCTACAAGCAGGACAAAGCTATTTTGGAAGCGCTTTTGACCTCGCAAGATGCATTCAAAATGAAGATGGCCTCCACCTACTGACCTGATCGCACTGCGCAAATTGCCACGCCCCTTCTCAGGGTATGGTTAATAGTGCATATTTGAATTAACTGTGCTAATATATCCGACATAGAGCTGCGTTTCATAATTCAAACGGGGGTTGATTATGCTGAAGCAGGCTATGGGAGCTATGATTGTGGCTAGTGTGATCTCGAGCCCGATCATTTTCCTTGCGGTTTACCTGTTTATGAACTCTGCATGAGTTCCAGCCCATCTCTTCAGATGGTCCAGACAAAAGTGTGAGTTCCCGAAAATTTAAAGGCGGCGTTCTGCGCTGCCTTTTTCTTTGCCTGAATTTCACTCATCTAAACTGGTTAATTGGGTAAGCTGGCAGCTTTGTGTTTCTGGCGAGGTGATGTTGGGGTGACTGTGGTGCTTTTGTGAGATCAGCACTGGTTGTGTTTCAAGAGGAGTGACTTCTGCTGTTAAACCGGAGGGAGCAAAGTTGATATCCGGCGTCCAGTGGAGAGGTTCTAGTGTGTGGCTCTGGGTCCCGCATCGCGCTGCGCTTGTGCGGGATGACGGCGCGGAGGGAGCACCTCTTGCCGTCATGCCGGACGGAGCAAAGCGGAGATCCGGTATCCAGTGGAGTGGTTCTAGTATGTGGCTCTGGGTCCCGCATCGCGCTGCGCTTGTGCGGGATGACGGCGCGGGGGGAGCACCTCTTGCCGTCATGCTGGACGGAGCAATGCGGAGATCCGGTATCCAGTGCAGCACCTGTGGAGTTCGGATAATGAGATACTGGTTCCCGCATCGCGCTATGCTTATGCGGGATGACGGCGCGGGGTGGAGCTTCTCGCCTTCATACCGGACGGAGCAAAGCGGAGATCCGGTATCCAGTGCAACACCTGCAGAGATTGGTAGATGAGATCCTGGTTCCCACTTTTCAGCAATACGCTTTAGCTGCTTTACTCCCGTGCGGCCACGATCAGCGACATGAGCTGTTTAAACTCACGCTTCGTGGTGAAACGGTGCTCGATGCAATACTCAGTTTCACGGGCAGCACGTTTAAGACATGAGAAGATAAGCTGCTCGATCGCGGCTTCTCCGGTCATATTCTCACCGCTGATCAATGGGATGAACCGCTTCAGGAACTCAGTGGTGTCTGATTGATGGACCACAACCGTGTTCCATTCAGGGATCACCATGAGAGCCTGATTTCCCAGACCCCATGCCCAGAAAGTCCCCTCAGGCAGACCAGTCTCCGTTGCAGGTATCCACCACAGATAGCCGTGCCCCATTCGCAGTCCGCCATAGCCTGTTTCAGCAAAGTCCTCTGACATGAGACTTGTCCAGTTTTCGACAAGAACACGCTGACCGTCTACAACTCCGTGATTGAGATAGAGGGTCCCAACACGGGCAAGGTCACGCGCAGACATTTTGAACATTGCTGCCTTATGTTCAGACTTCTGAGGATCAGAGAGATACGACACTGCGGAACGATCAAAATCCTGCATTCCAATAGGTTTCGCTATCCGGTCCTCGAAAGCTACCGCAACCTCGGAGCCCGTTACATTTTCGAAGACAGTCGTCAGAGTGTTGTAATCCCAGTTGTTGTAAGCCCAAATGGTCCCAGGCTGGTTCTCTGCATGCCCTAACCGCTTGTCGATTTCCTCTCTCAGACTACCCGATGCAGCTGCCGGGTGGTTTATACCTGAAACGCTTTGCAGTAAGTGGCGGACGGTTGTCTTTCGTTGCAAATTCGTCAGCGAGATCGGAGCGTCATCAATACCAAGTTCCATAAGCGTTGCATCCAGGCGCAAATGATTTTCAGGCAAAGCGAGGTGCTGGCCAATAACAGCACTCAAAAGAGATTTTCTGATTGAATGGACATTGTAGAGTTTTGAAAGATCGCCAAATGTCCCAACCCTTTGGCCATCAGTGACGATCATAAAGGCATCGGTGCTCAAGCTGGCAGCATAGTTGAAAACCACATCCAACCCCTTGGGATCCCAACCCAAACTCTTGATCTCAGATGCGTCAAGTCGGGTCACGTCTATATCTCGAGAGGGTTGAGTTTGACGCGCTAATCCGCGTTCTCCAGTCTGGATAAGATAAGTCAGAAGGGATGCTGCTATCGTGACAAAGACCAGCGCACCCAAAAGATACCGGCGTTTCATGCGAAGTAGCCTCATAAAAATTCAGTTTTGAAAATGAAAAAATCCAGGAGGGCCCGAGAACTATAATCCTAAATATGAAGCACACTTATTCAAAATGAAAATTTATCAGTCACCGACACGACGCTCCATCACTCAAGGTTATGCTGGTTGCTGGGCTCAGGTTCCCGCATCGCGCTACGCTTGTACGGGATGAGGGTGTGGGGTGGTGCTTTTGCCGTCATGCCGGACGGAGCAAAGCGGAGATCCGGTATCCAGTGGAGAAGTTCTGGTGTGTGGCTCTGGCTCCCGCATCGCGCTGCGCTTGTGCGGGATGACGGTGTGGGGTGGTGCTTCTTGCCGTCATGCCGGGCGGAGCAAAGCGGAGATTCGGTATCCAGTAGAGAGG
>NZ_BAZK01000045.1 GCF_001310815.1 Pseudovibrio denitrificans JCM 12308
TGTTGTCTCTACTACTGGTGACTTCAATATCAGTTACTGTTAGTTGGAACTGACCTGAATTATCAAACTTTTCTATAGAAAAAGATATATTTCCCCTGAGTTCAGAGCCTCTTAGTCCCATCACGGGAGGATTAAGAATATTATATCTTCTATACTCAGTTTGGTCTCCTCGGTCGCTCCATATCAAGCAATGGTCTGCGGGTAAAAGATTCGCATCAGTCGTGGTACAAACACCATTGGCGTCATTAAACCTAGCAACCCTTCCTGGGCTATCTTCATACCAATCTTGAAGCACATCATTACTGGTATCAAAACCCCTCCTAAAGTTAACACGATTAAAATCGCTATTTCCGCGGTACCAAGTGATGAGATCAAATGTGCGACCGTTAGAGTTAAACTTTAATGCCTCTAAGGTTTGATGAAGTGTATCCCGATAAGCTAATGCAAAAGCTATTTTAGCGGTGCCAGAATTAAAATCAGACACTGCTGCTAAAACGACATCAGAAGTAGGATCGGGAACACAAAAATAGTAATAAACGTTACCTGAAAGACCATTAGTCGAAGTCTGCTTACCTTCAAAAATGCAGCTTTCTAACTCCGTTGGATTATTGAAATCTGTACTTTGTGCCCATCCGGCCCCGGTTACAGACCACAAGGATATCCCGCTCAAAATTATGATAAGCAACCCACGTGCAGCAGTACAAACAACACCCATAGCCAAACTATTCCTTACTGCAACCACTGGAACAATCCTTCGTCTAACTTCGCTCTGACACGTACGTAAGGCCCGCTCGCAAATCCTGATCCCAGGTGCTGTTCTTCATACCCTATGAAGTTGTATCCGATGGTTGGCCAAACGTTCTCCCACACACGATACCCAGCCTCTAAACCGAAGCTGTATGTTGGGTTTTGAAAACTATTTTCCAGGAGAGTCGATGCAGTCAGACCCACATCAAGTTTGTCTGTAACGTCATATGCTAGCCTTACAGAAAACTGCTGAAGCAATGTTGTCTCAGACACTACAGAAGCCTGTCTGCTCGCCCACTTGCCAGCATAACGTCCTGTCAGCGTAAACTCTTTTACGGGCTGCCAATTGGCGGCTAATGCCCATAGATTGGTTGAGGTAGAAGTGTTTTCATGTCTATCGAGATAAATCCACTCATACCAACCAAGCGCATTAAGCAGATTATGGTCTGTAGGCCGATAGGCAAGACCGACACGTAACCGGTTTTCAAGTTCATCGTCTTCTGCCTTATGCAGGACGATGGATAGCCGGTTTTGCCCCAGCACACTCCATGTATCATCCAGATTGTAGACCACACCAGAACTGGCGTACCACGTCTGTGATGCTTCTTGCTTGTTCCATTCTAGATTGAGTCGACCAGCCCAAACATCATTGGGTTCAATGTACCTGAGTGCTGTTGCTACTGCCGCTCTTTCCTTTCCGCCACCACTTAAGCCCAGAGTTCTTTCAAGCCTAATTTCAGCTGAAAGGTCATCCGTTAAGTCCCATTGGCCTCGCACACCATTTGCAACTTCAGATGCAAATGAACCATCATTGGGTCTTCTTCTGATTTCAGCAAAAGTCCGCACATTTTCTGACTTTTTGTACTCGAAACCTGCAGCAGTTGTGTTCTTAGATCTGTTAGGCCCAATACCAAAGGAACCTCGCAATGAAGAAATCAGCTCGTGCTGAGCATAAACACGTCCCTTTTCAAAGGTGTAATCCGCTCCAACTGCCAAACGGGCGTGATCTAGTGCAGCGAGATCTTGCTCATACTCCAATCGAGTAGAGACGTTTGGCAGAAACTCTGGAGACCACTCAACACCACCAAACAGGCTTGTTGTGTACTGCTTCTCATTTCCACGCTCGAAAGAGTAGCGCAGACCACCATGAAGCGTTACTTCACGTGAGAGGGCATAATTGCCTCGAAGGGACGTACTAAAGCGCTTCTCATTGGTCGTGCGTTCGTGTGAGTATCTGCCTTCCGAGGTTATAGAAAAAGCTTCCGAGATCCGTCTTGTAACGTCAAATGAAGCTTCTCTTTGGCCTTCCTTTAGGGAGGCATTTGGAGAGTAAAAATGCTCGCCGGCCTGCGCTATCTTTGCATTCAAGGTGAGGTTTTCATCATGGAACTCATAACCAATCCGTCCAGCAAACCCATCACCATGTTTTTCTGATCGACTGTGCGCAAGCTCGGCAATCACCTTACCGTTTTCTCCAACTTGTGCCTCCACATACGCACTACCAAGCGTCAAAGAGTTTCCAGGTTCTTGAGAACGAGCAATACTTGCTCCGGCATAAGTGCTATCGCGAAGCTTTCCTCTGATGTTACCGCCATAGATCCAGTACTTTTCTCCGTCGCTGTCTAACTCCAAAGTCACACGAATTGAGCGCGGATTAAGTTGGTCATCAAAACCAGAGATCGGCCGTGTAAAGATGATGCTGTTATCTGAGTACCGAATGCGATAATCAGAAAACCTAGTTAAAGTCTGGGTTTTCAAGATGACACCAGTTTGACGTCTATCACGGGTGATAATTTCGACCTTTTCACTATTGGTGACAATTTTTCCCGAGACATTTAGATCATACGGTCCTGAAATCCCCCTGGCAGGCAATTCAACAACTCTTTGATTGTGAGAAATCTGAGCGGCAAAAGCTGTGACGGTCGTCTGTGCGAATTCTAGATGAGCCTTACCGCCTGTTACACTTCGATTGTAAGATCCCAGCTTCAAACCATCGTAATTTTCAGAAGTCTGATAATCACCATAAAGGATGTAAGAGCTGCCTTTTTCTACTTTCACATAAAGCTGACTTGCAGACTGGGCATCAAACTCTTTGATCGATTCATCGCCATAAATGGGGTAAAATTCATCGGGCCGAATGTCTCTGAATAGCCGTTCTTTTGTATCCTTGTCGCTGTCGTAAGCCACAGTCAGAAGGGCATCACCTTTGATCTTACCTTTCAGATAAAGAGCACCCCGCACGCCTTCTTGAGTTTGCTCAAAAGCGTTCAGCTCATCCTTTGAAATCAGATGGCTGATATTCTTCCCACGACGCCCTAAGTTGACCGCTCCTTCGACAACCCCGACAGCAATCAAAGGTCTCAAATGAGGAGAGAACTTGATGTCTTTTTTGAATGTGCCGAAGTCTGTTGTGACAGTTATTGTTTGAGTTCCAGCTGTATTGGGCGGGATCAAATCAACCAGTGCTTCGCCTTGATCAATCAGAACTTGCAAGCCGTAGGACCCTGGATCGATATCTTGCGCATCAAACTTGCCACCTGATACTTCAAGTGCTGCAATCACCTGGCTCTGGGTTGGAATGCCTTGACTGTCAAGAATGCGCAAAACCACGGGTAGGGGGCTTGCGCCATCTCCAACAGCTTCATCCGGAGCAAGTATCTCTACTCGTGCACTACGACCTGGTGCGTAGATGGTGATCTGCTTTTGCCCTCGCTCAATACCAAAATGGTCCACTTGTTTGAGCAGTAAGGTGTTCTCACCAGGTCTCAACTGAACTGCAACAAACTCATAAGCAGCAACTTGAGCCTTCTCCCACTTTACAACTTGGCCCAAGCGTTCATTGCTGACGAGTTCACCATTTACAATAAGTGATACTTGCGCAGAGTTATGTCCTTTAGCACGGACTGACAGCACTTGCTTAGACACTGTCATTTCATCTTTCAGATCCAAAAAATCCAAGGAGTTGTCCAAAGATCGGATCTGTTTTTCTAAGTTTTGTGTCGTTGCGATTTGAAGCGGGAGATCTTGATCTTCGATGACGCCGTCAATCAAAGCAACTTGTTTGGTTCCTTGAGCAACATCACCAACAATGTCTGAGGCAGACTTGATTTGGCCATCAACAGTGATAATTCCAGCATTTCGCCCCATGTTTTGAGCAGTAACCCGTTTGCCTTGGTTGGGCCGCTCAATCGTCAATTCTCTATTGAGGAGATGATCTAGAGAGTTCTTTTTCTCCAGCTGAGCCACTCTGTTTTGGATCTCAACTAGAACCTCGTCATATTCTCCCTGAAGAGCAAAATCTGCCTTATGAAGCTCACCTTTATGAAAATCGATGAACCTTGACTTTGGGTCTCCTGCTTGGCGGTTGCTGGTCAAAGAGACCCTGGTGCCTTTGGGGAGCGTGGTTTCATCAATCCGCGCCACGTAAGTGATCGGGCGAAAACCGTAAAGTGAGTATCGTCCATACCTGTCTGTGATGACGCTGGTTCCATCCTGGAACAAGATCCGTACGCCAGGAACCCCCGGTTCATCTGCTTCAGTTGTTTGAATGCCATCACCATTTCGATCCAAGAATACCTTGCCAACCAGAGAAGCTTCTTGCTGGAATACCTTGCCAGGTTCGATCTCTACTGAAGCGATTGCTACGTTGCTTTCAATGTCACCAAATTCTGCAGAGTTCGCGCTGATCTGAGCAATATTTATGTTTTGCCCGAATCCAGCCGTTGCTCCTACGCGGGCAACATAGCTAAGCGTTTTTTCAACATTGGCTTCAATATCAGGAAGGGTAAACTCTATGTCTGATCCAACAGAACCGTTCTTCTCAATTAAAGTCTGACCACTCATTCGTGCAGAGCGAGGAACATAGGTAAATCCTGGAGGCAACGTATCGACTAAAGTCACATCCGTCACGGCTTGTTCTAAAGAGCTTTTCAATGTCAGCTCATAGACAATCAGATCCCCTCGTTCTGCTCTTTGTATATTGGCTTCTTTTTTTAGAAGTAGCCCATTTGTGTACACGTCCCGGTCCAGCGGAATATCAAAGAACAAACGTTCAGTTTGCTCAGTGACCACAAATGGTCGCCCATAAGATCGATCAGAAACGACATTCCGGCTGGGAAAAGATTCAGGATCTGCAGTGGAAGGAAACTTGAGCCCACTATTTGCCACAACAAACACAGAGTAACGCCCTGGCGGCACCGTGTTGAAAGCAAAACGCCCTTTGGCGTCGGTTGTTTGGACTTGGATTGCTTGTCCTGCACCATCTCGCAATTGTACCTGCACACCAGGAACAACATCATTGGTCGTACTATTGAAAACCACGCCTTTGGGTTCAATAAGCAATGGTGCACTATAGGATAAGCCACCACAGTTAAGAGACGCAGTTACCAGGTCGTCATCAACTGCATTCACGACCCCATCGGCCCGACGCAGCTGACTGTTTTCAAGCAAAAGCTCATTATCTTGAACGGCTACAAACTCATCAGCAACTTCAACGGCATTTACCCGAAAGATACCGGATCGAGGAGTAACTTCTTGCAACAAGACACGTTCTTGATCGCCCTCTTTTGTTCGTATAACTGCATCAACTCTATCAACTTCTGATGTTAGGTTGCAGGCACCTGATGAGAACTGAAGAAATGCTGCTGTATCATTCGAACTGGCTGTGATCGGTCTTTGGAACTGACCAGTAGCATACCATGCTAGGGTACCGACACTTTCCGAGTGCACCCTTGTTAAAACAAGGTTAGTTGGTGTTGCGACTTGCTGGTCATCTTCGTTTGTGCGAAGCAAAACAGCTTCATTTGAGATAACGCCTGACGTTGCATTGCTGTTTACCTGAACATTGAACTCAAAGTCCGCACTGGTTGAGGCTCTCAAAGGAGAGGGAATTAGGTAGCCAATTGCATCAACAGAGTTCAAGTCATCAGGGATGTCAGAACGATAAGTGTGTTGAGCGTCCCCGAAGATATGATAAAGGGTCTCAGCGCGGGCATTTTCCTTGGCAGAAGAGAGCACTGTGTTGTTTGGGATTTCATCCCGGATTAAGAAACCTTGCTTTGCCTGTCCGTCAACTGTGACCTGGAAGTTGGTTTCGACAGTTTGACCGTTGTTACGAAATGGGAACCGATACATTATTGTATCATCTGGACGAGCCGTTTTCCGATTGGTTTCTTTGCGAAGATAAAGTCGTTCCAGTGATATGATTGCAATACCTTGCGCACTGTCTCGAACAGAACCGTCTGCAGTTTGTGCCTGAAAATCCAGTCCGCCTCGGTCACCAGTATTTGCTGTATCCGGCATTTGAGCCGTGACAATAAATTGTCGAATTTGACCGGGTTCGAACTCAAAGTCCTGGTTTAAATCGCCACCAAACACAGGGTTTTGCTCAGGTTCGATTGTCCCATTGCCGAGCTGATCTAAGAAGGTATTTTTCGTCAAGAAAGGTAGAAAACCAGAGGCATCCGGCGTTGATAAAGTGACAGTTTGCTTGCTATTGCCGTTGTTTGATACTGAAAAGAAAAATCGCGCTGCGGACCCTGGAAAAACGGTGACTTCCTGATCCTTTACAACAGAAATATCTATTACTTCTCGAACAGTTGCCTGGACCGAGTTTGAAAACTTTCGTTCTAGAGCACCAATCTCGGCATTGTAGTACTCAACCGCCGCTCGCACAGAAATCACCGTACCAGCAAGAGGCACTTGCGCCTGAGTATTATTAATGAAGTTCATCAGGGTAAGCAAAGCTGCCACGCACACTGCCCAGAACTGAGACCAGCGTTGGTTTTTCATATGGATAACTCTCAAGAACATCAGATCGTTAGCACGATCACCAGACGTCTTGTGAATGGCGATCGTGCTTTTGCTTTACATTGGCGCGCGTGTTACTACTCGTCGACGCGAACAGTATAGTTCAAGACACCATCTTGCCCTGGAGCCAGCGTCCCAATTTCCGCTTGAAGTGCTCCTGCCCCTCCATCATCTATTGCTTCAAGGTTTTCGGAGCCAATCGCCACACCAGCATTTGTCGCATTGATTTCTGTTCCAGCTTCCGAACTCTCAAGTTTCGTAAAGTCCGGTGTTTTATCAATGATAACGACTTGCTCTACGGGCTGATCACCATTGTTGGTTGCAGTCACCCGATAGTTGATACATTGACCAGGACTAATTTCGAGTTGTCCTATGCCAAAAGCACCATCTGCTGGGCCGTTACACTCATTGTCTGCAGCTTGTTCTTTAAGCAGCTCCAAAACCTTTCCAACAATGGTTGTAAGATCAGAACTGACATTATTGAGTTCGATGGCGTCATCAGCGTCTATGCCGCCTGTTACCTGGAGAGCATTACCAACGATGATCGTTATTGTATCTGTCACTCCAGTATTCGCTGTTGCAGGGGCTGTCACGCGAAGAATAAGGTTTGCTTGTTCTCCGCTAGCCAAACCACTTGCCAAACCAGATGATGACAACTGGCTCAAGTTACTTATTACTGGTTCTCCAGTATCAATCTCACCATTTGCATTTGCGTCATAATAAAGGACAGCTTGGAAGTTGTTTGGTGAGTCTGAAACCTCAACGTCGCCAGCCATTAGGTCGATGTTTCCATTGTTCGTCAGAGTATGTTTGTACTCCGTGACCCCTCCAGCAAGAATTGTGTTCTCATTTGTAGGGGGGGAGATACCTATATCGACAAACCGTTCAACAGAGATCCGATCAAGCTTTTGGTCATCAACGCCTGTAACAGGAGAATAAGCCCGGAAGCGAATATCATAATCATCAGGAGAAGTATTAGTCGGCAAGGTTACATGAGCTGTAAACTCATAGGCTTCATCGGCCGCCAATACTCCGGTGTTTGTGATTGTGTTACCATTGTTGTCTCGGAACTCAACCTCAGACCCACTGGGGAAGTCCACAACATTGTCGGCAGCAAAACCACCGTCATTGCCGTCGGTCAGCTGATTACCTGCAAAGCTGGCTTCAAGATTGTAAACACCGCCGCTATTAGCACCTGGTGTAAG
The DNA here is from genome assembly GCF_001310815.1 of Pseudovibrio denitrificans JCM 12308. Taxonomy (GTDB): domain Bacteria; phylum Pseudomonadota; class Alphaproteobacteria; order Rhizobiales; family Stappiaceae; genus Pseudovibrio; species Pseudovibrio denitrificans. The sequence continues at coordinate 7,761 of NZ_BAZK01000045.1, forward strand.
TTGCAAAGCAAACGTCAATGGCTGAGCTGGCTCTTGTTGAACAACTGTTGTAAAGGGATTGCCTGCATTTGTCTGGTCAGCAACCGCATTACCTACACCACCATTCCCTTCTGGCGCTGCCGGCGTTTCGTCTCCATTAAAAGACCCTGTATCTCGGTTGATAAGATCGACTTGACCTGCATTTACTTCTGATTTCAGAGCAAGTGTTGATGTGTCAGCACTTGCTCCGCTCTTCGGCGTTGCGTGATTGTCGCTATGTGGCTATCTTCAGAGGCTGAACGCGTGAACTCAACCGGGAGATTGACTACAACTCTTACGCGGGTCGTCCCTGGATTTGTGCCTTCACGGCCAGGTACTTCTACAACGTATCCACCAGAAGGATCTGCCTGGAGTGGAGCCCCAGTTGCATCAGTAATTAGATATGGGCCATCACTTGGAAGTGTGCCATTTTCGACCGTCAGCTGCACGCGATCTGACTTGTTTCCGTTGTTTGACAGCACAAACTCAAACGGGACTCTCGCTCCTTGAGTTAATGGCTCATTCTCCTCAACAACATCATTCAGCGTACTATCATCATCTGTTTCAGATCGATCAGTAGGGTCTGAACTTAGGTTACTTGGACCATCAGCGCCGCTATCTACCTTGCAGTCGCAACAGCATCAGCGATGCTAATTTGAACGCCACCGCCATTAATTTCGAGGATCGCAGTATTTGATTGGACGCTATCATCATCTGAATCAATATCACCATCATTATCTGTATCGGACGTTACCATCGCAACGTTTTCTAAGCGATCAACGGCAGTTTCATCGTTTACAACCACATCGAAAGAAATTGTTCCAACAGAATTGCCACGAACTGAACTAATCAAGAACGTCACATCGTCAGAATCTACCGCATCCAAAGAAGATGTTAGCGTTATGCCGCCATTTCCTGTTGTATCTGTTCCGGCCTGTGTTGCGGTAATAAGGGCATCTGTGCCAGCACTGTTGTGGCTCCATTTGATGGACCCAGGAACAAGTGTAAAGTTATCATCCAGCACATCTTTAAGTTCAACTGGTGTATCAACACCTGTCTTGTTTTGATACCTCAGCGTTACTGTACGTGTATCCCCAGGATCAGCCCTATCACGATCAAAGCTCTTGATCGTCTCAATAAGCGCTCCATCTATGATATTCACGCGGTTCAAGTTTTGGTCAGAAACTGTGTTATCCTTGGTACTCGTAGCTATGATCGTCAAATCGACATTATCACCAGCCGCTACACTATTACTGACACTCGCCTCTACAATTATCCCGTAATCATCACCAGGCATTAGATCAGGCGTTGTCGTGAGTGGCGTCGAACTATCCGGCCTTCCATCGCGGTTAGCATCCGCATATACAACGATGTTTTGAAAGTCAGCACTATCCCCACTGGAATCTGCGGCAGTAATGGCAAAGCTGTCACTATCATTACCATTATTCGTAAGTTCATGGTGGAATGTAACACGACCTAGACGCGGAGCAGATCTGCTTTGATCTGGCGCTCCTCCACCAGGCCCATCTGGTCCTAAATCAACGGCTGCAATTTCCCGAACAGTCGACTGAACTACATTGGAAGTGATACTTACTGTTTCACCTTGTGCATCTACATATGTTGCACTTGCTTGCGTTCCGATGACTTGGCCTGCCGGCGCCGACTGCGCAGCTGCAACTGCAATCCCGGCAACTGAAGCCATTAAATAGGTTACTAGCCCAGCTTTAAAGCTAGTTGCATGTCTTTCGCCCACCATTAGAGCATCATCCTTGTTTAATATTGATAGATTAGATTAAATGTCGGGAGGTTTTGGTCTACTTTACTTTGACCCGATAAGTAAAAATCGCCTCTTCTCCTGAAGGGAACTGGTCCAGAAAAACCCACCTTAAACTGGAGTACTCTGACGGAGGTATTTCTTGACGTTCTACACTTCCATCTTCTTGGGTTTTTTTTCGGAAGACAGGGGGAGAGGTCCACTCAGCTATTTCAGGTACATACACCTGAAACTCAGAAGGGGTTCCTTCTTCTGCAGTTCCGCCTTGATAGACTGTATATTCAGGAATGGGTCCAACAACGACCGCACTTTCGACCGCTTCATCAAGTTCGTTTGAATAGGTAAACTGGAACTCAAGCGTGTCACCAGGGGCAACTAAGCCATCCTGCAATTCTCGCAGCTCTTCTTGGCCATCATCAGACCTGTAGACCGCAAACACTTCACCGTGCAGATTCACACTTTGAGCCAGTGCAACCATGGTAAGAGCTGTCCAAAAGATTGCAGAGACAATGGCAACCCTCAGCAACAAGGTAGTTATTCTCATATCTAAACTCGATTGTATCACTCTGGAGACAGCAATCCCGTTCGCAGAAGTTAAACTGCGCTACATCACCATCTATTACTTTGAGAGGGCAGATAATTATTACTCTCACTCATTATCTGCTGTGAGCGAAGAGTAATGGCATCCAAAGTACTCAAGCCAAGGGTTGTGGGTTGGGGGCTTGAATGTTCCAAACGCCATTACCATTGTTGGTTATGCTAGTCTGATAACCATACAGACATTAAAGTTCGCTATTGGGCTTTAAGTAAATCTAAATAAACATCACCGGGTTCCATATAAGGCAATGTATAGAGTTAGTTTTACTCGCATGTTTATGATATAGCGCCTCCTTTATAGATGAGATGGAGCTACGCCAACTCAACTGAGATATCCAAAATACTTCTATGGGGTGGCATAGATATTTATTAAGAGGCGATATCTTGAGTTAGCTAACCATCGCATACTAACTCTTTTGTGAAAGGCAACACAGATGACGCAAACGGAAAGCAAAGCAACTTTCAGCTAAAGCAACGTGTGCTTGAAAGAACAAACTCAGAATAAAAAGTCACCATCAAAATATATAAATATATTTTATTGATACGGTAATGTATTGGAATATATAGATATAACTATTATTTATCTGCGATCGACCGCATTACAATGAGATTAAAGTATACAAGTTCAGCATTCGGCACTCCACATCAAATCATAGTACGACTATTGTGGATAATAATCTGCAAGCTGAAGTGAAATACGGGATATTGTATAACTATATATAATTATACAAATAGTTTTGTCGTAATAAAACTAAAATCACCTGCCTTACCTTTGCATAAAGCTTAGTTGATGAACCTTGCGGGAAACAGGCTTCCTATTTACGCAAGCGCATTGCAAATGGTTTTGGGATGCTCTGCTCCATAAATGACCGCAAGCCAAATTTGAAGAACAACACACTCAATGTGAGATGCGATCGTATGGAAAGCGATATATAAAGACTAGTATCTATCATCTTGAGATGTAGCACTTTAAAAATCTAACAGATATTTCTTCATGCTTTGGACGATACGGTCTTTTAAGAACATCTAGCTCATACGCTCTAAATGCCGGATTACACCGATCGGGAGCATCCAGACATGTTTGGACACCATTCCATTGATGAACTGATTTAAACTGTTTCACATGCCAGTCATAGCGTGCTTAATTTGGTCAAAATTATAATATGAATCTCTGACTCATATTTTATATTGCTGAGTATTACATACTACTTTGCCGGGTAGAAGCTGATATTCACATGACCTCTTTTCGCTATACTTTTCGCCTGACAACTGCAGTGTGCGCCTCTCTGGCTGTGCTCACCATCCAGCCCTACCACGCCGTTGCGCAAGATATTACCGCTGCCTATGAGGCTCCATTCAAGGACCACGTGCAACTCATAATAGCAGTGGCGTGTTCCAGAAAAGTGTTGCCATCCAAGTCCCTGCTTTCCGAGGCCTGGAGCCTCGGCTCAGCTTCTCCTATAGCTCAGCAGGAACACGGGTCAGTACCGCGGAAAGTGCGTTGGGTGCCGGCTGGCAGCTGGGAGGTTTGTCCAAGATCTCACGCAAAGCCAAGCGCAATGGATTACCACGCTTTGATAGTGCTGATGAGTTTTTGCTGGATGGCCAGCGACTGGTGCCTTGTCCGCAAGAGAACAAAAAAGCCGGCTGTGCAGCTGGTGGCTCTCACACCACTTGGACGCAGAGCTATCTGCGTATCAAGAAGAATGCTGAGAATTGGCAAGTCACTCGCCATGATGGCACTGTCCTGACATATAAGCCGCTATCTGCCTGGCTACCTATGACGCCAGCAAGGATGTTGAGAAAAAACTGGCTGAGAGCTATCGCTGGTTGTTAGCTTCAAAGGCGGATACGCACGGCAATACTGTCTCTTACACCTATGACTGCTCTGCCTTCCCCACCTGTCTGATTGACGAGATCACCTATCAGGCGAGCTCTGTGGTCTTTAACTGGGAAGATCGTCCTGACCCACTCAGTTATGCCACAGGCCTCAAATTGGGTAAGCTGAGCAAGCGACTGCAAAGTGTTGTTGTGAAGGCTGATGACAGTGTGCTGCGGGCCTACAAGCTTTCTTACGATCAAAGCCCGGCAACTAAAAAATCGCTTATATCCGGCATTCAGGAGTTTGGCAGTGATGCCACCCTTGCTGAGGGAGCGGTGAGCGGTGGGACAAAACTGCCCCAACACACATTCTCATACTCTGGACAAACACCTCAGATCAGTGAAGCTGGTCATCAAAAATACAATAAAAATAGCTCAGGCTATGCTCATCGTGTTTTCAATCACAACGACGACAAGCAGCTAGAGGCGATTGTTCGTGAAAAAAAATCTAAGTTTAATTGTTCTTTCGCCAAAAGTGACCACCTAAATGACCTAGACCTAACCAATCACAAACACTCTTGCTATACTGACAATTACTTTGAAGCGTATTCCTTACGAACATCCATTGGTAGAAAACACGAATTATACCTATTCTACATGGAGTATTATTATGACATTTTCCTCCCTCAATACTATGATCTCATACCATCACTAGATCCAACTTACTATGGCACTAGAGTTGGAGATTTTGACGGTGATGGTTTAGACGACACTTTGGGAAAGAAAGGCGTTCTGAAAACCATTGATGGTCACAGAATGATCTACACCACACATAGCAAAGGCAAGTTCACTAAGAGCACGACAGAGGACTGGGCCGGTGATGATAATGATTACATTGTCGGTGAATTTAATGGTGACGGTTTAGCAGACCTGTTTGAGGTCAAATCGAACAAGATCACAGTCAAGCGCTCCAACGGCGAAGACGGGTTTGTCAATCTCTTCGCCAAAAGCGGATCCTATGGCAGCAAAGTTGCTGTTGGCGATCTCAATGGCGATGGCATTACCGACTTTCTCACCTATCATGCGGCACCAAGTTCAAAGCCCATTACACGGTCGGCAATACGCTTGAGACATCAAGCGACATCACCTTGTCTGGATACTCCGACACGTCTGATACCGCGCTTCAGATTGCCGATATCAACGGCGACGGCCGCGGCGACATTATTGCCTCCCGGTGGAAGAAAAACTCCAGCACAAGTACATATTTCCGCCTGTATCTGAATGAAGGCAATGGATCATTTTCCTACCTGGCAGGCTCCGGATCTCACACCATAAACGGCAGCGCAACAGCCTATGTGGGCGATATGGACCGCGATGGCATTGCTGAGATCATCGAACGGGAAAGCAACGCACTTAACGTTTATGGCGACAAACGCTATTACCTGGTCACGGACCTTCCCGACGTGATGATCAGCGCCACCGATCCCTCTGGTGTTGAGCAAACCATCAGCTACAGCCTTTACAAAGGAGAGGTCGACAACTGGTTCCCGTATCCGCGCCGGATTGTCAGCTCTGTGACAACAAATGATGGACGTGGCTCCCTTTCAACAACACACTACAGCTACTCTGGTGGTAAATGGGACTATGAGCGCTCCCTGTTTCTTGGTTTTGAGAAGATCATAACCACTTTGCCAAAACTGGCAGGGGAAACAAACGCCCTAACCATTGAGACTTTCTACCGCCAGGACGTCTCCTCCGTGGGCAAGATCGCGCAGCAGATCTGGAAAGATGGCGACGGCACCATCTTGCGCAAGCAAGTCCAAGAGTATGCGGTGCAAAATGACAATGAACCTTACACCTCCCTGAACACCGCCAGCTTGACCTACTCTTATGATGAAGGCGTGGAGCGGG
>NZ_BAZK01000046.1 GCF_001310815.1 Pseudovibrio denitrificans JCM 12308
AATTTAAGCAATTCAAAGCAGAATTTCTCTGTATTTTTCTTTTTGTAATTTGTGCGATTAAACGGTTCTGTTCGGAGCCGTTTTTTTTATTTGGATTTACTGTGAAATTACCTGAATTTTCCGTGGGAATTTTCTGTAAAAGAAAGCTTAAAATAGTTGTTTTGCTTCGGTAAATTTTTTTTCTCTTATTTTGCGTTTTAATTGGTGGTAGTAAGGCGTTATATAAGGTTTATGACTTCATATTCTCTGTATTTATAAAGTATTTCTTTTTTGATTTATTTTGCAAAAATATCTTGAGCAGATGTCTAAGTTGACAGAAATTTGAATATATCTATTTTTAATCGTGCAGTTGATGTGCTCAACCTAGCGTGTCCTGCAATTGCTTGAGTTTTTGACTTAGCATTACGGCCAGAACGACAAGCTGTCTTTGGCGGCTTTTCTCTCTGACCGAACAAAAAATATGTTTTGGTTGTTTGGAGGCATCCGTGTTGAATTTTAAATCTGCTCTCGCTGCGTGCGTAGTTGCACTACCTTTTGCTGTGTCATCAGCAGAAGCTGCAGATCCTGTTTGTGAATTGGACCGTCCTATCGTTTTTGCTGGTTTGGACTGGGACTCCAATGCGTTTCATAACTCCGTTGCTCAGTTTATCGCTGAGAAGGGGTACGGTTGCCAGACTGACGTAATTCCAGGCTCCACCATTCCGCTTCTGAACGGTATGGCACGCGGCGATATCGACGTGACCATGGAAATCTGGCCAGACAACGTGACTGAAGCACTTGCTGAAGGTCAGGCAAAGAAGCAGTTTGTTGATCTTGGCGTGAACTTCCCGGATGCGACGCAGGCATGGTTTGTGCCGAAGTATCTGGTTGAGGGTGATGATGCGCCTGCAAAGGGCCTGAAGTCCGTTGCTGACCTTCCAAAGTTTAAAGACGTGTTCTCTGATCCGGAAGAGCCGGAAAAAGGCCGTTTCTACAACTGTATTGCTGGTTGGGGCTGTGAGGTCATCAACTCCAAGAAGCTGAATGCTTACAAGCTGAACGATACTTTCGTGAACTTCCGCCCAGGCACAGGTGCTGCGCTGGCTGCTGCGATTGAATCCAACATCCGCCGTAAGAAGCCGATCCTGTTCTACTACTGGGGTCCAACCTGGGTGATGGGTAAGGTTGCTGATGATCTGATCCAGCTGGAAGAGCCTGCATACAACAAGGAAGTTTGGGATGAGCTCTCTGCTGAGACTGACCCGTCCAAGGTGACCAAAGCTGTTGCGTACCCGCTTTCTGCAACGCACGTTTTTGTAAACACCGAGTTCCATACGAAAGCGCCTAAACTGGTTGAGTTCCTGACCGCTTATGAGACCACCAGTAACGACGTTTCCAAGGCGTTGGCCTACATGCAGGACACCGGTGGCACCACTGACGATGCTGCAGTTGAGTTCCTGAAAAACAACGAAGAAATCTGGACAGGCTGGGTTCCGGCTGATGTCGCTGAGCGTGTGAAATCTGCTCTGTAATTTCAAAGAGACCTGAGTGCTTTTTGAGAATTAGCGAATAAGAAAACGATCACGGGACCAGGTTCCGTGATCCTTGCTAAGAATAAGAGGATCACATGGCTTTCGACGTGTTTCCCAACTTTGGGAAGCCTATCCGAACTTCCACAAACGATCTGGTTGACTTTCTCGTCGTGAACTACGGCGATGGATTTGAAGCCTTTTCCAACTCCATCCTGTTTTTGCTGGTGAGGCTGGAGCGGCTCCTGCGTGGAGCTGACCCGGTTATCATTCTGGTGTGCATCGGGCTGATCACCTTTGCTGCTAGCCGCCGTTGGGGGCTTAGCGCGGTGATGGTGGCCGCGATGTGGTTTATTGGTACGCTCGGCCTTTGGGAAAAGGCGATGCAGACAGTGGCAATTCTGCTGGTTGCTGTGTTTATTTCCGTGATTATCGGTGTGCCGCTTGGTGTTATCTCCGCGCGTTCAAACCGTTTCAGAGCTTTGCTCAATCCGGTGTTGGATCTGATGCAGACGATCCCGAGCTTTGTTTATCTCATTCCGGCGGCGATGTTGTTCGGTCTGGGTAAGGTACCAGCTATTCTGGCGACCGTTATCTATGCCGCTCCGCCGCTTATCCGCCTGACTGATCTTGGCATTCGTTATGTTGATGCTGAGGTTGTTGAGGCGAGCCGGGCCTTTGGTGCCACGCGTTGGCAGATCCTGAAGGGTGTTCAGATCCCACTTGCGCTTCCATCCATCATGCAGGGCATTAACCAGACTATGATGATGGCGTTGGCTATGGTCGTGATTGCGTCCATGATTGGTGCACGTGGCGTCGGTGAAACCGTTCTGCTTGGATTGCAGCGCAATGATGCAGGGCAGGGTTTGCTTGGCGGCTTGGCAATTGTTGTTCTTGCTGTTGTGTTCGACCGTATCACACAGTCTGCCGGACAACGGATGCAGGCGCATCGCAAGGTAACAGGGTGAGGCGCTGACATGGCATTGATCGAAGTACAAAACATTACCAAGATTTTTGGTAGCGCTCCCGACAGAGAGCTTGCCAAAGTCAAAGATGGTATGGGCAAAGATCAGCTGCTTGCTGAAACTGGCCACACCCTTGGTTTGCATGATGTCTCTCTCAGCATTGAGAAGGGCGAGATCTTTGTGATCATGGGCCTTTCCGGTTCTGGCAAGTCCACGCTCATCCGCCACTTCAACCGCCTGATTGAGCCTACTGATGGGCACATTCTGGTTGATGGCATGGATGTCATGGGCCTTTCCATGAAAGAGTTGGAGGACTTTCGCCGCCATCGCATGTCCATGGTGTTCCAGCGCTTTGGCCTAATGCCGCACCGTACTGTGGTGCAGAACGTGGCTTATGGTCTGGAAGTGCAGGGCATTGCGAAAGCGGATCGCGAGAAAACTGCTCGTGAATGGATTGAGACGGTAGGACTTGCTGGTTTTGAAGATCAGTATCCAAGTCAGCTCTCTGGCGGCATGCAGCAACGTGTGGGTCTTGCCCGTGCGCTCGCCACCGATGCTGACATTCTGCTGATGGATGAGGCGTTCTCTGCGCTAGATCCGTTGATCCGCTCTCAGATGCAGGATCAGTTGGTTGAGCTACAGGAAAAGCTTCATAAGACCATCGTGTTCATCACGCATGATCTGGATGAGGCGCTGCGTATTGGTGACAAGATTGCGATCCTGAAGGATGGGGTTTTGTCTCAGGTTGGTACGCCGCCTGAAATTCTGCTTGAGCCTGCCGATGATTATGTGCGTGCGTTTGTTCGTGATGTGAACCGTGCCCGGGTGCTGACAGTTGATACCGTTATGCAGCCGCCAGCCTTGCGCATTACCCATGACAACATGGAAAAAGCACTGGCTGATATGCGTCGCCATGACGAAGACTTCGGCTATGTGATAGAGAACAAAGAGTTCCGAGGTATCGTTACGCAGGAAGCCCTCGCTGAGGAAGTTGCTAAACCCGGTGATAGTCCATCTCTTTATGCTTTTGCTGATGACAGTAATGCAGTGGAGCTGGAAAGCACATTGGAAGAAGCCTTGCCGACCACTCTGGAAGCGGATTATCCGGTTCCTGTAGTGTGCGAGGATGGACGCCTCATGGGTGTTCTGAGCCCTGAAGAGATGGGCAGTGTGCTGACGCCACCAGAAGAGCATTCTGAGGAAGCGGATGACGGCACTGAAGAGAAAGCCAAGGATGAGCAGGTTGAAGCGCCAGCTAAGCCTCATGCCTTGAAAGAAGCTTCCTGAGTATCCTCTCTGTTTGTTTTGAAAGGTCGGGTTCGCCCGGCCTTTTTTATTCACTTATGCGTGTGTTTTTAGTTTGAGCTTGGTTTGCCTTATTTAGTAGGTAGTGTGGCTCTGAGATTCGAATTTTGCCGAAAAGTGATTTTGCATGAAGATGTTTCGTGGTGCGGGCATTGCTCTCCTTCTTGCCGTTGGTGTGACGCTTTCTGGTTGTGTCAGTACCGAAGAAACGCCTAGCTACTACCAAAATCTGGAGAGCCATTCTGCCCAGATTGATGCGAGCACCGTGGCTTCCATGATCTCCAGCTATCGTTCGCAAAAAGACCTGCCTCCTGTCACTGTTGATCCTGAATTGATGCAAGTTGCGCAGGCTCAGGCTGATGGCATGGCCCGTGCTGAAGATGTGAATGCGACTCGCAAGGGTGATTTGACGCTTTCTGTTCTGATGAAGAATGCGGGGCAGGGTGATGTGCATGCGGCCAATAACCTGAGCGCAGGTTATCGCAGATGGGCAGAGGCTTTTTCTGGTTGGCGTGACTCTCCAAAGCATAATGCGGTGATGTTGGATGCGGAGGGAACCCGCATTGGTATTGCGACCGCTTATGCGCCGGGCTCAAAGTATAAGGTTTTCTGGAGTTTGGTTGTCGCCGGACCGCGTTAACCCCTTTTCAGGTTCTTGCTAAAAGAACGACCAAAGGCCAGTTTCTCATTGTGCGCTGCAGCGGTACACTCTCCTCACTAATTATTTTGGGCCTAGAGGAATTCTGGTGTGCTGCCACCACTGACTTCATACGAGGAATTGCGCGCGGCGTTTCGTTGGAATGTTCCTGCGCGCTACAATATTGCTCAGGATGCGTGTGATCGTTGGGCTGATGTTGAGCCGGATCGCACCGCTTTGCTGCATGTGCTGCCTTCTGGCGATGTGGAGGAGTGGAGTTATGGCCGTCTTAAAAGAAGCTCCTGCCAGCTTGCAAATGCGCTCAAGTCTTTAGGTGTCGCTTCGCAAGACCGTGTGGCTTTGCTGCTGCCACAGGCCCCTGAAACGGCTGTCTCTCATCTTGCCATTTATCGGCTTGGTGCGATTGCTGTGCCGCTGGCTGCCTTGTTCGGGCCGGAAGCGCTGCGGTATCGGCTAGAGAATGCAGGTGCGAAGGTGGTGATCACCAATCAGGCTGGGCTTGAAAAGCTCTCTGCGCTTCGTGAGCAACTGCCGTTTCTTGAGCACGTGCTCTGCGTTGATGGAGCTGGTGACGGTGCTCTTGAGTTCTGGGGCTTGTTAGAGCGAGGATCTGATCAGTTTGAGGGCTGTGCGACAAGCCCTGATGATCCTGCATTGATGATTTATACCTCAGGCACGACGGGGCAACCGAAAGGGGCTCTACTTGCTCATCGTGTGTTGCTCGGGCATCTGCCGGGCATCCAGATGGCGCATGAAATGCTGCCACAAGCAGGCGATTTGTTCTGGACGCCCGCAGATTGGGCGTGGGCTGGTGGCTTGTTGAATGCCCTTCTGCTCGTTGAAGTTCGGGGTGCCTGTTTTAACTGCGCGTATTGATAAGTTTGATCCAGAAGGTGCTTTTAACCTGATGGCGCGTCACAGTGTTCGCAATGCGTTTATTCCGCCGACGGCCTTAAAGATGATGCGCAGTGTGGATCATCGTAAGTACTCAGATCAGCTTCAATTGCGTTCGGTTTGCTCGGCTGGTGAAGCTTTGGGGCGCGAGGCGTTTGTCTGGTGTCAGGAAGCTCTTGGTGTCTCTCCAAACGAGATGTATGGCCAGACGGAATGCAACCTCGTTCTTGGTTCTGGTGCTGGGTTAGGCGTGTCTCGCGCTGGTGCGATCGGCAAGCCAGTGCCGGGGCATGAGGTTGCTGTCATTCGCCCAGATGGTTCGATTTGTGAACCTGAAGAGCAGGGTGAGATTGCGGTTCGCCGTGGTACGCCGGTTATGTTCCTCGGGTATTGGCAGCGTCCAGATGCGGATGAGACGAAGTTTCTGGGTGACTGGATGCTGACGGGTGATCAGGGCGTCGTTGATGCTGATGGTTACTTCCACTTTGTCGGACGTAATGATGATGTGATCACCTCTGCAGGGTACCGTATTGGACCGACAGAGATTGAGGACTGCCTGATCAAACATGAGGCTGTCGGGTTGGCCGCCGTGGTGGGGAAGCCTGACCCTGTGCGTACCGAGATCGTGAAGGCCTATGTTGTGCTTAAGGACGGTTATGAGCCGAGTGAGGGTTGGTGGATGATATTCGTCAGTATGTGCGTGTGAGCCTTTCTGCCCACGAGTATCCGCGTGAGATTGAGTTTGTCTCCGAGATGCCTCTGACGACCAGCGGTAAGGTTATTCGCCGGATCTTGCGCAGCAGAGCGCAGGAAGAAGCTGAGTTGGTTCAAGGCTAGCGTTTATTTGCGGCCCAGCAGTTTCTTTAGTCTGCTCTTCAGCGCTTGTTTTATGCGAGCACCGGTTTCTGCTTCCCACATTGCCAAGCGGGCCAATGGGCCTTTGCCGATGAGGAGCGTGGCGTAAGAGAACCTTGCCGTCCAGGCTTTGTTGGCCATTTGGTTGTCTGGCGTTGAAAGAGAGTCCGCCCCGGAAAAAAACGGATCTTCCAGGAGCTTCTGTGTGCTGTAGTAGATGAGCAGTTGTCCAGGAGAGAACTTGGCAAGGCTCTCGTCAAATGTTGTTTTCCAGCCAAAGATGCGGCCTTGTTCGTGGAGCAGGATGTTAGTCGCTATTAGCTTGTCATCCAGATGTAGCTGCCCAATGCGAATGCCGTCAGATTTGCCTGAGTTTGTGACCATCTCGCGGGTGAAGGCTGCGTCAGGTTCTCTGGAGAGCAGGGCCGTGCCTTGCTTGCCCTTCCATCCTTCTGCTTCAAGCTTCAGGAACTCCTCAAGGCCTCTTTGAGTATCTTCTGCAGTCTCCAGTATGGAGAAGGAAAGTGTACCTTGCTTTTCTAGCCGACGTTGGTTTTTAAAGACACCCTTCCATGAAGACCGCTTTTTCAAGGCATTGAACGCGGCTTGTCCTTCAGGGCCAGCTGGCTGGAATGCACGGGCTTCCTGAGTGGAAGCTTGTTGCTGCCAGCCGTGCGTGCTCAGGGTGCTCTGCAGCTGCTTATAGGTAGCGCCCTCTGTTCCTTGGAATGGAAGCAGCAGTGTTTTTGCTGGGCTCAGATTACAGGCTGCTTCGAGTAAATTGTTCAGGATTGCTGGTGTTGCGTCTTCGGAGAGGAGCAAGGTGCCGAGTGGGCCATAATCTCCAGCCAGTGCACTGGGTAGTTTGAAGAGCAGGCCGCGCCTAACCATCATGATCGGCAGAGCTGCGAGGGCTTTTGTGCCGGAAGGATCTAGCGCCAACAGCAGCTTGATAGAGTGGTTTGCTTTGTGCGTATTGAAGGCTGTTACGAAGCTGCTGGAGAAGAACGGATTGGGCTCCAGCGCATTTTTGGAAAGGTCTTGCCACAGATGGTCTGCGGCTTCGTCCTTGCCGGGTATCAGCAGTTTGATGGTGGAGCTATCCTGCTTCATTGACTGGAGTTTCCCGTCTCTTCAATGGCAAAATGAATGTGTGCAGGCCCAAAAGTCTGTAGGCGCTGCGGTAAAGAACACATGCTTCAAAAATGATGACCAGGGTGGTCGCAAGAGCAGCGCCGTAAAGGCCTAATATCGGAATGAGTGCCGAGTTGAGAATGAGGTTCACAACGAAAACTGTGGCGTAAATTTTAGCGCAGGTGTTTTGGTGACCTGAGAGGGTCAGTAATGCATCTACAGGGCCGACAGATGCACGGGCGAGTACACCAATAATGAGAATATAGAGAATTGGTGTGCCTTGAGCGAAATCCTCACCAAACAAGGAGAGGAGGAATGGCCCGACAATCATAATGAAACCAGCCATCAGCAGTGTTGGCCAGAAGGTCATTTTGGCAGCACTGCCTACAAAGTCTTTGAGGCCAGACCTGTCGTTGGAATGGTAGAGCCGTGCCATGCGTGGAGCGCTGGCGGCGCGGACGGCATAATAAACAAAATGCATCAATGCGAGGGTGCGCGATGCGGCAAAGTAGATGCCGACCTGATCCGGAGATAGCCAGAGGCCGATCAGGATCACGTCGGAGCTGGTGATGAGCTGAAAGAAGCCATCTACCGCCAGCATTGGCACAGACACCAGCAGCCACGATTTTATCTGCAGCTTGCGTGGAGCAGGGTGGCGGACTTTATGCAGGGATACTTCCATCATGATTGTCTGGACAAAGGTGATGGTCCAGACAGCTGCGATGGTGACAATGCAAGCTGTTACCGCAGTTGGTGGGTAATCCATCCAGAGTGCAATCAGCATAAATGCGAGCACCAGCAAGGGCCGTCCAATGAAGTCTGGCACCATGGCTTTGAGCTGCCAGTCCTGCGCTCTGGCAATGCCTTCCAACATGCCTGTGTAGGTGTGCATGGGCAGGCAGATGGCGATCAGATAAAGCGGCAGGATGTAAGTGTTGCTGATGAAATCAGAAAAGAGCCAGGCAATCGCAACGCCAATGACGGCGATGGTTGTTGAGCTGAGCAGAACAAGGAAGCGGGCGCTAAAGAGTAGGCCGTTGAGGAGGTCGTATTGTTTCTTTTCCAGATACTCCGGGATGAAGCGGAGGAGGGAGACTGAGAAGCCGAGCCCTGAAAAGACGCTCAAAATGATGACGACCGTCCAGACAACAATGAAGATGCCGTACTCTGAGGCTCCCATCCAGCGGGCCAGAATGACCTGCATGATGTAGGCAAGCGCAGCGCTGGCGACACGCAGTGCAAAGACGAGTAAGGCAGACCGCTGCGCTCCTCCAGCTTCGCCTTTGCTGAAGAGAGTGCTGAGTATTTTTTCCAGAATCGGCAGCAGTTTTGCATGGGTGCTGTGGGGTAAAAGCACCGCTGCCCATTTGAGGAGGAGTTCTTGCACGCGATATGCCCTAATTATTTCTGGTCAATTATTACTAGTATGAAAATTAATATTTTCAGAATGTGAAGTGTTGGGATTGCTGCCTCGATCTGTCTCCAAATGAAAACAGAGGCTTAGCTGGAGTCGTAGCGCTCCAAAATTTTTATGCTGATATCTCGATAGTTTTTGGAGCTTGACTCTTGCGCAATTTAGCGGAATCAATACGAGAACATATAGAGAACAAAATGAAGTTGCCGAGAGTGATATGAACGCGAAAACATCGCAAATTGCAGAGCTGCGCCACCGCCTGGCGGTGTTAGAGGGACGCCTCCCCTCAGCAGTTCAGCTTGCGCCGGTCCCTGCGTCCGCCCAAACTGAGCAGGGACCGGCTCCTCTTGGCGAGGTGCTGACTGTCCTGGTTTGTAAAGTAGCTGAGACAATTACACTGGAAGGGCGCTCTCATGGCTTATGATGAGGAACTTAGTGATCGGCTTCGGGTGGAGTTGGAGGGGATCATGGGGATTTCGGAGAAGCGGATGATGGGTGGTCTTTGCTTCTTTCTGGATGGGAACATGCTGGCTGGGGCACATCGGATTAAGAGTGAAGAGCCTCGCTTCATGTTTCGGGTTGGCAAAGACAATGAAGCAGAGGCTCTCGGGCGTGAAGGGGCCGAGATTGTGGAGCTTGGTGGTCGGCGAATGGGTGGATTGGTGTTTGTTGCGGCTGAGGTGTGTGATCAGGCGGCGCTTCGGGAGTGGATTTCTTTAAGCATGAGCTTTGTGGCTGGTTTGCCTGCTAAGGAGTTAAAGGGGTAGGTGCTGCGATCGTAGCCTGTTTTATGAGCCATCGATTTTGATTTGTTGCTTGGTGTGGTCGGGGGCCGTTCGCAGGGAACTTTCGGACTTGAGGCTGAAGAAAGTTATATTAGCGCGTGCATTTCAGTGATTTGGAGTGATGTGTTCAGCATTGGCAATTTGCCAGCTTATTTTGATGTTTAATGGCGTGGGTCTTTGCAGATTTGTGCGTCACCTTTGAGTACTTTTTTTATTTCGGTGAACGCGCGTTTCATTGTGGTGCCTTTGACCCATCCAACAGTTGCCAATCGCAAGCCAGGATTTTTTGGATGTTTGCCTGCGACGATCTTAACTGCCCAAAATCGGCGGCCTCCAAAACCTGTCTCGACAAGTTTGTAGGCACGGAACTGAAGGTACTGAGTTTCTGTAAGTTCTTTGTGAGAAAAGTTTTGTAGTAATTCTATGCATTCATGATTAGGTTTACTTATGAGAGCGAGCGATCCGTCGTTTAAATGTAATTCTTTAGTAGACTCGTAGATTTCACATCCAGATCCTACTGTATTCGGTGTGCTTTGTATTAATGATCTCCACTTCATGAATTCCATTCTATTAGCGTGAATCACGTTCATTTATAAGATGTCCGGTGTGTGTTTGTATTTGTGCGTCATACACATAGAATCTGATATTTTGAAATAGTTTTTTTTCGAATTTTAATAAGATTGGATGCAGTGGAGCTGGTGCGAACCTTGTCGTGATTCTGCTAAGTCGTTACGCAAAGGTATGTTTATCGGAAAAAGAGGGGTGCTGAGGCGTGCAACCTAAAGGTGTGGGAAACTCATAGCTGGCTTAGGAAATGCACTCTGAAATGAGCTGAAATAGACGGAATAGGCCTGATTAAGTGAGGATTACCCTCGGTCATGCCTCCCACTTTGGGCCTAGTTTTGGAATTGCAGTTGGTGCTGGGAGGGGCATTGGCTGCTGGAAGCCAGCTATCTGCATCAAGTAAAACGAAGACCTCGCTTTAGTGTGGGTCTTCGTCAGAAATTGCGTCTATAGAATGAGAAAAGTGCCTTTAGAGGCGGGCACCTTCTTCTAAAGGTTCAACGTAGTACCAGCGGCCTTTTCGTTTTTTGAAGAGGCTGAGTTCGCGCTGCTCTCCAAACTGCCCATGGGCCAGATATTTAGCGCAGAACAGGACGCTGCCTTTAGCGTCGTCTGCCAGCCCTTTTTCAGTTGCCAGAATTTCGAGGCCAACCCATTGGGTTTGTTGGGCGTATTCGGCAATTTCGATAGAGCTGAAGGCTTTCTGATAGCGTGGCCAGAGTGTTTCTTTCAGGTAATCAACGTTCTGTGTCGCATAAGCGCTATAGCGGGAGCGCATTAGTTGCTCTGCGGTTTCAGGCAGGGCTTTGCCTTCCAGAAAAGGCTGACAGCAGACTTCGAAGTCTTTTCCTGATTGGCACGGGCAGGGCGTTGTCATCAATTACCATCCTTTAGAGCATGCTCGAGAGCTTGATGGCGCAGGTAAACGCTAAATCCTATGCTTGGTCAAGAAGGGCAAACAAGCTCCTCCAAGAGTGATTAAAGTTCGTGCTACTGGTTCAACGCTCCTACAGCGTCTTTTGCATAAGCTTGCCGTGTAAAGCCTTCTGTACGGTAGGACTGCAATGCAAAGAGGACGCATTTTGATTGTTGGAGCAGGGCCCAGTGGGCTGACTGCTGCAATTGAGTTGAAGCGGCGTGGGTTCACGCCCCGCATCATTGATAAGAACTCGCGTCCTCATGCACAGTCCCGGGCACTCGCAATCAATCCCAGAACAATGCAAATTCTGAAGCCTTCTGGTGTGACTGACAGGTTGCTGGAGAAAGGCTGGCGGATGAACCATGTCCATTTTCGTGGTCCGAGTGATGAGCTTCTGGAAGTGGATCTTTCTGAGTTGGGTGGACCTTTCAACTTCATGCTGGCTTTGCCTCAGTTTGAGACCGAGACTATTTTAGAGCGACATTTGACTGAGCAAGGCGTTCCAGTTGAACGGGAATGTGAGTTGCTGCGGTTGGAGCAGCAGGATGACAAGGTTACTGCTGTGCTTGAAACAAGCAGCGGTAAAGAGGAAGTGCTTCATCCGCCGATGGTGATTGGTGCTGATGGGGCGCACTCTGTTGTGCGCTCGCAGATGGGCTTAACCTTCTCAGGCAGTTCCTACCCGCAGGATTGGGGGCTGGCAGATGTGGAGCTGGAGCCGACACTTTCCATGGATGGGCCGACTATGTTTGATCGGTCACCGAATATATTTGGGGTCATCCCGTTTTCTGCAACGCGGGCAAGGATTGTTGCGGATCATGTTGATCCGTTGGAGAACATGCCGCCGATCCTGAAGGTCAATAAGGTCAACTGGAAATCAACCTTCCGCATCTCGCACAGGCTGGTGAACCTATACCAGAAAGGCCGCGTGTTTCTGGTTGGAGACGCAGCGCATGTGCACTCACCATTTGGTGGGAGAGGGATGAACTTAGGGATTGAGGATGCTGCGTGGCTGGCGTGGCAGGTTTCTACCGGTCTTACACACCAGTATATGTTGGATCGCAGACCAGTTGCTGCGGAAGTTTTGAAGACGGTGGATTCTGGGACGCGGTTTCTGGCTTCCAACAATACTGCTATTCGTCTTTTCCGGCAGAAGTTCATGCCTGTGTTGGGGCGGACGAATTATTTTCAATCACAGTTCATGAACATTATGTCTGCTGAGAATACGCCATTCCCTCCCTGGCTGGAAGAGGAAGAAACGGTGTAACGCTTTGTATGGAAAGAGAAGTCCAGATAACAAAAAACCGCCTTGCGGCGGTTCTTTTGTTTTTTGGAGCGGGCGAGGCGATTCGAACGCCCGACCCTAACCTTGGCAAGGTTATGCTCTACCCCTGAGCTACGCCCGCATATCCAAAAAATTCCAACTTCGCGAAAACTCAGCTTCTTAGAGAAACTGGAGCGGGCGATGAGA
>NZ_BAZK01000047.1 GCF_001310815.1 Pseudovibrio denitrificans JCM 12308
TCGCCAATATCGAACGCGTGGGAGGGTCCAATTTTGATGATGTTCTCACAGGTGACGATCAAAATAACGTTTTGTATGCCCAACATGGCATAGACAAACTCTACGGTCTGGGCGGAGATGATCAGCTTAATGCCTACGGCTCCGGTGCTGATATCCTCGATGGCGGGGAAGGCACTGATACCGTGCGCTACTACTACGCCTCCTCTGGGGTTACCGTAAACCTGGCAGATCCTAGCCAGAATACAGGGGATGCAGCAGGTGACACTTACGTCTCCATTGAACGCGTTATGGGGACCCGCGATCATGCTGACACGCTAATCGGGGATGCTGGCAACAACAGACTTTATGGATACGCTGGTGGAGATACGCTGGATGGGGGGCCAGGAGTTGATATCGTCGATTATGCATCGTCTCCAACAGGGGTTTCCGTCAACTTGACAACCGGGGCTGTCTCAGGTGGCCACGCCGAGGGCGATACGATCTCTAACTTTGAGATCATTATGGGTTCCAATCATGATGACGTCTTGATTGGCGATGAGCAAAACAATGCTCTTTACGGCTTTAAAGGAAATGACCGTCTGGAAGGTAAGAGCGGTAATGATACCCTCAATGCGTATCATGGCGGTAACGCCTATCTTGACGGGGGGCCGGGTGTAGATACCGCCCGCTATCGTTGGTCCAAGCACGCTCTAACCATCAATCTTGCAGATCCAAGCCAAAACACAGGCGATGCGGCTGGCGACACCTATGTCTCCATTGAGAACGCAACAGGCAGTGATGCCTATGGCGACAGCCTGACCGGTGACAGTGGCAACAACCGTCTGTCTGGCTATGGCGGCAACGACACCCTCAATGGGGCAGCCGGCAATGACAATCTACATGGCGGCAAAGGCAATGACACCTTTGTCTTTGAAGGCATCAGCTTTGGCCGTGATGTAATTGAAGACTTTGCTGCAGGCCATGGGGAAGGCGATGTCATTCAGCTTAAAGGCACAGGTCTGACCAGCTTTGCTGATGTATTGGCACGCACCAGTACATCTGGAAGCAATACCCTCATTCAGATCAACACTACCAACACAGTCACAATCAGAA
This sequence comes from Pseudovibrio denitrificans JCM 12308, assembly GCF_001310815.1. GTDB lineage: Bacteria > Pseudomonadota > Alphaproteobacteria > Rhizobiales > Stappiaceae > Pseudovibrio > Pseudovibrio denitrificans. The sequence continues at coordinate 1,093 of NZ_BAZK01000047.1, forward strand.
ACACAGCACCTGGGGATCTCCATGCAGATGACTTCAGGTTCTAATTTTTTTGTACGCAACTTTAATTTGAGTTCAGGTCTTGCGACCAGAGGTACTGTTAAAATGAGCAAGTTAGCAAACATCTTAAACTCATCGCTAACACTCAAGAGTGTCATAGGTTTTATTCTAGGCCTGGCACTTGGGGGTCCTGCTCAAGGTGCGCCTGAGGATGTGAGCTACACCTATGATGAAGCGCGCACTGGCTATTACAATACCGGCCAGCTCACCAGTTTGAGCAATGAGGCTGCAACTATTCTTTATGATTATGACAGCCATGGCCAGCTGGTGCGCGAACGCTACCTCATTGATGGACAAACCTATATCCGCACTTACTCTTATGATGAGGCAGGGCGGCTGCGTAAAAGATCCTTCTCCGATGGGGAGGTCTGGCCGCCGTCAAATGGGCAATACCAATATGACCAGGCCGGGCGCCTGATCTCAATTCCTGGAGCAATCAATCAGGTCACATACAACAGCTTTTCTGATATTGCCCAGGTGGACTATGCCAACGGCACCCGTGTTGAGCAAAGCTACAACTTACAACGTGAATGGTTGCTGGGAACCAAACTGACCAAAGGGGCTCAGGTTCTGTTTGAAGAGCAGTATACCCGAGACACTTTAGGGCGCATCACCAAGATCAGATCCAACCGGGCCAATGGCAACTGATTATAGCTATGATGGGGTCAACCGGTTAAGCGCTGCCACCAATGTGGGCAACAGTGCATTGACCCGCAGCTTTACCTATAGCCCCTCCGGCAATCTGCTCTCCAAGAGTGATGTTGGCACCTACTCATATCCTGCGCCAACAGCTGCCCGTCCGCATGCTCCCACCAAGGCTGGGTCCTGGACTTTTTCTTATGATGGCAATGGCAACATGGTCTCCGGTAAGGGCCGGACAATCACTTATGATGGCAAAGATCGTCCGATCTCAGTGACCATGGGCGGGGTAACCACCCAGTATGTTTATGGTCCAGATGGCGCGCGCTTAAAAAAGATCTCTGGAGGTCAGACCACCCTATATCTGGGCACTGATGAGGAGATCCTGCCCGATGGCACGGTGATCAAACATCTGGATGGTTCTGTGCGCCGTGTGGGCACCACCACCAACTGGCTCCACCGCGATCACTTATCTTCGGTGCGCATGCTGACCAACAGTGCTGGTGACATTGCCGCGGTTAGTCGTTATCAGCCTTATGGCAAGCGTACAGATGTTCAGCAGGCAGCTGATACACCGCGTGAAAGCAAAGGTTGGATTGGTGAACGCGATGATCCAGAAACTGGCCTAACCTACCTCAATGCCCGTTATTATGATGCTGATCTGGCTCAGTTCCTGCAAGCTGATTGGCTTAACCCAACCCATCCTTACGTGGGAACCAACCGATACAGCTACGCACTCAACAACCCGATCGCATTCAAAGATCCAACCGGTAACTATGCAATTGATGATGGGGAGTTGGATGCAGTCGTCGTCTATTCAGATTACGATCCTTGTAGTGGACTATGTGAAGGAGGATACGGTTATCGGGGACCCGGTCGGGATGAAGATCGCAATCCAACAAGCAGATACAAACATGTCCAGATTGCTCAAGCCAAGGTGCTCCAGCTTTCTGTAGTCCCTGGGTACTATCCAGGGGTGAACTTATCACAAAATCAGGCACTTGCTGAGTTTGAACAGGACTTTTTCGACTACATAATCACAAACGGGCCAGCATCTCATGTGATGTATGGTGCAGCCTACCTAACGTATGGCAGCATTTATTTACAAAACCAAGAAGTTGATGCTAACGGCAAGAAAAAGGCGCAGGATCCCCCTGTCCCTGGTGCAAAGCCTGGACAAAAAACCAAAGGTAGAACTCAGCAATGGGAGAAGCCTGGTGATTTCCAAGATGCCTTAAAAGACTATAAAGACAAGAACCCTGAAAAGGTTAAGTCGCTTCCTGACGGAGGAGAAGTAGGCAAGCTACCTGATGGAAGAATGATTAATGTGCGTCCATATAGCTCCGATAATCGACCAACCATAGAAATACAAGACGGCAAAAACAGAATCAAAATCAGATATGGAGACTGACTTGAAGCCACAATTTATTCCCTACTCGGTACCTGCTTTAACAGGGAAAAGCTTTCACTGTCTAAAAGTTACAGACCATCGTGATGGTGTACAAATTGAGCTCACGCGAGACAATGGAAATGTAACTGTGATATTCGAAACTAGAGAATTGGTTGCCGTTTCAGAAGAAGGCTTTCGACTAAAAACATTAGCCTTAATCGCCGACAAACTACCGCATTTGATTTTTGAAGTTAAGAATTCTCCTCTTCTGGCATTGTTGAAAGATGAGGACTTAGAAACTCATGAAGTCTCCGGTTTGATGCATTTCATGATATTAACTTCTGAAGATATAATAGATGTTATTAGCTTTGATACGCCAACATTTGTATATTAGAGTGCAATGAAGAATAGGCACTGACTTCAGACAAACTTGGGTGATGTCAAATTATTTCAAGTTAGACGCAAAAGCATGCAGGGCATATTTTTCAGCGTGCAATTCAACTGTGTAGTCATGCTATAAATTGAAAGCAACATTAACGTGAAAACAAACTTGGGAACTTCATCAAACTCAGTTATTCAGAGTGAAGTGATTTGGCATTCCAGTATAGCTGCACTACTTTCACAGCCCGATCAGTTCTTCTTTATTTAATGGCAGGTACCGCTTCGTCAGATTGAACAACACACCCATTCAAGATCTTAAATTGAATGTCTGCGTGATTGATGCATCGAGCATCATGCGTCACAACGATACAAGTCTTACTTATCGACAAGTTCTTCAACAACTCAATAACAACGTTCGCATTATCAGCATCCAAAGCCGATGTTGGCTCATCTAAGATCAACACCTGAGCTTCATGATACAACAATCGAGCGATACCGATCCGTTGACGCTGCCCCCCAGATACGTTCGCGCCATTTTCACCAACCCCCCGATCTAACAAGCTTGATATTTCATTTTTTGTGAACCCGCAGCTCTCTAACACAGCAAGTATTTTGCTTTCGATGACAGGCAAACCCAAGGCAATGTTATCTTGAATGGACATATCAAACAGATGAACATCCTGCGTTAAGTAGAAGATTTTATCGGAGTTATAGAGTGATTTGATAACACCATCATATTCATACAGCCCAGCCAGACATCGAGCTAATGTCGATTTCCCAGAACCTGATGGCCCGTAAATTGCGATTAACTGGTTCGAGGGGATGGTAAAACTTTCATTCTGAATGATTTTTTGACTACCATAAGAAATCGAAATTTGCTCTGCTTGAAAGACTTTGTCTGATGCATCGTCAATAACTGTATGAGGGATTTTTGTTGCAATAGTCTTTGTGTTCAGGAGGTCAAGTAGCTGTTTTGAGCTTGCTATCCCTTGGATGAAGAGGCGGTAAGCACCAGAAAACTGCAAGAGCGGCGTAATGATTTGAACAAGAAGACCATTTACGAGCACCAGTGTAGCTACCGTGGTTGGTGTGATGCCACTTGAGAATAAAACACTTCCTACGATAGATCCAACCAAAACACACAAAAGCAGACCCTGAAGGCATCCCAGAACAACCCCTGGCTTCAAAGAGGCGACCACTTCTTCAATAAAATCATCTGTCGCACTTCGATATCGCGTTTTGGCCCAGTTCGTTCGATCCAATGAACGTATTGTCTCGAACGAACGTAAGCTCTCAGATAAGATTTTGTAGTTGACAGTAGCTGTCGAAAACCATTTTTCTTGAAGTGCCCGGATCTTATTTGAAAGCCTGATTGTAATCAGAAGAAAACTGACGAGGATCGCAAGCGCCCACGAAGCAATTACCCAATCAATACGAACTGCGATGATTGCAATGAAGATAATCGCTTCGACAACCACAGGCGCCAATGAGAATATTCCATTGTACAAGGCAACTCGTAAGCCACTTAAGCCTCGATCAACAACAATTGCATTTTCACTTGGTGATTTGGATCTTGAAAAAGAAAATGGGAAATGGAAGAACGTTTCAATTGTCTTTAACGCCAGATGCTTTTGCACTTCCTGCTCAAAGCAAACGTATACCGCAAAGCGGCACTCTTCTACGAAGCGGATCAGAAAGAAAAGCACTGAGTATGCGAGAATGCCCATGGCAATGTTGTTTGCTGTATACTCTCCACTTGCGATTATCCACGCAAACAATACTGGGGTAAGTACACGACAAAGTGTTACGACCCCAAAGAGCAAAAACGAAATATAAAGAAGGACACGGGGACGTCCGTCAATTGCAGTCCAGATGTCACGTATTGTGAAGATCAATTTTGTCATGCGAATGGAATTGGCCCTGTGCGCACTTGCTTTTCATAACCAAGGTATTTAGCTGCTTGCTGATCTGCAGTCGTGGCTTGATTTTCAATCGACATAAGAGGAAAACTAGGCATACCCATTGTTGCTATGAAGGTTAGAGGCTGGCAACTGGGACCAAAGTCAAGTTGGCGATCGAATATTAGTATCTCGCTATCCAGCAGCTGCCTTCTCCAAGGCGGAGTGAAACTTTGACTTGGAAAATCTGATAAATGAGCACGTGCTAGATGCTGAAACTCATCTGCCCAATATTGAGTGTTGTACTGCAAATATCCTGCTGTGATGCTGTCAGTACTTTCTTGAATGTCAGTGTATTTATAGTCAGTATTGACGTTTTGGAATGTCAAAACAAATGCTTGATATAACTCCATAATTGCTTTGTTTATTGCTTCTCCGGCATTATCGCTACCTGCAGCGCCGGTTGCAAAATAGACAGGTCCTTGTTCATTCACGTAGAATGCAAGAAACGAGTGAAATGGTGCAAGAACCGATATGTCGAAAAGATAGATTTTACCTTGTTGAACATTTCGAAACCAAGATAGCAGCTTCCGACTGCTTGCATTTAAGTAATGTTTGGGGGGCTGCTCCGCTATTTCACAACAGTTAACGACATGCCCATAGTACCAAAAAAGACAGAGGGCTTGACGCTCTGCGAACTCAGCCAATGCTGCCCGTTTTGCTTGGTCACGATCTACGTGTATTGCACAACCAGAGCTATCTCTTATTGGCATAAAGCGAGAGTCTGGGTGCGGTCCAAGTGTGAATGGTAACGTTGGAACTAAACATGATGCATCACTTCCATGAAGTGAGACTACCTCACAGGCAAATCGATGCTCTTCAAGATCATGCTGGTCAGCAGCTTTAAACAGAGCTCTAAACCATTCCTGGTTCGTAGGCTCCAACTCAGAAAGACACCGGTAACACGCTGGATCTTGCAGTTCGCTAAATGACAATAATCTTTCAATCGCCTCTCCAGCAGAACGAATTCTCGTTGAGCGATCATACCCCGTTGCACAACTGCCTCTAGTCTCGCCGAACCGACCTGAGACCATTGTCGGTAGATCTAGATTCGGGGAAAGGTTGATACTAAAGCGAGGAAAGCTTGTTCCTATCATGAGGTCCCCCTCCCAACCAAATGACAAAACACAGGCCAGGCTGCTCGAGGGTCCACCCCCATCGAAATAGAGAGGGCTTCATCGGCAAATCCCCCCCAAACTCTGGATCTTAGTCCTAATCGTTCTGTTTGCTGAATGAGTGATTGGTACATTGATCCAACTTCTGCGCATGCCATCAAGTACCCACGCATCCCATATTTTGCGATCGGACGTATCGGTAAGATCGAGTAAAGAACGAAAAATGAGTAGCCATTTAGATTTTCTGCAGGAGCAAGAAACAAGTGCTTCTCAATCTCTGCCTGAGGACGAGCATTTAACCGCTCAAGCCGCTGTTGCTTTGGCAAGTAATGGTAAGTGCCAACTGCAAGCTCTGACACTTGTTTCGCAAATACAGTAACTTGGCCGGAGTACATAGCACCACCACTTGGATAGGGACGTGTAAATGGCGGGGCAGGGGACTCTCCGAACGCACTTGATAGTGCGGATAATAGATCATTTATAGGCAGAGCAGGACCATCAGAAAAAGAAGGGGCAGAAGGAAGCCTATTCGTTGAAGCAAGACCTTGCTGAGGCGGCGATAAGAGCTCACCACCAAATACATGCTCAGTTTTTTGCAGCATGCGGACTTGCTCGTTCGTCAGCGTGTTTTGACTGGGAAGCACCGCAGCCAGATCTTTTGCGCTCCTATTGTAACCACTGCTATGAAAGATGTAGGCCTCTTTTAGGAGTGTTCTATCAATATGATCACTAGCTATATGCTGAACGATTTCATGCATTCTCTTGCTCCATGACATCTCCAACATTCGTTTTGGTGCGAATGCAATCACACAATGGAGAAAAAGGAACTTTAACTGTCTGCCGTTTCAAGGAGGGCACATCGATTACTGATGTCATCAGTGGATCAAAAGGTGAAAACGCAGCAAAACCACCTCCCACCAACGCATCAGTGTACTGCTTTAGATATCTGATTATAAAGGCAATATCAGTCGAATCTAAAGGAATAGCGGGGATTTCACCTCCCAAAGTTTTGGTCAGGTCATAAACATCAGATAAGCCCATCATTGCGTCTTTAGGATCGAAGAAAATACGATCCAACGCAAAGTCAATGTTGCAGAGTGGACATGGTGTCAAGGAATCTGGGTACCAAACAGAGCTGATAATGTAGCAATCGCGAGCTTGAAAACCTACCAAAAGGCGATCTCTTGCGTCTAAACTGTCCATGTGCTGCTTGATGAAGGCAGTATCTGGATACCCCTCAAATGCAACAATCACTAATTTGGATTTCTTCTGCTCATGTTGATCATCTTGGCTCGGATATCCGAGCTTGTTTGCAATGTTAGCAATTTGATCAGAGGTGGTAGCCAACTCAAGTTGCAATCGAGGCACTGAAGTTCTTACTATTATTCCAAGATCAACTTCAAAGTACTCGACAACTTCATCTATCGGAGATCTTGAGTGCTTCTTAATTAAACTATAAAGCCCCGTCAGGGTAAGGGTTTTACCCTTCGGCAAGGACAACACAATATTAGAGATCGCAGGATCTGTAATTTCGAAAAAACCCAAGCTAGATTGTACCATGATACCTTGAGTGAGATCGCTGTGTCCAAAATTTTGAATGCAGTACATAAATTTAGTGCCTCAAAGAACCGGCGGCTTATTAGACCGCCGGGAAGTATATGCTTATCAGGAGTTATTTTGGCAGCCCACACTGTTGTTACATGAGGCACAGTTGTTCTGAGACTGATTTGAATAACGCGTTTTGATTGAATGCATTTTCTTAGCGATAGTATTACCAAATTTATTAGACATACTACTCCCCTTTTCTCTTACAAATAGGTTTACGATATTAATCACGCAACGTGACTTCGTAATAATTGATGCGATTCAAAAATAATAAAAGTGAAAGTTGATAACTCTACTTATTTTACTTAATTAAATTATTGAATATTGATATACTAAATATATCAACGACTAAGCGTCGCCGACATAATCTTAATTGATATGCGACTTACATAATTAATTATTTTCGTACAACAAATCCACATGGCGATTTCATTTAGGATTCAAATACATTTCAGCCTCAACATTCATGATCTGTAGATCATTATCATGCTTTATGATCACTCAATCATATTGATATTTTATGATTTGAAAATCATACTCTGGCAATGAGCAAAAATATGAAACAACTCGCACGCACGCCTAAAGACATAGGACATGCCATTCGCCAAGCACGAAAGGCACTCAAGCTTACACAAAAAGAACTAGCAAACAGAAGTGGTGTGTGGCAGGAGACCATCTCCAAAATTGAAAATGACGTTGGTGGTACAAAGATCGATACCATTTTTGACTTACTTGCGGCTTTGGACCTCGAAATCCAAATACAACCACGCACAAAAGGCATGGCCATACCAATGGACGAGCTATTCTAAATGGGACGGCGAAAAAGCTATCAACCATTAGATGTTTTTATGAATACTCGACTGGTGGGTACTCTATCACGCGAAAGCTCAGGTGCGGTCAGCTTCTCCTATGCATCTTCCTGCTCGAGCTCGAAAATGCTTTACCAGTTTCGCTCTCATTGCCTTTACGTCCAGATAGATATGCTGGCCTTCCTGCAATTGCAGTCTTCGATAACTTGTTGCCAGATAACGATGACATACGCAGGCGCGTAGCAGAACGTGTCGGCGCCCAAGGGACAGATGCCTATAGCATGCTATCTGCAATCGGAAGAGATTGCATAGGCGCATTACAGTTTCTACCTAAAGGCGAACATCCTCAAGCAACCAATGAGCTGATAGGAGAGCCCGTCAACGAAGAGCAAATTGAAAGAATACTAAATGAGCTCGACATAGCGCCGCTTGGCATCCGAAAAGAAAGAGATTTTCGGATTTTGGTGGCGGGTGCTCAGGAGAAAACAGCGCTTTTGTATCATCAAGGTCAATGGATTGAGCCATCTGGAACAACACCAACAACTCATATTATCAAGCCACAAATTGGACGATTGCCAAATGGTATGGATCTATCTTACAGCGTAGAGAACGAATATCTATGCCTCAAACTATTGAATGCATTTGGTCTTCGTACAGCCAAAACAGAAATAGTAACATTTGGCGAACGCAAGGCATTGGTTGTTGAGCGCTTTGATCGATACTGGAGCGATGATGGGCGCTTGATACGATTGCCCCAGGAAGATTTCTGTCAAGCTCACTCAACTCCACCAACCCAAAAATATCAAAACGAAGGTGGTCCCGGTATTGTTGAAATCATGGACAGCTTGCGTGGGAGTGATGAGCCAACAAAAGACCGACTGGAATTCTTTAAAGCAAACATTCTGTTTTGGTTGATGGGCGCAACGCATGGGCATGCCAAAAACTTCAGTATTGCACTCATGGCAAATGGTCGTTTTCGTTTGACACCAATTTATGACGTACTAACGGTCCAACCAACTTATGATCTTAATCAGATCCAGCGCAAGGATTTCAAACTCGCCATGCGCTTTGGTACATCTAGTCATTATCGTGTTGAAGATATCTTCGGAAGACACATTGAGCAGACAGCTATTGCTGCTGGCTTGTCAAAAACTATCGTACAAGAGCTATTTCAAGAGCTACACAACCAGAGTGTTCAAGCCTTGGAGAGTACATTTGCAGAGCTCCCTAGTGGTTTCCCAAATATCCTTATAGATTCATTGCAAAATGCGTTCACCCAACGATTGAAGCGTCTCACATAAACACCCTCCGAAGAAGTAAGGGGCACTTACTTCTCCTTGAGTGCGTGAGCGATTTGGTCCTGGAGGGGTTTTACGAAGTAGGAGAGGACGGTGCGTTCGCCGGTTTGGATGAAGCCTTCGACGGGCATGCCCGGGACCAGTGTCTGGCCGTTGAGCTTTGGCATCTCGCTTTCCAGGATCTTCAGGCGGGCCAGATAGAACGGCTCACCGGTGACCTCATCACGGGTCAGGTCCGGGGAGACGTTGAGCACGGCAGCACCCAATTCTGGCGTGGTGCGCTGGTCAAAGGCGGCGAGGCGTACATAGGCGTCCTGTCCCACTTGCAGCTGGTCCACGTCGATTGGCTGAACACGGCTTTCGATCACCAGTTCGCTGTCTTCGGGCACCACCAACATCAAGGTATCACCCGGTGCAATCACGCCGCCCACGGTATGAACCGCAAGCTGATGCACATAGCCGGACTGCGGCGCGCGGATGTCGATGCGTTTCAGGCGATCTTCTGCGGCAACTTCCTGTTCTTCCAGCTCGGCAATCTGGGAGCGGATGGTCTGCAGGTCAGAGAGCACCTTTTCAAGGAACTCTTCATCCAGTTGCAGGATCTGCACGCGCTTTTCGCTGATGGCTTCCTTGGTCTGGGCGATCTGAGAGATCAGTCCGCCGCGGTCACCGATCAGCTCGGCGCGCTCGCGTTTGATGGCGGTGACCTGAGAGGCGTTGATCAGGCGTTTTTCTAAAAGCGAGGAGAAGTCAGAAAGCTGCTGGGTGACCAGATCGATGCTTTCTGCCTTGGCATCACGCTGCACCTGCAGGCCTTCAATCTGCTGCTCCAGCTGAGCAATCTGCTCGCCAAGCTGCTTTTTGCGGCCCTTGATGCCCTGCTGGCGGGCGTCAAACAGAGCCTGTTCGCCATCCAGAGCTGTGGCCGCGATCTCGTCGGTCTTGGCAAGCTCAACAAGGGTCTGCGGGAAGATCACACGCTGTTCGCGGCGCCATTCAGCGGAAAGGCGGGCTTCCTGTGCCTGCATCTGATGCAGACGCTTGCGGGTGATGGCAAGGTTGGCTTTGACCACGGTCTCGTCAAGGCGGAACAGCACGTCACCGGCTTTGACCTCGTCGCCATCTTTGACGAGGATCTCACCGACAATGCCGCCTTCCTGATGCTGGACCTTCTTGGCCTGACCATCAACCGCGATAGAGCCGGAGGTGATCACCGCGCTGTTGATCTTGGCAACAGAGGCCCAGCCTCCAAGGCCAAGAACCAGAACGCCTACAAGAGCGATACCCCAGCGCAGGTGTTTCTTACGGGAAGACTGAATGGAGGAAAGTGTTGTTTGCTCAGGCATGTGGCACCACGCTCAATGGTCCTGTTTTTGCAGCTGCCGGCGCTGGCTTAGTGCCGGGGGCTGGAGCTCCAGCTGGTGCAGGTACGCCGGCTGGGGCGCTAATTTTGGGCAGGACTTCTTCTTTCGGGCCAAAGGCGGCCTGCTGGCCATCCTTTACAACAAGCAGCAGCTCGACCGCTGAGATCGCGCTTGGTCGGTGCGCCACAACAATCACGATGCTGCCGTTCTGGCGCATCAGTTTGATGGCGCGGGTTAATGCGGCTTCGCCTTCTGCATCCAGATTGGAGTTCGGCT
>NZ_BAZK01000048.1 GCF_001310815.1 Pseudovibrio denitrificans JCM 12308
CGTAAAGGTCATTTACTGTAATGCCTTCGCCAAAGATCAGGCGATCTTCCTCGCGGTAGTGTGATGCACTTTCATAAATGGTGTCATCACCCTGGCCCCCCCTGAAAACATAATCATCGCTGCTGCCTGTACCGTCAAAGTGATCATCGCCATCTGTTCCCATAGTAGCGACTAGGAACTCCTTACGGTCGAGCACAGTTCCGTCTGCAAACACGAACTGATTGATCTGATGTTTACTGGCATTTGCATCATCATTGCCATAATCAAGGATCGTGATGGATCCATCTCCGACCTTCAGTCCGATGGTCAAATCATAATCAGAGCTGTTACCGCCAACATGGGAGCTAACCGCGTAAAGGTCATTCACTGTAATGCCTTCGCCAAAGATCAGGCGATCTTCCTCTTGGTAGTGTGATACATTCTCATAAATGGTATCATCACCCTGGCCACCTCGGAAAATGTAGTCATCGTTGCTGCCCGTACCATTAAAGTGATCATCGCCATCCGTTCCTTCGAAGTACCTCCTTCGAATTTCTGCGCGCTCCCACTCGCTACCATCAGCAAACTGGATGGTTTCAATGCCATTGGTATGACTGCTACTGTAAAACTGGTCTTTGATTGTGATCGTCTCATCGGTATCAATAATACGTAAGATGAGATCATCGCCTGAACGCTCTAGCTTAAGATCCGTAACATCGAGATCCGCCAGAACTAGAGTATCTTCATTTGAGCTGGAACTAACATCGTCCAAAATTAGGTCGTTGCCCTCTCCCCGATGGTAGACGTAGGTGTCGTTGCCCTCGCCGCCAATTAGCACGTCATCACCAAGGCCACCAGTTAGCGTATCATCACCGCTTAACCCATTCAGTTGGTCATTCCCCAAACCACCAATAATGCGTTCTCCATAGTTGGCGACACCAGTGATTGTGTCGTCCCCGTCAGTGCCGACCAATGTTGCATTGGCACGCATTGTGTCCTGATCCCATATGGTGCCATCGGTAAATTCAATAAAGTTGACGCCCTCATTGTTGTTGTCACCATTGGCGTGGTAGCTTTGAACCAGCTTAACAGTTTCGCCTGTTGCCTTGATGGTGATGATCAGATCACGAGGATTTTCCAGACTTTGTGTCAAAACGACATCGTCGGCGTTCAGGTCAGTCAGCTGAAGCGTATCTGAGCCTTTGTAGCTTCTTCCGTTATGACATCATTTCCATCTCCAGATCCCCAGAGATAAACATCATCGCCCCCACTACCATTGATGATATCATCGCCAGAACCACCGTCGATTACCTCACCGTACACGTTATCGCCAGTGATTGTGTCGGCTGCGTCGGTTCCTGCCAGTATGGCATTGGCACGCATTGTGTTCTGATCCCAAATGGTACCGTCAGCGAACTGCAGGAAGTTAACCCCTTCAAGACCAACTGCTCCATTGGTGTGATAGGTTCGAACCAGCTTAACAGCTTCGCCTGTTGCCTTAATGGTGATGATCAGATCACGAGGATTTTCCAGACTTTGTGTCAAAACGACATCGTCGGCGTTCAGGTCAGTCAGCTGAAGCGTATCTGAACCATTGCCGCTGTCTTCTGTGATAACATCGTTTCCGTAGCCTGAGCCCCAGATGTAAGTATCATCATTTGCCCCTCCATCAAGGCTGTCATCACCCGCTCCGCCATCAAGCAAGTCTGCGCCAGCTCCTCCAAGGAGTTGGTCATTACCTTCTTCGCCATAAAGTTTATCGGCTCCACGACTGCCAAAGATGTAATCGTTTCCTTTGCCACCTTTAATTGTATCAGGCTGATAGCTTCCAACCAGGCGGTCATCCCCGGTTGTGGCCTTTAAGCTCAGGGCAATCAGATCATGTTCTGTCCAGACCGTGCCGTCTGTAAAGGTGATTTGCTCCAGCCCCCCCTGAGGGGCTGCATTGAACTGCCCAATAATTGTAATCGTGCTGCCATCTTTAAAATGGAGCGTAGCATCATTGATGTTATCTGAGGAGCGAACAACAGTTACCTCGTCGGGAAGTATACCTTCTCCCAAAACAAGCTTGTCGGCGTAACCACCATAGCTGTCATCACGGATAACGTCTTTTCCGTCTCCTAAACGGTAGATATAGGTGTCATTACCAGCTTGCCCGATAAGTTGGTCATCCCCCAGACCACCATCCAGCACATCATTGCCTGCAAAGCCAAGGATTGTGTCATCGCCAGTGGTTGACTGTAAAAGCTTTAGCTGAATCTCTGCAACACTAAGAGTGGTTCCGTTGGAGAATTCAAAACTCTCAATCTGGTTGAGACTATTACCGAAGTTATCAGCGTAAAACTGGTCCTTTATCGTCAGCGTGCTGCCATCACTCAAGGTGATGATGAGATCCCGGCCATTCTGGCTGCGTGTCCAGCTTACGTCTTCAGGATTGACGCCAGCCTCAAAGCGGACTTTGTCTCCCGCACCTGCGAACGACGAAGTGACTTTGTCGTCAACCGTATCATTGCCGTAACCCAGCCCAAACACATAGGTATCTGCGCCATTGCCGCCCGATAGGTAGTCATCCCCCTGCCCGCCATCCAGCACATCATTGCCCACAAAGCCGAGAATTGAGTCATCGCCAGTGGTCGACACCAGAAGCTTCTGCTGAACCGCTGCAACGCCAAGTGTGGTTCCGTTGGAGAATTCAAAACTCTCAATCTGGTTGAGGCTGTTGCCAAAGTTATCAGCGTAAAACTGGTCCTTTATCGTCAGCGTGCTGCCATCACTCAAGGTGATGATCAGGTCCCGGCCATTCTGGCCGCGTGCCCAGCTTACGTCTTCAGGATTGACGCCAGCCTCAAAGCGGACTTTTGTCTCCGCCGCCAGCAAAGGACGCAGTGACTTTGTCATCAATGGTATCATTGCCGTAACCCAGCCCAAACACATAGGTATCCGCGCCATTGCCGCCCGACAAGTAGTCATCTCCCTGCCCACCATCCAGCACATCATTGCCCGCAAAGCCAAGGATTGTGTCATCACCAGTGGTTGACTGTAAAAGCTTTTGCTGAAGCTCTGCAACACTGAGAGTAGTTCCGCTGGAGAACTCAAAACTCTCAATCTGGTAAGGGCTGTTGCCGAAGTTATCAGCATAGAACTGATCCGTAATCGTTAGCGTACTGCCGTCCGTCAATGTAGCTATCAGATCACGCCCGTTGAGACTACGGGACCAGGTTACATCATCAGAAGTTAAAGCCCCCTGGAACAACACTTTATCAGCTTGGCCAGAAAGGTGGTTGTAATCTAGCGTCCGTTCCTGGATCCTGTCGCTGCCATATCCAAGGCCGAAGAGATAGGTATCATTTCCGTTTCCACCGACCAGAAGGTCATCGCCGGCACCCCCATCCAGCGTATCCGCCCGGTTGAACCCATAGATCTGATCGTTACCGCTTGTTTGCGATTGCGCGATCAAATGATCCATCAGATCATCCGCAGTAAACGAGTTGGCTTCTTCTCCCGGCTTTGTAAAGTTGAAAGACTCAATCTGATTGAACCTGAGAGTCTTATCATTACCCAGATAAGCCGCAGAAAACTGCCCAATGATCGTCAGAGTCTCCCCTGTTCCCAGGGTTATCTTAAGATCAAGACTATCTGCATAGCGAGAGAAAGTCAGATCGGAGTAACTAATGTTGCTTGTAAACTCAATACTATCCTGATTGCCAGAATGCTCGCTCTGCCTCTGGTCATGCACGATGTCGTTGCCATAGCCATTACCGAATATGTAGGTGTCGGATCCATCTCCACCAGACATCACATCATTGCCTGCACCGCTGTCAAACACATCATCATGATCTGTGCCAGGTAAAAACTCCGAGGCATCTGACGGATGTGCGACTGCGCGGCTGATATCCTCAAGAGACCACAGTGAACCATCTGCAAACTTAATCTGCTCAATTCCCTGATAGGGCAGTTGCTGCTCCCCCGTTGAGGAGTAGGCCATCTTGTGGAACTGCCCAGTGACACGAACTGTTTCTCCCGTTGCCTTCACCGTCAACAGCAGGTCAAGACCATCACGTATCGCATGCAACTCCTCTGCGTTAAGATCCGTAAGGTGAAGAACATCAAAACCATCTGTATTTTCGTCTACATCAGCAATCGGCTGATTGCCGACAGGGCTGGTGATGACGTAGGTCTGATCGATATTAACCTCCGCAGATGGAGCAGAATTTCTAGCCCCCATTTCAGTAATCTGGCTCTCCAAAATGAGGTTGTCTAAAGTTCCAGTCAAGTCATCAGCTTTTTTGTCAGAAACGATCGAAGTATTGCGCTTGCGGAGAGAAGTCATTTAGTACACCGTAATGGAATTTAGGACATTTAATTTAAACTTAATAAGGGGTTTTATGTTGCGTTTTGTCCCCTTTTCTAATTTTTTACTGATAGATTAAGTGCTTACAAATGCAGTGATAGCCTCAAAACGCCTTTATTACTGAAAATATAACGCCACTGATTATCAGGCGTGTAAGTATTTCTGGAAAAGTTAACTTGGTTAATACTAATAAGTTGATTGAAAAAATGAAAACCAAAATTTCTTGCGTAAGCAAAATTTTAGGGTGTTCTTGTCGCTAATATAGAAAACTTGATATAGCTGTTTCAAAATCATACTAAGCACCTTATTGGAGTATCGTCGAAGCCGCGTCTATATTAACGCAGGGTGTCCAATTTGGTACTTTCAGGAAATTGGGCTCTTGTCGCTATAATCGTGCTTACGGTATTAACCAATCTTCGCATTCCCAAGTGTTGCATTATTTATCTCTAAACGGATGTACTATCGTAACTCCATCATCGTCATAAATATTTATTGCAGTTAATGAGACTATTTTATTTTCACAAACCGATATCAACGCTCCTAGCGGCATTAACTCATAGACATCATGGTATTTAGGTTCAAGAAAAAGAGTATCATCAGCTTTTCTATCTCTATCATACCCAAGTAAAGTGAGGCATTCTTGAATATCTAAACCAATTAGATTCACCCCTTTATAATAGCACTTTGCTTTGCATTTGATGTATGCAATTTGACTATTTTCAGTGGTAATTAACCACTCGCCATTACTATCAATATAACTTTCATCTTTTATCCCATCGCCAAAATCTTCATTAACATCTTCAAATGTAAGTGTTAGATAACTATCTAAGGAAGTTAATGAAGCACCTAATTTGATTGGGCCAACTCCTTCTCCAGGAACCCAAATTGGGAGAATAGCATCAGCGAAACCCTTTCCCTCTTTTGCCATGAGTTTCTCCTTTTGCTTTTCTTTTGATATCCTCTTGGATATTTCTTAACTTATCCTTTAGTCGTTTTTTCTCCCTACCAGTGGAATTTGCTATTGCATCTATGAGATCTTGTATTTGCTTTTCGCGTTTGCCAGCTTCACGCCCACTATCACCATGATTATCATTTTTACCTGCTCCACTTCGTGCCTCTGAAGGAAAGCAGATGGGTTGGTTCTGCCAGTTGATGGGTTGGTTCTGCCAGTTCTCGTATATCCCAAATGTGAGGATCAGAGCTCCACCGATTAGTTGCCCCCCATAATACAGCGCGGGAGCAAGCTCCCCGCGTGGATCGGTATACATTGCAGGTGAATTGCGGGCATATGCATATCTATTGGGACCATCTACCAATCCCAGAGGGTCAGGTTGAGTATAGCGGCCTAATGTCGAGTCGTAATGACGATGCCAGTTGTAATGAAGGCCACTTTCCAACTGATACCACTGGCCTGGGAAGCGGCTATCATGTGACGTCAAACTACCAACTATCTGATGTACAGCGCCGAAAGGCCGGTATGTTGCTCGCCAGACGATTGAACCGGAGTTATCTGCGATTTCCATAGGCCGATCAAGACGATCTGGATGAACCGTGTAAATCTGAGCTGGAGATGACCCCGATATTTGGATCGCTGCCAGTGGAGTAGCCGCCCCACTTGCTTTGCCGGACCCGAATGCAGCATTGCGATGTTCTATCCAGACATACTCGCGTGTTGTGGCTCCAGAACTGTCAATCTCGGCAATTATGTTACCTTCCAAATCGTGCACATAATGCAAGGTTGTAGGACTGTCCGCATTGTTGATCTGGCGAATGACCAGTTGTCCATTAGAGTTGTAGGTGTACTGACCTTTCAGAACATTATTTATTGTTACTTGAGATAACCGACTGGCAGTGTTGTAGGCGTAGGCTTTGGTACCTTCGCTTACTATATCTGTCAGCAGGTTTCCGGCTGCATCATAACTTAGAAAGCGACTGCTGCCATTGCTCAATAAGATGCTTGAAAGCTGATTGCTGTTCCATGGATAGTTATAGATCTGAGAGCTGGAGTTCCCGGCATTCTGAGAGATTTTATAGGTTCGGTTACCGGAACCATCATAGTAATAAGTGTTTGAACCCCATGGTCCTGTCGCATTTTGAAGCTGGTTGTCCTCTGAGTACCAGTAGGACGATAGTGTCAGGCCACTCAGGTCATCTCGTACATGCGTTAAATTTAGCTTATCAGCATAGGCGTGACTTCGCCGAGTAACCGCTGAACCATCAGTTACATTGCTGACAGAGATGGTCTCAACATCGTAGTTGCGGGAAAACGTTTTAAGCAACCTCAAATTATTGCCGTATTCAATGGACTCAAGAGGCCCATAGGGCAGCCAGGTTATATTTTTCGCCAATAGCTGAGGCGTATCACCTCCTGAAGTTTGAGTTGAGACCTGACGAACAAGGCCTTCGCTATCACGCATAAACGACACGATGCGACCAGAAGGATAAACCATTTTAATGAGGTGACCGTCAGCATCATATTGATAAGCGACCTGATAATTGGTAACGCCAATTACTCTGGTTTCAGATAGAACACGCCCCAGAGCATCGTAAGTAAAGTGTGTTTGGCCTGCTTCATCCTGTCGGCTGGTCAAGCGACCAATCCCTTTGTTTCCTGCAAGCACATTGTCATAGCTGAGCATGACATTTTCGTTTGGCGCTGATGGATATAGGACATGCGTTAGCCGGCCTGCCAAATCATACTGGTAGTTCGTGATCAGCCCCCGACCATCGGTACGGGAGGATATTAAGCCGCGCGGCTCGCGAGTATAGACAACCGATCCGGTGTCCAGACTTGTCTCCTGTATGATCTCTCCAAAGCCATTGTAGACAAACTGCGTTGTTACACCACGTGGGTCGATGTATTGATTGAGATTATTGTCAATGTCATATTTGCGTATCACCTGTGCAGCTGATGGTGATTTGGTTTGCAGCAGCCGCCCAAGGGCATCATAGCCTTTAATCCAAACGTTCTCCCGTGGATCAGTAATTTGCTCCAGCTCACCTAGCTTGTTATAGGCATATTTCCAAACCCGAGCATTTGCACCAACCGTCCTCAGAAGGCGGCCTAGTTCATCGTAGATGCGTTGCTGTTCGTATTGTATCCAACCGAATGTAGACTTCACCTGAGTTTGGGTTACGTTACCCATCAAATCATAGGTGTAGCCAACTCGCTCTGCCTTAGAGTTCTCTACAAAGATAAGGCGCCGGGCATCATCATAAGTGTAACTCATAGTTTGCCCACTTGAGGTCTGAACACGAGTGATCTGCCCCACAGCGTCATAAGTAAAGTCAATTCCTGACGCAATGCCTGATGGATCTAAAATGACAGTTTTAAGCCAGCCATTGTCATCGTAGCTCAGCGTCGTATGAATACCGTTTTCGTTTTGAACATGGGTTGGTTGACCGCGAAGATTTACGCCAAGCACCGTTGTTTGGTGCCCAAGCTCATTGACGATTGAAGTGAGGTTCCCAGCGCTATCATAACCATACCGCACAGTGTCTGAAGGTCCTGAAAGCGGACCATCAATTGCAGAAAGCTTTCCTGCTGATGTATAGCTATAATACCAGCTTCGCGTTTGTCCGTTTGTAGGGTAAGGCGCTGTGTGTGTGGTGGTGTCGGTTTCGGTGACACTAGTGAGCTGACCCGATGTATCGTATGTGTATACCGCTGTTAGGTTCGGATGTGCAACTAACGTGGGGACGTTGTATGTGCCGTGCCAGTTGATTGTGGTGACGCGTTCATCGGCAGTTCCCGTTGCCTCGGTAATCTGGGTTGGACGACCTTTGCTGTCTCGCACATATGTCGTTACACGGCCTTCTTCGTCTGTTGTGGTTGCAATGTATCTATTGCTGTCATACGTGTAGCTTGAATTGGAGGCCACGCAATTAGTACTTGCCTCACCATCAACCTCAGCTAATTGGATATCGAAATTACTCGATCCGACACGTGAGAATTTGAAGGTTGTGTTTTTCCCAAGCGGTTGGTGATACGACGGGTAACGTGGTTACCACTTGTTCCGTATTCCACGGTGTACTTATTGGTCCCCGCTGCTCCTTCAGTTGAAATCGCCCGCCCGAAATTATCATAGGCATATGTTGAGATGCGAACGCCGCGGTTGTCTGTAATGCCTGTTAGTGCATTGGGGAAGCTGGTATTTTCGTAATGATAGGTTTTGCCATCAATGATGGCATCGCTGCCGTTTTTCCAGCGAACAGCAACCAATCGCTGTACTTTACCAGTTGATGGCCCTGAACTTGCTGGCGCCGGATCGAACTCGTAGCTCGCCTTTGTCCCATCTGGGAACGTTATTTCAGATATCACCTCAGGATACGGAAGCGAACCCGAAACATTACTTAGTGATGTGACATGGAAGTAGTTCCAGGCAAAGGACACTTTACGATCATATGTATCCGTGATTGAAAGAAGTCGACGGTCAGTAGAGTCATAGCTATATGTCCACGTGTAACCAGTCCGGTCCTTAACTGTTATCGGTCGGGCAACATCATAACGACTGGGTGAATTTACACCTGAGAAAGATGTCAGATTCCAGGTTCGATCATCAGGCCCCTTGACAAGCCAGTTGCTGGCAGAACTCTTTAAGCTGGATAGATCTGAAGGCAGGATCCCTTGATAAACAAGAGAATACGCTGATGAAGATGCCCCTTGCTCGGCGTCTGGCTCCCACGCTCCTCCGTTGTTCAACTTGAAGTCGTAAGGGGAACCATCTGGTGCGATCAGTGTAACATGGGCATTGGGAGAGGAAGGTGAGCCGGAAAAATCCCCGAGCTGAAGTTCCATTAAGAAGCTGAACTGCCAGCCACCTGGAAGACCCAGAGGAACGTAGTTAATGCTTTTGCTACGGCCGATTGGGTTTGATCTATAGCTCCTCGAGATTGCAAGCTTTCCGTCGCTAGTCGAAAAATCCTCAATTGAATGATATTTGGTGCCTGTGTTCAGAATGATCGGATTGCCGATGACTGGATTGTTCTTTCCACCCTGGTCATAGCTGCAAACAGGTCGTTGAGGACGAAGGTCTTCTGGCTTAACGCAGCCATTTGGAAAGGATCGTACATAGCCGCTTTCGCACTGTAGGAATACCCAACTTGGTATCGCATGCCCACATTTAGAAAAGGCGTCAAGGTCTGCTCCGAGCCCATTTTCCTCTGGGCACAGATAGTTAACATGCGTCCAACTGCAGCGTTTTGTGTAAGGACCATCCGGGTCATCCAAAGCACCAATGTAGCGGCTATAGCCGTTGTCCATTCCAAACGATTTCCATTGGGCTTTGCAAGCTGCTTCCGCGCTCTCGTAATGCTGCCCATTCAAAAACCAATGCCAGCCTTGTGGCCTGACGCAGTAGCGAAGGCACTCTGAGCGCTAAGCAGCGACGCTAGAACAACCAAAGCCGGGAGTAATGTAGGAATACAGGTAATAAAATAAATAGAAAATCTATGAATGCGCCAATAAAACACTTTAAGCCCCATGGGTAATATACAATAAAATTGCAAATATCCGGTGCTTTATTATAGTGTTCAATATAAATGTCAGCTTTGTTGATATCTATATTTTATAGATTATCAAATAAGGAAATTTATCAGATTTTCCTACTCACTAGGCTGGCTAATGAAACGATGATTAAAGCATCAACATAATCTATGACAATTTACAACTTTAGATTGTATTAATATGTATGCCAATATCAAAAAGAACAAGTGAATAATTTAAATTGAAGGCGCAGGAAAAATATCCGTATAGAATAATGTTATATTCTGTAATTACTTATTGTTGCGAGATTGTTCTGACGTGAGCTTTCCGAGTCTTACTTATTTTAGATGAGATAAAATTATCCATTGCTATAAAGTTCCAACCGTTGCGACTAGCCTTCCTTTTGAAATACACATGCATTGGCGATAAGATCTTATTATCCAGAATTAGCCTGGCATTTTGTGTGCTGTGGTGACCATTGTTGCAGGCCGGATACCGCCAAGCCAGTTTTTGAAGAAGTTTGCCTCCTGTCCAGGCCAGCACAAGTTAGTGCTGGCTTTAAGACAGTTTCGTATCAGAATGTTCAGTTTAAGTTTTGGCTTCTAAAGGGTAATCGTAAGTACATCTCTCCACGCTCGAATTTTTAGCAATTCGAGCGTTCGTGATGAACCGCTTTTATCTCAGTTGTGCGGGTGGAAATCCTAACTCCATCTGTGTACTCAACTGAGCCAGTTGGATGTACAATTTTTTGTCGTCTGATGGTTTCGAAATAGTTCGTAAGCCGAAATTTAGCAGTTATACAACGAGAACTTCTAGTTATTGATGCGTTAGAATAAGGACCGTCGACATTATTTACTAAAGAATGATGTATCCGTTTCCCGTGACGATCTGTTACGAAACCTCGACCGTTACTCGTATAAACATCCGCTTTGAAGTAACGCTCTTTAGTTTCGGTTGATCTTGTACATTTATCGCCCTCAGAGTGAGGTGTTCCGTAGCCGTTTTCGCGAACGTAGGTTGCGCCAGTTTTGTAGCGGTAGGTTTCCTCACGAACGGTCTTCAGATAGGAGATACAGCCTTTATAATACCGGGTGCTTTGTCGTGGGACTTCATGGGTCGAAATGTGCGTGTAGGCTGAGGATGCAGAGACAAACTCAAAATTGCTTGCCTTCAAATCGGCTTTGCGAATGTTTCTGAGTGTTACTGTGTTGCTGTCATTGAGTTTGATGACCAGATTGCCACTTTGCTGTGTGGCATTGCGCATGAGGTGGTCGAAGTTTGCAAAGACAAGCTTGTCGAAGCGCGCTTTGTCACCGAAGCCAAAGCCATGCTCAAAATCCTCAATCACATCGCGGCCGAAGAATGGACCTTCAAAGATGAAGGTGTCATTGCCTTTGCCGCCATGTAGATTGTCATTGCCTGCTGCCCCATTGAGGGTGTCGTTGCCGCCATAGCCAGACAGACGGTTGTTGCCACTGTCACCGGTCAGGCTGTCGCCATATGCATCACTACCTGTTGCGTTCTCGATGGAGACATAGGTGTCGCCAGCCGCATCGCCTGTGTTCTGGCTAGGATCTGCAAGATTGATGGTCAGAGCGTGCTTGGACCAGCGATAGCGGGCAACATCTATACCCGGGCCACCATCAAGATAGTCATTCCCGCCGCCATAGGCGTTAAGCGTGTCATTGCCGCCCTTACCTTCCAGGCGGTCATTGCCGCGGTGACCATAAAAGCTATTGTTTTGTTCATCACCAATCAAGACATCATTGTAACTGGAGCCTTCAATGGTCTCGAAGTTGGAGATCTTATCGCCTTCAGCATGGCCACCTGAGACAGCTCCTGTT
>NZ_BAZK01000049.1 GCF_001310815.1 Pseudovibrio denitrificans JCM 12308
CGCGCGCTCTTCAGGAGCACCGTCAATTTCGTCATATGCTTTAAAGTCACCAAACTGTTTGGTGATAGCAGCAGTCAGCGTAGTCTTGCCGTGATCAACGTGGCCGATTGTGCCGATGTTGACGTGCGGCTTATTACGTTCAAATTTTTCCTTCGCCATGGGCGTAGCTCTCTATTTAATCGTAGTTCCGTCGATCAAGGCTCGGAGCCATCCAAATGAAGACCCCAAGGATTCTTTAGGATAAATTCTCAAAGCGACTTTCGAGATCTTGGAGCGGGTGAAGGGAATCGAACCCTCGTCGTAAGCTTGGAAGGCTTCTGCTCTACCATTGAGCTACACCCGCAATACCAATTTCTTGTCGATGGTGGAGGAGGTTGGATTCGAACCAACGTAGGCATAGCCAGCGGATTTACAGTCCGCCCCCTTTAGCCACTCGGGCACTCCTCCGAGATCGACGAAAAATTCTCCAAAAGAGAACTTTTTGAAACTCGTTTTGCGAAACACGCCGCTTAACTGACAAGCAGTTGCGCCGCGTCCTGTGGCGCGGTTTATGCCGCTGAGAACGCCATCTGTCAACGCCTCTTTTGCAAGTGCCTGTGCAAAATCAACAAGGCAGATAGTTTTCCCCCTTTTTTGTCGGAAAACTAACCGACGGATTTTACGTAGAACCTTGCTAAATCACAGCTCTTCACAGTGAACCCGGCAATTTTGACGTAAATTCTTTTTTCTGGAAAACGATCTGATCACCCCTTTCTTCAACCCATTTAAAAGGCCGCGCACTTTCTTTTTCTCAAAGGCATAAAAAAGGAATGTTTAGTCTCCCCTCTTTATTCCCTTGAAGCCTGATCTTGACCAGAGTATCGAGAGCCTATGAGCAACTTTAAAAATCAAAAGAGCACAGGCGGCAGCCGTTGGAGCCCGACACAGGGCAACGACCGGCCCTATAAGAAAAAGCGCCCGGACGGAAAATCCTCTGGCGGCAGCTTTTCAAAAGGCAAGCCCTGGCAGAAGAAATCAGCTGCTGAAGATGGCCCATTCTATATATATGGCCTCCACACCATTGAAGCAGCCTTCAAAAACCCGGAGCGCAAACGCCACAAGCTCGTTGTGACGCAGAACGCCCTGCGCCGACTGGAAGAACGCAATCTGAAGATTGATGTTCCTGTTGAAGACGCCAGCCCGCGCGACATCGATAAGCTCGTCGGCAAAGACGCCGTCCACCAGGGCGCTGCCCTTCTGGTTGATGCCCTGCCCGAGTACGGTCCGGAAGAACTCAAAGACGGTCAGCTGGTCCTTGCGCTGGATCAGGTCACCGACCCACACAATGTGGGTGCGATCCTTCGCTCCGCCGTTGCGCTGAATGCTGATGCCGTTGTCACCACTCGCCGCCACGCACCTGAAGAAGGTCCGGTTCTTGCCAAAACCGCAAGCGGCGCGCTGGACATGATCAAACACGTGCGCATTCAGAACATGGCCCGTTTCGTGGAAGAAATGCGCGACAAGGGCTATCAGGCCATCGCTCTGGACAGTGAAGGTCCCGAAGCCGTCGAAAACACCGCCTTTACAGATAAGACCCTGCTTGTGCTTGGCTCTGAGGGAAAAGGCGTTCGCGAAGGCGTGCGCAAAAGCTGCGACACCCTCGCCCGCCTCGACATGCCTGGAGAGATCAAATCGCTCAACGTCTCCAACGCCGCGATCCTCTCCCTCTATGTCGCCCGCATGAAAATGGGCCTGTCCTGACGATCAGCCGCTGACATCTCAGCCCTGCAGAAAATCAGAACAGACATCTCAAAACGAAACCGCCGCAGCTCCTGCAAAATGCAGAGAAGCCGCGGCGGCTCTTTTTGTATCTAGACTGATGCTTAGAGGAGGAAGTCCTCAGCGCTCAGCGCATCTGCTTTGCTGACTGCAATCTTGAAGTCAGCCTGCGCATCCCCATCCACATCCGCATAAACATACTGAGTGGAACGATAGGCGGTGACCCACACGGAGTTCGCAGCGGCGCCATCATCGCTAAACAGGAAGGCCTGATCACCATCATTGTCGGTATTGGCGTCAATCTGACGGAAGTCGAAAAGATCTTCCCCCTTGTCAAATCCACTAACCAACTCAGCAGCACCTTCAAGGGTAACGTCAGAAACGGATGTGTAGACCACTCGGTCAACCGCATCATCATTACCCAGAACAATATAGTCCCGGCCACCGCCACCTTGCAGTGTATCAGCTCCACTTCCGCCTCGCAGCGTGTTGGCAACCTCATCACCGATCAGCACATCATCACCAGAACCACCCTCAACAATTTCGACATTCGAAACCTTCAGCTGGCCAATGCCAGTGCTCTGGAAGTCCGTACGGGACAGATCAACTGTTATACTTTCAGAACCGTTGTATCTGAGAATGTCCCGGCCATCGCCACCATCAATGATATCAGCGCCTCTGCTGAGTGTGAGGTAGTCATTGCCATCATCACCATTGACGATGTCATCACCAGCTCCACCATTCAGATTGTCACTGCCACTGCCGCCATTGAGAGTGTCATTGCCACTCCCACCTTGCAGATAGTCATCACCGCCGGCACCGAACACAACATCATCGCCATTTCCACCATGGATCTCATTGCGAAGGTCATCACCGGTCAGATGATCATCTCCATCACCACCACTGACATTTTCAATGTCCGTGATCGTATCAAGGCCATAACCGGTGTCTTGAGCGCCAGTATTACTCAAATCAACATGAGCACCTTTTGAGCCAGATACGATCAGCCTGTCTTTGCCTTCACCGCCACGGATGACGTCATTGCCTTCATCAAGGGTGATTTTGTCATTGCCGTCTCCCGCATTGACCACATCATCCCCATTGCCTCCATCGAGAATATCGTTGTCAGCCTCACCTTCCAGCAGGTCATCATCATCGCCACCATTCAGCATGTCTCGGCCAGCACCGCCCCACAGGCTGTCGTTGCCAGCACCGCCATTAAGAACATCGCCACCAGCATTGGTTTTGATAATGTTGTCTGCATCAGTGCCAGTCACACGATCCCGGCCCGAGCCAGTCGTGACGTTTTCGATGCCTGTAATGTCAGCCAGACCAATCCCCGTGCTTCGCGCGGAAGTGAAGGAGAGGTTGATGCTAAGGTTCTCATCATAATCAGCGATCAGATGATCAACCCCTGCACCACCGCGAATAGTGTCGCGGCCACGGCCAAGGAGAATGGTGTCATTACCGGCACCGCCATCAAGGATGTCTTTGCCGTCACCAGCTTCGAGATAATCATCCCCATCACCACCAAACAGGGCGTTATTCCCCTCGGTGTCGATCAGGTTGTCATTGCCGGCATCACCGTGCAGCTCATCATCACCAGCTTCACCGCGCAGGATGTCATCACCATCCCCGCCATGCAGCGTGTCATTGCCGCTCTCACCGTAAAGCTGATCTACACCAGCTCCGCCGTGCAGTTCATCATCACCCGCTCCGGCGCGCAGCTCATCAGAACCATCATCACCAAACAGCCTGTCCTTGCCTGCACCAGAGGTTAGCTTGTCCTCACCGGCACCGCCGTGCAGCTCATCATCCCCGTCACCTGTGGTCAGCTGATCATTGCCTGCATCTCCATGCAGCACATTATTGCCTTCCGCAGCTTCAAGAATGTCATTTCCCGCACCGCCGATCAGGCATCATCACCAGCCCCGCCGTAGAGCTTGTCGTCACCTTCGCCGCCATCAAGACGGTCATTGCCGCCAAGACCGGACAGCACGTCATTTCCGGCATTGCCGATCAGAGTGTTATCACCCTCTGTGCCGATCAACTGATCATCACCACCGCCAGCTTCAAAACCCTCAATGCCACGCAGGAGTTTCACACCAGAAGCCGTCTCAAGACGGGTATGTTTCAGATCGACAATCAGAGCCTCATCATCGGACGCCCGCACAATGTCATGTCCGGCACCACCGTCCAGCAGGTCTTTCCCCTGCCCCATGATGAAGACATCATCACCACCACCGGCGTAAAGTCGATCATTGCCATCCCCACCGGACAGTTCATCATCGCCAGAACCACCATAGAGGATGTCATCTCCGGCACCGCCGTTGATTTTGTCGTTGCCGTCATTGCCTTCCAGCTTATCATCGCCGCCACGACCATCGATCACGTCATCGCCGCCCATGCCGCGCAGGGAGTTGGCACCATCCGTGCCTGCGAACACATCATCATGTTTGTTGCCGGTGATGTTCTCTACATTGGTGATCTTGTCCATGCCGTAGCCAGTATCCTGAGCATCCGTCACAGCAAGATCGATACGAGCACCCTTTTTGTTGCTGATCGTGATCCGGTCATTGCCTGCACCGCCATCGAGAATGTCGTTACCATCTCCAAGGATAATACGGTCATTGCCCTCGCCAGCTTCAACCAGATCATCACCAGAACCTTCGTTCAAAGTGTCATTACCGGTTCCGCCATAAAGCTCATCATTACCATGCGATCCGCTGAGATAGTCATCACCAGCCTCACCAAGGATGATGTCATCCCCCCCGTTGCCGCGAATGCTGTTGTTCTCTGCATTGCCGCGCAGATAGTCATTGCCGTGACCAGCAGAAATGCTCTCAATGCCGGAGATCGTGTCATTGCCATAGGCTGTTTCAATAGTGTTTTCTGTCAGATCAACACGGGCGTCCTCACGGCCATAGAAGTAGATGATGTCTTTACCATCGCCGCCGTGAATCTGGTCATCACCAGCATCCAGATCAAATCGATCATTCCCGGCACCGCCATACAGCTCATCATTGCCGTTGCCGCCTTTCAGGTAATCATTCCCTTCATTGCCATAAAGGGTGTCATCACCATCATTGCCCTGCAGTTTGTTGTCAGCCTCATTGCCGATAAGGCGATCATCACCAGAACCACTATCAACATTCTCAATGCTGACGATCCTGTCGCGGCCGAAGAAAGAAACCAGTTCCTCCCGATTGAGATCGATAGTCATATCTTCATCAGTGTCGATATGCAGCCAATCCGATCCTTCGCCACCGTCCATAACATCATTGCCAGCTTCAAGGTAGAAGTGATCATCCCCCTCAAGGCCGTACATCTTGTCGTTACCACGACCACCCCACAGATGGTTATCCGCATAGTTGCCGGTGATCTTGTCATTGCCACGCGTACCCACCGCATTTTCAATGACAGTGCCCACTGCGATGCTGATGTTCTTTCGCTCTCCTTCAACAGAGGAGGAATACGGCAACGTATCATCAGCCTGAGTGACGCGCAGATCTATCGTAGCTTTGCTGAAGCCAGACAGGTCCAGCGTATCGTTCCCGCCACCATCGACAAGCGTATAGGCGTTGTTGTCTCCATATCTGGCCAGATTGACCATTCGGAAGTTATTTACCTCCGATATATTGGTGTTAAAGCCATAGACCGTATCACCGAGGAACGCATTGTGCGTGCCAAAGGTTTTGCCATTATAGCTTTGATCGCCATACAACTTGTCCAACGCCAGCAGATCAGCCGCTGCAAAGGTTTGAGGATATGCACTTGAAGCGCCGGATGAGTAGTTCTTGTCCTGACTGAGGTAAGACATCACCGAAACATGCCGGGAGTCATTGAGGAACTTCACACCATTGGGATAACTGGGCCGGACCCCGTTGTACGGGCCCTGGTGACCCAAACCGAGCGCATGACCAATCTCATGCAGAACCGTATGAACGAAATGCCCTGTATCGTCATCATGCCGACCATGCCCACCGCCAGCAGGTAGATTGATGACAACGTGATCCGAGAACCATGCTTTGAGGTCACGCTGCCATGCTCCACCATGGTGGCCAGCACCCGCACCTTTGCCATTATCCTTGAAGTTAATGTCTGCAACTTGATCTGTCGTTTCAACAAGATCAATTCCGGTTACAGATTCAATGTAATCCATTGCCTCTCTAACCCGGGTAGCAGCCATGCTCCCCAAACCATCGGCATCTTTAAAGTTGCCCGTTACATTGTAGGTAAGCTGGCCAAACTTGGCATTATCACCAGTCCCGGTCAGGTTAAACCAGTTCGGGCCTCCTCCCCAATAGCCTCTCTCCAGATAGTCAGAGAGCTCATTGAGTGTACCAGCTCTTTTGCCACCGCCAGTACCTGAGCTATTTGCTCCATCTGCATTCTCTGAAACATTCTCAGAACAGCACGAGCAACCGCAACCATCAGGGTGATTTTCAAGTACAGTCGTCGCAAAATCGTCCGGTGTACCAGTTTCATTAGTCATATTATATTCTCCGCCAAGCATATCATTTTCTGATATATCTAGCGGACATACTCGGAGTCCCGGAGAGTCTTCAAGTATAGAAGGAGTCATTACTTGACTCAAAGAACATGTCTCTATGAAAGTTTTTTCATTGCATTTTAGATAATATATATATCTACACACTACTCCCAATAATATTTGAATTCATGTAACTTATACAGAGCATATAAGATTGATAATCTTAATTATGCCATATTTAATCAAATTAACTCAGACAACAACTTGTAAGTATCTTTCCCGATAAACCTATGCAGTCCAGGTTTCAGGCCAGCAGCGAAGCACAGGCTGCAAGGCAGGCACGTCGCCATAAGAGACCCTGAGAGTATTTGAAAAAGAAGCTATCGAGCTATCGAGCTATCGAGCTATCGAGCTATCGAGCTATCGAGCTATCGAGCTTGCAATCCGAAAGGCCACCCGCCCCGTCAAGACCTATCTCACCGCACCACCAACAAAGCGACATCCATTTTCAGCCTAACTGAGCAAGCCGCATCCCACTTAAACGTCACCAGCAACATCGCAGAACTGCATCCCCCTTCCAGCTCCGCTAACTCCACTGCCATACCGCCTCACACCAAAGCCCCACGTTCAGCCCCGCGACCGCCCCACTCACATCAGCCAACCACCACAGCAGCACATTCTCACACTCG
>NZ_BAZK01000050.1 GCF_001310815.1 Pseudovibrio denitrificans JCM 12308
TCGTCAGTTGGTAGAGCGCTTCGTTTACACCGAAGTATGTCGGGAGTTCGAGTCTCTCATCGCCCACCATTCTCTTTTAAGGGAATGTTCAACGCGCCTGGATGGGCGATTAGCTCAGTTGGTAGAGCGCTTCGTTTACACCGAAGATGTCGGGAGTTCGAGTCTCTCATCGCCCACCATTCCTCTTTCAAGAGGATGCCAAGTCTCCCGGAGATCCGCGGAGGCTTTTTTGTTGTCTGATCTTCCGAAAATTATCGAGTACTGCTCCATTAAGCTTAAGGGCGCCTTACGGCTCTTGGTTTCTCAAGACTGTAGGGAAGGGGGCTAATCTGAGCAAAAACCAAAGGATGATCTCAGGATCTTCTGGCTAAGCTTCTGGTAGTGATTTGTGGAGTTTGTTCCCAGAACGTGTCCTTGAATTTTTGATTTTTCAAGGCGGTTTTAGGTTGGAGTGCGCGTTTTCACTGGTTGATCTTGATCAATCCACCGTCACGTGTACTTGAGCTGTTATTGATCGGCTAAGTGTGTCGTAGATAACACCAGTTCGAACCGAGATGGTTTTTAACTCCGCATAGCAAACAAGTATAACTACGTGGAGGCATGCGCCGTATGAGTGGTTCAAGTCATAAGCACCCCATCTGTCCGCCACTTGTGTGGCATACCTTGGTCACCATCATTCTGGCTGGCATCGTTGCTGATGTGAGCTGGGAGATCTGGGCGCGTTATATTACGCCGTTCTGGGTTGGTGGTCCTCTTCAGCCAGCTGCTCTTGTGCAGTCTGTGTTCGGCTTCAGAAACCTGTTCTGGGCGGAAGTCATTCACGCCGTTGTTGGCGTTGTCTTCTACCACTGGGTTACGTTTATATTGCCCGTCCGCTGGCTCGTGTGATCATTCCGCCGCTGCCATGGTGGATTGTTGGTCTTTGCTACGGTGTTGGTTTGTGGGTGTTCGCGCTTTACATCATGGCGCACATCTTTGCTGGCCTGCCACCGTTCCTCGGCTTCATTCAGCTGACATGGGCTTCCCTGGTTGGTCACATGCTCTTCGGCTTCATGACCGCTCTGGTGGTCCGCTACCGTCACGGTTGGTGATTGGCTGATACGTGATTAAGTTCACTGCAAAAGAAAAGGCGGAGCGCTGTGCTCCGCCTTTTTTGCGTTTGTAGGTTCTGTTGATCTTTTAGAAGGTCAGATCCTGAGCTGATTTTGAAGAGATCTGGAACACGCCTTTACGGTTTTCAATCGCGTCTTTGATTGGCTGGCTGCTGTAGAACACCAGACGCAGGCCGCTGACAGTGTCTTCGCCGAACACTTCCAGACTGTGATAGTCGGTGCAATTGTCAGAGAGTTGGCGCAGGGCTTCTGGTTGGGCTGGCTTTGCCAGTGCTTCTTTCAGCAGTTCACCGCTGTTGTTGAGGTAGGTGATGCGGCAGGTTTTGTCTTCTGATGCGGTCATGTTCTCATAGTGAGAGAGAACAGGGTAGGCCTCCAGAAGTTTGCCCATGATCGCGGCGCGTGGTGCTGGGTTCTTGAAGCTGACTTCGCGCTGCAGGCCGTAGATTTTCTCGTCCTGTGTCAGAACACTGACGGTTTCGGTCAGAGAATCTTTTTCCAACGAGCAGACGGTCTTTGTTTCTTCAACAACGCAATCTTTGTAGCCAACCTTCTCCAGCAAGCCTTTTACGTCATGCTCAAAGCGTTCCACCGTCAGGCCATGGATGGCAGGCAGGTTGGCGGGGTCGAGTGCCATGCGTTTGGAGCTGGTTGCTGCAACCTTTGTCTCGTTCTTCGCTGGGGCATTAGCGGTCACAGCATGATCTGCGTGTTGTTGGTGACGTTAGAGGCAGCAGCTGGAACTGTGATGTTGACCAAGCGTGTTGGCAGGCCCGGCGTTGGTATGACTGACGCAACTGGTGTTGGCGCCAGGGAGCCGCCTTGTGCAGGGGCTGCGGTTGCGACTGGAACAACGACTGTATTGACAGCAGGAGCAGGTGCGGCTGCTGCAACAGGCGCTGCTGGTGCGGCCTGTTGTGGGGAAGTCAACTCATACAGCTTGGCAATCTGGCTGTTGTTGAGCTTTCCGCTGGCTGGCGCGCCGATTGAAATCTGGAACTGGCGGATTGCGTTGCGTGTGCGGCGACCGGAAACGCCGTCCGGAGTGCCAGCATCAAAGCCGAGCATGTTCAGACGTGCCTGCACGTCCTGAGTTTCAGCTGAATAGTTGCTTCTTTTCCGTGTGGCTTTGCGCTGTGCTGGCTGCGCCTGATTGGCATTGTTCTTTTTGGCGCCGTTTACAATTGCGCTGCCGATGATGCCTGCGCCGAGGCCGAAGATAAAATCCTCAGAGCCTGCGCGAGCAGATGTGGCGCTGATTGCTAAAGAGAGGCAGAGAGCTGAAGTAAGCTTTGTCGTTTTGCGCATATTTTTGCCTTGCACGTATCAATAAACTTAAAGAAGCGGAGAGAAAGAACTCGCTGCCGTACATTTATCTCAAACTATAATAAATTGTAAGTTGAATATTTGAATGAAATCGCGCTGAGGTTGAATGATGGCTGCGCTAAACCGTCGCCTTTGCGAATCTCCCAACTCAATATTTGGTTTGGGAGATTTACACAGTAGAGCATGTTCGGCGGTTGGAGACAAATCCAAAGCTGATTGTGGGGGCAAGCCTCTAATGAGAGGCTTGCTTTGCTGGTGCTATTTCACACCCCAGATGGAGAGTTTGACTTGTTGGTTTTCGCCGATGAGGGCGACGACGAAGTTGGCGTCGTAGTTTCGGATAGGGTGAAACTCAGCGATAGAGACGTCGTAGTATTTGCCATTGATACGACCTGAGGCGTCTTTGTCATAGGTGGTTCCTGCGTGATCCCATAAGTGGACTTCCATGCGCTGTTTGCCTCGGTTCTTTGGGTTGCGTTTGCAGAACGTATCAAAGCCCAGGTGGCTGCTGACCAGATAGTTGCCATTGCCGATGACTTCGACAGCGACTTCCTTCGCTACACCGCCGCTGCCCTGAAACTCACGATCTGCTCCGCGACGCAGGAATTGGGTGCCGTCTGTTCCTATGTCCCATTCGATGAGCTTTCCGCGTCCGTGGGGTTCTTTGTGTATTGTCTGTCCCAGGCATCTGTGTCCAGTCTTGAACTCACTGGGGCCTTCGCTTGTGGTGAGGGTGATCCATCGGCCATTAGGGCTGCCGTCTGCAGCTGTGATAGTGGCTTTCTGTATTGCTCCTGCCACCCAAGTAGGGCCGCGCTCGATTACTGTTGCGTCCTGGCGCTTGCGCAAGCGTGTTATTCTCAACTTCCCATCGCTGTCTCGAAAAGCGAGCAGGTTTGCAGTTCCATCGCTCAGGGCAAGTTGATCTGCATTGCCCGCAAACTCATAAATACCACGGCGGTGGAGTGCTTTTTCGGTGGGAATGTCTTCCGCCTGCTTCAGCTTGAAGGCTTGTGCAAATAGTGTTCCGTTTTTGCGTTGAGCGACGACCATAGCTGCTGAACCGGAGCTTGCAGAGGTTACCTCTGTAACTTCCGGGCCGGAGCGAAAACCGCGATATGTGATGGTCCCGTTACCAGTTATTTTCCAGAGCATCACTCTGAGTTTGTTATCTCCATCGATAATCGGTGTGATGAAGTGTGTGTCGTCGATTCTCGCGATGGAGACACTGCGGGCTTTGCTGCGGTCTACGAGGTCTACTGGAGTTGCGACATCAGATTGCCAAGTGGAGATGACAAAGTTGTCTGCTGAATCTGAGGCGACGAGAATGTAACCTGGATGTCCGTTGGCATCATAACTTTCGGCCACAATTTCATTGGCGAGGAATGGGAAGGAGTATGATGTTGCGATGTATGAGACGTCAGGTTTGAACTCTTTCAGCTTATACAACTTTTCAGAAAGGGCCGGGGTGATGCACAGGCAGTAGGCGGCCAGCAGAGCCAGCGCTTTTATTCTCATCATATTGGAGCTCCCGAAGGGTCATAAATGCAGGTGGGCAGAAATGAATTCCGGGAGCTACTTTAACTGTGTATGCAGCAGGAATAATCCCTCGGTTGTGGGGAGGTAATCCTGACAAGAAGGGCTGGCAGTTTGTGTTGGCCGCCGGAGAATGGGGCCAACACAAGGGGGCGTAGAAAAGGGCAGTGCTCAGAACTTCAGTTCGTCAGCGGCTTCTGATTTGGTTTGGAAGATGCCGGTTTGCTTTTCCTCTGCGAGTTGGATCGGGTAGCCGTCGTAAAGCACGATGCTCATGGATTTGAGATTGCGGCTGCCTTCCAGCTCAATGGCGTAGAAGTTCCGGCAGTTCTCGGTCAATGTCAGGAGTGTTTCCGGATCGGATGGATTGGCTTCGGCTGTGGCGAGCAGGCTGTTGGCATCTCCGGTGTAGCGTTCGAGACAACTTTTCGAGGTTGAGGTTGCCATCTTCTTAAAGCGGGTGAGGTTGGGGTAGGCTTCTGCAAGCTTGGTCAGTACGGCTGAGCGCGGGGCGGCTGTTTTGAAGCTGACATTCCGAGAGATGCCGTAGATGACTTTCCCGACTTTGACGACGCTGACTGTTTCCTCCAGGTTCTTGGAGGTCTTTTCGCAGATTGTGAGGCCTGTGGTTTCAACGCATTCCTCATAGCCTTCTGTTTTCAGCAGATCGGCTGTTCTGTCGCTGCGCATGCCGGTGACCATCCCATAGATGTTGGGCGGGTTTTTCGGGTCCAGTGCGAGCTTGCTCTCTTTGGGGAGTCTGGCGGTTGCTTTTTCAGCTTCCGTGTATCCGCCCGGGTTGGACTGGGGCAGGGGCGGTTTAACCGGGGAGGGTTGTGCCTGATCGATCTGCGTCTTGGGGCGGCGTACCTTTATGGTGCGGGCGTAAAGTGCTTCCAGCTGAGAAGAAGTGAGGTGTCCTGTGGCCACATAGCCAAGAGAGTGCTGGAATTTGCCTATGGCGCGGAGGGTGCGTTTACCGGCGACACCATCAGGAAAGCGGCATTGTATCCAAGCAAGTTGAGACGATATTGGACGTCTTTCAGCTGAATGCGGCTGAGTGCTACTGTCTGCTGGCTTGGGATACGCGGAACGCTGTGTGGTGGTTGCTGCTGTGCGTTCACCACTTGCGAGGGTTGCTGTTCGTTGGTGGCGTGATCAATGATCGTCTTGCCGATGGCGCCTACGCCAAGGCCGATGATGAAGTCCCCAGTGTCTGCCTGTGCAAGTGATGGTGCTACGACAGCTGTTGTTGCTACGAGAGCAAGCGTTTTGAAAAATGTGCCCATAAAACCGGTCCTTAAAATGAATTGGACTGTCGACTTTTTTGTTTTTTGGCTGTGATGATCGCGAAAAGTGTATCGCGGAAGCCGCCCCAGACTAAGTAGAATTACGAGATTTGACTTTTTTGAGGCGGTTTTCGAAATTTCATGGACGGCAAAAAAGATTTTTTTCGAAGTCAGGCGAAATATCCTTGAGTCCAGAAGGGGATAAAATGCCTATTTCGAGGCCTTGTTTTCCACATCTGAGGGCTTTCAGAGGCCAATTTTCACAGTGAAAACAGGTTATTCAGGAAAAACTCGCAAACTGCATCCAACGGTGCTTGACTTGGACCCGCCCCCGCCGTACATCAGCGCCACCAACAACGACACAACGTTGCTGACCCAAGCGGGTGTAGCTCAGTTGGTTAGAGTGCCGGCCTGTCACGCCGGAGGTCGCGGGTTCGAGCCCCGTCACTCGCGCCACTTTTCTTC
>NZ_BAZK01000051.1 GCF_001310815.1 Pseudovibrio denitrificans JCM 12308
AGGTTGTAGATTTATCCCGTCCCTTTCAAGGGATCAAAAGACGCAGATCTAGCACATGATCACGATGCATGAGCTCAAATAACTCAATGCAACTGAACTGCCATTAAACTCAAAATTTGAGACGAGGAATGATGAGTACTATTCAGTGTAACAATATCCATGTTGTTGATTGGAGGAGATCGAACACCAATACGACGAGCTGGTCAAGTACTCGGCCACTGTGCAACATGGAGCCACAGATCCGAAAGCCATTTTCTGCAGATTTTCCCAGGCAGATGACAAGCTAAAGACTAATGTTGGTTAAGTTAGCACAGTAGCTAGCGTTGATCGGAGAACAGAGCTACGTGGGTGCAGCAAGACAGATAGTATTATGAATGTCAGCAATGGGCTTTTTTGCGTTACTCGCACTTGAAGTTGTGTGAGACGAGATTCCATAAAACGCCGTACGGCGTCTTCACTCGGATGTATGGTTCGTCTGGCTCTTACCAGTTCAGAAATACTAAACGTGGGTGAATGCGATTCAATACCTCCTTACTGTTCTTCGTGACGCCCAAATGTTTGTGCTCGGCCTGGTTACGTCAGTTGGCCCAAAATAAGCAAGTGAGGGCCTAATGTAGGCTAACTTAGACGTACGCAACGCAGCTATTTAACTTGAGAATAATACTCATATTAAAACTTGATTTTTACACTCAGGTATTATACATGCATCCATCACACTTTTTGATTGAGTTAAGTGGAGCAAAATGATTTTCCTTAGTCGTCAACTACGCTCAGCTATAGTTATGTGCTGTTCTGCAACATTGTTATTAACCCAGAACATTTCGATAGCTCTTAGCCAAGACAGCAATCCTCAAAATGGTGTAGAGTTGAATGTCCATAGGGCACCATTGGTAATTCCCACCGACAAAAAACCTGAAGTTAGTCCGCAGGGGAAGTATACTCAGCGTGTTGCTATCAATGCTCCTCAGTTTTATTCAATAAAACCTTCTGTTTCTTTACAATACACCTCAACCCAGCGTCAAAATTCAGATGCAAGTGCAGTACTTGGGCTTGGCTGGTCTTTACATGCGGGATCAGTAATCAAACGAACAAACATAGGTGGAGGCGTCCCATTTTTCGAAGATTTCAAAGACATTTATCAACTTGACGGCATTCAACTTTTGGCTTGTGCTGATAATAATGCCAGTAATATTTGGAGCGGTTCTTACCCAGACCATTGGAAAACCAAAAAAACATCAGCATCTTGCAGTAGTGGCGGCAATTTTGCAGCTCAGAGTGATAACTATTTTAAGATTGAGCGTAAGATTAATAATAACACTTGGGAGGTGTTATCAACTGCGGGTATAAAACGCCAGTACAGGCCGGTATCTTACTTTAAAGATGTTAGCGAAGAAAACTCCGAAGAGGCTCAAAAACTGCTAAATGTATCCACTTGGCTGCTTAATGAAGAAATGGATACTTTAGGGAATAAAATCAAATATAGTTGGACAATCGATCAGCAAACCGAGGGTTACGCCCACAGGTTGGCATTAATTAGTTACGGTCCATACCAAATAAAATTCAATTATGGTCAAAGATCTGATGTCATATCATTTGCGACAGGTACTTCGATATTTGGTGAGCAACATCACAAGTTAACTTCTATCGAGATTAAAGAAGAAGGAAATAAACTTCGAGCTTATAGTTTAGACTATTCTAGTTCAGATCTGACCAGGAAAAGCCTTCTTATGAAAGTTGAGGAGTTTGGCTCAGATTACAAGATTGCCAACAATCGTGTCAATTCTGGCACTAAGCTTCCAGCGTTATATTTCGAGTATGAACCAGAGGTCATCAGTTTCAAAGATAAGAGTTTTAACACGCAAGCTAATGGTGTTGACTATTGGCAAAGATTTTTTCCAGTAAATGGAGCTGACTTCAATCGAGATGGCAAAGATGAAATTTTTTGGTCTGGATATGTACGAGGTGAAGATGATAATGAAGGAGGGGATGGCCTAAGTAACGATAATGCTGCAAGAATACTTGTATTAGACAATGAGCAAGCAAGTATATCTAGTAATATTCTTTTCAAAGACGACAATCCTCCACTCTCTTATAACTATGATCATAAATATTTAGGATTATTACCGAAGTCATTGACAAATGAGCGAGTTGCAGTCGTTTACTTCGACGATAATTTTAGGGACGGAGAGTTGCTGATCTCAAAATTTGATGATGATAGTTACAAACATGTAAGTCTTCTTCAGACTGACGCAACAAATGCTGTGATGGCGCAGACACATAGATCCAACTCACAAGTCATTCTGACATTTAATGAAAAAACAAAAAAAATTCATAGTTATGAGATAAATGAAAGTAAAGCTAAGCTGTTATCAACCTCGGCGGGTTTGATCGAAGATAAGTTTAGTCGTGATGACTTAGACAAGTTCTTTGACATTAACGGTGATGGATTAGATGATTTTATATCTGTAGGCGCCACAGACTATCTATATCGTAATTTTGAAGGCAACTTCGATAGCATGTCTTCTCTAGGTTACATTAAGGTTTTCGGTGATGATCTTTATGCGAAAGGGTTTGGCGACTTTAATGGTGATGGATTGAGCGATTTGGCTCAAGATATTGATAAAAAAAATATTTCTGTTTTACTTAGCACCGGAGACAACTTCCTTTCACCAAGTGTATGGACTGAGCAATCCAAGTTTGAGGTCCCTAAAACAGATCCATATTACGGTAATTTTTTTATTGAGTTGGCTGGTGATGCTTACAGAGACCTAAATAAGTTTATTGTAATCGACGTAAACAATGACGGTCTTTCAGACCTAATACAACATAACTTTATGAGTGGTGCAAAAGCGTGTAGCAGGTACGGATTTTGTGATACTCATTTCCCGTATGCATCTCGGATTTTCATTTCAACCGGCGCTCAATTTGTACCATTGAACGATGCAAATACTGGAAAGCAGCTGATCATTGAGGACTTTGCAGGATTTGGCGATTTTAATGGTGATGGTTTACTTGATGTTGTAGGGCGCATAGATACTAGCTCAGAGCGATTTAGAACTATTAGTTATGGGAACGGTGGTTTTGGTAATTTGCTCAAGCGTACGACATCAGCCGAAGGTAAAATTACTACAATTAATTATACGACTAGTCGCAAGGTCAAAGATAACCTGCAGCCGTTCAACACTGTTTTAGTTTCAGATATTACTGTTGACGATGGGCTCAGTACTTTACAGACAATCTCTTTTAAGTATGAGGGGGGACGCTATAACAAGTACTATAACCGCAGCCTTGGTTTTGGGAAGATCATCACGATTTTGCCGAAGGTTTCTGGTGAGTCCAATGCTCCGACGATTGAGACTACCTATCGTCAGGATCTTGCCTCTGTTGGTAAGATTGCACAGCGGGTCTGGAAAGACGGCGATGGCACTGTCTTGCGCAAGCAAGTGGAAGAATATACCGCTCAGAATGACAACGCTCCGTTCACTTCGCTGAACACAGCCAGCCTGATCTTTACTTACGATGGCGGCATTGAGAAAGTGCGCAAGGTGGTCCGGGAATTTGATGCTTATGGTCAGCTCAAGCATCGAGTTGATCATGGAGATGTAGCTAAGAGTGGAGATGAGCGTACCTATACCCGTTGGTCTTATCCCAATATCGATAAGTACATTGTAGACCGGTGGGCTGTCGAACAGGTGAATGAGGGCACATCTTATGATTACAGTGACCGCCGGGCCATGCGCCGCTGGAATTACTATGACAATCAGAACGTCGATGTTGCTCCGACGAAGGGGCTGACGACACAGGTCTCCCAATGGACTGGTGGCGGCAATGAAGACAAACGTGTTCTTGAGCAAAACAGCTATGACAGCTATGGCAATCTAATCAGCCGGAAGAATGCTTTGGGTGAGACGACAAGTTACGTCTATGATGCCCAGGACCACCTGTTCCCGATTGAAGAGCGCAGCCCGCTTTATCATGGCGGCGATACGCGCCACAAAGTGCGCACCAGTTGGGATAAAGCCTGTGGCCAGCCGCTGACACAAACGGACGCCAATGGCAAGGTCACCAGTTATAGCTATGACGTGCTGTGCCGCCTTGTGCGTACCGAGTACCCTGATGGCGGGTATGAGGCTCTTTCTTATGTCAACTGGGGTGTTCCAACCAGCCAGCACATCGTTAAGACCAGTACCCCGACCAAAGGCAGCACGCCTGTGACCAGCCGGGAGTATTATGATGGGCTGGGCCGGGTCTGGAAAACGGAACAGGATGTTGGAGCCGGACAGATCGTCCGTGAGCTGACCGGTTACAATGCAAGAGGTCAGAAGGCCTGGGCCAAGCCACTGCATGCACCGGGTACTGAACCGCAGCCTGTTACCTACAGCTACGACGCTTTGGGACGTCAGACCCGTATGGATTATGGTGATGGTAGCTTTATGCGCACCAGCTATGGTGCAGGTCCTCAGTTCCGCTTTGTTGAAGTCACGGATGCGCTTGGCAACAAGGCGCGCACCCATTTTGATGCTTATGACAATGAAGTGGTGCGTGAGAAGTTGCTGGATGGCCAGTGGCTGGCCACCCGCATGGACTATGATGTGCTCAATCAGCTGGTCAAAGTCACGGACCCAGCCGGTTCCATCTGGACTTACAGCTTTGATGGCCTGGGCAATCAGGTCTCCGCAACAGACCCCAACCTTGGCACTTGGACTAAGGAATATGATGGAGCAAACCGGCTGATCAAGCAGACCGACAACAAAGGTCAGGTGACCACGTTTACCTATGACAAGGCCGGGCGCACTAAATCTCGTCAGGTTGTGGGACAGCTTCTAAACCAGCCCCCTGTTCTGTCACAGGCTTTGACTGATCAGAGCCTGAGTGAGGGCTCCGCATGGTCTTATACGGTTCCAGCCGGCTCCTTCTCAGATCCGGAAGGGACAATACTGACATTCAGTGCCAGCCTGAGTGATGGCTCTGCTCTACCGGCATGGCTTTCCTTCAATGGCAATACCTTTACTGGTACCGCGCCAGCAAGTTCAGCTGGTGAGGTGCTGATCAAGGTCAGCGCTTCAGATGGAGCCTTGAGCACAGCAGATGTCTTCAAGTTGACGATTACAGCCTCAGATACACAGCCTGAGCCCATCATGGGCACCTCTGCCAATGAGACCTTAAAAGGAACGGCTGCGGCCGATGAAATCCATGGTCTGGCTGGCAACGACAAACTCTATGGCTTAGCTGGCAATGACAAGCTTTATGGCGGTGAAGGTTACGATGAGCTTTATGGTGGTGCTGG
>NZ_BAZK01000052.1:0-2500 GCF_001310815.1 Pseudovibrio denitrificans JCM 12308
ATGTTCTGTTTATTTTGAGAGGTTATGTGCTTTATTCATGCCCGGCGGCGCCCTACTCTCCCGCGTCTTAAGACGAAGTACCATTGGCGCAGGGGCGTTTCACTTCCGAGTTCGGGATGGGATCGGGTGGGGGCGCCCCGCCATAGCCACCGGGCAGGAATAAGTCACATTATGAACTGGTCTTTTGTTTTCAAGTTGAAGCTTTGTTTTTGGATTTAAGCTTTATGATTATAGCTTAATGGGAGTGATCAAGATCGATCGAGCTATTAGTAAGGCTCAGCTTCGGATGTTACCACCCTTCCACATGCCTCCTATCGACGTGGTGGTCTTCCACGGCTCTCAAGGGATATCTTGTTTTGAGGTTGGTTTCCCGCTTAGATGCCTTCAGCGGTTATCCATTCCGTACATAGCTACCCTGCAATGCGGCTGGCGCCACAACAGGTCCACCAGAGGTACGTCCATCCCGGTCCTCTCGTACTAGGGACAGATCCTCTCAAATTTCCTACACCCACGGCAGATAGGGACCGAACTGTCTCGCGACGTTCTGAACCCAGCTCACGTACCGCTTTAATTGGCGAACAGCCAAACCCTTGGGACCTGCTCCAGCCCCAGGATGCGATGAGCCGACATCGAGGTGCCAAACAATGCCGTCGATATGGACTCTTGGGCATCATCAGCCTGTTATCCCCGGCGTACCTTTTATCCGTTGAGCGATGGCCCTTCCACGAGGGACCACCGGATCACTATGACCGACTTTCGTCTCTGCTCGACTTGTCAGTCTCGCAGTCAGGCAGGCTTATGCCATTGCACTCAACGAGCGATTTCCGACCGCTCTGAGCCTACCTTCGCGCGCCTCCGTTACCATTTGGGAGGCGACCGCCCCAGTCAAACTACCCGCCACACACGGTCCCGGATATTGTAGTACCGCGGTTAGATATCCATGAGGACAAGGGTGGTATTTCAAGGATGGCTCCACCCGAGCTGGCGCCCGGGGTTCAACGCCTACCACCTATCCTACACATGTCATCACGAATACCAGTGTGAAGCTGTAGTAAAGGTGCACGGGGTCTTTCCGTCTGACCGCAGGAACCCCGCATCTTCACGGGGAATTCAATTTCACTGAGTCTGTGCTGGAGACAGCGGGGAAGTCGTTACGCCATTCGTGCAGGTCGGAACTTACCCGACAAGGAATTTCGCTACCTTAGGACCGTTATAGTTACGGCCGCCGTTTACTGGGGCTTCAATTCGGTGCTTGCACACCTCCTCTTAACCTTCCAGCACCGGGCAGGCGTCAGACCCTATACGTCGCCTTGCGGCTTCGCAGAGCCCTGTGTTTTTGATAAACAGTCGCAACCCCCTATTCTGTGCCCCCGATACAAAGTTGCCTTCGTACCGGGCTCCCTTCTCGCGAACTTACGGGAGCAATTTGCCGAGTTCCTTCAGCACAGTTCTCTCAAGCGCCTTGGTATACTCTACCTGTCCACCTGTGTCGGTTTCGGGTACGGTCTTAGTGTGGGAGCTATTTCCAGGAACACCTTCACCGCATCTCCAATCCAATAAGGAGATACGATACACGGCATCCGTCACTACCCACTGGCCGGGGAATATTAACCCCGTTCCCATCGACTACGCCTTTCGGCCTCGCCTTAGGGGCCGGCTAACCCTGCGCCGATTAGCGTTGCGCAGGAACCCTTGGACTTTCGGCGAGAGGGTCTCTCACCCTCTTTATCGTTACTCATGTCAGCATTCGCACTTCTGATACCTCCAGCAGCCCTCACGGGTCCACCTTCATCAGCTTACAGAACGCTCCGCTACCGCGCGTCATAAGACGCACCCGCAGTTTCGGTGTATGGCTTTAGCCCCGGTACATTTTCGGCGCGGAGACCCTTATTTAGACCAGTGAGCTGTTACGCTTTCTTTAAATGATGGCTGCTTCTAAGCCA
Source organism: Pseudovibrio denitrificans JCM 12308 (assembly GCF_001310815.1). GTDB lineage: Bacteria > Pseudomonadota > Alphaproteobacteria > Rhizobiales > Stappiaceae > Pseudovibrio > Pseudovibrio denitrificans. The sequence goes on from NZ_BAZK01000052.1 coordinate 1,944, forward strand.
ACATCCTGGTTGTTTTGGGATCTCTACATCCTTTCCCACTTAGCCATAACTTAGGGACCTTAACTGGCGGTCAGGGTTGTTTCCCTCTCCACAATGGACGTTAGCACCCACTGTGTGTCTGCCCTGCAGTACTTCCTGGTATTCGGAGTTTGGTTAGGATCAGTAAGGCGGTGAGCCCCATAGCCCATCCAGTGCTCTACCCCCAGGAGTATTCACAGGACGCTCTACCTAAATAGATTTCGCGGAGAACCAGCTATTTCCGAGTTTGATTGGCCTTTCACCCCTAGCCACAAGTCATCCCCGAATTTTTCAACATTCGTGGGTTCGGTCCTCCAGTGCGTGTTACCGCACCTTCAACCTGCTCATGGCTAGATCACTCGGTTTCGGGTCTAATCCAACGAACTAAAACGCCCTATTAAGACTCGCTTTCGCTACGCCTACACCTATCGGCTTAAGCTTGCTCGTTAAATTAAGTCGCTGACCCATTATACAAAAGGTACGCTGTCACCCTTACGGGCTCCAACTGTTTGTAAGCATTCGGTTTCAGGTACTATTTC
>NZ_BAZK01000053.1 GCF_001310815.1 Pseudovibrio denitrificans JCM 12308
CCAACACTCCGCGCGAAAGCAAGGGCTGGATAGGCGAACGGGATGATCCGGAAACTGGCCTAACTTATCTCAATGCCCGTTATTATGATGCTGACTTGGCTCGCTTCATCCAATCTGATTGGTTGGGTCCAACTGATCCATATGTCGGAACCAACCGATATAGCTATGCTCTTAATAATCCCGTCACTTTTAAGGATCCGTCTGGACATCGCATCGACGATTTCAACGAGATCGGAAGTAAAGGAGTAACGTCAGGGGCTAGTACCAGAGATGAGTATAATAGATTTCAGGAAAGTCGACATACAAGAGCTCGAACAGAACGAGAATACAGAGAATATGATTATAGCGATTACAACCGCGATAATGGTGGGAGCTACGGGAGAGAAAAGTTTGGAGAACATGTCGAAGATTGGCGTGATTATGGACCATCCTACCGATTTGAACGTTCATCCCCTTCTGGAGCAGTTCAAACTGCGGACGGTGTATTCACATTACTCTCTGGAGGTGGGCTGGCTGTAGTCGTTGGTAAAAAGGCTGTTTCAATCGCCGGAAGTCAACTGGTTGGAAAAGCTACTGTTAATGGCCTATCAGGTCTCACAAAATCTCAAGCAAGAACTCTACTTAAAACTGCAACAGAAGCCTATAAAGGAAGTACAAGAGTTGGACATGCTTTGTCTAAGCATGCTGGCAGAAACCCTCAAATTTGGGGCAAAGTTACAGGGTCTTCAAAAACATGGAACTCTCAAGCCGTTAAACACGTTAGAGAAATTTTAAGAGGTCCTGGTACTTTCAGTAAAACCACAACAAACAAAGGAATAACATTTATTGAAAAAAGGCTGTCTGATGGGCGTGGTATTAGATTGAATCAAGATTATACCTTCAAAGGATTTATCGATTAGGAAATAGTATGTCTGATCTAATAGAAGTAGTTCTGGAAAATTTGACTGAATCTAATATCAGCAAATTACTTTTCACTTTAGTTGGGAAGTTTAAAAATATAGAAAATATTGAATGCAGTGAGGAGATATACCTACTTGGCAATAAAATATCTGATGTCGACATAGAAAATTTCAAGAAGCTCCAGACAGATGCAACAATAATATTAAAATTACATCATTTAAAAGTAAATGATGTAATTTTAAACCACGTTTTACTAAGATTAGTAAAATATGACAACAAGTACGACATTGATTTTACATTTGATGATAAGGATATTTCTTCAAAGCTAGACACTTCCATTTTGCTTCATCTTCATGATTATATATCTGAGTTGGGAAATCATTTTGGTGCAACTCAATGGTTTGCAGGAGTAGAACCAGCGATAGACCAAAAAACACGATTCTTTACAAATTATGAACTAGGACCTTTAAAACTTTGACTTTGAATTACTTCCTATCAGAGCTATATAAACCGAGCGAATAATTTGAAGAAGAAGGTGGGACTATCATCTCTGGCGGAGGCAAAAAGCAGGGTAATGACGACCACGAACTATTCTTCTTCGCCTAATAGGACTTGTCTTCAGTTGTCTCAAGACAAGCGAAGAACTGTTTCTTCTAAGAAACTTACGGCATCGCCATCAGGTTTTCTGGACACAAGTCGTATTAAACTATCAACTCTAGATGGTTTTGCTAAACATTCTAGTGTGAACGCAATAGCTTGTTGTAACCCACGCTCTTCTGGTACTTCAATTGCTTCATCGGATGGCGTGTGCGCATACATCTCGATCAGCAGGTCCCAAAGTTCATCATTCTCGGAAAACTCAGCAACCATCAAAGAGCGTACTACTCCACTTTGGATTCTAGGATGATGTTTTTGCTTTAGGTGCTTTACAAGAATTTTTTCAGCGCCCAAATAATCTTCTTTGGTGTTAACAAAATCCCAAACAGATTGAACATCAAATCCCGCTTCATTGAGTTCTTGAACAAGCTCTTTTTCATCCGCATCATATATTTTAGCAAGCCTCGCTACTTCGATGCGTTTGGCTTCCTGAGTTGCCTGGTACTCTTTGCTTTTGGCTAATTCTGCCAAGAACTCTGCTGCTGTTTGCGTCATTATCTATGATCCCGGGATAAACTTCAAGTTTATTACACCTTTACTGGAAGCCTCCCGATGCGCAATGTGTTCTTTAAATCGTGATGCGCTTCTCCTCTATTAAGACCAATCACCGCGCGGAGCTACATGTTGGTATCGAGTAGCCACTCCAACACGAAGTGTGTGACCTCCGGCAATATAGAGGAGCTTAAAGTTAAGCAAAATAAAGCCAATATGCCTATTCCTCTTACTAGATAAACTTTATTGACCCCAACTCCTCACATTACTCGCTATCCACTGAATATATTTCATTTACTAAACGTTCTACAGCCTAATAACGTTACACTCTAGAAGTCATGCGAAAGTTCGTTTCATGTATCGCGTTCATGAGCTGAACTTGCGCCTTTTAATCCCTTGAAAGAAACGGGCTAAAACTACAGCCTCAACCAGTTTCTAATGGTTGGGCTAACTATGTTTTTCAAATACTCCCGTGACCGTCATCTTGCTGGCCAGGCATCTGGCCGCAAGTTGAAAGTGCTGCTTTCAGGCGCACTGTGCGCTGTAATGATCTTTAACCCCCCAACCAGTAGTGCCCAGGAAAGTGACCGCCTGCTCTCGATCGACAAGATCTATACACAGCGCCAAAGCAGCTTTGGAGCTTTTACACAGAAGGTGCCCATCGAGGTGCCCCAATACTATGGTCTGGAGCCCTCCCTATCCCTGAGCTACAGCTCAAGCAGGGTCAACTCCTATGGCAGTGAAGATGTGATCGGGGCCGGATGGCGCCTTAACGGACTATCCAGGATCAAACGCGGCTCGCCAGGAATGGGTGCTCCATTTTTCAACGACCTAGACCAGTATTTTCTAGACGGCGAACGCCTAGTCTCCTGCCCGGAGGAAGGCAAAAAGGCTGGCTGCGCAGCCGGAGGCAGCCATGCCAGCTGGGTTGAAAACTATCTGCGCATCAAGCGACTACAAGAGCCAAATCTATGGCAGGTGACATTAAAAAATGGCACTGTGCTAGAATATGCTCCAGTCTCCACCTGGGGCACCTATGACGCCCAAAGTGCGGAGGCTAAAAAACAGGCCACAGAATATGAATGGCTGCTTGCCAAGCGCACCGACACGCTAGGCCATCAGGTGAACTACTCTTATAGTTGCACTGCTCTGCCGCAATGCTATATATCCTCCGTTTCCTACAAGACCAGCTCGATCACCTTCCATTGGGGTAACCGCCCTGACCCAATCACCTATGGAGTGGGCTATCAGATCGGACAAATTGACAAACGTCTTACCGCTGTTGAAGTCAGCACCTCTGGGAGACGTGCGCGGGCCTACAGCCTGTCATACAAGCAAAGCGCCACCACCGCCCGTTCACTGCTCACCAAGGTACAAGAATATGGCAAGGATGCTACAATCTCCAACGGAGTGGTGACTGCCGGCACAAAACTACCAGCGTTTTCATTTGCATATAAAGATGATGTAGGCGCTGGAGTGAAAAAGCTCAGTCCCTCCGTTAGCGGTGACTCTTATATTGATGACATCGACAGTGATCGGATCATCGATAGCGTCAAACTAAACAGAACCAAGAAAAAACAGGGTCGTGATGATTACACATATACTTGCAAACTAGAAACAAGTTCTTCTTTGCCAGACAAGACTATATCTTGCAGCCATTTCAGTAAATCCTACCTTAAAATAGCTCGAAATAACAATAAGAAGAAAAAAGATGTCCTAGTTTTATATGATTATATTCATGAGTATGAAACTAGCAAAGGACGGATCAGAAAACGTACCTATTCAAACTTGCCTCATGCTGCGTATTCAAAAGAAAGCGTGATCGCTGACTTTGACGGTGATGGAAATGATGACGTACTTTCATCAAAGGGGCAGTTATTTTCATTAAGCCCTACATCCAAATGGTCAAACTTCCACGAAGACGTGTCTGCAATGGACATAAATGGAGATGGATTGGCAGATTTAGTCAGGCCGTATAAGAATAGAGAACTTAAAACATACCTCTCAAATGGCACCAATGCATTCATAAATGGGCCTATCTTAAGTAAATTAGATACGAAAAACCTTACCGACTTAAACGGAGATGGATTAATAGATGGCTATATCCCAGAAAGCTCAGGGGATATTCAAGTCTATTACGGGGCTGGTTTAAAGTTCATCAAAGGTCCCAAACTACACGCTTCCGCATTAGGAAGCCTCTCTGATTTTCGGGCGGCAGACTTTGATGGAGACGGTAGAGCGGATTATGTCGCCAACCGAAAAGGGGATCACACAAATCTATATCTGTCACGCGGTAATAGCCTTCATCGTCAAAGGGGATCAGAAGACACAAACTTCATAAGGAATTATGATACCAAGTATTTGATTGATTTAAATGGTGATGGTTTTTCTGAAATTGTTACCCGCAAGGGATGGCGCTTTCAATTTGTCAGCGAGCGCCCGGATATGCTGGTTGGCGTGGTGTTGCCTTCAGGCGGGCAGCTCTCAGCCAGCTACACCACCTATGGCGGCGATACTGATGATGAGCGCTGGTTCCCACCTGTCCTGACCGTCCTGGCCTCCCTGACAGAAAAGCCCAACTCTTCTCAAGCCTTCACCACACGCTTTGCTTACTCAGGCGGGCG
>NZ_BAZK01000054.1 GCF_001310815.1 Pseudovibrio denitrificans JCM 12308
CCCTGCGCGGGTTCCCTGCAGGGCTGTTATCGCAGAGCGGCAGCCTCAGGATGAATTGATGCCATGGGCAAGTGGCCCATTGAAAATCCATTGAGCACTCATTTTGCAAATCAAAACAAAGCACCATGGCTGGTTCAAACTCCGATGTTGTTACCTGAGGGGGCACTGTTTCAAGCTGGTTCTGAAATATGGTGGTGCGCTAAGGACGATGATATCAGATTGCCTCTTGCATCTGTTCCTTCTGCGGAAATTTGCGGAATGGAGTTTAAATGCTCCGTTGGCCTCTGGGACGGAATGAGGCTGACGTTGCTCAGTGCTGAAACCAACTGGGGGAGAATTCAGGTTCATGGATGATCTAGTTGGAGCGTTGAGCAAACTAAAGAGTAAATGGATGATAGGAGGCACGGCCTTAGAGCAGGGGCCATCCAGTTGGAAAGTAAAGCTCAGGCAGTTGGAAAAGCCCGAACTAGGTCTTTTAGCTATCGCTGCTCAGGCTGGGCAAGTTGCTTTGCAGCCCGCTCCTCAAGGTGAGTTGCAAGCGTGCCGACCATTGCCCTGTCTTTCGTTGCCGCCACTTCCTGATACATATCGTTCCAGATTTCGTAGCCTCTGGGCTGCTCAGAAGCCCGATGCTTCTGAAAAGGCAGCTGTTTTGCAGTTGATGGCGGCAAGAGGGTACACAGTGCATCCGGCTGATTGGATGCCTGATAGCTTCATGCGCTTACCAGTTTGCTACACTCTATGGGCTGATTGGGCTGAAGAGCAAGAGCGTGACTTGGATGAGAAGCTTACTGCTGAGACGTGGGAAGATTTTTCACAGGCTGCTCGGGTTCAGTCACTGCATGCAATGCGAGTTCGAGATGCCAGTGAGGCAAGGGAGTTGCTGGCGTCTAAAATGGATCAGCTACCTGCTGCGCAACGGTTGCAATTGCTGCATGTATTAGAGACTTCACTCTCTGACGAAGATCAGGAGTTTTTGGAGCATCTTCAGGGTAATGATCGTTCCGGGAAAGTACAGCAGTTTGCGCAAGACCTTTTGGCAAGACTTGGCTTGAGAACCGGCGACCAGTCCGATTTGGAAGAGTTAGCGGATTTTCATAGGATAGAGCGTCAGGGTATTCTGAAGCGCCGACAGGTTTTGTCGCCTAATAAACTGAAAAACAATGCGCAACGGGAGAGGCGAGCTGCTCTGTATGATCAGATAAACCTTGTTTCGTTTGCTGCGCGATTTGAGCTTTCGGTTGAGCAATTGATTGACAGCTGGGCCTTTGGGGATGAGCAAGCGGATCGCGGTTTTTGCGGGATGGTTGCCAGAACTGCTGCGGATAAGACAGTGCTGCAATGTGTGGATCGTGTGCTGGCGCAGGAGACCTTATCAGAAGTGGTGCTGCAGAGTTTGCTTGGGCGGCTGAGTGCGCAATCGCGGGCGGAGAAACTTCCGCAAGTGATGCAACATGCAGACAGCAGCTGTGATGTGGTGATCACTTGCCTAGGGGATGATCTGGGAACCGTGCAAACTAAACTCGTGCAAGGCAGTCCATTGCTTCAGTCTATGCTGGAGCAAGTAAGAGAACGTGTTGAGAGTGATGCGAGCACAATAATAAACACCATGCTTACGCGGAAGTTATTCCAGCTTGGTTTGATAGTTAGTGCAGACACAGCGAAAATTTTGATCGAAGAGTTTGTCGAGGCAGGCATTATGAAAATGGATAATGCTTTGGCGATGCTGCATTTTAATGCCACCTTATTACCAAGAGAATAGTTATGACAAGTACACTGAGACGTCCTGCCGAACTTACTTTTGCCGAAGAACTAGAGGCGTTGAAAGCGGTAGATGACAGTCCCAAACCTCAGGCTGGTCATTATCGCCGAAAGCTGTGATCACTTACCTCATGGGGGGTAAGGCCGGAGACAAAGAGATTAGTGCAAAGTATGTGGGTAACCGGCGTCTGATTGAGACCGCAGTGGCCACGCTGGCAACAGATCGCGCTCTTCTTTTGCTGGGTGTGCCGGGTACCGCAAAGTCCTGGGTTTCTGAACATCTGGCGGCTGCGGTTTCAGGAGATTCCACGCTCGTTATCCAGTGTACAGCCGGAACCGATGAAAATCAGGTCCGTTATGGTTGGAACTATGCGCAGCTGTTGGCTCATGGACAAGCCGGGATGCGCTGGTTCCTACACCGCTTTATCGGGCAATGGAAACCGGAAAACTTTGCCGGCTGGAAGAGCTTACACGCATGGGGTCGGATGTTCAGGATACATTGATTACAGTACTCTCTGAAAAGATGCTGCCAATTCCTGAGCTGAATGACGCTGTTTACGCAACTCGCGGGTTTAATGTTATTGCGACTGCGAATGATCGTGACAAAGGGGTCAATGAACTCTCAGCAGCGCTGAAGCGACGTTTTAATGTGGTGGTATTGCCCCTTCCGGATGACATGGATGAAGAAGTTGCGATTGTCAGCAAGCGTGTTGGCGAGATGGCTAAGTCGCTTGAGCTACCAGCCCCGGCAAACGTCAAGGATGAAGTTGGCAGGCTTCTGTCTATATTCCGCGAGCTTCGTTCAGGTGAAACACTGGATGGCAAGAGTGTTTTAAAGAAACCTTCGGGCAACCTTTCAACTGCGGAAGCTATTGCAGTAATGGTAGGGGGCCTTAGCCATGCTGCCTATTTCGCAAAGGGTGACTTATCTGCTGATGGGCTGGCACCTAACGTGTTGGGAGCGATTGTTAAAGACCCGGTTCAGGACAAACTGGTTTTGGAAGAGTACCTTGAGACAGTACTCAAGAAGCGCAGCGATTACTCAGACTATTACAGCGCATTGGTTGAGTTAGTATAGTGGCTGCTCCGGTTTCATATTTTGGGATCCGGCATCATGGGCCCGGGTCAGCCAGGCGATTGCTGGATGCCTTGGAGGATTTGTGCCCTGTTGAGGTGCTTATTGAGGGGCCAGCAGACCTGAGCTCGCTTATTCCGATGCTTGGTAGTGCCGAGATGAAGCCGCCTGTTGCGCTGCTCGCTTACTTGAATGATACACCCGAAGATGCGGTTTTCTGGCCGTTTTCTGAATTTTCTCCAGAGTATCAGGCCATATGCTGGGCACATAAAAACCAAGTTCCTGTTCGCTTCATTGACTTGCCAACCCATTGGCATCTGCTTGAACGGGATAAGAGATTGAATGGGGAAGAGGGGGCTGCTGAGGAGGAAGCTGAAACCGCTTTGGCGAACAACAGTGATGGAATCTCAGAGCTGTCCTCTTCTAAGATAATAAGCCGCGATCCAATTGGGGTGCTTGCAACGCTTGCTGGTTATGAAGACGGAGAAAGCTGGTGGCAGGACGTTATTGAGGAGAACCCATCAAGCGGGCCTGTTTTTGCTGCTGTAACCGACGCCATGAAAGCACTGCGTGCCGAGTCTTCCGAGTTAGATCGATGGGACGCCGCGCGTGAAGCGCATATGCGCTTAGAAATTGCTAAGTCAGCCAAGGCATGTGAGGCTGAGCAGCATGTAGCTGTTGTTTGTGGTGCTTGGCATGTTCCCGCGCTCATGGAAAAATTTACAGCCAAGGATGATCGAGCCCTACTTAAAGGGATGCCTAAAAAGAAGGTGAGTGCCACGTGGACCCCGTGGACGGCCCCACGCCTATGTTATCATACTGGATACGGTGCTGGGGTAGCCTCTCCAGGCTGGTGTTTGCATCTCTGGGAAAGCCCAGATAACGAGAAGACGACGCGTTGGGTGATTAAGATTGCCAAGCTTTTGCGTGAAAGCGGGCACATTGTTTCAACCGCTTCTCTGATTGAGACTGAGCGTCTTGCATCTTCACTTGCGTCTATCCTAGGTAAACCAAGGCCTGGCTATGAAGAACTCAGAGATGCGGCGATCGCTACTCTTTGCTCTGGGAATGCTTTGATCTGGGAAACTATCTCCGCAGAACTGCTCATAGGGTCCGACGTTGGTGCTATTCCATCTGATGTGCCTATGGCGCCGTTGCTGGAGGACTTGCAGAGGCAGCAGAAAAAGGCTCGCTTAAAACCTGAGGCTTTGGAACGAGAGCTTTCTATAGACTTGCGCAGTGAGAGTGGGCAGTTTCGGTCGACGCTATTACATCGCCTTTCGATACTATCTGTTCCGTGGGGGCGCGAGCTAGACAAAGGCCGCAGCCGCGGAACATTCCGAGAGCGCTGGCGGTTGTGCTGGGAACCGACCTTTGCTGTTGAATTGGTAGAAAACCTCGTCTTTGGATCAACAATCCAAAATGCTGCTTCCGGTAAAATTCTCCGCAGGATGCGAGAGTGTGGAACTCTCAGCTCTCTAGCAGATGCGGTTTTTGAGGCAATGACAGCCCAATTGCCTGAGGCTGCAAATGAACAGGGTAAGCTGA
>NZ_BAZK01000055.1 GCF_001310815.1 Pseudovibrio denitrificans JCM 12308
AAAAATTATCAGCTCCCAGGGTGTCATTCGTCTCATCAGCCCAATCAACACTATCTTGATTAAGCAGACTGGTGAACACTACCGGGATCACGCTTTCCTGCGCTGAACCATTGCGTTTGGTCAGTCGCCGCGACACCTGCACACCACTGAACAACCGGTGATCAAGATCTTGCCAGATCTGACGTTGCACCTTTTGTGCTTTGTCGAGAAAGCTGCCATCACCACGGAAGTCGATTTCCATGATGTTTAACGTGGTGAAGTCTCCGATCACCTCCATAATGTCGGGGTGCACAGTTGGGCGATTGAAGAGCGTGAGATTGATACAGAAATGCGGATCGCGGCTCCACCGCGCCAGAACGCTAGCGAAGCAGCTCATCATAAGCCCGGTCATTGTCAACGCATTCTGCGAAGCCAAGGACTGAAGTCGGGTGACAAAGGGACGATCGAGCACTTTGGTCCTGCGAACAAATTTCGGTGCCGTTAACGATGCTGGGGCTGTTTCCAGAGGCAGATCAGGCCCCATCGGCAGCGTTGGAATTCGCTCTTCCCAATAAGATTTAGCGGCTTGGAACGCCTCGCTTTCTTCGGCTTTCTTACTCGTCAGAACATGGTCGCGAAAACTAAACGACAATGCAGGTAAATCGATCTTGGGTTGCCGATAAAGATATGAAACTTCGCGCATAAAGAGCTCGATACTCCAGGCATCGGCAATCAGAAGATCAAAAGACACATGTAGCCGTGCTTGCCCGCTATCGACCGTCACAGCGCGAATATCGAAAAGCGGCCATTGACTACAATCCGTCACCTGATGGGACATTTTCGACCGCAGTCGTTTGGTCGCCGCTTGGAACGCACTCGAATTCCAATCGTCCGCCGGAATGTCTTCAATCGTAAAGCGTGGAACTGACTCCAGTACCTGCTGGGTCCCGTCTTCTTTGATCACTGCACGCAACATTGGATGGCGTGCAATCACCTTGTTCACAGCATCCTCGAATTGGACGTGCGAGAAGTCAGGTAAGTCGAACTCGAAATAGATGTGCGTGGCGACATCACCTAATGCCAATGAAGATTGACGCCCAACCCAATACGCCAATTGAACATCTGTCAGCGCGAAGGGTTTGTTAAGATTATCCGGTTCTTGCACAATCTCTTGAGGACTGAAGACTTTGCTTTGCGTAGCTTGTTGCTGACACGCAGAAGCAAGTCCCGCGACTGTTGGGGCCTCGAAAAAAGCGCTCATCGGAACGGTGACACCCAACCGTTCCTGAAGCAACGTGATCAAACGTGCTGCTAAAAGCGAATGCCCACCCAGTTCAAAGAAGTTGGCGTCTTCGTTCTCAAGTTCGGTTCCGAATACTTCTTCCCAAGTTTCCTTGACGCAATCGAAAACTCCTTGGCTGTCCATCTCTGCCAATTTTTGCGTCGAGCGATCCTTCGAGCTAAACTCCAAAGCATTGGAGTTGACGTCCGGCATCTCAATCCAAAAATCATTGCGAATGAACTCGGGCCGTGGGATCCTGATCCGGCGCGCACTTTGTGTACCAGGCCAGTTCTGCCAGTTGACTGGTACCCCGTGTGCCCAAGCCTGTCCGAAACTGCTGATGAGATCAGAATAAGAGGCCTGTCCTTCGAAGTAGTAGAAGCTTGGTCCGTTTGCACATCGCCATTACTGCCAAATCCTAAAACGAACGGATTGGTAATCTCCAACTGCTGTGTGACGTCGCTTATCGTAGCGAACACACTGTCACCTGTTACCGGTACCCAGCCAGTCTCATTGCAGTAAAAGCACGGCCGCTCTTCGACTTGCCTCATCAAAAACGACCATAGCGCAGTAGCATCGTCTTTATTGCCTGCGAACAGTACTGCAGCTGGTGTGCACTCCAACTGGTCCAAAAACGCAAAAATAACAGACGTAGAGAAGGCGATGCGGCGCTCTGGCGTCCAGTTGGGATAATCTTTGAGCGAATGTTCAGTCACAAGCTCTGGCATTTGATCCAAAACTTCTGGCATGAGACGACACAAATTTATTACGCACTCATCGCTCAAAGCGACATCAGGAGAAAGCAACAGAACGATCTGCTTTTCAGCAGACGCTATAACATCCGCATGGGTCAATGCATCGGCAATTGACTGGCCCTGCCTCCAAATCACTGCTTTGCGAAATGGGTCCGCTTCGCGACCGACACGTAGTGTGTGAGCAACATCACTGCGATCCAGAGTCCCTGCAGCACTAATCAAAGAGCGTTCGTATGTGCTGAACTGATCTTGATTGCGGGCCGATAGAACAAGCAGTTCTGGCTGTTCTTCAGCCATATCTTGGGGCGTGCTCTCGGGCGGATCGTAAGCTCTTAGGATCGCGTGCGCATTGTTCCCACCAAGTCCAAAGGAACTCACGCCCGCAATCCGCGGACGGTCTACGGGCCAATCGCTTAGCTGATCATTCACGTAAAACGGGGATCCATCCTGCATCAACTCCTGTGCAGGCGTCTCGAAATGCAAGCTTGGAAACAGCTTGCCTGACTTCAAAGACAATGCTGTCTTTATCAGGCCCGCTGCTCCCGCCGCCATTTCACAATGCCCAATGTTTGTCTTGACCGACCCCAGCCCGCAAGAGCCTGCTTCAATGGTCGCAGAGTTGGACTGTTGGAAAGCCTCATACAAAGCATCCAACTCAATACGGTCACCTAATGGCGTTCCGCTTCCGTGTGCTTCGATATAGGCAATGTCTCGGGCATTGACATCTGCAACCTCCTGAGCCTCCATCAAGCTCGGACCTGCCCATTAACGGCAGGTGCCGTGTACCCAACGCGTTGCGCACCGTCATTGTTTATCGCTGAGCCAGAAATAAGCGCAAAGATTTGGTCTCCATCTTGAACGGCATCTTCGGCACGCTTCAACAAAAGCGTTGCCACGCCGCTGCTGTAAACGGTGCCACTGGCATTGGCATCGAAGGCATGGATCGCCCCATCTTCTGACAAAAGACCACCAGGTTGAAAGTCATAGTCTTTTTGGGAGGGCATTCGCAGCGAAACACCCCCCGAAATCGCCAGATCACATTGCCCGCTGTTTAGGCTCTCACAAGCAAGATGGGTTGCGACGAGGGAGGTCGCACAACTAGCCTGAACGGTTACCGTTGGCCCAGTCAGGTCCAAACGATAAGCTATCTGCGATGTCAAATGATCTTTGTCATTACCGATCATTACCTGCAAATCACTCGAGTTTCGAACTTCACTCGAATGCCCCAGCAGATGGTAGAGCAAGTAATAGCTGGTGCTAACGCCCGAAAATATCCCGGTGGTCGGCTGGATGTGTTTTGGCGAATAACCAGCCATTTCCAGCATTTCCCAAACAGTCTCGAGAAACAGCCTTTGTTGAGGATCGGCGATGCGTGCTTCCTGATGAGTATAACCAAACCGATCGGCATCAAACGCCTTTATTCCGGGAACTGTGGCGTTCAAAATGACCCGCCGTCCACCGCCTTCAAGCTCTTGAACAACTGGGGCCAACATGTCTCTTCCATCACGAAGGCAGGCTTCAAACGCATCTAGCCCATCAATGCCGGGGAACCGGCAGTTCATGCCTATGATCGCGATGTCAGTATCGTTGAAGCTCATGGCTCATTCCTCGCCTTGACTGCACATTTCGCCTTTTGCATGATCGGCGACGGCGACCAACTTCCTTACGTCGCTCGCCTCGTGTCTTCGCTTGCGCTTTGACTGATGTAATTTGATCGGACGGATCGGCATTGTTGGACAGGTGATCGGCAACTCGCCGAATGGTTCCAAGCCGAAACAGGTCGGTAATCTGGATTTCAGTATCAAACTGGCCTTCCAGCTGGCGATGGATCAAAACAATCTCGATCGATCCACCGCCTAGATCAAAGAAGTTGTCATCAAGTCCAACCCGATCTCGATTTAGAACATCAGCCACAATGTTCATGAGCTTCTTTTGGATCGCGTTCCCCGCAGACACCGTAGTGGTGGACAGCATCGTCTTTTCTTCAGTCTGGGTATGGGAGATTGCTTTGGCGGCAAGAGCTTTGCGATCCACTTTTCCATTCCTTGTTACAGGTAATGTCTCAATCGGTATTAGGGCGCGTGGGACCATGTAGACAGGTAACCGGTTACGCAGGTAATCCACCCAAGATCCCAAAACCTCTTTTGTGGGTGTGCTTTGATTTTCAGGAGACACAAAGGCCATCAAACTTGCCTCTGTTGGAACCACCACCGCCTGGGCGATGTCTGGATG
>NZ_BAZK01000056.1 GCF_001310815.1 Pseudovibrio denitrificans JCM 12308
AGGGCTCCAGACCATGATATTGGGGCACTTCGATGGGCACCTTTTGGGTCAAGGCGCCAAAGCTGCTGGTGTGCTGGGTGTAGGTTTTATCCGGAGAGACCGAGGTATCGTTTTCCAGGGCGACACTGGCCGGGCTATTAAGGACCATTGCAGTGCTTAGCGCGGTAAAAAACACCACTTTCAGCTTGCGGCCAGATGCCTGGTCAGCAAGATGATGATCACGGGAGTATTTGGAAAACATAGTCAGCCCAACCATTAGAAACTGGTTGAGGTTGTAGATTTATCCCGCCCCTTTCAAGGGATTAAAAGACGCAGATCCAGCTCATGATTGGGATACATGAGCCGAATTGCGACTTGTTGTGTGCAATACATGGATATATGGCTAATTATCGTTAATTAAGTGAGTATTATTCAGTGGAATTAATCGGATTGATAAACTACAAAAAATTCCGACTACATAATACTCATTAATTGTCCGAACGACCACAAGTGGTTCTATCACCGGGGTTTTCGTAGACAATTGCTCTCTTTTCGCATTCTAATGTTTCAGACCAAGGCCCAGTTGCTTCCCATTCTGAATAGCTTGCACTTCCGTTCGGGTACTCAATCTTAGTGCGATTGAAAGTATCATAAGTGTCCGTGACTTTAGCACTGGCATAATGTGTAATGGTGCTACAGCGTGGGCCAGATGGAATTGGTTCAAGAGTGCAGGTTGGTTTCCAAAATGGTCCTGAAGAAATAGTTCTTGTACCTTTCCGCAAATTTATAACGGTCTCCGTAGAGAGACTAAAAATGGTGACCTTCGATCCCTTAATATCATGTGATACTTTTACGCGTGAATTTACGTAGTTCTTTTTTGTCTCTGTAGTTTTGATACACTTATCACCTTCTTTGATTGGAAGGCCATAGCCATGGAAGCGGATAAACTCTGATTGATCAGGCCGTTGGTAGGTCTCTTCTCGTCGTGTTCTTAAGAAAGAGTTGCAATCTTCGTAATAGCGATCGTTGTCTGTCGGTATGTCACGGATTGACTTGAGAGTATATTCAGTTTCAGGCGCATTAGGTTCTAAGACATCAATCGCCAAGGGGTAAGGAACTGAGTTGAAATCAAACTTAATTACAGAGAGCCGGTAGGATTTTAGTTCCTCATCATTGTGCTTCCAGCTACCATCGTTTGTAGTATAGTGCTGGTAAACCGCCTCTGATCTTTGGCAGTTCGTAACGAAAATGCGTCCACCTTTGTCATAGTAAAGGCGCTCAAGACCTATACTAAAGCCTTCATTCAACTTATGGATAAACTTGCTTGGGTCTTCGCAAGTTTCTTTGGTGGTTTTAATAGTAATTGCCTGACTTGGTAATTGCTGACACTTCCCGTCTTCCAAACGTATTTGTGGGGTAGCTGTTAAAGTTTTCATATTAATCACATCTGGGCAATGCGCTTCTTCAATTGCAAATACTTCAGGTTCGGTTCTGAAGTCATCTGCATGGAGATCCCCAGGTATTGTGTTTCTGATTGTGATTGTGTTTGTGGTGTTGATCTGAATGAGGGTATTGCTGCCAGATGCACTGGTGCGAGCCAGTACATCAGCAAAGCTGGTCAGACCCGTGCCTTTGAGCTGAATGACATCGCCAGCGCCATGGCCCGCAGCAAAGTCTTCAATTACATCACGGCCAAAGCTTGTGCCTTCAAAGACAAAGGTGTCATTGCCTTTGCCGCCATGTAAATTGTCATTGCCTGCTGCTCCATTGAGGGTGTCGTTGCCGCCATAGCCAGACAGACGGTTGTTGCCACTGTCACCGGTCAGGCTGTCGCCATATGCATCACTGCCTGTTGCGTTCTCGATGGAGACATAGGTGTCGCCAGCAGCATCGCCTGTGTTTTGGCTTGGATCGGCAAGATTGATGGTCAGAGCATGCTTGGACCAACGATAGCGGGCGGTATCTACACCCGGCCCCCCGTCAAGGTAGGCGTTACCGCCATGATACGCATTGAGAGTATCATTACCGCCTTTACCTTCCAGACGGTCATTTCCTTTAAAGCCGTAAAGAGCATTGTTTTGCTCATCGCCAATCAAGACGTCATCATGATTGGAACCCATAACGATCTCAAAGTTAGAGATCGTATCGCCTTCAGCATGGCCACCTGAGACAACCCCGGTTGTCAAGTTGACGGAAACCCCTGTTGGAGAAGATGCATAATCGACGATATCAATTCCAGGACCACCATCCAGCGTATCTCCACCAGCGTATCCATAAAGTCTGTTGTTACCTGCATCACCAATCAGCGTGTCAGCATGATCTCGGGTTCCCATGATGCGTTCAATAGAGATGTAAGTATCACCTGCCGCATCTCCAGTGTTCTGGCTTGGATCTGCCAGGTTCACGGTAACGCCAGAGGAGGCGTAGTAGTAGCGCACGGTATCAGTGCCCTCGCCACCATCAAGGATGTCTGCTCCAGAGGCATAAGCGTTGAGGGTGTCATCGCCTTTGCCGCCTACTAAATGGTCGTTGCCACCTCCGGCATACAGCCCGTTGTTGCCATCGTTACCGATAATCACATCATCATGTCGAGATCCATGCACATATTCGACGTTTATCAAAATGTCACCATCGGCATGCCCACCCGAAGCAGCACCTGTTCCAAGATTTACAAGAATGCCATTCAGGGATTGAGAATAATTTGCGGTATCAATTCCAGCACCGCCATCCAACAGATCAGCACCAGAGCCGCTGTAAAGAGTATCATTGCCAGTGCCACCATAGAGCTTGTCATTGCCGGCATGACCATAGAGTTTGTCGCTGCCAGCCAGACCATAGATCTCATCGGCAGCAGGTGTG
>NZ_BAZK01000057.1 GCF_001310815.1 Pseudovibrio denitrificans JCM 12308
CTGATACACCGCGCGAAAGCAAGGGCTGGATTGGCGAACGTGATGATCCGGAAACTGGCCTAACTTATCTCAATGCCCGTTATTACGATGCTGATCTGGCTCGCTTCATACAGTCGGATTGGTTGGGTCCAACTGATCCTTATGTCGGAAGCAACCGATACAGCTATGCACTCAACAACCCAATCACTTTTAAGGATCCGTCTGGACATCGCATTGACGATTTCAACGAGATCGGTAGCAAGGGAGTAACATCAGGAGCACGAAACCAAGATGAGTACCGAGAGTTTCGTAATGCACGCGACCGACATGGTCGTTCTTCAAGTGAACGTAGATCATATGACTACAGTGACTACAGAGACGAAGGGTATGACTATGGGCATACCTATGACCGATATGACTACGGTGATCGTTCATATATTGAAAGAGGTCGAAGAAGTACTGACCAAGTAATTGTTGAAGCAACTTTTGAGGCAATAAATACATATGCGCCAGTTGTAAGCACAGTTAATGAAGTGCTTGCTGCACAAACACCAGCTGATTATGTTTCTGCCGCAGCTGGTGCAGTCCCAATTGCCAAAGCGTTCAAATTGGTCAAAGCTGGTGTCGCTGGCGGGACAAGAGCAGGTAAATCATTTACTAAAAAGACAAAGCAAGCAATTGATGCGGAAAACGCAGCCATGTTTGCTGGAGATAATGTTTGTGTAAAGTGTGGGGTAAAGGTAGTACCGGGAAAACAATCACAAAAAGGCGTAACCCCTCCTGACAATGAGAAACATAGGGATCATATTATCGCGAAGTCGCAGGGTGGTGACGGCACCTTGGAAAACGGTCAAATTTTATGCAGGAAATGCAATCTAAACAAAGGTGCCAAATGACTTCGGAAGATAAACACGAGAAAGTATTGTTCATTGTGCAAGTTGGAGACTCTACAGATCACGAGATCGAGTCGATTTGGACAAAACCTACTGAACGTGGATACTTAATTGACAATATACTTTTACGCCACAGGAGTTGCATATGGGGACACAGTGTCAATCATAGAAAATGATGGACAAAAATATGCAAATGAAATTATTGAAGTGTCTGGACACAGTACTCTGCGTATTTGGTTTAACGATGAAACATACGTGTCT
The DNA here is from genome assembly GCF_001310815.1 of Pseudovibrio denitrificans JCM 12308. Lineage (GTDB taxonomy): Bacteria > Pseudomonadota > Alphaproteobacteria > Rhizobiales > Stappiaceae > Pseudovibrio > Pseudovibrio denitrificans. The sequence goes on from NZ_BAZK01000057.1 coordinate 1,134, forward strand.
GTCACAAGAAATGAACTGCAGCAATTGGGTTGTAGCTCAGAAATTAGTGACCAACCGAAACTGGTAGCAGTAGATGTACCTCCAGACGTTGATTATCAGAAAGTGCAAGCTTACTTGGACATTGGTTTCAAAAGTGGTCGATGGGATTATGAGGAAGCCTGTCTAGGCTTCTAACGATCCTCATGATAAATATGAAACACTTTACGCTTGTCCTCTTACAAAGATAGACCACCATATTGAATAAAGAAAAGTATTCAATTTGTGACAATCCAGAAACCTTTATTGCTTCTGGCAAGTGTTTAATTTTGCATGGGCCATGGCAGGACAACTTTAGATGGATAGTTGAAAAAGAGAATATCTCTTCGTTACGAATTAGTCGGGCGAATGGCTGGAAAGGTGAGGATATCTCGTTCCTCACATCAGTTCCGCAGTTGCAAGGATTAGAGATATATGACTGGGATGTTAAAGATCTAACGCCCTTAAACAAATTGACAAACCTTAGATCATTGGGGATTCAGTGTCAGTTTACAAAAGCGCCTGAGTTTACTTCTTTTTCAAAATTGAAAAAACTCAGCCTCTTCTGGAGACCAAAAGCTTCGGATGTATTTAGTTGCACTACTTTAATGCAACTAAATATAGTAAACTTCCCATTTCAGAATCTTGAAAAAATAATGGAGTTGAAACTTTTAGAAAGACTTCAACTAAGCTCAAGAAAATTGATTGATCTAAATGGTATCGAAAATCTGCATAATCTAGTAGAGCTAGACATAGCGAACTCGCCTAAGTTAGAGTGTCTACTTAAACTGGATGAATGTAAACTTCTAGAGTCTGTAATTTTTAATTCCTGCAAAAAAATCAGTGACTTAAGTGCTTTAGGCGCTTTACCAAAATTAAAGAAAGCACACTTCATTGATTGCGGAAAGATTAAATCTCTCGAACCTTTGGTAAATAGCAATTTACTTGAAGAAATTATCTTCACTGGAGATACCATTATTGAAGACGGGAACATTTCTCCTTTAACAAGCATTACTCAAATTAAAAAGGCTGCCCTCGCAAAACGTAGACATTACACACACACTGCTGATGAAGTAATATCATAGAGATTTAGTGGTTGATTGAGCAACTACTTCTTCTTTTTCAGATCTCAAAACCTAGGGTGAATAAGCACAAAACATATAGTTTTGGTTCATGAGGGTATGGTGAATTGCGCTGTGTACTAGGTGGGCCGCAAAGATCTAATCCTAGTGTTGATGCCTGGCAGGTAACAAACATAAGTCTCTTCATAGACTTCGATATCTACTGAATTTGCTTCAGCAAAATTGCGTGTTTTGACATGTCAATTCACCAATTTTGCCATCAGATCGATACTCCAGCTCATGCATCGCGATCATGGGCTGGATCTGCGCCTTTTGATCCCTTGAAAGGGGCGGGATAAATCTACAGCCTCAACCAGTTTCTAATGGTTGGGCTGACTATGTTTTCCAAATTCTCCCGTGATCGTCATCTGGCTGGCCAGGCATCTGGCCGCAAGCTGAAAGT
>NZ_BAZK01000058.1 GCF_001310815.1 Pseudovibrio denitrificans JCM 12308
AGGGCTCCAGACCATGGTATTGGGGCACTTCGATGGGCACCTTTTGGGTCAAGGCGCCAAAGCTGCTGGTGTGCTGGGTATAGGTTTTATCCGGAGAGACGAGACGATCGTTTTCCAGTGCGACACTGGCCGGGCTATTAAGGACCATAGCGGTGCATAGCGCGGTAAGAAACACCGCTTTTGGCTTGCGGCCAGATGCCTGGCCAGCAAGATGATGATCACGGGAGTATTTGGAAAACATAGTCAGCCCAACCATTAGAAACTGGTTGAGGCTGTAGATTTATCCCGTCCCTTTCAAGGGATTAAAAGACGCAGATCCAGCCCATGATCGCGATGCATGAGCTGGAGTATCGATCTGATGGCAAAATTGGTGAATTGACATGTCAAAACACGCAATTTTGCTGAAGCAAATTCAGTAGATAGCGAAGTGTTTGTAGAAGTTTATTTTAGTTACCTACCAAGCATCATAAATGCCTTTGCTGTATCTTCATTGTAGATCTAGTCTAATTTTTCTACCTATATCTACACTCTGGATAAACCAGTTGTGGTATTAACGATAGGATTATATCTTTGCAATCCAACTAATAAAGTATTCCTTCATGAGCCAAGATTATTTGCTTTTTGTACCGTTTCATCTAAGGTTTTGAGACCTGGCAAAGCAGCCGCAGTTGCTCAATCAACTATTAAATCTCTATGAATAGTGAAGGCAGATACCTTCTTAATAGACCCAATAGATCTGAATATAATTTTAGCTATCTGGAAAGGACAAGTTTCGATATTTTTTCAGAGCATTTTTTAACTGTTGGTAAAAGGCCTCAAATTCTATTAAATAATTGAATTGAATATCGCTTTCTTCGCAGGAAATTTCTAGTTTGCCGGATTTTGATGCTAAGTAAACATCTGGAACGTCCTGCCCTCTGAAACCAAATCTAAAGCAATGTCTTTCTCGATATTGGTAAATGATTTCATACAGCTCATCTGAGTTGTCATCATCAGTCAAATTGTCAAATAGACAACCTATATTGCTAGCAACTGATTTACTCATATCTTGTGGTAAGGGGAAGCTCTCTGTTCTTACGATATGCTCATTATCAAAAAACCAGTTAAAATCGCCTTCTCTTTCAATATATACATGAAATGAGTTTGAGACACCATTGTCGAAAAGAAAGCTCAGCTTTGCTAAACCACTCGCATTAGTGAAACCTAATGCAGGCAAACATGAAATTACTAAGTTACACATTTACTTTCCCCTTCTTAACTTTTTAAACTGATTTTTGTTAATTATGCCGCGATTTTGCAACTCTTTTAGTACTGAGTTTGGAGCTTGATTACCGGGTATTTGATAGCCATGCCAACCACCAGCATTGTCCGGCTGAAATTCGTATAAATTTCCATTGTAAAAGCCATACCTTTGTTTTCCGCCCGAGATTGCTCCATCCAGGACTGCCTGAGCGGTGGCGTCATCTAAGTCCATGTAACTTCCCCACCCACCTTTTAGATGTTTAGGACTTGGGACGTACTTTAGAGGTTTGGTTAGTAAATCAGCAGCAGGAAGTAACCCGAAGGTTGCCAAGCTAAAATCAAATAAGCTTTCTACTTCGTAAAATGCTTTGGCGTCACCTAAAATAGGTATGAAGTCTGCAATCAGTCCATATGTACCATCAACTCGAGCTTTATGTATGCGGTTTTGTGCTCGGTATATTCTACTGTCTGTGACGGGGTCTTTGCGCCAGTTTGTCTCAAATCGATCTTTTTTACGTTTGTTTAAGCGTGCGTAGTCTCCTCCGTTTCCTCGATAACTGTCGTAATCATAACTTCTGTCATTGCGGTCAGAGTATGCGTTTCTACTTCTTTGGAAATCATTGTATTCGCGAGTGGTGCTAGCCCCAGTTGTAATTCCTTTAGTTCCAATTTCATTGAAGTCATCAATTCTATTGCCCGTTGGGTCTTTAAAAATGATTGGGTTGTTGAGTGCATAGCTGTATCGGTTGGTTCCGACATATGGATCAGTTGGACCCAACCAATCAGACTGTATGAAGCGAGCCAGATCAGCATCGTAATAACGGGCATTGAGATAAGTTAGGCCGGTTTCTGGATCATCGCGTTCACCAATCCAACCCTTGCTTTCACGCGGTGTATCAGCTGCCTGCTGAACATCTGTACGCTTGCCATAAGGCTGATAGCGACTAACCGCGGCAATAGATCCGGCACTGTTGGTCAGCATGCGGACCGAAGACATGTGATCGCGGTGGATCCAGTTGGTGGTGGTGCCCACACGGCGCACGGAACCATCCAGATGTTTGATCACCGTGCCATCGGGCAGGATCTCTTCATCATTGCCCAGATATAGGGTGGTCTGACCTCCAGAGATCTTTTTTAAGCGCGCCCCATCAGGTCCATAAACATACTGGGTGGTCACCCCGCCCATGGTCACTGAGATCGGACGATCTTTGCCATCATAGGTGATTGTCCGGCCCTTACCGGAGACCATGTTGCCGTTGCCATCATAAGAAAAGGTCCAGGACCCGGCCTTGGTGGGAGCATGCGGACGGGCAGCTGTTGGCGTAGGATATGAGTAGGTGCCAACATCACTCTTAGAGAGCAGATTGCCAGAGGGGCTATAGGTAAAGCTGCGGGTCAGGGCACTGTTGCCC
>NZ_BAZK01000059.1 GCF_001310815.1 Pseudovibrio denitrificans JCM 12308
AGTTTCCTTTACCGTCTAACGTATAGATGGTTTTGACAACGTTTCGTGGATATGGAAACCAATTGTCTTCTTCACCTTTGTACAGGCTATAAGAGATAGATTGTTTACTTCCAGATGGCTCTATCGCACTGATCAACATATCAGGCAGCATGTCAGTGACATACAAGCGTTCATCGTCGTATACGTTTCCGCGATCCTCATCTCGAAGAATTATTTCAGCTAACCCGTCTCGATCTAGATCGCCTACGTAAGCTGCTGACTTTCCTTTTCTGCTAAAATTGTGAGATTGAATAAATTCGTAATTTCCGTTGTTTAGAAATACTTTAAGATAAGTTTTGCTACTAGAATCTGGAAACCAACGAAATACAACGATATCACCTCGTCCATCTCCATTGAGATCTGTCACAATATACGTGTTGTCTTTATTGTGCGAATAATTAGGCAAGGAAAACGAAGGAGAAGTTGCGACATCATTTCCAACTATATGGTGGATTTTGAAGCCTTCATCCTCATAATAAGTCTTATCATAAAAGTTTAAGTAGTCAGGTATCTGATCACCGTTTACATCTCCAACAGCAAGGTTCTTTCCCCACAATCGGGTAACAGCTGCAATTTCGACAAACTCATCTATTCCATTGGAAATTCTAATAGACAGATTTCTTGCAACAGGTGGGTGATCTGTTCCAACGCCTAAATAAACGCCTCCGTCATTTGGGACAGGTATTACTTCCTGTAGACCATCGCCATTGACATCTGCGACGGTAGTACCTTCTGCTCCCTTCCACATATGTGTTTTACTGGAAGTAAAACGCCCTTCACTGTAGCCATTAGATGTTCGGCCAAGTGTATCATCTAGCCCATCTCCATCAAAGTCGCCGATTACATATCCGATGTCATCTTTATTAGAATGGTAATTGGCTGCTGAAAGAGAAAAGCGAATAGAGCCATTAGAATGCTGGACAGAAGAACCAAATGGATTATTCAGGCGAAGAAGTTTGGTATTAGATGGCTGTCCATTTGAATTGCTTTCAATTGGTTTCGAGTACTTTATGTCGACTGTTCTTTCGACATCAAAAGTATCTCGGTAAGCAATTATGTTAATACTTGAATTTATTGCAGATCGGTGTCCGAAATCTAAGTTATCTATATTCTTGAGAGGAGTATCACCAACATAATGATACTCATAGTGATCGTCATGTCCTACATAGTGGGAATAAAATGCTTCAAGTTGCTTGTCGTCGTTGTAGTTGAATATAGCAACGTAGTCATCATATCGCTTTCTGTCATATCTATTGTGTTTTGCAGAGTATAATTTTGGTAGTTTCTCCCGTATATGTAAAGCGATAAGGGGGTAATGTTGTTCCATCTATTATTTCATTATTTCTTAATATTACATCATTTCCATACTCTTGTATGCTGGAAATAATAGATTTATTAGTTGATGGGCTTTGTAAGTATTTTAAATTGTAGGCTCGCAATATTTTATTGTTTGTAGTCACTAATATATTACTTAATCGGTTGTCTATTGTACCTAGACTCAAACCGGTTGCGTAGGTGATTACATCTGGTCTTAATTGCCAGTTGAACCTGACCTGATTAGGGCCATAGGAAATAGTATTAATCCGGCAAGTCGAAAAATCTGTACAACGATAAGAATATGTAGCTGAGGATCCAAGAGTGTCTCTTACGGAGCTAGAAGCCATTGACTTACCTCCGATAGCTTTTCTTCTTTCTCATTGGCTGGAATAGAATCTTGCCAACTGGAGATTGGTTTAAATGTAAAAGTAGTACCATCTCGGTTTGTGACTTGCCAAGAATTAGGCGCTTCTAAACGTTTGATCCGAGTGTAACTCTCATTCCATGTAACATGGGTACCTCCAGCTAAACAACTTGCGGATTCTTTCTCCGTGTCTGTGCATGCAATCAGACGCTGACCATCTAAAAGAAACTCATCAGTATCATTAAACTGGGGTAACCCGTGTCGTTTTGCAGATCTGGTTATTTTGGTGAGTCCAGATAAACGCCAGCCAACTCCTAAAACATCTTCTGAAGAGTTAGTCCTAGTAAGAGACGAGTTATAGGAAAATCCAATATTAGGTTGCAGCCCACGAAATGTCGGCACTTTAATCGGAACAACTTTATGGAAGATTCCAGACTTAGAAGAAAGTTTTTCTATCTTCCTACTTTCAACGTGCTTGTAGCTTGAGCTCTCATCAAGAGCTGATACGTTTGTGGGATAAATAAATGTTCCAGTGCTGAGCAAAATACTGAGAAGTAATTTTTGAGTAATTTGTTTGGATTTAACCATGCATGCAAACTTCGTCATTTTGACAATACCTTTGAGCCAAAGGAGCAGTTGAAACCGAATGTGTGTGCAAATTTCTTAGAACCTGAAGTCATCTGCATGGAGATCCCCAGGTGCTGTGTTTCTGATTGTGATTGTGTTTGTGGTGTTGATCTGAATGAGGGTATTGCTGCCAGATACGTTGATGCGTGCCAGTACATCAGCAAAGCTGTTCAGACCCGTGCCTTTGAGCTGAATGACATCGCCTGCCCCGTGGCCTGCAGCAAAGTCTTCAATTACATCACGACCAAAGCTTGTGCCTTCAAAGACAAAGGT
>NZ_BAZK01000060.1 GCF_001310815.1 Pseudovibrio denitrificans JCM 12308
TTATAGTCCCTCCGGCAATCTGCTCTCCAAGAGTGATGTTGGCACCTACTCATATCCAGCGCCAACAGCTGCCCGTCCGCATGCTCCCACCAAGGCCGGGTCCTGGACCTTCTCTTATGATGGCAACGGCAACATGGTCTCCGGCAAGGGACGCTCTCTGATCTATGATGGCAAAGACCGTCCGATCTCAGTGACCATGGGCGGGGTGACCACTCAGTATGTTTATGGTCCTGATGATAAACGCTTAAAGAAGATCTCCGGTGGTCAGACCACACTGTATCTGGGTAATGATGAAGAGATCCTGCCCGATGGTACGGTGATCAAGCATCTGGATGGTTCTGTGCGCCGTGTGGGCACCACCACCAACTGGATCCACCGTGATCACATGTCCTCGGTCCGCATGCTGACCAACAGTGCCGGCACTATTGCCGCGGTCAGTCGCTATCAGCCTTACGGCAAACGTACAGATGTCCAGCAGGCAGCAGACACTCCGCGCGAAAGCAAGGGCTGGATTGGTGAACGCGATGATCCAGAAACCGGCCTCACCTATCTCAACGCCCGTTATTACGATGCTGACCTAGCTCGCTTTATACAGTCGGATTGGTTCGATCCACTGAATAAAGGTGTTGGCACAAACAGGTATGCATACGCTCTCAACAACCCAACCTTTTATAGTGATCCTAGCGGTAACAACATCTTTGAAGCCATTCAAGATTTCTTCTCCAGCGACGAAGACAGGGATCTCAACAATCTTGAAAGAGCCCGTGAGTCTCAACGAGGCATCGATGAAGCCCGAGAATCGATAGCCAACGGAAGAGACACCGCCGAGGGCCTCGAAACACATATTCGTATGCTGGAACAAGAAAGAGATGGTTATCTATCAAAAATAGGCAGCAGCGATATACGGGCTGCCGCCGATATCGTCTTAGAAGCAGCAAGTTTAGGTACCAGTGGAGCGTCCGCAAAATCTACAAATACTGTAGTCACCGCGGTCGTTGCTGGAGCTGCTGTCAAGATTGTCAGTCGACGGGTTATTAGAGTTCGGCATTACACATCTGTATCTAGTCTAAAAAAAATTAGAAGTGATAACGCTCTTATCGCAAGTGACCAAAATCGTGTTTTTCTCACCAAGGCGAAGGGCAAACCACTCTCTCCTAAAGATGCAGAAAATACACTCGGAATTGGTAAGGGTAAAGGTAATGAGATTGTCGAGTTTGATGCATACTTGGATGAAATTGAAGTTGTAAAAAACCCGCTTACAAAGACACGGGAAATTACTGTAAAAGGCAACATAGATCTCAACGGTAGAAAACCAAAATTTGGAAGAAGATAATGAAACCCAAAGATAAATTCGAAGATTCGATAGAAGAAATTGCCATTATACTTGATCATTTAAAAGTATTCTCACATAAGAGCACAAATACATATGATGATTATCTTAATTTTTTTATCAATAACTACAAAAGGATAGCACACGCAACTTCGATTGCATGGGACTTTATTCCTGAAGAGAGAAAGCAAATTCTTTATGACATCGATAATATTGAAGAATACTATTCACTGAGAAAAAAAGAAGGAAAAACAGATCTTAGGTACGGTGAAATAGACCCCAAAAATCAAAAATGGCCCCTTGATGAGGATTAGCAGCCAGCTTTTTAGTTTATCTCTAACTCAACACTGTGAATTCGTCATGGTCAATACAAACACTGAATTTAGCTATTCTTTAGACCATTAGTTGTCACTACACCTGTAAATTCTACGTACTATTTTATATCGTCATTTCACAGTCGAGGAACAACCTTTCCTGGCAACAGGAGTATCAAACCGGAGGCAAATAGTTAAGTAATGTTGATGTTATGGATGTGAAGATTCCAATGCACGTGAGATAGCACGCGCTCCCGCTTTTCAATACGCATCACTATCTACTGAAATTGTCTCAGCAAGATTGCGTGATATGACATATCACATCTCCAATTTTGTCATCAGATCGGTATTTCAGCTCATGTATCCCAATCATGAGCTGAAACTGCGTCTTTTAATCCCTTGAAAGAAGCGGGATAAATCTACAGCTT
>NZ_BAZK01000061.1 GCF_001310815.1 Pseudovibrio denitrificans JCM 12308
TCCATCTGGGCGTTGGTGAGACTGCAACCGATACCTTCACTTACACCATCAATGATGGCAATGGCGGGGTGATCACCAAGACCGTGACGGTCACCATCAACGGCACCAATGATGCGCCGGTGGTCAATGACATTGATGTGACCATTGTGCAAAACAACAACGTGGTGATCATCAACGCTGACTTCACCGATGTGGATGTGAACGACACGCACATCATCACCATCGACAACAGCACCACTGTGGGTGTTGTCATCAACAATGGCGATGGCACATTCTCCTATGATTGCGGTGATGCGTTCATCCATCTGGGCGTTGGTGAGACTGCAACCGACACCTTCACCTACACCATCAATGATGGCAATGGTGGTGTTGTGACGAAGACGGTTACTGTGACGATTGTTGGAAGCGATAACAACGCGCCGGTGGTCAACGATATCGATGTGACCATTGTTCAGAACAACAACGTGGTGATCATCAACGCCGACTTTACTGATGTGGATGCCGATGACACACACATCATCACCATCGACAACAGCACCACAGTGGGTGTTGTGATCAACAATGGTGATGGCACGTTCTCTTATGATTGCGGCGATGCGTTCATCCATCTGGATGTTGGCGAGATGCAACGGATACGTTTACTTATACTGTTGATGATGGCGAAGGTGGGGTTGTTACCAAGACCGTGACCGTGACGATCAATGGCACAAATGATGCGCCGGTGGTTAATGACATCGACGTGACCATTGTTCAGAATAACAGCGTGGTGATCATCAACGCTGACTTCACGGATGTGGATGTGAACGACACGCACATCATCACCATCGACAACAGCACCACTGTGGGTGTTGTGATCAACAATGGCGATGGTACGTTCTCTTATGATTGCGGTGATGCGTTCATCCACCTGGGTGTCGGCGAGACCGCAACAGACACCTTCACTTACACCATCAATGATGGCAATGGTGGTGTTGTGACGAAGACGGTGACGGTGACCATCAACGGCACAAATGATGTTCCGGTGGTCAACGACATTAATGTAACTGTGGTTCGAAACACTAACGTGGTGATCATCAATGCCGACTTTACCGATGTGGATGTGAACGACACGCACATCATCACCATCGACAACAGCACCACTGTAGGTGTTGTGATCAACAACGGCGATGGCACGTTCTCTTATATCTGCGGAAATGCATTTGATCATTTGAGTGCAGGTGAAACAGCAACCGATACCTTTACTTATACCGTAAATGATAGGAATGGCGGGGTCACAACAAAAACAGTTACCGTAACGATCAATGGAACTGATGACGTTCCGGTAGTACAGGGAATGATCATCGTAGGTGATGAGCATGATAATGTGCTTACCGGTGGCCAAGGGAATGATACCATCCAAGGCAAGGAAGGTGAAGATGTTCACAATGGTGGTGAAGGGCAGGATACCGCGCACTACGGTAACTTCTCGGACCCAGTATCAGTTTCCATAATCAACTTGGCTGATTCCAGCAAAAACACAGGCGTTGCAGCAGGTGATACCTATAACAGTATTGAAAATGTAGTCGGCTCTGCAGGGCAAGACACTATCGTTGGCACATCAGAGTCCAACGCTCTATCTGGCGGCAATGGAGATGATGTGCTGATTGGTGGAGCAGGTGCAGATATACTGAATGGCGGTTCTGGAACCGACACTACAAGTTATGCAGATTTCACTGACGAAACAGCTTCATCACGCATCAACTTAGCTAATCCTTCGCAAAATACCGGAGTTGCAACTGGTGACACCTATATCAGCATAGAAAACGTTATTGGGTCAGCCGGTCACGATACAATTATCGGAAACTCGTTTAACAATGAGCTTTCTGGCGGTGAAGGCAATGACAGTCTTTATGGTGGCAATGGCAACGACACGCTCAGGGGCGGCGAAGGTAACGACTACCTGCGGGGTGAAGTGGGTGATGATA
>NZ_BAZK01000062.1 GCF_001310815.1 Pseudovibrio denitrificans JCM 12308
TTACGCCTCCTCTGGCGTTACCGTGAACCTGGCAGATCCAAGCCAGAACAAAGGAGATGCGGCAGGTGATACTTACACCTCCATTGAACGTATCATGGGGACCCGCGATCATGCTGACACGCTGATTGGTGATGCTGGTCACAACAAGATCTACGGATATGGCGGCGCTGATACGCTGGATGGAGGACCTGGGAATGACATTCTTAGCTATGGTGGCTCACCAACCGGAGTATCTGTCAACCTGACAACAGGAGCTGTCTCTGGCGGCCATGCTGAAGGTGACACCATTTCTAACTTCGAGACAATTGAAGGCTCCAGTTACAATGATGTCCTGATTGGTGATGAACAAAACAATAGCTTTTATGGTCACCGCGGCAATGACCGCCTAGAAGGTAAGGGCGGCAATGACACGCTTAACGCCTATGGCGGCGGGAATGACTTTCTTGATGGTGGATCTGGGTTTGATATCGCCCGTTATCGTTGGTCCAAGCATGCCATGACCATCAACTTAGCTGCCCCAAGCCAGAATACAGGCGATGCAGCAGGGGATACCTATGTCTCCATCGAAGGGGTCATGGGCAGTGATGCATATGGCGACACTATCATTGGCAATGCTTCTGACAACAAACTTTGGGGCTATGGCGGCAATGATACTTTGATTGGTGCTGCAGGGAATGATCGCCTTTATGGCGGCAAAGGCAATGACACCTTTGTCTTTGAAGGTCCATCCTTTGGCCAAGATGTGATTGAAGACTTTGCTGCAGGATCTGGAAAAGGAGATATCATTTGGTTGAAATACTCCACGCTCACCAGCTTCGAAAAGGTAAAAGCCCAAGCTAGAGCTTCCGGGAGTAATACGGTCATCCAATTTGATGCGGGCAACACCATCACACTGAGAAATGTGAAACCTAGTCAGCTTCATGCCAACAATTTCAAGTTCACTAACGGCACGCGGGCGCGTGAAACAAAAGAGAATTGGCTTAAGGTTTCAGTCTCAGGTCGTTATGCCAGATTTTATCTAAAAAACCCCACAGGATCGAGATCACGCTCTTCCTCGGATTGGAAGAAAAACGGGCCTTGGGTTGCAGATTCTGTCTCACCTAGTTTTCATTGCGATGCAGCCAATGGAACGGCAGTAAATTATTTTGAGACGGTCCAGCGTGAGAAAGTCACAAAACAGAATGGCAGCTCTTTCTATACAGATTGGAAAGTGATCTCAACACGAACGAGCACCAGCAGCAAGTCGAAATCCGCTTCCAGCAGCAGAGAGTGCTAGAGCACGTTGACCATTTTCTTTTTGGATCTTAGTACAGATGTTTGAAACCATTATGAATATCCCAAGTTTTCGCAAATCTGCTGGCCTTCTTCTTGGCTCAGTTTTGGGCCTGACCGTTGGAGCGGCGGCCCAGGCCAGCACCGAGGATGTCACTTACACCTATGATGAGGCCCGGGCCGGGTATCACAACACCGGACAACTCACAACCATCAGCAATGGGGCCGCCATCATCCACTATGACTACAACAGTCATGGCCAGCTGGTGCGCGAACGCTACATCATTGACGGACAGACCTATACCCGCACCTATTCTTATGATGATGGCAATCGTCTGCGTGCACGATCCTTTTCCGATGGAGAAACCTGGCCGCCCTCTAACGGGCAATACCAGTATGACCGGGCTGGCAGGTTGCTGGCCATTCCAGGGGCCATCAATCAAATCCACTATTCTCCTGATGCCGAAATCGCCCGGATTGATCACGCCAACGGAACACACACGCTCAACTCTTTTGATGCACAGCGCAAGTGGTTGTTGGGCACCAAGCTCTCCAAAGGCTCCCAGGTGCTGTTTGAAGAGCAATACACCCGAGACACTGTGGGCCGGATCTCCAAGATCAGATCCAACCGAGCC
>NZ_BAZK01000063.1 GCF_001310815.1 Pseudovibrio denitrificans JCM 12308
CATACAAACATGATGTCTTCGATCAGAAGAGGATTTCGGCATCATGGTACTCCTCTTCTGCCAATTACATTGATATTCTGTTTGCTGACCTCAACGGCGATCGAATAGATGATGTTGCATTCAGAGACTCTTACAAAAAGTACATTGATCGAGATACAAAACTAACACAATGCTTTACTGCCCGAAGCGATAACAGCACACGAGCCGGGACAAAATGCTCTGCTCCTTCCTCTCGATTCTGGATCCATGCCCTCAGAAGAGGCTTAACCAAGTATAGAGACCCTAAGTACTCTTATAGATATGTACATTGCCAGACATCAGGCAGTGGTGAGCATGACAACTGTTTTACATATGACACCACTGATGATCTCTACGATGATACCACTCGTATCGGTGACTTTGATGGAGATGGGCAAGATGATGTCATTGCCAGCAGAAAGCAGTCATTTTCCCAAGCAACTGACCAAAGCTGGTCAAATGCGAAAGGAAAACATGTCGCCGATTTTAATAATGACGGCTTGGCAGACCTTGCAGGAGTAACTGGCCGAGTTTCCGCCCGACTATCAAATGGGAAGTCCGGCTTCATTTCAGCGTTTACTAGCCCCAGCCTGTCAACTGCCCTTCTTGCCGACTTCAATGGCGACGGGCTAACTGACTTTATCTATAAAAAAGGCGAGTACGACTACAAAATCTATTATAGCAGTGGTCTGCGCTTTTTATCAGGACCAACAGTAAACGTTTCTGATTTTAAATACATATACGCCGACAGCATTCATGCAGCTGATGTAAATGGTGATGGTCGTGCTGATTTCATAGGCAACCGAAAACGGGATCATACACGCCTTTATCTGACCCGCGGCGAAACACTGGTCTTAAAACCAAGTGCATCCTCTAGTGATCTGATCCGTGATTACACAACGGCCTTTATGGCTGATATTGATGGAGATGGGATCAACGAGTTTGTCACCAGCCGGCCCAAGTCAGGTGGCGTTTTTGATGGTAATAGTGGGTCAGGACCAAGTAAAAACTTTGATGGTGGTGCGACAAAGCTTGTCAGCGAACGCCCGGATATGCTGGTTGGCGTGGTGTTGCCTTCAGGTGGGCAGCTCTTAGCCAGTTACACCACCTATGGCGGGGATCCTGAGGATGAGCGCTGGTTCCCACCTGTCCTGACCGTCCTAGCCTCCCAGACAGAAAAGCCCAACTCATCTCAAGCCTTCACCACACGCTTTGCTTACTCAGGCGGGCGCTGGGACTTTGACAACCGGCGCTTTGCCGGCTTCAAAAAGATCATAACCACGTTGCCAAAGCTGGCAGGGGAGACAAAGGCCCCATCCATTGAGACCACCTACCGCCAGGATGTCTCCTCCGTGGGCAAGATCGCGCAGCGGATCTGGAAAGATGGCGACGGCACCATCTTGCGCAAGCAGGTCGAAGAGTACAGCACCGACAACTCCAAACTGCCTTATACATCTTTAAACACTGCCAGCTTGACCTACTCTTATGATGAAGGCGTGGAGCGAGTGCAAAAAACAACCCGCATCTTTGATGCCTATGGCCAGGTCAAACACAGCACCGACCATGGTGATACAGCCAAGAGCGGCGATGAGCGCACCTATACCCGTTGGTCTTATCCCAACAAAGACAAGTACATCATCAACAAATGGGCCGTGGAAGCCATCAATGCACGCGCCGAATATGATTATGTTGAGGATCGGGTCTGGCGGCGTTGGCACTATTATGACGGACAGGCCATCTT
>NZ_BAZK01000064.1 GCF_001310815.1 Pseudovibrio denitrificans JCM 12308
GAACATCTTATCAGTTCATCGGGACGGAAGTTGATGATGGTGCTGGTGTAAGCGTTTCGGCAGCCGGTGATGTTGACGGTGATGGTCGCGGTGATTTCTTGATTGGTGCTCCTGGTGCTGATGGCGGCGGAAGTAATTCTGGTGAAGTTTACCTGGTTACAGCTGCTGCTATGGTAGATGCAGATGCCGCCGATGGCTCGGTAGATGGTGTTATCGATCTGGATAATATCAATGAACAGTCCGGGTCTTACCAGTTGGTTGGAGCGGCCGCGAGTAATGGGGCTGGTAATGCGATCTCATCTGCTGGAGATGTCGATAGAGACGGCAAAGATGATCTTCTCATTGGTGCTTCAAATGCCAGTGGTGGTGGAAGCAACTCAGGTGAGGCCTATCTACTGACGGCAGCAGCACTTGCCTCAGCTGATGCAGCTGATGGCACCACTGATGGTGTTATTGATCTGGATAATGTCAATGAGCAGTCAGGCTCTTACCAGTTTGTTGGCACAGAATCTGCTGATTTTGCTGGTGTAAGCGTTTCGTCTGCTGGTGATGTTGATGGTGATGGACGGGATGACCTTCTCATTGGTGCTGACTTTGCTGATGATGGAGGCCGTAACTCTGGGGAAGTCTATCTTGTTCACAGCTGCAGCGTTGTCTCGCGCTGATGCTGCAGACGGTACTCTGACGGTGTCATTGATCTGGATAATGTCAACGAGCAGACCGGATCTTATCAGTTTGTCGGTGATGATGGGTTTGATACGGCAGGGCGCAGTATCTCTTCAGCTGGTGATGTTGATGGTGATGGTAAGGATGATCTGCTCATCGGTGCTGCGAATGCTAATGGTAGTGGTGCCAACCAAGGATCCGCTTCAGGGGCTGCTTATCTGATGACGGCTTCTGCACTAGCAGCCGCTGATGCCGCTGACGGCACCACTGATGGTGTTATTGATTTGGGTAATGTCAATGAGCAGACTGGATCTTATCAGTTCAATGGTACAGAAGTAATGGACCAAGCCGGAACTCGTGTAACATCTGCAGGCGATGTGGATGGCGATGGCAAAGATGATGTCTTTATCAGCAGCATTTTTGCAGATGATGGCGGCTCCAGTTCTGGTGAAGCATATTTGCTGACAGCTGCTGCTATGGCTTCAGCTGATGCCGCTGACGGCACTACTGACGGCATCATTGATTTGGACAATGTCAATGAGCAAACCAACTCTTATCAGTTTGTTGGCACCCAAGCAGATGACCTGGCCGGCATTGATATCTCAGCTGCTGGTGATGTTGATGGCGATGGCAAAAATGACTTCTTGATCGGTGCTCGGGCAGCAGATGGTGGCGGCGCTGGCTCGGGTGAGGCCTATCTGTTGACTGCAGCAGCACTTGCTTCAGCTGATGCAGCTGATGGCACCACTGATGGGATTATCGATCTAGATAATGTCAATGAGCAGACTAACTCTTATCAGTTCGTTGGTACGGAAGTTGGCGATGATGCGGGAATTAGCGTGTCATTTGTCGGTGATGTTGACAATGATGGTAAGGACGATCTGTTGATTGGTGCACGTAATGCTGACGGCGGTGGCTCCAACTCTGGTGAAGCCTATCTAATGTCTATTGCTTCACTGGCGACTGCTGATGCAGCTGATGGCACCATTGATGGTGTTATCGATTTGG
>NZ_BAZK01000065.1 GCF_001310815.1 Pseudovibrio denitrificans JCM 12308
CGCCGCCAGGCCCGGCGATCCGTGTAGTCGTAGTCATCAAACGAGTTGATAGCTTCCACGGCCCATTTGTTGATGATGTATTTGTCTTTGTTGGGATAGGACCAGCGGGTATAGGTGCGCTCATCGCCGCTCTTGGCTGTGTCGCCATGATTGGTACGATGCTTCGCCTGACCGTAAGAGTTAAAGATGCGGGTTGTTTTTTGCACCCGCTCCACGCCTTCATCATAAGAGTAGGTCAAGCTGGCGGTGTTCAGGGAGGTGTAAGGTTCATTGTCATTTTGCGTGGCATACTCTTGGACTTGCTTGCGCAAGATGGTGCCGTTGCCATCTTTCCAGATCCGCTGCGCGATCTTGCCTACGGAGGAGACGTCCTGGCGATAGGTGGTCTCAACGGTTGGGGCCTTTGTTTCCCCTGCCAGCTTTGGCAACGTGGTTATGATCTTTTTGAAGCCGGCAAAGCGCCGGTTGTCAAAGTCCCAGCGCCCGCCTGAGTAAGCAAGCGTGTGGTGAAGGCCTTGAGATGAGTTGGCTTTCGTGTCAGAGAGGCCAGGACGGTCAGGACAGGTGGGAACCAGCGCTCATCCTCAGTATCACCGCCATAGGTGGTGTAGCTGGCTGAGAGGTGCCCGCCTGAAGGCAACACCACGCCAACTAGCATATCCGGGCGCTCGCTGATGAGTTTATATGCCCATTTTCGTGTTATGAGTTCAACACGACCATCTCCATCTGCGTCAGAGAGGTTGTAAGCGACGCGATCTCGTAAAAAATCGCCATGGCTATCCGTAGCATAGTTGTGAAGTTCATCGCCGCGTGTCAAATAAAGCCGAGTATGATCCCCTTTTCTGATTCCCACAAAATCCGCACGACCGTCTCCGTTGATGTCAGCGGTAGAGCCTCCGTTAACATTACTAAAGGAAGTGGTAGTGATAACTGGCCCGGGTATGAATTTGTTACCAGCACTAAAATAAAATTTCCAAGAACTCTTAGTATCTTTAATTAGTGCATCAGTCGTTCCGTCGCCATTGAAGTCAGCAAATTCAAGGTTTCTTATCGTGCCGCTATTGCCGAAGCGGTTTACATCAAGCGGTGGGTCTGGAAATTGGATGGAGAAACCTGAAACACCATCTGACAGGCGAATAGCACCAAAAGACGAGATATCGGATCGACCATCTCCATTAAAATCGCCTATTGTAGACCACGGACTTTTAGGAATGCCTGTCCACGTTTTATTTTTTGCGCGTGAGAAGTCGATCCGATACTTCGATATGACATCATCAATGCCATCACCGTCAAAGTCGGAAATTTGAGCCAACTTCTCATATAGGCCACCATTCGTAGTATCATAGTTCCTGCAGCGTTCACGGCCTTTACTATTTTCATAACAATCAGTGAACTTGTAAACGTATATGGCCTTTTTACGTTTCGACAAGTCGACACGTCTAGATTTGATCCAAAGCTTATCGCCATACCAATAGCAATCTTGGTGGAAAGATCCCCCACCTGAGTTAACACAAGTAGTATCTTTGGAATCTCGATCAATTCGTACCGTCCTGTTGTACCAGCTAACGCGATCTAGTACACGATCCCCGTCGAAATCATCAAAATAAGAATAGTAAGCAGAACCAAAATTGAATGGGTTTCTCGAACTCGTTTTAT
>NZ_BAZK01000066.1 GCF_001310815.1 Pseudovibrio denitrificans JCM 12308
CCGTTGACAATGTGACCTTTAGGAATGCCCATGTTGGCGGTAACAGCTCTGATTATGATTTGACCATCGGACTGAAGGTCGGAGATGGATCCATCACGATCCTTGATTATGGCAACGACGGCGCCACATCCAATAAGCACCATATCAATCAGTTTGTGTTCTTTGATGGGACAATCTTGGATACTTCAGAAGTTCAAGGAAAGACCTTAGAACCAACAGATGGTGATGACAAAATCATTGGCTTTAAAATTGATGATGTGCTTTCTGGTGGCTTAGGTAATGACGTAATAACGGGTGATAATGGCAATGACGTCTTCGTTTTTTCTGGGACAGATTTTGGCAATGACATCATCACAGATTTCTCAGCTGGCGCTGCTACAGATGATGTAATCCAAGTCGATTCCGATCTTTTCTCAAATTTTGCTGCTATTCTGTCATCCGCTGATGTTAGTGGAGGCCATACTGTAATCACCATTGATGCCAATACATCAATCACACTAAAAAATGTAACGACAACAGACCTGCATGAGGACGACTTCCAGTTTGTCTAATCTTCGTATTGGCAACAGCCTAGTTTCGCTCACACCAGTTTTTTGTCATTCTATGGCAAAAGCTGTTTGAGTCTGCTCTGCTCGTTGCCATGTAATTTTTAGTGGGAGTATCGGCAAGATAGGTATGCGGATTAACGCTGTTCAGCTTACGAGTTCAATGAGATTGGCCAGCATGGCGTAGTCCTCAACGCCTGCGTTATGGCCTGTGAAGAGTTTATTCTTGCGATTAAGAGCAATCGGGCGATTTACCCGCTCAAAGCGCTTTTGCCCTTCAATCAAGACATCTCCAACTTCTAGCAGACATTTCAGTTCGCTGAACGAGCAGAGTTCGTAGGCCTTGCGATTGGTCTAACCATTTAGCTGGATAATTGAGGACTTTTAGATACTGAAGAGCTATCGACCAGATAGTTGGGTAACGCATTAGTAAATCTGCTTTTCCATCAAACATGTCCGGTGCTACGAAAATAGCAATACCCTCATTCAGATCAACACCATAAACACGATCACAATCAGAAACACAGCCCCTGGAGAGCTCTATGCAAATGACTTCAGGCTCTAAGAAGTTTGCACACACTTTCAGGTTCAACTCGAGGGAAGTCAACAAACTTCCAAACATGCCTTCAAGCTCTCACCTAAAATGGCAGTACAGGCGTAGATCTCTCAAAACTCATATTACCGCGAGCAATATAGAAGGCTTCAAAGTTAAATGTGATAATGCATACTTGCCTATTTATCGTGATATATTTTGCATATCAGACTATTTCTTCTTCATTCCTATAATATTCACTGATTTTATTTCATGCAATGCCGCTTTGCAAAGGTTGAAAAGATTACTCTGTAGAATGCTTACACAAGTTCGGTTCATGTATCACGGCAATGAGCTAAATCTGCGTCTTTTAATCCCTTGAATGGAACGGGATAAATCTACAGCCTCAATCAGTTTCTAATGGTTGGGCTGACTATGTTTTCCAAATTCTCCCGTGATCGTCATCTGGCTGGCCAGGCATCTGGCCGCAAGCTGAAAGC
>NZ_BAZK01000067.1 GCF_001310815.1 Pseudovibrio denitrificans JCM 12308
CCTTTCGAGGATTGTTTCGATTTCCCCCAGTTCAATTCTGTATCCGTTGACTTTGACCTGGGTGTCTTTGCGGCCAAGGAACTCGATAAGACCTGTTTCTGTATAGCGGCCAAGATCACCGGTTTTGTAGAGCCGCTCACCAGTATCGGCGTGAGTGACAAAGCTCTGCTCGGTCAAATCCGGACGACCAAGATACCCCTTGGCTAGTCCAACACCTGCGATCACGATTTCACCAATCACACCGGTTGGGCACTCGTCCAGCCGGTGACCGACAACACGCATTGGCTGGTTGGTCAGCCCAGTCCCGTAAGGAATGCTCTGCCAAGTTGGATCCACTGTCTCAATCGGATATTCAATCGACCAAATCGAGGCTTCTGTCGCCCCACCCAGCGAGATAATTTGCAGATCAGAATTAAGGCTCTGCCAAGCTTGCTCGGGCAGTGAGAGCGGAATCCAATCGCCGCTCAGCATCGCAACGCGCAGCTCTGGGAAAGCCGCTTCACTGTCTTGCTCGTGTGCAACCAGCATGCGCAACAAAGCCGGAACCGAGTTCCAGACTGTCACACCCGCAGCACGCAGAACACGGCCCCAGTGGCGTGGATCCTTCAAACCATCAGGATGCGGCAGCACAAGGCGTGCACCCCGCGCGCTCGTGCCGAACAGATCGAACACGGAGAGATCGAAGCTGAGTGATGACAGGCCGAACACACCATCATTTGAGGTCAGGCAGCGTCGCACGCAGATATCTTCAATGGTGTTCATGACAGCCTGGTGTGCGATCACGACACCTTTAGGCGAGCCTGTCGAACCGGAGGTGAAGATCACATAGGCTGTCTGATCGGGCGTGGCCACCACCTCTGCGAAGGGAGCATCATGGCATTGCAACTTATGTCGAGCGCCTGTAATACTGGCGTCTCCACCGCCCCTGGTCGGTTTGCCAAGTCGCGTTGCAGAGAACCCAGATGCCAGGGCTGTGTGAGAATCTGGCGCACACCGGCCGCTGCGAGCAACTCAGCACGACGCTGCGGTGGCACCTCAGGATCGATGGGAAGATAGGCTCCGCCAGCGCGCAAAATGCCATGTGCTGCAGCACTCTGCTCCCACCCTTTGTCCATGATGATGGCCACAAACTCTTCCCGCGCAAGACCACCTGCACGCAAAACCGTGGCCACCTTGTTAGCCGCCCGATGCAACTGATCATAGCTGACCTCAAATGCGCAGCCACCCTTTGCATCCGCCTGCCAGATAGCCACTGCCTCTGGCGTCTCAACCGCATATCGCGCCAGCCCATCATGTAGGCTTGCAACTGGGAGAGCACTCTCGGCCACCGGCAACGCAACCGCGGGCAACCGCGGTAAATCAGCCGCTTCCAGCAAGGTCGGGTCCAGCGCCAATCCTTCAAGAAGCGCAACATAGGATGCAAACATCTCATCCAGAATGCGCGCGTCAAATAACTCTTCAACCGCATCCCAGTTTAGATAAAGACACCCGTCTTTCTCCATAACCTGATGATCAAGCCAAACCTGCGGGGTCTGACTGATAGTGT
>NZ_BAZK01000068.1 GCF_001310815.1 Pseudovibrio denitrificans JCM 12308
CCTTCGTCTCCCCTGCCAGCTTTGGCAACGTGGTTATGATCTTTTTGAAGCCGGCAAAGCGCCGGTTGTCAAAGTCCCAGCGCCCGCCTGAGTAAGCAAAGCGTGTGGTGAAGGCTTGAGATGAGTTGGGCTTTTCTGTCAGAGAGGCCAGGACGGTCAGGACAGGTGGGAACCAGCGCTCATCCTCAGGATCCCCGCCATAGGTGGTGTAGCTGGCTGAGAGGTGCCCGCCTGAAGGCAACACCACCCCAATCAGCATATCCGGGCGCTCGCTGACAAGCTTTGTCGCACGACCAATATAGTCAGGACCGGATGCATTGCTTCCATAAGAATTGGCATTATAGCCGAAAAATAGGCCCATTCTTTTCTTGAGTGATATTATTTCTAGTAAACCATTACCATTTACATCAGCTAACTGTGTAGCTTGTTCATCGCGTATAAAATCACTATGTTCTGCACCTGGATGGAAATGGAAGCTATCACCTCGCTTCAAGTGGATTCTAGTATGTGCATTTCTATTTGCAATGAAATCGGAACGCCCATCTCCATTTAGGTCCCCAGTTAAACTCTGTATAGTATTATTATCTTTGAACTCTGATTGGCGATATATTGGGCCAGAAATAAACTTAAGACCTGTGCTGTAAAATACTTGCCGTTCGTATTTGCTTTTCTGGTAAATAAAATCAAAAAGGCCATCACCGTTAAAATCGCCAAGCAATGTTCCATTAATTTTGGGACTTGAAAAACTGATGCTAAATCCAGATTTTCCGTTTGATAATCGTGCTTTAAACTCCGTTTTTTCATGAGCAATTGTACGGCCGTTAAATCTTATGAAAATATCTTGCTTGTTGGCGATATCAGCGCGACCGTCACCGTTAAAATCTGCGGTTCTTAAGCCATTTCCTCTAATAAAGATACTTTTTTCAATGTTGACACCAGTCCAGTTTTGGTTTGTAGATCTTGAGAACCACTGTTTGTTCCCAGAGATAATATCATCAATACCGTCGCCGTCGAAATCTGCTACTAAAGCGTTCTTGTCGTACAGTCCATCTGATGTATTCATATACGAATAGCAACGATCTCGTTCATCGCTGATTGAAACACAGATTTTGTAATCTGATATGAAGTGCGGAGTTGAGTATTTCTTTAGATCTTGACGACGAATTTTAAGCCAAAGATCTTTCACATTGTATTCAGCACATCTTTGAGTTTTTGCTTGCTCTGAAGAATACGAGATTTGGACATAGCACGTACCTTCACCCTCTCGCAGATTTCTTGATGAAATCCAACTTGCGACATCTGCTTTACGATCTCCGTTAAAATCACCGTTAATTCTTGTTAGCAGATTCGGGCTTGTATCAAATTGCCGAGCATCCACGGTCTTCTGATCGAAGACATCATGTTTGTAGGTGAACTGATATGAGGGTAGCTTGGATCCGCTTTTGATAAGGCCA
>NZ_BAZK01000069.1 GCF_001310815.1 Pseudovibrio denitrificans JCM 12308
GCGGTAGGTGGTCTCAACGGTTGGTGCCTTTGTCTCCCCTGCCAGCTTTGGCAACGTGGTTATGATCTGTTTAAAGCCGGCAAAGCGCCGGTTGTCAAAGTCCCAGCGCCCGCCAGAGTAAGCAAAGCGTGTGGTGAAGGCTTGAGAAGAGTTGGGCTTTTCTGTCAGGGCGGCCAGGACGGTCAGGACAGGTGGGAACCAGCGCTCATCCTCAGGATCCCCGCCATAGGTGGTGTAGCTGGCTGAGAGCTGCCCGCCTGAAGGCAACACCACGCCAACCAGCATATCCGGGCGTTCGCTGATGAGTTTTGTCGCACGACCATCAAAGCCGGCGGTTATTTTCTTGCCATGAGTAATAAAATCAATAAAACCATCCCCATCTGCATCAGCCATAATTGCTGTTGGATAATCACGAATGAGGTCTCCGTGGCCTTCTGTATGATAGTGAAAGAGCGTATCGCCACGCATCAAAAACAAGCGAGTGTGATCCCGTTTTCGATTGCCGATGTAGTCGGCCCGTCCGTCACCATTCACATCTGCAACCAAGACGGAATCCGATAAAATATCCCCTAACGAAGATGAGTGGATTACTGGACCTGCAATAAACTTCAAGCCTGAACTAAAATAGATCTGCCGATCATGCTCCCCTTTAGAATAGAAAAGATCAGTTAAGCCATCTCCGTTAAAATCGCCAAATATCAATCCGCTATACATGCGAGTCCGCGGCAATGAAATAAATCCAGACGTTCCATTAGAAATTCGAGTGTAAAGATACTTTGCATCTAACTCGCCGAGATCAGCTCTGCCATCACCGTTAACATCAAATATCTTACTACCTTTAATATTAGACCAAGTTTGATCTATTGCTTTAGTGAACTCTTGCTTATTATCTGAAATTACATCTTCTTTGCCATCACCATCAAAGTCAGCAATTCTTGAAGTTTTTTCAAATAACTCTCCAGTATTGGAGTATCGATGGCAGCGTTCACGGCCGCGGCTATTTTCTCGGCAAACTTCATAATCGTAGAAAAACAATTGTTTTTTGTATTTATTTAGATCACTCCTACGCTGCGTGGTCCATATCTTATCCAAATAGTATTGGCAGCTGTTTTTTATTAATGCTTCATTGCTTGGAGTATTAGCTATAGGTTTTGGTTCGCAAGTGTAGCTGTATTCATCGCGACCCTCTTTTTTCTTTATAGTATCCCAGCCTATTTGCTCAATAACTCTGTTACCATCGAAGTCATCGATTAATGCAGCGAAGAGTTCTTCTTTTTGAATCTGAAAAGAAATCTTCTTCTGATCAAAGACATTATGCTTGTATGTGAACTGGTAAGGGGGCAGCTTGGATCCGCTTTTGACAAGACCA
>NZ_BAZK01000070.1 GCF_001310815.1 Pseudovibrio denitrificans JCM 12308
GGTCCGGTTGGATCTGATCTTGGAGATCCGGCCCACAGTGTCTCGGGTGTACTGCTCTTCAAACAGCACTTGAGAGCCTTTGGAGAGCTTGGTGCCCAACAGCCACTTGCGCTGTGTATCATAAGAGTTGAGCGTGTGTGTTCCGTTGGCGTGATCAATCCGGGCGATTTCGGCATCAGGAGAATAGCGGATCTGATTAATAGCCCCTGGAATGGCCAGCAATCTGCCAGCCCGATCATACTGGTATTGTCCGCTGGAAGGCGGCCAGGTTTCTCCATCGGAAAAGGATCGTGCACGCAGACGATTGCCATCATCATAAGAGTAGGTGCGGGTATAGGTCTGTCCGTCAATGATGTAGCGTTCGCGCACCAGCTGGCCATGACTGTTGTAGTCATAGTGGATGATGGCGGCCCCATTGCTGATGGTTGTGAGCTGTCCGGTGTTGTGATACCCGGCCCGGGCCTCATCATAGGTGTAAGTGACATCTTCGGTGCTAGCGTGTGCCGCTGCTCCAATGGTCAGTCCCAAAACTGAGCCAAGAACTTTTTGAATGATCTGTTCTGACTTAATCATGCGTACAAACTTCTTCATTTTAACAATACCTTTGAGCCAAAGGAGCAGTTGAAACTGAATGTGTGTGCAAATTTTTTAGAACCTGAAGTCATCTGCATGGAGGTCTCCAGGTGTTGTGTTTCTGATTGTGATTGTGTTGGTAGTGTTGATCTGAATGAGGGTATTGCTTCCAGATGCACTGGTGCGAGCCATCACATCAGCAAAGCTGGTCAGACCCGTACCTTTGAACTGAATGACATCGCCTTCCCCATGGCCTGCAGCAAAGTCTTCAATTACATCACGGCCAAAGCTGATGCCTTCAAAGACAAAGGTGTCATTGCCTTTGCCGCCATGTAGATTGTCATTGCCTGCTGCCCCATTGAGGATGTCATCGCCGCCATAGCCAGACAGACGGTTGTTGCTACTGTCACCGGTCAGGCTGTCGCCATATGCATCACTGCCTGTTGCGTTCTCGATGGAGACATAGGTGTCGCCAGCCGCATCGCCTGTGTTTTGGCTTGGGTCGGCAAGATTGATGGTCAGAGCATGCTTGGACCAACGATAGCGGGCAACATCTATACCCGGACCACCATCAAGATAGTCATTCCCGCCGCCATAGGCGTTAAGCGTGTCATTGCCGCCCTTACCTTCCAGGCGGTCATTGCCGCGGTGACCATAAAAGCTATTGTTTTGTTCATCACCAATCAAGACATCATTGTAGCTGGAACCTTCAATGGTCTCGAAGTTAGAAATGGTGTCACCTTCAGCATGGCCGCCCGAGACAGCTCCTGTT
>NZ_BAZK01000071.1 GCF_001310815.1 Pseudovibrio denitrificans JCM 12308
CTTTGGCAACGTGGTTATGATCTTTTTAAAGCCAGCAAAGCGTCGGTTGTCAAAGTCCCAGCGCCCGCCTGAGTAAGCAAAGTGTGTGGTGAAGGCTTGAGATGAGTTGGGCTTTTCTGTCAGGGCGGCCAGGACGGTCAGGACAGGTGGGAACCAGCGCTCATCCTCGGCATCGCCGCCATAGGTGGTGTAGCTGGCTGAGAGCTGCCCACCTGAAGGCAACACCACACCAACCAGCATATCCGGACGCTCGCTGACAAGCTTTGTCGCACGACCGTCAAAATCAAACGTCGACTTCTTACGGTGTGTAATAAAATCAATAAAACCATCAGCATCTGCATCAGCCATGATTGCGGTCGGATAGTTTCTGATTAAATCGTGATGACCCTCAGTGTAATAGTGGAAGAGCGTATCGCCACGTGTCAAAAACAAACGAGTATGGTCGCTTTTGCGGTTTCCTATATAGTCAGCGCGCCCATCACCGTTCACATCGGCAACCAGACTGGCGCTAGATTGTACATCTCCAAATGAGGATGAATGGATTACCGGACCTTCAATAAACTTCAAGCCTGTACTAAAGTAGATTTGCCGATCATGTCCCCCTTTTACATAGAGAAGATCAGTTAACCCATCCCCATTGTAGTCCCCAAATAAAGTTCCATTTTTCTTGGGTATGGAAAAGGTTCTGAAGAAACCAGAAGAGCCGTTAGAAAGACGAGCATAGATTTTTTTACTTTCATCGGTTGAACCTAAGTCTGCTCGGCCATCGCCATTAAAGTCGACTATATGACTACCTTTAATATTGCTCCAACTTTGATCAACTGCTCTAGAGAGTTTTTGCTTCTCATCTGAAATTACGTCGTCTTGACCATCTCCGTCAAAATCTGCAATGCGTGCTGTCCGATCATACAGACCTTGTTGAGTTGTGTTATAGGTTTTACATATATCGCGTTCACCGCTACCAGACGTGTAACACCTTTTGTAAGATGAGATGAACAGCGGCATTCGTTGCTTTTTTAAGCCATCTCTAATGGTGTGGATCCAGAAGCTTCCTTGATGCTTAGTATCGCAATATTGCAGGCTAAGTTGCTGGCTAGTTCCCGGCTTTCTGCCATAACATCTTGCGCCACTGACGTAACCATCGTTCAAATTTCTTGAAGATGTCCAGTAAGCGGTTTCCTGCTTACGATCTCCACTGAAATCTGAGACACTGACAGCCAAATAGTTTTCATTGGTTTGGAACTGAGGTGCTGAGATTTTCTTCTGATCGAAGACATCATGTTTGTATGTGAACTGGTATGAAGGCAGTTTTGAT
>NZ_BAZK01000072.1 GCF_001310815.1 Pseudovibrio denitrificans JCM 12308
CTTTGGCAAAGTGGTTATGATCTTTTTGAAGCCGGCAAAGCGCCGGTTGTCAAAGTCCCAGCGCCCGCCTGAGTAAGCAAAGCGTGTGGTGAAGGCTTGAGATGAGTTGGGCTTTTCTGTCAGGGAGGCCAGGACGGTCAGGACAGGTGGGAACCAGCGCTCATCCTCAGGATCCCCGCCATAGGTGGTGTAGCTGGCTGAGAGCTGCCCGCCTGAAGGCAACACCACACCTACCAGCATATCCGGGCGCTCACTGATGAGTTTTGTCGCACGACCATCAAAGCCGCTTGTTACTTTTTTTCGATGAGTGACGAACTCGTTGATCCCATCCCCATCAATATCAGCCATGAAAGCTGTTGGATAATCACGAATGAGATCTCCGTGGCCTTCTGTATGATATTGCAGGAGTGTATCGCCGCGGCTCAGATACAGACGCGTATGATCCTGCTTCCGATTGCCGATGTAATCAGAGCGACCATCACCATTTGCATCAGCAACCAATCGACCATTGGAGTGAATGTCTCCAAATGCTGAATAATGAACAATTGGACCTGCAGCTAGCCTTAACCCGGTACTATAATAGATTTGTCTCTTATGACCGCTTTTGGAGTAAAGTACATCGGTGAGACCATCGCCATTATAGTCGCCATAAAGGGCTCCATAAAATTTGGGGGTTGTAAACTTAGATATAAAGCCAGAAGTGCCATTAGAGAGACGAATGTCGATATCTCTTTTCTGAGGATCAATATCCCCTAAATCAGCGCGGCCATCTCCATTAAAATCAGCAATCAGCAAGCCTTTGACATTTGACCATTTCTGATCTTCAGCGCGCGACATAACCTGACGATGATCGGTGATAATGTCATCAAAGCCGTCTCCATCAAAGTCGGCTATTCTGGTTGTGTCAGCATATAGCCCACCTTCTGTTGTTGATGCGCTTTTGGTTGAGCAAAGATCAGGCCCTTCCCCGCTACCTCTTTCTGTACATGTAGTAATAGAATAGGCATAAGTAGCCTTTATCTGCGGTTTTTTACTTGCACCACTACGTTTAATGTAGAGCCAATAACGAGCACCTTGAGGTAATGAACTCGAAGATGAACTGCTGTGTCTGGTTACATCATCGCTTCGATAGGTAACTCGGTGTTTGATCCGCCCAATCAAATCATCAATATGGTCACCGTTTAAGTCAGTAACTTTAGTGCTGGTCAGGTTATGCGGTATATTGCGATATGGGATAGAAACTTTCTTCTGATCGAAGACATCATGTTTGTAGGTGAACTGATATGAGGGTAGCTTGGT
>NZ_BAZK01000073.1 GCF_001310815.1 Pseudovibrio denitrificans JCM 12308
GTCTTTGACGAGCCTATTTTCGGGCACGACATTATTGAGGACTTTAAAGCTGGAGATGAAATCGCATTGGAGAAGATCATTGCGAACGACTTAGCAAGTCTCCTGCTTATAGCTGTTCAAGATGGTGCACATACACGCATCCCGTTTAGTAAGAATTCTTCCTTGCTCTTATGGAATGTTGAGTTGAGCAATCTACGACAAGAGGATTTTCGTTTTTTCACATCAGGGAACTTTACTCTGATATCCAGCCGCGAAGTTCCGCAAGAAGATACTCGCTATTATGAAGGGTGTAACTCTTTTGTAAAAACCATCCATGAGCAAACATATCGACGAGCAAACGGTACTACTTATGTCCGTAAAAACGCCACTGGTACGATCTTAGCGGAAGGTGACAAGTGTATTAGAACTACAGAAAACAAGGAAGACTATAAGGGGCGTCGGCTCGTAAAAGTTATCGGCAGTTATTGTAGCGGGTCAGGAAGGGTCACAAAGCATTATGAAACGCGTTATGATCAATACAAGCGTTCTAAAACAACCTATCCCAATGGAACTGCAACTCACACATCTTGGAAGAAGTCCGGAACTAGAATTAAAAAAACATCATCCACTAGCAGCGAAAAACCTCATGGAGACTATTGCGATTAAGTTTCGTCTTTACTTGGGCTGGGCTAATCCAGCCCGAGTATGATGCTCCTGGAGTTCTCCATGCAGATGTCTTCAGGTTCGATCCTGAAGTTTTTGCAGCTAAGGAAGCGCATTGCCCATATGTGATTAATCTGACAGCTATAGCAACTACCCGACAAGTACGTTCTGAAGATGGATAATGTCAGCAATTTCCAAGTCAGAATTTTTAGCTAGTTTTACCACACCAATTAATTCCACTGAATAATACTCATTTAATTAATGATAATTGGCCGTCTATCCATGTATTGCGCACAATAAATCGCAATCCGGCTCATGGATCCTGCTCTTGAGCTGTATCTGCGTCTTTTAATCCCTTGAATGGAACGGGATAAAACTACAGCCTCAGCCAGTTTCTAATGGTTGGGCTGACTATGTTTTCCAAATTCTCTCGTGATCATCATCTGGCTGGCCAGGCATCTGGCCGCAAGCCAAAAGCGGTGTTTCTTACCGCGCTATGCGCCGCTATGGTCTTTAATAGCCCAGCCAGTGTCGCCCTGGAAAACGACCAGTTCGTCTCTCCGGATAAAACCTATACCCAGCACACCAGCAGCTTTGGCGCCCTGACCCAGAAGGTGCCCATCGAAGTGCCCC
>NZ_BAZK01000074.1 GCF_001310815.1 Pseudovibrio denitrificans JCM 12308
GATCAGAAGCAATTTCTCGCGCCACAATTTGACAAATATCGTTATGAACTCAGCGCCTTTAGCGCTGATTTTAATGGAGATCGGATAACAGATGTTGCTCGATGGAAATCAACTAAAGATTTGAGCGATGGACAAGTTTATGGTCCACTTTGCTACACAACCAGATCTGACAAAAGTGTAACTACAACAAAAAATTGTGGAACTTCATCTCTCGGGAAATTCGGGGTGCTCGCACGCCGAGACACACTTACTAAGTATGTCAATCCTTTGTTCTTTTCAAACACTACAGGAGGTTTACCTCGCATAGCTGACTTTGACGGAGATGGTCAGGACGATGTAATTTCAGACAATAGCCACTGGTTTTCCCGTTCAGAAGTTAAAAGGTGGTCAAATGTGAGGGGCGAGAGAACTGCAGACTTTAATGGTGATGGCCGCGCCGATCTGACAGAGAAAAAAGAAGGTTTTACTGGCGGTAATTTGTATATTAATCATTCAAACTCGCCAGTCAAAGTACGCCTATCCAATGGTATTTCTGGTTTTGATATTCACTTCGATAGTCCCAAAGCGCCCGGCGCCCTGTTTGGCGATTTTAATGGCGATGGCCTCACAGATTTTTTGCATCGAAAGAGCAAGTACGAGCTTCAGATTTACTTCAGTGCTGGTCTCAAGTTTGCTCACGGGCCGATCATTAGCAGACCCGAATTTAAAGATAACAACACCATAGGCAGCCTTGCTGGCGACTTAAATGGTGATGGGCGCGCAGATTTTATTGGTAATCGAGACAAGCATATCCGACTTTATCTCACCCGCACTGAAGGATTATATCATTATCCTTCAGAAAATCATGGAGATTTCATCCGTGTTCAGACCTTATTACAACTAGCAGATGCTGATGGGGATGGATTTACAGATCTCATAACGCATAAAGAAAAATCACCTTTTTTCTTGTCACCTGGAAAACTTGAAGGCAATGCATATTCCCTCATCAGCGAGCGCCCAGATATGCTGGTTGGCGTGGTGTTGCCTTCAGGCGGGCACCTCTCAGCCAGCTACACCACCTATGGCGGTGATGCCGAGGATGAGCGCTGGTTCCCACCTGTCCTGACCGTCCTGGCCTCCCTGACAGAAAAGCCCAACTCTTCTCAAGCCTTCACCACACGCTTTGCTTACTCAGGCGGGCGCTGGGACTTTGACAACCGGCGCTTTGCCGGCTTCAAAAAGATCATAACCACGTTGCCAAAGCTGGCAGGGGAAACAAAGG
>NZ_BAZK01000075.1 GCF_001310815.1 Pseudovibrio denitrificans JCM 12308
TCCAAGCTGCCCCCTTACCAGTTCACCTACAAACATGATGTCTTTGATCAGAAGAGAATTTCAGCATCGTGGTTTTCTTCTTCGGTAAATTACATTGATATTCTGTTTGCTGACCTCAACGGCGACCGGATAGATGACGTTGCATTCAGAGATTCTTACGAAAAATATATTGATCGAGATACAGACCAAACAATCTGTTTCACGGCTCGAAGTGACCAAGGCGGACGATCCACCACAAAATGCTCAGCTTCTTCCCGGTACTGGATCCATGCACCCAGAAGAGGCCTAACCAAGTATAAAGACCCTAAGCACTCATACCGATATGAACGTTGCCGGACATCCGGCAGTGGTGAGTATGATATATGCGATACATATGACACCACTGATGGACTCTACGATGATACCACTCGTATCGGTGACTTTGATGGAGATGGGCAAGACGATGTTATTGCCAGCAGAAAGCAATATTTCTCCAAAGCAGCTGACCAAAGCTGGTCAAATGCGAAAGGAAAACATGTCGCTGATTTTAACAGTGACGGCTTATCTGATCTTGCAGAAGTAACCAGCCGAGTTTCTGCCCGACTATCAAATGGAAAATCTGGCTTTATTTCGACATTTACTAGCCCCAGCCTGTCAACTGCCCTTTTCGCCGACTTCAATGGCGACGGATTAACTGACTTTATCTATAAAAAGGGAAAGTACGACTACAAAATCTATTATAGTAGTGGTTTGCGCTTTCTATCGGGAGCAACAGTAAACGTTTCTGATTTTAAATACATATACGCCGACAGCATTCATGCAGCAGATGTAAATGGTGATGGTCGTGCTGATTTCATAGGCAACCGAAAGCGGGATCATACACGCCTTTATCTGACCCGCGGCGAAACACTGGTTTTAAAGCCAAGTGCTTCCTCTAGTGACCTTCTGCGCGATTATACCACCGCTTTCATGTCTGACGTAGATGGCGATGGTATCAGCGAGTTTGTAACCAATCGGCGCAAATATAGCTCTGGCTTTGACGGTCGTGCGACAAAACTCGTCAGCGAGCGCCCGGATATGCTGGTAGGTGTGGTGTTACCTTCAGGCGGGCACCTCTCAGCCAGCTACACCACCTATGGCGGCGATACGGATGATGAGCGCTGGTTCCCACCTGTCCTGACCGTCCTGGCCTCCCTGACAGAAAAGCCCAACTCATCTCAAG
>NZ_BAZK01000076.1 GCF_001310815.1 Pseudovibrio denitrificans JCM 12308
TTGACCTGCTCCCTTAGAAAGTCCTCTGTTTGAAGTTAGTCTGTTCCTAAATATCGGAGACAGACAATGAAGAGAAATCGTTTCAGTGAAGAGCAGATCATCGGGATATTGAAAGAGCATCAAGCTGGTTTGAGCGCCAGAGACTTATGCCGGAAATATGGTGTAAGCGATGCCACTTTTTACAAGTGGCGCTCTAAGTATGGCGGTATGGAGGTGTCTGAAGCGAAGCGACTGAAGGCATTAGAGGCTGAGAACGCCAAGCTCAAGAAGATGCTGGCCGAGCAAATGCTTGATGTGGCGACCTTGAAAGAGATGCTCGGAAAAAACTTCTGAAGCCCGGTTCAAGGAGACGTGCCGTGGACTGGGCCATGACAGAGAAGAACTATTCACAGCGCCGTGCCTGTGCCTTGGCTGGCATTGACCCGCGTGTTTATCGTCGCGGCCCTGCTCAAAGAGAAGATAAACCGTTGCGGGTCCGCCTTCGGGAGTTATCTGCCAAGCGGCGACGCTTTGGTTACCGGAGGCTACACATCCTTCTCAAACGGGAAGGCTGGAAGCTGAATTGGAAGAAGCTTTACCGCATCTACCGAGAGGAAGGCCTGAGTGTGCGAAAGCAAGGCAGTAGAAAACGTGCGATTGGTACCCGTTCCCCTATGGCGATCCCGCGGGGTATCAACCAACGATGGTCGCTGGACTTTGTCTCCGATGCCCTAATGGACAGTCGCAGGTTCCGCATTCTATGTGTGATTGATGACTTCAGCCGCGAATGTCTGGCTACAGTCGTCGATACTTCCCTGTCAGGCACAGAGTAGGCCGTGAGCTGGACCGGGTCGCACAGATGCGCGGCTACCCTTGTATGGTGGTCAGCGATAATGGAAGCGAACTCACCAGTAATGCGATCCTGAAATGGCAGGAGGAAAACAAAGTCGAATGGCATTACATAGCCCCTGGCAAACCGATGCAAAACGGCTTTGTCGAAAGCTTCAATGGGCGCCTTCGGGATGAGTGTTTGAACGAGCACTTGTTTGAGAACTTAAGCCACGCTCGTTCCTTGATTGAGCAATGGCGCAACGATTACAATCACCAACGTCCACACACCAGCCTCAACGGGCTGACACCGTGGGAGTATCATAAACGGTCTCAGCAGGACCAGAACCAGAACAGAGCTAACCTATAATCGCGGACTCTGGAGGGAGC
>NZ_BAZK01000077.1 GCF_001310815.1 Pseudovibrio denitrificans JCM 12308
GTCTCGGGTGTATTGCTCTTCAAACAGCACCTGGGAGCCTTTGGCCAGCTTGGTGCCCAGCAGCCACTTGCGCTGCGTATCATAAGAGTTGAGCGTGTGTGTTCCGTTGGCGTGGTCAATCCGGGCGATCTCGGCATCAGGAGAATAGTGGATCTGATTAATAGCCCCTGGAATGGCCAGCAACCTGCCAGCCCGGTCATACTGGTATTGTCCGTTTGCGGGTGGCCAGGTTTCTCCATCAGAAAAGGATCGTGCACGCAGCCGGTTGCCATCATCATAAGAGTAGGTGCGGGTATAGGTCTGTCCGTCAATAATGTAGCGTTCGCGCACCAGCCGGCCATGACTGTTGTAGTCATAGTGGATGATGGCAGCCCCATTGCTGATGGTTGTGAGCTGTCCAGTGTTGTGATACCCGGCCCGGGCCTCATCATAGGTGTAAGTGACATCCTCGGTGCTGGCGTGTGCCGCCGCTCCAACGGTCAGTCCCAAAACTAAACCAAGAACTTTTTGAATGATCTGTTTTGACTTAATCATGCGTGCAAACTTCGTCATTTTGACAGTACCTTTGGGTTTGTAACCCGGTCAAAAACTGGAGTTGTTGTATTTGCTAGGGCAATCAACGTTTCATGAAAAACAAGCATCTCTCTATTCCCCAATGGATTATCGAGAGCTAAAAGCTTCTTAGTTTTACTTTGAATGTATCGGAGATAGATGCGTTTCCGTCACTTGCCGTGATTTTGATTAAGAGGTCGCCATGAGATCCTCGCGGACGTTTTCCGGATAACCTGTGCCCATCAAAACTCATCCAAGATGGTAAAGCAGCACCGTTGGCTAGTTCTGCAGTTAGCGATAACGGGTCTCCGTCTGGATCGAGGAATGTGGTGCCAGGCACTTTGTACCACCAACGACCATATGAATACAAAGTTGTGTCAGGTATGGGAGTGTTGATAACTGGAGGGTTGTTATGCGGATTTGTGAAGACGAAGTCATCACGGTGCAGAGCAGACTTTTGGACTTTCTTCAAGACAATAGAGCTATTGTCATTCAAAGAAATGGTTGTATCAGAACCGTCTTGAGATGAGCGATTTAGTAACTGAGGGAAGCTGGAAATGAAGGTTTCCTTAAGCTGAATGACATCGCCTGCCCCATGGCCTGCAGCAAAGTCTTCAATCACATCACGGCCAAAGCTGG
>NZ_BAZK01000078.1 GCF_001310815.1 Pseudovibrio denitrificans JCM 12308
CGTGGTATCACCATTTCCACAGCGCACGTTGAGTACGAAACCGACGCTCGTCACTACGCACACGTTGACTGCCCAGGCCACGCTGACTATGTGAAAAACATGATCACCGGTGCTGCGCAGATGGACGGCGCGATCCTCGTTGTTAACGCTGCTGATGGCCCAATGCCACAGACTCGTGAGCACATCCTGCTTGCACGCCAGGTTGGCGTTCCTGCGCTGGTTGTCTTCATGAACAAAGTTGACCAGGTTGACGATGAAGAGCTTCTCGAGCTCGTAGAAATGGAAGTTCGTGAACTTCTGTCTTCCTACGAATTCCCAGGCGACGATATTCCAATCATCGCTGGTTCTGCTCTGGCAGCTCTGGAAGATCGCGATGCAAACATTGGTTCCGAGAAAATCGCTGAACTGATGGCTGCAGTAGACGAGTACATCCCAACTCCAGACCGTCCACGCGATCAGGCATTCCTTATGCCAATCGAAGACGTGTTCTCCATCTCCGGTCGTGGTACCGTTGTTACCGGTCGCGTTGAGCGCGGTATCATCCACGTTGGTGATGAAGTTGAGATCGTCGGCATCAAAGAAACAGCTAAGACCACTGTTACTGGTGTTGAAATGTTCCGCAAGCTGCTCGATCAGGGTGAAGCAGGCGACAACATTGGTGCACTGATCCGTGGTGTTGGTCGTGAAGAAGTTGAGCGTGGCCAGGTTCTGTGTAAGCCAGGTTCCGTTACTCCTCACACCAAGTTCAAAGCTGAGGCATACATCCTCACCAAAGAAGAAGGTGGTCGTCACACCCCATTCTTCACCAACTACCGTCCACAGTTCTACTTCCGTACAACTGACGTGACTGGTGTTGTTTCTCTGCCAGAAGGCACAGAAATGGTGATGCCTGGTGATAACGTTGCTGTTTCAGTTGAACTTATCGTGCCAATCGCTATGGAAGATGGTCTGCGCTTCGCTATCCGCGAAGGCGGTCGTACCGTCGGCGCTGG
>NZ_BAZK01000079.1 GCF_001310815.1 Pseudovibrio denitrificans JCM 12308
GTATGGAGTATGATGCCCTTAATCAGCTGACCAAGGTCACTGATCCAGCTGGTTCTGTGTGGAGCTATATCTATGATGGTTTGGGCAATCAGGTCTCGGCCACTGATCCCAACCTTGGCACCTGGTCTAAGGAGTATGATGGGGCCAATCGCATCATCAAGCAGACCGACAACAAGGGGCAGGTGACAACCTACTCCTATGATAAGGCAGGGCGCACAAAAACACGCAAGATTGGGGATGCATCCAGCCTGCCTGAGCCCATCATGGGCACCTCTGCCAATGAGACCTTAACCGGCACATCTGCTGCCGATGAGATCCATGGTCTGGCTGGTAACGACAAACTCTATGGTCATGCCGGCAATGACAAGCTTTATGGTGGTGAAGGCAATGATACTCTCTACAGTGGCTCTGGTGCGGATCTGTTGGATGGTGGAGCTGGAATTGATACCGCAAATTATTCTCAATCCTTGAATGGCATTTTTATAAATCTTGGAACAGGTGCTGCTTCGGGTGGAGATGCCGACGGTGACACTTTGATCAACGTAGAATACGTGCATGGATCTCGACATGATGATGTGATTATCGGTAACGATGGCAACAACGGGCTGTATGCCGGAGGTGGCAACGATCGTTTAGTTGGCGGCAAAGGCGATGACACCCTCAACGCTTATGCCTCTGGAGCTGACATCCTCGATGGCGGGGAAGGCACTGATACCGTGCGCTACTACTACGCCTCCTCTGGGGTTACCGTAAACCTGGTAGATCCAAGCCAGAATACAGGGGATGCGAGAGGTGACACTTACATCTCCATTGAACGCGTTATGGGAACCCGTGATCATGCGGACACGCTGATTGGCGATGCTGGTAACAACAGGCTTTATGGATACGCTGGTGGAGACACGCTGGATGGGGGGCCAGGAGTTGATATCGTT
>NZ_BAZK01000080.1 GCF_001310815.1 Pseudovibrio denitrificans JCM 12308
AGATCGCGCTTGGTCGGTGCGCCACAACAATCACGATGCTGCCGTTCTGGCGCATCAGTTTGATGGCGCGGGTTAATGCGGCTTCGCCTTCTGCATCCAGATTGGAGTTCGGCTCATCCAGCACGATCAGGAACGGGCTGTCGTAAAGCGCGCGGGCCAGACCTATGCGCTGACGCTGACCGGCAGACAGCAGAGCGCCGCCTTCGCCCACTTGCGTGTCATAGCCATCTGTCAGGCCGGTCACCAGCTCATGCACATTGGCAAGCTGGGCGGCTTCGAGAATTTTCTCGTCATTACGCTCAGGCGCAAAGCGCGAGATATTTTCAGCAATGGTGCCATCGAACAGTTCCACGTCCTGCGGCAGGTAGCCGATGGCGGTGCCGAGGCGATCCTCAGACCACTGGCCCAGCTCAGCGCCATCAAGGCGCACGGAGCCGCGATGGATCGGCCATACGCCCACAAGGGCGCGCACCAGACTGGTCTTGCCGGAGCCGGACGGACCGATGATGCCCATGCCGTCTCCGGCCTTGAGCTCAAAGTTGACGCCGGCCAGCGTGACAGCGCGCGCTCCTGGAGGGGCTGTTGCGATCTGCTGAACATTAAGGGTCTTGCTTGGCAGAGGCAGTTCGGTTTCTGGTGCGCTTTCATCCAGACCTTCCAGCGCTTTTTCCAAGCGCGCACGGGCCTGACGGGCGGCGATGAACACGCGCCACTGGCCAACGGCCTGCTCAACAGGAGACAGAGCACGGGAGGTGATGATGGAGCGGCGATCATAACACCCGGAGAGACTTCCTGAAGGATCGCCAGCCAGGCACCAACAGCCAGAACGGCAGAGCCGAGCAGGAAGCGGAAGGCTTTGATGGCGGTGGCAAACAGGGAGGCGCGGTCGCCTGCTTTGGTCTGGGCA
>NZ_BAZK01000081.1 GCF_001310815.1 Pseudovibrio denitrificans JCM 12308
CCAGCCCCGATCACATCTTCACTGCCATAGGAGTTGACCCTGCTTGAGCTGTAGCTCAGGGACAGGGAAGGTTCCAGACCATGGTATTGGGGCACTTCGATGGGCACCTTTTGGGTCAAGGCGCCAAAGCTGCTGGTGTGTTGGGTGTAGGTTTTATCCGGAGAGACCGAGGTATCGTTTTCCAGGGCGACACTGGCCGGGCTATTAAAGACCATAGCGGCGCATAGCGCGGTAAGAAACACCGCTTTCAGCTTGTGGCCAGATGCCTGGCCAGCCAGATGATGATCACGGGAGTATTTGGAAAACATAGTCAGCCCAACCAATTGAAACTGGTTGAGGCTGTAGTTTTATCATGTTCTTTTCAAGGGAGTAAAAAGGACAGATAATGCTGATCAATGTGATGCATGAGCCAAACTCTCGAATGGCTTCTAGAGTGTGTAGTTCTCATGCCATAGGTCTCTGTTTTCATGAAATATACTCAGTGGAATGTAGATTTCATGGAGGAATATGCCTGGCAAATCAGCTTTTGTAGGAGGAATAGGCATGTCTGCGTGATCAAATTTAAATTTGAATCTCTTTATATTGCCAACGGTAGCATGCTTATTAATAAGTCAGAACCCAGGCCGTTTATTGGGGGCTTAATGGGCTGGTGTTAGAGCTCAAAGCACTTACTTGAGTGTATTTATTCGATCACGCAGATATCTTAAAAGACTAGTCGTCGCTTGGTCTTGAAAAAATAGAACCAGTTGAAGTTGCTAGAGTTGTTAGTTTGAATGTGTCAGAGATGGTTGCCTTTCCATCACTTGCTGTGACTTTTATAAGGAGTTCGCCACGAGATCCTCTCGGAGGTTTTCCCGATAACCTGTGCCCATCAAATC
>NZ_BAZK01000082.1 GCF_001310815.1 Pseudovibrio denitrificans JCM 12308
CCAATGAGACCTTGAAAGGAACAGCGGCAACTGACGTGATCCATGGTTTGGCTGGCAACGACAAGCTCTATGGTTATGCCGGAAACGACAAGCTCTATGGTGGTGAAGGCAATGACTATTTTTGGGGTGATGCTGGAGCAGATCTGATCGATGGCGGACCGGGTGTAGACTTTGCTCGCTATGGCGCCTCAAATGTTGCAGTTCATATCAACCTATCTACTGGGACAGCCTCTGGGGGCTACGCTCAAGGAGATGTTCTGTTAAACATTGAGAGCCTTGAAGGGTCTAACTTTGATGATGTCCTTATTGGAGACGATCGTAGCAATGGTCTTTATGCCTTAAGCGGCAAGGATCGCCTTGAAGGCAAGGGCGGTAATGATACTCTCAATGCTTACGGCTCTGGTGCTGACATCCTCGATGGCGGAGAAGGCAGTGACGTCGCTCGCTACTACTACGCCAAGTCTGGCGTTACCGTGAACCTGGCAGATCCTAGCCAGAACAAAGGGGATGCGAAAGGTGATACATACATCTCCATTGAACGTATCATGGGAACCCGCGATCATGCTGACACGCTGATTGGTGATGCTGGTAACAACACGCTTTATGGTTATGGTGGCGATGACATCCTCAATGGCGGCGCTGGCAGTGATGCACTTTACGGAGGTGCTGGCGCTGATCAGTTAATAGGCGGTACTGGCGGAGGAGATTCAGCAAGATACACGGCCTCTCCGGCGGGTGTATCTGTAAACCTGACAACAGGGGCTGTCTCGGGAGGCTATGCAGAAGGAGATACTCTGTCTGGCATTGAGTATGTTGAAGGTT
>NZ_BAZK01000083.1 GCF_001310815.1 Pseudovibrio denitrificans JCM 12308
CCCAGAAGGAGAAAGGCGGCAAAGCAAGATGGCCAACGAGCCAAAAGACCAAAGGCTCTCTCTAACGATATGGAAGAACGAGAAGCGAAGGGCTCAGATATTAGGGCTCAGGGCCCAGACAGAAGAAAGAGAAAAAGAGGCGAGCGAGCAAACGCAATAGCTAGGCA
This sequence comes from Pseudovibrio denitrificans JCM 12308, assembly GCF_001310815.1. GTDB lineage: Bacteria > Pseudomonadota > Alphaproteobacteria > Rhizobiales > Stappiaceae > Pseudovibrio > Pseudovibrio denitrificans. The sequence continues at coordinate 168 of NZ_BAZK01000083.1, forward strand.
ATGAGCAAACCGCACTCCGGGCTAGAGGGGCCGGCAAACAAGCAGTTCTTTGCAACCGAGACAAGCAGGACAATGAGCCAGACAGAGAGAGAGCTCACGATAATTCTCGACAAACGATGCAAGACGACCAGCTCAGGCAACATTAAAGAATGCAGATGAATTGAGAACTCGGCTTCGAATGAAGAGCATCGTCGAAGCGATACTGATAAGACCACCGCATCAACGCACAAAACAAGAAGGCAGTTCCACTCCACAAAACCCCGGCACATCTCAGCCGAGAACTTCCATTAGCAATCCAAGTAAAAGGAAATCACGCAGTCAGCCTGACTGAGCCCCCAACTTCACCTCAAAGCCAGTTTGCGTTCTTTTGCGCAGAACTGCGTTAAACACCGCCAAATTGCGTTGCTATGTCAGCAAAGCACCAAACACACTCAATTTGCGGCCAGAGTTAAAGAGCGCCAGGGTCGAACAAGCTGAAGGCAAAAGACACGGCCTTATTCCCCTTAAGCCAACACTTATCACCGCAGTCACAAAACTTATGCCCTGCAAAACCAACCCCACACAGCAGCAAACATAGTCAGACCAAATGCCAGCACCGCTAG
>NZ_BAZK01000084.1 GCF_001310815.1 Pseudovibrio denitrificans JCM 12308
CAAAAACACGCAAGATTGAGGATGCATCCAGCCTGCCTGAGCCCATCATGGGCACCTCTGCCAATGAGACCTTAACCGGCACATCGGCTGCTGATGAGATCCATGGTCTGGCTGGTAACGACAAACTCTATGGCTTGGCTGGTAATGACAAGCTTTATGGTGGTGAAGGCAATGATACTCTTTACAGCGGCTCTGGTGCGGATCTGTTGGAAGGTGGAGCTGGAATTGATACCGCAAATTATTCTCAATCCTTGAATGGCATTTTTATAAATCTTGGAACAGGTGCTGCTTCGGGTGGAGATGCCGACGGTGACACTTTGATCAACGTAGAATACGTGCATGGATCTCGACATAATGATGTGATTATCGGTAACGATGGCAACAACGGGCTGTATGCCGGAGGTGGAAACGATCGTTTAGTGGGCGGCAAAGGCAATGACACCCTCAACGCTTATGCCTCCGGTGCCGACATCCTTGATGGTGGCGAGGGCACTGATACCGTGCGCTACTATTACGCCTCCACTGGCGTTACCATGAACCTGGCAGATCCTAGCCAGAACACTGGGGATGCGGCAGGTGATACCTACATCTCCATTGAACGTGTTATGGGAACACGTGATCATGCTGACACATTAACCGGGAATGCGGGCAACAACATCCTTTGGGGTTATGGCGGCGACGACACGCTTTATGGGGGAGCTGGTTACGATGAGCTCTCTGGTGGT
>NZ_BAZK01000085.1 GCF_001310815.1 Pseudovibrio denitrificans JCM 12308
GCACAAAGTGCGAAAACCAGCCAAACAACAGAATGAGACGGCTAACGAGCAAATGGGCTCAGGGCTAAGACAGAAGAAAGGGAAGAAGAGGCGAGCCAGCAAACACAACAGAGCACGATAAGCAAACCGCACACCAAACTTGCGGGATCGGCAAACAGACAACATCAAGGAGCCAGGCAGTGGGCTCGCGACAGGCGATGCAAAACGACTAGCTCAGTCAACATTAAAGAGCTCAGATGATTTGAGAATTCGACTTCGAATGAAGAGCACAGTCGATGTGATACTAATGGAACCATGGCATCAACGCACAAAACAAAAAGGTAATTCCACTAAGCAAAAGCCCGGCACATCTCAGCAAAGAACTTCCATTAGAAATCTAGACAATGAGAACTATCGTGGCCAGCCTGACTGAGCATCCACACTCCATCCCAAAGTCAGTTTGCGTTCTTTTGCGCTAAAGTGCGTTAAACACCACCAAATTACGTTGCTATGTCAGCAAAACACCAAGCACATGCCACTTGTGACCAGAGCTAAAGAGCTCACAGAGCGGGCAAGCCTAAAGCAAGAGGCCCGGCCTTATTCCCATCAAGCCAACACTTATCACCCCAACCAAAAAACTTATGCCCGCGAAGACCAACCCCACATAGTAGCAAACATGGTCAGACCAGATGCGAACATACCTC
>NZ_BAZK01000086.1 GCF_001310815.1 Pseudovibrio denitrificans JCM 12308
ATAACATCACAGCGGTTGAAGATTTCCTTCTCTAGTTGAGTAATACCTGAGCTTCACGCCTCCGGCGTGAAGCTCAGGCCTCATCCTAAAGTTTATTTCTAATCAGAGGCTTGCAACAAATCTCTAGAAAGTTGGGAGGCCAAGGTAGGTTGGTATGGGGCGAAGACTTCTCACAGCGAGCAAAATGGCTTGTGTATCCGAGGCGTTTGGTGCGTCGCGGTCCGGGTATGCGGGCGTTGGGGTTTTAAGTCTGGTCATCAACCTTTTGATGCTGACGGGCCCGATGTTCATGCTGCAGATCTATGACCGGGTTCTGGCCAGCACAGTGTGCCAACACTGGTGATCATCGCCAGCTTCGCCGGTATCCTCTATCTGTTCTTCGCCCTGCTGGAAGGCATCCGTGCCCGCGGCCTGTCGCGTATCTCGCAGGAGATCGATGCCCGCCTGTCGCGCACCGCGTTTCTCGCCAACCTGCGCGTGCCGCTGCGCATGGGCAACACCGGCAAAAACGTCGACCCGATCCGCGATCTGGAGACCATGCGCCAGTTCTGGGGCGGTCAGGGTCCGGCAGCTCTCTTCGATATTCCATGGATGCCGATCTATCTGGGTCTGGTGTTCGTGCTCCACTTCTGGCTT
>NZ_BAZK01000087.1 GCF_001310815.1 Pseudovibrio denitrificans JCM 12308
GTCCTGATCCTGCGTTGTATCAAGGGCTGCTTCGTTAACTGTGAGGATCAGATCAACGGCTTCTCCGGGGAGATTGTCTGGCGGTGTTGGCGATGTACCGTCGGTGATTGTGATGGTCTGAGTGTCTGTTGTCGTGTCGCCATCTGCGTCTGTTGCGGTGATGGTGAAGTTTTGCTCTTGCGGGTCGTCGTTATCCAGATTAGTCGCTGCTTCAAAGGAGTAGGTACCATCTGGATTAACGGTGAGTGTGCCTTTGGGCAGCGTGAAAGTAGCGGATGTGTTGCCGGACATTGCGATTGTCTGATCCGCTTCACCGGGGACAGACACGGTTATGTGCGTGACGCCATCTGCGCCGGGATTGAGCGTCCATGTTCCGTTAAGCGTGTTTCCTTCAGCGATAGAGGCAGGTGTATCAGCGATGTCCAGCTGGGGAGCATCGTCGATGATGTTGACCTGAATGTCCGCTGTGACGGTGTCGCCATCGTGGTCTGAGGCATTGATGGTGATGCCGTTGATCTTGATTGGCTCTCCACTTGCATCATGCGGGAAAGCGTTTGTGAGTGTTGCTGTGACTTGCACCGTGCCTTGTTGGCCTGCAGAGATCTCTGATGCGTTGAGTGCCAGAATGATG
>NZ_BAZK01000088.1 GCF_001310815.1 Pseudovibrio denitrificans JCM 12308
CTGAATGACATCGCCTTCCCCATGGCCTGCAGCAAAGTCTTCAATTACATCACGGTCAAAGCTGGTGCCTTCAAAGACAAAGGTGTCATTGCCTTTGCCGCCATAAAGGCGATCATTCCCTGCAGCACCATTCAAAGTATCATTACCGCCATAGCCCCACAACGTGTTGTTGGCACCATTACCGGTGAGCTTATCGGCATACTTGTCACTGCCCATGGCACCTTCAATGGAGACATAGGTGTCGCCTGCTGCATCGCCTGTGTTTTGGCTTGGATCTGCAAGATTGATGGTCAGAGCATGCTTGGACCAGCGATAGCGAGCGACATCAAATCCAGATCCGCCATCAAGGTAGTCTGCTCCAGAGCCATAGGCATTGAGCGTATCATTGCCACCAAGACCGTAGAGTTTGTCGGTACCCCCATGAGCATAAAGTCCGTTGTTGCCCGCGTTGCCGGTCAAAACGTCATTATGGTTGGAGCCAAGAATGTTCTCAATATTGATCAGTGTATCGCCGGCAGCATCGCCGCCGCTTGTGCTTCCTGTGTTCAGGTTGACGATCACTCCAGCTGGTGAGCTGTTGTAACGCGCCGCATCAGTATTGGCGCCACCATCCAATGTATCGGCTCCTGC
>NZ_BAZK01000089.1 GCF_001310815.1 Pseudovibrio denitrificans JCM 12308
GCGCAGCCGGTTGCCATCATCATAAGAGTAGGTGCGGGTATAGGTTTGTCCATCAACGATGTAGCGTTCGCGCACCATCTGGCCATGACTGTTGTAGTCATAGTGGATGATGGCGGCCCCATTGCTGATGCTGGTGAGCTGTCCGGTGTTGTGATACCCGGCCCGGGCCTCATCATAGGTGTAAGTGACATCTTCGGTGCTAGCGTGTGCCGCTGCTCCAACGGTCAGTCCCAAAACTAAACCAAGAACTTTTTGAAGGATCTGTTTTGACATAATCATGCGTACAAACTTCGTCATTTTGACAATACCTTTGGGGTTGTAACCCGGTCAAAAACTGGAGTTGTTGTATTTGCTAGGGCAATCAACGTTTCATGAAAAACAAACATCTCTTTATTTCCTAATGGATGATCCGAGGCCAAACCAATATGTAATTGTTAGTTTGAATGTGTCAGAGATGGTTGCCTTTCCATCACTTGCCGTGACTTTGATAAGGAGTTCGCCACGAGATCCTCTCGGAGGTTTTCCCGATAACCTGCGCCCATCAAACCTCAGCCAAGAGGGTAAAGCCGCACCATCTGCTAACTCTGCAGTTAGCGATAGTGGGCGTCCATCAGGGTCTGTAAATATA
>NZ_BAZK01000090.1 GCF_001310815.1 Pseudovibrio denitrificans JCM 12308
TGGTATCGGGAATGACCGTCTCTACGGTGAGTATGGTGATGATACACTGACAGGTGGAGAGGGTGATGATTATCTTTATGGAGCTCAAGGTAGTGATACCTATCATTACCGTCTGGGAGATGGTCACGACACTCTGAGTGAGTACACTGGAAGTAACACAGATACGGATCGTTTGATTTTGGGTGAAGGTATTTTGCCTGATGAGGTTCAGTTCACCCGAACTTCCGGTACAGGCAATGTGCACCTCCAGCTTACATTCAAAGATGGTGGTACGCTTACGATCCATAATCAGTTTAAGAACAACAGCAACTTTGGTGTTGAGTTCATCGAGTTTGCCGATGGCACAGTTCTGAGTGGCTATGAGATACTGCGCGCAGCCTATGAGGATGCGACCGAGGAGGCTGACTGGCTTTATGGCGGTTCTCAGGATGATGTGATCAATGGCCTTGACGGCAATGATAACATCACTGGTGCAAATGGCGCAGACACTCTTGATGGTGGTGCTGGTAATGACACCCTTGATGGTGGTGCTGGAAACGACACGCTAACCGGCGGCGAAGGCAATGACACTCTGTATGGTCGTGGTGACAACGATATTCTGAATGG
>NZ_BAZK01000091.1 GCF_001310815.1 Pseudovibrio denitrificans JCM 12308
GATTTGATGGGCGCAGGTTATCGGGAAAACCTCCGAGAGGATCTCATGGCGAACTCCTTATAAAAGTCACAGCAAGTGATGGAAAAGCGTCCAGTTCCGACACATTCAAACTAACTATTATAATTGGATTTGGCATCGGAACATTCATTGGAAAATAGAGAAACGGTTGTTTTTCTTGAAAGATTGGCTGCTCTGCCAATTACAGCATTTCCAGCTTTCGATCGGGTCTCAACCCCAAAAGGTATTGTCAAAATGACGAAGTTTGCACGCATGATTATGTCAAAACAGATCCTTCAAAAAGTTCTTGGTTTAGTTTTGGGACTGACCGTTGGAGCAGCGGCACACGCTAGCACCGAAGATGTCACTTACACCTATGATGAGGCCCGGGCCGGGTATCACAACACCGGACAGCTCACCAGCATCAGCAATGGGGCTACCACCATCCACTATGACTACAACAGTCATGGCCTGATGGTGCGCGAACGCTACATCGTTGATGGACAAACCTATACCCGCACTTATTCTTATGATGATGGCAACCGGCTGCGT
>NZ_BAZK01000092.1 GCF_001310815.1 Pseudovibrio denitrificans JCM 12308
CGCTGACCATCTTGATGGAGGAGCCGGTAGTGACCTGATCAATTATCATCAGTCCCCAAGTCGCGTGATCGTTAATCTGTCAACCAAATCACTTTCAGGCGGGGATGCTGAAGGCGATACAATCGCCAATATAGAACGCGTGGGAGGGTCCAATTTTGATGATGTTCTCACAGGTGACGATCAATATAACGTATTGTATGCCCAACATGGCATAGACAAACTCTACGGTCTGGGCGGAGATGATCAGCTTAATGCCTATGGTTCTGGGGCCGATATCCTCGATGGTGGCGAGGGCACTGATACCGTGCGCTACTATTACGCCTCCTCTGGGGTTACCGTAAACCTGGCCGATCCTAGCCAGAACACTGGGGATGCAGCAGGTGATACTTACATCTCCATTGAACGTGTTATGGGAACACGTGATCATGCTGATACATTAACCGGGAATGCAGGCAACAACATCCTTTGGGGCTATGGCGGCAACGACACGCTTTATGGGGGAGCTGGTTACGATGAGCTCTCTGGTGGC
>NZ_BAZK01000093.1 GCF_001310815.1 Pseudovibrio denitrificans JCM 12308
GCAATACAACCTGTTCCCAGAACAAGAGCGCAGCCCGCTGTTCCATGCCGGCGATGCCCGCCATGTCATCCGCACCAGTTGGGACAAGACCTGCGGCGTTCCGCTCACCCAAACCGATGTCAATGGCAAGGTCACACAGTATCAGTATGACGCTCTGTGCCGACTGGTGCGCACCAACTATCCCGATGGCGGATTTGAGGCTCTGGCCTATGTGAACTGGGGCAACCCGCACACCCAGCACATCGTCAAGACCAGCACACCGGCCACAGGCAGCACCCCGGTGACCAGCCGCGAGTATTATGATGGGCTCGGCCGGGTATGGAAGTCAGAACAGGACGTCAGCTCCGGCAAGAGCGTGCGTGAGCTGACAGGCTACAATGCCCGGGGGCAGATTGCCTGGGTCAAACAGCTCCATGAGCCTGGCTCTGAACCGCAGCCGGTCACTTATGTTTATGATGCGCTCGATCGCCAGATCATGATCAACCATGGCGATGGTACTAGCACTCACTATGCCTATAAGGCC
>NZ_BAZK01000094.1 GCF_001310815.1 Pseudovibrio denitrificans JCM 12308
TGTGGCCATGTTCACGGACACACCAGATGGAGACAATGAGTAATCTGCACGATCAGAACCACTGCCGCCATCTAGAAGATCTGCGCCTGATCCACTGTAGAGGATATCATTGCCTTCACCGCCATAGAGCTTATCGTTTCCGTCATAGCCATAGAGCTTGTCATTGCCAGCTAGACCATAGATCTCGTCAGAACCAGTTCCACCCTTGAGCACATTGGCAGCAGATGTTCCTTCGATAATGTTGACAGGAGAAGAAGCTACTGTTGCGGTTGTGCGCGTTTTTGTCCGCCCTGCCTTGTCATAGGAATAGGTTGTGACCTGCCCCTTGTTGTCGGTCTGCTTGATGATGCGATTGGCCCGGTCATACTCCTTGGTCCAGATGCCAAGATTGGGATCAGAAGCTGTGACCTGGTTGCCCAGACCATCATAGCGGTAGGTCCACACAGAACCAGCTGGATCGGTGACCTTGGTCAGCTGATTAAGGGCGTCATACTCCATCC